>CAUPRW010000001.1:0-511196 GCA_963513825.1 uncultured Duganella sp.
AAAAATTCCGAATCTGGCGTAAACTCGTTCGTGCGGGTCGGTTCCATTTTTTCCTCCTGTGGCGGATATAGATCGTCGAGATCTCACATTAGGATAAAAATGCGGCTTTTGCCGACCCGCCCTCATTCATAGTATCTACGTATCTCCTGTAGACCTCGCCGTTATTGGCCTAAGCTATCAAATCCATAGTTATTTATAGTTTTGAACTATGGATCTACCTCGTTACAATAGTCTTACACTATTAACGAGGAGCCATAGCATGAGCCAGCCACCGATCACCACCGCCTCCGGCATCCCGGTCGCCGACAACCAGAACTCCGTCAGCGCCGGCGGCCGCGGGCCCTTGCTGCTGCAAGACTTCCACCTGATCGAAAAACTCCAGCACTTCAACCGCGAGCGCATTCCCGAGCGCGTGGTGCACGCCAAGGGCTCGGGCGCCTACGGCACCTTCACCGTCACCCACGACATCACCCGCTACACCAAGGCCAAGCTGTTCGCGGCGGTCGGCAAGCAGACCGAGACCTTCGTGCGCTTTTCCACCGTCGGTGGCGAGCGTGGCAGCGCCGACACCGAACGCGATCCGCGCGGCTTCGCCATGCGCTTCTACACGGAGGAGGGCAACTGGGACCTGGTCGGCAACAACACGCCGATGTTCTTCATCAAGGACGGCATCAAGTTCCCCGACTTCATCCACACCCAAAAGCGCGATCCGCAAACCAACCTGAAGTCGCCGACGATGATGTTCGACTTCTGGAGCAAAACCCCGGAAAGCCTGCACCAGGTGACGATGCTGTTCTCGGACCGCGGAACGCCCGACGGCTACCGCCACATGGACGGTTTCGGCAGCCACACCTTCAGCCTGATCAACGAGGCCGGCGAGCGTGTGTACTGCAAATGGCACCTGAAGACTAAGCAGGGCATCAAGAACCTGCCGGCCGCCGAGGCGAGCCGCATCGCCGGCGAGGATCCGGACTACGCGCAGCGCGACCTGTTCGGCGCCATCGCCGCCGGCGACTTCCCGCAATGGGAGGTCAAGCTGCAGGTGGCCACCGAGGCCGAACTGGTCGCGTGGGAGGCGCGCACTGGCTGGAACCCGTTCGACCTGACCAAGGTGTGGCCGCACAAGGACTTCCCGCTCATTCCGGTGGGCTTGTTCGAATTGAACCGCAATCCGCTGAACTACCACGCGGAAGTGGAGCAGGCGGCGTTGTCGCCGTCGAACGTGGTGCCGGGCCTGGGCTACTCGCCCGACAAGATGCTGCAGGCGCGCCTGTTCGCCTACCACGACGCGCAGCTGTACCGCGTCGGCACCAACCACCAGCACCTGCCGGTGAACGCGCCGCGCTGCCCGGTGCACAACCAGCAGCGCGATGGCGCGATGGCGATTGCCAACGGCGGCGCGGCGCAGAACTACCAGCCGGTTGAAGCGCGCGGCAGCAATCCGCAAGGCCTCGGCCACGGCGAACCGGCGCTGGCGCTCGACGGCGGCGCGGCGCGCTACGATGGGCGCGGCGTCGAGGACGACTACACGCAGGCCGGTAATCTGTTCCGGTTGCTGCCGGCCGGGGAAAAGCTCAACCTGTTCAACAACATCGCCGGTCCGCTCAGCCAGGTGGGCGCGGAGATCATCGCGCGCCAGTTGGGGCACTTCGATCTGGCCGATCCGGCTTACGGCGCGGGTGTGCGGGCGGCGTTGAAGGCGAAGGGGGTGAACGTCGGTTGAGCCGCGTGCGATTCGGCGGGCGCGTGGCGCGGCGTGGCCCGCCATGGGCCGTCGGCGGCGCTTGGCGGATTACGCCGTGCCGGCTAATCCGCCCTACGATACAATCACTGTATTGACCAGCCGCCGGAGGTTTCTTGACACACCCTGCCGATACCCTCTCCATTCCCGGCCAGACCGTGCTTGTGCTGCAGGGCGGCGGCGCGCTCGGCGCCTACCAGCTCGGCGTCTACCAGGCCATGCACGAGGCGGGACTGGAGCCCGATTGGGTGATCGGCACGTCGATCGGCGCCATCAACGGCGCCATCATCGCCGGCAACGCGCCGCACGAGCGGCTCGACCGCCTGCGCCAGTTCTGGCACCGCATGGAGCGCAACGCGCTCGGCTTCGCGGCCATGCCGCGCGCGGTGGCCAACGCCGTGACGATGGGGCAGGGCATACCGGCCTTTTTCGAGCCGCGGATGGCGTGCTGGTGGAATCCGGACGCCAAGGTCGGCGTCGAGCAAGCCTCCTTTTACGAAACGGCGCCGCTGCGCGCCACGCTCGACGCGCTGGTCGATTTCGACTACCTGCGACAGCACCGGCACGCGATGCGCCTGACGGTCGGCGCGGTCAACGCCCGCAGCGGCGCGATGCGCTATTTCGACAGCCTGAGGGAGACGCTGACCGCGTCGCACGTGATGGCCTCCGGCGCGCTGCCGCCGGCCTTTCCGGCGGTGCGCATCGACGGCGAGCCATACTGGGACGGCGGCATCTACTCCAACACGCCGATCGAGGCGGTGTTCGACGACGAGCCGCGCCGCAGCTCGGTGATCTTCCACGTGCAGGTGTGGAACCCGGACGGCGGTGAGCCGCAAAGCCTGCTCGACGTGCTCGACAAGTACAAGGAGATCCAGTACGCCAGCCGCGCCAGCAACATCGAACAGCAGCGCAAGCTGCACCGGCTGCGCCATGTGATCCGCCAATTGACGCTGCACCTGCCGGAGGAGACGGCGCTATCGCCCGAGCTGCGCGAGCTGGCCTCGTGGGGTTGCGGCACCACCATGCACGTGGCCTCGCTCAAGGCGCCGCGCATCGGTGGCGAGGACCACACCAAGGACATCGACTTCAGCGCGGCCGGCATCCGCGCCCGCTGGCAGGCCGGCTACGACGACACGACACGCATGATCGCGCTGCGGCCGTGGCAACGGCCGGTCGATCCGATCGAGGGCGTCGCCATCCATGAACTGCCGCCCGCGGAGGTGGACCACGTAGGGCGGATTAGCGCAGCGTAATCCGCCAAGCGCCGCCGACGGCTCACGGCGGACCACGGCGAACTCCGGTGGATCGCGGCCTGCCGCCCGCCCCCGTTTGCCGCTCACGCGTGGTACGGCGACGCCAGGATGTTTTCCGCCGGCGCCGCGGTCCCCAGCACGTCGCGGCACACCTCGAGCCAGGCGCGCGCCGCGTGCGACAGGTAGCGCCGGCGCCACACATGGGCCACCTGCCATTGCAGCGCCGGTTCGACCAGCCGCACGGCGTCCAGGTGGCCGATCGCCAGCCGATGCACGAACGGCTCCGGCAGCAGGGCGACGCCGACGCCGGCCGAGGCCATCGCCACCAGCCAGTCCCACTGGCCGCTCTGCGCGGCGATCACCGGCTCGAATCCCGCCTCCACGAAGGCCAGCCGCAGCGCGCGCGTGAGGGCGAAATCGTCCTTGAGCATCACCAGCGGCGTGGCGGCCAGCGCCTTGAGCGCGAGCGTGGTGCGGTTGGCCTGGAAGGTGCCGCTCGCGGCCACCGCCCAGATCGGGTAGCTGGCGACCGGCGCCGTCTCCAGTTCAAGCCTGGCGTCGGCCGGCAGCACGGTCATGCCGATTTCCAGCTCGCCGGCGGCGACCTTGCGCTCGACCTCCTGCCCGGTGTCCTCCTGCAGCGTGAGCGCGATGCGCGGGTGGCGCTGGCGGAAAGCCTTCAGCGCCGGCGTAAACAGCAGGTTGATCATCGGCGGAATGCCGACCACCAGCCGCCCCCGCTCGACGGCCTGGGTGTCGCGCACCTCCACCTCGAGCCGGCGCATGGTCGCCAGCATTTCCTCGCCGCGCGCGTAGACCGCCTGTCCGGTGTCGGTCAGCGTCAGCGCGCGGCCTTCGCGCACCAGCAACTGGGCGCCGAGCTCCCGCTCCAGCTGCCGCACCATCTTGCTGATGGTCGATTGCGTCACGTGCAGCGCTTCGGCCGCCTTGGTGAAGCTGTCGAGGCGGACGGTTTCCACGAAATAACGCAGCGAGCGGAGATCCATGAATTTTTCGACTGGAAAATGGGAAATTAAGTCATGCGGCGACTGATGGGGCGATTTTATACTGCTTCCATCTAATCGGTGCACTAAGGAAATAATATGTATGAAGACCGCATCCGCCGCCCGTCGCTGATGGACAAGGTGATGAGCGCCAGCGACGCCGCCGCGCTGTTCGACGAGGGCATGAGCGTGGGCATGAGCGGGTTCACCCGCGCCGGCGACGCCAAGGCATTGCCGCTGGCGCTGGTCGAGCGGGCCCGCTTCGCGCCGCTCAACCTGACCCTCTTGACCGGCGCTTCGCTCGGCAACGACAGCGACGGCTTGATGGCCAACGCCGGCGTCGTCGCGCGGCGCATGCCGTTCCAGTCGGACGCCGCGTTGCGCCGCAAGATCAACACCGGCGAGGTGATGTTCATCGACCAGCATCTGTCCGAGACGGCCGAACAGCTGCGCTCGGGCGACCTGAAACCGATCGACATCGCCGTCATCGAGGCGGTCGCGATCACGGCCGACGGCGGCATCATTCCGACCATGTCGGTCGGTAACAGCGCCGCGTTCGCGCAGCAGGCCAGGCACATCATCGTCGAGATCAACCTGCGCGCGCCGCTGGCGCTGGAAGGCTTGCACGATATTTATGTGCCGGAGCGGCGCCCGCACCGCGGCGCGATCCCGTTGCTGACGCCATGGCAGCGCATCGGCGCCACCGCCATCAAGGTCGACCCGGAGCGCATCGCCGCCATCGTCATCACCGACAGCCCGGACAGCCCGTCGAACGCCCTGCCGCCGGACGCGGAGACCGACGCCATCGCGCGCCACGTGATCGCCTTCCTCGAGGGCGAGGTGGCGGCCGGGCGCATGGGGCCGGAGCTGCTGCCGCTGCAGGCGGGCATCGGCACCATCGCCAACGCGGTGCTGCACGGGCTGCTCGATTCGCCGTTCCGCGACATGACGATGTATTCCGAAGTGCTGCAGGACAGCGCCATCGAGCTGCTCGACTCGGGCCATCTGGCGATGGCGTCGGCGTCCTCGATCACCTTGTCGGCGGCGGTGCATGAGCGCTTCATCGGCGATATCGAGCGCTATCGCGGCCGCGTCGTGCTGCGCCCGCAGGAAATCAGCAACCACCCCGAGCTGGTGCGGCGGCTGGGCATCATCGCGTTGAACACGGCGCTCGAATTCGACATCTACGGCAACGTCAACTCGACCCACGTCGGCGGCACGCAGATGATGAACGGTATCGGCGGTTCGGGCGACTTCGCGCGCAACGGCCAGATCGCCATCTTCGTGAGCAAATCGGTGGCCAAGGATGGCGCCATTTCCAGCGTGGTGCCGTTTGCCGCCCACGTCGACCACACCGAGCACGATGTCGATGTGCTGGTGACGGAATGGGGGCTGGCCGACCTGCGCGGGCTGGCGCCGCGCGAACGCGCGCCGCTGATCATCGAACGCTGCGCGCACCCCGATTACCGGCCGCAGTTGCGCGCCTATTTCGAGGCCGCGCTCGCCGGCGGCGGCCAGACGCCGCATGTGCTGGAACAGGCGCTGACCTGGCACCTGCGCTACCGGCGCGAGGGGAGCATGCTGGTAAAATAGCGTGATCGGTATTCACATAATCGGATCGACCATGACTATCAAAATCAGCCAGAACTTCGACTCCGGCGCCATCGAGGTGCTGCGCGCCGACAGCGCCGCCACCATCGAGCTCAATCTGCGCAAGGACTCGCACGCCGACATCCACCAGTGGTTCCACTACCGCCTGCAGGGCGCGCGCGGCCAGCAGGTGACGATGCGCATCCTCAACGCCGGCCAGGCCACCTACGCCAAGGGCTACGAGAACTACCAGGCCGTGGCCAGCTACGACAGCGAGAACTGGTTCCGCGTGCCGACCACCTTCGACGGCGCCGTCATGACGATCCGCCACACGCCGGACCTCGACAGCGTCTACTACGCCTATTTCGAGCCGTATTCGTTCGAGCGCCATCTGCGCCTGCTCGGCGAGGTGGCGGAGAACCCGCTGGCGCGTGTGCTCGACCTGGGCAGCACGGTCGACGGCCGCGACATGAACCTGGTCGTCATCGGCAAGCCGGAAGCGGAAAAGAAAATCTGGTTCATCGCGCGCCAGCACCCGGGCGAATCGATGGCCGAATGGTTCATCGAGGGCTTGATCGATACGCTGCTCGACGACTCGAACCCGATCGCGCGCAAGCTGCTGCAGCGCTGCGTGTTCTACATCGTGCCGAACATGAATCCGGACGGCTCGGTGCGCGGCAACCTGCGCACCAACGCCGCCGGCGCCAACCTTAATCGCGAGTGGATGACGCCATCGGCCGAGCGCAGCCCGGAAGTGCTGGTCGTAAAGCAGAAGATGCACGAGACGGGCATCGACATGTTCTTCGACATCCACGGCGACGAGGCGCTGCCGTACAACTTCGTGGCCGGTAACGAGATGCTGGAGAACTTCAGCGACGAGCGCCGCGCCAAGCAGCAGGCCTTCATCGACCGCTATAAAAACGCCAGCCCGGACTTCCAGGACAAGGTCGGCTACGCGGCCAGCAAGTACAAGGAAGACATGCTGACCCTGGCG
Organism: uncultured Duganella sp.; assembly: GCA_963513825.1. GTDB lineage: Bacteria > Pseudomonadota > Gammaproteobacteria > Burkholderiales > Burkholderiaceae_D > Rugamonas. Next base: position 6,583 of record CAUPRW010000001.1, read on the forward strand.
TCCAAGTATGTCGGCCACCACTTCGGCTGCCTGGCGCTGACGTTGGAGATGCCGTTCAAGGACAACGCCGACCTGCCCGATCCGCACGTGGGCTGGAACGGCGCGCGCAGCGCGGCGCTGGGCGCGGCGATCCTGCAGCCCATCCTGCTGTCGCTGGACGACTACTGACGTGGGCGTCGAGATCGAGCGCAAGTTCCTGGTGCGCGGCGACGCGTGGAAGGCGCTGGGCGAGCCGGTGTTTTTCCGCCAGGGCTATCTGTCGTCGCACAAGGAGCGGGTGGTGCGGGTGCGCATCGAGGGCGAGCGGGCGGTGCTGACGATCAAGGGCCGCAACGTCGGCGCCACGCGCGGCGAGTGGGAGTATCCGATCCCGGTGGCCGACGCGGCCGAGCTGCTCGACGGCTTGTGCGAGCAACCGCTGATCGAAAAATACCGCCGCCGCATCGCCTTCGCCGGCAATGTGTGGGAGGTCGACGAGTTCCTCGGCGCCAATGCCGGGCTGGTGGTGGCGGAGATCGAACTGGGCTCGGAAGATCAGGCGTTCGACAAGCCGGAATGGGTGGCCGAAGAGGTCACGGACGACCTGCGTTATCTCAATTCGAACCTGATCAAGCACCCGTTTTCGGCTTGGTAGGCGACCCGAGTTGGTCTAAGCTGGAGGGATGGATAACACGTTGCAGCGTTCAAGGCGCGCCTCGACGCAATATCTCGTGGCCGTCAATTCGTTCGTTGTGCGCCCGATCGTGGCACGAAGCGAGGCGCCGATCATCGTCATCTATCTTCCACAGCCACAGCCTGAGTCTTCCAAGCCACGTAGGGCGGATTAGCGCAGCGTAATCCGCCATGCATGCGTTGTCGGCGGCTAATCGAGTGGCGGATTACGGCGTTCCGCCTAATCCGCCCTACGTGTTTCGAAGGTGTCGCCGACGTGCACGAGCGCCGCCGGGTACAAAAAAAGCCCCGAAGGGCTTTTTTATTAATGGAAGTGCTCGGTGCCGCTGGGCGCGTCTTCCGGCATCTCCGCGTGCGCCAGCTCGCCGACCGGGTCGGCGAACAGCGGCGCGCCGCAATCGTCGCAGAACTCGGCCACGTAGCGCTCGGCGTGCTTCTTGATCTGCGTGATGCCGGCCGCGTTCAGGTGGGCGACGATCTCGTCGACCGGCGTGACCGGCTTTTGCACCACGCCGCCCGGGCCGCCCTGCAGCGGTCCTTCCGGCGGCGTGCCTTCCTCGTCCTCCTGCCCGTACAGCGGCCAGACGACGCCGTAGATCACATCCGGCGTCGAGCGCTGCGTGAACGCCACGCGGTACTCGTCGATCTGGCCGTCGGCGTTTTCCTCGCCGAAGCCGGCCACCACCGCGCGCAGCTCGGACGGTTCGACCGCCAGCGTGTGCGTAAGGTAGTGCACGGCGGCGCGGATCGATACCGGACGGATCAATTTGTCCGCCTCGCGGCAAGCCATGTAGTAGGCCTCCGGCAGCAGCAGTTCGATGCCGCAGCCGGGCAGCAGGCGGGTGACCGTCGGCGTGACCTGCTCGCGCCATTGCTCGAGCGCGGTGGCGCGCTCGTTGGCGAAGTTGCCCTGGTTCGACGGCATCTGCCAGCGGAACAGCGGCGCGCCGGCCGGGGCGACCACCGCCACCAGCAGGTAGCGCGTGTCGGCCAGGAACGGCGCCGTCTCCGGCACCTTGGTGTCGGCCTTGAGCACGGTGCCCTTGATGGCGGCCTGCGCCAGCTTGTGCACCTTGCCATAGGTCTCGACGTGGCTGCGCGGCAGCTGGTCGATCGAGAACAGGGTCGGCGACATGGCCATGCGCGTGCCGTCGGCCAGCAAGTGGGCGCTGAAGTGCGCCGACAGGGTTTGCAGGATGTCGGCCGGGATGGCGCCGGAGGCGATCGAGAAGCGCGTCCAGGCCAGGATGGGCGCTGCCACCAGCAGCACGTCGTACTGCTTGGCGACGCCGTCGGCCGTGTCGATGGTGATGCTGCTCGATTCGCTGACCGCCTCGACGCCATCCATCAGCACGTCGTAGGCGTTCAAGTCTTCTTTGAACAGCGCGTTGAGGGTGGCGTCGATGGTGTCCTGGTGGCCGGTCTTGAGCAGTTTCTGGAGCTGCGCATCGAGGCTGTGTTCCCACGAACGTTCCTCCAGGCGGCTGGCCGCCTGGCCGACAGCTTGGGCGTAGGTGACGAGGCGCTGGCTTTCGACAGACAATTTATGGGATGAATCTTTAGATGGACGACGCATAGCGCAATAAGAGTCTTATAAAATTGAAAAGCGAGTGAAAAAAACGGATCAGTCAGATAGATCATAACCCTTATGACACGTATTGTAGTTGATTCGCTCGGTTACCCCGCATTAGTTCGGGACAGGGCGGGGGAAATCAAGCCCGCGCGGCGGCCGGTGGCGTGCGAGGGAACCCCCAACCCCGCGCGCCTTCACCAATACGCCAGCGTCCCAACTTAGGGGACGTACCCCGTGGGGTACGTCCCCGCGTGGCCGTGCGGGGTAAAAGGCGGCATCGCCCGCAAACCCCCGCGGGCGCCGCCACATAAAAAAACACCCCGCCGCTCGCGCGGACAGGGTGTTTTCGACGACTGCAACTAACTGCTTAAGCGGCCAGCAGCTGGCGCAGCACGAATGGCAGAATCCCGCCGTGCTTGTAGTAGTCGACTTCGATCGGGGTGTCGATACGCAGCAGCACTTTGACTTCCTGGCTCGAACCGTCGGCGCGGTGGATCACCAGCGTGGCCAGCTGTTGCGGCTTGATCTCGCCTTCCAGGCCCTTGAGGTCGTAGGTTTCCTTGCCGGTGATGCCCAGGGATTCGACGCTGTCGGTGCCGATGAATTGCAGCGGCAGCACGCCCATGCCGACCAGGTTGGAGCGGTGGATGCGTTCGAACGAACGCACGATCACGGCCTTCACGCCCAGCAGCTGGGTGCCCTTGGCGGCCCAGTCGCGCGACGAGCCGGTGCCATACTCTTCGCCGCCGAACACCATCGTCGGCGTGCCTTCGGCAACGTACTTCATGGCCGCGTCGTAGATCGACAGTTGTTCGCCCGATGGCTGGTGGATCGTGATGCCGCCCTCGACCGCCGAACCGTCCGCTTTTGGCGGGATCATCTTGTTCTTGATGCGCACGTTGGCGAAGGTGCCGCGCATCATGATCTCGTGGTTGCCGCGGCGCGAGCCGTAGGAGTTGAAGTCCGCCTTGAGCACGCCGTTGGCCAGCAGCCATTTGCCGGCCGGGCCGTCTTCCTTGATCGATCCGGCGGGGGAGATGTGGTCGGTGGTGATCGAGTCGCCGAACACGCCCAGCGCGCGCGCGCCTTCGATGCCGGTGGCGACCGCTTTCGGGGTCATCTCGAAGCCGTCGAAGAACGGTGGCTCGGCGATGTAGGTCGACGCCGGCCAGTTGTAGACCTGGCCTTCGGTGGTCGAGACGTGTTCCCACAGCTTGCCGGGGTTGCCCTTGACGTCGGCGTAGTTGGTCTTGAACACTTTCGAGTTCATCGCGAACTTCATCAGCTTGGCGATCTCTTTCGAGGTCGGCCAGATGTCGCCCAGGTAGACGTCCTTGCCGTTGGTGCCCTTGCCGACCGGCTGGGTCATCAGGTCGACGGTCATGTTGCCGGCGATGGCGTAGGCCACCACCAGCGGTGGCGAGGCCAGGAAGTTCGAACGGATGTTCGGGTGGATCCGCGCTTCGAAGTTGCGGTTACCCGACAGCACGGCCGAGGCGACGATGTCGTTCGACGTGATGGCCGCGTTCAGTTCCGGGGTCAGGTCGCCGGCGTTGCCGATGCAGGTGGTGCAGCCGTAGGCGGTCACGCCGAAGCCCAGTTTTTCCAGGTACGGCAGCAGGCCGGCGGCGGTCAGGTACTCGGTGACCACGCGCGAGCCGGGCGCCAGCGACGACTTGATGTGCGGGGCGACCGTCAGGCCCGCTTCGACGGCCTTCTTGGCCAGCAGGCCGGCGGCCAGCAGCACGCTCGGGTTCGAGGTGTTGGTGCACGAGGTGATGGCGGCGATCAGCACGTCGCCGTTTTTCACGTCCACGCCGTTGGTGGTGGTGTAGGTCTTGGTCAGGTCTTCCGGCTTTTTGTTGAAGCCGTTTTCGGTGGTCGGTTTCGAGAACAGTTCGGTGAAGTTGTTTTTCACGTTGCCGATTTCGATACGGTCCTGTGGACGCTTAGGACCGGCCAGGGACGGGGTGACGCTGGTGAGGTTCAGTTCCACCACGCGGGTGTAGTCGATCTCGCCCGCTTTCGACACGCCGTACATGCCCTGCGCCTTGAAGTAGGCGGCGAAGGCGTCGATTTCGGCCTTGGTGCGGCCGGTGCCTTCGAAGTATTCGATGGTGGCGTCGTCGACCGGGAAGAAGCCCATCGTCGCGCCGTATTCGGGCGCCATGTTGGCGATGGTGGCGCGGTCGGTGACCGACAGCGTCTCGGTGCCTTCGCCGAAGAACTCGACGAACTTGCCGACGACTTTTTCCTTGCGCAGCAGTTCGGTGATGGTCAGCACCAGGTCGGTCGCGGTGCAGCCTTCGCGCAGCACGCCGGTCAGGTTCACGCCGATCACGTCCGGGGTCAGGAAGTAGACCGGCTGGCCCAGCATGCCGGCTTCGGCCTCGATGCCGCCCACGCCCCAGCCGACCACGCCGATGCCGTTGATCATGGTGGTGTGCGAGTCGGTGCCGACCAGCGAATCAGGGTAGTAGACGCCGGCCGCATCCTTGTGCACGCCGCGCGCCAGGTATTCCAGGTTGACCTGGTGGACGATGCCGAAGCCCGGCGGCACCACGCCGAAGGTGTCGAACGCTTGCATGCCCCATTTCATGAACTGGTAGCGCTCGTTGTTGCGCGAGAATTCCAGCTTCATGTTCAGGTCCAGCGCGCCCGGCTCGCGGAAGTGGTCGATGGTGACCGAGTGGTCGACCACCAGGTCGACCGGCACCAGCGGCTCGATCTTCTTGGCGTTGATACCCATCTTGTAGGCGACGTTGCGCATCGCGGCCAGGTCGGCCAGCAGCGGCACGCCGGTGAAGTCCTGCAACACCACGCGGGCGACGACGAACGGGATCTCGTCGGTGCGCTCGCCGGTCGGGCTCCAGTTGGCCAGCTGCTTGATGTGTTCCTCGGTAACCTTCTTACCGTCGCAGTTGCGCAGCACGGATTCCAGCACGACGCGGATCGATACCGGCAGGCGGGAGATTTTGGCGCCCAGGCTCTTCTCCAGTGCAGGCAGCGAGTAGAACTTCGCCTTCTTGCCCGAAATGTTGAAATCCTTAAGCGTGTTCAGAGTGTTGCGGGACATGACCTCTCCTTCAGTGGGTATCGTCTATTTATTGAAGTACAACGTTGTGCAAGCGCCCGTGGCGGCGCGCCCGTTTTGGAACCGTGTTACTGGACCGTGGTCTTGACGCTGGTCGGCTCGTGCTCGCCGGCCGCGACCGGCTTCAACTGCTCGGCGTTGCGGCATTCGTTGGCCAACTGGCGGTTCAGCTTGGAGTCGAGCAGCATGCCCTTGGCCGGGATGCCGATCCAGATCAGGCCGTAGAGTTTGTTCTCGAAGCGCTGGGCGCCGGTGGTCGTGCCCACGCGCGTCAAGCGGTGCAGGCGCTTTTTCCAGCGCAGCGCGATGTGCGACTCGTCGGTGGTGTTGGCGTAGATGGTGATCTTGTTGCCCAGTTCGCAGTCGAACTCGGTGACGGCGGCGTCGGTCACGGGCGGTTCGTCGGCTTCCTCGTCCGGCCCCTTGGGCGCGGCCGCTTCGACCGGCGCGGCGGCCTTCTTGGCGGCCTTGGTCGATTTCTTGACCGTTTTCTTGGCCGCGGTGGTGGTCTCGGCGGCGGCGTGGGCGCCGCTGGCGAGCGTCAGGGAGGCCAGCGCGAGGCTGCAGGCCGTAATCAGTTTGGAGATCGACATCAGTTTGGTTCCAGTGGGTGGTCGGCGGGGTTCATCAGCGCGGCCACCGACTCGGGCAAGCTCAGCCCGGCCAGTTTGGCGCGCTGTAAAACGGTCCAATAATATCGGTAGCTGGCGCGGTCGTGCAAGCGCCCGTTCTGCGCGATCGGCCCCCACTGCACGGCCGCCGCCTCGAGCAGGATGGCGGCCGCCTCGTTGACCTCGGACAGGCGCGGCGTGAAGGTCTTGATGATCGGCTTGATCTGGTTCGGGTGGATGCTCCACATGCGCGTGTAGCCGAATTCGGCGGCGGCGCGCTGGGCGTCGTTGGCGGCGACGGCCGTGTCCTTGATCTCGGTGGTGACGTTATGCGAGGGCACCTTGCCGTGCGCGTGGCAGGCGGCGGCGATTTCCAGCTTGGCGCGCACCACCAGCGGGTGCGTGAACTGGCCCGGGGTGCGCATGGCGGCGCCGGGAATGGCGCCGTAGTGGGCCGAGACGAAGTCCATGATGCCGAACGACAGGCACTGCACCTGCGCGATGGCGGCGATGTCGTAGGCCTGGCGCAGCGCGCCGTGGGTTTCGATCAGCACGTGCACCGGCAGCGCGTTGTCCAGGGTGCGGCCGGCTTGTTCGGCGTGCCGGTTGATGAGCGCGATGGCGTCGTGCACCTCTTGCGCGCCGTGCACCTTGGGCAGCACCAGGTAGGCCAGGCGCGGCGCGGCGGCGCAGATGATGGCCACGTCCTGGGCGAAGAACGGGCTGCCGACGTCGTGCACGCGGGCGCCGATGCGGTTGAATTTGTTGTCGTCGGAGTCGACCAGCTCGGCCACCAGGCGCGCGTGGGCGGCCTCGTTGCCGGCGCTGGCGCCGTCCTCGCAGTCGAGGGTGATGTCGAACAGCGGGCCAAGTTCTTGTTGCAGAGCGATCGATTTGCGCATCAGCTTTTCGGAGCCGGCGTAGTGGTCGCAGGCCGGCAGCAGCAGCGGCTGGCGATTGCCCTGGAATAAAACCTCGGATGGGTGCATGCGGGTGTGGTCTGGAATGGCGGTTGGCTGAACAACAGCCGCGCTGCTCTCGGCAGCGCGGCGGGTGCGGCGGATCGGTGGTTTGACCGGTTCCACTTAGTGCACGGGGAAGATTACGGCAGCAGGTGCTTGACGCCTTCGCGCTCTTCGGTCAGTTCCTTCAGGGTCAGGTTGATGCGCTCTTGCGAGAAGGCGTCGATTTCCAGGCCCTGGACGATTTTGTATTCGCCGTTTTCGGTGGTGACCGGGAAGCCGAACATGGTGCCTTCAGGGATGCCGTACGAACCGTCCGATGGCACGCCCATGGTGGTCCACTTGCCGTTGGTGCCCAGCATCCAGTCGTGCACGTGGTCGATGGCGGCGTTGGCGGCCGACGCCGCCGACGACAGGCCGCGCGCTTCGATGATGGCCGCGCCGCGCTTGCCGACGGTCGGCAGGAACACGTTGGCGTTCCATTCCTGGTCGTTGATCAAGTCCTTGACGGCCTTGCCGCCGACGGTGGCGAAGCGGTAGTCGGCGTACATGGTCGGCGAGTGGTTGCCCCAGACGGTGAGCTTTTCGATGTCCTTGACGGCGGTGCCGGTCTTGGCGGCCACTTGCGACAGCGCGCGGTTGTGGTCCAGGCGCAGCATGGCGGTGAAGTTCTTGGCCGGCAGCGACGGCGCCGATTTCATGGCGATGTAGGCGTTGGTGTTGGCAGGGTTGCCCACCACCAGCACTTTGACGTTGCGCGAGGCGACGGCGTCGAGCGCCTTGCCCTGCACGGTGAAGATCTGGGCGTTCGCCTCGAGCAGGTCCTTGCGTTCCATGCCGGGGCCGCGCGGACGGGCGCCGACCAGCACGGCGACGTCGACATCCTTGAAGGCGGTCATCGGGTCGGAGTGGGCGGTCATCTCGGCCAGCAGCGGGAAGGCGCAGTCGTCGATTTCCATCATGACGCCCTTGAGGGCCTTCTGTGCTTTTTCGTCCGCGATTTCCAGCAGTTGCAGGATGACCGGCTGGTCCTTGCCGAGCATGTCGCCGTTGGCGATGCGGAACAGCAAAGCGTAACCGATTTGACCGGCGGCGCCGGTGACAGCAACACGCATTGGGGTTTTAGCCATGATGAATCTCCAAAGTGGGAATGAAAGTGTTCTTGAAGCTGGACCGTGCCGGCCCGGGAAAACCTAATCCATAATCATACTGCAAATCCACAGCATATAAACGCATGGCTGCGGAGTGTAGGCGCGTAACTAGCTTCTGTCAATCCTATCTTATGTCTTATATAAGACACATAAGTTATTGGTGGTTTTGCTGGACGGAAGTGGTCGTTTGTGGTGAAATCTCGGTCTATGAATCCCGTCCCGCCCAATCCGAACAGCAGCAGCCCAGCCTCGAGTGCCGGTGGCGCCGCCGGGGCGTCGGCGGGTCCGGCGCCCGCCCAGGGCGCCGCGCCGGCCGCCGGCGCGCCCGGTTTGCCGGTTGGCAGCTCGCCTACATTCTCCCCACTTTACCAGCAAATCAAGGCGCTGATAACTCAAAGCCTGCAATCGGGGGAGTGGAAGCCGGGCGAGTTGATCCCCAGCGAAGTCGAGCTGGCCAACCGCTTCAAGGTCAGCCAGGGCACGGTGCGCAAAGCCATCGACGAGCTCGCCGCCGAGAACCTGGTCATGCGCAAGCAGGGCAAGGGCACCTTTGTCGCCACCCACCACGAGGCGCGCGCCCATTTCCGCTTCCTCAAGCTGATGCCCGACGAGGGCGTGCCGCACTATCCCGAAAGTAAGTTCATCGAAGTCAAGCGCATGCGCGCGCCCGCCGACGTGGCGCGCCTGCTCGACCTCAAGTCCGGCGACGCCGTCATCTTCATCAAGCGCGTGCAGTCGTTTGACAGCGTGCCGACCATCGTCGAGGAGCTGTGGCTGCCCGGGGTGACGTTCAAGGGACTGACGGCCGAGCGCCTGGTCGAGTACAAGGGGCCGATGTACGGGCTGTTCGAGTCCGAATTCGGCACCCGCATGATCCGCGCCACCGAGAAGATCCGCGCCGTCGGCGCCGACGCCGGCGTGGCCGCGCTGCTGCACATCGCCGTCGATACGCCGCTGCTGGCGTCCGAGCGGGTGTCGTTCACCTATGGCGACAAGCCGGTGGAGTTGCGCCGTGGACAGTATTTGACCGAGCGCCATCATTATCATAATGAATTGAACTGAGTGATTGAACTGAGTGCGCCGCAGCAATTGGAGGCGGCGCCACGGCTTTAAACCGAACCCAACGGGTGGAGCGGGAGACCCTGGCGGGCACAAAAGCGCGTCAGGTAGCGTACAAGAAACCGTGCGTCACACCACGGTAGCATTGTTGCGCTGATAATACGATGAGCCGCGCAAAGCGGCCGCCGGACGGTGTTGCAAAACACTATTTTAGTTATATGTAACAATAGATATTGGTTATCGGCGCGGAAATCGGCGAAAATCGCAGTCTAACCAATTTTTGTCTAAGCCTGAGGAGGTCTTGTTATGTCAGAAGCCGTAAGGGAAGTCCCTAAAAAAGAACGGCCGGAGTTCCGTAATATCCACATTACCGAATTATCCAACTATCGCCAACCCCTGGCCGCCATCGTGTCCATCCTGCACCGCATCAGCGGCGTTCTGATGTGCCTGTTGCTGCCGTTCGTGCTGTATCTGTTGCAAGAAAGCCTGCGCTCCGAGATTTCCTTCGCGCACTATCAAGGCTTCATCACCTATCCGCTGGTCAAACTGATCATCCTGGCCCTGTGCTGGGGCTATTTCCACCACTTCTGCGCCGGCGTGCGCCACCTGGTGATGGATACCCACGTCGGCCTGGACAAGGATTCGGCCCGCCGCTCGTCGGCCGCCGTGCTGATCATCAGCCTGGTCCTGACCGCGCTGGTCGCCTTGAAATTGTTTGGAGTGTTCTGAGATGGCAAATAACAATGTTGGTCCAAAACGCCGCGTCGTCGGCGCCCACTACGGCCTGAAGGACTGGCTGGCGCAGCGCGTGACGGCCGTCGTCATGGTGCTCTACACGGCCATCTTGCTGATCTCGTTCCTGAGCGGCCAGAATTTCACCTATGAAGGCTGGGCCGCCCTGTTCGCCCAGCAATGGTTCAAACTGATTTCCGCCGTCACCCTGTTCGGCCTGTTCTATCACGCCTGGGTCGGCATGCGCGACGTTTTGATGGACTACGTCAAACCCGTCGGCCTTCGCCTGATCCTGCAAATCGCCACCATGTTGTGGCTGATCGCTTGTGCCGTATGGTCGGTACAGATACTCTGGAGTGTGTAATCGTGGCAGCTATTAAAACTGGAATTCCAATCCGCCGCTTTGACGCGGTGATCGTCGGCGCCGGCGGCTCCGGCATGCGCGCCTCGCTGCAACTGGCCGAAGCCGGCCTGAACGTGGCGGTGCTGTCCAAAGTCTTCCCGACCCGCTCCCACACGGTGGCGGCGCAGGGCGGCATCGGCGCCTCGCTGGGCAACATGGCCGAGGACAACTGGTTCTGGCACATGTTCGACACCGTCAAGGGCGGCGACTACCTGGGCGACCAGGACGCGATCGAGTTCATGTGCCGCGAAGCGCCGAAGGTCGTCTACGAGCTCGAGCACTTCGGCATGCCGTTCGACCGCAATCCCGACGGCACCATCTACCAGCGTCCGTTCGGCGGCCACACCGCCAACTTCGGTGAAAAAGCCGTGCAGCGCGCCTGCGCCGCGGCCGACCGCACCGGCCACGCGCTGCTGCACACGCTGTACCAGCGCAACGTGCGCGCCCGCACCCAGTTCTTCGTCGAGTGGATGGCGCTCGACATCATCCGCGACGCCGAAGGCGACGTCGTCGGCGTGGTGGCCCTGGAAATGGAAACCGGCGAAACCATGATCCTCGAAGCGAAGACCACCATCTTCGCCACCGGCGGCGCCGGCCGCATCTTCGCCGCGTCGACCAACGCCTTCATCAACACCGGCGACGGCATGGGCATGGCCGCGCGCGCCGGCCTGCCGCTGCAGGACATGGAGTTCTGGCAGTTCCACCCGACCGGCGTGGCCGGCGCGGGCGTGCTCATCACCGAGGGCGTGCGCGGCGAGGGCGGCATCCTGATCAACTCCGAAGGCGAGCGTTTCATGGAGCGCTACGCGCCGACCCTGAAGGATCTGGCGCCGCGCGACTTCGTCTCGCGCTCGATGGACCAGGAGATCAAGGAAGGCCGCGGCTGCGGTCCGAACAAGGACCACGTGATGCTGGACCTGCGCCACATCGGCGCCGACACCATCGCCAAGCGCCTGCCGTCGATCCTGGAGATCGGCCACAAGTTCGCCAACGTCGACGCCACCAAGGAACCGATCCCGGTCGTGCCGACCATCCACTACCAGATGGGCGGCATCCCGACCAACATCCACGGCCAGGTCGTCACGCCCAACGGCGACGGCACGCAGAAGATCGTCGGCGGCCTGTACGCGATCGGCGAATGCGCCTGCGTGTCGGTGCACGGCGCCAACCGCCTGGGCACCAACTCGCTGCTCGACCTGGTGGTGTTCGGCCGCGCGGCCGGCAACCACGTGGTCGCGTCGAACCTGAAGCAGAAGGAAAACAAGCCGCTGCCGAAGGACGCGTCGGACTTCGCGATGGACCGCTTGAACAAGCTCGAGACGTCGACCGGCTCGGAAAAGGTGCAGAACGTCGCCAACGACATCCGCGCCACGATGCAGAAGTACTGCGGCGTGTTCCGCACCGAGGCGACCATGCAGCAGGGCGCCAAGGAAATCCTGGTGCTCGACGAGCGCCGCAAGCACGTCTCGTTCAAGGACAAGTCCAAGGTGTTCAACACCGCCCGCGTCGAGGCGCTCGAGCTCGACAACCTGATCGAGACGGCGAAGGCGACCATGCTGTCGGCCGTGGCCCGCAAGGAATCGCGCGGCGCCCACGCCCACGACGACTACCCGCAGCGCGACGACGACAACTGGATGAAGCACACCCTGTGGTACTCGGCAGACAACCGCCTCGAATACAAGGCAGTCGTGACCAAGCCATTGACGGTTGACACCTTCAAACCGAAACCACGTACTTTCTAAGGCTAGACCATGGCACGCACAATCAAACTGAAAATTTACCGTTACGATCCGGACCAGGACGCCAAGCCGTACATGCAGGACGTGACGGTCGAGCTGAAAGACACCGACAAGATGCTGCTCGACGCCCTGCAGCGCATCAAGTCCGACGTCGACGATTCGCTGGCGCTGCGCCGCTCGTGCCGCGAAGGCGTGTGCGGTTCGGACGCGATGAACATCAACGGCAAGAACGGCCTGGCCTGCACCACCAACCTCAACGAGCTGACCGAGCCTATCGTGCTGCGTCCGCTGCCGGGGTTGCCGGTGATCCGCGACCTGATCGTCGACATGACCCAGTTCTTCAAGCAGTACGACTCGATCAAGCCGTACCTGATCAACGACTCGATCCGCCCCGAAAAGGAGCGCCTGCAGTCGCCGACCGAGCGCGAAGAGCTCGACGGCCTGTACGAGTGCATCCTGTGCGCGTGCTGCTCGACGTCGTGCCCGTCGTTCTGGTGGAACCCGGACAAGTTCGTCGGCCCGGCCGGCCTGCTGCAAGCGTACCGCTTCATCGCCGACTCGCGCGACGAGGCCACCGGCGCGCGCCTGGACAACCTGGAAGACCCGTACCGCCTGTTCCGCTGCCACTCGATCATGAACTGCGTCGACGTCTGCCCGAAGGGGTTGAACCCGAACAAGGCGATCGGCAAGATCAAAGAGCTGATGGTACGTCGCGCAATCTAAAGCGCATGGCGGGCGGCCCTGGCGCCGCCCGTTTTTCGTCCGTTCCTGTTTAGTAGTGGCGCTCCAGCACGATCGGCGCGCGCAGTGTAAAGTAGTGACCCATGACTGAACCGAACCAAGCTGCGCATCAGTCGGACCCAGCCAACAGAGCGCGCCTGCGTTGGCGCTCCCGCCGGGGTCTGCTGGAAAACGACATCATCCTCACGCGTTTTCTCGATGCGCATGAAACCGAATTGACCGACGAAGAAGTGGACGCGTTCACGCGGCTCCTCGACTTGTCGGACAATGCCCTGATGGATCTGGTGCTGGCCCGCAAGGAGCCGGAAGGCGAGGTCGACCTGCCGCACGTGCATGCGTTGCTGCAGCGACTGAGACTGGCCTGAGACTGAAGGCGACCAGAATTTTCGCGTTTTATTTACCTGCCCCATCTCCCTAAAAAAGGAAGAGTCCATGAATATTTCTGACAACAAAGCCACCCTGTCGTTCTCCGATGGCAGCCCTTCGGTGGAATTCCCGATCTACAAGGGCACCGTTGGTCCCGACGTGATCGACATCCGCAAGCTGTACGCCGGCACCGGCAAGTTCACCTACGATCCGGGCTTCATGTCGACCGCCGCGTGCAACTCGACCATCACCTACATCGACGGCGACAAGGGCGAGCTGCTGTACCGCGGCTACCCGATCGAACAGCTGGCCGTGAACGCCGACTTCATGGAATCTTGCTACCTGCTGCTGAACGGCGAACTGCCGAACAGCGTGCAGAAGGACGAGTTCGTCGAGACCGTGACCAAGCACACGATGGTCCACGAGCAGATGCAATTCTTCTTCCGCGGCTTCCGCCGCGACGCGCACCCGATGTCGGTGCTGGTGGGCACGGTCGGCGCGCTGGCGTCGTTCTACCACGACTCGCTCGACATCAACGACGCCAAGCAGCGCGAGATCTCGGCCATCCGCCTGATCGCCAAGATGCCGACCCTGGTCGCGATGGCGTACAAGTACTCGATGGGCCAGCCGTTCATGTATCCGCGCAACGACCTGTCGTACAGCGCCAACTTCATGCGCATGATGTTCGGCAATCCGTGCGAGGAATACAAAGTCAATGACGTGCTGGTGCGCGCGCTTGACCGCATCCTGATCCTGCACGCCGACCACGAGCAGAACGCGTCGACCTCGACCGTGCGTCTGGCCGGTTCGTCGGGCGCCAACCCGTTCGCCTGTATCGCCGCCGGTATCGCCTGCCTGTGGGGCCCTGCCCACGGCGGCGCCAACGAAGCGGCGCTGACCATGCTCAAGGAAATCGGCACGGTCGAGAACATCCCGGCCTTCATCGAGCAGGTCAAGGACAAGAACTCGGGCGTCAAGCTGATGGGCTTTGGCCACCGCGTGTACAAGAACTTCGACCCGCGCGCCAAGCTGATGCGCGAGACCTGCTACGAAGTGCTCGAAGAGCTGGGCCTGCAGGACGACCCGCTGTTCAAGCTGGCGATGGAACTGGAAAGGATCGCGCTGAGCGACGAATACTTCGTCTCGCGCAAGCTGTACCCGAACGTCGACTTCTACTCGGGCATCGTGCAATCGGCGCTGGGCATTCCGGTGTCGCTGTTCACCGGTATCTTCGCCATGGCCCGCACCATCGGCTGGATCGCCCAGTGGAACGAAATGATCGCCGATCCGGAACAGAAAATCGGCCGTCCGCGCCAGCTGTTCGTCGGTTCGACGACGCGCGAGGTCAAGCCGCTGGACCAGCGTTAATCTTCGCGTTTTAAAGCGAACAGAAAAAACGGGCTTCGGCCCGTTTTTTTTTCGTAGGGCGGATTAACGAAGTGTAATCCGCCGAGCGCCGCCGCCGGCCCAAGCCTGCGGCCACGCGGCCCGCCCAACCGCCGCTCAAGGGGTAAACACCGCCTCGATAGTAGTGTCAAACAACCTTGCGATCGCAAACGCCAGCGGCAGGCTCGGATCGTAGCGGCCCGTCTCGATGGCGTTGACGGTCTGGCGCGACACGGCCAGCTGGTCCGCCAGATGAGCCTGGCTCCAGCCGCGCTCGGCGCGCAGGTCGCGGATCGTATTGTTCATCGGTCCATCTTCCAGCGGCGGAACAGGCCGATGGTCAGCCAGGCCAAGCCCATCACGCCCCACACGTAAAACATGCTCAGGCGCGGATAGCCGGCGTTCTCCATGAAGCCGTAGGTGAAGGTCACGGCGGCCGTGACGGCGGCGGCCAGCGCGAACGTCTCCAGCATGACGATGCGCTGGTACTCGTCCATACGGCCGACCTGGCGCGCGACGGCCCAGATCATCAGCCAGAAGCCGAACATCGGGCACGTCATCACCGCCGTCTTGAGCGCGCCGGCCTGCATCGCCGGCCCGTAGATGATTGCGGGCACCAGCAAGGCGGCATAGATGGCGATGCTGCCGAACAGCTCGCGTAGATAGGTGGCCCCGGCCTTGCATTCGAGGGCTGAGTACTTCGGTTCAGTTTGTACGCGCATTGTGTTCTCCTATGTGTAAAGTATGCTTTACATAGTAGGGCGGGCCAAATGCCATGTCAAGTAAACTTTACATCCACTGTTTGCCGTTAAGGAGCCACGCGGCGCGCGCGGCAACCGCCCGTATCGTTACTCGTCCTCGTGACTGACCACCACCAGCACCTCCGCCTGCGTGGGGCCGATGCTGCGCAACTTGTGGGGGATGAGGGCGTTGAAATACAGCGAGTCGCCGGCGGCCAGTTCGAACGTGCCGGTGGGGAAAGCCACCTCGACCGTTCCCGCGTGGACGAATAAAAATTCCTCGCCTTCATGCTCCTTGAAGGCGGAGGCGACGAATTCGGCGGCCGGATAGACCACGAACGGCAGCATCCTCTTTGATGCCGCGCCTGAGGTGATGCTCTGCACGGACGGCTTATCCGTGTCGCCGCCGCCGAACGACGTGCGTTCGCTGGCGCGCGTGATGGCGATCCCCAGCGTGCCGGCCTGCTCGGAAAACAGCTCTTCCACGTTGACCGACAGCGCGCGCGCGAGCTTGATCGCCACCGCGATGGACGGCACGCTCAAGCCGCGCTCCACCTTGGACAGATAGCTCTTGGTCAGGCCCGTTTGCTCGGCCAACGCTTCGAGCGACCAGCGGTTCTGTCGCCGCAATTGCTTCAATCGTATGGACATATCTCATCCGCTAAAAAACCCATTGTATCATATGACACTTCGTGTCATAGTTAACCCGTCGTGTCCTTTTGGCTTTCCAGCCGTTCGGGATGCGGCCTGTATCCATTCCGTTTCAAGGAGTTCACATGAGCAGTACGCTTTCAATGTCCAAGCAAGAACTTGTTTCAATCGCGCAGCAACGCCTCGACAAGGAGGTCGGCGACAGCGTGTGGAGCACCCGCCAAAAACTGGCGCTGGCCTGCCGCGTTCTCTATGACGGCGGGCACGACTCGGGCCTGGCGGGGCAGATCACCTGCCGCGCCGATCAGCCCGGTTCGTTCTATACCCAGCAACTGGGCCTCGGCTTCGATGAGATTTCGAGCTCGAATCTGATCCACGTCGACGAGGATTTGCAGGTGCTGTCCGGCAAGGGGATACCCAACCCGGCCAACCGTTTCCACACCTGGGTGTACCGCGAACGTCCGGATGTCAACTGCATCATCCACACGCATCCGGCCCACATCGCCGCCCTGTCCATGCTGGAGGTGCCGCTGGAAATATCGCACATGGACACCACGCCGCTGTACGGCGATTGCGCCTTCCTGAAGACGTGGCCCGGCGTCCCGGTCGGCAACGAGGAAGGGGAGATCATTGCCGCCGCGCTCGGCGGCAAGCGCGCGATCCTGCTGGCACACCACGGCCAACTGGTGGCCGCCAAATCGATCGAGGAAGCCTGCGTGCTCGCCTTGCTCATCGAGCGCGCCGCCAAGCTGCAATTGCTGGCCATGGCCGCGGGGGCCATCAAGCCGATTGCGCCGGCCCTGGCCAACGAGGCCCACGATTGGATTTCCACCGACAAACGCAACGCAGTCACTTTTGCCTATTACGCGCGGCGCGCGCTGCGCAACCACGCCGACTGCCTGATCTAACAAGGAGCACATCATGACCAAAAAATTTGAAGGAATCATCGCCTACCCCGTCACCCCGTTCAACGCCGACGGCGGCGTCGACATCGCCATGCTCAAGCAGCTGATCGGCCGCCTGATCGACAGTGGCGTCCACGCCATCGCGCCGCTGGGCAGCACGGGCGAGAGCGCTTATCTGAGCGACGAGGAATGGGAGGCGGCGGCGCGCGCGTCGCTCGAGGCGGTCGCGGGGAGGGTGCCGACCGTGGTCGGCATTTCGGAACTGACCACGCTGGGCGCGATCAGGCGCGCGCGCTTTGCCGAGCGCGCCGGCGCGGACGCGGTCATGGTGCTGCCGGTGTCGTACTGGAAGCTGACCGAGGCGGAAATCATCGCGCACTACGCGGCGATCGGCAACGCCGTCTCCGTGCCCATCATGTTGTACAACAACCCGGCCACGAGCGGCATCGATATGCAGCCCGAGCTCATCGCGAGGATCTGCCAGGAAGTGCCCGCGGTGACGATGGTCAAGGAGAGCACCGGGGACCTGCAGCGCATGCATCGTCTCAAGCAGTTGACGGGCGGGACGGTCCCGTTCTACAACGGCAGCAACCCGCTGGCGTTTGCCGCGCTCAATGCCGGCGCGGCCGGTTGGTGCACGGCCGCGCCCAACCTGAACGCCGCGCTGCCGTTGGCCTTGTACGATGCGTTCAAGCGCAACGATGTTGTGGGCGCCCGCGAGACGTTCGAACGGCTGCTGCCGTTGCTGCAATTTATCGTCAAGATCGGCCTGCCGACGTCCGTGAAGGCGGGGCTGGCGCTGCAGGGGGTGGCGGCCGGCGAGCCGCGCCTGCCGCTGCGGCCCTTGCCGCCGCCGGCGGTAGAGCAACTGTCGGCAATTCTCGCGAGGTTGGCGGAGACGACACAGTCGGCGGTCGCCGGCTAGTGCCGCGGCAACGGCATCGGCGTGCGTTTCAAGCCTGTGCGCGGCTTTAAGCGGGTTCTTGCAGCAGCTGGCGGATGACGTCCACGCTGCTGTGGTCGATGCGCAGGAATTGCACGCCGGTTTTGTAGCCCAGTTCGGCGTCGGGATCGCTGTAGACGACTTGGCCCATCGCCAGCACCTTGTGCTTGTCCTCGCCAAGCTGGACCTGGAAGGACACGGCGCAGTATTGCGCCAGGCGCATCTGGCTGGCCGTTTGCAGGCTCACGCCGCCGTGCGACAAGTCCAGCGTCTGGGCCGGGTGGGTGGACTGGTCGGTCATCGTCAGCGTGGCGGCATGACGGACCGGTTGGCGGCGCGTGATTCGTGCTTTCTGACTCATGGCGCAGTACTCGGATATTGTAGTGATAGCAAGACTATCAGAACTGGGTGCTATACAGCAAGTGCTTCACGGAAACAGCGTTGCTCGACGCCGAAGCTGTGCGGAATCGGCCGGAGTGGTTCCTATTCCGGGGCCGGGTCGCGGCCGCGCTGGTCGGGGCGGACCACCAGCAGCCACCAGCACAGCACGCCCAGCGACAGCTGCGGCAGGTTGAACAGGAACTTGCCGATGGTAGCGTCGCGCCGCCGCGGCCAGGCCGCCTCGGCCGTCTCGACGATGATGTTGGTGTGGTACAGGCACAGTCCCAGCAGGATCAGCGCGGCCACGCCCCACAGCACCGGCAGGCTGGTGACGCGGTGGCGCAACACGGCGGCCACCGGGTAGGCCAGCACGCAGGCGAACACGTAGGCGAACAGGTTGGGCATCAGATTGGCCAGGTTGGCGTGCGGCAGCACAACCGGCACGGCGCAGATCGCCACGGCGAGCATGACGGCGATGACGGGGTGGGGCTGTTCGGGCCAGGAGGTGAAGCGGCTGTTCATAGGGCGGCGCGGTGGGCAAAGGGTACCATTGTAGGGGGAAATCGTTGGGAGGGGGGCGGCGCCGGGATCGACGAAAGGGCGCTAGTTGTTGCGAGCGGCCGATGAGCGAGGGTAGCGCGGCGACGGCGTCGGGTCCCACGCGGCGTGGCGCCTCGATGCGCGAAAGTCGGTCGGTTGCGGTCCAACACGGCAGTGCAGCCCGGCTTATTGCTCAGGCCGTGTCCAAATGACAGACTTGACCCCGACGGTTATTTTTCCTCGTCCAGCAACGCTTGGATTTCCGCGCGTTCCTTCTTGCTGACGTGGCCGCCACGCAACGCCGCCAGCACCAGCGCCTTGCCGGAACCGGAGAACGCCTTTTGTATCAGGTCTTTCAACAGGTTGGTCTGGATCGAATCCTGCTCCTGCGCGGGCGCGTAGACGTGGGCGCGCTGGCTTTCGTCGCGCGTGAGCAAGCCTTTGGTGTGCATCACTTGCAGCACGCGCAGCACGGTGGCGTAGTTCATGTCCGGCCGCGTTTCGAGCGCGGCGTCGTGCACTTGCCTGGCGGTGGCCGGGCCGAGCGCGAACAGCAGGCGCAACATCTCGAGCTCGGCGGCGGTCGGTTTGGGTGGGGCTGCGGTGGTCATGGATGTAGAATAAAATATCTAGAACGTCTTGTCTAGCCCTGTTTGAGCGCGGCCAGCCGCGCTTCGATGTCGGCGAACAGCGGGCGTTGCGCATTGTCCGGATGCAGGCAGGCGTCGCGCAGCGCGCGCAGGCTGGTCAATGCCGCCCATGCGGAGGCGGGCGCGTCGCAGCGCTCGCAGAGTTCTTCGAGCAGGCAGCCGAAGGCGCGTACTTCGAGCCGTTGCAGCGCGCCGGCCTCGGGCGAGGCCGGATCGTGGAAGGACGCGCCGCCGAAGTCGCCCAGCAAGGTCTGGCCGCGCGGGCAGTGCATGATGTTGTGCGCGTACAGGTCGCCGTGGGTGATGCCGCGCCGGTGCAGCTGGGCCGTGGCGGAGGCGACGCCGTGGGCGATTTCCACGGCCGTGGCCAGGTCGAAGCGCTTGCCGGCGTCGTAGATGTCGCGCGTGCAGCTGTCCAGGCTGGGCGGACCGGCCAGGTTGGCGAATTCCGGATCGATCAGGGACATCACCAGGCCGTGCGTGTCCTCGGGGTGGCGCTCGAGATGGCCGAGCACCGGGATCAGGTTCGGGTGGGCGCCGGCGCCGATGCAGGCGGCCATTTCGCACAGCGGCGAGCCGTCGCTGGTCATCGCCCCCTTGTACAGCTTGATGGCGACGTCGTCCGTCGCGCCGTCGTGGTGGTAGTCGGCGCGGTAGATCAGGCCGGAGGCGCCTTCGCCCAGTTTTTGCTTCAACGCCAGCTGCTCCCAGCCGATGGTGGCCGACGGCGCGCCCGTCATCGCCAGTTCGCGCGGCGCGCAAAACGGGTTGCCGGCATAGGCGAGCCAGGACAGTCGCGGCAGCGCCGCCACCCAGTCGGGCAGCTCGGTCAACTGGTTGGCGGAAAAACGCAGCAGTTCCAGCCGGTGCAGCCCGGCCATGCTGGCGGGCAGCACGCGCAGCCGGTTGCCGGCCAACATCAGTTTCTGCATCGCCGGGCGCCGGCCCAGTTCGTCGGGCAGTTCTGCTATCTGGTTGTCCGTCAGCACCAGCCAGCGCAGCAGCGGCGGCAGCGAGGCCGGCGCCACCGTGCGGATGTGGTTGGCCTTGAAGCCGATCATCGTCAGCGCCGCGCAGCGGCCGAGTACTTCCGGCAGCTCGGTGAACTGGTTGTCGGAACAGAAGATGATGCGCATCTTGCGCAGGCGCGGCAGGTCGTCGGGCAGCGACGACAAGGCGTTGGAGGACAGGTCGAGGATTTCCAGCGAGTCGGCCAGGTCGAAGATTTCGCGCGGGAATTCGGTGAGGCCGCCGCGCATTTGCAGGCGTTGGGCGCCGGTGAGGGCGCCAGCGCGCAACTGCTCTAAAGTGTGCATGTCAGGGGGCGGTGAAGGTCAATGTTGGAGTTTATCACTTCACCGCCGCAGGCACTTAGCGCCGGCTTACCATTTCATTTCGCCCTTGGCCACTTTCGAACCGGTCTCGAGCGCGGCGTTCAGGCCGGCGTCCGGGTACAGTTCCTTCATGCGGGCGATCAGCGCGGCCGAGTTGGCCGCCTTGGCCGTCTCGGCCTCGAAGCGCACCAGGTAGTCGCGGGTGAAGGCGACGCTGTCGGGCGTGAGCGCGGCGCCGGGCTTGAAGTGGCCCGGCACGACGATGGCCGGCTTGAGCGCGGCGATATGGTCGAGCGTGGCCAGCCAGTTCTTGCGCGACTCGGCGCTCTGGGTGTCGGCGGTCCACACGTGCAGGCCGTTGAAGACCACCACGCCGCCGGCGATCGCCTTGATCGATGGAATCCACACATAGCTGCGGTCCGGGGTGGCGCCGCCCAAGCCTTCGATTTTCAGCGTTTCGCCTTCGAGCTTGATGGTGTCGCCTTGCAGCGGTTGCGGCACGATGATGCTTTTGGGCGCGTTGTCTTTCAGAATAGGCGACCAGTAGGCGACCTTGGCATCCTTTTTCTTCTCGATGCCGGCGATGGTTTGCGGCGTGGCGACGATCTTAGCTTCCGGGAAGGCGGCGTGGATCACGTCCAGGCCGAAGTAGAAATCCGGGTCGCTGTGGCTGACGTAAATCGTGGTCAGGCGTTTGCCGCTGGCACGGATTTTTTCCACCAGCTTGACCGCTTCGCCGCGCGAGAACTGGGCGTCGATCAGCACCGCGTCCTTGGCGCCGGTAACGAGCACCGAGGCGACCGGGAAGATGGCCGCTTCGCCCGGATTGAACACGTCGAGTTTCAACGGCGCGGCGCCGGCGCCGCCGACGGTGGCCGCGAGGGCGGCGGACATCAGGGTGTGCTGGATTTTAGGGATGCGCATGATGGTCTCTTTCACGATGGTTGAAGTGGGTTCATCATAAATTTATTTATCTGATAGAAAAACCGGGTAATCTGCACCAGTTAATTGCACGGATCGAGCCAATATGGACCGTATCACCGCCGCCAAGGTATTTGTCGCCATCACCGAGCGGGGCAGCATGATCGCCGCCGCCGACGCGCTCGACATGTCGCGCGCCATGGTCACGCGCTATCTGGCCGAAATGGAGGAGTGGGCCGGCGCCCGGCTGCTGCACCGCAGTACGCGCCGGCTCAGTTTGACCGACGCCGGCGACGTCACGCTGGCGCGCTGCCGCAAGTTGCTCGAGCTGGCCGGGGCGATGCAGGTGGCGGCGCAGGACGACGACTCGCCCAAGGGACTGCTGCGCATCACGTGCTCGCCGTCGCTGGCGCATGCCGAACTGGCGCGCGCGGTGACGGCCTTCCTCAAGCGCTATCCGCGCACGTCGGTCGATCTGCAGGGCAGCAACCGGGCCGTCAACCTGGTCGAGCAGCGCATCGACCTGGCGTTACGGATCACCAACGCGCTGGAACCGAACCTGATCGCGCGGCAATTGGGGACGTGCGACTCGGTGGTCTGCGCGGCGCCGTCCTACCTGGCCGAGCGCGGCACGCCGCAGCGGGTCGAGGATCTGGCCGTCCATAACTGCCTGGCCTACACGTATTTCGGCCAAAGCCTGTGGCATTTCACGCGCAGGAACGGCGAGGAAGTGACGGTGCCGGTCGGCGGCAACCTGTCGGCCAACGACGACCACATCTTGCTGAAGGCGGCGCTGGAAGGCGCCGGCATCGCGCTGCAGCCGCTCTACAGCGCCGGTCCGCTGATCGCCCAGGGGAGGTTGGTGGCGTTGCTTCCTGACTACAAAACACAGCAAATGGGTATCTACGGTATTTACACATCGCGCCAGCACATGTCGCCGGCGCTGCGGGCAATGCTCGATTTCCTGCTCGATTGGTTCGCGCACACACCGCTGCGTGGGGCGGAAGACGCCGCGCCGCCGGGCCCGACGACCGCTCCGCCGGACTTAGGTGAAAATTAATACAGACGCCATCGGTACATAAATGGTTGTTGCGCTACAATACCGGTGCTATCCTGAATGACCGTTTTTGTATTACTGAACACATTTAGCCCTTCCCCACAACTTGATGTGCAATCCGCTAACCGGTCAGGCCGTGTCGCGGAAGGTTAGATTAACCCGCTAATTCCTCGCGAAGCGCGAAGAAAGGTGAGCAACAAATGCAACAATCCACGTCCAACTCCTACCTGTTTGGTGGGAACGCTCCGTACGTCGAAGAACTGTACGAGGCGTATCTCAACAACCCGGGTTCCGTGCCAGATAACTGGCGCTCCTACTTCGACGCCATGCAGCACGTGCCGGCCGTCGATGGCAGCAACAAACCCGACGTCGCCCACGCTTCCGTCATCGCCTCCTTCGCCGAGCGCGCCAAAGCCGGCCCGATCCGCACCGTCACGGCCTCGGCCGATGTCGAGATGGGCCGCAAACGTGTTGCAGCCACGCAACTGATCGCCGCCTACCGTTACCTCGGTTCGCGCTGGGCCAATCTGGACCCGCTGCAGCGCCAGGAACGCCCGGCCATCAACGAGCTCGAGCCAAGCTTCTACGGCTTCTCCGACGCCGACATGGACACCGTCTTCAACATCAGCAACACGTATTTCGGCCCGGAGACCGCGACCCTGCGCGACCTGCTGAACTACCTGCGCGACACCTACACCCGCTCGATCGGCGCGGAGTACATGTACATCTCCGACCCGACCGAAAAGCGCTGGCTGCAAGAGCGCCTGGAGTCGATCCGTTCGACCCCGAATTTCACGGCGGAAAAGAAAAAGCACATCCTGGAGCGTTTGACCGCGGCCGAAGGCCTGGAACGCTACCTGCACACCAAGTACGTCGGCCAGAAGCGCTTCTCGCTCGAAGGCGGCGAAACCTTCATCGCCTCGATCGATGAAATCATCCAGCGCGCCGGCGAAAAAGGCGTGCAGGAAATCGTCATCGGCATGGCCCACCGTGGCCGCCTGAACGTGCTGGTCAACACCCTGGGCAAGGCGCCCAAGGAGTTGTTCGAAGAATTCGAAGGCAAGCACGGCGACGACCTGCCGGCCGGCGACGTCAAATACCACCAGGGTTTCTCGTCCGACATCTCGACCCAGGGCGGTCCGGTCCACCTGTCGCTGGCGTTCAACCCGTCGCACCTGGAGATCGTCAACCCGGTCGTCGAAGGTTCCGTCAAGGCCCGCATGGATCGCCGCGGCGACCACCTGGGCAAGCAAGTGCTGCCGATCCTGGTGCACGGCGACGCCGCCTTCGCAGGCCAGGGCGTGGTCATGGAAACGCTCAATCTGGCGCAGACCCGCGGCTACGGCACGGGCGGCACGGTGCACATCGTCATCAACAACCAGATCGGTTTCACCACCTCCGACCCGCGCGACGCCCGTTCGACCATCTACTGCTCCGACGTCGTCAAGATGATCGAAGCGCCGGTGCTGCACGTGAACGCCGACGATCCTGAAGCCGTGGTGCTGGCCTCGCAAATCGCGATGGACTACCGCCTCGAGTTCCAGAAGGACATCGTGGTCGACATCATCTGCTACCGCAAACTGGGCCACAACGAGCAGGACACGCCGGCGCTGACCCAGCCGCTGATGTACAAGAAA
The DNA here is from genome assembly GCA_963513825.1 of uncultured Duganella sp. GTDB lineage: Bacteria > Pseudomonadota > Gammaproteobacteria > Burkholderiales > Burkholderiaceae_D > Rugamonas. The sequence continues at coordinate 30,831 of CAUPRW010000001.1, forward strand.
ATCGGCACCCACCCGGGCACCCGCAAGCTGTACGCGGACAAGCTGGTGACCCAGGCCGTCATTCCCGCCGACGGCGGCGAACAGATGCAAGCGGCCTACCGCGACGCCATGGACGCCGGCAAGCACACGGTCGACCCGGTCATCTCCAACTTCAAGAACAAGTACGCGGTCGACTGGCTGCCGTTCCTGAACCGCAAGTGGACCGACTCGGCCGACACCGCCGTGCCGATGACCGAACTCAAACGCCTGGCCACCCGCATCACCACCGTGCCGGAAGGCTTCAAGGTCCACTCGCTGGTCGAGAAGGTGCTGGGCGACCGCGCCAACATGGGCAAGGGCGAGCTGAACCTGGACTGGGGCATGGGCGAACACCTGGCTTACGCCTCGCTGGTGGCCTCCGGCTACGCCGTACGCCTGACCGGCCAGGACGCCGGCCGCGGCACCTTCGTGCACCGCCACGCCGTGCTGCACGACCAGAACCGCGAGCGTTGGGACGCCGGCACCTACGTGCCGCTGCAAAACATCGCCGAAGGCCAGGCCCCGTTCACCGTCATCGACTCCGTGTTGTCGGAAGAAGCGGTGCTGGGCTTCGAATACGGTTACTCGACCGCCGAGCCGAACACCTTGACGATCTGGGAAGCCCAGTTCGGCGACTTCGTCAACGGCGCGCAAGTGGTCATCGACCAGTTCATCAGCTCCGGCGAAGTGAAGTGGGGCCGCGCCTCCGGCCTGGTCATGATGCTGCCGCACGGTTATGAAGGCCAGGGTCCGGAGCACTCGTCGGCGCGTCCCGAGCGTTTCCTGCAGCTGTGCGCGGACAACAACATGCAAGTGGTGCAGCCGACCACGGCCGCGCAGATCTTCCACGTGCTGCGCCGCCAGATGGTGCGCCAGTTCCGCAAGCCACTGGTCATCCTGACGCCGAAGTCGCTGCTGCGCAACAAGGACGCGGGCTCGTCGCTGAACGAACTGGCCAAGGGCGCCTTCCAGACCGTTATCGGCGAAGTCGACGAGAAAATCGACGCCAAGAAGGTCAAGCGCGTGGTCGCCTGCTCGGGCAAGGTCTACTACGACCTGGTCAACGCGCGCAAAACGCGCGGCCAGACCGACACCGCCATCATCCGTGTCGAACAGCTGTATCCGTTCCCGCACAAGTCGTTCGCCGCCGAACTGAAGAAGTTCCCGAACCTGACCGAAGTGGTGTGGGCCCAGGACGAGCCGCAGAATCAGGGCCCATGGTTCCAGATTCAGCACAACATCTTCGAGAGCATGGACGCCGGCCAGCGCCTGGCCTACGCCGGTCGTCCGGCGTCGGCATCGCCGGCCGTCGGTTACTACGACAAGCACTATGCCCAGCAAAAAGACCTGCTGGAGACGGCGTTCTCGAAGCTCAAAGGCTTCATCCTGACCAAGTAATCCCACCGAGACGGCGCCGCGCGGTTCGCGTGGCGCCCGATCACGTCTTTACACATCATTTACGGAGCGCCGTCCTGCTACGCGGAGCGGCGCCGCAATAACAAATATACGGAGTTTTACAATGGCACAAATCGAAGTCAAAGTTCCTCAATTGTCGGAATCGGTCGCTGAAGCAACCATGCTGACGTGGCATAAAAAAGTCGGCGATGCCGTCGCGCGCGACGAAAACCTGATCGATATCGAAACCGACAAAGTCGTTTTGGAACTTCCCGCGCCCGCCGCCGGCGTGCTGGTCAAGATCATCAAGGGCGACGGTAGCACCGTGGTCGCCGACGAACTGATCGCCGTGATCGACACCGACGCCGCCGCTGCCGCCGCCGCTCCGGTCGCCGCCGCTCCAGCGCCGGCCGCCGCCGCGCCAGCGGCCGCGCCGGCCGCCGCCACCGGTGGCAGCAAGGGTGACGTCGCCATGCCGGCCGCCGCCAAGATCCTGTCGGAAAAAGGCCTGAGCGCCGGCGACGTCGCCGGTTCGGGCAAGGACGGCCGCGTCACCAAGGGCGACGCCCTGGGCGCCTCCGCGCCAGCGGCCGCCCCGGCCGTCGCGCCGCTGGCCGCGCCTGCCGCCAAGCCAGCGCTGCAACAGATCGCCGCGCCGACCATCGCCAGCCTGGGCGAGCGTCCGGAAGAGCGCGTGCCGATGAGCCGCCTGCGCGCCCGCATCGCCGAGCGCCTGCTGCAATCGCAATCGACCAACGCCATCCTGACCACGTTCAACGAAGTGAACATGGCGCCGGTGATGGACCTGCGCAACAAGTACAAGGACAAGTTCGAGAAAGAGCACGGCGTCAAGCTCGGCTTCATGTCGTTCTTCGTCAAGGCCGCCGTCGCCGCGCTGAAAAAATACCCGATCATCAACGCCTCGGTCGACGGCAACGACATCATCTACCACGGCTACTTCGACATCGGCATCGCCGTCGGTTCGCCGCGCGGCCTGGTCGTGCCTATCCTGCGCAACGCCGACCAGATGTCGATCGCCGACATCGAAAAGAAAATCGGTGAATTCGGCGCCAAGGCCAAGGAAGGCAAGCTGACCCTGGACGACCTGACCGGCGGCACGTTCTCGATCTCGAACGGCGGCACCTTCGGCTCGATGCTGTCGACCCCGATCATCAACCCGCCACAGTCGGCCATCCTGGGCGTGCACGCGACCAAGGACCGCGCCGTCGTCGAAAACGGCCAGATCGTCATCCGTCCGATGAACTACCTGGCGATGTCGTACGACCACCGCATCATCGACGGCCGCGAAGCCGTGCTGGGCCTGGTCGCCATGAAGGAAGCGCTGGAAGATCCGGCACGTCTGCTGCTGGACCTGTAATTCGTTGCTTGCCGGCCGACCCCGGTCTTCGGACGACCGCCGGCGGGCCACGAGCCTTGGACTTTCGCCAGCGAACCCGGGCAAACCGGGGACGTACCCCTAGGGGTACGTCCCCATCCCCCGGGTTTGCAGATTTCAACACTTAAGGTCGTCATGAGCGTTGCCGAAGAAATCAAGCGTTTGCACGAACTGCACCAGGCCGGCGCGCTGTCGGACGCGGAATTCGCGGCCGCCAAGGCGCGCCTGCTCGACGCCGAGCCCTACAAGCCGGGCGACAACATGGGCGAGGACATTTCCCGCCTGCGCCGCTCGCGCAGCGACCGCTGGATCGGCGGCGTTTGCGGCGGCCTCGGCCGCGTTTCCGGCATCGAGGCGTGGATCTGGCGCCTGCTGTTCGTGATGTTCGTGCTGACGTTCGGTTTCGGCCTGGCGATCTACATTCTGTTATGGATTTTCGTTCCAGACGAAGAACTGATTGGAAAATAAAAAATGAGTAAACAATTTGACGTAGTAGTCATCGGCGCCGGTCCCGGCGGTTATATCGCCGCCATCCGCGCCGCACAACTGGGTTTCTCGGTCGCTTGCGTCGACGCATGGGAAAATGAAAAAGGCGGTCCGGCACCGGGCGGCACCTGCACCAACGTCGGTTGCATCCCGTCCAAGGCGCTGCTGCAATCGTCCGAGCACTTCGAGCACGCCGGCCACGCCTTCAAGGACCATGGCATCGACGTCGCCGGCCTGTCGCTGAACCTGCCGCAAATGCTCAAGCGCAAAGACCAGGTCGTCAAGCAGAACAACGACGGCATCCTGTTCCTGTTCAAGAAAAACAAGGTCACCTTCTTCCACGGCCGCGCCGCGTTCGCCGGCGCCGCCACCGCCGAAGGCTACCCGCTGACGATCTCGGCCCCTGCCAACGAGACCATCAACGCCAAGCAAGTCATCATCGCCACCGGTTCCAACGCGCGCGAACTGCCGGGCGCGCCGTTCGACGAGCAACTGATCCTGTCGAACACGGGCGCGCTGGCGATCCAGGGCGTTCCGGCCAAGCTGGGCGTCATCGGCGCCGGCGTCATCGGCCTGGAAATGGGTTCGGTATGGCGTCGCCTCGGTTCGGAAGTGACCGTGCTCGAAGGCTTGCCGGTGTTCCTCGGCGCGGTTGACGAGCAGATCGCCAAGGAAGCGGGCAAGCTGTTCGCCAAGCAAGGCCTGGCCATCAACCTCGGCTGCAAGATCGGCGCCATCACCAAGGGCGACAACAACGTCACCGTGGCGTACGAAAACGCCAAGGGCGAAGCCCAGACCGCCGTGTTCGACAAGCTGATCATCTCGATCGGCCGCACCCCGAACACCAACGGCCTGGCCGCCGACAAGGTCGGCCTGGCGCTCGACGAGCGTGGTTTCGTGGCCGTCGACGACGACTGCAAAACCAACCTGCCGGGCGTGTGGGCGATCGGCGACGTCGTGCGCGGCCCGATGCTGGCGCACAAGGCCGAGGAAGAGGGCGTTGCCGTGGCCGAGCGCATGGCCGGCCAGCATGGCCACACCAACTTCAACACCATTCCCTGGGTGATCTACACCTCGCCGGAAATCGCCTGGGTCGGCCAGACCGAGCAGCAACTGAAGGCGTCGGGCGTGGCGTACAAGGCCGGCACCTTCCCGTTCCTGGCCAACGGCCGCGCGCGCGCGCTGGGCGACACCTCGGGCATGGTCAAGTTCCTGGCCGATGCGACCACCGACGAAATCCTCGGCGTGCACATCATCGGCCCGATGGCCTCGGAGCTGATCTCGGAAGCGGTCGTGGCGATGGAGTTCAAGGCTTCGGCCGAAGACATCGCCCGCATCTGCCACGCGCACCCGTCGCTGTCGGAAGCGACCAAGGAAGCCGCTCTGGCCATTGACAAGCGCACCTTGAACTTCTAAGACGGTCGCTTCAAACCGCGCGCGGCGTCTTCGCGCCGCCGCGCGGTTTGAAACAACCTTCGAGTCCAACAGGCGGACTGCGGGCGGACTGCGGTCCGCCCGTTTTGTTTGCGCCGCCCCCATAGAATCGAACACATGAACGTCGAAGAGTTTTATCAGCAAGCGCTCGAGCAGCGCAATTTCAAGGCCGACGCGGCCCAGCGCCGCGCCGTCGACCGTCTGCAGCAATGCTACGATGAATGGGTGGCCTACAAGGGCCAGCGCTCGAGCACGTTCAAGCGCCTGATCAACCGTCCCGAGGTGCCCAAGGGCGTCTACATGTGGGGCGGGGTGGGGCGCGGCAAGTCGTTCCTGATGGACAGCTTCTATTCGGTGGTGCCGCTGGTGCGCAAGACGCGCCTGCACTTCCACGAGTTCATGCGCGGCGTGCACCGCCAGCTCGACGAGCTGACCGGCGTCGCCAACCCGCTCGACGAGGTGGCCAAACGCATCGCCAAGAAATACCGCCTGATCTGCTTCGACGAATTCCACATCTCGGACGTGGCCGACGCCATGATCATGTACAACCTGTTGAAGGCGCTGTTCGACAACGGCGTGTCCTTCATCATGACGTCGAACTACGATCCGAAACTGCTGTACCCGGACGGGCTGCACCGCGACCGCATCCTGCCGACCATCGAGCTGCTGTACGAAAAGCTCGACGTGATGAACATCGACGCCGGCATCGATTACCGCGGCCGCGCGCTCGAACAGGTCGACTCTTACTACACGCCGATCAACGCCGAGACCGACAAGGCGCTGCGCGACGCCTACGCCAGCATCGCCGAGACCGCCGACGAGGACCCGGTGGTGCGCATCGAGGCGCGCGAGATCCGCGCCCTGCGCCGCGCCGGCTCGATCATCTGGTTCGACTTCCACACCCTGTGCGGCGGGCCGCGCTCGCAAAACGATTATCTGGAAATCGCCAGCCGCTTCCATACCGTGATATTGTCCGGGATTCCGATGATGTCGGCGTCGATGTCGTCGGAGGCGCGCCGCTTCACGTGGCTGATCGACGTGTTCTACGACCAGGGCGTCAAGCTGCTGATGTCGGCCGAGGTCGAGCCGGAGGAGTTGTACACGACCGGCACCTTGGCCAACGAGTTTCACCGCACGGTCTCGCGCATCGTCGAGATGCAGTCGCGCGAATACATGGATAAAGAACAGCGCGCCGCCGCCGGCTCGCTGGCGTGATGTCACAGGAAAGCATATGAAAGCAAGTTTGAAACCGCTCGGCGCGATGATCGCCATCGTCGTGCTGGCAGCCGGCGCGGCGCCGGCCATCGCGCAGGAGGCGGTGTCGGTGGCGCCGCCGTCGCACTCGGTCGCCGAGGCCGACGCCACGCTGGCCAAGGTGGCCGTGGAACGCGACGCCGTCGAAGCCGAGTACGCCGCCAGCGAGGCGGTGTGCTACAACAAATTCTTCGTCAACAATTGCCTCGACAAGGCCAAGGAAAAGCGCCGCGTGGCGCTGTCGGGCCTGCGCACGCTGGAAGTGGAGGCCGAACATTTCAAGCGCGCCGATGCGGTGGCGCGCCGCGACGCCGAGCTTGCCGAGCGCGTGCGCAAGGACGACGAGGAACTGGCGCGCCGCGAAGCCTTGCCGCCCAAGCCGGTCAAGGACGTCGACGACAAGCCGGCGCCGGCGCCGAACAAGGGGCGCCGCGTGGCCGAGCGCGAAGCGGACTATGCCGCGCGGATGAAGCGCGAGCAAGAGGCCGAAGCGGCCGGCGCCGCCAAGCGCGCCGCCAACGTCGCCCGTTTCGAGCAGAAAAAGGTCGACGCCGCGCGCCGCCAGGCCGAGGTGGCGAAAAGGGTGGCCGAGACCGAGCGCAAGGTCGCCGCCAAGGTCGCGGCCGAAAAGAAAAAAGCCGCGGCCGCCGCCGCCGCGGCCGCAAAGCAATCCAAGCAATAAAATCCGTGGGGCGGATTAGCGCAGCGTAATCCGCCATCGCCGAGCCGCCACGGGCCGCGCACGCGCGCCTATCCACGCCAAGGTATCTGTTGGCGGCGCGCCCGCCGTAGATTAAACTAGCGACTGTGCAGCGGTTCGTCCCGGCCGCGCATGTTGTTCCGCTGAAACTTCCTGTGTGGGTAAAGACTAAGAAATATGGCTGATGTCCAAGATATCCAACGTCGTCTGATCGAACTCGACGTCGAACACCGCGACCTCGACGCGGTGATCGACATGCTCACGCTCGACGGCCACCACGACCAACTGCAACTGCGCCGCCTCAAGAAGCGAAAACTGCAACTGAAAGACCACATCACCCTGCTGAAAATGCAATTAGTGCCCGACGTTCCGGCTTAAACCCTCCGCCCTCCGGCGCGTACCAACTAAGTATACTTTGACCGAACACCTTCCAACGCCCGCCGACGCCACCCCCGCCGTGGTCGGCGCCACGCCAGACCTGCCCCCCGGCAAATACGATTCCGAGGTTGAACGCCTGTTCGGCGCCGGTGGACCGTTGGGTCCGGCTGTTGGCGACTTCAAGCCGCGCCGCTCGCAGACGGAAATGGCCAAGGCGGTCGCCGCCGCGATCGCCACCCAGACCACCTTGATCGCCGAGGCCGGCACGGGCACGGGCAAGACCTTCGCCTATCTGGTGCCGGCCTTGTTGTGGGGCGGCAAGACCATCGTCTCGACCGGGACCAAGAACTTGCAGGACCAGCTGTTCCTGCGCGACATCCCGACCGTGCGCGCCGCGCTGCAGGCGCCGGTGTCGGTGGCGCTGCTCAAGGGCCGCTCGAATTACGTGTGCCACTACCATCTGGAACGCACCCTGCAAAACGGCCGCATGACCTCGCGCGACGACGTCGGCCACCTGCGCGAAATTTCCCGCTTCCTCAAGATGACCAGCTCCGGCGACAAGGCCGAGTTGGCCCGCGTGCCCGAAAACGCGCTGATCTGGAATCTGGTGACGTCGACCCGCGACAATTGCATGGGCGCCGAATGCCAGTATTACCAGGATTGTTTCGTCATGAAGGCGCGCAAGGAGGCGCAGCAGGCCGACGTGGTGGTGGTCAACCACCACCTGTTCTTCGCCGACGTCGCGCTCAAGGATTCCGGCGTCGCCGAGCTGCTGCCGTCGGCCAATACCATCATTTTCGACGAGGCGCACCAGCTGCCCGACACCGCCACCCTGTTCTTCGGCGACACCTTTTCAACCTCGCAAGTGCTCGAATTATGCCGCGACGTTCTGGCCGAGGGCTTGTCGAACGCGCGCGACGGCGCCGACTGGGGCAAGGTCGTGACGGTGGTGGAGAAGGCCGCGCGCGACCTCAGGTTGACATTCCCGCAAGATATCGTGCGCCTGTCGCTGCCGCAAATCGCGCCGTCGAGCGAGTTTTTCCCCGCCTTGCAGACGCTCAAGGACGAGCTCGACGGCATGCTGGCCGTGCTCGAGACCCAGGCCGCGCGCGCCGAAACGCTGGAGCAGTGCCGTTCGCGCGGCATCGAATTGGCGCAAAAGTTATCGTCCTGGAAATTCGATCCCAAGGCGCGCGTGGAAAAAGGCGAGGAGGCGGTGTTCTGGGTCGAGGCTTACGCGTCGTCGTTGCAGCTGCATAAAACGCCGTTGTCGATCGCCCCGATCTTCAACGGCCAGCGCGAGGGCGTGCCGCGCAGCTGGATTTTCACCTCGGCGACGTTGGCGGTGAAGAATGATTTCAGCCATTTTTCCGAGCAAATGGGGCTGACCGACGAGCCGTCCAAGACCTGGCCGAGCCCGTTCAATTACGAACAACAGGGGCTTTTATACGTGCCGCAGGGGCTGCCCGACCCCAATTCGATCGGCTACACCGACGCCGTGCTGGACCTGGCGCTGCCGGTGATCGAGGCGGCGGGCGGGAAAACTTTCCTTTTGTGCACGACTTTGCGGGCCGTGAAACGCGCCGCCGAGCGCTTGCGCGACGAATTCGACAAGCGCGGCTTGCCGTATCCGCTGTTTGTCCAGGGCGACCGGGGCCGAACCGAGCTGCTCGACCAGTTCCGCAAGGCGGGAAATGGCGTGTTGATCGGCAGTCAGAGCTTCTGGGAAGGCGTCGATGTGCGCGGCGACGCGCTGTCTCTGGTCATTATCGACAAGCTGCCGTTCGCGCCGCCGGACGATCCGGTGCTGGCCGCGCGTATCGAGGTGATGGAGAAGCAGGGCAAAAATGGCTTTATGCACCACACTTTGCCGGAGGCGATCATCAACCTGAAGCAGGGCGCCGGCCGCCTGATCCGCGACGAAGGCGATCGCGGCGTGCTGATGTTGTGCGATCCGCGCGTGATTTCCAAGCCTTACGGCAAACGTATCTGGCAGAGTTTGCCGTCTTTCAAGCGCACCCGCGAGCAGGCCGACGCGGTGGGCTTCTTCCAAAACAAGAATACCGAATAGTAACTTTCGGTATTTTTTTCTTCCCCATTTTTTTTGCGCGGTGCGCTGCGCTGGCATGGGCCGTCGACGGCTCGTGGCGGATTACGCGCTTGGCGCTAATCCGCCCTACGGCTCTACGCGGTTCTTTTGCTCAAAATCATGCTAGAAATTGGCGTGAAATAGCCAATTTCTGGCTTTTGGCGGGTTCGTTTTGCGGGGGACGTCATTGCCGCGAGGGCGCCCGGTGCTCGATTGCATGGCGCACGCCTTTGCGATGGCGCAAAGCGGCTGCTGAGTGGATTGTTAGAGTTGGTTAAGCGCCGTCCCCTTGTGGGGCGGGATCGGAGGAGGCCATGACTATCCGCCACGGCTGTTTTTTCAGCTATGCACACGGCCAGCATGCATACATGAGCAAGTTCAAGAACGACTTGATCGACGCGCTCAAGTGTTATCTGGAACCCCACTTCGACAACGAGAACGAGCTGTTTGTCGACAGTGAGCAACTCGGCGGAGGCGACGACCTGGACGAGAAGATCGCCAGGGCCATGTGTGAAAGCGTTTGCATGATTGTGATTTATACACCGAAGTACGAAGCCCACGCGTACACGCGGCGGGAGTTTGCAGCAATGCAACTAATTGAAAACGAGCGCAAGCAATGGTACACGCTGCCCAGCCACCTCATCATCCCGGTGATCATGACGCGCCATCCGCTGAGTTTGCCGCCGCAAATTTCCGGCCCCGGCATGTACGTCGATTTTTCCCGCTACACGCTGGCCAGCGGCGAGCTCAAAACCAATCCCGACTTTCTGCCCGATATCGAAAAAATCGTCCACCGCATCGCCGAGCATTACCACCACCTGAAGCGCTGCACACCGCCCGGCCACGACTGTAGTCGTTTTGTCATGCCGGACATTCCGCCGGAATGGCGCGCCATTCCCCCTCCACACTTTCCCCGCTAAAGGTTTTTTATGGAAAACACATCCTTGTCCTTGCCGCCACTGACCGCCAGCGGCGAAGTTGTGACTTTCTATTCTTACAAGGGTGGCACCGGGCGAACGATGGCCTTGTCCAATCTGGCGGTATTGTTGGCTCGACAACAAAACGCCACCACCCCGGTATTGATGATCGATTGGGACATGGAGGCGCCGGGCCTGCACCATTATTTCGAGCACGGCGAGGAGCGGCCCGGCGTGCTCGAATTGTTCGAGGCTTGCCGCGACCTGCTGCACCGGCGCCGCAAGGGCGTCGATGTGCTCGACGACGAGGAGCTGGCCCAGCAAGTGCTGGCCACCGTTGGCTGGGAGCAATACGTCAGCCGCGTCGACCAGAGCAGCCAGCTGTACCTGATGCGCGCCGGCCGCTTCGACGACAGCTACGGCGAGCGGCTGGCGGCCATGCATTGGGATGATCTGTTCAATATGTGCCCGGCGCTGTTCCGTTGCTTCGCCGACAATCTTGCGCGCCATTTCCGCTACGTGCTGGTCGATTCGCGCACCGGTCGCACCGATACGGCCGGCATATGCACGACCTTGCTGCCGCGCAAGCTGGTGGTGGTGTTCACGCCCAACCGCCAAAGCCTTGAAGGCGTGCAGGCGCTGGTGGCCCGCGCCACCGCCTACCGCCGCAGCCACGAGGACGAGCAGCGCCCGCTGGTGGTCTATCCGCTGCCGTCGCGCATCGAAATGGGTGACAGCACGCAGCGCGCGCAGTGGCGCCGGGGCGACCCGCAACAGCACATCGTCGGCTACCAGCCCATTTTCGAGCGCCTGATGCGCGAGTGCTACGGCATCCAGCAAGCCTCGCTCGACAGCTATTTCGACGAAGTCCAGTTGCAGCAGACCCGCACCTTCGCCTATGGCGAGCAGCTGGCGGTGCGCATGGACCAGGGCGGCGACCGCTTTTCGCTCACCCGCACCTTCGAGGCCTTCCTCGACTGGCTCGGCCCGGGCTACTTTCCGTGGCAGTCGAGCCGCGAAATCCATTTGCTGTCGGCCATCGGCGAGGCGCGCCGCGCGCTCGAGGACGGCGGCGCGCGCGCCTTGTCGCAGGCGCTGGCGCGCGACTTGAACCTGCTCGGCGAGCTGTACCGCCGCGAGGGCAAGCCGCGCCAGGCGCTTGCCTGCTTCGAGGAAAGCCTCGGCCTGCGCCAGCGCGGCATGGGCGAGGACCATGTCGACACGCTGGCCAGCAAGAGCAACCTGGCCGGCGCGCTGCGCGAGCAGGGCCGGCTCGACGAGGCGCGCTTCCTCGACGAGTGCATCGTCGAGGCGCGCGAACGCCTGCTCGGGGCCGAACACCCGGACACGCTGTCGGCGCGCGCCGGCCTGGCCGCCACGCTGGCGCGCCAGGGGCACGGGGCCGAGGCGCTGGCTATGCAGGACGGCGTGCTCGACGCCTATCTGCGCATGCTCGGCTCCGAACACCCGCTGACGCTGGCGTGCCGGGCCGCGCGCGCCGAGCTGCTGTTCCAGCGCGGCGACATCGAGCAGGCGCGCCACGAGCAGGAGCAGGTGCTGGCCAAGCGCAAACGCCTGTTGGGCGCCGAACACGCCGACACGCTGCGCAGCAAGACCGCGCTGGCCTGCACGCTGATGGCGCTCGACGAGCGGGAGGCGGCGCGGGTGCTGTTCGACAAGGTCGTGCAAGCGCAGTTGCGCCGGCTCGGGCCCGGCCATCCGGACACCCGCGCCGCCATGGCGCTGCTCGAACAGGCCCAGCCCGATGCGCGCGGCGCGGCCGGCGCGGTGCCGGGCGGCCGGGGCGGTGGCCGGAGCGGCGGCAAGGACGGCGGCGACCCCTGGGACGGCGCGGCGGCCGACTTCGCGCCGGTGCGCGAACTGCACCAGGACGCGGCGATGGACGACTACGGCGGCGCGCTGCCCGGGCCGTTCCATCCGCGCGCCGGCACCGCGCGCACCAGCGACGACCTGCTGGCGCTCGACGAACACTTGGCCGGCGTCCGGCCGGCGTCGCGCTAGCGCAAATTTATCTCGGTCGCGGCCGTTCGGCGCGCGCAGCGCGAGCGTTGCTTCAGGTAAAATCTCCGTATGAGAATCCTGATCAGTAATGACGACGGCTACCTGGCGCCCGGCATCAACGCGCTGGCCAACGCGCTCGCGCCGATGGCCGACATCGTGGTCGTGGCGCCCGACAGCAACCGCTCCGGCGCGTCCAATTCGCTGTCGCTGGACCGGCCGCTGTCGGTGCAGCGCGCGGCCAATGGTTTCTATTTTGTCAACGGCACGCCGACCGACTGCGTGCACGTCGCGCTCACCGGCCTGCTCGACTACCGGCCCGACCTGATCGTCTCCGGCATCAACAACGGCCCCAACATGGGCGACGACACGCTGTACTCGGGCACCGTGGCCGCCGCCACCGAGGGCTACCTGTTCGGCATCGCGGCCATCGCCTTCTCGCAGGGCTCCCACGGCTGGGAGCACATCGACGACGCCGCCCGCCACGCGCGCGACCTCATCGAGCGGTATTACGAGACGCTGCCGCGTCCCTATCTGTTGAACGTCAACATCCCCAACCGCCCCTACGCCGAGCTGACCGAGGTGGCCGCCACGCGGCTGGGCAAGCGCCACCAGTCCGAACCGGTGATCCGCTCGCAAGACCCGCGCGGCCGGGAAATTTTCTGGATCGGTCCGCCCGGCGCGACGCGCGACGCCGGCGAGGGCACCGACTTTTTCGCCTGCGCCAGCGGCCGCACCTCGATCACGCCGCTGCAGGTCGATCTGACCCATAAATCGCAACTCGCCGCACTGGAAAAAGGCTAGTCATGAGCGACAAACCCCGTACCTTCCCGTTGCCGCTGTCGTCGGTGGTCGACAAGGGCGCCAAGAAGACGGCGCTGTTCGCGCCGGTGGCCACGCCGCAGACGGCCACGCAGAACGCCGCCCGCCACGTGCCGCCCGCGCACGGCTATCCGGGGCCGCGGCCGGTGGCGGTGCCGTCGAAGTCGCACAGCTACGCGATGGAGCGGGCCCAGCCGGTGGTGGCGCCGGCGCCGCGCCAGAACCCGCTGGTGTCGGACGCGGTGCGCCGCGCCATGGTGCAGCGGGTGGCCAGGCAGGGCGTCAAGGACACGGTCGTGCTCGCCGCGCTGGAGGGCGTGCCGCGCCACCTGTTCATGGAGGAGGCGCTCGCCTCGCAAGCCTATATCGACGCCTCGCTGCCGATCGGCCACCAGCAGACCATTTCCCAGCCCTACATCGTGGCGCGCATGATCGAGGTGATGCGCAACGGCGGGCCGCTGGGGCGCGTGCTCGAGATCGGCACCGGCTGCGGCTACCAGGCGGCCGTGTTGGCGCGCGTGGCGCAAGAGGTTTATTCTATCGAGCGTATCAAGCCGTTGCATGAGCTCGCCAAGAACAATTTGCGGCCGCTGCGCGTGCCGAATCTACGCTTGCATTACGGAGATGGTATGCTTGGCCTGCCGCAAGCGGCGCCGTTCGACGGCATCATCCTGGCCGCGGCCGGGTTGGAGGTGCCGCAGGCGTTGCTCGAGCAGCTGGCCATAGGCGGCCGGCTGGTGGCGCCGGTGGGCGCCCGCGCGCAACGCCTGGAACTGATTACCCGCATCGGCAAGAAGGAATGGACCGGCGAAACGCTGGAAGATTGCCATTTCGTGCCCCTGCGCCCGGGCACGGTGTGATCGCCCGCGCCCTGTCCGCACCGCACAGAACGGACCACACTGAACTATAAGATGAGAATGACAACTAAAAGTAATGTGCTCGTATTGAGCTTGGCGCTCGCTTTCCTGAGCGCGTGCAGCACCACTCCCAACCAGGCGCCGGTGATCGACCGTCCGGTGTCGACCCCGCCAGTGAAGTCCGCCACGCCGAGCGAATCGGCGCAGGCCACGCGCGACGAGCGCGGCCTTTACACGGTCAAGAAGGGCGACACGCTGATCCGCATCGCCCTCGAATACGGCCAGAACTACCGCGACCTGGTGGCCTGGAACAACCTGGCCAACCCGAACGACATCAAGGTCGACCAGGTGCTGCGCGTGCTGCCGCCGGAGGCCGGCGCCAACGGCGTGGAGACGGCCGCCGTCGCCATGCCGCCGACCGACAAGACGCCGCCAGCGCCGCCGGTGGTCAAGAAGACCGGCCCGAAAGGCGAGAAGCGCCCGTACACGGACGCCACGCTGGCCGAGCTGCAGCGCCCCGACAACGGCAAGGACGTGGCCGCCGCCGGCCCGGCCAAGGAAAGCCCGGCCAAGGACAGCCCGGCCGCCCCGGCGGCGCCGGCCGCGCGGCCCCCTGCGGCCCCGGCGCCGGCCGCCGCGTCGGCCGCCGACGACGACAAATTGAGCTGGATGTGGCCGGCCGAGGGCAAGGTCATCGCCACCTTCGACGAGGGCAAGAACAAGGGCGTCGACATCGCCGGCAAGGCCGGCCAGCACGTGGTGGCCGCCGGCGCCGGAAAAGTCATGTACGCCGGCAGCGGCATCCGCGGTTATGGTAATCTCGTCATTGTGAAACACAGCAACAGCCTGCTGTCGGCCTACGCCCACAACCGCAGCATCGCGGTCAAGGAAGGCCAGAGCGTGACCAAGGGACAAATGATTGCCGAGATGGGCGATTCGGACGCCGACTCCGTCAAGCTGCACTTTGAAATCAGGCAGCAGGGCAAGCCGGTGGACCCGTCCAAATTCCTGCCTAACCGTTAGCGAGCCATGACCCAGACGCCGCACGACCCCATGGATGACGACCCGGCCCCGGACGATTTCCCGGACGGGTCCGGCGATGACGCGGTCGTCGACGTCATCGACGGGGCCGACGGCGAGGAGCGCCTGCCCGAGGCGGCCGTGCTCGAGGTCGACGAACTGAAAAAAGTGCTGGCCGCCGAGCTGTCGACCGACACCACCCAGCACTACCTGAACCAGATCGGCACGCGCGCGCTGCTGACGGCGCCGCAGGAGGTCCATTACGCCACGCTGGCCAAGGGCGGCGACTTCAGCGCGCGCCAGACCATGATCGAGCACAACCTGCGGCTGGTGGTGTCGATCGCCAAGCACTACATCAACCGCGGCGTGGTGCTGCTCGACCTGATCGAGGAGGGCAACATCGGCCTGATGCGCGCGATCGACAAGTTCGAGCCCGAGCGCGGCTTCCGCTTCTCGACCTACGCCACCTGGTGGATACGCCAGAGCATCGAGCGCGCCATCATGAACCAGGCGCGCACGGTGCGCCTGCCGGTGCACATGGTGCGCGAGCTCAATCAAATCCTGCGCGGCAAATACCACCTCGAAGCCCAGCACCACGACGGCAAGGACGCCACCGCCGAGGACATCGCCGAGCTGGTCGGGCGCCCGGTCGAGGAGGTGCAGGACATCCTGGCCCTGTCCGAGCACGCCACCTCGCTCGACGCGCCGCTCGACAACGACCCGCAGTCGTCGCTGATGGACATGCTGCCCGGCGACAGCGAGGACAGCCCGGACGCGCGCGCCGAGCACCACGAGATGACCGTGCTCATGCGCGACTGGCTCACCAAGCTGCCCGACAAGCAGCGCGTGGTCATCATGCGCCGGTTCGGGCTCGACAACGACGACCCGGCCACGCTCGAAACGCTGGCCGAGGAGATGGGCGTCACCCGCGAGCGCGTGCGCCAGATCCAGCAGGAGGCGCTGGTCAAGCTCAAGCGCGCCATGGCCGCGCGCGGCGTGGTGCGCGACTCGCTGCTGTAGTTCGCCGCCGGCCCGGGCGCGCCGGCGCCCCCTCCATGCGCCATCGGCGCCCCCTTGGCCGCCACGCCACCACGTTCTGCTATCATATCGGCCCCGGCCGACGGCCCGCTTCCTGCGGCGGCGCCCGCCATTCCCCTCTTAAAATTAAATTTTATGCAAGATACTATCCTCGACATCAAATCGCTCGACATGGACGCCCGTGGCGTCGGCCATTTGCACAATGAAGACGGCTCGCAGGGCAAGGTGGTGTTCGTCGAGGGCGCGCTGCCGGGTGAGAAGGTCAGTTTTTCCACCTTCAAAAAGAAGAAGAACTGGGAAATGGCGCGCATGACCACGCTGCACCGCGAGTCGCCGATGCGGGTCACGCCCAAGTGCAAGCATTTCGATTACTGCGGCGGCTGCTCGATGCAGCACCTGGAGCCGACCGCGCAGGTGGCCATCAAGCAGCGCGTGCTCGAGGACAACCTGCGCCACATCGGCAAGGTCAAGCCGCTGACGGTGATGCGCCCGATGTACGGCCCGACCTGGGGCTACCGCTACCGCGCGCGCCTGTCGGTGCGCCACGTGGTCAAGAAGGGCACGGTGCTGGTCGGCTTCCACGAGAAAAAATCGGCGTTCGTCGCCGACATCGACAGCTGCGAGATCCTGCCGCGCCACGTGTCGGACCTGCTGCTGCCGCTGCGCGGGCTGATCGGCTCGCTGTCGCTGTACGACCAGGTGCCGCAGATCGAAGTGGCCATCGGCGAGGGCGTCACCGCGCTGGTGCTGCGCATCATGGCGCCGCTGACGGCCGACGACGAAACCAAGCTCAAGGCCTTCGCCGACACCCACGCGATTCAATTCTGGCTGCAGACCAAGGGCCCGGAGACGGCCGCGCCGTTCTATCCGCCGGGCCACGACCTGCACTATCTGCTGCCCGAATTCGGCATCAAGATGCCGTTCAAGCCGGTCGACTTCACGCAGGTCAACCACTACATCAACCGGGTGTTGGTCGGCAAGGCGCTGCGCCTGCTCGAGGTGCAAGCCGGCGACCGCGTGGCCGACCTGTTCTGCGGCCTGGGCAACTTCACCTTGCCGCTGGCGACGCAGGCGCGCGAAGTGGTCGGCATCGAAGGCAGCACCACCTTGTCGGAGCGCGCGCTCGACAACGCCAAGGCCAACGGCCTGTCGGCCAAGACCACCTTCTACACGCGCAACCTGTTCGAGGTGACGGCCGACGACCTGATCGCGCTGGGCAAATTCGACCGCATGCTGATCGACCCGCCGCGCGACGGCGCCATGGCGCTGAGCGAGGCGCTGGTGGCCTTGAGCCAGGCGCGCGCCGACCTGCTGCCCGAGCGCATCGTCTATGTCTCGTGCAGCCCGTCGACGCTGGCGCGCGACGCCGGCATCCTGGTCAACGCCGGCTACGTGCTCGACAAGGCTGGCGTGGTCAACATGTTCCCGCACACGTCGCACGTCGAATCGATGGCCGTGTTCCAGCTCGCAGCCCTCGAGTGAGCCGAGGATCAACCCGTCAAGGGCGGGGACGTACCCCTTGGGGTACGTCCCCTGTATGCCGCCGTGCGGGTTCAAGCGCGCGCCGCCGGCCCGCCGATTGCATCGTTTTGTATCGTAATGTTTATTTTGTAATGTTATTGACTTTGGCGTAGGCGTTTGCAACACTGGGCTGACCCGTCCAGCATCCGGAGTTGGCATGCGCCTTCTGTCCCGCCTCATCGGCATCGCCGCGTTCTGCGGCCTGCCGTTCGCCGTCCTCGCCCAAACCACCGTCACCGCGTTTTCGCCCACCGGCACCGTCAAGGGCGTCCGACAGGTCAAGGCGCGCTTTGACGCGCCGATGGTTCCCCTGGGCGACATGCGCGCGGCCGACCCCTTCACCGTCGACTGCGCGGAAAAGGGCACCGGGCGCTGGATCGACGCCCGGAACTGGAGCTACGATTTCGAGCGCGACCTGCCTGCCGGCGTGGCCTGCCGCTTCACCGTCAAGGACGGCGCCACGGACCTGGCGGGCAAGCCGCTGTCGGGCGAGCGCGCCTTCGCCTTCGACACCGGCGGTCCCGCCATCGTCGAATCGATTCCGCGCCGGGGCAGCCAGCGCATCGATGAACAGCAGATCTTCGTGCTCGGCCTCGACGCCCCGGCCAGCGACGCCAGCGTCGCCGCCAACGCCTGGTGCCGCGCCGACGGCGTCAACGAGCGGATCGGCGTGCGCGTGCTGGCCGGCGACGAGCGCGAGCGCGTGCTCGCCCAGCGCAAGGATTTCACCAACCGCTATCTGGCGCTGTACTTCAAGGCGCGCGGCGTGCTGTGGAGCGCCAGGACGCGCGTGCGCGACAACCGCATCGAGCGCCATCCGATCGTCGTGCTGCAATGCCAGCGCCCGCTGCCGGCCGACGCCAACGTGGCGCTGGTGTGGGGCGCCGGCATCGCCGCCGACAGCGGCATCGCCACCGGCCGGGATCAGACGCTGGCGTTCACCACGCGGCCGGACTTCACCGCCAAGTTCAGTTGCGACAAGCTCGCCGTCAACGGCGGCTGCGTGCCGTTCATGCCGGTGCGCGTGCAGTTCTCCGCGCCGGTGCGCACGGCCGACGCCATGGCCGTCAAGCTGACCGCGCCCGGCGGCAAGGTGTTCGCGCCCAAGCCGGAGAAGGAGGAGACCCGCTCCGACTCCACGGCCTATCTGACGATACCGGGCCCGTTCCCCGAGGGCGCGAAGCTGATGCTGTCGGTGCCGGCGGCGCTCAGGGACGATGCCGACCGGCCGCTGGTGAACCAGCGGCGCTTCCCGATGGCCGTGCAGATGGCCGAGCAGCCGCCGATGGTCAAGTTCCCGGCGCGCTTCGGCATCATCGAGGCCAAGGGCGACCGCCTGCTGCCGGTCACGGTGCGCAATGTCGAGGCCAGCGTGGCCGGCCTCAAGACCGCCGTCGAAGGCGCCGCGCTGCGCGTCAACGACGGCGCCACCGGCGAGGCGCAGGACCGGCAAATCATCGCCTGGCTCAAGCGCATGAGCCATGGCGGCGGCTGGCAACCGGCGGAGCTGTCGGGCGAGTCGCTCTACAAGCCGCTGCTGGCGGGCGCCGGCGCGGACAAGGCCGGCGGCGCGCCGCAACGCTTCACGATGCCCAAGCCGGCGGGCCGGCGCGCCTCCGAGGTGGTCGGCATCCCGCTGCGCAAGCCGGGCTTCTACGTGGTCGAACTGGCCAGCCCGAGGCTGGGCGCCGCGCTGTCGGAAAAGCGCCGCACCGCCTACGTCAGCTCGGCCGCGCTGGTGACCAACCTCGTGGCGCACTTCAAGCGCGGCGCGCAATCGTCGCTGGTGTGGGTGACGTCGCTCGACCAGGGCAAACCGGTGGCGCGCGCGCAGGTGACGCTGCGCGATTGCGCCGGCACGCAGCTGTGGCGGGGCGCCACCGACAACGACGGCATCGCGCGCATAGCGCAGGCGCTGCCCGAAGCGCAATGCGAGCCGCGCGGCGGCTACTTCGTCAGCGCCCGCAGCGGCGACGACATGACGTTCACGTTGTCGGACTGGGATCGCGGCATCGAGACCTGGCGCTTCAACGTGCCGACCGAGTACCAGGGCGCCGACAACGTCATCGCCGCCACCGTATTCGACCGCACCTTGCTGCGCGCCGGCGAAACGGTGCACATGAAGCACTTCCTGCGCCGCCATGTGGAGCAGGGCATCGCCATGGTGGGCGCGGCCGACGCCCCGCGCCGCCAGCGCGACGGCCGCTACCAAGCCCGGCTGACCGAGGACGAACGCAAGGCGCAGCCGTCGAGCATCTTTCTGGTCCACGAGGGCAGCGGGCAGCGCTACGAGTTGCCGCTCACCTGGAACGCCGGCGGCAGCGCGGCCGAGGACTGGACCATTCCGGCCGACGCCAGACAAGGCTGGTACCAGCTCATGCTGGGCGGGCGCGAAGCGGGGCGCTTCCGCGTCGAGCAGTTCCGCGTGCCGACCATGAAGGCCGTATTGCAGGGACCATCGGCGCCGCTGGTGCAGGCCGGCTCGCTCGATCTGACCGTGCAGCTCAGCTACCTGTCCGGCGGCGGCGCCGGCGACGCGCCGGTGCAACTGCGCACGGTGGTCGAGGACAAGACGGTCAGCTTCCCCGATTACGAAAACTTCACCTTCAGCGCCGGCGACGTCAAGCTCGGCGTCGAGCGCGAATCGGGCGCCTTCGACGAGGACGAGGGCGTGTTCGACGACGGCACCGGCGGCGGCCAGGCCGGCGCCGCGGCCATCAAGACGCGCAACCTCAAACTCGACAAGGCCGGCGGCGCGCGCGTCACGCTCGATCAACTGCCGCTGGCGCCCGTGCCGCGCGACCTGATGGCCGAAATGTCCTACCAGGACGCCAACGGCGAAACGCTGTCGGTGGCCACGCGCATCGCGCTGTGGCCGTCCAGTTACGTCATCGGCATCGAGCCTGGTGGCTGGGTGATGAGCAAGGACATGCTCAAGTTCCAGGTCGTGGTGCTGGACCTGCTGGGCAAGCCGGTGGCCGGCGCGCCGGTGTCGGTGGACTTCTTCCAGCGCCATTCGTACGCGCACCGCCGGCGCCTGATCGGCGGCTTCTACGCCTACGAGAACAGCAGCGAGGTCAAGCCGCTGGGCGCCGCCTGCGAAGGCGAGACCGATTCCAAGGGGCTGCTGATCTGCGAGGTCAAGGCGCCGGCGTCGGGCAACCTGATCCTGCGCGCGCAAACGCGCGACCCCGGCCGGCACGTGGCCACCACCCATCGCGAAACCTGGGTGGCCGACGGCGCGGACTGGTGGTTCAGCGCCACCGACAGCGACCGCATCGACCTGCTGCCGGAGAAAAAACGCTATGATCCGGGCGAGACGGCCAGCTTCCAGGTGCGCATGCCGTTCCGCGAGGCGACCGCGCTGGTGACGGTGGAGCGCGAGGGCGTCATCGATGCCTATGTGCGGCCGCTGACGGCCGCCGCGCCGGTGTTGACGATCCCGGTCAAGCAATCCTACGCGCCCAATGTCTACGTGTCGGCGCTGGTGGTGCGCGGCCGCGTGGCGAGCGTGCAGCCAACCGCGCTGGTCGACCTGGGCAAGCCGGCCTACAAGCTGGGCATCGCGCCGCTGCGCGTGGGCTGGTCGGCCAACGAATTGAAGGTGCGGGTAACAACCGACAAGCCGGTCTACAAGGTGCGCGAGAAGGCCAGCGTCAAGGTCAAGGTGGCGCGCGCCGACGGTTCGGCGCCGCCGGCCGGCGCCGAGGTGGCGCTGGCGGCGGTCGATGTCGGCCTGCTGGAACTGATGCCCAACGCCAGCTGGGATTTGCTCGAGACGATGATGCGCCAGCGCAGCCTGCAGGTGCAAACGGCGACCGCGCAGATGCAGGTGGTCGGCAAGCGCCACTTCGGCCGCAAGGCCGTGCCGCACGGCGGTGGCGGCGGCAAGGGCGGCGGCCGCGAGCTGTTCGACACGCTGCTGTTCTGGAAGGCGCGCGTGGCGCTGGACGCCAACGGCGAAGCCTCGGTCGAGGTGCCGATCAACGATTCGTTGACGGCGTTCCGCATCGTCGCCATCGCCAGCGCGCAGGCCGATTTGTTCGGCACCGGCCGCACCGAGGTGCGCAGCTCGCAGGATCTGATCCTGCTGTCGGGTTTACCGGCGCTGGTGCGCGAGGGCGACCGCTTGCGTGCCGCCTTCACCTTGCGCAACACGACCGAAGCCGCCGTCAAGGTCACGCTGGGCGCCAATGCCGGCGGCAAGGCGCTGCCGGCGCAGCAGGTGGCGCTGGAGGCCGGGCAGGCGCGCGAAGTGGCCTGGGATTACCAGGTGCCGGCGGGCATGTCGTCGCTGGCCTGGGACGTGGACGCGGCCATCGCCGGCGCCGACGGCGCGGCCTCGCGCGACCGCTTGAAGGTGAGCCAGAAGGTGGTGGCCGCGGTGCCGCTGCGCACCACGCAGGCGACCCTGCTTCAGCTGGACCGGAAACAAAGCATCGCCGTCAAGCCGCCCGAGGACGCGCTGCCGGGACGCGGCGGCGTGAACGCGCGCTTTGCCGCCACGCTGGCCGGCGACATGCCGGGCGTGCGCGATTACATGGGCGCCTATCCCTACCGCTGCTTCGAACAGGTGGCCTCGCGCGCGATCGCGTTGCATGACAAGGCCTTGTGGCGCACGGCCGTCGACACGCTGCCGGCGCATCTGGACGCCAATGGCCTGGTCAAGTATTTCGCGACGATGGAGGCCGGCAGCGACAGCCTGACCGCTTACGTGCTGTCGGTGTCCGATGAAGCCGGCTACGAGCTGCCGCCGGAACTCAAGGCGCGCATGGAGTCCGGCTTGCTGGCCTTCGTGCAGGGCAGGGTGGCGCCGCGTTCGGCCTTGCGGACGACGGATCTGGCGGTGCGCAAGCTGGCCGCGCTCGAGGCGCTGTCGCGCTCCCATGGCATCAACGCCAGCGAGCTCGAATCGTTTTCGATCGAACCGAATCTGTGGCCGACATCGGCCGTCATCGACTGGTACCTGATCGTGCGGCGTTCGGACAAGCTGCCGCAACGCGCGGCGCGCATGGCGGCGGCCGAGCAGATCCTGCGTTCACGCCTCAACCTGCAGGGCACGACGATGGGCTTCTCGACCGAGCGCAGCGACGACTGGTGGTGGCTGATGGCGTCGGCCGACGGCAACGCCAACCGGCTGGTGCTGGCGATGGCCGACAATCCCGCCTGGCGCGACGACATGGGCCGGCTCGCGCGCGGCGCGCTGGGACGCCAGCAGCGCGGGCGCTGGGGCACCACCGTGGCCAACGCCTGGGGCGTGCTGGCGCTGGAGCGCTTCGCGCAAAAGTTCGAGACGGTCAAGGTCGACGGCAGCGCCAGCGCGACCCTTGGCGCGGCCACCAGGAGCTTGACCTTCAAGGACGGCGCCATCGGCGAGGCCGCCATGCTGCCATGGCCGCGCGGTGGCGGCGGCAACCTGGAACTGGCCCATGCCGGCGCCGGCAAGCCGTGGGTGACGGTGCAAACGGTGGCCGCCGTGCCGCTCAAGGCGCCGCTGTCGAGCGGCTACAAGATCGCCCGGACCGTCACGCCCGTCGAGCAGTCTGTCAAGGGCGAATGGTCGCGCGGCGATGTGTACCGCGTGCGGCTCGATCTGGAGGCGCAGTCGGACATGACCTGGGTGGTGGTGGACGATCCCATTCCGGCCGGCGCCACGGTGCTGGGCTCGGGCCTGGGCCGCGACTCGGCGCTCCTCGATGCCGGCAACCGGCGCACCGGCTGGGCCTTCCCCGTGTTCGAGGAGCGCACCTTCGAAGGCTTCCACGCGTTCTACGAGTTCGTGCCGAAGGGGAAGTGGAGCGTCGAATACACGGTGCGGCTCAATAACCCGGGCCGGTTCAACCTGCCGCCCACGCGGGTCGAGGCGATGTACAGCCCGGAGATGTTCGGCGAGTCGCCGAACGCGCCGGTGATGGTCAAATGAGGCGCATGCCGGCGTTGATCCTGGCGCTGACGGCGCTGCCCGTGTTGGCGCTGGCCGGCGGCGCCGGTGCGCCCGGCCCCGCGGCGCCGGATGGCGTGCCGACGCCGGCGCAGGTGCGCGCCGGCTTCCGCCCGTCGGAGGCGTCGCTGCTGGACCGCCACGGCCAACCGGTGCAGTCGCTGCGCGTCGACATGGCGGTGCGCCGCCTGCCGTGGGTGGAATTGAAGGACATCTCGCCGGCGCTGCCGGCCGCCATCCTGCAGGCCGAGGATCAGCGTTTCTACCAGCACGAGGGCGTCGACTGGAGCGCCGCCGCCAAGGCGGCCTGGGACAACCTGTTCCGCGACCGGCCGCGCGGCGCCTCGACCATCACCATGCAGCTCGCCGCGCTGCTCGACGCCGATCTGCGCTCGAGCGCCAAGGGCCGCGACTGGGGCCAGAAATGGGACCAGGTCAAGGCGGCGCGCCAGATCGACGCCAGCTGGACCAAGTCGCAGATCATCGAGGCGTACCTGAACCTGGTGCCGTATCGCGGCGAGCTGCAGGGCGTCGGCGCGGCCTCGCGCGTCCTGTTCGGCAAGGCGCCGTCCGGATTGAACATGTCCGAGGCGGTGATCCTCGCCAGCCTGCTGCGCGCGCCGTCGGCGTCGCCAAAGCTGGTCTCGCGGCGGGCCTGCGCGCTGGGGCATGAGCTCAAGATGCCGGCGACCTGCGCGGACATCGAGCTGCGCGTGCTGGTCGCGCTGGGGCGGCCGCAACTGGCCGCCGATGCGCCGCCGGCGCCGCAGGTCGCGCAGCAGTTGTTGAGTGGCGGCGCCCGCACGGTACGCAGCACGCTCGACGGCGACCTGCAACGCTACGCGCTGGCGGTGCTGCGCCAGCAATTGATGTCGCTTCAGGGCCGCAACGTCCGCGACGGCGCGGTGGTGGTGATCGACAACGCCAGCGGCGACATCCTGGCCTACGTCGGCAACGCCGGTGACGGCGAGGTCGATGGCGTGGCGGCCCTCAGGCAGGCCGGGTCCACGCTCAAGCCGTTCTTGTACGAGCTGGCGATCGAGCGCAGGCTGGTAACCGCCGCCTCGTTGATGGACGATACGGCGATCGATATCTCGACGCCGTCGGGCCTCTACATCCCGCAGAACTACGACAAGGACTTCAAGGGTTATGTCAGCGTGCGCACCAGCCTTGCCAGCTCGCTCAACGTGCCGGCGGTGCGCACCCTGGTCATGACGGGACTGGAGCGCTTTCACGAGCGGCTGCGCGACGTCGGCTTGAGCAGCTTGACGCAATCGGCCGATTACTACGGCTATTCGCTGGCGCTCGGTTCGGCGGAGGTGTCGCTGCTGGAGTTGAGCAACGCCTACCGCGTGCTGGCCAACGGCGGCGTGGCCGGGCCGGTGCGTTTGTCGCGGGAGGCGCCGGCCGCGCGCGGCGAGCGCCGCGTGCTCGATGCCGGCGCCAGCTACATCGTCGGCGATATCCTGGCCGACCGCGGCGCGCGCAGCGTCACGTTCGGCCTGAAGAACGAACTGGCGACGACGTTCTGGGCCGCCGTCAAGACCGGCACCAGCAAGGACATGCGCGACAACTGGTGCGTCGGCTATACGGACCGCTACACGGTCGGCGTCTGGGTCGGCAATTTCGACGGCCAGCCGATGTGGGATGTGTCCGGGGTGACGGGGGCGGCGCCGGTATGGCGCGACGTCGTCGATTACCTGCATCGCGACCGGCCCGGCGCGGCGCCGCAAGCGCCGGCCGGCGTGGCGCGCCGGCAGATCGTCTACCAGACGGCGCTGGAGGCGGCGCGCGCCGAATGGTTCCTGGCGGGGACCGGGAGCGCCGTCATCGCGCTGGTCGGCGATGGCGGGCGCGCGCCGAGGATACTGTACCCGGGCGAGGAGGGCATCATCGCGCTCGACCCGGACATCCCGAAACATATCGAGCGCGTGTTTTTCCACGCGCAGGGCGGGCAGGGGCTCACGTGGCGGCTGGACGGCGAGGCGCTGGGTAAAGCCGAAGAGGACTACCCGTGGCACCCGGTGGCGGGCCGCCACGAGCTCGCGCTGGTGGACGAACAAGACAACGTCATCGCCACCAGCCGCTTCCAGGTGCGCGGCAATGCCGAAGCTGAACGTAGGGCGGATTAGCGGGCGCGGCCCGCCAATCCGCCCCGGGGGCCCTTCGAAGAAGCGGCCTACCTTGGCCGGTAGGCCTTGAGAGGCGCAACGCCGTAATCCGCCATCTCCGAGCCGCCAGCGATGCACGCAGCGGCGCATGACGCTGAAAAAAAAGCCGGCGCAAGGCCGGCTTTCCTGGTACCACCAACTAAACGATCTTAATCGCGGCTGCCGCCGGCGATACCCAGCAGCGACAACAGGCTGGTGAAGATGTTGTACACGTCGAGGTACAGGCGCAGCGTCGCGCTGATGTAGTTGGTCTCGCCGCCGTTGATGATCTGCTGCACGTCATACAAAATGTACGCGGAGAAGATCGCGATGGCCACCACCGAGATCACGATGCCCAGCGCCGGGATGCCCAGGAAGATGTTGGCGACCGACGCCAGCAGCAGCACGACGACACCGGCGAACAGCCACGTGGCCATGCCCGAGAAGTCACGCTTGGTGACCGTGGCGATCGACGCCAGCACCGCGAACACCGACGCCGTGCCGCCGAAGGCCGCCATGATCAGGAAGCCGCCGTTGGAAAAGCCCAGGATGCGCGACAGCAAAGGCGTCAGCATCAGACCCATGAAGAACGTGAAACCCAGCAGCAGGGCCACGCCCACGCCCGAGTCCTTGTTCTTTTCAATCGCCCAGATGAAGCCGAAGGCGCCCGCCAGGAACACCAGGGCCATCAGCCCGCCGCCGAGCGGCAGGTGCAGCGACACGCCCAGCGCCGCGCCGAACACCGTCGGTATCATCGACAGCGCCAGCAGCCAGTAGGTGTTGCGCAGCACGTTGTGCTGTACGGCACGGCGACTGCCTGCCGACAGATCGTAAGTTTTTTGCATATTAATCATAGTGCCTCCCTGAAAGTGATCCGGTTGACCGGTTGATAAAAGCATAGCACGTGCCAGCGGAAATACCCAAAAACATGCGCCAAAAGCACTTAATCCGGACTTAAACGCGCATATCGCCGTGAAAGCCGCCATTTTTCGCCCCGAAACAGGGCGTTTGCCGCCCCGTCCGCAGCCTTATCTGGTGCCTTTGTTCGGAAGATGGGGTGTTCTATGGTAAAATCAAAGGTTGATTGAGCTATCAATTTTGTTTTAAACCTTTCTTTTTATTGGAGTTTTTCAAATGGCAATCGAACGCACCCTGTCGATCATCAAACCAGACGCAGTTGCAAAAAACGTTATCGGCCAAATCTACAGCCGTTTCGAAGGCGCTGGCCTGAAGATCGTTGCTGCCCAAATGAAGCAGCTGTCGCGTGAAGAGGCTGAAGGTTTCTACGCCGCGCACAAAGAGCGCGGCTTCTTCAAGGATCTGGTCGACTTCATGGTCTCCGGTCCGGTCATGATCCAGGCGCTGGAAGGCGAAAACGCCGTCCTGAAAAACCGCGAACTGATGGGCGCCACCGATCCGAAGAAAGCTGAAAAAGGCACCATCCGCGCCGATTTCGCCGATTCGATCGACGCCAACGCCGTTCACGGTTCCGACGCCGTCGAAGCCGCCGCTGTTGAAATCGCCTACTTCTTCGGTAAGTAATTCGCGGTAGGTAATTCGTGTAACACCCCCGTTTCCGCCGCCGCGCGGGAACGGAGTTTTTTGAACTGTTTTGAACCAGACTATGAACGCTACTCAGACCAACTTGCTGGACTTCGATCCCGCGCAGCTCATCGCTTATTGCGCCGAGTTGGGGGAGAAGCCGTTCCGCGCCAGGCAACTGCAACGCTGGATCCATCAATTCGGCGCGTCGGACTTCGACGCCATGACCGATCTGGCCAAGTCGCTGCGCGACAAACTGAAAACCCGCGCCCACGTCACGGCGCCGGCCATCATCAGCGACCACACGTCCACCGACGGCACGCGCAAATGGCTGGTCGACGTCGGCAACGGCAACGCGGTCGAAACCGTGTTCATCCCGGAAGAAAACCGCGGCACGCTGTGCATCTCGACCCAGGCCGGCTGCGCCGTCAACTGCCGCTTCTGCTCGACGGGCAAGCAGGGCTTTTCGCGCAACCTGACCGTCGGCGAGATCATCGGCCAGCTGTGGATGGCCGAGTTCGAACTGCGCCGCACCAAGGGCATCGAGCCGGGCCCCAAGGGCGAGCGCCAGATCACCAACGTCGTCATGATGGGCATGGGCGAGCCGCTGCTCAACTTCGAGCCGACCGCCACCGCCCTCAAGCTCATGCTCGACGATAACGCCTACGGCCTGTCGCGCCGCCGCGTGACCTTGTCGACCTCGGGCGTGGTGCCGATGATGGACAAGCTGGCGCAGGAAGTGCCGGTGGCGCTGGCCGTGTCGCTGCACGCGTCCAACGACGAACTGCGCAACAGCCTGATCCCGCTGAACAAAAAATACCCGTTGAAGGAATTGATGGCCGCCTGCAAGCGCTATCTGGAATTCGCCCCGCGCGACTTCATCACCTTCGAATACTGCATGCTCGACGGCGTCAACGACTCCGACGAGAACGCGCGCGAACTGATCGCGCTGGTGCAGGACCGCCAGTTCGGCGTCAACTGCAAATTCAACCTGATCCCGTTCAATCCGTTCCCGGAGTCCGGCCTGCTGCGCTCGAAAAATCCGCGCATCAAGGCCTTCGCCCAGATCCTGGTCGACGCCGGCCTCGTGACGACGATCCGCAAAACCCGCGGCGACGACATCGACGCCGCCTGCGGCCAGCTCGCCGGCGAGGTCCAGGACCGCACCAAGGTGGCGCAGCGGATGGAAAAGATGGCCGAGTACCAGCAAAAATTCGGCGCCAATTTCGGCAAGATCGTGGAGATCGCTTCCTGATGACGCGCCTGGCGCAGCGTGGCCGGCCCGGTCCCGTGGCGCCCGGATGCGCCTATCCGGCGCGGGCTTGTCGCGAAAAGCGCCATCATATCGGCGCCAATTTCCGCTTGACCCGTGCGAACGAGGTGGCAAAGATGGAGAGCCTGACGGCCGACGCGCCCGGGCTCGGGATTAAGGTGCAGCATACGTCGGGCTCGACCGCATATGCTGCTTATCAACGTGGGGCGTTTGATGAGTGAGACAGGGAAACCAATGAATTCAGAGTGGGCAGAACCGCCAAAAGACCAGGGCAAGAGCAGCCTGGCCACGCCCGGAGCACAACTGGCCGCCCAGCGCGAAGCGATGGGGCTGTCGGTCGAACATGTCGCCGACCAATTGAAGCTGGCCCCGCGCCAGGTGGTCGCGCTCGAGGCCGGCGATTACGCCGCCTTGCCCAACATGGCCGTGGTGCGCGGGTTCGTGCGCGCCTACGCCAAGGTCGTCAAGCTGGACCCCGCGCCGCTGGTGGCGATGATCGAAGTGGTGTCGCCCACCAGCACCGAGGCCGCGCCGCTGCGCAAGGAGCTGGCCGCGCCGTTTTCCGAGTCGCGCTTTCCGTTGATGACGGACCGCTCGTCGGGCCGTGGCGGCTGGATGCTGGGCGCGGCCGTGGTGGTGGCCGCGTTGATCGGCGGCGGCGTCTACGCCTACCAGAGCGGTTTGATTTCGCACACGCTGTTCGAGCGCGGCGCCGCCGACAGCGCCGGCGCCTCGAGCGCCAGCGCCGTGACCGAGCTGCCCAAGCCGATCGATTCGACCATGCCGCTCGAGACCACGCTGGTCAAGCCGGGCCAGGAAACGGCGCCGCTGCAGTCGCCCAACGTGCCGTTGATTTCGGTGCCGCCGCCAGGCGGCGCGGCGCCCGCCGAGGCGGGGACCGGCGCAGGTTCGGCCGCGCCCGCCGCTGCCACGCCGCCGGCCGCGACCGCCCCGGTCGCCGCCCCGGTGGCCACTGCGGCGGATGCTCCGGCGGCGTCGCCGGCGGCCGCCGCCGGCACCCAGCTGGTGCTGGAAGTGACGACCGATTCGTGGGTCGAGATCCGCCGTCCCGGCACCAAGCCGCTCATTTCGCGGCTGGTCAAGGCGGGCAGCACCGAGACGTTCGACATCAAGGATCCGGCGCTGCTGATCATCGGCAAGCCCGACGGCGTGAAGGCGACACTGGGCGGCGCGCCATTGGCGCTGCCGCCGGTGGCCGGCGGCACGATCTCGCGCGTGAACATTAAATAACGTTAAATAACGACGCCGGGCGACCGCGTCAAGCAAACCAGTCAAACAGCCAGTACGAGCAAACAGCCATGTCATCTACGCAAACAGCTATTCCTTCGGGACCGTCGAACCGCCGCGCCAGCCGCGGCGTGCTGGTCGCGTACGGCCAGCGCAAGGTCTGGGTCGGCGGCGACGCGCCCGTGGTGGTGCAGTCGATGACCAATACCGACACCGCCAACGCCATCGAGACGGCGATCCAGATCCGCGACCTGGCCCGGGCCGGCTCGGAGCTGGTGCGCCTGACGGTCGACCGTCCCGAGGCCGCCGAGGCCGTGCCCTACATCCGCGAGCAGCTCGACAAGATGGACTGCGACGTGCCGCTGGTGGGCGACTTCCACTACAACGGCCACACGCTGCTCAACGATTATCCGGAGTGCGCCAGGGCGCTGTCGAAGTACCGCATCAATCCGGGCAACGTCGGCAAGGGCGCCAAGCGCGACACGCAATTCGCGCAAATGATCGAAGTGGCCGCCCGCTACGACAAGCCGGTGCGCATCGGCGTCAACTGGGGCAGCCTGGACCAGGCGCTGCTGGCGCGCATCATGGACGAAAACGCCGGCCGCGCCGAGCCGTGGAGCGCGCAGGCGGTCATGTACGAGGCGCTGATCACCTCGGCCATCGAGAACGCCGTGCGCGCCGAGGAGCTGGGCCTGGGCCGCGACAAGATCATCCTGTCGTGTAAAGTGTCGGGCGTGCAGGACCTGATCGCCGTCTACCGCGAGCTGGCGCGGCGCTGCGACTACCCGCTGCACCTGGGCCTGACCGAGGCCGGCATGGGCAGCAAGGGCATCGTCGCCTCGACGGCGGCGCTGTCGGTGCTGCTGCAAGAGGGCATCGGCGACACCATCCGCATTTCGCTCACGCCCGAGCCGGGCGGCGACCGCACGAAGGAGGTGGTGGTCGGCCAGGAGATCCTGCAGACCATGGGCTTGCGCAAGTTCACGCCGATGGTGATCGCCTGCCCCGGCTGCGGCCGCACCACGTCGACCACGTTCCAGGAACTGGCCGACAACATCCAGACCTATCTGCGCGAGCAGATGCCGGAGTGGAAAAAGACCTATCCGGGCGTCGAGGCGATGAACGTGGCCGTCATGGGCTGCATCGTCAACGGCCCGGGCGAATCGAAGCACGCCAACA
The DNA here is from genome assembly GCA_963513825.1 of uncultured Duganella sp. GTDB lineage: Bacteria > Pseudomonadota > Gammaproteobacteria > Burkholderiales > Burkholderiaceae_D > Rugamonas. Next base: position 61,508 of record CAUPRW010000001.1, read on the forward strand.
TCGGCATCAGTTTGCCGGGCACCGGCGAATCGCCGGCGGCGCCGGTGTTTGTCGACGGCGCCAAGTTCGCCACCTTGCGCGGCGAGCGCATCGTCGAGGAATTCCAGGACATCGTCCTGAACTACGTGAAGAACAACTACGGCAAGCAAAGCGCCGCGGTGTGAACAAGATAGAAGAAAATCGAAATGTCCGAAAACAAAAAAGCTGAAAAGATCACCGCCGTCAAAGGCATGAACGACATCCTGCCGACCGATTCGCACCTGTGGCAGCTGTTTGAAAACACCGCCCAGTCGGTCGTGCAAAGCTATGGCTTCCAGCAGATCCGCACCCCGATCGTCGAAGACACGGCGCTGTTCAAGCGCGCCATCGGCGCCGTCACCGACATCGTCGAAAAAGAGATGTACTCGTTCACCGATTCGATGAACGGCGACGAGCTGACCCTGCGCCCCGAAGGCACGGCCGGCGCCGTGCGCGCGGTCATCGAGCACAATCTGGTCTACGAGGGCCCGAAACGGCTGTGGTACACCGGCCCGATGTTCCGCCACGAGCGTCCGCAGCGCGGCCGCTACCGCCAGTTCTACCAGTTCGGCTGCGAGGCCGTCGGCTTCAACGGCCCGGACATCGACGCCGAATTGATCATGCTGTGCCGCCGCCTGTGGGACGACCTGGGCCTGGAAAACATCCGCCTCGAACTGAACTCGATCGGCGACGCCGAGGAGCGCGCGCGCCACCGCGTCGACCTGATCGCCTACCTGGAACAGCACGAGGACATCCTCGACGCCGAAGCCAAGCGCCGCCTGCACAGCAACCCGCTGCGCATCCTCGACACCAAAAATCCGGCGATGCAGGAAATGGTCAACGCCGCGCCCAAGTTGATGGACTACCTCGGCGAGGAATCGCTGGCCCACTTCAACGGCGTGCGCAAGATCCTCGACCACAACAACATCCCGTACGTGATCAACACGCGCCTGGTGCGCGGCCTCGATTACTACAACCGCACCGTGTTCGAGTGGGTCACCGACCTGCTCGGCGCGCAGGGCACCGTGTGCGCCGGCGGCCGTTACGATCCCCTGATCGCGTCCTTCGGCGGCAAGCCGACGCCGGCCGTCGGTTTCGCCATGGGCATCGAGCGCCTGCTCGAACTGATGAAGGAAGCCGGCGAGCCGGAACAGCCGAACCAGTGCGACGTCTACCTGGTGCACCAGGGCGAGGCGGCGCAGCTGCAAGCGTTCGTGCTCGGCGAGCGGATCCGCGACGCCGGCCTCGATGTGGTCATGCACGCCTCCACCGCCAATGGCCCCGGCAGTTTCAAGACCCAGATGAAGAAGGCCGACGGCAGCGGCGCCTCGTTCGCCGTCATCATCGGCGACGACGAGGTGGCCAACCACACGGCCAGCGTCAAGGCCATGCGCGCGCAGGAGGGCGAGCCGCAGCAATCGACGGTGCCGTTCGACGACGTGGTCGACTTCCTGGTCGACCAGATCGCCGGCAGCGGCGACCACCACCACCACGTGCACGACGAGCATTGCAACCACTAAGGCGCGTTGTCGAAGCGCGCCTTTAAACCCAATTCATTCAACCCTCTAGCAGACGAACTGACATGGCATACGATCTCGAAGAACAAGAACAACTCGCTACCCTTAAAGCTTGGTGGGAAAAATACGGCAACCTGGCCTCGTGGGTGCTGATCGCCTGCCTGGCCGCCTATTCGGGCTGGGCCGGCTGGAACTACTACCAGCGCAACCAGTCGGCGCAGGCCTCGGCGCTGTACGAGGAACTGCAAACGGCCGTGCAGGCCAAGGACAACGCCAAGGTGCTGCGCGCCGCCGGCGACATGGAATCGAAGTTCGGCAGCACCACCTACGCGCCGATGGCCGCGCTGGTGGCGGCCAAGAGCAGTTTCGACGCCAACGACACCAAGTCGGCCAAGGCCCAGCTGCAATGGGCGATCGACCATGGCGGCGACGAGTTCAAGGCCATCGCCAAGGTGCGCCTGGCCGGCATCCTGCTCGACGAAAAAGCCTACGACGAAGCGTTGAGGGCCTTGTCGGGCGACGTGCCGAAGCAGTTCGCCGGCGCCGTCGCCGACCGCAAGGGCGACATCCTGGCCGCGCAAAACAAGATCGCCGAGGCGCGCGCCGCCTACCAGGCCGCGCTTGATGCGACCGACAAGAAGAACCCGGGCCGCCAGCTGATCCAGCTCAAGCTCGAGGCGGTCGGCGGCACCGTGCCGGCCGACGCCAAGGACGCCAAAAGCGCCGCGTAACGAGCGGCTCGATCTTAAGTACCGCCAGTAACGCCACGCCGCCAGGGCGCCACCAGGGGCCCGCTTAGCTCCCCAGATCAAGGTTGAAAAATGCGTATTACCGAAAAAGTTATTGCTGCAAGTTTGTTCGCGATGTTGGCCGGTTGTTCCTTGTTTGGTTCGAAAGAGACCAAGAACCAGCCGGCGCCGCTGGTGGAGATCAAGGGCGGCTTGGTGCCCAAGACCGTTTGGAAGTATTCGATGAACAAGGCCGGCACCGCCATGCTCAAGCCGGCGCTGGCCGGCGAGAGCCTGTACGTGGCCGACGGCGACGGCGTGCTGGCGCGCCTGAACGCGGCCACCGGCAAGGAGGCGTGGCGCGTCAAGACCGGCACCGACCTGACGGCCGGCGTGGGCAGCGATGGCGAGGTGGTCGTCGTCGGCGGCAAGAAGGGCGTGATCCTGGCCTATGACGCCAACGGCAAGGAACTGTGGAAGGCGCAAGCGACCAGCGAGGTGCTGTCGTCGCCGGTCGTCGGTGGCGGCGTGGTCGTGGTGCGCAGCGTCGACAACCTGATCACCGCCTACGAGGCCAAGACCGGCGTCAAGCGCTGGAGCGTGGCGCGCACCACGCCGGCGCTGACCCTGCGCAACGCGCCGGGCATGGTCATCAACGGCCCCAACGTGTACGTCGCCCAGCCCGGCGGCAAGCTGCTGGTGCTGGCGCTGGTCGGCGGCCTGCAGCGCTTCGAGCTGGTGGTCGGCGAGCCGCGCGGAGCCACCGAACTGGAACGGGTGACCGACATCGCCGGCGCGCCGGTGATCTTCGAGAACGACGTCTGCGCCGTGTCCTACCAGGGCCGCGTGGCCTGCTTCGACGCCACCACCGGCGCGCCGCACTGGAGCAAGCCGACCTCGTCCGACGCCGGCGTGGCGGTCGACCAGCGTTTCGTATTCGTCTCCGACGACAAGGGCGAAGTTGCAGCCTATAGCCGCGAAAGCGGCAGCAACGCCTGGAAGAACGACAAGATGTCGTATCGCCGCCTGTCGACCCCCGTGTCGATCGGCCGCGCCGTCGCCGTCGGCGACTTCCAGGGTTATGTCCACTTCCTGTCGCGGGAAGATGGTTCTTACCTAGGTCGCGCCGCGACCGATGGCAGCCCGATCCAATCGGACCCCGTCATCGCCGGCACGAATTTGATTTTTCAAACCCAATCAGGGACAGTGACCGCTCTCGCGGTCGAGTAATACAATGAAGCCGGTAATCGCACTAGTGGGTCGACCCAATGTAGGGAAATCGACCTTGTTCAATCGTCTGACCCGCTCGCGCGATGCGCTGGTGGCGGACTTGCCTGGGTTGACGCGCGATCGTCACTATGGCGAGGGCCGTGTCGGCGAACGTCCCTTCCTCGTCATCGACACGGGCGGCTTCGAGCCGGTCGCCAAGGAAGGCATCATGCACCAGATGGCCAAGCAGACCAAGCAGGCCGTGGCCGAGGCCGACATCGTCGTGTTCCTCGTCGACGGCCGCCAGGGCCTCACGCCCCATGACAAGACCATCACCGACTTCCTGCGTAAAAGCGGCCGTCCGGTCATGCTGGTCGTCAACAAGTCCGAGGGCATGCGCTACACCGCCGTCGTCGCCGACTTCTACGAGCTGGGACTGGGCGAGCCGTACTCGATCTCGTCGGCCCACGGCGACGGCGTCGCCGACCTGGTCGAGGAGGCGCTCGACCTGGCCTTCGCCCAGCGTCCGGACGATCCGGAGGAGCTCGACCGGGCCGACCACGGCGTCAAGATCGCGCTGGTGGGCCGCCCCAACGTCGGCAAGTCGACCCTGATCAACACGCTCGTCGGCGAGGAGCGCGTGATCGCCTTCGACATGCCGGGCACCACGCGCGACTCGATCGAGATCCCGTTCGAGCGCGAGGGCAAGCAGTACACCCTGATCGACACGGCCGGCATCCGCCGCCGCGGCAAGGTGTTCGAGGCCATCGAGAAGTTCTCGGTCGTCAAGACGCTGCAATCGATCTCCGAGGCCAACGTGGTCGTGCTGATGCTCGACGCCCAGCAGGACATCTCCGAGCAGGACGCCCACATCGCCGGCTTCGTGCTCGAGACGGGGCGCGCGCTGGTCATCGCCGTCAACAAGTGGGACGGCCTGCGCACCGACGAGCGCGACGAGATCAAGATCGACATCGACCGCAAGCTCGACTTCCTGTCGTTCGCCAAGATGCACTTCATCTCGGCATTGAAGTCGCAGGGCATCGGTCCATTGATGAAGTCGGTCGACGCGGCCTACGCCGCCGCCACCGCCAACCTGTCGACGCCGAAGTTGACGCGCGCCCTGATCGAGGCGGTGGAAAAGCAGGAGCCGCGCCGCAAGGGCTCGATCCGTCCGAAGCTGCGCTACGCGCACCAGGGCGGCATGAACCCGCCGGTGATCGTCATCCACGGCAACGCGCTCGACGCCGTGGGCGAGCCGTACAAGCGCTATCTGGAGAAGCATTTCCGCGACACGTTCCAGCTGGTGGGCACGCCGCTGCGCATCGAGCTGCGCACCGGTAAGAATCCGTTCTCCAAGACGGCGCCGAAATAAACCGGGCCGGGCCCGCGCCCCGCGTTTGGGGAGGTATCCCGCGGGCTGCGTCGCCGTTTGGCCGCGCGGGCTTGGCTGTCCCGGGTCATCGGGGCGCGGCGCAAAAAAATCCAGGAAATTTGGCTTTTTTGTACGGGACTCCCCTGCAAAAATTATCAAAACAGGTTACAGTGGCTTAGAAGCACCATTCCCGGCGTGGCGAGCGGTGTTTCAGCGAAAATCATTTGACTTTCGCTGGGCCACGTACTTGAATTCGCACTTGAAATTAAGCGTTTCGCCTCCAATTCCAACACAACAACATAAAATGGAGCTGTTATGAGCAACAAAGGGCAACTGTTACAAGACCCATTCCTCAATGCCTTGCGCAAAGAGCATGTTCCTGTCTCGATCTACCTGGTCAACGGCATCAAGCTGCAGGGCCACATCGAATCGTTCGACCAGTACGTCGTACTGCTGCGCAACACCGTCACCCAGATGGTCTACAAGCATGCCATCTCGACCGTTGTGCCGGCCCGCGCCGTCAATCTCAACATTGAATCCGAAGCGGAATAAGCGCTTGCATCTCGGCTTCTTCCCAACTTGCCTGACCGTCTTATGCGCGCAGCTCTAGTCGGTATCGATTTCGGTCAGGGCGACTTTGCCGCCAGCGTCGAGGAACTGCAACTGCTGGCCCGTTCAGCAGGCGCGGAGCCTGTCACGACGATCACGGCGAAGCGTTCGTCCCCGGACGCGGCGTATTTCGTCGGCAGCGGCAAGGCCGACGAGATCGGTCTTGCCGTGCTCGACCACGGCATCGAAATCGTCATCTTCAACCATGCGCTCTCGCCGGCCCAGCAGCGCAACCTGGAAAAGCGCCTGCAGATCCGGGTGCTCGACCGCACCAGCCTGATCCTCGACATTTTCGCCCAGCGCGCCGCCTCCCACGAGGGCAAGCTGCAGGTGGAACTGGCCCAGTTGCAGCATTTGGCCACGCGCCTGATCCGCGGCTGGACCCACCTGGAACGGCAAAAGGGCGGTATCGGCCTGCGCGGTCCCGGCGAGACGCAGCTTGAAACCGACCGCCGGCTGATCGGCGAGCGGGTCAAGGCCTTGCGCGCGCGCCTCGGCAAGCTGCGCAAGCAGCACGAGACGCAGCGCCGCTCGCGCGGACGCAGCCAAACGTTTTCCGTGTCGCTGGTCGGCTATACCAACGCCGGCAAGTCGACCCTGTTCAACGCCCTCACCAAGGCCGGCGTCTACGTCGCCGACCAGTTGTTCGCCACCCTCGACACGACCTCGCGCCGCGTCTACATGGGGCAGGAAGTGGGCAACGTGGTGGTGTCGGACACGGTCGGTTTCGTGCGCGAGCTGCCGCACCAGCTGGTGGCGGCGTTCCGCGCCACGCTCGAGGAAACCATCCATGCCGATTTGCTGCTGCACGTGGTCGACGCCTCGTCGCCGGTGCGCATGGAGCAGATCGAGCAGGTCAACCTGGTGCTCAAGGAGATCGGCGCCGATCATATTCCGCAGATCCTGGTGTGGAACAAGATCGACGCGGCCGGGCTCGAGCCGTCCGTGGAAAGGGATGAATATGCTAAAATTTCCCGCGTTTTCCTCAGCGCCCGCACCGGCCAGGGCGTCGACCTGATGCGCGACGCCATCGTCGAATGGGCCAAGGCGGCGCCCGGCGCCAGGCTGCACCAGGCCTACGCGCTGGACCAGGGCGAACCAGACGAGCAGGATGATCACGAAGATCTAGACTCGGAGGCGGCGCCCGACGACGGCGCCCCGTCCGAATCCGAAGCAGATAGCAGTCCCACCCCTACTCACGTTGGATCACACTAATGCGTGTCTCCTCAATTATGAAACGCCTGGGCCTCAAGCCGTCGCTCAACGATCCCCGCTGGGGCTCGGACAAGAAGGACGGCGAGCCACAAGCGAACGAAGGCAAAAAGCCGGGCGAAGGCCCTCCCGACATGGAGCAGCTGTGGCGCGATTTCAATCAGCGCCTCAACAGCTTCTTCGGCCAGAAGAACCGTCCCGAAGGCCCCAACAACGGCGCCCCTCCGGGCGGCCCGCGTCCCGACATGGCCGGCGGCATGCGCGCCACGGCCGGCGCGGTCGGCGTGGTGGCCTTGCTGATCTGGCTCGCCAGCGGCTCGTTCATCGTGCAAGAGGGCCAGACCGGCATCGTCTACACCTTCGGCAAGGTCAGCCACCAGACCGGCTCCGGCTTCAACTGGCGCTGGCCTTACCCGTTCCAGCGCGACGAGACGGTCAAGGTCTCGCAGATGCGCATGATCGAAGTGGGCTACCGCGGCAACGTGAAAAACAAGCAGACCGGCGAATCGCTGATGCTGACCGACGACGAAAACATCATCGACATGCAGTTCGCGGTGCAGTTCAAGTTGAAGGACCCGGTGGCGTGGCTGATGAACAACCGCGACGAGGAGGAGACCGTGCGCCAGGTCGCAGAGACCTCGATCCGCGAAATCGTCGGCAAGAACAAGATGGACTTCGTGCTCTACGAGGGCCGCGACAAGGTCGCCTTCGAAACCCAGCAACTGATGCAGCAGATCCTCGACCGCTACGCCTCCGGCGTGCTCATTTCGAACGTCACGCTGCAGGCGGTCCAGCCGCCGGAGCAGGTGCAGAGCGCCTTCGACGACGCCGTCAAGGCCGGCCAGGATCTGGAACGCCAGAAGAACGAAGGCCAGGCCTACGCCAACGACGTCATTCCCAAGGCGCGCGGCTACGCTTCGCGCCTGCTGCAGGAGGCCGAGGCTTATCGCTCGATGGTCACCGAGAACGCCACCGGTAACGCGGCGCGCTTCAAGCAGGTGCTGGTCGAGTACCAGAAGGCGCCGGGCGTCACGCGCGACCGCATGTATCTGGAAACGATGCAGCAGATTTATTCGAGCGCCAGCAAGGTCATGGTCGACGCCAAGAGCGGCAGCAATCTGCTGTATCTGCCGCTCGACAAGCTGATCGCGCAGGCCGCGGCCACCGACGCCTCGGCGGCGGCGGCCAAGGCGGCCACGCCACCGACGACGGCGACCTTGCCGTCGGAAGTGATGCCGTCGGTTGAAGTAACCCGCCAGCGCGATTCGCGCTCGCGCGAGTCCGGACGTGACCGGGAGGGTCGTTAATGAATCGCATAGCCAGTTCCCTCATCGCCGTTTTCGTCGGCTTGCTGCTGCTGTCGTCGATGGTGTTCGTCGTCGACCAGCGCAAGTACGCGATCGTCTTCGCGCTGGGGCAGATCAAGGAAGTCATCCGCGAGCCGGGCCTGCACTTCAAGCTGCCGCCGCCGTTCCAGAACGTGGTGTATCTGGATAACCGCATCCTGACCATCGAATCGGCCGACGCCGAGCGCTTCATCACCGCCGAGAAGATGAACATTTTGGTCGACAGCTTCGTCAAGTGGCGCATCGGCCGCAACGAAGGCCAGGCCAAGCTGTACTACGTCACCTTCGGCGGCGACGAAACGCGCGCGCGCGACCGCATGTCGGTCATCGTCAAGGCCGCGCTGAACGAGGAAATCACCAAGCACACCGTGAGCGAAGTCATTTCCGGCAAGCGCGGGCAGGTGATGGAAGCGATCCGCACCAAGGTCGTGCAGGAAGCGGCGCAGATCGGCGTCGAGATCATCGACGTGCGCTTGAAGCGCGTCGAATACGTCGAGCAGATCAACAACTCGGTGTACGAGCGCATGAAGGCCGAGCGCCTGCGCGTGGCCAACGAGCTGCGTTCGACCGGCGCCGCCGAATCGGAGAAGATCCGCGCCGACGCCGACCGCCAGCGCGCCGTGATCCTGGCCGAAGCCTACCGCGAAGCGGAGACCATGCGCGGCGAGGGCGATGCCAAGGCGTCGGCCATCTACGCCGAAGCGTTCGGCCGCAATCCGGAGTTCTACAAGTTCTACCGCAGCCTGGAGGCGTACCGCGCCACCTTCAAGAACCATGGCGACGTGATGGTGATGGATTCGAGCTCGGACTACTTCAAGTACTTCAAGAGCTCGGGCAGTGGCGGCGCGCCGTCGGCGCCGGCGCCGAAGAAGTAACCCCGGCCACCCTGAGCGGGACGCCCGCGTCCCGGCTTAGGGGACGTACCCCAAGGGGTACGTCCCCGGTTGGCGGTGCGGGGTAAAGCCGGCATCGAGCCCGCGCCCGCCATCACCGCCGGCCAATTTTTCCCTCCCCCCAAGCATTTTCGCGTAAAATATCAGGTTCGGCCCGCCGCTTTTCCGGCAGGACCACGTTCGCCGCGTTATCCGTTTTTTAATTTTTCCGTATCAGTTTCCCATGCCGAATTGGCTTTTGCCCGAGAACATCGCCGACGTTTTGCCGTCGGAAGCCCGCAAGATTGAAGAACTGCGTCGTCTGATGCTGGATAACTTCCGTCTATACGGTTACGAACTGGTGATGCCGCCGCTGCTCGAATACGTCGAATCGCTGCTGGCCGGCGCCGGCAAGGACACCGACCTGCGCACCTTCAAACTGGTCGACCAGATCTCCGGCCGCATGCTTGGCATCCGCGCCGACATGACCACGCAAGTGGCGCGCATCGACGCCCACCTGCTCAACCGCGATTCGGTCACCCGCCTGTGCTACGCCGGCAGCGTGCTGCACACCCGTCCATCGGGCCTGCACACCACCCGCGAGCCGCTGCAGATCGGCGCCGAGATCTACGGCCACGCCGGCCTCGAGGCGGACGCCGAGATCCTCGAACTGGCGCTGGCGTCGCTGGCGCTGGCCGGCTTCAACGAGGTGCGCCTCGACCTGGCCCACGCCGGCGTGCTGCGCGTGATCCTCGACGCCGACGCCAACGCGGCCGCCGACGAGGCGGCGCTGTATGGCCTGCTGCGCTCGAAGGACGTGCCGGGCCTGCAGGCGATCACCGCCGGCTACGCGCCGCAGGTGCGCGCCGCCCTGCTGGCGCTGCCGAACCTGTACGGCGACGTCGAAGTGTTGAAGAAGGCGCGCGAAACGCTGCCCGACCTGCCGGGCATGGCCAAGGCGCTGGCCGAACTGGCGGCGCTGGCCGCGTCCGCGCTGGGCCGCGCCGACGTGGCGATCGACCTGGCCGACCTGCGCGGCTACCAGTACGAAAGCGGCGCGATGTTCGCGCTGTATGTGCCAGGCTTGCCGAACGCGGTGGCGCGCGGCGGCCGTTACGATCACGTAGGCGAGGCCTTTGGCCGGGCGCGTCCCGCCACCGGCTTTTCGCTCGACCTGCGCGAACTGGCGCGCCTGTTGCCCACGGCGGAGCGCAAGCAGTCGATCCGCGCGCCCTGGGGCAACGCGCCCGAATTGAAGGAAAAAATCGCCGAGCTGCGCAAGTCCGGCGAGGTGGTGATCCAAAGTATGCCGGGTCACGGCAACGAGCTGGACGAGTTCGAGTGCGACCGCGCTCTGGTACTCGACGATAGTGGTAGCAACTGGATTCTTAAAAACTTAGGTTAGTGTGATGTCAAAGAAAAACGCAAAGAACGTCGTCGTCATCGGTACCCAGTGGGGCGATGAAGGCAAGGGCAAGATCGTCGACTGGTTGACCGATCATGCACAGGGTGTGGTCCGCTTCCAGGGCGGCCACAACGCCGGTCATACGCTGGTCATCGGCGGCGTCAAGACCGCGCTGCAGCTGATCCCGTCGGGCATCATGCGTCCGGGCGTGGCCTGCTACATCGGTAACGGTGTGGTGGTGTCGGTGCCGGACGTGCTGCGCGAAATCGACAAGCTCGAAAAAGTCGGCGTCGAAGTCGCCTCGCGCCTGAAGGTGTCGGACGCCGCGCCCGTGATCCTGCCTTACCACGCCGCGCTCGACCTGGCCCGTGAAGCGGCCCGCGGCGAAGCGAAGATCGGCACCACCGGCAAGGGCATCGGCCCGGCCTACGAAGACAAGGTGGCGCGCCGCGCCATCCGCGTCGCCGACCTGCTCAACGAAAAGCGCTTCGCCGAAAAGCTGGCCGAGAACCTCGACTACCACAACTTCGTGCTGGAGCACTACCTCAAGGCCCCGCGCATCGAGTACCAGAAAACCCTGGACGACGCGCTGGCCTACGTGCCGCGCCTGCGCCCGATGGTGACCGACGTCTCGAGCGCGCTGTACGCCGCGCACAAGGCCGGCGCCAACCTGCTGTTCGAAGGCGCGCAAGGCTCGCTGCTGGACGTCGACCACGGCACCTATCCGTTCGTCACCTCGTCGAACTGCGTGGCCGGCAACGCCGCCGCCGGCGCCGGCGTCGGTCCGAACATGCTGCACTACATCATGGGCATCACCAAGGCCTACACCACCCGCGTCGGTTCCGGCCCGTTCCCGTCGGAGCTGCCGACGGACGCCGGCGTCGGCCACCACCTGGCGCAGGTCGGCCACGAGTTCGGCACCGTCACCGGCCGCGCGCGCCGCTGCGGCTGGTTCGACGCCGCGCTGCTGCGCCGCTCCGTGCAGATCAACGGCGTGACCGGCATGTGCCTGACCAAGCTCGATGTACTGGACGGCCTCGAAACGCTCAAGCTGTGCACCGGCTACACCATCGACGGCGTGGCGGTGGACATCTTCCCGTCGGGCGCCGAGGAAGCCGCGCGCTGCGTGCCGGTCTACGAAGAGATGCCCGGTTGGACCGAGAGCACCGTCGGCGCCAAGTCGCTGGCCGCGCTGCCGGCCACCGCGCGCGCTTACATCAAGCGCATCGAAGAGTTGGTCGGCGTGCCGGTCGACATGGTATCGACCGGTCCGGATCGTGAAGAGACGATCGTGCTGCGTCACCCGTTCGAATAACAAGGAACCATCATGAGCGAACCGCAATCGAACGAAAAACACCTGTGGGTATCGTGGGACGAGTACCACCGCCTGATCGAGCGCCTGGCGCTGAAGGTCCATGAATCGGGCTGGAAGTTCGACATGGTGCTGTGCCTGGCGCGCGGCGGCGTGCGTCCGGGCGACGTCTTCTCGCGCATCTTCGACGTGCCGCTGGCGATCCTGTCGACCAGCTCCTATCGTGAAGAAGCGGGCACCGTGCGCGGTGACCTCGACATCGCCAAGTACATGACGATGACCAAGGGCCCGCTGTCGGGCAAGATCCTGCTGGTCGACGACCTGGCCGATTCCGGCGTCACCCTGATCAAGGTGATGAAGCATTTGAAGGACAACTTCGAAGGCGTCACCGATGTGAAATCGGCCGTGATCTGGACCAAGGGCAGCTCGGCCTTCAAGCCGGACTACCAGATGGAGGAACTGCCGCACAATCCGTGGATCCACCAGCCGTTCGAGGACTACGACGGCCTGCGTCCGCATCAACTGGCGGCATGGATCAAAAAAGGCGAAGCGGCCAAATAAGCCGTTCGACCAAGGGAGCTTCGGCTCCCTTTTTTATTCAATAAAAAAAACACATGACCCAAGACTTCTTCCAGACCTTCATTTTGCTGGTTCTCGTGACCGACCCTTTCGGCAACGTGCCGCTGTTCGCCAGCGTGCTCAATCCGGTGCCGCCGGCGCGCCGCTCGCGCATCGTGATCCGCGAATGCGCGATCGCCTTCGTGCTGCTGTTGATCTTCATGTTCTTCGGCCGCCACTTCCTGGCGGCGCTGCACTTGTCCGAGATCGCGCTGCGCATCGGCGGCGCCGTGATCCTGCTGCTCATTTCGATCCGCATGATCTTCCCGCATCCGGACGGCGTGTTGGGCCGCACCGACGGCGGCGAACCGTTCATCGTGCCGCTGGCGATACCGGCGCTGGCCGGACCGTCGGCGCTGGCGACGGTGCTGCTGTTCTCGAGCGACAGCACCGGCGAGGTGATGGTGCACGTGGCCGCGCTGGCGGCGGTGGCGGTGGTGTGGCTGCTGGTGTTCTTGAGCGCCGAGCGCTTGCAGAAGGTGCTCGGCCCGCAGGTGATGACGGCCTTCGAGCGCTTGATGGGGCTGATCCTGACGGCGATGTCGGTCGAGATGCTGCTCGGCGGGATACGCGAGTTCGTCAAAACCCTGTGATGTCTTACATCTGCCGGAAGTGGTGCAGATAGCTGCGGCTGACCGGCAGCACCTCGCCGCGTCCGCGCAGCTTCAATTCCGCCGTCTCGTTGACACCCCGGACCACCTCGGCGACGTGCGCCAGGTTGACGATCACCGAACGGTGGGTCTGCACGAAGCGCTCCGGGTCGAGCTGCCCGGCCAGCTCCCGTATGCTCTTGCGTATCAGTGCCTCGCCTTCCTCCCACGCCACCAGCGTGTATTTTTCCTCGGCCTTCAGATAACAAACCTGCTCGACCGGTATCAGCCTCACGCTGGTCCCGACCGACGCCTTGATCCACTGCAGCCAGCGCCGCGCTTCCACGCGCTGCCCCAGCCGCCCGGCCAATTGGTCCAGCACCGCGTCGAGGGAGGCGCCGCCGGGTAGCGGCCCGTCCAACCGCTGGCGCAAGCGCTGCACGGTATCGGCCAGGCGCGCCGGATCGATCGGCTTGACCAGGTAGTCGATCGCGCCATGCTCGAACGCCTGCAAGGCGTACTGCTCATACGCCGTGACAAACACCAGATGCGCGCGCCGGCCCAGCGCGCGCGCCGCGTCGATGCCGCTCATGCCGGGCATGTGTATATCCAAAAACACCACCTGCGGCTGGTGGAGTTCGAACAGTTCGACCGCCTCGTCGCCGTTGCGGGCATCGTCGAGCACCTGCAGCTCCGGCCACAACGTGGCAAGGTGGCTGCGCAAGCGCTCGCGCAGCAGCGGCTCGTCGTCGGCGATCAGCGCGGTGGGCTGTTTCAAGATTTTTCTCCAGGCTGGAAGTGCAGTTCGACGCGCATGCCATGCGGCGACTCCTCATGCAGATCGACGCGCGCATCGGCGCCATAAAAGCCGTGCAGGCGGCTGCGCAGGTTCGACAAGCCGGTGCCCGGCTGCGCCGTTTCGGCCATGCCGACGCCGCTGTCGGCGACCCATAGCACCACCTTGCCGCCGTTGCCGTCACGCCGTCCGCCGACCTCGATATGGCCGCCGGCAGGGGAGGGATCGATACCATGGCGTACCGCGTTTTCGACCAGCGTCAACAACGCCATCGGGGGAAAACGCATGGCCTCCAGCGCCGGCAAGCTGGCGACCGAAAACCGCAGCCGGTCCGGCATGCGCATGTGCATCAGCTCCAGATAGGCGCGCGCCAGTTGCAGCTCGCTGCCCAGCGTGGCGTCGGCCGCGCCCAGTCGCGGCATGGCCGCGCGCAGGTAGGCGATCAGATGGCGCAGCACCGGCCCCGCGTTGGGCGAACCAGCGGCCACCAGCGCCTCGACATTGGCCAGGGTGTTGAACAGGAAGTGCGGCTCGATCTGCGCCTGCAGCAGCCGCAGGCGGGCGTCGACCAGTTCGCGCTCGAGCGTGTTCTTTTCCAGTTCGACCTGCAGGCGGTCGGCCCGTTCCCGCTCGCGCCGTTCGGCGCGCATCGCCACCAGCGAGAACGCCACGCCGAACAGCACGCCCAGCACCACCATCATGACGTAGCCGGACAGCGTTTGGATATCACTCAGATGGGTGACGACGTCGCGGCCCTCCCTGATGACGGCGGTGGTCACCGCCGCCAGCGGCGCGGCCAGCACCACCGCCAGCAGGCGCGCCTTGCCGGTCGAGAGCCAGCGCGGGCGCAGCCGGTCCGCCGCCGCGTACGCGAACAACAGCACCGCGCCGATGAAGCCGATGTGGCCGAACACGGTCAGGTAGGGCGTGCGGCTCATCTTGTGCAGCAGCCACGACAGCACCAGGGTGAACACGGCGACCACCAGCGCCTGCCGCGCGGTTGGCAGGACGGTGGCTGGGCGGGGCAGGGGGGCGTTCGGCGTCATCGTCTAACGATAACCGCTGGCGCACCGTCGTTCAAGCCCTAAAAACCGCCGCCGGTCGCATCGTTCGCGGCACGACCGCCCCGCGCCGGCGCGCTGTCGCTATCGTTAGCGCACCACAACAGCCAGGGAGCAAGCCATGACGTCCTCACTTTCGATCGATGCCCTGCCGCCACGCCGGCGCGCGCGCGAGGCATGGCCGGCGCTGGCCTTGCGCGCGGCCGCGCGGTTCTGGTTCGCGGCCACCGTCGCCGGCCAGTTGATGTTCGGCGCCTACATCGTTTCGCTGTACGGCGGTGCCGCCGCCGGCGGCGACCTCGATGGCTGGAACAAGGTCATGACGCACGGCTTCGTGCGCGCCGACCCGGCCGGCAACCTCGCCACCGCCGCCCACCTGCTGCTGGCGGCGGTGCTCATGCTCGGCGGGACGCTGCAACTGCTGCCGCGCGTGCGGGCGCGGGCGCCGGCCTTCCATCGCTGGAACGGCCGGCTCTACGTCGGCGCCGCCGTGGTGGTGGCGCTGAGCGGCTTGTACATGCTGTGGTTCCGTGGCGCCGTCGGCGACACGACCCAGCACGTCGGCATCAGCTTGAACGCCTTCCTGATCCTGTTGTGCGCGGGGATGGCGGTGCGGCGCGCGATGGCGCGCAAGATCGACGCGCACCGGCGCTGGGCGCTGCGCCTGTTCCTGTGCGTGGGCGGCGTGTGGTTCTTCCGGGTCGGCTTGATGTTCTGGCTCGCGGTCAACGGCGGGCCGGCCGGCTTCGACATCAAGACCTTCACCGGACCTTTCCTGAGCTTCCTCGCGTTCGCCCAGTACCTGCTGCCGCTGGCCGTGCTCGAACTGTATCTACGCGCCGGCGACGGTGGCGGGGTGGCGGCGCGCGGCGGCGCGGCGCTGCTGCTGGCGGCTCTGACATTGGCGATGTCGCTGGGCGTGGTGGTGGCCACGATGGGTATGTGGTGGCCCAACATGTGAGGCCTGCCCGCGCCGCGCGTCGTCAATGCGCAACGAGGCCCAGTTTGTTGTAGACAAACCTTGCCAATAAAAAATGTTAAATATATTATTCCGATAGGAAATATTTGAATCCAAAAAGCAAGCGGCCATGGCGCGGAAAGCGGAAATATGAAGAATTTGAGTGTGAAGACGCGCATGATGGGGGGCTTTGGCATCCTGCTCGTTTTGCTGATCGCCATCTCCATCCTTGGCATGGCCAGCTTGTACCGGCTGAAAGCGGGTTTGAACGAAATCGTTTATGTGAACAGCGTGCAGAGCACGCTGGCGGTGGACTTGCGGGCCAGCCAGCAGGACCGCTTCATCGCCGTGCGCAATCTGGCGCTGCTCAGCGACGAAGCGAGCATGCGGCTTGAAGTCGAGCGTATCGCCGCGCAGGAACTGGTGTACGCCGACGCCTATCAAAAACTGGGCAAGATCTTAACCGACGACGTGGAGACGACGCCGCGCGAGCGCGCGCTGTACGCCACCGTCAAGGAGATGGAGGCGGCCGCGATGCCGGTGTTTAAACGCGCCGCCGCCCTTGGCCTGGCCAACAAGCGGGAGGAGGCGACGGCGCTGTTGATGGGCGAGTTGCGCGACCGCCAGCGCGCCTGGACGACGGCCCTGACCGAACTGCAAACCCTCGAGGAGGAGGTCAACCGCGACAGTGGCGTGCAGGCCGCCGACATGGCGGAACTGTCGAGCAAAATGATCTTGGCCATGGCGCTGGCGGCGATCGCCGTCGCGCTGGCCACCGGCATTTGGGTGGCGCGCAGCATCCTCGGCCAGCTTGGCGGCGAACCGTCGCTGGCGCAGGACGTGGCGCGCCAGATCGCCGGCGGCAATTTGCAGGTGACGGTGCCGCTGGCGGGCGACAAGGACAGTTTGATGGCGTCGCTCGAGTCGATGCGCAAGCAGCTCAACGGCATAGTCTCGGGCATCAAGCAGTCGGCCAATGCGATCGCCGTGGCGGCGGCCGAAATCGCCGAGGGCAACGCCGACCTGTCGCAGCGCACCGAGGAACAGGCCTCGTCGCTGGAGGAAACCGCCTCCAGCATGGAGGAGTTGACGTCGACGGTCAAGCAGAACGCCCGGAACGCCCTCAACGGCGACAACCTGGTGCGCAACGCCTCCGGCATCGCCGTCGCCGGCGGCGAGGTGGTGCAGCGCGTGGTCACCAGCATGAGCGATATCTCGCGCAGCTCGACCAAGATCACCGAGATCATCGCCGTCATCGAAGGCATCGCCTTCCAGACCAACATCCTGGCCCTGAACGCCGCCGTCGAGGCGGCGCGCGCCGGTGAGCAGGGGCGCGGCTTCGCGGTGGTCGCCAGCGAGGTGCGCACGCTGGCCCAGCGCAGCGCCACGGCTGCCAAGGAGATCAAGGATTTGATCCAGGCGTCGGCCGGCTACGTTGCCGACGGTTCCGGCCTTGTCGACGAGGCGGGACGGACGATGGAGGACGTGGTCAAGGCGGTGACCACGGTGCAGGGCATCATCAGTGAGATCGTCACGGCGTCCAACGAGCAAAGCGCGGGCATAGAACAGGTCAACCACGCCATCGTGCAGATGGATGCCGTGACCCAGCAAAACGCCGCGCTGGTGGAGCAGGCCACCGCCGCCGCGCAATCGATGGCCGAGCAGGCGCAAAGCCTGCGCGACGCCGTCGCCCGCTTCGTCGTGGCCGACGAGGGCGCGATCGCGCCAGGGTCCAAGCGCGCGATGGCGCCACCGCGACATCCCGTAGGGCGGATTAGCGCAGCGTAATCCGCCAAGCGCCGCCGACGGCTCACGGCGGATTACGCGCTGCGCGCTAATCCGCCCTACGGACGTCACCCCACCGATGCAACAATATAAAAAAGTCTTTACAGTGCGCGAACAACGCGAGTAGACTTTTCTAAACACCAATGTAACCGGTTACATTCCCATTTACGTAGCCGGTTATATTTTTTAACGTGAATGTAACCGGTTACATTTTCCTAAAGGCAGCAAGTATGGCGATCACGATCAAGGATGTTGCGCAGGAGGCGGGGGTGTCGGTGGCGTCGGTGTCGCGCGCGCTCAACGGCCACGCCAGCATCACCGACGATACGCGCAAACGCATCCTGGCCGTGGTCAAGCGCATGCGCTACATGCCGCATGTCGGCGCGCGCAGCCTGACGACCAGCTTCACCAACACCATCGGCGTGCTGCTGCCGGACCTGTACGGCGAGTTCTTCTCCGAGATCATCCGCGGCATCGACGTCGCCGCCCGCGCGCGCGGCCTGCACCTGATGGTATCGAGCCTGCACGGCGACGCCGACGAAGTGGCGCTGTCGCTGCGCGCCATGCGCGGCCGGGTCGACGGCCTGCTGGTGATGTCGCCGCACGTCGACGCCGCGCTGCTGTCCGATAACCTGCCGCAGGACCTGCCGATCGTCCTGATGAGCACCGCCGCCGGCGGCAGCCAGTACGCGTCGATCTCGTTCGACAACTACAGCGGCGCCTACGCGATGGTGGCGCATCTGGTCGGGCAGGGCTACCGCCGCATCGCCTTCCTCGCCGGCCCGGCCGGCAACTTCGAAGCGCAGGAGCGCTTGCGCGGCTACCGCGCCGCGCTGGCCGAGCTGGCGCCGCGGGCGGTGGCGCGGGTGATCGAGGGCGACTTCTCCGAGGAGTCGGGCCAGCGCGCCGGGCGCGATATCGCGCTCGCGGCGGACCGTCCCGACGCGCTCTTCGCCGCCAACGACATGATGGCCATCGGCGCGCTGCTGGAGTTGCGCCAGCAGGGGCTCGAACTACCGCGCGACATCGCGCTGGCCGGCTTCGATGATATTCGCATCGCGCGCTACGTCAGCCCGGCGCTGACGACGGTCCGGGTTCCGATCGCCGATCTGGGCGTGCGGGCGCTGGAGCGCTTGCACGCGCAAATCGGCCAACCGGGCGGCGCGTCTGCGAGCGCGCAGACGCTATCGGCCGAGTTGGTCGTGCGCGCATCGACGGGAGGGAACTGACACCCCGAAGCGGGCACTCGAACACGTAGGGCGGATTAGCGAAGCGTCATCCGCCAAACGCCAGCAGCACCAGCACCACAGCATCAAACCGTAGTAGTACACCCAAAAAAGTACACACAAAAAAACTGGAGACCACCATGAACCACACCCAACGGCACACGCCGTCCCTACGCCTGTCCGCAATGGCCGCGGCCCTGGCCGCCGCACTGCTGACAGCCATTCCCGCGCACGCGCAACTGAGCAGCGCCACCATCCAGGGCCAGGTCACCAGCGGCACCGCGCCGTCGGCCGGCAACGCGGTCACCGCCACCAACCAGGCCAACGGCTACGTCTACAACACCGTCACGCGCGCCGATGGCAGCTATGTGCTCACCGGCGTCGCCCCCGGCACCTACGAGATCAAGGTCGGCGAACAGAAGTCCGAACTGGTCACCGTCAGCGTCGGCCAGACCAGCCAGGTCAACCTGTCGCTGCAAAGTGGCGTGCAGCAGGTGGTCATCACCGGCTCGGCCACGCGGCGCGACGTCGCCGGTTCCGAGGTCGGCACCTCGGTCTCGCGCGAGCAGATCGAGAAGCTGCCGCAGGTCACCCGCAACTTCCTGTCCTTCGCCGACTTGGCGCCGGGCGTGCGTTTTTCGGTCGACAACAGCGGCAACGTCAAGCTGCAATCGGGCTCGCAGAACCAGGACAACATCAACGTCTTCATCGACGGCGTGAGCCAGAAGAACAACATCCTGCGCGGCGGCACCTCCGGCCTCGATACCAGCCGTGGCAACCCGTTCCCGCAGTCGGCGATCGCCGAGTACAAGGTCATCGCGCAAAACTACAAGGCCGAATTCGACCAGGTGTCGAGCGCCGCGATCACCGCCATCACCAAATCGGGCGGCAACGAGCTCCATGGCGACGCCTTCTGGGACCACACCGGCACCAACCTCACCGCCAAGGACCCGTTCCAGAAAGAGTCGGAGGGCAGGGGCGTGGGGCGTCCCAAGTCGTCGCAGGATCAATACGGCATGACCCTCGGTGGTCCGATCAAGAAGGACGTCGCCCACTTCTTCATCGCCTACGAGGGCAAGAAGATCGACAGCCCGCGCCAGGTGATCGCCCAGCGCACCGACCTGCTGCCCAACGCCGGCATCGTGCCGTCGCTGCTGGCGCAGCAGGGCAACGCGGTGTCGAAGTTCAAGGAGGAC
This sequence comes from uncultured Duganella sp., assembly GCA_963513825.1. Lineage (GTDB taxonomy): Bacteria > Pseudomonadota > Gammaproteobacteria > Burkholderiales > Burkholderiaceae_D > Rugamonas. The sequence continues at coordinate 81,338 of CAUPRW010000001.1, forward strand.
TTGTTCCTGCTGAAGGTCGACGCGCAGATCGCCAAGAACCAGCGCGTCGAGGCCACCGCGCGGGTGCGCCGCGAGACCGACATGATCCCCGAGGACGTGAAATTGAGCGTGGCCGAGAATGTCCTCAATCGCAGCAACAACGAGGACCGCTTCGACTTCAAGCACGAATGGAGCAATGACGACTTCCTCAACGAGGCGCGCGTCGGCTACGAAAAATATAGCTGGAATCCGCACTCGAACGCCAATAAGCCGTACATCAAATACCAGGTCTCGCCCAGCAACACGGATATCAACGTGGTCGACGTGCTTGTCGTCGGTGGCTCGCCGAACAACCAGTTCCGCGAGCAGAGCGGCCTGCTGTTCCAGGACGACTTGACCTACACCGGCAAGAGCGGCCACACGATGAAGGCCGGCTTCAAGGTCAAGCATATCACCTACGATTTGTCCGGCACCGCCTTCGCGGTCGAGCGGCGTATCGAACGGATCGACACCGTCACCGGCATTCCAAGCCTGATCCGCAGCGAGCCGGCCGTGCCTTCTTACGGCGTCGAGTTCTCCAACAACCAGTATGGCCTCTACTTCCAGGACGACTGGCAGGCGACCGAGAAGCTGCTGCTCAATCTCGGCATGCGCTACGACTACGAAGACAATATGCTCAACGACAGCTACGCCACGCCGGCCGACCGCGTGGCCGTGTTCGGTCGCCAGGACCCGCGCGACGGCGCGCCGGTCGGACAAACCTATGCTCAGTCGCTGGCCAAGGGGGGCGTCAACATCGGCGACTACATCAGCACCGGCAACAGCCGCAAGGCGTTCAAGAAGGCGCTGGCGCCGCGGCTCGGCCTCTCCTACGACATCAAGGGCGATCGCGCTTCGGTGCTGTTCGCCGGCTGGGGCAGGGCGTACGACCGCACCATCGCCAACCACGCGCTCGACGAGGCGCAAAAGAACGCGCAGACCGGCGGCGAGATCTGGATGATCAAGAACGATCATGAAATGGCCTACACCGACATGTGGAGCTTCGGCCTGCGCCAGGCGCTGGGCATCTGGAACAGCGAGGTCGGTTACACCAATTCGCGCGCCCGCAACCAGTTCAACTGGTTCGGCGGCAACCGCGATCCGCAGGGTGGCTGGGGTGGCGCCAGCCCGATCGATCCGATGTTCAGTTCCGTGCCCGGTTACGGCACGCTGGTGCTGGGCGACTTCGTCTCGCAGGCGAAGACCGAGACCGCGTATCTGAAAATGGACAAGCCCTACACCAAGGCCTCGACCTGGAGCCTGAACGCGACCTACACTTACAGCAAGGCCGAGACCACCAACAAGGAGTGGACCAACGAGATCTTCAACTGGACATACGGCCGCTATGCCTCGGCGTGGAACCCGTCGACGGACGTCGAGCGCCACCGGCTGGTGGTGGCCGGCGTCTCCGACGGCTGGCTGCCGTGGGGGCTGATGTTGTCCGGGAAGGTGACGCTGGGCTCCGGCCTGCCTTACCGTATCACCGATTGCTCGACCGGCTTCAATCAATGCGTCTCGGCCAAGGGCGACGGCGACCGTTTCCGCCAGGTCGACCTGGGTCTGTCGAAGGAGGTGGGTTTCCGCTTCGGCCGCGTGTCGCTGCGGGCCGACGTGCTTAACGTGTTCAACTCCATCAACTACGGCGGCTATGACGGCTGGGTAGGCGGTCCGGGCAATCCACAAAACAGGTTCGGTGGCGACAACCGCAACCTCGGCGTGGCCAATTCCATGGGCGGCCAGATGCGCACCTTGAAGTTCAGCGCGCGTTACGCATTCTAAGGAGGCCCGGGTTCATGTCCGTATTTGCCAAACCTCGCGCGCTGCGCGTCGCCGCCAGCCTGGCGTTCGCCGTTTCGTCGGTATTTGCCACGGTCGGCGCCGCGCAGGCGCGCGACACCACGCTGCCGACGGTGTTCGACGAGATCCAACGTCGCACCTTCGACTTTTTCTGGGATACCGCCAATCCGGCCAACGGCCTGGTGCCGGACCGTTATCCGACGCCGTCGTTCTCCAGCGTGGCGGCGGTGGGCTTCGGCCTGACCGCCTACCCGATCGGCGTTGAGCGCGGCTACATCACGCGCAAGCAGGCGCGCGAGCGCGTGCTGGCCACCTTGCGCTTCTTCCGCAACGCGCCGCAGGGCGACGCCAAGGGAACTTCCACCAGCGGCTACAAGGGCTTCTTCTACCACTTCCTGGATATGAAGACCGGCCTGCGCCACGACAAGGTCGAGCTGTCGACCGTCGACACGGCGCTGTTCCTGGCCGGCGCGCTGTTCTGCCAATCCTACTTCGACGGCAATGACGCGCAGGAGAAGGAGATCCGCAAACTGGCGGCGGAAATCTACGAGCGGGTCGACTGGACCTGGGCGCAGGCGCGCAAGCCTTCCATCGCGCTGGGCTGGCACCCGGAGTCCGGTTTCATTCCCTACGACTGGAAGGGCTACAACGAGGCGATGCTGGTCTACGTGCTGGCGCTCGGGTCGCCCACCCACCCGGTGCAGCCGGACGCCTGGAAGGCCTGGACCAGCACCTATGCCGACAGCCTGGAAGGCAAGGGCGACAAGGAGTACCTCGCCTATCCGTCGCTGTTCATCCACCAGTACAGCCACGTGTGGATCGACTTCCGCGGCATTCGCGACGAGTACATGGGCCGGCGCGGCTACGATTACTTCGAAAACAGCCGCCGCGCCACCTACGCGCAGCAGGCCTACGCCGTTGCCAATCCGCTCAAGTGCAAGGGCTATGGCGCCAACGTCTGGGGCATCACCGCCAGCGACGGGCCGGTCGACAAAACGCTCGACTACGGCGCCATCAAGCTGCCGTTCCGCACCTACACGGCGCGCGGCATCGGCGGCCTGAAACACTACGACGATTGCACGCTGGCGCCGACGGCGGCCGCGTCGTCGCTACCGTTCGCGCCGGAGATCGTGGTGCCGACGGTGCTGGAGATGAAGAAACGGTACGGCGACTTTATCTACGGGCGCTACGGCTTCCTCGATGCCTTCAACCCGAGCTTCAACTACGACATCCCCGTTTCGCAGGGGCGCGTCGTCAAGGGCAAGGGTTGGGTCGACAACGACTATCTCGGCATCGACCAGGGGCCGATCATCGCCATGACGGAAAACTACCGCAGCGATCTGGTCTGGCGTGTCATGCGCGGCCACCCGGTGATCCGGCGCGGGCTGGAACGGGCCGGCTTCACCGGCGGCTGGCTGGGGCAGGCTGAGAAGGCCAAGCCGGCCGCAGAGATGGCGCCCGCCCAATGACGCGAGGCTTTTCACCTGGCGGACGTTTCGCCCGCGCGGTTTTGCTCGTGCTGGCCTGCGGCCTGCTGGCTTCCTGCGCCCCGCGCAAGGAGCAGGGCGTGGTGCTGAAGTTCTGGGCCATGGGGCGCGAGGGCGAGGTCGTTACCGCACTGATGCCGGAGTTCGAACGCACCCATCCCGGCGTGCGTGTCGAAGTTCAGCAGCTGCCGTGGACCGCCGCGCACGAAAAGCTGCTGACCGCCTTCGCCGGCGAGGTGATGCCCGACATTTTCCAGCTCGGGAACACATGGGTGCCGGAGCTTGCGGCGCTCGGCGCGCTCGCGCCGCTGGACGCGCAGGTCGCGGCCTCGCAACTGGTGGCGCCGTCCGACTATTTTCCCGGCATCTGGGACACCAATATCGTCGACGGAAAGCTGTGGGCCGCGCCCTGGTATGTCGATACCCGCGTGCTGTTCTACCGGCGCGACATGCTGGCCCGCGCCGGCTACAAACAGCCGCCGCGCGACTGGGCCGAGTGGATGAAGGCGATGACCGCCGTCAAACGCCTGGTGGGGCCGGACAACTACGCGATCCTGCTGCCGAGCGAAGAATTCGAGCCGTTGATGGCGCTGGCCTTGCAGAACGACGAGCCCATGCTGCGCGATGACGGCAAGTACGGCAATTTCCGCAGCGCGGGCTTTCGCCGCAGCCTGCAACTGTACGCCGACATGTACGCGCAGAAGCTGGCGCCGATGAACCGCATTACCAACGTCTATCAAGAATTCGGCATGGGCTACGTATCTTTCTATATCTCCGGCCCGTGGAACATGGGGGAATTCAAACGCCGGCTGCCGGCCGACCAGCAGGACAACTGGATGACGGCCATCCTGCCCGGGCCGTCCGGTCCCGCCGCCTCCATCGCGGGCGGCTCCAGCCTGGCGCTGGCCGCGTCGTCCAAGCATCCGCGCGAGGCCTGGCAGCTGATCGAATACCTGTCGCGCACCGATGTCGCCGCGCGCTTCCATGAGCTGACCGGCGACCTGCCGCCGCGCCGCAGCAACTGGAGCGCGCCGCGCCTGGCCAACGACGTTTATGCCCAGGCGTTCCGCCAGCAGTTCGAACGCGTCAAGCCGGCGCCCAAGGTGCCGGAATGGGAGCGCATCGCCACCGAGATGCGATTGGTGGCCGAGCGCGTGACGCACGGCGAGTTGACCGTCGACCAAGCGGTGGTGGCCCTCGATGCGAAGGCCGACCATATCCTTGAAAAGCGCCGCTGGATGCTGGCGCGGAAGGAGGCGCGATGAATTCGAACCGCGCCGCCTGGTGCTTCGCCGGTCCCGCGCTGCTGGTGATTGGTGTGTTCTTCTTCCTGCCGGTGCTGGCCGCGCTGGCCATGAGCCTGACCGACTTCGACATCTACGCGCTGGCGAACCTCGACAATCTGCGCTTCGTCGGCCTGCGCAACTACGTCGAGCTGCTGCAAACGCCGTTGTTCTGGCAGGCGCTGGGTAACACGCTGTATTTCGTCGTGGGCGGCGTGCCGCTGTCGATCGCCGCCTCGCTGGGCGCGGCGTTGCTGCTGCATTCGCGGCTGACGTGGTTCAAGGGGCTGTTCCGCACCGCGTTCTTCGCGCCGGTGGTGACCTCGCTGGTGGCGGTGGCGGTGATCTGGCGCTACCTGCTGAACACGCGCTACGGCATGATCAACCACGGCCTCGATCTGGTCGGCATCGCGCCGGTGGATTGGCTCAACGACCCCGATTGGGCGATGCCGGCAATTATCCTGTTCGCGGTCTGGAAAAACTTCGGCTACAACATGATCATTTTCCTGGCCGGCCTGCAGAGCATTCCCGAGGATCTGTACGAGGCGGCCGGCATGGACGGCGCCGGGGTATGGAAGCAGTTCCGCTTCATCACCTGGCCGATGCTCGGGCCGACGATGCTGATGGTGAGTATCCTTAGCATGTCCGGCTACTTCCAGCTGTTTGCCGAACCGTACGTCATGACGCAGGGCGGGCCGGTGCAAAGCACCGTCAGCGTTTTGTACTTTATGTACGAGCAGGGCTTCAAGTGGTGGAACCTGGGCACGGCGTCGGCCGTCGCCTTCGTGCTGTTCGCGATCATGTTCGCCGTCACGCTGCTGCAGCTGCGCTTTGCGAAGGGGGCGGAGGCATGACGACCTTTACCTGGAAACCGCGCACGCTGGCGCTCAACGCGCTGATGCTGGCCGCCGGCGCGCTAACCTTGTTTCCGCTGCTGTGGATGTTGTCCGTGTCGTTGATGGCGCCGGGCGAATCGAGCTCCTTCCCGCTGCCGTTCGTGCCAAGCGCCGCCACGCTGCACAACTACCGCGAGTTGTTCACCCAGGCCGGCATCGGCCAGTATCTGTTTAACAGCCTGCTGCTGTCGAGCGCCGCGACGGTGTTGTCGCTGCTGTTCAATGTCAGCGCCGGCTATGCCTTCGCCAAGCTGCGATTCCAGGGGCGCGAGCGGATCTTCAAAGTCATGCTCGGAGCCTTGGTGATTCCGAGCCAGGTGGCCATGCTGCCGCTTTTCCTGCTGCTGAAGTATCTCGGGCTGGTCAACACCTATGGCGCCGTGCTGGTGCCGGCGATGGCTGGCATCTTCGGCATCTTCCTGGTGCGCCAGTATGCGCTGACGATACCGGACGCGCTGCTCGAGGCCGCGCGCATGGATGGCGCCAGCGAGTTGCGCATCTTCCGCGTGATCGTGCTGCCGCTTCTCACGCCCATCCTCGTCACGCTGGGCATCTTCACCTTCCTCGGCACGTGGAACGATTTCATGTGGCCGCTGATCGTGCTGACCGATAAGGATCTCTACACCCTGCCGGTGGCGCTGGCATCGCTATCGCGCGAGCATGTGCAGGACAACGAGTTGATGATGGCCGGATCGGTGTTGACCATTCTGCCGGTGCTGCTGCTGTTCCTCGGCTTGCAGCGCTATTACATCCAGGGCCTGCTGGTGGGGAGTGTGAAGGGATGAAGCTCGTTCGCATGTTGGTGGCCGGCCTTGCGGCCATGCTGGCATCGGCCGCGTTGGCGGCCGCGCCGGCGCGCGTTCTCGACGACTTTTCGACCATCGACGCGTGGCAGGCGCAAGCCTCCGATGGCGTGCTGGCGTCCGCCGGCGCCGCCGACGGCGGCCTGCGGCTCGATTTCGACTTCGCCGGCAAGGGCGGCTACGCCTTCGTGCGCCGCGCGCTGCCGCTCGATCTGCCGGAAAACTACGAGATATCGTTTTACGTGCGCGCCGATGCGCCAGTCAACCACTTCGAGTTCAAGCTGACCGACGCCAGTGGCGATAACGTCTGGTGGTTCCCGCAGCAGAACTACACCTTTCCCAAGGAGTGGCGGCAGGTGCGGATCAAGAAGCGCCAGGTGCTGTTCGCGTGGGGGCCGACCAAGGATCGGGTGCTCACACATGCCGACCGCATCGAGTTTGTCGTCAGCGCCGGCGCCGGTGGCGGCAAGGGTTCGATTTATCTGCGCGGGCTGACCATACGCGAGCTGCCGCCCGTGCCGGACAGCTGGCCCAAGCCCGTGGCCAGTGCTTCTTCGCAGCAGCCCGGCAGCGCGGCCGCGCTGGCGGTCGATGGAAAAGCCGGCACGGCGTGGATCGCCACGAACCGCCAGGACAGGCCGCAGAGCCTAACGGTCGATTTGGGGGGCGAACGCGAATTCGGTGGCCTGGTGCTGCGGTGGCAGGGCCGACGCCACGCCAGCGACTACGACGTCGAACTGTCGTCGGACGGCGCGCAATGGCGTACGGCGCGCCGTGTTTTCGGTGGCAATGGCGGCGACGATCCGTTGCGGTTGCCGGAGTCCGAAGCGCGCTTCATCCGCCTTCAACTGCGCAATGGTCCCGCCGCGACCTACGCGCTGGCCGACATCGAACTGAAGGATCTCGCATGGGGCGCCACGCCGAACCAGTTTATTGAAGCCTTGGCGGGCGTTGCCCGTCGCGGCCTGTATCCGCGCGGCTTTTCAGGCCAGCAGTCCTACTGGACGCTGGTCGGCGTCGATGGCGGCGGCGATCACAGCGCGCTCATTTCTGAGGACGGCGCGCTGGAGTCGAAGCAGGGCGGTTTTTCAGTCGAACCGTTCGTGCGCGATGGCGGCAAGCTTGTCGGCTGGGCCGATGTCGACGTGAGCCAGAGTTTGCGGGATGGGTATTTGCCGGTGCCGACGGTGTCGTGGCGCCATCCCGGCTGGACGATGTCCGTCACCGCCGCCGCCGACGGCACTCCCGCTTCCTCGCGGCTGCTGGCCCGCTATGAGCTCAAAAACCTTGGCGCGGCCACGCGGCACCTGCAACTGGTGCTGGCGGTGCGGCCGTTCCAGGTCAACGCGCCGCGCCAGTTCCTCAACACGCCGGGCGGGTTCAGCGCGATCCGCGACTTGCGGTGGGACGGCGCCGCGCTGACAATCGATGGCGAGGGCCGGATACTGCCGCTGCGCGCGCCTTCCGCCGTGGACTTGTCGTCGTTCGATAGCGGCCTGCTGCCATGGGACGTGGCATCGTCCGCCCGCCGAGGTGCCCGCAACGCGCTGGCGGCACGCGACCTGCATGACGATACCGGCATGGCTTCGGCCACGTTGACCTATGATGTCACGCTGCCGCCGCATGGCACGGTCGTCATCGGCGCCGTGCTGCCGATGGCTGGGGATGAAGGGGCGCGGCCTGCCGCTTCGAGCGGCCAGGATGGCGCCGCATGGCTCTCGGCGCGCCAGGATGCGGTGGCCGCCGAATGGCGCGACAAGCTCAATAAGGTGACGTTGAAACTTCCCGAGGCGGGGCGCCACATGGCCGACACGCTGCGCTCGTCGTTGGCGCACATGCTGATGACCCGCGAGGGCGCGGCGCTGCAACCTGGCACGCGCTCCTACCGCCGCTCGTGGATACGTGATGGCGCGATGATGTCGGAGGCGCTGCTGCGGCTCGGCCAGCCGGACATCGCCGCCGACTACCTGCGCTGGTACGCGCCGTACCAGTTCGACAACGGCAAGGTGCCATGCTGCGTCGACCGGCGCGGCGCCGATCCGGTGCCGGAGAACGATAGCCACGGCCAGTTGATCTTCCTGGCCGCCGAACTGTATCGCTATACGGGCGACAAGGCGGCGCTGGAGCAGGCATGGCCGCGCATCGACGCCGCCGCCCGCTACATGGAAACCCTGCGCCAGTCCGAACGCGTGGAGCAAAACCGCACGCCGGAGCGGCGCGCGTTTTACGGGCTGATGCCGGCCTCGATCAGCCACGAGGGCTACTCGGAAAAGCCGATGCATTCGTACTGGGACGATTTCTGGTCCATGCGCGGCTACAAGGACGCCGCCGACATCGCGGCGGCGCTAGGCAAGGCCGATGCCGCCACGCGCCTGGCGGCGCAGCGCGACGAATTCCGGCACGACCTGTACGCGTCCTTGGCGGCGGCCACGGCCCGTCATGGCATCGATTATCTGCCCGGGGCGGCGGAACTGGGCGACTTCGATCCGACCTCGTCGACGATCGCGCTCACGCCCGGCGGCGAGCAGCACCACCTGCCGCCGGCGATGCTCAAGGCGACCTACGACAAATACTGGGACTTCTTCGTCGCCCGCCGCGACGGCCGCAAAGCGTGGCAGGACTACACACCGTATGAACTGCGCAACGTCAGTGCCTTCGTGCGCCTGGGCTGGCGCCAACGCGCGGCCCAATTGCTCGATTATTTCTACGCCGACCAGCGCCCCGCCAAATGGAATCAATGGGCCGAAGTAGTGGGCCGCGACATGCGCGAGCCGCGCTTCGTCGGCGACATGCCGCACGGCTGGATATCGTCCGATTACATCCGCGCGGCGCTCGACTCGTTCGCCTATGAACGGGAGGCCGACCACGCGCTGCTGCTGGCCGAAGGCGTGCCGCTCGATTGGCTGCGTGGCGACGGCATCGGCGTCAAGGATCTGCGCACGCCGTACGGGCCACTCAACTACAGCCTGGCCGCCGCCGGCGGCACGCTGTCGCTCAAGGTGGAGGCGATGCCGAGCCGGCCGCCCGGCGGCGTGGTTTTTTCCTGGCCCTGGAATACCGAGCCCGGCGCGGCCACGCTGAACGGCCGGACGGTCGCGTGGAAAAACAAGCAAATCATCATCGACAGCCTGCCTGCCTCACTCACTATCAATGGCGCGCCGTTCTAACCTAGAGATCACAAGGATCATCACATGAGCAAATCCATCCAGTTTCCCGCCGGTTTCCTGTGGGGCAGCGCCACGTCGGCGTACCAGATCGAAGGTTCGCCGCTGGCCGACGGCGCGGGGCCGAGCATTTGGCAGCGCTTCTGCGCCGTGCCGGGCAATGTGCGCGACGGCGACAACGGCGACATCGCCTGCGACCATTACAACCGCTACAAGGAGGACGTGGCGCTGATGGTCAAACTCGGGTTGAAGGCTTACCGCTTCAGCGTCTCCTGGAGCCGCATCCTGCCACAGGGGCGGGGAGCGATCAACCAGGCCGGCCTCGATTTCTACAGCCGCCTGATCGACGAACTGCTGGCCAATGGCATCGAGCCTTTGCTGACGCTTTACCACTGGGACTTGCCGGCCGCGCTGGACGACCGGGGCGGCTGGCTCAATCCGGACATCGCCGACTGGTTCACCGAATATGCGCGGGTGCTGTTCCGCGCCTTCGACGGCCGCGTCAAGTCGTGGGCCACGCTCAACGAACCATGGGTGGTCACCGACGGCGGCTACATGCACGGCACGCTGGCGCCGGGCCACCGGAGCGTGCACGAGGCGGCGCTGGCCAGCCATAACCTGATGCGCGCGCACGGCAGCGCCGTCAAGGCCTATCGCGAGATCGGGCGCCATGAGATCGGCATCGTGGTCAATATCGAACCGAAGTACCCAGCCAGCGAGTCACCCGCCGACCTTGACGCCACCCGGCGCGCGGACGCCTACATGAACCGGCAGTATCTCGACCCGATCTTCCTCGGCGCTTATCCGCCCGAGCTCAAGGAAATGTTCGGCGATGCCTGGCCCGACTGGCCCGCCGCCGATTTCGACTTGATCGGCCAGAAGCTCGATTTCGTCGGCATCAATTACTACACCCGCAGCGTGGTGCGCGACGAGCCGTCCAACTGGCCGCTGAAGGTGGCGCCGGTGCGCCAGAACCAGGCGACCTACACGGAAACCGGCTGGGAGGTCTTCCCGCAGGGCCTGACCGACACGCTGGTGAACTTCAAGCGGCTGTACGGCGACACGCCGCTGTACGTGATGGAGAACGGCTCGGCCTTTTACGACCCGCCCAAGGCCGAGGGAGGGCGGGTGCACGATCCCCTGCGCGTCGATTGCCTGCGCAAGAACATGGGCGCCATCAGCGCCGCGCTGGAAGCGGGCGTCGACCTGCGGGGCTACATGGTATGGTCGTTGCTGGACAATCTGGAATGGTCGCTGGGGTTCTCCAAGCGCTTTGGCATCATCCACGTGAATTTTGAAACGCAGCAGCGCACGCTGAAGGACAGCGCGCTGCTGTATGCCGATATCGTCGCCAGCAATGGCGCCTGCCTAAATCTGGAAGCTGGACACCACAATGAATAATCGTCTCGATAACATCCCCGCGCAGGAAGCGCGATTGCTCTCCAACGGCAGCTTCACCACGCTGATCACCGGCGCTGGCACGGGTTTTAGCCGCGTCGGCGACATGGCCTTGTCACGCTGGAGCGGTGATCGCGTGGAGGACGGCGAGGGCTATTTCATCTATTTGCGCGACGCCACAAGCGGCGAGACCTGGTCGCTGGGTTTGCAGCCGGGCGGGCCGGCGGACTCGGTCAGAACCTCCGGCGGGGAGGCCGGTAGCTTCTGGATTGGCGTTTCGGCGCATGGCATCGCCGCGCACATGGAGATCGCCGTCGATCCCGCGCGCGACCTCGAACTGCGCAGCGTGGTGCTCAAGAACACCGGCGCGACCGAGCGCCATATCGAGGTGACCAGCTATCTGGAAGTGGTGCTCAATCGTCAGGCGGATGAAGCCTCGCATCCGGCGTTCTCCAAGTTGTTCGTGCAGACCGAGCGCGATGCCGCGACCGGCGCGCTGCTGGCGCGGCGCAGGCCGCGCGGCGAGGGCGAGGCGGCGCTGTGGATGGTGCATGCCGCCGCCGGCGGCGACGACGCCGGTTTCGAGACCGACCGCACACGCTTTGTCGGACGCGGGCGCGATCTGCGCTCGCCGGCCGGCATGGACGCGGAATTGTCCGGCACCGTCGGCAATGTGCTCGATCCGGCATTGAGCCTGCGCCGCGCGGTCACGCTGGCGCCCGGCGCGCACACCGGAGTGGCGTTTATCCTCGGCGCGGCGGACAGTCGCGAGCACGCGCTGGCATTGGCGGCCGGCCTGGAACCGGAGGATCGTGCGCCGATCAACGCCGCCCGCGCCGCACAGCAGGCGCTGGAACAACGACTGGGCTTGAACCCGGACGAGGCGACTTATCTGCAGCGTTTGGCGGGGGCCATGCTCTATGGCGAGTCGGCGGTTCGTGCGCCGCTCCACACCGCGCGCGGAGTCGAAGCTGCCGCCGATATCGCTTCGGTCGCGGCTTCCTACGATCTTCCGGCGGGGCCGTTGGCCGTCGTGTGGGTTGATGGCGCCGACGATGCCAACGCGCGTTTGCTGCTGCGTGCGCGTGGCTACTGGGCCGCGCATGGCTGGAAGGTCGACCTTTTACTGCTGGACACCGACGGCTCGTACAAGGATGCGGAAGGCGTCCATGTGCGCAAACCGGAAAAGTTCAAAAAGCAGGATCTCGCCTTGATCGAGATGACCGCGCCCCTGGTGGTTCGCGGCAGGATGCCGGTGCTGGGCGCCGATGCCGGCGCCACCGGGGCCCAGGCGCCCGCCATGCGCACCGCGCAACCGGACGGGCCGGCCAAGCTGCCCGGCCAGACCGACCTGAAACACTTCAACGGCTACGGCGGCTTTTCCGAAAGCGGCGACGAATACGTGATCCGCATGGACTGGAGCGCGGCCGACGGCTTGCGCCGGCCGCCGCTGGCCTGGACCAACGCCATATCGAACGAGGGCTTCGGCTTCCTGGTCAGCGAAAGCGGCGCCGGATACACCTGGAGCCGCAACAGCCGCATCCAGCGCATCACGCCATGGTCCAACGATCCAATCCGCGACCCGCACGGCGAGGCTTTGTACCTGCGCGACGAGGATAGCGGCCGGTATTGGTCGCCCGTCCCCGGTCCAACGCCGGCCAATGCGGGCTACGAGGTGGCGCACGGCTTCGGCTACACGCGCTTCAATCATGTCAGCCATGGCCTCGGGCAGGAGATGGTGATGTTCGTGCCGCGCCATGATCCGGTCAAGATCGTGCGCGTGCGGGTGACCAACGGCGACGCCGTTACGCGCAGGCTGTCGCTGTTCTCGTACCAGCGGCTGGTGTTGGGCGGCACGCCCGCCGACAGCAGCCGTTTCGTCATCACCGAATGGGATGCCGCCGGCGCGCTGCTGGCGACCAATCCGCTGGCCGGCCAGTTTGCCGACGGCGTGACGTTCGCGGCGGCGTTGCCCGGTGATGGCGCAACCGTGCACCAGAGCGCCGACCGCGCCACTTTCATTGGTCGGCACGGCGATCTTGCCAGCCCGGCGGCGTTGGCCCAGAGCCGGCTCGATGGCGTCACCGGCGCCGGACTCGATCCGTGCGCCGCCTTCCAGACGACGCATGAACTGGCGCCCGGCGCCACGTTGGAATGGGTCGTGCTGCTGGGCGAAACCCAGGAGCGCGCAAAGGCGCTGGAACTGGTCGCGAAGTACGCCGCGCCCGGCGCGGTCCAGCAGGCGTTCGACGAAATCACCGCGTTCTGGCGCCATACCGTCGGCGCGGTGCAGGTGCGCACACCGGTACCGGCCATCGATTTGATGCAGAACGGCTGGCTGGCGTATCAGAATCTGAGCTGCCGCATTTGGGGACGCTCGGCGTTCTATCAATCCGGCGGCGCATTGGGTTACCGCGACCAGTTGCAGGATTCAAGCGCGATGATCTACGCCCGGCCCGACTTGACGCGCCAGCAAATCCGCATCCACGCGGCGCATCAGTTTGTCGAAGGCGACGTGCTGCATTGGTGGCATACCGAGCCGATGGAGCGTGGACTGAGAACGCGCTTCTCGGACGACCTGCTGTGGCTGCCCTACATCGCCGCGTTCTACATCAACACCACCGGCGACTGGAGCGTGCTCGATGAGGTCGAGCCGTTCCTCACGGCGCCGTTGCTGGAGGAGGGCGAGGACGAGGTGTATCTGAAACCGTCGCTGTCGGGCGAGAGCGGCGACGTTTATGAGCATTGCTGCCGCGCGCTGGACCGCTCGCTGACGCAGGGCGCGCACGGCCTGCCGCTGATGGGCACCGGCGACTGGAACGATGGCATGAACCGCGTTGGCCGCGAAGGGCGCGGCGAGAGCGTGTGGATGGGCTTTTTCCTGTCGCGCATCATCAAGGATTTCCTGCCGGTGTGCGAGCGGCGCGGCGACACGGCGCGCATCGCCATCTACAGCGCCTACCACGACCATCTCGACCAGGCGCTGAACGACGGCGGCTGGGATGGCGAATGGTATCGGCGGGCCTATTACGACAACGGCGCCGTCATCGGCTCCAAGGACAGCGACGAATGCCAAATCGACGCCTTGGCGCAGGCGTGGGCGGTGATCTCCGAGGCCGCGCCACCGGCGCGCGCGGCGCAGGCGCTGGACGCGCTGGAACAGCGCCTGGTGTCCGAGTCCGACGGCCTGATACGGCTGCTGACGCCGGCCTTCGTCAACACGCCGAACGACCCCGGTTACATCAAGGGGTATGTCGCGGGCGTGCGCGAGAACGGCGGCCAGTACACCCACGCCGCATGTTGGGTGGTGCGGGCGATGGCCGAAGCGGGACGCCGTGACCGCGCCGCCACGCTGCTGGAGATGCTCAGCCCCGTCACGCACGCGCGCGACGCGGACGCGGTGGCCGTGTATCAGGTCGAGCCTTACGTGATCGCCGCCGACGTGTACGGGGAGGCGCCGCACGTGGGGCGCGGCGGCTGGACCTGGTACACGGGGTCGTCGGGCTGGATGTACCGCGTTGGACTGGAATCGGTGCTCGGCTTCGGCATCGAGGACGGTGATACGATCGTCATGGCGCCGCGCATTCCGGATGACTGGCCGCAGTTCAGCATCCGCCACCAGCTGCCCGATGACGGCGGGTGCTACGAAATCACGGTGCTCAATCCGCAGGGCCGCGCGGACGGCGTGGTGTCGGTGACCGTCGACGGCAAGGTGCTGGCGCATCGGGGCGGCGCGGCGCGCATTCCCCTGCTGCGCGACGGCGCGGTCCATCGCGTCGAACTGGTTCTGGGCTAGGGGGCGGCATGGCTGGAGTGGATATTCGCGGCATACGCAAGGCCTTCGGTCAGCAGCCTATCCTGCGCGGCATCGATTTGAGCATCGCGGACGGAGAGTTCGTGGTCTTCGTGGGACCGTCGGGATGCGGCAAATCGACCCTGCTGCGCACGATCTGCGGTCTGGAAAGCGCCGACGAGGGCACGGTGGCGATTGGAGGGCGTGACATGACGCACGTGGCGCCGGCCGGGCGCGGCATCGCGATGGTGTTCCAGAGTTACGCCTTGTACCCGCACATGACGGTGTTCGACAACATGGGCTTTGCCTTGAAGATGGCGGGCTTGTCGCGCGAGGAGATTCGCGTCAAGGTGGAACAGGCGGCCGCCACGCTGCGCATCGAACCGCTATTGCAGCGCAAGCCGAAGGAGCTGTCGGGCGGGCAGCGGCAGCGGGTGGCGATCGGCCGCGCCATCGTGCGCCAGCCGGAGGTGTTCCTGTTCGACGAGCCGCTGTCCAATCTTGACGCTTCGCTGCGGGTGCAGATGCGCATCGAGCTCAAAAACCTGCACCGTACACTGCGCAGCACGATGATCTACGTGACCCACGACCAGGTGGAGGCGATGACGCTGGCCGATCGCATCGTGGTGCTGCGCGGCGGCTTGGTCGAGCAGGTCGGCGCGCCGCTCGATCTGTACCAGCGTCCGGCCAATATGTTTGTCGCCGGCTTCCTCGGTTCGCCGGCGATGAATTTCCTTCAAGGCGTGGTGGTGCTGGTCGCGGGACAAACGATGGCGGTGCGGTTGGCCGGCGGCGCTTTGGTGCCGATCGGCGCGCGAGACGGCCTGGTGCCGGGATCGCCGGTATCGCTCGGTGTGCGCGCGGAGCACATGGCGCTGGCGTCGCCGCAACAAACCGAGGCAGCCGCTATTCCTGTCACGGTGCAGGCGGCCGAGTTGTTGGGCGACGCCAGCTACATTTATCTCACCCCCGATGGCGGTGCGACCCAGCTGATCGTGCGGGTGGATGCGGAGGCGCGCTGGGAAGCCGGTCAGAATGCCGCCATCCGCGTCGATCCCTCCCGCTGGCATGTTTTTGACCAATCCGGGCAGGCCGTCTACTAAGTCCATCTGCGCGCGCCGCCCGGCGCGCTGTCCCTCGCCGATAAAGTCCGCTTGACGGGCTTATCGCTTCGTCTTATAGTTAGACGGATGTCTAATTAGACGAATGCCTAAAGAATGCCTGATGAACGCTTCGAACAACGCTTTTAAAGCCATCGCCGATCCGGCGCGGCGGGAGATTCTACGGCTGCTGCGGCAGGGCGAGATGACGGCGGGCGAGCTCGCGGCACACTTCGATATGAGCAAGCCGTCGATGTCCCACCATTTCGCGGTACTCAGCGAGGCCGATTTGATCAGCCGCCGGCGCGACGGCCAGACCATCTGGTATGGCCTTAACACGACCGTCCTGCAGGACGTGCTGGCGTGGGTGATGGACCTGACCGACGCCGAGCCGGCACCAACAACGGAACCGAAAGGGAAAAGAAAATGAGAACGCGCTATCTCGCCGTTTGCCTGCTGTTGATCTGCGTCGCCTGCGGCGCGCTGCTTCACTTCTGGCCGACGTTGCCCGAACAGGTGCCTGCGCACTGGAACGCCGAGGGCCAAGTCGACGGCTACGCCGGGCGCGCCGCCATGTGGGTGCTGGGGCCGGGCACAATGACATTGCTGGCGCTTCTTGGCCTGGTGCTGCCTGTGCTGTCGCGCAAGCGCTTCGATATGACGCAATTCCTGTCGACCTATTACTACATCGCCGCGCTGGTGGTGTGCATGTCGGGCTATGTGTTTGCGTTGGTGTTGATCGCCGCGACCGGCGGCGACGTCTCGATGCAGCGCGCGCTGCCGGCGGGGCTGTTCCTGTTGCTCGTCCTGATGGGCAACCCGATGGGCAAGGTGCGCCGCAATGTCTACCTCGGCATCCGTACCCCGTGGACGCTGGCCAGCGACCGCGTGTGGTATGCCACGCACCGCCTGGCGGCGCGGCTGATGGTCGCCAGCGGCGCGGTTGGATTGCTGGCCGTGTGGATGCGCGCGCCGTTGTGGATCGTGCTGCTGCTGGCGATATTCTGGGCGCCAATCGTTGTTATCTATTCGTTTGTCCACTCTAAAAAACTGCAGAAGCATCGTCAGTTGGAATCGCATTAACCTGGAGGTTTATCCATGCGCTATAAATTGTTATTGTCGTTGCTGGTCCTGGCCGGCGCCGCCCACGCGGGCAGCTACACCGAACGCGCGGTGTCGCAGGCCGTCCCCGGCGGCACGCTGTATGGCACGGAATTGATCCCAGAGGGCGGCGCCAAGATGCCGGTGGTGCTGCTGCACTCCGGCTCCGGCCCGACGGACCGCGACGGCAACAGCGCGCCGGCCGGCATGCTGAACAACTCCCTGCGCATGCTGGCCGAATCGCTGGCGCAGCAGGGCATCGCCACGGTGCGCTATGACAAGCGCGGCGTCGCATCGAGCGCCGGCGCGGCCAAGGAGGAATCCGATCTGCGCCTCGATTCGTACATCGACGACGCAGTGGTTTGGATGCGCCAGCTGCGTGCCGACCAGCGCTTCTCGCGCGTGGTTATGGCCGGTCACAGCGAGGGCGCCTTGATTGCGCTGGTGGCGTGCGAGCGGGCCAAGGCCGACGCCTGCGTGTCGATCTCCGGCACCGGCCATCCGCTGGGCGACATCCTGCGCGACCAGCTCAAGCCCAAGCTGCCGCCCGCGCTGGCGGGGGAGAACGAGCGCATACTGGTCGCGCTGGAGCAGGGCAAGGAGGTGGCGGACGTGCCGCAGGAGCTGATGATGTTGTACCGGCCTTCCGTGCAGCCGTATCTGATTTCATCGTTCAAGGTCGACCCACGCAAGGCCATCGCCGCGCTGAAGATGCCGGTGTTGATCGTGCAGGGGACGACCGATATCCAGGTTGCCGTGAAAGAGGCGCAGGCGCTGTCGGCGGCCGCGCCCGCGGCCAAGCTGGTGATCGTCGAGGGCATGAACCACGTGCTCAAAATGGTGCCGGCGGCGCCAGCGCGGCAGATGGCGTCTTACACCGATGCCAGTCTGCCGCTGGCCCCGCAGTTGAGCGAGGCGGTGGCCACTTTCGTCAAGCAGCGCTGAACCGGCTTACGCTTCGCGGCGTTCGACCTTGCCGTCGGTGTGGCGGGCGAAGCGGGTGGGGTCGTCGCCGTGCACCGGGGCGCCGTCCGGCCACGGCCAGCCGCCGAAACCGGTCTGCTGGTAGTCGGCGTGGGCCTGGCGGATCTCCTGCTCGCTGTTCATCACGAACGGGCCTGACTGCACCACGCGCTCGCCGATCGGCCGGCCTTGCAGGATCAGGAACTGGGCCTTGCCGGACGCGCCGTTCGTCAGCGTAAAGGGCGCGTCGGCGCGGATGTCGTTGGCGCTGCGCGCGGCCAGCGGCTGGCCGCCGAAGCTGGCGCCGTCGCCGTCGAAATAGTACAGGGCGCGCTTGGTGGCGGCTCCGCGCGCCGGGGGCAGGGTCCATTGCGCACCGGGTTCCATCGTCACCACCCAGATGGCGACGTCGCTGTCCTCGCTGGCGGCCCAGGAGTCGGGCGGCGGGGGCGGGGTGCTCGCGTCGCCGAGTCGTCCGGCCACGCAGAGCAGTTCGGTGCGGGCGCCGTCGCTGCCGGTGATGGTTTCGCGCGGCACGTCCTCGGACCAGAGCATCGTGAAGTGCGGTTCGACGAACTTGCTGCGGGCCGGGAGATTGAGCCAGATCTGGAACAGTTCGAGCGGGTTGTCCTCATCCGTTTTCAGCAGCGGGAACATCTCGGAGTGGACGATGCCGCGCCCGGCGGTGAGCCATTGCACGTCGCCTGCGCCGAAGCGGGCGGCCGCGCCCAACGAGTCGGCGTGGTCGATCAGGCCGCGGCGAACGATGGTGACCGTTTCGAAACCACGGTGCGGGTGGCCGGGGAAGCCCGGCACCTGTTCGCCGTGGTACATGTTCCAGCCGTCGACGCTGGCGAAATCCTGGCCCAGGTTGCGGCCGGCCAGCGAGGCGGCGGGGCCGTAGCGGCCGTCGCCCTTGGGGTAGTTGTCCACGTGGTGGACGCAGAACAGGAACGGGTCCAGCGTGGCCCAGGGGAAGCCCAGCGGGCCGCTGCTGATGATTGGATTCATGTTGTCAGTTCGGAGTAGGGGGCGTGTCGGCGCCGGGGGCGCCGAACAGTTGCTGTTTGAGTCCGTGCAGCTGGTCGCGCACTTGCGCGGCCTTTTCGAACTCCAGGTTTTTGGCGTGGTCGAGCATCGCTTTTTCGAGTCGCTTGATCTCCTTGCTGATCTGCTTCTCGCTCATCGATTCGTACTTGGCCGCTTCCTTCGCCACTTGCTGGTTGTCGCGCGCTTCCTGCGGGCTGTAGACGCCGTCGATCATGTCCTTGATGCTCTTGCTCACGCCGCGCGGCACGATGCCGTTGGCGGCGTTGAAGGCGATCTGCTTGGCGCGCCGGCGCTCGGTCTCGCCGATGGCGCGCTCCATCGAATCGGTCATGCGGTCCGCGTACAGCAGCGCCACGCCGTTGAGGTTACGCGCGGCGCGGCCGATGGTCTGGATCAGCGACCGCTCCGAGCGCAGGAAGCCTTCCTTGTCGGCGTCGAGGATCGCCACCAGCGACACCTCCGGCAAGTCGAGGCCCTCGCGCAGCAGGTTGATCCCGACCAGCACGTCGAAGGTGCCGATGCGCAGGTCGCGCAGCAGTTCGACCCGTTCCACCGTTTCGATATCGCTGTGCAGGTAGCGCACCTTGATGCCATGGTCGCTCAAGAATTCGGTCAGCTGTTCGGACATGCGCTTGGTCAGCGTGGTCACCAGCACGCGCTCGTTCTTGGCGACGCGGTCGGTGATCTCGGACATCAGGTCCTCGACCTGCGAACGGGCCGGGCGCACGATGATCAACGGGTCGACCAGGCCGGTCGGGCGCACCACCTGCTCGACCACCTGGTCGGCGTGCGATTTTTCGTAGTCGGCCGGCGTGGCCGAGACGAACACCGTCTGCCGCATCTTCTGCTCGAACTCCTCGAACTTGAGCGGCCGGTTGTCCAGCGCCGACGGCAGGCGGAAACCGTAGTCCACCAGGTTGGTCTTGCGCGAGCGGTCGCCGTTGTACATGGCGCTGAGCTGCCCGATCAGCACGTGCGACTCGTCGAGGAACATCAGCGCGTCCTTGGGCAGGTAGTCGACCAGCGTCGGCGGCGGTTCGCCCGGCATGGCGCCGCTCAGGTGGCGCGAGTAGTTCTCGATGCCCTTGGTGAAGCCGATTTCGGCCATCATCTCGAGGTCGAAGCGGGTGCGCTGTTCGATGCGCTGCTCTTCAATGAGCTTGTTCTCCTTGCGGAAGAACTCGAGCCGGTCGCGCAGTTCGAGCTTGATGGTCTCGATCGCGCGCAGCACGGTCGAACGCGGGGTGACGTAGTGCGAGCCGGGATAGACGGTAAAGCGCGGGATCTTCTGCTTGACGCGGCCCGTGAGCGGGTCGAACAGCTGTATCGATTCGAGTTCGTCGCCGAACAGGTCGAGCCGCACCGCCAGCTCCGCATTCTCGGCCGGGAAGATGTCGAGCGTGTCGCCGCGCACGCGGAAGGTGCCGCGGCCGAAATCGACCTCGTTGCGCGTGTACTGCATCTGGATCAGGCGCGCGATGATGTCGCGCTGCGAGACGCGGTCCTTCTGGCGCAAGGTCAAAATCATCTGGTGGTACTCGGTCGGGTTACCGATACCGTAGATGGCCGAGACGGTGGCGACGATGATGACGTCGCGCCGCTCCATCAGCGACTTGGTGCACGACAGGCGCATCTGCTCGATGTGCTCATTGATGGACGAATCCTTTTCGATGAACAGGTCGCGCTGCGGCACGTAGGCTTCCGGCTGGTAGTAATCGTAGTACGAGACGAAGTACTCGACCGCGTTCTCGGGGAAGAACTCGCGGAACTCGGAATAGAGCTGCGCGGCCAGCGTTTTGTTCGGCGCGAACACGATCGCCGGACGGCCCTTGCGGGCGATCACGTTGGCCATGGTGTAGGTCTTGCCGGAGCCGGTCACGCCGAGCAGCGTCTGGAAAAACAGGCCGTCGTCGATGCCTTCGCACAGCTTGTCGATCGCGGCCGGCTGGTCGCCGGCGGGCGGGAACGGTTGGTGCAGTTTGAACGGCGAGTCGGGGAAGGTAACGACCGTTGCCGTGGGGTTATCTACTACTGGTAATTCAGCCATCGTGGTCCGACCTTTGTTAGAATAATGGCCTGCCAGCGGCCTGAAGTAGTTTTAGTGGGGCGCTGTCTACGTTCATCCGCTGCGAAACGCTTCCAATCGAATCCAATCTTATCATGACGAATCCTAGCTTGTTCAGCGCCATCGACATGGCACCACGCGACCCGATCCTGGGCATCACCGAAGCCTTCAACGCCGACCAAAACCCAGCCAAAATCAATCTGGGCGTCGGCGTTTATTATGACGACAACGGCAAAGTGCCTCTGCTGTCCTGCGTACAGAAGGCCGAAGAAATCCTGATCGCCACGCCGGCGCCGCGCACCTACCTGCCGATCGAAGGCCTGGCAGCCTATGATAAGGCGGTGCAAGAGCTGGTATTTGGCGCCGACAGCGCGGTAATTCAAGAGAAGCGCGCGATCACCGTGCAAGCGATCGGCGGCACCGGCGCCCTGAAGATCGGCGCCGACTTCCTCAAGCGTTTCGCGCCCGATTCGCAGGTCTACATCAGCGACCCGAGCTGGGAAAACCACCGCGCGCTGTTCGAAAGCGCCGGCTTCACCGTCAACAACTACCCCTACTACGACGCGGCCACCCACGGCGTTAATTTCGCCGGCATGCTGGCCGCGTTGAAGGCCATGCCGCGCGGCGCCATCGTGCTGCTGCACGCGTGCTGCCACAACCCGACCGGCGCCGACCTGACGTCGGCCCAGTGGGACGAGGTCATCGCGGCCGTCACCGCCGGCGGCCTGGTGCCGTTCCTCGACATGGCGTACCAGGGCTTTGGCGCCGGCATCGCCGAAGACGGCGCCGTGGTGCGCCGCTTCGCCGACGCCGGCGGTCCGCTGCTGGTGTCGAACTCGTTCTCGAAATCGTTCTCGCTGTATGGCGAGCGCGTCGGCGCGCTGAGCGTGGTCGCCGCCAGCGGCGAAGAGGCGAGCCGTTTGATGTCGCAGTTGAAGCGCGTCGTGCGCACCAACTACTCCAACCCGCCCGTGCACGGCGGCAAGGTCGTCGCCACCGTGCTGACCACGCCGGAACTGCGCCAGCTGTGGGAAGACGAGCTGGCCGGCATGCGCGTGCGCATCAAGGAAATGCGCGAAGCCTTCGTCGAGAAGTTGAAGGCCAAGGCGCCGGCGCACGATTTCGCGTTCGTGCGCGACCAGGTGGGCATGTTCTCGTACTCGGGCCTGACCAAGGCGCAGGTCGAGCAACTGCGCGCGCAGTCGATCTACGCGGTCGACACCGGCCGCATCTGCGTGGCGGCGTTGAATTCGCGTAACATCGATATCGTCATTGACGCCATCGCCAAAGTGCTCTAAACTCTTGCTTCTTCGGGTTGCGCGAATAGCGCGATTCGGACGGCAACACGGAATACCGCACGAAGTTGCGCTGACGGAAATCTTTCTTGATGGCGCGAACGAAACAGTATAAAATGTTGCCTCTAATCCCTGATAGCTCAGTTGGTAGAGCGACGGACTGTTAATCCGCAGGTCCCTGGTTCGAGTCCAGGTCGGGGAGCCAGAACATAGAAAAGCCCAGCCTTCACAGGTTGGGCTTTTTGCGTTGGGGCTGGTCCAATGCTTTGCCGCTGCGGCTATTTTTGCGATCTGAACGGAAAGGTTTGCTGGTTTATAAAACCATCCGGCATATAGTCGCCCTGCACGCCATATTTTTCAGGAAACCCCTTGTGGCCCTTGATGGCGGTGCCGAAAAGATGATCGAGGAAAGCGTAGTGCGCCGCGTAGTTGCGGTCGATGGCGACGTCGTCGGAGGCATGGTGCCAATGATGAAAGTCCGGCGTGACGATCAGGTATCTTAACGGCCCCCACGGCAGGTGGACATTGGCATGGTTGAACACCGCCTGGAAACCGACCACGATGATGTAGACGTCCATCACGTTCCTTTCAAAGCCAAGCACATACAAACTGCCCAGCACGCCCACCCGGGTGCTGATCAGTTCGAGCATATGCTGTCGCGAGCCGGCCAGCCAGTCCATTGTCTTTGCCGAATGATGTACCGCGTGGTAGCGCCACAGGAACGGCACCTCGTGATAACTGCGGTGCAACCAGTATTGCACCAGGTCGGCCACCAGGACGCACAATAAAAGCTGCGGAATGAATGGGATGGCCTGGACGGCATCGTGCACGCGATCGTTCAGCATCCAGCCGAACAGGCGGTGGATCACGAAGTTCACCGTCAGCAGCGCCAGGCCGACGATAAAATGGTTGAAAGCGAAGTGCGCCATGTCCGTCTGCCACTCTTTGCGGAACAGCAGTTGACCTTGGTAAAGCGGGAAGAGTTTTTCCAGTGCCGCAAAGATCATGGTGGAGCCGAGCAGGTCGAGGATAAACCAGTCCAGTCCGATGTATGGCGTGTGATCGGGGAAGTCGGCGACAGGCACGTGTGAGCCGCCGGCCGCAACGCTGATCAGCACGAGTACGCCGGCTACGGCGTTGAGGCCCCGTCTGCGCTTGAAGAGCACGTTAAGCAGGCAGATGGAGCCGGACAACACCAGCGCAGCAAACAGGATGTGGCGGATCACGTCCGGGGAGTAGGCTTGTCTTAGTTCCGGCGTGGTCAGGTATTGGGGATAGTGGAACGCGGCCACTCCGAGTAGGGACAGCGTTGCCAGCGTGAGCGCCAGCACGCCACTCGCCAGCCCGCGTCCCGCCGAGAGCGATCCGCTTTGCTGCAGGAGTTGGCCCGTTTCCTGAACCGCAGTGCTGATACCGCTGATGACTTTGTTCTCCATCAATCGCTCCAGTTATTGTAAATCGGCAATTCGTCGGATGATAGCCGAACTTCGGGCCGCCGCGCTCGTGTTGCCGCTGTTAAGCTATTGATTTAAAACAAATTTCATCGTTCGTCGAAAGCTCTTTGGTAAAGAGCTCGCCTTCCATCTTCGACAAATCAGGAAGCGCGGAGCCCCCTTCGAACGAGTCCGCTACGCTGAAGGGCGCCCGGCGGCGCAGCTCCGTGCCGGACCATGGGAGGCTGTGCGGGTTCGCAAGGCCAAGTCGGTTCAGTCTGAGGTGGCGGGCGAAAAGGGGTTTGCAGACTGGGGATTGCCGTATATAATCACGCCTCTTTTCCCTGATAGCTCAGTTGGTAGAGCGACGGACTGTTAATCCGCAGGTCCCTGGTTCGAGTCCAGGTCGGGGAGCCAGAATCTGAAAGGGCCATGTGCAAGCATGGCCCTTTTGCCGTTTCTGGAAGGAATATGCGCTACGACCATGGTGGGCCGGTTGACACGAGCGAGGTCACGTAGGACGATAATCCATGGCCGCCTTACCCGACATGGAAATCATCGACGCCAAGCTTGAGGCTGTGGAAAGCCGCATGGATGGCCGCATTGCGCGCATTGAGTCCGCCTTGGCGGCCTCCGCCAGCCTGGTCGATGAGCGCTTACGCCATACCGATGCCAAAATGGACGAACGATCGCGTCAGTCCGATGCCAGGATGGACCGCATCGAGACGGCGCTTTCTGAACTCAGGTTCGAAACCCGATCTTCCATCTCCGGACTCAAGACAACCATCATCGTCACCGCAGTCACCGCGGTCCTGGCGATCGTCTTTGGTGTCGCCGCATTCAATGCGACGCTGTTGTCCAACATGCTGGCTGCGTTCGAATCCGGCAAGCAGACCGCCGCCACCCAGGCGGAAGTTAAAAGACAAGTGGAAGCGACGGCGGTGTTGCTAAATAAGATGGAACAGCGCGTGGATGCGCCCCCCAAGCCACATTCGACGCCCAAGCAGTGAGCGATATGACGCCGATTTGTTCCAGCTCAAACATCGCGCCGCCGCAGGGTGGGGTGGCGAACGGTGGCGTCGATGTCAAGCTTGTATGGTTGGCATTCACCCACTTCGACGCAGGTGTCGCCATGAAAAATCCCTTTATGAGCATGTTCCTCAGCCAGACCAACCGTGTGGCCAACCAGGTCGCCGGGTCTGCGCGCGCGCAGGCCAGCGCGGCGGTCAAGCGCGAGACGGCCAAGAATATGACCGAGATGACCCGGGTCTGGACGGACGCCATGTTTCCATTGGCTAAACCGACCAAGCGCAGAAAGCGCGCCGGCGCGAAATAGATCGACGGCGGCGCGCCCGCCCAACCCCGAGACCACGTTGCCGCCCGACGTGGTTTTTTTGCGCCTAACCGCTTGGATGATGTGCCCGTCGGCCGGGCATGCATCGAATTTTGCATTTTGGCACCAAATTTTGCGGCAAATGTGTGAATCAGGTGGACGGGAATCTTGCGCCTCGGTATTCTGATTAGTATTGGTTTTATTGCGGCCACGAGGGCGCGCGATCGTCGCGGCCGCCGTGCCGCCCGCGACGGCGCAGAATCAGCAATGGAAAGATGAGGTCGTCCGCTTGCCGCGCGGCGGCGTCGTGTTTCGTCTCGCACCGGACCATGAACCGGTGCGGTCATCGATAAAAAGTAGATAGAGGTTGCCCCATGAGCGAAGAAAAGGATGTTGTGTACGGTACAGAAGATTTGTTGATGAGTTTGTGTAACTCGGTCGCCCGCGTGCTGAACGTGGCCACCCAGAGCAAGGTGAACTACTCCGGCATGGTGCAGCGGATTACCAAGACCGGCCTGAAACCCGATATCGGTTGCTTCGTGATGTTCGACGGCGGCTTCACCGGCCTGGTGGTGCTCAACTTTGCCGCCGACACGGCGATGGAGATCTACGAGCGCTACATGCTGCACATGGGCATGCCGAAGTCGGAGCTGGCCAGTTCGCACACCTCCGACGAGGTGTCCAACATCATGGGCGAGTTGATGAACCAGATCGTCGGCGACTTCACCGGTAAGGTGCGGCGCGAGCTGCAGACCAACATCACCCAGAACCAGCCGAAGATGTTGGTGCTGACCAAGCAGGTGATGCTGAGCGTCGACACCCCGCTGGACCGCCCGGAAATGCGCCGCGTCACCTTCTACACCGAGAAGAACAACATCTTCTATTTGGAACTGGCGATCGACCGCACCGAATTCATCAAATTGTACGATTTCGATTCGGCCGAGCATGATCCGCAAACCCTGATCGACGACGCCTACAACAAGGACAACGGCTCGACGCCGTCGCCGGCCGACCCGGACCCCGACGACAACTCCGACTTGCTCAAGTCATTGGGCATGTAAGCTTCCCCCAAGGCGCCCGCGAGGCGCCTTTTTTGTGGGATTTTCAACACAGTGCCTTATGTAAAAAATGCAAATGCTAAGTATTTTTTCGATATCATTGTTGTTGCGCCGCCGCACGCCCGCCTTTTATTATTCCGTTGCATCATAGTAGCCGCCGAATTTCTATCAGTAAATTTTGCGATCGGTATATTCGGCTTGCAATACCGGCTATCAATGGCAGAAAATACCGCCTTTCTGCAAGTCGGTGCATTCTAGACATCCATCAAGGTGCGGATGCGGTCCGGCCGCCGCCGGCATGGCGCGGCGGCAGGGCGCTCCAGGTATGCCGAAAGCGGCGCGCGAGCGGACCGCTCGCGCCGCAACGGTCACAGAGATGACCGTGCCGTGTCTACGAAAGAGAAAACAGGAGACGCTGTTTTTCACTCTTTGCATTACATTTAAATCGGGAAATTGAATGATCAAATTGTCTAAGATGCACAAACGCCTGCTGGCGTTGAGCGCCGTCATGCCGCTGGGTTCGGCCATCGCGCAGACCGCCGCCACCGAGCCGCAACTGGAAACCGTTGTCGTGACGGCCCAGCGCCGCGCCGAGAACATCAAGGACGTGCCGGTCTCGGTCACCTTGCTCAAGGACGAGAAGCTCGACGTGCTGCTGTCCGGCGGCCAGGATATCCGCCTGCTGGCCGGCAAGGTCGCCTCGCTGAACGTGGAGTCGTCCAACGGCCGCACCTTCCCGCGCTTCTACATCCGCGGCTACGGCAACACCGACTTCAGCACCTTCGCCTCGCAGCCGGTCTCGCTCGTGTACGACGACGTGGTGCAGGAAAACGGCATCCTCAAGGGTTTCCCGATGTTCGACATGGCCGGCGTGGAAGTGCTGCGCGGCCCGCAGGGCACCCTGTTCGGCCGTAACACCCCGGCCGGCGTGGTCAAATTCGAATCGGCCCGTCCGAACCTGAAACAGGTCGAGGGCTACTACAGCCTGTCGTGGGCGTCGCACAACACCGTCAACCTCGAGGCCGCCGCCAACGTGCCGCTGTCGAGCGAATGGGCGATGCGCGTGTCGACCCTGCGCCAGCACCGCGACGACTTCGTCGACAACACCTTCACCGGCCAGAAAGACGCGCTGGAAGGCTACAACGAACACGCCGAGCGCGTGCAGTTTCTGTACAACCCGAGCACCACCTTCAACGCCTTGTTCAACGTGCACGCGCGTTCGACCACCGGCAGCGCCCGCCTGTTCCGCGCCAACATCATCAAGCGCGGCACCAACGACTTCGCCGACGGCTACAGCTTCAACCAGATCAACACCAACGGCCAGAACGCCCAGAGCCTGACCACCAACGGCGCCAACGCGCGCCTGACGTGGGACCTGGGTTCGGTCAAGCTGTTCTCGATCACCGGCTACGAAGCCATCGACGACTACTACACCCGCGGCGACATCGACGGCGGCGCGCCGGCCGGCCCGGGCTTCATTCCGTTCCAGGTCGAAACCGGCGGGGGCGTGAGCGGCCTGCACCAGTACACCCAGGAATTCCGCGTTGAATCGAAGAACGCCGGCCCGCTGAACTGGCAGAGCGGTGTCTACTACTTCAAGGAAGACGCCACCGGCTACAGCAACAACTACAACAGCACCACCGGCGCGCAAACGTCGCACCTGGCCAGCCGCCAGACCAACAAGGCCGCGGCCGTGTTCGGTTCGGTGACCTACGACCTGGCGCCGGACCTGATCCTGCGCGGCGGCGTGCGCTACACCAACGACAAGAAGGAATTCGGCACCGTCGCGGCCGAGAACGTCGTGCAGGTCGGTCCGCGCTCGGTCGACGAGAGCAAGAGCAAGGCCAACTGGGACATGAGCCTGACCTACAAGGTCAACCCGGACGTGAGCACCTACGCCCGCGTGGCGACCGGTTTCCGCGCGCCGAGTATCGCCGCCGCGTCGGCGTCGGTGCCGATCACCGTGGCCGATGCCGAAACCATCACCTCGTATGAAGCCGGCGTCAAGGCCGACCTGTTCAACCGCCGCGCGCGCGCCTCGTTCAGCGTCTACGACTACGAAGTGAAGAACCAGCAGCTGACCGTGGTCGGCGGCAATTCGAACGTCACCCGCCTGATCAACGCCGCCAAGACCACCGGCCGCGGCGTCGAGGCCGACTTCGAGGCCTTCATCACGCCGGCGTTCAAGGTGTCGGCGGGCGGTTCGTACAACTTCACCGAGATCAAGGACCCTAGCCTGTCCGTGGCCCGTTGCGGTTCGTGCACCGTCACCAACCCGATCAACGCCGCCGGCCGTGTCGACATTAACGGCAACCCGCTGCCGCAGGCGCCGAAATACATCCTGAACGCGACGGCGCGCTACAACTGGGCGCTGGAGAACGGCAACCTGTTCGTGCTGACCGACTGGTCGTACCGCAGCAAGATCAACTTCTTCCTGTACGAAGCCAAGGAGTTCACCGGCAAGTCGATGGTCGAAGGCGGCCTGCGCGTCGGTTACAACTGGGACGGCGGCAAGTATGAAGTGGCTGGTTTCGCGCGCAACATCACCGACACCAAGCGCATCATCGGCGCGATCGACTTCAACAACCTGACCGGCATGGTCAACGAGCCGCGCCAGTTCGGCGTGCAGTTCAAGGGCGGCTTCTAAGCACGGGGAGTGCGCGCATCCGCCTGCCGGATGCGCGCAAGGAATTTCTCCGCCAGCCTAGACAGCTGCGGATTGGCCGTCTATAATACGGCCTCTTTTCCCTGATAGCTCAGTTGGTAGAGCGACGGACTGTTAATCCGCAGGTCCCTGGTTCGAGTCCAGGTCGGGGAGCCAGAATTTAAAAAGCCTCATGTGTGCTAACGCCGCATGGGGCTTTTTTCCGTTTGACGCAGATCAAACGTCGCGCCGGGCCGCTTCCTATCATATTGACTTGTTCAACCACTATCGACAGGAGGATATTATGGCTAACAGTCTGATGCGGCTCGACCCGTTCCGCGACATCGCCCGTTTCGACCCGTTCCGCGATATGGATGAGTTGTTCCGCGACTTCCCGCCGCCCGTGTGGCGCCAGGAGCAGACGCCGCGCATGCGCATGGACGTGACGGAAACCGACAAGGAATACACGGTCAAGGCCGAAATCCCCGGCGTGCAGAAGGAGGATATCAAGGTCGCCGTCCACGGCAACCAGGTCTCGCTGACGGCGGAAATCAAGGAGGAAAAGAGCGCCGACGGCGGCTCCGGCACCGGAGGCGGCGGCATGCTGCGCAACGAGCGCTATTACGGCCAGGTGCACCGCAGCTTCACGCTTCCGCAGGAAGTCGATGACGATCAGGCCGGTGCCCGCTACGAGAACGGCGTGCTGACGTTGACGCTACCGAAAAAAGTCGGCACCGGCGGCAAGCAGCTGGCGATCCAATAGCGCCGGTTCTTTAGAGCGCGGGCGCGCGGCAGGTGGCGTCCGTCTCCCAGCGCCCGGAGCAGATGCGCGAGCGGCACAGCATGCCCTCGATCAAACCGAGCTGCTTGCAGCGCGCCAGCAGATCGGCGGTGTTGTCGCCGTCACGACGTTCGACGATGTCGCGGCTGCGCTCGGGCGCAATGGCGGTGGGCTGGTTGGCATGCGCCACCAGCGCCGTGAGCAGGGTGACGTCCGTGTCGTTGGCCGGCTTGGCTTTTGATCGCGCGTCGGCCGTTTTGCTTTTGCCACGGACGCCGGCGTTGGCCTGCATCGAATGCGTGCCGCCTGCCGTGCCGAGCGCGCCTGGCGTGCCGACGCGCGCGGACGTGGCCGTCGATGCGGGCGGAAGCT
This sequence comes from uncultured Duganella sp., assembly GCA_963513825.1. Taxonomy (GTDB): domain Bacteria; phylum Pseudomonadota; class Gammaproteobacteria; order Burkholderiales; family Burkholderiaceae_D; genus Rugamonas. The sequence continues at coordinate 111,172 of CAUPRW010000001.1, forward strand.
TCGCCGATGCGCCGGCTTGGGCGGCCGGCTGCGGGGAGGACGGCGCCAGCGGCCTTGGCGGTGGCGCGCTGGCCAGCGTGCCGATCGCGTCGGCGGAGCGGTGCGCCGGTGGCTCGTTGACGATTGCCGCCGGCTGTTCGACTTGTGCCGGCTGTTCGGATTGTGCCGCCTGGTCGCGCGCCGGGATCGCCGCGCCGGTATGGTAGGCGCCCGTGTCGGCGGTCGGCGCGCGCGTGGGCGAGTGCGCCAGTCCGTCGGTGCCGCGCTGCCGGCTTGTATCTGTATCGCGTGTGTCGCCCACGAGGCCGTAGCCGGCCTTGAAACGCTCGGGCGTCACGGTTTTATCGTGCATCAGCCACGCGGCAACGCACATCACCAACAGCAACAGCACCAGCCCCACCGTCCAGCCATCGACCGTCCACGCTGCCGCGCGCGCCGGTTTGGAGGCCGGCAGCCGGGCCCCGTGTTCCAAATGCGCCAGGATGCGCGTGGTGCCGTCCTGTGGCGTTCTCGACGTTCCCATCAAGTCCGGTTTCTGTTTCGATGTGTCCACAATATTCCCTCCGAATTTGATCTGGGCTTTCACGCCGCCGGACGATCGCGCCTACGATGAAACGTGGTCGACCGGCCGCTTTCCAGTGTCCATCGGTCGCCCGGCACTTGCTTTGACGGAGCGCACCATGTTTCTCTTTTCAGTGTTGATGTTTTTCGTGTTCGCCTGCGTCGGCGCCTGGCTGCTGCTGTTTCCGGCTGGCCGCGAGCTGATGGCCAACACCGCCAGAGTGTTGGGGCGCCGCCTCGAGCAGCGCTTGCGGCGTGACTACCAACAGGGCGCGCGACAGGCGTCGACGCTGGGGCGCGAGGCGCGCGGCGGCGCCGGCGTGTTGCTGTCCTTTGCTCGGCGGCGCTATCGGCTGCTGCTGGCGGCCGCCGTGCTGACGACGGTGCCGCCGCTGTTGGCGCTGATGTTGAGCGGCCGCGGCATGTTGGGTGGCTACGAGGGCGGCGGCCATGTGATCAACGACCAGGTCGCCGACCTGCTCAAGGGCGAGCAGCTGGTGGCGCCGGCGCCGCTGCCGCCGCTGATGTTTACGACGGCCGAGGTGACGCTGGTGCGCCCCATGCTCGACAGCGCCAACCGCAACTGGCAATTGCTCGACCCGGATTTCTCGCGCCGCATGCTGCTGGTGTTCCGGATCATGAAAGAGCGCCACGGTTACGACATGGCGATCCTGGAGGGCTACCGCAGTCCGGAGCGGCAGAACGCGCTGGCGGCGGCCGGCCCCAACGTCACCAACGCGCGGGCCTTCCAGAGCTATCACCAGTTCGGGCTGGCGGCCGACTGCGCCTTTCTGCGCGACGGCAAGCTGGTGATCTCGGAAAAAGATCCGTGGGCGCTGCGCGGCTACCGCCTGTATGGCGAGGCGGCCGAATCGGTCGGGCTGACGTGGGGCGGGCGCTGGACCATGATGGATTTCGGCCACGCGGAACTGCGCCTGGCGGGCACCGTGCGCAAATAACACACGGCCCGCATGGCGCGGCGACTATTGTTTTCGCTCAAGAATTGGCGGCATCGTTGATGGCACCATTGATCGGTCCGCCTTCCTCTCAAGCGCTGTCGCCACGTCCCGACCGAACCATGATGCGAAAAATCTGGCACTTCCTCACCGATAGCCGTCACCTGACGATCATTGGTTTGACCGCGATGGCGGCGATCTTCTATCTCGGTGCGCAAGTGCTGGAGCTGGCGCTGATCTGGGCCCTGGGCGCGACTGCGCTGATGCTGGCGCTGGCGGGCCTGGTGTGGCTGTGGCGCCGCTATCGCGCCCGGCGCGAATCGGCAGGCCTGGCCGACGCCATCAACACCCAGGCCGCCGCCGAGGCGCAGCCGAGGGACCAGGCCGGCGCCGAGGTCAAGGCGATCCGCGACAGCCTGCTCAAGGCGATCGATACCATCAAGGGCTCCAAGCTGGGCATGGTCGCCGGCACGCGCGCGCTCTACGAGCTGCCCTGGTATATGATCATCGGCAATCCAGCGGCCGGCAAAAGCACGGCGATCACCAACTCCGGTCTGCAGTTCCCGTTCGCCGACGGCAAGGTGGTGCAGGGCGTCGGCGGCACCCGCAACTGCGACTGGTTCTTCACGCCCGACGGCATCCTGCTCGACACGGCGGGCCGCTATTCGGTGATGGACGAGCATCGCGGCGAGTGGTTCGGCTTTCTCGACCTGCTCAAGAAGTACCGCCGGCGCGCGCCGATCAACGGCATCCTGATTGCCGTCAGCATCGCCGAGCTGCGCGGCGACGATCCCGAAGCCGGCATCAAGCTCGCCCTTAGTTTGCGCAAGCGGGTGCAGGACCTGATCGAACGGCTCGAGGTGTTCGCGCCGCTCTACGTGGTATTCACCAAGGCCGATTTGATCGCCGGCTTCGGCGAGTTCTTCGCCCGCGCCGAGCGCGCCGAGCGTGAGCGCGTGTGGGGCGCGACGATGCCCTACAAGCGCAAGGCGACCAGCCAGCAACTGCTGGCGTTCTTCGACCAGAGCTTCGCGGAGCTGTGCGACGGCTTGAAGGCGCTTAGCCTGGCCAATATGAGCGAGCAGCGGCGCGAGCGCATGGAGCCGGGCGTGTTCACCTTTCCGCTGGAGTTCGCGACCATCAAGACGCCGCTGCGCGCCTTCCTGGCCACGCTGTTCGAGGAAAACCCTTTCCAGTTCAAGCCCGTCTTCCGAGGCTATTACTTCACCAGCGCGCTGCAGGAGGGGATGCCGGTGAGCGAGCAATCGCACCGGGTCGCCAAGCGCTTCGCGCTGTCGGTGCCGGACACGCCGGCCGTCGCCGGGGCGGGGCAGTCGGGCTTCTTCCTGCAAAACCTGTTCCGCAAGGTGATCTTCGCCGACAAGGACCTGGTGTCGCAGTACGCCAGCAAACATAAGGTGCGCTTGACGTATGCCGCTTTCTTCGGCGCGGTGCTGCTGCTGGGCGCTTCGCTCGGTGGATGGAGCTGGTCCTATCTCGGCAACCGCCAATTGGTGAGCAATGTGCAGGCGGACCTCGAGAAGGTGGTCAAGCTGCAGGAAAAGCGCCTCGACCTGCAGTCGCGCCTCGAGGCGCTGGGCATTTTGCAGGACCGCATCGAGCAGTTGGACAAATACCGCGAGCAGCGCCCATGGTCGCTGCGCATGGGCCTTTACCAGGGCGAGCTGCTGGAGCGCAAACTGCGGGAAGAGTACTTCTCCGGCGTGCGCGAGGTGATGGTCAAACCGGTGGTCGACAACCTGGAGACGCTGCTGTCGGAAATGAACGCGCACGCCGATACCTTGCAGGCGCCGGTGGCCGGCGCTGCGCAGCCGGCGGGCGAGGCGGCTGCATCGGGCGCCAACGCTGCCGCCGCCGCGCCGGTGGCGCCGGCCAGCCGGCAGTTCCAGCAAGCCTCTGCCGCCAACGTGGAGGACGCCTACAACGCCCTCAAAAGCTATCTGATGCTGGTCGATAAATCGCACGCGGAGCCGGGCCACCTGAACGATCAGCTCACCCGCCACTGGCGCGTGTGGCTGGAGAACCACCGGGGTGCCATGCCGCGCGAGCAGATGATCCAGAGCGCCGAGCGGATGATGACCTTCTATTTGGCGCAAATTTCCGACCCCTCGTGGCCGCGCGTCGAGCCCAAGCTGGCACTGATCGACCAGGCGCGAGAAAACCTGCGCCGCGTGGTGCGCGGCATGCCGGCGCGCGAGCGCGTCTACGCAGACATCCGCGCCCGTGCCAACACCCGCTTTCCGGCCATGACGGTGGCGCGCACGGTGGGCGAGCAGGACCAGGCGTTGGTGACGGGCAGCCACGCGATCGCCGGCGCCTACACCCGCGAGGCATGGGAGAAGTACGTGCACGGCGCGTTCCGCGAGGCGGCCACGCACGAACTGCAAAGCGCCGACTGGGTGCTCAAAACCGCCGCCCGCGACGACCTCACGCTGGAGGGCAGCCCCGAACAGATCGAGAAGGGGTTGACCGATTTGTATCTGGCCGACAAGGCGGCCAATTGGGGCGAAATGCCGCTGCACGTATGGCTGCGCGCCGTCATCAAGGATCCCGGCGCCATCGCCGGCGTCGAGGAATTGCTGGGCTCACAAGCGATCGGCGAATAATAACGGCGACCGGAAAAAGTCAATAGTTGTTGTTTGGCAACGAATAATCTTTCCCCCAGCGCTACAGATTGTGGCGAACAGTGCTAGCATGGATCTAACATTTGAGATCTTTCCGCTAGGAGTTCGCCATGAACAACCTGAAAATCGGCACCCGTCTCGGCATCGGCTTCTCGCTTATTCTGCTGTTACTGACCACCATGACCGTCATCGGCATCATGCGCCTGAGCAGTGCCAGCGCCATGACCGACCATATGATCGACGTCAAGATCCGCGACCAGCGCATGATCGCCGAGTGGGGCAAGATCATCGAAGTGAACGCCGCGCGCACCACCGGCGCCTGGATGGTGGCCGATCCGGCCGACCAGAAGAACCTTGAGACGCTGATGGCCGCCTCCTCCGGCCGCGCCACCAAGATCCAGGACCAGATCGGCGCCTCGATCGAGGACGAGGAGCTCAAGCCGCTGTTCAAGCAGGTGCTCGACACGCGCAAAGCCTACACCGACGTGCGCAAGGCCGTCTTCGCCGCCAAGGCCGCCGGTGATCTGGAACAGGGCAAAAAACTCTACGACGGCGACTTGACGCGCACCCGCACCAGCTATCTGGACGCGCTCAAAACCTTCTCCGACCGCCAGGCCGATCTGCTCGACGCGGCGGCCGTGCGGATCCGCGACCAATACACCAGTGGACGCACGCTGCTCGTCATGCTCGGCCTGGCCGCCATCGTCATGGGCATCGCCGCCGCCTGGTGGATCACCCGCACCATCACCCGGCCGATCAACGAAGCGGTGAAGGTGGCCGAAACCGTGTCGTCGGGCGATTTGACCAGCGACATCCAGGTCCACAGCAACGACGAAACCGGGCAGCTGATGAACGCCCTCAAGATCATGAATTCGAACCTGGTGAGCATCGTCGGCCAGGTGCGCAACGGCACCGACTTGATGGCCACCGCGTCCACCGAGATCGCCGCCGGCAACCAGGACCTGTCCTCGCGCACCGAGGAGCAAGCCAGCTCGCTCGAGGAGACCGCGTCGTCGATGGAGGAGTTGACGTCGACCGTCAAGTTCAATGCCGAAAACGCGCGCGAGGCCAACGCGCTGGCCATCAGCGCCTCGCAGATCGCCAGCCGTGGCGGCGCAGTGGTGGGCGAGGTGGTCAGCACCATGGGTTCGATCAACGACTCGTCGCGCAAGATCGTCGAGATCATTTCGGTCATCGACGGCATCGCCTTCCAGACCAATATCCTCGCCTTGAACGCGGCGGTGGAGGCGGCGCGTGCCGGCGAGCAGGGGCGCGGCTTCGCGGTCGTCGCCTCGGAAGTGCGCAACCTGGCGCAGCGCTCGGCCTCCGCCGCCAAGGACATCAAGAGCCTGATCGACGACTCGGTGCAAAAAGTCTCGCTGGGATCGGACCTGGTCGACAAGGCCGGCCAGACCATGGGGGAGATCGTCACCAGCATCAACCGCGTGACCCAGATCATGACGCAGATCAGCCACGCCAGCGAAGAGCAAAGCATCGGCATCGCCCAGGTCAACGACGCCATCACGCAGATGGACCAGGTGACGCAGCAGAACGCGGCGCTGGTCGAGCAGGCCGCCGCGGCCGCCGAGTCGATGCAGGAGCAATCGGCCAAGCTGGCCGATGTCGTCAGCGTGTTCAAGCTCGATGGCTTGCAGCTACCGGCGCCGGCGAGCGCGCCACGCGCCGCGCCGCGCACCGTCACGCGGCCGGTGCTGCCACCGCGCGGCAAGCGTGCCGCCGCAGCCTTGCCTGCCGCCGCGGCGCCGGCCACCCGGATCGCGGCGGACGTCAAGCGCAAGCCGGTCACCACCAGCGAGTCCGATGGCTGGGAGGAGTTCTAACCGCGCTTCGGTACAATGGCGCTCCATGACCAGTACCGACGCCACCCCATCGACCATTCGCTGCAGCCGGACCCTATGCCCGCAATGTCTGCGCGCGCAGTCGGCGTGCATCTGCCGCTGGGTCGCCGCGCTGTCCAATCAAGTGGAAGTGCTGATCCTGCAGCATCCGATGGAAGTTTCCAACGCCAAGGGCAGCGCGCGGCTGCTGCATCTGAGCCTGTCCAACAGCCGGCTCGAATGCGGCGAGGCGTTCGCGCCGGAGTGCCTTGTCGACTTGCTTTCGTCCGATCGCCATAACGTGCTGCTCTATCCGGAGACGGTGGAGGACAAATCGCTGGGACTGGCCACGCCGGCGCCGCTGGACCAGCGCTGGCTGGCCGACCCGGAGCGCCTGCGGCTGGTGGTGCTCGACGGGACCTGGCGCAAGAGCCGCAAGATGCTGTACTTGAATCCCGCGCTGCAGGTGCTGCCCCGGCTGCCGCTGCGCGACACGCCGCCGTCGCACTACCTGATACGCAAGGCGCACCTGCCGGATCAGCTCTCGACCCTGGAGGCGACGGTGTACGCGCTGGCGATGCTGGAAAACGAGCCGCTCAAATTCAAGTCGTTGATAGACGCCTTCGACGGCTTCGTCGCGCAGCAGGCCGCCTACGTGCCAGGCTGATCATGCGTGGGACTGATCAAGCGATCAGTTTGAGTCCCGGCGGCAGCGATTCGCCCAGCATGCGTTTTTCATCGGCCTGGTCGAGCCGCACCACCTCGCGCACCATCGCGCTCCAGTTGGCGGGGGCGCCGACGGCGGCCAGGCGACGCAGGATTTCGTCGCGTAGGGCGGCGTCGATATCGCGCGAGCGGTCGCCCGTCATGCGCGCCAGGTGGGCCGCCGCGAAGCCGGCCGGCTCCACCTTCTTCCAGTCCAGCGCCATGATCGTGGCCAGCCATTGCTCGACGACGGCGGTGGCGACGACATCGTGCGCGCTGCCGTGGAAGGGCTGGCGCGCGCCGACCCGGCTCAGACCCCACAGGAAGCGCGCCTGCGCCGCTTCGGCCTTGCCGGCGTCGGCCGCGCCGGCGCGGGTTTTGTTGGCGGCCGCCTTGGCCGCCGCCTTGGTCGATGCATCGAGCCGCGAGAGCATCCACGCGCCGATTTCCGCCTTGTAGTTGCCGGGGATGCGTTCGAGCGAGGCGCCCAGGCGCAGCATGTCCTCCTCGCTGCCATCGACCAGGGTTTGTGGCCGGCGGCCCCGTTCCTGCGCGTCGGCCTGCACGTTGAAGGCGAAATCGTCGAGCACCCGCAGCTGCGCCTCGACGCTCAAACCGCCGGCGACGCGCCGCCACAAGGTCCACCACTCGGTGCGAACCTGGCCGTCCTTGTGATGCTGTACGCCGGTCTCGAACATCGCCCACAATTGTTCGATGCGCCACTCGTCGAGCGGATAGCCGAATCCCGGGCGCAGGCAGTAGCCGCTCAGGTTGAGCCATGCCCGCTCATGTTCCGAAGACCTGCGGCGGCCCCTGGCGCGTTCGAGCAGCGCGTCGAACAGCCGGCGCAGCAGCGGCGTGGTCCAGCTTTCGCGCCCGCCCAGCAAGTGCTCGAGCTGCCCGCGTAACTGCTTGACCTCCTTGATGTCGACCTGCAGCGCGCGGCTGCCGAAGATGCGGTCGATTTTATCGAGGGCCGCGTCCAGGCCCGCCGGCATGGGCGCGTCCTGCGCCGCCTTCGCCTCGCCGGCGGCCACGTCGTCGTCTTCGCTGATGCCGGCCTCGCCGCGCAGCTGGAACTCCAGCAGCCAGCGCTGCGCGCCGTCGATCGCCACGCAATGGACTTCCAGCGTACCGACTTCGCTCAGCGTCGCGGCCAGCCGCACGGGGATTTCCTTGCGGGCGTCGGCGGCGCCGCCGTCGCGCAGCACGGTGGCGATCGGCGGCAGTTGCACGTAATCGTCCGGCGCCAGCTCGACCAGCTCACCTGCTTGCGGCGGCGTGGCCTCGGACGTCGACGACGCCAGGTGGAAGCGCACCGGCCGGCCGAGCCGCAGCGCGAAGGTGCGCCCGGCCAGCACGATCTCGGTGTTCTCGGCGCTGCCGCGCGGCAGGATGCAGACCGCGCGGCGCGGCTTGTCGGCGCGCTGCTCGTCGTCGAGCAGCAGGAAGTAGCTGCGCGGCGAGCCGCCGCCGATGACCGGCGCCAGGCCGCTCTGCCCAAGCGCGTAAGCCACGCCGCCGCGCGCGACGGCGACGTCGGGATCGTCGTTGTTCAACACCCGCAGCGGCTGGCCGCGCCAGCTGGAGAGCACTTGCTCCAGGCGTCGGGCCAGCGCGTCGGCCCGGAACACGCCACCGTTCAAGAGCAGCGTGTCGGGCACCGGTATCGTGGTTTGATCGTCGGCCGGCAATCCCAGCGCCTCGCGCGCGGCGGGCGCGTGCTGGCGCAGGAAGCCTGCCAGATGGCGCGTGATGGCCGCGTCGCTGGCATAGGGCAGGCCGAACTCGATGATGGCGCCGCGCGCACGCGTGGCAGGCTCGCGCGCGGGATTGAACGGAAAGAAGCCGTCCACCACCAACGCCGCCACCTCGTCGCGCGTCAGTTCCGCCGAGCGCGAGCCGCCGATCAGGCGCGAGCCCGAGCCGAGCAGGGTGACGGTGGCGCGCTGCGGCGCGTCGGCCGCCAGCAGCAGCTCCTTGGCGGCCCGGCAGCGTTCCGCCAGTTGCGCCAGGCGGCTCGACGACAGGCGCGGCGCCGGCGTGCCGCCGCCTTGGGCGGCCGCCATGCGCTGCTCGACCAGGTGCGCCAGCGCCAGGTCCATATTGTCGCCGCCGAGGATCAGATGGTTGCCAACGCCGATGCGGCTGATCGCCGGCGCGCCATCAATGGTCTCGACCTTGATCAGGCTCAAATCGGTGGTGCCGCCGCCGACGTCGCACACCAGCAGCAGCCGCGTTTCGGCCAGGTCGGCGGCCAACGTGGCGCGCTGACGGAACAGCCAATCGTAGAAGGCCGCCTGCGGCTCCTCCAGCAAGCGCAGGCCGGACAGGCCGGCCATGCGCGCCGCTTCGAGCGTGAGCGCCCGCGCGCCCTCGTCGAAGGAGGCGGGTATCGTCAGGATGATGTGCTGGCGTTCCAGCGGATGCGAGGCGAAGCGCGTGTTCCACGCCGAGCGCAGATGCGCCAGATAGGAGGCGCTGGCCGCCACCGGCGACACCTTGTCGACATCCGCCTGCGCGCCCCACGGCAGGATCGCCGCCGTGCGGTCGACGCCGGAATGCGACAGCCAGCTCTTGGCGCTCGACACCAGGCGCCCCGGCACTTGCGCGCCGAGCTGGCGCGCCAGGCGCCCGGTCACCACCCGCGCCAGGCCGGCCACGTCCTGGCGCGGCCAGGGCAGCTGCAGTTCGCCGTCTGCCAGTTCGCCCTCGGCGGGATGGTAGCGCACCGAAGGCAGCAACGCCCCCGCGCCAACCTCACCCGGCGCCACCAGTTGCTCGATGTCGAACAGCCGGATCTGGGCCTCGCCCGGCGCCGAATAGGCCAGCACCGTGTTGGTGGTGCCAAGGTCGATGCTGACGATGTACTGGCTCATGCCCGGCCGGCGGTGCCTTCGGTGGCGCCGGAGCGCACGTCGAATTCGACCTTCCAGCGCTGGCCGTCGTTGGCCACGGCCAGCAACTCCAGCGTGCCGGACTCGGTGGCCATCGCGTGCAGGCGCACCTGCACCACATCGCCGGCCTGGCGGCCCTCCGGCGACAACGTGGCCTCGATCTCGTTCAACTCGATCAGTTCATCCGGCCCCCAGAAGTCGAGCAGGTCGCCGATATGGTCCTGGCGCCGCGTCGAGGAGCCGAAGAAGCGGAACCGCACCGGTTCGCCGACCACCAGACCGAACTCCTGGTTCGGCAGTTCGATTTCATTGCCTTCCTCCATGCCGAAAGGCGCTACGCACAGGGCCTGGATCGGCGGGTCCATGCCGGGAATGGCCGGCATCGACGACTCGATCGCCACGTAGTAGGCGCGCGCCGTGCCGCCGCGAATGCGCACGCCGCTGCCGCGCCGCACGTAGCTGTAGTAGGCCGCGCCGCGCGCGACCGCCAGATCCAGGTCGGCGCCGCCGAGCATGCGGGCCGGCTGCGCGCCTTCCATGTACAGCCAGTCGTTGAGGGTGCCCATGACGCGCTGCGCCAGCAGCTCGGACTTGAACACCCCGCCGTTGAACAGCACCGCCGTCGGATGTAGGAAGCTCGCCTCCGCGCTTTGCCGGCCGGCGTAGCCTTCCAGTTCGCTGGTGGCGCCAAGCTGGCGCGCCAGGAAGGCGGCCAGGTGGCGGGTGATGCCGGCGTCCTGCGCGTACGGCAGGCCAAGCTGGGTCAGGCCGGCGCGCGTGCGCACTGCCGGACGCGCCGCCGCTTCGACCGCCGGGAAGAAGCCGTCGAGAATGAAGGTGGTCACTTCGTCGCGCGTCAGCTCGGTGCGGATCGAACCGCCGATCAGCTTCGAACCACGGCTCGGCACCACGATCGGCCAGGTGTCGACGGTCGCATCGGCCAGCAGTTTTTCCTTGGCCGTGCGGCAGCCGTAGGTCAGCGCGCGCATTTGCCAGGCGTCGAGCTGGGTGCCGTTGGCGGCCAGCTTGCGCGCCACCAGGTGCGCCAGCGCCAGGTCCATGTTGTCGCCGCCGAGCAGGATGTGGTCGCCGACGGCGATGCGGTGTGGTTCCAGCACGCCGTCGCGCTCGAGCACCGCGATCAGCGAAAAGTCGCTGGTGCCGCCGCCGACGTCGACCACCAGGATCACGTCGCCGGGTTTGACTTCCTTGCGCCAGCGGCCTTCGCTGCCCTGGATCCAGCTGTACAGGGCCGCCTGCGGCTCCTCGAGCAAGGTCAGATTGGTGTAGCCGGCGGCGCGGGCCGCGTCGGCGGTAAGCTCGCGCGCGCCCGGGTCGAACGAGGCGGGAATCGTCACCGTCACCGCCTGCTCGCCGAACGGCGCCTCCGGGTGCGCCTGTTCCCACGCTTGGCGCAGGTGCGACAGGTAGCGCGTCGACGCCTCCAGTGGCGACACGCGCGTGACTTCTTCCGGCGCGTCGTTCGGCAGCAGCGCGGAGCGGCGGTCCACGCCCGGATGGCTCAACCAGCTCTTGGCGCTTGAGACCAGGCGGATCGGCGTGGTGGCGCCACGGCTGCGCGCCATCTCGCCGGCCACGCCCGTTTGTTCGGCCGCCGACTGCTGCCACGGCAGGCTCAAATCGCCGGGCGCCAGTTCGTCGGCGTGCGGCAGGTACAGGAACGACGGCAGCAGCGGCAAGTCTTCGACCGTGCCCGGCGCGGTCAGCTGCGGAATGGCCAGCACGCCGTGCTGGGTTTTCTCGCCGTCGCTGGCGGTCAGGTCGACGTACGACAGCGCGCTGTGGGTGGTGCCAAGGTCGATGCCGATGGCGTAGCGTGGGTCGCTCATAATTCCACCTCCGCCGGTGCCAGGATGGCAGCGTCGTGCGCTTCGGCCAGTTTAGGCAGGCGCACGTTCGAGGCGCGCCAGCCGCGATGGCTCAAGGCGCCGCGGAACGGCGCCTTGCCGACCACGTTGCCGGTCAGGCGCACGGCGCTGGCGTCGAAGCCTTCCTCGAGCACCACGCGGCTGCCTTCGGCCTCGCCGCGCACCGGTTCGATGGTGAAGTGCTCGCGCAGCACCTTGCCGCAGCCTTCGTGCACCACGCGCGCGGCGGCGCCGATGTCGGCGTCCGAATATGCGCTCAGGTTCTCCTGGGTGAAGTCGATCAGGCGCGCTTCGCGCTGGAACAGGCCGAGCAACTGGAGCGCGGCGTCCGGCGTGGCAACGCGCAGCGTGACCGGCGGTGGCGCCGGGACGGGGGCCGGAGCCGGGGCCGGAGCTGGGGCAGGCGCGGACACCGGCGCGGCCGACGGCTGCGGTTCGCCGGCGGCGATGCGCGCCAGGCGGGCGGCGTATTCGGCGTCCGACAGCGCGCGGAAAAAGGCGCCGATGGCGATCGATATCCGGCTAAAAAAAGACGGCAACGGTTGGGTCGAATTGTTCATCATGTGCTCGCGTAGAGTGGGCCGGGCCGCTGCCTGGGCGGCAGCCTGGCGGAATGTGGGATGGGGGCGCGCGTGGCGCGGGGAAAGTCTTTCCCCCGGAAGCCCCGCATGATACCAGTTCGGACGCGGGCACCAAAGGCACCGGGAGCGCGCGATTGATTTTTTGCTTGATATGGTCATTTGGAGCGCATAGAATACTGGATATATATACAGTATCGAGCCAAGTTTCCTTCGCCAACCATGGACCACGACGACAACAACCAGGAGCACGTGATGCTGCCGCCCCCTTCGCTCAAGGCGCAAAAGGGGCGTGGCGCGGTATCGAACCTGCAGGGGCGCTTCGAGGTCAACGCGCGCGAGGCCTATGACGACGGCTGGGAGCGCGAGCAAGAGGAAGCGTCGCCGTGGAAAACCCAGGTCACCGATGAATACTGCAAATCTATCCTGAGCCGCAACGCCTCGCCGGACCTGCCGTTCAGCGTCTCGCTCAACCCCTATCGAGGTTGCGAGCATGGCTGCATATATTGCTTCGCCCGCCCCACGCACAGCTATCTGGGCCTGTCGCCCGGCATGGACTTCGAGAGCAAGATCTTCGCCAAGGTCAACGCGCCCGACATGCTGCGGCGCGAGCTGGCCAAGGCCGGCTACGAGCCCGAGTCGATCGCGCTCGGCGTCAACACGGACGCCTATCAGCCGTGCGAGCGCGAGCGCAAGCTCACGCGGCGCGTGCTGGAGGTGCTGCAGGAATGCCAGCATCCGGTCGGCCTGATCACCAAATCGTCGCTGATCGAGCGTGACATCGACATCCTCGCGCCGATGGCCACCAAGCGCCAGGCCGGCGTCGCCATCACGCTGACCACGTTGGACCCGGCCATCTCGCGCACGCTCGAGCCGCGCGCGGCCGCGCCTGCGCGCCGCCTGCGCACGATTCGCACGCTGACCGACGCCGGCATTCCGGTGGCCGTCAGCATCGCGCCCATCATTCCCTTCATCACCGAGCCGGACATCGAGCGGCTGCTGGAGGCGGTCAAGGAGGCCGGCGCCGTCACCGCGCATTACACGGTGTTGCGCTTGCCTTGGGAGGTGGCGCCGCTGTTCCAGCAATGGTTGCATGCGCACTTCCCGGAGCGGGCGCAGCGCGTGATGAACCGCGTGCGCGAAATGCGCGGCGGCAAAGACTACGACAGCACCTTCGGCGCGCGCATGAAGGGGGAGGGCGTGTGGGCGGAATTGATACGGCAGCGCTTCAAGATCGCCACCGAGCGGCTGGGCTTGTCGGGGCAGGGCAGCCGCTTTCACAGCATGGACGCGTCGCAGTTCACGCGTCCGCTGGTGGTGCCGCCGCTGGGCGCGCGGGCCAGGCCGGCCAGCGAGGGGCAGCTGGATTTGTTTTGACGGATGGGGGGCGGGCTGCGCCGCACGCGTATCGCTAAAGGCCAGCGGGGTTAAAGCCTCCCGGAGAAGGCTTTTTAGTTGGAGGGCGTGGCCGTGAAAACGGCCAGATGGCGCTCGATCTCGAACACGTGATCATCGTGGCGGCCCAGTTCGCGCAGGGCATTGGCGAGGTGATTGAGGTAGTCGCTGTTTGGGCCGCTGGGTCCGGCCGAGCGGGCGATATGGCGCGCGATCTCCTGCTCGGAGGCTTCGCCGAGGAAGGCCGTGTTGTCCGGCGTGGCGATGTAGACCAGGCCGATCACGCTGGCGCCGGCACCGACGTCGGCGGCCCCGGTCCCGGTCCCGGCATCCGCCCCGGCTTCGGCGCTGTCGCTGGCGTTCGCCCCAGCCCCGGAAGCCACACTGCCGCCGGCGTCGGCATGATCACCGACGCCATCGCCATCTCCGCCACCATCATCAAACGTGATCGTCGTCGCCAGCCGCAGGTAACCGTTCTTCTCCCGATGGTCTAGGTGAGCGAACACCTCCGGAGTGACCAGATAGGCCATGCCGTGGCAAATCGCGCCGGGCTCCTCGATGATGGTCACCACGCGGCCGGGCGCTTCCGGTGTGCCGCGATGGTCGTGCGAGCCCTGCCAGAAGCGCCTGGTCCAATTGGCGATGCTGGCCGGCCGCCGTCGCAGATATGGAAAGTCCGCTTTATAGATCAGCGAGCCGTAGCCGAACAACCACACGCGATGGTGGCCGTCGAATCGATCCATCATCTGGTTGATGGCGATGGTGTTGGCCGTCACGACAGCCCCCCGCCGTCGGCGCGCGCCACATCCAGGTGGCGCACGCCGATGGACTTGAACGCGGCCGTCAACTGGCCTTCGAAATTGTGCATGAGCCCGGCCTGCGCCGGATCGTCCGCGCCCCAGCCCGACGTCACCAGCATCACCCGTTTCGACGTCGGCGCCGCGTCCGCGTGCAGATGCAGCAGGCGGTCCATCCACGCCTTGAGTGTCGACGGCGTGAAGTAGTTGTGCATCGGCGCACCGACCACGACGATATTCGCGTCGATAAACTCCTGCAGCAATGACGCGCTTAGCAGCGACTCGGCGCGCAGTTCCGGGTGCATCGGAATGGCGCTGTTCCATTGCCTGCGCATCACTTGCAGCAGCGGCGCGGTGACATGGCTCAGCGGCGAGGCCGCCAGGTCGCGATAGTTGACGCGGGCGCCCTCGTGCGCCGAGGCCAACCGGGCCACGGCGGCGGCGGTATCGCGGCGCGACGGCGAGTTGTCGCCCAGCGCGCAAGAGTCGATATGCAGAATGTTCATAATGCCAAGCATACACACGGCGCCGCGCGCGCGGTAGTGGGAAAAATGTAAGACTTCTTAACCGGACGGAACGTTCCAGTGGTGCGCCCCGACCTGTTCACGCAGGAAGGCGACAAAGCTGTCGGCCGCCGGCGACAGCGCGCGGGCGTTGCGGGTGTAGACAAAAAAACGACGCGTGAGCTCGGGATCGACCAGCCGGCGCATGCGTAGCCCGTACAGCTCGACCATTTTCTCCGCGTACGGCAGGCAAACGGTCACGCCCAGGCCGGCGTGCACCATCGCCAGCGCGGTCGTCATGAACGTCACTTCGTTGTAGGGATTGAGCGACAGCTCGCGGAACGACGCATGCATGTCGCGCAGCAGCCGCTCGGTGAATTGCCCTTGCAGGGCGATGAACGGAAAATCGTTGATGTCGGCCCAGGTGAGGCGGGCGCGTGCCTCCAGCGCGTGCCCGGCCGGAAACACCGCCACGAACGGCATCTCGAACAGCGGCTGCGCCTCGATTTCGGTCGTGGCGTCGCGCTCCGGGCCGATGCCGAAGTCGGCCTCGCCGCTGAACACCCGCGCCGACACCAGCTCGACCGGCGTGTCGGCCAGGCGCACCTGCACGTCCGGATGGCGCGCGCGGTAAGCCGCGATGACCTCCGGCAGCATGGTGCACGAGAGCATCTGCGGCGCGGCGATCCGCACCATGCCCTGCTTGAGGGCCTTGCGGCTGGCGATGTCGGCCATCGCCCGGTCGAGGTCTTGCAGCATCTTCTCGAACAACGGCGTCAGTTCGCGTCCCACCTCCGACAGCCCGGTCTTGCGCGTGGTACGCTCGACAACGCGCACGCCGAGCATCTGCTCGAGCTCCTTGATCTGGCCGCTGAGGGCGGATTGGGTCAGGTTCAGGTGGTCGGCCGCCAGCGTGAAACTGCCGGTTTTGGCCAGCGCGACGAGCGCGCGCATTTGCCGCAAACTGGGATTCATCGGAAATCCTGATAAATGAGCTGAAAAATACTGTTTGTATGATATCTGAGATTCGCATCTAATGTCGCAAGACCCAATTGGAGGCAATATGAAAATCAAACAAAGCTATCTGGCGGGAGCGACGCGATGAAGCTCGCCACCCTCAAGGACGGCAGCCGCGACGGCCGCTTGGTCGTCGTCAGCCGCGACCTGTCGCAGTGCCAGCCGGTGCCCAAGATCTCGGCCACGCTGCAGCACGCGCTCGACCACTGGGACCTGGTCGAGCCGCGCCTGCGCGCCATCTACACCTTGCTCAACGCCGGCGACGCGGTCGGCGCCCAACCGTTCGACCAGCAGGCCTGCCACTCGCCGCTGCCGCGCGCCTATCAATGGGCCGACGGCTCGGCCTACATCAACCACGTCGAACTGGTGCGCAAGGCGCGCAACGCCGAGGTGCCGGCCTCGTTCTACACCGATCCGCTGATGTACCAGGGCGGCTCGGACAGCTTCATCGGCCCGCGCGATCCGATCTACGCGCTGTCGGAGGAGTGGGGCATCGACCTCGAGGCCGAGGTGGCCGTCATCACCGGCGACGTGCCGATGGGCGCGGGCGTGGCCGATGCCGCCAAGGCGATCCGGCTCGTCATGCTGGTCAACGACGTCTCGCTGCGCAACCTGATCCCCAACGAACTGGCCAAGGGCTTCGGCTTCTTCCAGTCGAAGGCGGCCAGCGCCTTTTCGCCGGTGGCCGTCACGCCGGACGAATTGGACTTCAGCTGGGCCGACAGCAAGCTGCACCTGCCGCTGCTGGTCGACATCAACGGCGCGCCCTTCGGCAAGCCGAACGCCGGCGAGGACATGACCTTCAACTTCGCGCAGCTCGTCGCCCACGCCGCCGCCACGCGCGAGCTGGCTGCCGGCACCATCATCGGCTCGGGCACCGTCTCCAACAAGCAGGGTAGCCTGAACGGATCGAGCATTGCCAACGGCGGCGTGGGCTACTGCTGCCTGGCCGAAGTGCGCATGTACGAAACCATCGAGACCGGCAAGCCGCAAACCGGCTACCTGAAGTTCGGCGACCGCGTGCGCATCGACATGCACGACGCGCGCGGCGCCAGCATCTTCGGCGCCATCGAGCAGACGGTCGCGCACTACGGGGAGCGCAGGGGATGAAGCTCTACACCTACTTCCGCAGCTCGGCCGCCTACCGCGTGCGCATCGCGCTCAATCTCAAGGGGCTGGCCTACGAGGCGCAGCCGGTGCACCTGCTGCGCAACGGCGGCGAACATTTGTCCGACGCCTACCGCGCCGTCAATCCGTCGGCGCTGCTGCCGACGCTGGAGGACGACGACGGCACCGTCATCGGCCAGTCGCTGGCCATCCTCGAATACCTGGAGGAGACGCGCCCGCAAACGCCGCTGCTGCCGGCCGATGCGTCGGGCCGCGCCCGCGTGCGCGCGCTGGCGTTGACGGTGGCGGCAGACACGCATCCGCTGGCCAATCTGCGCGTGCTCAAGTACATCAAGGGACAGATGGCGCAGACCGAGGAGGTCAAGCTCGAATGGCAGCGGCACTGGCAACGCACCGGGTTGGCGACGCTCGAATCGCTGCTGGCCGGCGATGCCCGCACCGGTGTGTACGCCCACGGCGACACGCCGACGATCGCCGACTGCTGCCTGGTGCCGCAGGTGTTCAACGCCGAGCGTGTCGAGATCGACATGGCGCCGTATCCGACCGTCATGCGCATCCACGCCGCGTGCGCCGCTTTGCCCGCGTTCCAGCAAGCGCACCCGTCGCGGCAGCCGGACGCCGAATAGCACGGCGCCCCAACGCGGACGGCGTCGGCGGCGCATGTATGGCCGATGACGTGCGCATCCCGGATGTATAGGCCGGCGACGACCCAACCGCTCCCCGCTCAAGCCGCGCGCAACGCATCGACGATCTTCATGCGCGCCGCCCTCAGCGCCGGCAGCACTCCGCCGATGAAGCCCATCACCAGCGAAAACACCAGCGTCTTGACGACGATATCGGCCGTCAGCCTGAACCCGAACGCCAGCTCCGAAAATGACTGGAAATTCGTCGTCGAGAACGAGATGAACTGCATCAGCGACGCGCACCCCAGTCCCAGCACGCCCCCGACCACCGCCAACAGCATCGACTCGGCCAAAAACGCCGCCAGGATGCTGCGCCGCTGAAATCCCAACGCGCGCAAGGTGCCGATCTCGCCGACCCGGTTGGCGACCGACGCGTACATCGTGATCGTCGCCCCGATCATCGCCCCGATCGAAAAAATCACCGACAGGATCAACCCCAACACGCTGATGAAGGTTGACAGCGCCTTCGACTGGTCCGCGTAAAACGTCTGTTCGCGCTTGGCGTCGAGCGTCAAGCGCTGGTCGCCTTCGATGTCCTTCTTGAAGCCGTCGAACAGCGACGTGTCGGCCAGCCGCAGCACGACCGCCGAATAGGCCACCCGCCGGAACGCCGGCATCAGCTGGTCGGCGTCGCCCCACACCTCCGAATCGAAGCCGCTGTTGCCGGCGTCGAACTGGCCCACCACCGTCCATTCGCGCTGGCCGAAGCGCAGCGTCTCGCCGATGCCGGCGCCGGAGAAGCGGCGCGCGATGCTGGCGCCGGCGATGATCTCGGACGCCCCGGGCCGGAACATGCGCCCGGCCGTCAGCTTCACCTGCGGCCGCAGCGCCAGCCCGCGCGATCCGATGCCGCGGATGATGACGTTGGACGGTTTGTCCGAACCGCGTTTGTTGAGCGAGATGAGCACCACCGTCTCGCGCGACAACAGCGGCTGGCCATCGGCGCCCAGCCCGACCGACGGATGGCTCGAGACGATGCTGGCCTGCGCGCGCTCCACGCTGCTTTGCACCTCGGTGTCGGCGCTGCGCCGTATCAGCACCACGTTGTCATACTCGCCGGTGGTCACCAGCGTGTTGCGCAAGCCTTCGTCGAGCATCAGCACCGTCGCGAACACGAACACCACCAGCGCCAGTCCGGCGACGGTCAGCGCCGTGGTCAGGCGGCGCGCCCACAGGTTGCGGGCAACGTAGAAGAGGGGGATCTTCATCCTATGCTCCGCAGTCCCTCGACGATGTTGACGCGGGTCGCCCGCAAGATCGGCGCGATGGCCGCCACCAGGCCGATCGCCAGCGCCGCCAGTATCTGCTGGAGCACCGTCAGCCGCGTCACTTCGAACACCGGGAACATCGTCCCCATCACGCTGCCCAGGAAGGCGGCGAACGGGAACAGGATGATGATGCCCAGCGCCGCGCCGAACAGCGACAGCAGCAGCGATTCGCCCAGTATCATCTTTGTCAGAAAACCGGGGCCGAAACCCAGCGCCTTGAGCGTGGCGTATTCGCCCAGCCGTTCGCGCGCGCTCATGGCCATGGTATTGGCCATCACCGCCGCGATGATCACGATCACCACGAACGACACCACGCGGATCGCCATGACGATCGCCTCCGACATCGACACGAAGCCGAGCTGGAACGCCTTCTCCGTCTCGGTCAGCGTCTCGGCCAGCGAGTTGCTAAATTGCTTGTCGATCGCCGCCGAGATGGCGGCGGCGTTTTCCGGCTGGTCGATGCGCACCACGTACACGCCGATCTGGTTGGCGCGGCGGGGCAGGGTCTTCTTGAGCGACTCGTTGACGTAATCCCAGTGCAGGAACAGCGTGGCGGTGTTGGTCGTGGTTTGCCGGCCGTCGAAGATGCCGCGCACGACCAGCTCCCAGTCGCCCGGATAGATGGTGCCCTTGAGCGGGATCACGTCGCCGACCTTGAACCCGAATTGGTCGGCCAGCTTGCGCCCGACGATGGCGCCTTTGCGGTCGCGCAGGAAGGCGGCGCGCTGCTCGGGCGGCAGCAGGTAGTCCGGGTAGATATCGAGGTAGCTGGCGCCGGAGATGGCAAACTGCGCGAAGAAGTTTTTCGGGTCTTTGTAAATCCCCTGGAACCAGTTGGCGTAGCCGACACCGGTCACGCCCGGCACGGCGCGCAGGCGCGCCTCGTACGACAGCGGCAGCGGAAACACCAGCGACGTCTTGTTGCGCGTGACCAGCGTGGTGTTGGAGGCGCCTTCCGCGCCGGCGTACCAGGCGTCGACGACCGTCTGCAGCAGGCCGAAGGCGAAGATCGCCACCACCAGCCCGAGTATCGTCAGCGACGTGCGCAGTTTGTGGCGCAGGGTGTTTTTGACGATCAGGCGCAGCGTGTACATGGTGGCGTCCCCGCATCCTGCTTCACGCGCGCTGCGGCCGGTCGGCCAGCAGTTCGCCTTTTTCCAGATGCACCAGGTCGCGCGCCTGCGCCGCCGCGTGGGCGTCGTGCGTGACCATGATGATGGTCTTGCCCAGTTGCTGGTTCAGTTGCTGCAGCAGCGCCAGGATCTCGCTGGCCGACTGGCGGTCAAGGTCGCCGGTCGGCTCGTCGGCCACGATCAGGGTCGGATCGCTGACGATGGCGCGGGCGATCGCCACGCGCTGCTGCTGGCCGCCGGACAGTTCGTTCGGCGTGTGGTCCATGCGGTCGGCCAGGTTGACCATCTCCAGCGTCAACTCCACTCGGTCGCGCCGCTCGCGCCGCGACAATGGCGTGAGCAGCAGCGGCAGCTCGACGTTCTCGTACGCCGTCAACACCGGCATCAGGTTATAGAACTGGAAGATGAAGCCGACGTTGGCCGCGCGCCAGCCCGCCAGCGCCGTCTCTCCCATGCCGGCGATATCGAGGCCGGCGATCCGCAGCACGCCGCTATCGGGCTTGTCGATGCCGGCGATCAGGTTGAGCAGCGTGCTCTTGCCCGAGCCCGAGGGGCCCATCAGCGCGGTGAAGGCGCCGGCCGGTATCGCCAGGCTGATATCGCGCAGCACCTCGACCACCTGGTCGCCACGGCGGTAGGACTTGACCAGGTGTTCGATCAACACCAGGGGCTCGTTCATTTCTTCGCCACTTTGACGGCCTGGCCGTCTTGCAGCTTATCGTCAGGCGCCAGCACCACCTTGTCGCCGGGCTTGACGCCTTTGACCTCGACCAGTTCGCCGATCTTGCGCCCCTGCGTGACGGGCACCCGTTTGACGGTGGCGCCGTCGGCGCCGAGCAGGAACACGGCCGGCGCGCCGCCGCGCGTGACGACCGCCGCCGGCTGCACGGCGGTCACCGGCTGTTTGTCTTGCGGCGGCACCACCTTGGACAGGAAGGCGACTTTCGCGCTCATGTCCGGCAGCACGCGCGCATCGCGCTCTTCGAACCGCA
Source organism: uncultured Duganella sp. (assembly GCA_963513825.1). Classification (GTDB taxonomy): domain Bacteria; phylum Pseudomonadota; class Gammaproteobacteria; order Burkholderiales; family Burkholderiaceae_D; genus Rugamonas. The sequence goes on from CAUPRW010000001.1 coordinate 132,157, forward strand.
CCTTGACCAGCAGCGTCGCCTTGCTGCGGTCCATGGTCGGCACCATGCGCGAGACGGTGCCGGCCAGGCGCAGCTCCGGGAAGGCGTCGAGCAGGATTTCGGTCGGTTGGCCGACGCGGATCTTGCTCAGGTTCGACTCGGAGACGTCCGCCTCCACCTCCAGCGTATCCATGTCGGCGATGGTGACCACCGCGCCCTTGCTGTCGGCGGCGGAGGAGAAGGGCGTGATGTTGTCGCCGACATTGGCGCTCTTGGTCAGGATCACGCCGTCGAATGGCGCGCGGATCACCGTCTGGTCCACCGCCACTTGCGCCGCCTGGGCGTTGGCGCGGGCCGCCGCGATGGCGGCCTGGTAGCCGGAGATGCTGGCCTTGGCCTTGTTCAGGCGCGCGCGCGCCGTGTCGTAGGCCGAGGCGGCGATGAATTTCTGGTCCAGCAGCCCGGCGGCGCGATCGAATGCCGCCTGCGCGTCCTGCAACTCGGCCTGGCCCTGTTCCAGATTGGCTTGCGCGACCTTGACGTTGGCCTGGGCCTGGCCCAGCGCGGCGGCCACGTCGCGGCTTTCCAGGCGCGCGATGACCTCGTCCTTCTTCACCTGCGAGCCTTCGAGCACGCCCAGCCACTCCAGCCGGCCGGTGGCCTTGGACGACAGCGCGGCCTTGCGCTGGGCCACCACGTAGCCGGTGGCGTTGAGTAGCGTGTAGTTTTGCGCCGGATAGGTCTGCGCCACCGCCACCACCTCCACCGCCGGCTTGCCGGCGAACACGCCCACGGCGATGGCGGCCGCCAGCGCCAGGGCCAGCACCAGCAGTACGAATCGGCCCCAGCGACGGCGCCGGGGCCGCTGCCCGGCGGCCGGCGGTTTCGCTTCGCGGTCGATTTTTAGACGGGAAATATCGGGAGTGGCCACGTGATTGCCTCGGATTCGCTGGGGTTCCGGAAGCCGGCCATTGCCAACTTCACCACTAGATAGTGGGGCAAACGCGATTGAATCGCAAGCGGCGGGCGTATCTGTGTGTTCCGGTACATACTGCAAGCTTACTGCTGTGACAGGATTGCCGTTTTCGATAGTTCGGACCTTTATGACCACCATGCCGCGCGCCCAGCGCCCGCCAGCGTCCGTCGACGCGGCCACGCTTTCGCTGCTGAACCAATTGCAGAAGGACTCGTTCGACTACTTCGTCAACGAAGTCAATCCCGCCAACGGCCTGATCCGCGACAAGACGGCCGAAGTATGGCCGGCCAGCATCGCCGCCGTCGGCATGGCGTTGACCTGCTATCCGATCGGCGTTGAGCAGGGTTTCATGGCGCGCGCCGACGCCGTGGTCCGCACGCTGACGACGTTGCGCTTCTTCGCCAACAGCGAGCAGAGCGAATCGCCCACGGCCACCGGCTACAAAGGTTTCTACTATCACTTTGTCGATATGAACAACGGCGCGCGCGCATGGAAATGCGAGCTGTCGAGCATCGACACGGCACTGCTGATCGCCGGCATGCTGACGGCGGCTCAATATTTCACCCAGGACACACCGGACGAAAACGAGATCCGCGCCTTGGCGGACATGCTGTATCGCCGTGTCGACTGGCAATGGATGCGCGGACGCGACAAGCTGATCTGCCACGGCTGGAAACCGGAAAGCGGCTTCCTGCGCTGGCACTGGGAAGGATATGACGAGGCGTTGATCCTCTACGTGCTGGCGCTGGGCTCGCCCACCTTCCCGGTCGAGCGCGGCAGCTACGACGCCTGGTGCCGCACCTATGAGTGGAAAACCGTCTGCGGCATCGACTATCTGTACGCGGGGCCGCTGTTTATCCACCAGATGTCGCACGTGTGGCTGGATCTGCGCGGCATCCGGGATGACTTCATGCGCGAGCACGACTCGGACTACTTCGAGAACAGCCGGCGCGCCACGTATGTGCAGCAAAAATACGCGATCGAAAATCCCATGGGCTTCCCCGAGTATGGCGCTTTGTGCTGGGGCATCACGGCCAGCGACGGACCCGGGCCGGCTACGCGAAGGATCGACGGCGTGCAGCGCAAATTCTGGGACTACGTCGCGCGCGGGGTGCCGTACGGCCCCGATGACGGCACGCTGGCGCCGTGGGCGGTGGCCGCCTCGCTGCCGTTCGCGCCGGAAATCGTTATGCCGAGTATTATCCATTATCAGGATATGCAGTTGTGCGAGGCCAATCCCTACGGCTTCAAGGCTTCGTTCTCGACGGTGTTCTCACATGGCCGGGTGGCGTGCCGGCATTGGGTATCGCCTTACCATTTCGGCATCAATGAGGGGCCGACGGTGATCATGGTGGAAAATTACTTGTATGATTTTCCGTGGAATATCATGCGCGGCAATGGCTATTTGCAAGCGGGGTTGCGTCGGGCGGGTTTCGCGGGTGGATGGCTGGACTATGCTGCTGCCTAGCTCTTCGGCACGGACGGGCAGGCGACATGGCCGACATTGGTCGAGTCTAGGATAACTGATTTTTCTCCCGCCGCAATAATGTGAATATTTTCTGCGTCGAGCAGCACCGTAATTTTGTCGGAGCGGTCCAGAATCCGGCCTGATTTTATGGTTCCGTCCGCAAGCACTATTTTGCTACGGAATGTCTTTGTCTCCCTCGCTTGGCAGATCGCTTTCTCAAAGTGGCTTTTGCCTTGCGAAGACGCTGCGACACACCAAATTATCAGGGGAAGGGTCATCAATAAGGAGAGCGCGACCCCAGAGGCAATCATAACCACGACAAACCGCGTCGTGGACTTGCTAAATTGTTTGCGCCGAGCAAGCCATAGGGAGAGTCGAGACGGCCTTGAACGCCGCCGTCTTCGAAAAATCTGGAATGTCGGTTGCGGCAAGCTGCCTAGGAATTCAATAAAGGCGATATAGATACCGCAGGCGACGAACAGCAACCCTCCGATAAACCAATTGTAGAGAGGGCCGGTAAATCCCGCGTAAGCTGTCTCTTGCACTGTTTGCGAGATTATCGGCTTGCTCCAGCCAACAGCGCTCCAATAGCCCTCGTAGTAAGCCGTCCCACCCGTCCAGGCAAGTACTCCGATTATCGTAATTGCCAAAGCGATCCATTTCCAAGGGTCAAGTGGAGAGGCGTCCCTGGCTTTAGTGCGGCGTTTGATAATGAATGGCGTTCGTTGCATTTAATTCCTCCGCTCAAATTTCCTGCGCTGATAGTCAGTGTGGATCTAAATTGATTAAATATCAATGTTATCGAGCGGCGAGGTGGTTGCGCTACAATCGCCCCTTTCCTCTGCCGAATCGCTATGCCCATACCCGAACCCCTACTCGAGGCGCTCTCCCGCGCCGACGCTTCGTGGCGCCCATTGCTGATCGATGGCCTCAATGCGATGCAGGCCGCTTCGCCCGTTTATCTGGCCGAGTTGGCCGAGGACACCTACCTGCCGACCGAGCAGCGCCTGTTCGCGGCCTTCGCCCTGCCGCTGGATAAAGTGCGCTATGTATTAGTAGGCGAGGGCCCATACCCGCGCGCCGACAGCGCCACCGGTGTCTGCTTCATGGACGGCGCCGTCGGCAGCCTGTGGTCGAACGAAGAGGGCGGCGGCCTGTCCAAGCCCGTCAACAAAGCCACCTCGCTGCGCAATTTCATGAAGATGCTGCTGGTGGCCGATGGTCAACTGGCGCCGGACGACACCGGCGGTGCCGCGATGGCGGCGATTTCCACGCTTGCCCGCAGCGGCGGCGGCACCCATATTCAAACCCTGGCCGAGATGCAGCAAAAGTTGACCGGGCAGGGCTTCCTGCTGTTGAACGCTTCGCTGGTGTTCCGCAGCCACGTGCCGCCGGTCAAGGACGCCAAAGCCTGGCTGCCGTTCTTCGAGACGGTCATGGCGGGCCTGGCGGCCCAGGCCGCGCGCAAGCCGACGATGATTCTATGGGGGAAAATCGCGGAATTACTGAAGAAATTGCCGGTGATGAAAGAGTTCCCGCAGATCGTGGCGGAGCACCCCTACAACCTCAGTTTCATCGGCAACGCGGACATGCACGCGCTGTTCCAGCCGATGCGGTTGCTAAAAGGCAACTGAAGGGGCGGCCGTGAACCGGCGTCCGAAGGCCCTCCCGGCAAGCTTTCATAAAGTTTGGTATACTTGACTAAATCGATCAACTAATCAGGCTTTGTGTGCTGCGGTAGGTCGGTATTTTAACCTAGCTGAACCGAGGTAGTGATGCGTCTGACCACCAAAGGCCGTTTTGCTGTGACTGCGATGATCGATCTGGCTTTGCGCCAAGGCAAAGGCCCGGTCACGCTCTCAGGCATCAGCCAGCGGCAGGCGATCTCGCTGTCGTATCTGGAACAGCTGTTCGGCAAGCTGCGCCGCCACGAAATCGTCGAATCGATCCGCGGCCCGGGCGGCGGCTACAGCCTGGCGCGCCGGGCCGACAAGGTCACGGTGGCCGACATCATCATCGCCGTCGACGAGCCGCTCGACGCCACCCAATGCGGCGGCAAGGAAAATTGCCATGGCGCGGACGCCGCCAGCGGCGTGCGCTGCATGACCCACGAACTGTGGGCCACGCTGAACGAAAAGATGGTTGATTATCTGGATTCCGTGTCGCTGCAGGATCTGGTCGATCAACAGAAGCAAAAGAATGCTGAACAAAACGTGGTCGTGATGGTCCGTAACCACGCCGCGCTGGGTTGAGCGCTTTAGCTACTAATATAGACAGAAACCGGAGTTACCAGATGAACGCCCCAGAAAAAAACCTCGCCGCAGTGAAGTTCCAGACCGCCCCGCATTTCCCGATCTACATGGACTACTCGGCCACCACGCCGATCGATCCGCGCGTGGCCGACGCCATGATTCCCTACCTGCGCGAGCAGTTCGGCAATCCGGCCTCGCGCAGCCACATGTACGGCTGGACGGCTGAGAAGGCGGTCGAGGAAGCGCGCGCCAACGTCGCCGCCCTGGTCAACGCCGACCCGCGCGAAATCATCTGGACCTCCGGCGCCACCGAGTCGAACAACCTCGCCATCAAGGGCGCGGCGCAGTTCTACAAGACCAAGGGCAAGCACATCATCACCGTCAAGACCGAGCACAAGGCGGTGCTGGACACGGTGCGCGAACTGGAACGCGTCGGCTTCGAGGCGACCTACCTGGAACCTCAGGACAACGGTCTGATCACCATCGAGCAGCTGACCGCGGCCATCCGTCCGGACACGATCCTGGTGTCGGTCATGCTGGTCAACAACGAAATCGGCGTGATCCAACCGATCGACGAGATCGGCGCGCTGTGCCGCTCGAAGGGCATCATCTTCCACTGCGACGCCGCGCAAGCGACCGGCAAGATCGTCATCGACCTGCAGAAAACCAAGGTCGACCTGATGACCTTCACCGCCCACAAGACCTACGGTCCGAAAGGCATCGGCGCGCTGTACGTCTGCCGCAAGCCGCGCGTGCGCATCGAAGCGCAAATGCACGGCGGCGGCCACGAGCGCGGCCTGCGCTCGGGCACCTTGCCGACCCACCAGATCGTCGGCATGGGCGAAGCGTTCCGCCTGGCCAAGGTCGAGATGGACAGCGAGATCGCCCGCATCAAAGCGCTGCGCGACCGCCTGGCCAACGGCCTGCAAGAGATCGAAGAAACCTACATCAACGGCGACATGGAGCACCGCGTGCCGCACAACCTCAACGTCAGCTTCAACTACGTCGAGGGCGAATCGCTGATCATGGCCGTCAAGGACCTGGCCGTGTCGTCGGGTTCGGCCTGCACGTCGGCCTCGCTGGAACCGTCGTACGTGCTGCGCGCGCTGGGCCGCAGCGACGAGCTGGCGCACAGCTCCATCCGTTTCACCATCGGCCGTTTCACGACGGAAGAGGACATCGACTTCGCCATCGACTTGATGAAGTCCAAGGTACACAAACTGCGTGAACTGTCGCCGCTGTGGGACATGTTCAAAGAAGGCATCGACATCAGCTCGATCCAATGGGCAGCCCACTAATTTTAAGATCACAGGAGCATCAAAATGGCTTACTCGGAAAAAGTGTTGGACCACTACGAAAACCCACGCAACGTCGGCGCCTTCGAAAAAGGCGATGACAGCGTCGGCACCGGCATGGTCGGCGCGCCGGCCTGCGGCGACGTCATGAAACTGCAGATCAAGGTCGGCGCCGATGGCCTGATCGAGGACGCGAAGTTCAAGACCTACGGCTGCGGTTCGGCCATCGCCTCGAGCTCGCTGGTGACCGAATGGGTCAAGGGCAAGACGCTCGATCAGGCGCTGGCAATCAAGAACACCCAGATCGCCGAAGAACTGGCGCTGCCGCCGGTGAAGATCCACTGTTCGATCCTGGCCGAAGACGCGATCAAGGCGGCTGTTCTGGATTACCAGACCAAGCACCCGGTAGCGGCGTAAATCGGCTTCACAGCACTGTTTCACAGCGGCGCGCGGATTCGAGTCCGCCGCCGTTACGGAGAATCACATGGCAATCACCCTGACCGAAAAAGCAGCTAAGCACATCAACCGCTACATCGAGCGTCGCGGCAAGGGCGTCGGCTTGCGTTTTGGCGTGCGCACCACCGGCTGTTCGGGCCTGGCGTACAAGCTTGAGTATGTCGACGAAGCGGCGGCCGAGGACAGCGTCTTCGAATCGCACGGCGTCAAAGTGTTCGTCGATCCGAAAAGCCTGCCGTACATCGACGGCACCGAGCTCGATTTCGCGCGCGAGGGGCTCAACGAAGGCTTCAAGTTCCACAACCCGAACGAAAAAGACGCATGCGGTTGCGGCGAAAGCTTCCGCATCTGACAACACATGCAAAATCACTTTGAGTTGTTCAATCTGCCGCAAAAGTTCGCCGTCGACACGGGAGCGCTCGACAGCGCCTACCGCGACGTGCAAAGCCGCGTCCACCCCGACAAATTCGTCAACGCGACCGACGCCGAAAAGCGCGTCGCGATGCAATGGGCCACGCGCGCCAACGAAGCCTACCAGACCCTGAAAAATCCGCAGAAGCGCGCGCAATACATGTGCGAGCTGCACGGCGTCGATTTACAGACCGAGTCCAACACGGCGATGCCGATGGCCTTCCTGATGCAGCAGATGGAATGGCGCGAAGAGCTGGGCGAGGCCCGCGCCGGCAAGGACGCCGACGCGCTCGAAGCGCTCGACCAGCAACTGCGCGCCGCGCGAAAAGCGCGCCTGGCCGAGATCGAACAACAGATCGACGCCGACGACTACGCGCAAGCGGCGCAAGGCGTGCGCGCGCTGATGTTCCTCGAAAAATTCAAAGACGAAATAGAACACAGCTTCATCGCGATCGAAGACAACTAACAAAACTTCGGGGTCAAGTCTGTCATTTGGACACGAGCTCTGCCTTGAAACGGTGCTAGCGTCGAGGCCGTGTCCAAATGACAGACTTGACCCCGGATTAAAGGCTTGATACATGGCACTTCTGCAAATTTCCGAACCGGGCATGTCGACCGCGCCGCACCAGCATCGGCTGGCCGTGGGCATCGACCTGGGCACCACCAATTCGCTGGTCGCCACCGTGCGCAACAGCATTCCAGAAGTGCTCAATGATGAGGACGGCCGCCCGCTGCTGCCGTCCGTGGTGCGCTATCTGCCGAACGGCCACGCGAACATCGGCTACAAGGCGCAGGCCGCGCAGACCACCGATCCGAAAAACACCATCGTCTCCGTCAAGCGCTTCATGGGCCGCGGCCTGGCCGATATCGCCTACGCCGAGAACATGCCCTACGATTTCCAGGATACGCCCGGCATGGTGCAACTGAAGACGATCGCCGGCATCAAGAGCCCCGTCGAAATCTCCGCGCAAATCCTGGCCACGCTGCGCCAGCGCGCCGAAGATTCGCTTGGCGACGATCTGGTCGGCGCCGTCATCACCGTGCCCGCGTACTTCGACGACGCCCAGCGCCAGGCCACCAAGGACGCCGCGCAACTGGCCGGCATCAACGTGCTGCGCCTGCTGAGCGAGCCGACCGCCGCCGCCATCGCCTACGGCCTCGATAACGGCTCCGAAGGCACCTACGCCGTCTACGATCTGGGCGGCGGCACCTTCGATATCTCCATCCTCAAACTGAGCAAGGGCGTGTTCGAAGTGCTCTCCACCGGCGGCGACTCCGCGCTCGGCGGCGACGATTTCGATCATCGCCTGTTCTGCTACATCCACCAGCAGGAGAAACTGGCGCCGCTGTCCGACGAGGATACCGCCATCCTGATGGTCAAGGCGCGCGAAGCGAAGGAACTGCTGTCGACCAAGAACGAAGTGACCGTCGACGCCATCCTCAACTCCGGCGAGGAGGTGCATCTGAAGATCACCGCCGAGACCTTCCAGGAGATCACCAAGCACCTGATCGCCAAGACCATGAGCGCGATTAAAAAGGCGCTGCGCGACGCCAGCGTCGACGCCGACGATGTCGACGGCGTGGTGATGGTCGGCGGCGCCACGCGCATGCCGCATGTGCAGCGCGCCGTCAGCGAGTACTTCCACACCATCCCGCACGCGAACATCGATCCGGACAAGGTCGTCGCGCTGGGCGCGGCGGTGCAGGCCAATCTGTTGGCCGGCAACCGCGCGCCGGGCGACGATTGGCTGCTGCTGGACGTGATTCCGCTCTCGCTCGGCATCGAGACCATGGGCGGCCTGGTCGAGAAGATCATCCCGCGCAATTCGACCATCCCGTGCGCCCGCGCGCAGGAGTTCACCACCTTCAAGGACGGCCAGACGGCGTTGGCCGTGCACGTGCTGCAGGGCGAGCGCGAACTGGTCTCCGACTGCCGCTCGCTGGCGCGCTTCGAGCTGCGCGGCATCCCGCCGATGGTGGCCGGCGCCGCGCGCATCCGCATCACCTACCAGGTCGACGCCGACGGCTTGCTGTCGGTCTCCGCGCGCGAACTGCGCTCCGGCGTCGAGGCGTCGATCACCGTCAAGCCGGCCTACGGCCTGGGTGACGACGACGTCGCGCGCATGCTGCAGGACTCCTACAAGTCGGCCGATGTCGACATGGTCGCCCGCGCGCTGCGCGAAGAGCAGGTCGAGGCCGAGCGCATCATTCTTGCCACCCAATCGGCGCTGGACGAAGACGCCGGCCTGCTGTCGGACGACGAACGCGCGTCCGTCGACGTCTTGATGGACAAGGTGCGCGACGTCATCGCCCAATCCCGGACCGGCGCCGCCGACCACGTGGCCGTCAAGGCCGCCGTCGAGGCGCTGGCCCATGGCACCGAAGAATTCGCGTCGCGCCGCATGGACCGCAGCGTGCGCAGCGCGCTGGCCGGCAAGACGCTCGACCAGGTCGTTTAAGAACCCATAAAAACAGAGGTATCAAGTGCCACAAATCGTATTCCTGCCCCACGCAAAACTGTGCCCGGACGGCGCCGTCGTCGAAGCCGAAGTCGGTAAAACCCTGTGCGACATCATGCTGGAAAATGATATCCACATCGAGCACGCGTGCGAGAAGTCCTGCGCCTGCACCACCTGCCACGTACTGGTGCGCGAAGGCTTCAATTCGCTGAACGAGGCGAGCGAAACCGAGGAAGACCTGCTCGACAAGGCCTGGGGCCTGGAAGCGGTCTCGCGCCTGTCGTGCCAGGCCGTCGTCGCCGACGAAGACCTGGTCGTCGAAATCCCGAAATACACCATCAACCACGCCAGCGAAGGCGGACACTGATATGAAGTGGACCGACATCACCGCCATCGCCGAAGCGCTCTACGATAAGCATCCGGACATCGATCCGCTGACTATCCGCTTCACCGATCTGCACAACTGGATCGTCGAACTCGAGGAGTTCGACGACGACCACACGCGTGGTGGTGAGAAGGTCCTCGAAGCGGTACAGCAGGCGTGGATCGATGAAGCCAAATAAACCAGCCAAGCCGGCCAAGGCCGCGCCGGCCAAAATCGGCGCCACCGTCACCGGCGCCGACAACATGCCGGAAATCCGCGAAGGCCAGACCGTCGCGCTGCTGCAGGAGTTGCACATCCTGACCCGCGACGGCAAGATGAACCAGGACAGCCGCCGCAAGCTCAAACAGGTCTATCACCTGTACCAGTTCATCGAGCCGCTGCTCAAGGACGTGTTGGCCGAGAAGGACGCGGTATCGCTGGTCGACCATGGCGCCGGCAAGTCCTACCTCGGCTTCATCATCTACGACCTGTTCTTCAAGGCGCTGCATGGTACGCCGAGTGACAACTCCCACATCTACGGCATCGAAACCCGCGAGGAACTGGTATCACGCTCGCAGGAGTTGGCCCGACAGTTCAACTTCCCGGGCATGTCCTTCCTGCCGCTGTCGGTGGCCGAATCGACCGAGTCCAAGCTGCTGCCGGACCAGATCGACATCGTCACCGCGCTCCACGCCTGTAACACCGCCACCGACGACGCCATCCAGTTCGCGTTGAAGAAAAAGGCCAAGTACATGGTGCTGGTGCCGTGCTGCCAGGCGGAAGTCGCCTCGGTGCTCAAGAAGAACAAGGGCCAGTCGCTGGGCAAGTCGGCGCTGACCGAGATCTGGCGCCACCCGATCCACACGCGCGAATTCGGCAGCCAGATCACCAACGTGCTGCGCTGCCTGCAGCTCGAGGCGCATGGCTACCAGGTCAACGTAACGGAGCTGGTGGGCTGGGAGCACTCGATGAAAAATGAGCTGATCATCGCCACCTACAAGAACCTGCCGCGCCAGCGGCCCTCCGAGCGCTTGCGCGAAGTACTCGAAACGGTCGGCTTGCAGGAAATGGGCAACCGCTTCTTCACCGAGCAGCTAGAAACACAATAAACAAACGAAAGGGTGGCGGAACGATGAGTGATCTGAAAGAAAATTGGTTGGATCTTCGCAGCGACACCGTCACCCGCCCCAGCGCGGCGATGCGTGCGGCGATGAACGCGGCCGACGTCGGCGACGACGTCTACGGCGACGACCCCACCGTCAACCGTTTGCAGGAATATGCGGCCGATTTGTTCGGCTACGAGGCGGCCATGTTCGCGCCGTCCGGCACCCAGAGCAATCTGGCGGCGCTGCTGGCCCACTGCGGCCGTGGCGACGAATATCTGGTCGGACAGGAGGCCCACACCTACAAGTACGAAGGTGGCGGCGCGGCGGTGTTGGGCAGTATCCAGCCGCAGCCGATCATCAACCAGGCCGACGGCAGCCTGGCACTGGCCGACATCGACGCCTGCATCAAGCCGGACGACATCCACTTCGCGCGTACCAGGCTGCTGGCGCTGGAGAACACCATCGGCGGCCGCGTGCTGCCGCTCGAATACATCAAGCAGGCCACCGACCTCGCGCATCGACGCGGCCTGGCCACGCACCTCGACGGCGCGCGGCTGTGCAACGCGGCCGTCAAGCTGGGCGTGAGCCCGCGCGCGGCGGTGGCGGGCTTCGACAGCGTGTCGATCTGCCTGTCGAAGGGTCTGGGCGCGCCGGTCGGCTCGGTCCTGTGCGGCAGCAGGGCGCTGATCAAGGAGGCCACGCGCTGGCGCAAGATGCTTGGCGGCGGCATGCGCCAGGCCGGCATGATCGCCGCCGGCGGCCTGTACGCGCTGGAGCACAACATCGCGCGCCTGGCCGAGGACCATGACAACGCCGCCTATTTCGCCGCCGAGCTGTCCAAGCTCAAAGGCATCGCGGTCAGCGCGCCGCAAACCAACATCTTCTATGTCGACATACCGGCCGACGCTTGCCGTGGCCTGAACGACGTTTTACAACTGACCCGCATCCGCGTGTCGATGGCGCCGCGCCTGCGCATCGTCACGCACATGGATGCCTCGCGCGACGACATCGATCGCGCCATTACCGTTTTTGGGGATTTTTTCGGATGACCGACAGCACCACTGATAACAGCCTTCGCCTGGCCAAACGCCTGGCCGAGATCCTTCCATGTTCGCGCCGCGAGGCCGAGCTCTATATCGAAGGCGGTTACGTCACGGTCGACGGCGTGTTGGTGGAGGAGGCCGGCGCGCGCGTCACGCTGGAGCAGAAGATCGGACTGGCGCCCGACGCGACCTTGCTGGAGATCGTCCCGGTCACCATCCTGCTGCACAAGCCGGCCGGCGCCAATGGCGGCGTGGGCAAGGACGGCTCGCCCGCCGCGCATTTGCTCAACGCCGAGTCGCTGACCCGCTCCGCACCCGGGCAGCGCTTCCTCAAACGCCACCTGGTCAACCTGACCTTGACCACGCCGCTCGAGACCAAGGCCAGCGGCCTGCTGGTGTTCACGCAGGACTTCCGCGTCAGCCGCAAGCTGGTGGACGAGCAGGCGAAGATCGAGCAGGAGATCATCGTCGAAGTGACCGGCAAGATCATGGAGAACGGGTTGGCGTTGCTGAACCACGGCTTGCCGTTCAACGGCAAGCCGCTGGCGCCGAACAAGGTCAGTTGGCAGAACGAGAACCGCCTGCGCTTCGCGGTGAAGAACCCCAAGCCGGGCCAGATTGAACATGTGTGCAAACTGGTTGGCTTGAGCGTGGTGTCGATGAAGCGCATCCGCGTCGGACGCATCGCCATGGCGAGCCTGCCGGCAGGCGAGTGGCGCTACCTGCAGGACCACGAGCGGTTTTAGGCCGCGTTGACGCGCCGTCGAACCCCGCAGGGCCAACCGGGGACGTACCCCTTGGGGTACGTCCCCAGCCTTTTGGGGGCGGGGTGCAAGCGAGCGTGGCCGCGGCGCCCGGGTCCTCAGCGGCCGTGGCGGGTCTTTCGCTCCGCCGGAAAACTACTTCCCGGCCGTCTGCGCCAAAATGAACGCGAACGTGTCGGCCGCCTCGGCGTCCTGCTGCGCCCGGGTAGAACCCATGCCGTGGCCGGCGTCGAAGTCGACCCGCAGCAGCACCGGTTTGCCGCTGGCGGTGGCCGCCTGCAGGCGCGCCGCCATCTTGGCCGGATGGAACGGCGCCACGCGCGGATCGGTCACCCCGGTCGTCAGCAGCACCGCCGGATACTTGGTGCCGTCGACCACCTGCTGATAGCTGTCGATGCTCTTGAGGGCCTTGAAGCCGGCCGGGTCCGAGATCGCGCCCCATTCCGGTTCCTCCGCGTAGCCGTTCTGCTCGGCCACGTAGCGCAGCGGATTGTGCCAGCCCACGCCCGACACCACCGCCGCGAACAGGTCCGGCCGCTCCTCCATCGCCCGTCCCATCGGGATGCCGCCGGCCGAGCGCCCGCCAATGGCCAGATGCGACGGCGCGGTGTACTTGTTCTCCACCAGGTCCTCGCTGACGGCGATCAGGTCGCGCCACGTGTTCGGTTTGTTTTCCAGCTTGCCGGCGCGGTGCCATTCGCGGCCGAATTCGCCGCCCCCGCGCACGTAGGCGTAGCCGATGACGGCGCCCTGGTCGGCCAGCGCCAGCGCCCGGCCGGCAAACGACGGCGTGTAGGCGGCCGCGCCGTAGCTGCCGTAGGCCGAGATAAAGGCCGGATTGGTGCCGTCCATCTTCAGGCCCTTTTTGTAGATCAGGCTGTAGGGGATCTGCGTGCCATCCTTGGCCTTGGCGTAGCGGCGCTCGGTCGTGTAGGCGCTGGTGTCGATCGCCGGCTTGGGCGTGATGCCGGTGTCGGCCAGCGTACCGTCGGCGCCCACGGCCCAGATGCCGGCCGGCTCGAGCCAGCCGGACAGGATCGTCAGGGCGCCCGGCGCCTCGGCGCTCGCTTCGATCGAGCGCAGCGTGCCGTCGAAGGGCAGGGCGATGTCGGTCAGTTTGCCGTCGTTGCCCAGGCGCTGCAGGCGGCTGCTGCCGCCGTCCATCGAGCGGATGTACAGGCCGTCCTGGGCGCGGGCCGTGCCTTCGAGCACCAGCTTCGACTCGGCCACGGCCTCGGTCGCCGTCGCCAGCGACGGCGCCTTGGCCGACGTCTTGAGCAGGCGTCCCCGTGGATGGCCCTTGGTCGACATCAGGTACAGCTCGTCGCCATGGAGTTCGACGCCGGTCACCTCGTCGTCGAAATCGGCGACCTTGGTCCACTTCGCCTTGCCCTTGAGGACATCGGCCACCGGCGCCACGTACAGGCGCTGCTCGGGCCGCACGTCGATCAGCATCAGCACCGCGTAGTTCGAGCGCGCGGCCGTGGCGATGTACGGCGCCTGGATCTTGTCATACTTGACCGCCGGGTCGCGGCCGCGCTGCATCAGGATCGGGTCCTTGGCCGGGTTGGCGCCCAGTTTGTGGAAGCGCACGCGCGCGTCGAGGTAGCGCTCCGGCGTATTGACCTTGCCGGTCAGCTGGTTGTAGAAGAAGCCGGAACCGTCCTCGAGCCAGTTGGGGTTGGCGCCCTGCGTGTCGGCGATGCGTTCCTTGAGCAGCGCCCCGGTGCGCACGTCCATGATCTGCAGCACCGAATCCTCGCTGCCGTCCTTCGAGACGCCGTAGACCAGCTTGCTGCCGTCGGGTGAAGGCTGCCACCAGTCGAGCGAATAGTGGCTGCTCTTGGTGTCGAGCTTGGTCGGGTCGACCAGTACGCGGTCCTTGCCCTGGGCGTCGCGCACGAACAGCTTGAAGTTGTTGGCGCCGGCCGGGCGCTGCTGGTAGAAGATGCTGCCGCCGGCCTTTTGCACGTGGGCCGGCGTGGCCACGTCGCCCGACAGCTGCTCGATGCGCTGGAGCAGCACGTCGCGCTTGGGCAGCGCGTCGAGCACGCCGCGCGCGTGGGCGTTTTGTTGTTTGAGGAAGGGTAGCCAGTCGGGGTCCTTGTCGTTCTCCATCCACCGGTAGCGGTCGACGATGGCTTCGCCGAAATAGGTGTCGGTGACCGGCGCGACCTTGGCGACAGGGGCGGGCGGAACGGGCTTTTGCGCCAGGGCGGCGGAAGCGGTCAGGGCAATGGCTGCCCCGTACATCAGTCTTACTAGCTTGGTCATCTCATCTCCTGGTGGCGGAACGCCTATTCTGCCACAGAAGATTGCGAGATTGACAAAGTTGTTAATGCCCGTGGGGCGGATTTGCGCAGCGTAATCCGCCAAGCTCCGTTGGCGGCTCACGGCGGCTCACGGCGGATTACGCGCGCAGCGCTAATCCGCCCTACTTTTTTTCTTTTTCTCGGGCGGCGGCAAGCGCACCATACGGGTGCCTGCCAATTTGTCGTGCAGGAATTGCCGGTCCTTGTCGAGGAAGGCGGTGAGCGACCATAGCAGAACGCCGGCGCCCAACGCGCCCAGCGCCTGCCAGCGGTGCAGGTCCAGCGCCAGGCTGGCGACCAGCGCCGGCAGCACCCACATCCAGCTGAGCAGGTAACGGACAGCGGCCGCCTTCGGCGGCACGTGCTCGTGGCCGGCGCGCACCAGCTTCAAGCGCCAGGTTTTCATCGCCAGCGTTTGACCGTCGCGGCTCCACTGGTGGATGAAGTAGACGCCAAGCACGACGAACGCCAGCACCTGGCGCAGGTGCTCGATCATCGGCGTGTGCCTGGCGCCGCTGATCACTTCAAAAATAAGGAAGGGCAGAAACAGCACCGCAAAACCGAGCAGGCACTCATAGACCATCGACATCAGGCGGCGCCTGATGGTCGGGGTGGCGACCGCCAGACTATTTTGCATTGTCGGTCGTCTGCGCGGGCGCTGGCGGGGCCGGCGGGGCGGCAGGCGTTGGCGGGGCGGTGGGCGCGGCGGCCGGGGCCGCCGAAGGCGCGGCCGGGATCACCGGCGCGATATTGGAAGCGTTCGGCAACGGTCCGCCGGTGGCCGGATCGACCCACGGCGGATGCGCGGTCGTCGTCGGCGCGGCGGCGGCGCCGGCGGCCGGCGTGCCGGTCGGCGTGGCCGGCTTGATCGGCGCCGGCAGCTTCATCTTGCTTTGGGTCGGCGTCGGCAGGTTGGCCAATTGCTTCTTGGCCGGCGACTTGGCCGCCAGCGCCTTTTTCTGCTCGTCGGTCAGCTGCTGGTACGATTCCCACTGCGTCGACTTCTCCGACGGGTCGAGCTTTTGCGCGCGCGCGAAATTCTGCCGCACCTGGCGCCGTTCCTCCGGCGTCATCCGCACCCACTCGCGCATGCGCTCCTGCACGCGCGCCTGCTCGTCCGGTTTCATCGACGCGTAGCGCTTGCCGATGCCGAGCCACTTTTGCTTGCGGATCGGCTCCATCGTGTCCCACTCGCCGGCCAGCGGCTCGAGTGCCTTTTGCTGGGCCGGGGTCAGGTCTTTCCACAGGATTTTTTCGGGCGGGATCTCGCCATTGACCAGCGTCGTCGAGGTGAGGGCGTTGGCGGGCGCGCCGGATTGATTGCCGATCCATATCGCCCCGGCGGCGGCCACCGCGATCACCGCCGCGCCGGCGGCGCCCCATTTCGCCCGACCGCTTAATGCCATACTTATTGCTCGCTCTGGGTCAGATAGGCGTTGAAACCGTGGTCGAGGTAGGCGGACAGCGGCAATTCATCGGCCAGCACGGCCGCGTCGAGCTCGGCCAGGTCGGCGATGCGTTGCTGTTGCTCGTATTGGTAGATGCCGGCCAGGCCGGCGACCAGCACCAGCATCGGCACGGCCACGCCCATGCGCCCGAGCCAGCCGAAGCCGCCCGGCAGCCAGCCGCCCAGCAAGCCGCCGGCGCCGGCCATTTCCGTTTTGCTCACGCGCACGCTCAGCGGCACCTCGACATGGGCCTTTTTGCGCGCGAGCGCCGCCTTGCGCGCCTGCGCCAGGCGGTCGGTGGTCGCGGCGGGCAACTCGTCGAGGTGTTCGTTGAGCGCGTGCCGCACCTTGTAAGCGAAGTTCAGTTCGTCGGTATTCATAGTTTTATTCCCTTGGCTTTGAGCGACTCGGCGAGAGTGTGTGTTGCGCGTGAGCAATGCGTCTTCACGCTCCCTTCGGAACATCCCATTGCTTCGGCTGTTTCAGCCACGTCCATATCCTGCCAATAACGCATAAGGAAGGCTTCCCGTTGACGTGCCGGAAGCTTTTGTATTTCCGCATCGATCAGCGCCAGCATTTGCTGGCGCTCGACCTTGTCGGCGCTCGACTCGGACGCCTCGGTGCCGTCCTCGGCCGCATACGATTCGAGTATATCAAAGTCCTCGCCGCCCTCTCCGGACGGCGCCATGCCCGAAAACAGGCTCACCCAGGTGTTGCGCACCTTTTCGCGGCGGAAGTAATCGAGGATGGTGGTCTGCAGGATGCGCTGGAACAGCATCGGCAGCTCGGCGGCAGGCTTGTCGCCGTATTTCTCGGCGAGCTTGATCATCGCGTCCTGCACGATGTCCAGGGCGGATTCGTCCTTGCGTACCGCGTAGACGGCTTGTTTAAAGGCGCGCCGCTCGACGTTTTCGAGAAAGTCGGATAATTCTTTGTCTGTGGCCATGCGTTGGTTGAGGTGCTGCCGGGGTCGCCGGCGGGGCGCTTGATGGGGCGCGTATTGCTGGTATGGCTAGCTGGCGGCGTTTTGCGAACTGAGCGCATGCTAGCAAAATTCGGCATTCCTTGCACCGTTTTACGTCAAAACGCCGGATTTTTGCATCCGTAACGGGCTTTTCGCCTGCTTTTCGCCAATTATTCCTTGCCCAAACCGGTGCATCAGGTGTACCGTATGGGACGCTTTGAACACCCCGAAGCTTTATGGTCTTGTCGCAGCAGGCACACAACGCCGCCATCGACACGACGCGCTTTCATATGTAGGCAGTTTGCTCTAACCCGCGCCACAAGCGCGAGAGGTACGCACAACCGCTACAGAAGGATCCGGCAGAACGATATTTGCGTTGAGCGCCGCTTTGCACGCCACTACGGTTGGCGGAAGAGGCGGGCGTGACCGCATGACAAAGGGAAGCTGGGCAACGCTGTAGGGGTAGGCATACTTCGCGAGGGAAGAGCATCCGATCAATCTCCAATGGACCTTGAAAGGAATGTTTCATGAACACCGAAGCATCGTCACAACAATCTGGTGGCCAAAACGGCCAGCTCACCGGCGCGGAAATCCTCGTGCGCTGCCTGGCGGAAGAGGGCGTGGAACACGTCTTCGGCTATCCCGGCGGAGCCGTGCTGTATATCTACGACGCCATCTTCAAGCAAGACAAATTCCAACACGTGCTGGTACGTCACGAGCAGGCCGCCGTCCACGCCGCCGACGCGTACTCGCGCAGTTCGAACAAGGTTGGCGTCGCGCTGGTCACGTCCGGTCCGGGCGTCACCAATGCCGTCACCGGCCTGTCGACCGCTTACATGGATTCCATCCCCATGGTCGTGATCTCGGGCCAGGTGCCCAGCCACGCCATCGGCCAGGATGCCTTCCAGGAATGCGACACGGTCGGCATCACCCGCCCCGTGGTCAAGCACAATTTCCTCGTCAAAGACGTCAAGGATTTGGCGGAAACCGTCAAGAAAGCCTTCTTCATCGCCCGCACCGGCCGTCCCGGCCCCGTGCTGGTCGACATCCCGAAGGATATCTCGATGCACAAGACGACGTTCTCGTACCCGAAAGAGGTCGAGATGCGTTCGTACAAACCGGTCGACAAGGGCCACTCGGGCCAGATCCGCAAGGCCGTCCAGCTGCTGCTGCAGGCCGAACGCCCGATGATCTACACCGGCGGCGGCGTGATCCTGGCCAACGCCTCGCCCGAGCTCAACAAGCTGGTCGACAAGCTCGGCTTCCCGGTCACCAACACCTTGATGGGCCTGGGCGCCTACAAGGCCTCGAGCGAGCACTTCGTCGGCATGCCCGGCATGCACGGCACCTATGAAGCGAACATGGCGATGCAGCACTGCGACGTCCTGATCGCCATCGGCGCCCGCTTCGACGACCGCGTGATCGGCAACCCGAAGCACTTCGCCAGCAACCCGCGCAAGATCATCCACGTCGACATCGACCCCTCGTCGATCTCCAAGCGCGTCAAAGTCGATATTCCAATCGTCGGCAACGTCAAGGACGTGCTGATCGAGTTCCTCGCGCAGCTCGACGCCACCGACGCCAAGCCGAACGCGCCCGCCGTCAAGGACTGGTGGAAGCAGATTTCCGAATGGCGCGGCAAGGATTGCCTCAAGTTCGCCTCGTCGGACCTGGTCATCAAGCCGCAATCGGTGGTGCAAAAGCTGTGGGAAGTGACCAAGGGCGACGCCTTCATCACCTCCGACGTCGGCCAGCACCAGATGTGGGCCGCGCAGTACTATCCGTTCGACAAACCGAAGCGCTGGGTCAACTCGGGCGGCCTGGGCACGATGGGCGTGGGCTTGCCGTACGCCATGGGCGTGCAGATGGCCAACCCGGACGCCACCGTCGCCTGCATCACCGGCGAGGGCTCGATCCAGATGTGCATCCAGGAGCTTGCCACCTGCAAGCAATACCATCTGACGCCGAAGATCATCATGCTCAACAACCGCTTCCTCGGCATGGTGCGCCAGTGGCAGCAGATCGACTACGGTTCGCGCTACTCCGAGTCCTATATGGATTCGCTGCCGAACTTCGAAAAGCTGGCCGAGGCCTACGGCCACGTCGGCATGCGTATCGAAAAACCGGGCGATGTCGACGGCGCGCTGCGCGACGCCTTCGGCATGAAGGACAAGCTGGTGTTCATGAACTTCATTACCGATCAATCGGAAAACGTCTGGCCGATGGTGAAAGCGGGCAAGGGGCTCTCTGAAATGCTGTTGGGTTCGGAGGACTTATAAGATGCGACACATTATCTCTGTATTGCTGGAAAACGAAGCCGGCGCGCTGTCCCGCGTCGTCGGTCTGTTCTCGGCGCGCGGCTACAACATCGAAACGTTGACCGTCGCCCCGACCGAGGATGCCACCCTGTCGCGCATGACCATCGTCACCAGCGGCTCGGACGACATCATCGAGCAGATCACGAAGCACCTGAACCGCCTGATCGAGGTGGTCAAGGTGGTCGACCTGACCGAGGGCCAGCACATCGAGCGCGAACTCATGCTCATCAAGGTGCGCGCGGTCGGCAAGGAGCGGGAAGAGATGAAGCGCACGGCGGACATCTTCCGCGGCCGCATCATCGACGTCACCGAGAAGACCTACACGATCGAACTGACCGGCGCCAAGAGCAAGCTCGACGCGTTCATCGATTCGATCGACCGCGCCTCCATCCTGGAGACGGTACGCACCGGCGGTTCCGGCATCGGACGCGGCGAACGCATCCTCAAAGTTTAATTGGCATGGCCGCGAGGCCCGCCGACACCCCAACATTAAAAATTATTACTAAGGAATTATCATGAAAGTTTTCTACGACAAAGACGCCGACCTCTCCCTGATCAAGGGCAAAAACGTTGCCATCATCGGCTACGGCTCGCAGGGCCACGCCCACGCGCAAAACCTGAGCGACTCGGGCGTGAACGTCACGGTCGGCCTGCGCAAGGGCGGCGCCTCGTGGAACAAGGTGGAAAAAGCCGGCCTGAAGGTCGCTGAAGTGAACGACGCCATCAAGGCCGCCGACGTCATCATGATCCTGCTGCCGGACGAGAACATCGCCCAGGTCTACAACGAAAACGTCGCCCCGAACGCCAAGCAGGGCGCGGTGCTGGCCTTCGCCCACGGCTTCAACGTGCACTACGGCCAAGTCGTGCCACGCGCCGACCTGGACGTGATCATGGTCGCGCCGAAGGCCCCGGGCCACACCGTGCGCGCCACCTACACCCAGGGTGGCGGCGTGCCGCACCTGGTCGCCGTGTACCAGGACAAGTCCGGCATCGCCCGTGACATCGCCCTGTCGTACGCCTCGGCCAACGGCGGCGGCCGCGCCGGCATCATCGAAACGAACTTCCGCGAAGAAACCGAAACCGATCTGTTCGGCGAGCAAGCGGTTCTGTGCGGCGGCGCGGTCGAACTGATCAAGGCCGGTTTCGAAACCCTGACCGAAGCTGGTTATGCGCCGGAAATGGCGTACTTCGAATGCCTGCACGAACTGAAGCTGATCGTCGACCTGATCTATGAAGGCGGCATCGCCAACATGAACTACTCGATCTCGAACAACGCCGAATACGGCGAGTACGTGACCGGTCCCAAGGTCGTGACGTCGGCCACCAAGGACGCCATGCGCCAGTGCCTGAAGGACATCCAGACCGGCGAATACGCCAAGTCCTTCATCCTGGAAAACAAGGCCGGCGCGCCGACCCTGATCTCGCGTCGCCGTCTGACCGCCGAGCACCCGATCGAAGAAGTCGGCGCCAAGCTGCGCGCCATGATGCCTTGGATCGCCAAGAACAAGATGGTCGACCAGTCGAAGAACTAAGCCTCTTCGTCATCCACAAAAGCCGGCGTCAGCCGGCTTTTTTTTTGATCGGGCGGGATGGGAAGGCGTGGGGCGGCGTACCATGGAAAGTTGTTCCCGAAATAGATGGTATTATTGAAATACAAATTCGCAATGGGTGGAACGGTTGAAAACATCTCACCCGTACAGCCCGCCGATTTTCGGCGCCGAAGGCGGCTTGAACAACTTTGATGACTGGACGAACAATGACCGCGTTTAAATCTGTCGCAATCGCCGTCGTAACGCTGTGCATGCTGTCCACCGCCGCCCATGCGGCCGTCCCGGTGCTGATCACCTTTGACGCCGGTGATCCGATCGGCGGCCTGGCGGCCGGCGAGACGCTGGGCAACCAGTACGCCGCGTATGGCGTGACGTTCGTTCCGAACGGGTTCACCGGTCCAGGCGGCCCCACTTCTGACTGGGCCGGCAATACCGACATGACGATCGTTTCGTCCCGCGGTAACGACGTCGGCGGCCTCGGCTCGCCATCGCTGGTTAGCGGCAATATCTTGCACTCGTTCAGCGGTTGGTTAAATGAGAATGGCGACCCCAGCTTCGCCGCCAATTTCAGCCACGGCGTCACGTCGTTCAGCGCCGATTTCGCCGGCGTTTTCTACCCGGAATCGGTGGGGCTGTACGCTTACAACGGCGCCAACTTGCTCGGTTCCGTGTTCGGCTCGATCGGCACCGGCCAGTTCACGCTGAGCATTTCGAATGCGACGCCGATCACCAGGGTGGTGATCGCCAATGGCGCTTCTGACGACTGGGTCGGCGTCGACAACCTCAGGTTCACCGCCGCCGCGGTGGTGCCGGAGCCGTCCACCTACGCCATGTTCGGCCTGGGACTGGGCCTGTTGGCACTGGTGCGCCGCCCAAAACCGCTGTGACGGCGGCTGCGCCGAGAGATTCTCTTCAGTTGCATTAGGGTAGATCAAAATTCCCATTTGCATCAAATGCCAGAATGCTTGCTCACCTTTAGCAAACGGAGAGCATCATGATTAAACGTCCTACATCGGTTACCGTCGTCGCATGGTATTTCATCATCAGCGCCTTTTTCTCCCTGTTTGCCATGGCGCGCACTAACCAAGACCCGATGCTGCGGGAGCTGATGTCGCAGGGCGCTCTGCCGTTCGCGGTTCAACAGTCCCTGATGTTCGCGGGGTTCGTGGCGTCGCTGGTGGCGGGCGCTGGCTTTTTGATGGGATATCACTGGAGCCGGGTACTGTTTGTCGGTTGGACGTTGATCAGCCTGCTTGTCACGCTGCTGACCTCACCGATGAAATGGATGGTGATTCCCGCGATGTTGGTATCCGGCGTGCTGGCGTATTTCCTTTTCTCGCGCAGGGCCAATCTATTTTTCCGGCATCGCAAAACAGCGGCCGATGCCTAGATAGAGCGCCAATCCATCGCCCGGTCCTCCCGGCCGCGGCCGCATAATTCTGACCACTAAAGGTGCAATGATGCTCAAATTATTCAGCATCCTCTCCCATATTGTCGCAGGCACGCTCATCTATGTTCTTTGTTTTCTGGTGTTTATGGGCGGGATCGTGTCATTGGGAAAGGCCATCATCGTGCTGGTGGTATTTCTGGTTCCGGCAATGATCGCGCTAATCTGTGGACTGGCGCTGACCGGCTTTCGCGGTTGGCGGCGGGATGTCGGTATGGTAGTGATGTCGGCCGCCTCGCTGAGTGGCTTCATCGAGATAACATTGGTTTGCATGCTGTTGAGCGATGCGGCGCCTCTCGTTGACGATGTCGGTCGCTTGTTGTCTTCCGATGGCTATCTCCCTGGCGCCATCCTCGTTGTGGCGCTTGCCGGCTTCGGTTGGTTGCTGCTGAAGTCCGACAAAAACCGCGCAGCCATTTCGTCCTGAGTGGCTTTTGCTTTCGGAGTCGGCCATTGTCGGCGGTGGGACCGGTGCGTTGGCCCTGGCCGGGACGACGCCGTTTTACCCCGCAGTCAAGAGCTCGCCGCCAGCGTTCCGCCGCCGGCCAAGCGCCACCGCGCCCACAACGCCGAACACGATCAAGCCCACCGCGATCACCTCCGCCTGCGTGGCCCGCACGCCGACAAAATCGAGCACCGGATTGACGCGGATCTGTTCGATCAGCAAACGCTCGGCGCCGGCCAGGATCAGGTACACGGAAAACAGCCAGCCGGTGCGGAACGGATGGCGCCGCAGCGCCCACAGCAGCGCGAAGCACGCCAGCGCCATCGCCGTCTCGTACATCGGCGCCGGATACGCGCCGGGCGCGGCCAGCACCTCGCCGTAGATATTGTTGTCGTAGGTCTGCGCCCAGAACCACGTCGGCAGCCATTCGGGCTTGAGCGCCATGTCGGCCGCGCGGCCCCAGTCGCCGTCGCCCGACACCTGGCAGCCGATGCGCCCGATCGCGTAGCCGATCATCATCGCCGGCGCGGCCGCGTCCAGCAAGGGGCGCACCGGCAGCCGCCAGCGCCGCACGCACGCCATGCCGGCCAGCGTGCCGAAGATCAGTCCGCCGAAAATGCTTAGTCCCGAGCGGGTGAAAATCATGCCCATCGGATCGGCGGCGAACTGGCCGGAGTGCTCGAGGATGTGGAACAGCCGCGCGCCGACCACGCCGGCGATCAACACCACCACCATGAAGTCGCTGACGACCTCCTGCGGCGGCACCGGTACACCGCGCCGCAGCGCCGGGCCGATGCGGCCGTCCCGGTGCAGCCGCTGCAACTCGGCGCGGAAACGTCCGGCCGCCACCAGCGCGCCGAGCGCGACGAACAAGCCGAACGTCGCCAGCGGCAGCGGCAGGTCGTAGCCGGTGTAGTCGCGCACGACGTCGCTTAAATAAGGGTACGACATGTTTGTCCTATTATGAAAGCAACGGGACCACCACATAAAAGAGGAGGGCGTTGTGGCCCGCATGGGCGCTGGCGGCGGCAACGTAGGCCGCACCGGCGCCACGCTCGCGCACCGACGTATAGGCGAAGGCGAAAATGCCCCCGCCGATGAAGGTCGCCACGGCACTGGCAATGCCGCCGCTATACAAGTGCCCGAGGCTAAATAGCGCCGCGCTGATCAAGATGCACAGCTTGCCGCTCGCGCCGAAGCGACGCGCCAATTCGATCGGCAAGACCTGGCCGACGACGGTCTCGAAAAAAGGCGCCAGCACGACGCCGGCGAGGAAAACGTACCAGCCCGGTTTTCCGATCAATTCCTGCGCCGCCGAACCGCCCAACACGTCCAATGGAAATGCCAGATACAACATTCCCACCGCGATGCACGCCAGCGGCACGCTGACGAGCGACAGGCTCAACCCCCTCGCCACCGGATGGCGCGGCAGGCGCGCCTCGCCCACCGCGATCCAATTCCTTGCTGCCAGCATCGGGTTCTCCATTGTCAGATCCGGAACAAACTCTAGCACACCCAATTAGTTGCGTGGCAATGTTACAAAGAGTCACCATGCCTTACAAGTGCAACGTGTAATTTCAGGTAAAGTGCGCCTTGTCGTAATCTCAACTCTGGAGCCCGCAATGACCGTAATGAAAAACCTCGCCGCAGCCGCTGCCGTCTCCTTCGCGCTTGCCGCCCATGCCGCGCCGGCCGATTCGTTGCCGACCACCGGCACGCTGGTGGTGGTGCCCGCCTATGGCGAAGTCAAGCACGCCAACGACCAGGTGGTCGCGACCCTGGCGATCGAGGAGCAGGACAAGGACAAGGCCGCCGCCGCCTCGCGCGTGAACCAGAAGATGAAGCAGGGCCAGGACATCGTCAAGGCGGCCGACCCGCAAGCCAAGCTCAAGACGCAAGGCTATTACACCTACCCGGTCTATCCGGAAGACCGGCCGCTGCCGAACGGCCAGATGCCCAAGCAGCGCGTGCCGACCGCCTGGCGCGTGGGCCAGTACCTGGAGGTGACCACCACCAGCCTCGACAAATTGCCCAAGACCGTCGCCGCCGCGCAAAAGGTGCTGACCCTCAACAACCTGCAGTTCGGCCTTACGCCTGAGACCACCCGCAAACTCGACGACGAGCGCATCGCCGCCACCTATAAAAACCTCAACGAGCGCATCACCTCGATCGCCAACGCCATGGGCCGAAAGGTCGGCGACGCCGTGCTCGACACGGTCGACTTCGAAGGCTCGGGCAACTACGTGCGGGAGGAGCGCGCGGCCCCGGCGCCGATGATGATGCGCGCCAAGATGGCCGACGCCGTCGAAGTTGCGGAACCGAGCTTCGAGCCGGGCGAGACCACGCTGCAGATGCAAGTGGTCGGCAAGGTGCGCTTCAAGTAATCGCCGCCCGCCGGCCGGCGTTTTCGGTTACAGTCGGGGTTGCCTTTCCATTAATATTCCGGAGACCAACCCATGACCACCCTGAAATGCCTGGCGGCGGCCGTCGCCACCGCCGTCGCCCTGTCCGCGCACGCCGCGCCGCAATCCCTGTCCACCGCCGGCACGCTGGTGGTGGTGCCGGCCTCCGGCGAGGTGACGCGGGCGAACGACTTGGCGGTCGTCACCTTTGCCATCGAGGAAATCGACAAGGACAAGGCGGCGGCGGCCTCGCGGGTCAACCAGAAGATGAAGCAGGGCACCGAGATCGTCAAGCGCGAAGATCCGCAAGCCAAACTCAAGACCCAGGGTTACTACACCTACCCGGTCTATCCGGAGGAGGCGCCGCCCGTGCCCGGACAGCCGGCCAGGCCGCCGAAACCGCGCGTACCGAGCGCCTGGCGCGTCGGCCAGTCGCTGCAGGCGACGACCACGGCGCTGGCCACGTTGCCTAAGATGGTGGCCGCCGCGCAAAGCGTGCTCGCGCTTAACGGCGTGCGTTTCGGCCTGGCGCCGGAAACCACCCGCAAGCTCGACGAGCAACGCATCGCCGCCACCTATGCCAACCTCGCCGAACGGATCGATTCGATCGCCGCCGCCATGGGTCGCAAGGTCGGCGACGCCGTCCTCGACACCGTCGATTTCGAAGGCTCCGGCAATTACGGCAACAATGTGACGGCGTTCGCGAGCAATGCCGCGCCGCCGGCCCCGCCGGCGCCGCTGGAACGGGGCGCCGTCGTCGAGCCCAGTTTCGAACCGGGCGAAACCACCCTGCGCATGCGCCTGGTCGGCAAGGTGCGCTTCAAATAAGTAAAGTTGTGCAGAATGGGGGGATGGGGCGCCATCCCCCTTTTTTATTGTCGGCTCCACTATAATGATGGCGCAGCAAGACCACATAAAGAGAATGGAACCCTATGCCGAATTTCCCCCGCCGCCGCGCCAAGAACGTCGCCGCCCAGGCCAAACTGCCCAAGACGTCGCGTTTCAGCCGTTTCGCGCGCCGCGCAAAGGGCGAGGACCTCGACCGGCCGCGCCACCGGGGGATCTACCTGCTGCCCAACGCCTTCACCACGGCCGCGCTGTTTTGCGGCTTCTACGCCATCGTCATGGCGATGAACCAGAAGTTCGAACACTCGGCCTGGGCCATCTTCATCGCCATGGTGCTCGACGGGCTCGATGGCCGCGTCGCCCGCCTGACCAACACCCAAAGCGAATTCGGCGCCCAGTACGACAGCCTGTCGGACATGGTCTCCTTCGGCGCCGCGCCGGCGCTGGTGATCTACGAGTGGTCGCTGCGCGGCCTGGGTAAGCTGGGCTGGATCGCCGCCTTCGTCTACTGCGCCGGCGCCGCGCTGCGCCTGGCGCGCTTCAACACCAACATCGAAGTGGTCGACAAGCGCTTCTTCCAGGGCCTGCCGTCGCCGTCGGCCGCCGCGCTGGTGGCCGGCTTCATCCTGCTGATGGTCGACCAGGAGGTCTCGGGCCTGGAGCTGCGCTGGATCTCGTGGGGCATCGCCGTCTTCGCCGGCCTGTCGATGGTCACCAACGTGCCGTTCTACAGCTTCAAGGACGTCAACTTCCGCAAGTCGGTGCCGTTCATCGCCGTGTTTCTGATCGCGCTGGTGTTCGCGCTGGTGTCGATCGACCCGCCCAAGGTGCTGTTCCCGATCTTCATCGCCTACGGCCTGTCCGGCTACGCGGTGCTGGTGTGGCGACTGGCCAAAGGCAAGCCGGTTAGCCTGATCCAGACCGAGATCGACAGCGACGACCCGAGCGAACGCCGCTAGCGGCCAGCCGCCACTGCGGGCGGGCGGCCGACCCGGGCATTTTCAAGCAACGCAGCCACAGCAACGGAGCCACCATGAACAACGCATCGAACCGCCTGATCATCTTCGACACCACCCTGCGCGACGGCGAGCAATCGCCCGGCGCCTCGATGACCAAGGACGAAAAGGTCCGCATCGCCAAGCAGCTCGAACGGCTGCGCGTGGACGTCATCGAAGCCGGCTTCGCCGCCGCCTCGCAGGGCGACTTCGAATCGATCCGCGCGATCGCCTCGGTGGTGCGCGACTCGACCATCTGCTCGCTCTCGCGCGCCAACGACCGCGACATCGCCCGCGCCGCCGAGGCGCTTTTGCCGGCCGAGCGCAAACGCATCCACACCTTCATCGCCACCTCCAAGCTGCACATGGAGATGAAGCTGCGCATGCTGCCCGAGCAGGTGCTCGAGCAGGCCAGGAACGCGGTGCGCTTCGCCCGCCAGCACACCGACGACATCGAATTCAGTCCCGAGGACGGCAGCCGTTCGGACGAGGACTTCCTGTGCCGCGTGCTCGAAGGCGTGATCGCCGAAGGCGCCACCACCATCAACTTCCCCGACACGGTCGGCTACGCGGTGCCGGAGATCTTCGGCGAGACCATCCGCCGCCTGCGCGAGCGCATCCCCAACTCGGATAAGGCCATCTGGTCGGTCCACTGCCACAACGACCTGGGACTTGCGGTGGCCAACTCGCTGGCCGGCGTGATGATCGGCGGCGCGCGGCAGATCGAATGCACCATCAACGGCCTTGGCGAGCGGGCCGGCAACACCGCGCTCGAGGAGGTGGTGATGGCGCTGCGCACGCGCGGCGGCTACTACAACCTGGAGGTCGGCATCGACACCACGCAGATCGTGGCGGCGTCGAAGATGGTCTCGCAGATCACCGGCTTCGCGGTCCAGCCCAACAAGGCGGTGGTGGGCGCCAACGCCTTCGCGCACGCCTCCGGCATCCACCAGGACGGCATGCTCAAGTCGCGCGAGACCTACGAGATCATGCGCGCCGAGGACGTCGGCTGGGCCGCCACCAAGATCGTGCTGGGCAAGCTGTCGGGCCGCAACGCCTTCAAACAGCGCTTGCAGGAACTGGGCATCGACCTGGAGTCGGAGGCCGAGGTCAACGCCGCCTTCGTCCGCTTCAAGGAACTGGCCGACCGCAAGTCCGACATCTTCGACGAGGACATCCTGGCGCTGGTGTCGGACGAGCAGCAGTCGCAGGACAACGAATACTACCGCTTTACGTCGCTGTCGCAGCAATCGAACACGGGCGAGACGCCGACCGCGAAAGTGGTGTTCTCGATCGACGGCGAGGAGCACACCTCCGAAGGCAGGGGCGACGGCCCGGTCGACGCCACCGTCAACGCCATCGAATCGGAAGTGGGCAGCGGCGCGGAACTGGTGCTGTTCTCGGTCAACGCCATCAGCACCGGTACCCAGTCGCAGGGCGAGGTGACGATGCGCCTGTCGAAGGAGGGCCGCATCGTCAACGGCGTCGGCGCCGATCCGGACATCATCGTCGCCTCGGCCAAGGCGTATCTGTCGGCGCTCAACAAGCTGCACTCGAAGATCGAGCGCGTCAATCCGCAGCCTTGAGGCGGCGCGGCGCATGCTTCGTTCCACACCGAAGCATGCGCCGTCCCGGGCGGCTATCTTGTCGGCTCATTCAACGACGGGAGCGCTCCATGACCACCGCAGCCATTGCCACACCAATCACCTGCTTCATCCGCTATCAGATCGACGCCTTCCAGCGCGACGCCTTCCGCGTCTACGCGGAAAACTGGGGGCGCATCATTCCTCGCCTGGGCGGGCATCTGGTGGGCTACTTCCTGCCGCACGAAGGCACCAACGACGTCGCCTGGGGGCTGGTGGCGTTCGACTCGCTGGCGGCCTACGAATCGTACCGGGCGCGCCTGCGGGCCGATCCGCAAGCGCGCGACAATTTCGCCCTGGCGCGCCAGCATCGCTTCATCCTCAGTGAGCGACGCACCTTTGTCGAGGCGGTGCCGGGCACCTTCGGCATCGCCGCCCGGGCGGCGGGGGGCGCGTGGTGAGCGCGGTGCTGGAATCGGGCGGCGCGCTCCTTTACAATGCCGTCAACGCGTTTTTGTCGGAGAGCGCCAAATGATCGCCGTGATTTTCGAGGTCGTAGCCAGCGCCGAAGGCATGGCGGACTATCTCGCGCGCGCGGCCGCGCTGGGCTCATCGGCCGATCGATCCGCGGCAGGTATCGAACCGGCGGTGGCGCGGCCATGAACCTGGCGGCCCAACCGCGCTTCGCGCGCGTGGCGGCGGCCATTGGCGAGCCAACCCGGGCGCTGATGTTGTCGCGCCTGCTCGACGGCCGCTTCTACACAGCCTCCGATCTTGCCGCCCATGCCGGCGTATCGGCGCCCACCGCCTCCCAGCATCTGAAACTGCTGGTGGACGAGGGGCTGGCGCGCGTTCGCTCACAAGGGCGGCACCGTTACTTCATGCTGGCCGACGCCAATGTCGCCCACGCGCTGGAAGCGCTGCTGCGAGTGGCCGACGGCGCGCTGCCGGAAACGACGCGTTGGCAGGCGCCATCCATGCGCGCGCTGCGCCATGCGCGCACCTGCTACGGCCATCTGGCCGGCGTGCTGGGTGTGGATGTATGCCGCTGCTTCGTCGAGCGCGGCTGGGTCAGGGCGGGCGAGGGCGACGGCCATGACTATGTGCTGACCGCTGCGGGGACCGGCAAGCTCAATGATCTGGGCATCGCCACGCCCGGCGCGGCGCCGGGCGCGCGCCAGCTGTACGGCTGCGTCGACTGGTCGGAGCGGCGCGATCATTTCGCCGGTCCGCTGGCCGTTGCGCTACTCGACAATTTTATCGACAAGGGATGGCTGCGGCGCGGCGCCGACACGCGCGCGCTGGAAGTGTCGGCCGCGGGCGGCACGGCGCTGGCCCGATGGCTGGAATGACATTAAATAAACGGGGACATAGATGAACATAAAATACGATGTGGTCGCGCTCGGCGAGGCCATGGTGGAGTTCAACCAGGCCACGCCCGGCGAGGCCAATTACCGCCAGGGCTTTGGCGGCGACACGTCCAACGCCGTCATCGCCGCCAGTCGGCAGGGCGCGCGCACCGCCTATCTGAGCCGCGTCGGCGACGACCGTTTCGGCGCCATGCTGCTCGACTTGTGGCGCGCCGAGGGTGTCGACGTCGCTGCCGTCGCACGCGACGCCGACGCGCCGACCGGCCTGTATTTCGTCAATCACGGACCGGACGGCCACGCGTTCAGCTACCTGCGCGCCGGCTCGGCGGCCAGCCGCATGCAACCGCGCACGATGGATTTGAGTGTGGTCGAAGCGGCGCGCTGGCTGCACGTGTCGGCGATCTCGCAGGCGATATCGGCCGGCGCCTGCGACACCGTGTTCGCAGCGATCGACATCGCGCGCAAGGCGGGCGTGAAGGTCAGCTTCGATCCGAACCTGCGCCTGTCGCTGTGGCCCCTGGCGCGGGCGCGCGCCATCATCGGCGCCACCATCGGCATGACCGACCTGTTCATGCCCAGCCTGGACGAGGCGGTGGCGCTGGCCGGCACCGACGACGTCGAGGCGGTGTTCGCATGGTGCCGCGCGCAGGGGGCGCGGTCGGTGGTGCTCAAGAGCGGGCCGGTGGGCGCTTGGTATGCGGAAGAGGGGGAGGCGCCACGGCTGGTGGCCGGCTATCCGGTCGAAGCGGTGGACGCCACCGGCGCCGGCGACTGCTTCGACGGCAGCCTGCTGGCCCGCCTGGCCGCCGGCGACGCGCTGGCCGACGCGGTGCGTTACGCCAACGTCAGCGCCGCGTTGTCGACCCTGGGCCACGGCGCGGTGGCGCCGATACCGACCGCCGCGCAAGTGCGCGCGGCGGTCGGTTAAGGTGCCGGCCAGCGGCGATGCCGCCTGGCCGGGCTGTTCGATGAGGGGCCGCAGGCGGCGCATGCACGGCGGATTACGCTGCGCTCTTAAGGCCTACCTAGGTAGGCCGCTTCTTTGAAGGGCCCCCGGGGCGGATTAGCGGGCCTCGCCCGCTAATCCGCCCTACGAATATTACGTGGGCGGATTTGGCGGAACGCCGTAATCCGCCGACCGCGAGCCGCCCCACCAAAACGTCAGAACCGAACCTTGACGTAAGCCGCCGGCCCGTTGAGCCGCACGTTGACGGCCGTATCATCCTTGTCGCGACGCAGACTGATCTTCGACGCGCTGTACTCGGCCACCACGCCCACCATCGGCGTCACATACCATTCCAGCCCGACCGCGCCGCCGTAAATATGGCCGTTGATGCTGCCGCCATTCTTCTTGATGCCGTTGGCGTCCGCGTACAGGCGCAGCGCCGGCGAGAACTGATGGCGCCAGCCCAGCTCCACCAGCGGCGCGTAGGCGCTTTCATTTTCCGAATAGCGGGCGTTGCCGGCCACGCCGTTCAACACGCCATTGGCCGTGCCGTCGATGCGCGCGCGGTAGTAGGCCGCGCCCACGCCCACGCCAAACACGTCGGCGCCGCTGCCGAGCCACCACTTGTAGGCCACATTGGCCAGGTCGAGCTTGAGCTTGGCGTTGAGCTTGCCCGTGCCGGTCAGCGGCAAGCCGTTGACGTTGGTGCTGCCGCCCAGCTCGGGGTTGTAGTCCTTGTCGTAGCGGTAGTAATCGAAGTCGATCCCGTGCGAATCGCCGATCAGCACGCTGGCCTTGGCGCGCGGCAGCGTCACCCGGTCGGCCTTGTAGGTGCCGGTGTCGATGCGGCCATAGTTGGTGTCGCCCTCGACCTTGATGCGCGGATCGGTATTGAAGGCGCCGACCGACACGCTGGCGCGGTCGA
This sequence comes from uncultured Duganella sp., assembly GCA_963513825.1. Lineage (GTDB taxonomy): Bacteria > Pseudomonadota > Gammaproteobacteria > Burkholderiales > Burkholderiaceae_D > Rugamonas. The sequence continues at coordinate 164,281 of CAUPRW010000001.1, forward strand.
GCGCCGGCGACGGTTCGGCCCACGCCATTGCCGTGGCGGTGGTCAGCGCGATCAGGGTGGCGGCATACATTGCATGGCGGGCGGAAGGCGTACGTAAAGACATGAATTCTCCGGGAAGGTTGCGTTTTGATATGGAGAAATCATAGCAACGCCGGGAAACCCTGCCCGTCGGCGCACTGCCACAGTGCGCGTGGGATTTCTCCTACCACAACGGTCAGCGCAGCCAGCGCGGCTCGCGCTCCTCGTCCGGCCCGTTGACCAGCGCCCGCACCACGCCGTCGCGGTCGAACTGCACATCCATCACCGAGTTCCACACATCGTTTTCCTTATAGCGGTACTGCCAGACGTCGCCGTCGACGCTGTAATAGCGTACCTGTTTGGACGGCTGGCCGATGATGCGCAGTACGCTGTCCTTGGTGTCGCGGCCGATCTTGATGGTGGCGAACTTCTGCCCCGTCAGCACCTGTTCGTACGAGCGCAGCCGGCCGTCGGGGCCGAGGCGGGCCATCCACGTGTATTGGCCGAGCGGCCCCTTGGCGTATTCGAGCATCGTGTCCGGGCCGTCTTGATAGACGTTGGTGGACGGGCCCAGCTTGGCCCGGACCACCTCGGCGCTCTCGCCGGGCGCCGGCGGCGGCCCGAACAGGCCCGCGCAGCCCGCCAACCATAGCGGAAACATTGCCGCAAAAAACACTTTTTTCATCACAAACCTCCAAAAACACGGCGGAATCGACAAATTGTAGTCAAGCCGGGATACACGCGGCGCTTTTTCCGCTATACTTTCGGGTCTGGTCTTCGGGCCGGTTTTTTTTGAAGTTCACGGTGTGCAGGGTTCAGACTCCGCGCACCGCATGTTAAAGGTAAATATCATGACCGTAGAAAACATCAACAAAGCCGCGATCATCGCGGACAACGCCCGTGGTCAAAAAGACACCGGCTCGCCAGAAGTGCAAGTTGCACTGCTGACCGCGCGCATCAACGAACTGAACGGCCACTTCAAGGCCCACAGCAAGGATCACCACTCCCGTCGTGGTCTGATCATGATGGTCAACCGTCGTAAGAGCCTGCTGTCGTACCTGAAGGGCAAAGACGCAACCCGTTATCGCGATCTGATCGCCAAACTGGGCCTGCGTAAGTAATATTTGCGTCACCCGGCTTAATCGAAATGCCTGCGCCAGTTTGCTGTCGCGGGCATTTTGTCATTTTCGACGGTAATAAATTGCCAACCAGAATGTGGTCTTGGCAATGCGGCACAGAATCCCTTGAAGTTGGTCACGTAGGGCGGATTAGCGCAGCGTAATCCGCCGAGCGCCGCCCGCGACTCAGCCATGGCGAACGCGACGTGTCCGATTGCAGCAACTGTTTAGCAAGTGTAGCAAAGACGGCGGGTATGCCGTCTGTGGTGAGGTGAACGACAGCCCCTGAAAATCTGTCGGCAAATAGAAAGGGATTACCCATGTTTAACAAAGTTACGAAAACCTTCCAGTACGGCCAACACACCGTGACCCTGGAAACCGGCGAAATCGCTCGCCAGGCATCCGGCGCGGTCATGGTGTCGATCGAAGACACCGTCGTGCTGGCAACGGTTGTGGCGCGCAAGGATGCCAAGCCAGGTCAGGACTTCTTCCCGCTGACCGTCGATTACGTTGAAAAGACCTACGCTGCCGGTAAAATCCCTGGCGGTTTCTTCAAGCGCGAAGGCCGTCCTTCGGAAAAAGAAACGCTGACGTCCCGCCTGATCGACCGTCCGATCCGTCCGTTGTTCCCTGAGGGCTACCTGAACGAAGTGCAGGTCATCATTCACGTGCTGTCGGTCAATCCTGAGATCGACCCGGACATCGCCGCCATGATCGGCGCCTCGGCCGCGCTGTGCGTGTCGGGCGTGCCGTTCAACGGCCCGGTCGGCGCCGCGCGCGTCGGCTACGCCAACGGCCAGTACATCCTGAACCCGACCGTGCAACAACTGAAGACCTCGCAGATGGATCTGGTTGTCGCCGGCACCGAAACGGCCGTGCTGATGGTCGAATCGGAAGCCCAGCAACTGTCCGAAGAAATCATGCTCGGCGCCGTCGTCTTCGGCCACACCGAAATGAAAGCGGTCATCGACGCGATCCACGAGCTGGTGCGCGACGGCGGCAAGCCGGAAGTCGAGTGGGTGCCGCCTGCTAAAAACGAAGCGCTGATCGGCCGCGTGGCCCATTTCGCCGCCAGCAAGATCAACGAAGCCTACCAGACCAAGGACAAGCAGGAGCGCACCGCCAAGCTCAAGGCCGCCACCAGCGAAGTGCTGGCCGACCTGTCGGCCGAAGCGGCCGCCGCCGGCGCCGCGCCTATCGATGCGGCCGAAGTGAACAACATCCTGTTCGACATGGAAGCGAAGATCGTCCGCACCCAGATCCTCGACGGCGAGCCGCGCATCGACGGCCGCGACACCCGCACCGTGCGTCCGATCTCGATCCGCACCTCGGTGCTGCCACGCACCCACGGCTCGGCCCTGTTCACCCGCGGTGAAACCCAGGCGCTGGTGGTGGCCACGCTGGGCACCGCCCGCGACAGCCAGAAGATCGACGCGCTGATGGGCGAGTTCACCGACTCGTTCATGCTGCATTACAACATGCCTCCGTTCGCCACCGGCGAAACCGGCCGCGTCGGCACGCCGAAGCGCCGCGAGATCGGCCACGGCCGCCTGGCCAAGCGCGCGCTGATCGCCGCGCTGCCGGCACCGGAAGATTTCAGCTACTCGGTGCGCCTGGTATCGGAAATTACCGAATCGAACGGTTCGTCGTCGATGGCTTCGGTCTGCGGCGGCTGCCTGGCACTGATGGACGCCGGCGTGCCGATGAAAGAGCACGTCGCCGGCATCGCGATGGGCCTGATCAAGGAAGGCGGCAAGTTCGCCGTGCTGTCGGACATCCTGGGCGATGAAGATCACCTCGGCGACATGGACTTCAAGGTCGCCGGCACGCGCAACGGTATCACCGCGCTGCAGATGGACATCAAGATCATGGGTATCACCAAGGAAATCATGCAAGTGGCGCTGGCGCAAGCCAAGGAAGGCCGCGAGCACATCCTGGGCGAAATGCAAAAAGCCATGCCGCACGTGAAGACGGAACTGTCCGATTTCGCGCCGCGCCTGATCACCATCAAGATCAATCCGGAAAAAATCCGTGACGTCATCGGCAAGGGCGGCGCCGTGATCCGCGCGCTGACCGAAGAGACCGGCACGCAGATCGACATCAGCGACGAAGGCGTGGTCACCATCGCCTCCGTCGACGCCGCCGCCGGCCAGGAAGCCAAGCGTCGCATCGAAGAGCTGACCGCCTCGGTCGAAGTGGGCAAGACCTACGACGGCGTGGTGTTGAAGCTGCTGGACTTCGGCGCGATCGTCCAGGTCATGCCGGGCAAGGATGGTCTGCTACACATCTCGCAGATCGCCAACGAGCGCGTCAACGCCGTGGCCGACTACCTGAAAGAAGGCCAGGCAGTGCGCGTCAAGGTTCTGGAAACCGACGACCGCGGCCGTCTGAAGCTGTCGATGAAGGCCGCCGCCGAAGACGCGGCCGCCGCAGCGAACTAATCCCGGACTAGTCCGCTAAAAACCGCGCCATGTGCTTGCACGTGGCGCGGTTTTTTTTCGTCTTGAACTTTTGATCAGGGTTTCGGTCCAAGCTAAGACTGGCAATGGAGGCAGCAGCCATGGGGACGCTTTACGACGAGGACGTGGTCGCCTGGGCCGAGCAGCAGGCGGCTCTGCTGCGCGCAGGCCGGTGGTCGCAGTTGGACATCGACAACATCGCCGGGGAGATCGAGGATGTGGGCAAGAGCGAAAGACGTGCGCTGTGCCACCGCATGGCGGTGTTGGTCGAGCATCTGATCAAATGCCGCTACCAGCCAGACCATTACGGCTCCAGCTGGGCGCGAACGATACGCGAGCAACGGGCGCAGGTGCGAAGGTTGTTGCGCCGGAATCCCAGTCTGCGCCGGCTGATGACGGACCCCGGCTTTGCCGAAGAGGCCTGGAGCGATGCCGTCATCCTCGCCGTCAAGGAGGCGTCGCTGCCTGGTGTGCCGGAGGTCAGTCCCTGGACATTGGACGAAGCGCTACAGGACGATTAACCATGGGTACCTTGTATGACGATGACGTCGTTGCCTGGGCGGCGCAGCAAGCGGCGCTGATACGCGCGCGTCAATGGTCGCAATTAGATGTCGACAACGTCGCCGAGGAGATCGAGGATGTGGGCAAGAGCGACAAGCGCGCATTGCGCAACCATATGGTCGTGTTGCTGGCACATCTGTTGAAATGGACTCACCAACCCGCGCGACGCGGACGCAGTTGGAGCAGAACAATCGGCACGCAACGCGTGGCGATCGAACAGGCGCTGGAAGACAGTCCCAGCCTGCAAGGGTTGCTCGATAATCCTGATTGGTTGGCGACGACTTATCGGAGCGCCGTCAGGCGTGCTGATATTGAAGCCGGTTTAAAAAATCTGCCCGCCGCCTTGCCTTGGACGCTAGCCGAGCTAACGGACTTCGATTTCCTGCCGCCACCCGCCACCCCGCCCGCCGCACCGGACCACGGCAGGCGCTAAAGCGTATCCGCCACCAAGGCAAGTTTGGAGCTCTTCTTTTTTTTGCAAGATGGTATCCTTGCTTGGAGGCTGATTGGCGCATCGCCGCAGCCGCGCTACTTCCTGCCGTTCAAAGCTATCCGACATCGATTTTTATGAACCATAAAATACTGGTTTTCATATTTTTCTCTATCTTCAACGTGAAGCCGGCAAGCGCGCAAACGCCGCCGGCCGCCCCGGAAATCATTCGCTTTCAAAACGGCGCAATGGAACTGGGCGGCGAGGTTTTCAAGCCTGCCGGAGACGGCCCCTTTCCCGCCGTCTTATACAATCATGGAAGCGCATCTGGCATGCTCAACAGCCAGGCGAGCAAGCTCATCGGCCCGCTGTTCGCAAGCAAAGGCTGGATTTTCTTTATGCCGTATCGACGTGGACAGGGACTGAGCCGGGATGCCGGACCCTACATCCTCGATGAAATCAAGGCGGCGCGCGGCCGTGGCGGTGTCCAGCAAGCCTCGGCGACGATGGTGCGCCTGCTCGGCACGGAACAGCTGGACGACCAGCTCGCCGCGCTGGCGTGGCTCAAGTCGCAAAGCTATGTGCAGCCAAACCGGATTGCCGTCGCGGGCAATTCGTTCGGCGGCATTGAAACCGTGCTTGGCGCGGCAAGGGCTCCCTACTGCGCGGCGGTCGTCGCATCCGGCGGTGCCGAGAGCTGGGATGAGTCGCCCGAGCTTCAGGAAATCATGAAGACGGCCGCGCGTAGCGCCAACAGCCCCATGCTATTTTTCCAGGCGGCCAACGATTTCAATCTCGCCCCCAACGACGTGCTGTCCGCCGAGCGTAAGCAAGCCGGCAAACGCGTCGAAGTGAAAACCTATCCGGCGTTCGGCACATCACCGGCGGAGGGGCACAGTTTCGCCTATCGCGGAAGCGCCATTTGGTTCCCGGATGTGTTTGAGTTTATCGACAAGAATTGTCGCTGAACTCATCGGGCGGGTACGCGCTCCGGGGCTGCGGAGCGCGTTGACGTATCACTTGCCGTCGTAAGTGACGCGGAACACGCGTCCGCCGTAGTCGTCCGACACCAGCATCGAACCATCGGCCAGGGTGGCCACATCGACCGGCCGCGCCACCACTTCCTCGCCGCGCAGGAAGCCATCGATGAACGCGGTATCGCTGACGACCTTGCTGCCGTACAGCGTGATCAGCCGGACGCTGTAGCCGCTCTTGGTGGTGCGGTTCCAGGAGCCATGCTCGGCGACGTAGACGTTGTTGCGATACGCCTCCGGGAATTGCTTGCCGGTGTAGAAGGTCAGGCCGAGTGGCGCGACGTGCGGCCCCAGCTTGGCGACCGGCTCGACATATTCCTCGCAGGCGCGGCCCTTGAATTTTGCGTCCGGCAGCACGCCGCCGTGGCAGTATGGGAAGCCGAAATGCAGACCCGCCTTGGGAGCGACGTTCAGTTCGCATGACGGGCTGTTGTCGCCCAGTTGATCGGCACCGTTATCGGTGAACCACAATGCCTTGGTGGCCGGATGGAAGGCAAAGCCCACCGTGTTGCGGATGCCGCGCGCATATTCCTCCAGCCCGCTGCCGTCGGGGTTCATGCGGTAGATCTTGGCGTGTTTGGTGTCATCGGTGTCGCAGATGTTGCAGGGCGCGCCGACTGGAATGTAGAGCTTGCCATCGGGGCCGGCCTTGATGACTTTTTCGCCGTGCCATTTGTCGTCCGGCAGATCGACCTTGACCACCTCGTACGTTGGCTTTTGCGCGTAGCGCTTGTCGATGTTGTCGAAGCGGATCACGCGGCCGATCTCGCCGACGTAGAGCGCGCCGTTGAGCAGGGTGACGCCGATCGGATTTTCCAGGCCGGAGGCGATGGTCACCACTTCGGCCGTTTGCTTGTCGCCGCGCGGCACCAGCGCGTACACCTTGCCTGCCTTGCGCGAACCGACGTAGACAATGCCGCTGTCGGAGACGGCCATGCTGCGCGCCGCATCGACCTGGTCGGCGTAGACGCTGATGCGGAAACCCTTGGGCAGCTTGAAGCCGCTCAGGTCGATGCCGTCGGGCGCGGCCTTGACGACGGCGGCCGGAGCGGCCGCGGCGGCAACGACCGGCTTGTTGGCGCCGGCGGCGATATAGTCGGCCAGCAGTGCGATCTGCGGCGCCGTCAGCGCCGGCGACCAGGCCGGCATGTTCTTGTCCGGCACGCCCTTGCTGATCACCTTGATCAAATTGGCCTTGGTCGGCTCCCCGTGCAGCCAAGTGTGCTTGCCCAGGGTCGGACCGATGCCGCCCTCCATTTTCACGCCGTGGCAGGAGGCGCAGTTGGCCTGGTAGAGTTTGTCGGCGGCCACGGACTGCGCCATGGCGGGCAGCGCGAACGAGGTGAAGGCCAGTGCGATGGCGGCGGCGGGCGAGGCGATCTTATTCATGGTTGTCCCGGAATCAATGATGCCGTATTGTGCCATTTTATTGCCCCACCCAACGCCGAGCCCGCTCAGCGCAGCGCCAGCGCGTGGCCGCGCACCGGGCCGGCCGCCACCTTGAACACGCTGACCAGTTGCGCCAGATGGCCCGACTGCCCCTGCAGCGCGTCGGCGGCGGCGGCCGCCTGCTCGACCAGCGCCGCGTTCTGCTGCGTCACGCCGTCCATCTCGACGATGGCCTGGTTGATCTGCTCGATGCCGGCCTCCTGCTCGCCGCTGGCCGTGGCGATCTGCGCCATGATGTCGCTCACGCGCTGGACGCTGGCAACGATCTCGGCCATTGTGTCGCCGGCCTGGCCGACCAGCTTGCTGCCGTCGTCGATCTTGCCGACCGAATCGCCGATCAGTTGCTTGATGTCCTTGGCCGCGCTGGCCGAACGCTGCGCCAGGTTGCGCACCTCGGAGGCCACCACCGCGAAGCCACGGCCCTGTTCGCCGGCGCGCGCCGCCTCCACCGCCGCGTTCAAGGCCAGGATGTTGGTCTGGAAGGCGATGCCGTCGATCACGCCGATGATATCGACGATGCGGCGCGACGATGCGCTGATCGAATCCATCGTCGTGACCACCTCGGCCACCACGCCGCCGCCGCGCACGGCCACCGAGGCGGCGCTGGCCGCCAGCTGGTTGGCCTGGCGCGCGTGGTCGGTGTTTTGCTTGACGGTCGAGGTCAGCTCCTCCATCGACGAGGCGGTCTCCTCGAGCGAGCCGGCCTGTTGCTCGGTGCGGGTCGACAAGTCCATATTGCCGCTAGCGATCTCGTTGGACGCGGTGGCGACGGCCTCGGTGGTGCTGCGCACCTCGCCGACGATGGCGGCCAGGCGGTCGCGCATGGCGGCGATGCTGAACAGCAGGCTGGAGCGGTCGTCGGGCCGCAGCGCGACCTGAACCGTCAGGTCGCCGGCGGCGATGCGGTCGGTGATGCCGGCGGCGTAGCCGGGCTCGCCGCCGAGCTGGGTCAGCAACGAGCGCGTAATCAACCAGCCGAGCAACAGCGCCACGGCGATCGACGCCACCGACAGCACCAGGATGGTGATGACGGCCGCCGCGCTGCGGCGCTCGATGCCATTGCCGATCTCGTCGATGGCGGCTTTCTGGCGATCGGCCAGCGCGTCGATGCTGCCCAGATAGAGGTCGCCGGCGGGCACGAATTTCTGGTTGATGATGAGGTTGGCCTGGTCGAGGTCGCCGCGCGCCTTGGCCTCGAACGCGGCCTTGCGGTGGCCCTGGTACACGGCTCGGCTCTCCATCGCCTTGGCGAATAATTCCTTGGCGCGCGGGTCGACCAGCAAGCGGCCGATCTGTTCCTGGGCGCCGGCCACGCGCTGGGAAGCGCGTGCGATGCCGTCCTCGAAGAATTTCTGCACCGTCGGATCGGACGTCTTGGCGGCGGCCTGGGCGCGCTGCACATTCGCCTCGATAATGCCTTTCCACTCGGTCACCAGGCGCTCCGTCTGCAGCTGCTCGGTCAGCAGGTTGGTGGTGTCGGCGGCGATGCTGCGTATCGTCAATTCGCTGGCCGCCGAGATCGTCAACAACAGCAACAGGGCGGCCCCGAAGCCGACGGCAAGCCGCTTGCCAACCTTCATTTTAGAAAAAATCATTGCGCGTCCTCACGTAAAGCTACCAAATCCAAAACAGGAAAATATTTAAATTTAAACAATACCTGTTTCCTTGGTGTAATTTTACACGCAAAACGTCGGAGGCGTCGCTAAGTACTTTCCCATGCAATGAAGTGAAGGATTGGTAGGGCGGATTAGGCGGAACGCCGTAATCCGCCGAGCGCCGCCGACCGCGTATGCCGGCGCCATGCGGCCCCAAATGGCCAAGGGGAGGGCAAGCGTTGAAATGGCGGAAGGCAGTAGGAGTCGAACTTACTGGAGAGCGTCTGACGCCCCCCACCGGGTTTGAAGCCCGGCCCCATCACCGGATGAGATTGCCTTCCGTGGTGTGCTGGCGGCTATTCCGTGCTGAATGCCCAGGCCGCGTTGGGCCGGATCAGGTGGACGTTGCCGACGCGCCGAGTATAGCCGACGCGATCGAAGAACTCCAAGATTTGTATCGCGCGCTTGCGCCCGAGGCCGGTGGCGTCGCGGAACGACGAGGCCTGCACTTCCGGCAAGGTCGCCACCAGTTGCGCCAGCTCGGCCAACGGCGCCGGATGATAGAACAGGTCCGGCACCAGCTGGCTGATCTCGCCGGTCTTCGATAGTTTGAGCAGCAGGCGCCGCACCTCCGCCTCCGGCAGCGCGTGCTGGCGCATCAGGTCGCGCACCCACGGCGGATCGAAGCGCCCCTCGCGCAGGGACGCGAGCAGCGGCGCGGCCAGCGCCTGTTCGGCCGCGCTCAGCTCCACGCTGTGGCCGGGCAGGTGCAGGCTGCGTCCGCGCTGGCGCAGGCGGCCGTCCCCGGCCAAGGTCTCGACCAGGCGGCTCCACAGGCGGTCCTCCATCTCCGGCGCGACGATACGCTTGAGGCGCCACAGCTCCGGTCCCGCCTCGTCGGGCGCGCGCGCGTGGAATTGCGCCAGGCCGTCGAGGATGCGCGCCTCCAGCGCCGCCACCTCGGCCGGCGCGATCAGCAGCGCGTCGCCGCCCGAGATCCGCACCTCGATGGTGGCCGGCGGCGGCGCGATTTCCTCCGCCGGCAGCTGCGACAGCCGCACCAGCGCCGAGCGGCGCAAGCCGAGCGGGCTGCGCGCCAGCAGGGCGCCGATGCCACCCGACTGACCGTGGACGCCTTCCCGGCGGTCGCCGGCGATGAAGTCGGCCAGCGCGTCCAGCCACGCCAGCCGCGCCGCCGTGCGCCGCTTGCGCGCCGGTCCGAACGGATCGAGCACCACGCCGCCGCCGATGGTGGCCGTGGCCTGGGCGTTGCGGATCACGAAGCGGTCGCCCGGCACCGCGTGCACCGGCGCGTCGAGCACCAGCTGCGCGCGGCCGCTGGCGCCGGGGGCGAGCGTTTCGCCGTCGAGCGGCACGAAGTTGGCCACGTGGTGCGCCGCCCCCAGGTGCACATGCAGCGGCGACCATGGCTTGAGGGTGACGCCGCAGTCCGGCATCAACGTCAGTTCGACGTCGACGCGCTCGGAACAGGCGGCGAGGGCGGGGGCGACGATCCAGCTGCCGCGCGCGATTTCGTCCTTCGACACGCCGCCCAGGTTGAGCGCCAGCCGCTGGCCGGCGCGGCCCACGTCGGCCGCGCGGTTCTGCGCGTGGATGCTGCGCACCCGCATCTGCTGTTCGCCCGGTGCCAGCTGCAAGGTGTCGCCCACGCGCACGCTGCCGGCCAGCGCGGTGCCGGTGACGATGGTGCCCTGGCCAGACAGGGTGAACACACGGTCGACGCCAAGCCGGAACAGGCGCCGTTCGTCGGCGGCCGGCAGCGTTGCCGCCATCGCCGCCAGGTGCGCCAGCAGCGCCTTCACGCCGGCGTCGCCTTCGCTGGTGGCGTTGGTGTGGAAGACGCGCGCGCCGGCGAAATCGGTGTGCGCCAACAGCGCCCCGATGTCGGCCTCGACGCGCGCCAGCCGCAGCGCGTCGACGCGGTCGATCTTGGTCAGCGCCACGGCGCCGCGCCGCACACCGAGCAGGCGCAGGATGGCCAGGTGCTCGAGCGTCTGCGGCATGATGCCGTCGTCGGCGGCGATCACCAGCAGCGCGGCGTCGATGCCGGTCACGCCGGCGGCCATCGTGCGGATGAATTTTTCGTGGCCGGGAACGTCGATGATGCCGAGCGTTTCGCCACCGTCCAACGGCGCGTAGGCGTAACCGAGTTCGATCGAGATGCCGCGCGCCTTTTCTTCCTTCAGGCGGTCCGTGTCGACCCCGGTCAGCGCGCGCGTGAGCGTGGTTTTACCATGGTCGATATGACCTGCGGTGCCGACGATCATGCCGGCGTTTGCCCCAGCAGCGGCAACTGGTCGGTGAAGCGCTGGAACTGGTGCTCGTCGAGGCAGCGCAGGTCCAGCCACAGCGCGTCCTGCGACACGCGGCCGATCACCGGCAGCGGCAGCGCGCGCAGGCGCTGTTCAAGCACGCCGAGCGCATTGCCGGTGCGGACGGTGGCGGCGGCGCGCACCACCAGCCCGTGGCTGTGCAATTGGTCGACCGGCAGCGCGCCGCTGCCGATCTGGCTCATCATCGCTTGCGCGCCGACCACGTAGCCGGCGCCGAGCACCTGCTGCAGCAGCGGCAGGATGGTCAGCGCCTGTTCGCGCATGGCGGCGGCGGGGCGGGTCAACAGCTTCAATGTGGTCAGGCGCTCGGGCAGCAGGTCCGGCGCGCGGTACAGGGCCAGCACCGGCTCGAGCGCCGCCAGCGTCAGTTTGCCCACGCGCAGCGCGCGCTTGAGGGGATTTTTTTTGATGCGCGCGATCAGGTCGGCGCGGCCGACGATGATGCCGCACTGCGGTCCGCCGAGCAGCTTGTCGCCGCTGAAGGTGACCAGGTCGGCGCCGCCGGCGATGGTCTCGCGCACCGTCGTCTCGTGCGGCAGGCCGTATTGTTCGAGGTCGACCAGCGTGCCGCTGCCCAGGTCCACGGCGACCGGAATGCCGTGCCGGCGCGCCAGCGGCGCCAGCTCCGGCAGCTCCACGCTTTTGGTGAAGCCGGTGATCGCATAATTACTGCAATGGACCTTCATCATCAGCGCCGTCTGCGCGCCGGCAGCTTCGTCGTAGTCCTTGGGGTGGGTGCGGTTGGTGCTGCCCACTTCGCGCAGCACGGCGCCGGCGCGCGTCATGATGTCGGGGATGCGGAAGGCGCCGCCGATTTCCACCAACTCGCCGCGCGAGACGATCACCTCGCGCCCCTGCGCCAGCGTGTTGAGCATCAACAGCACGGCGGCGGCGTTGTTGTTGACGATGGTGGCCGCCTCGGCCCCGGTCAGTTCCAGCAGCAGTTCCTCGACCAGGTTGTCACGGTCGCCGCGTTTGCCGGTATCGATGTCCCATTCGAGGTTCATCGGCCAGCGCAGCGCTTCCACAACCGCCTGCACCGCGCTGTCGGGCAGCAGCGCGCGTCCCAGGTTGGTGTGCAGGACGGTGCCGGTCAGGTTGAACACGGGCCGCAGCGGCGAGCGGTTGGCCTCGCGCAGGCGCGCGCCCAGCATCGCCAGCAGCGTTGGGATGGAGGTGTCGGTGGTGGTCGGCCCGTGGCCGGAGCCGTCGCGTGCGGCCAGCAGCAGGCCGCGCAACTCGGCCAGCAGCGCGCGCGCAGCCTCCGTCGTTTGGGTGCGGCCGTATTCGGCGACCAGCGCCTCGCAGCCGGCATCGGACAAGATCAGATGCACGGCCGGCAGGTGGATCGCGCCGGCCGCCTTCACCGTGTTGGCCGGGCCGCTCATGCGGCGTTGAACCACAACAGCGGGTTGCCGCTGGCGCGGGCATAACCCGCCTCGCCAACGAGCAGGTCGAGCGTCAGGCTGGCCAGGTCGTCGGCCAGCGGCTCGACGTTGAAGTCGTGCTCCTGGTTGAAGATCTTGCGGTAGGTCTTGCAGTCCTCGCAGGTCTCGGCGCGCGCCACCTTGCTCGGGTCGTTGGCCTTGTTGATCAAGGAGGGGTCTTCCACCACCTCCGCCTTGTCCTCGTTGGTCTCCAGGCTTTGGTAGGCGATCTTGGAGGTGTGCTCGCAGCACGAGCATTTGACCCGCACCATGTGCCATTCGCTGGCGCAGGCGCTGCAATGGAGGTAGCGGTAGCCCTGCGACTGGCCGCCGATGCGGATCACGCTGGCCACCGGGTGCGAGCCGCAGACGGGGCACAGCGTATTGGTCACCAGCGGTTGCACCGCCGGGGAGTCGAGCTGGCTGGCGCGCATCGCCCACACCACCTGCAGCGCGGCGGCGACGAAGGGCGCGTGCAGCGGGTCGACGCCTTCGGTCACCTCCGCCAGCACGGCGTCGGCGCAGCCTTCGAGCTGGGCGGCGTCGAGCTCGCGCAGTTGCGCCAGCACGGCCGCCATCTGCGGCTGTTCTTTGGCCAAAGGCTCGAGCTGATCGAGGATGGCGGCGAACACGGTGCGCCACGACGCCGGACGCGCGCCGCTGACCGGCAGCGGCGGCATATTGTGTTCGAGCGAGAGCGCGATTTCCGCCGCGGGGGGCAGGGCGAAGGTTTCGGCCGGCAGCGCGGCGGCGACGGCCGCTTGCGCGTCCACCAGCGCGGCCATCAGGCGCAGGTAGCCCTGCATGGATTCGCCGACGGGTATTCCGGTGATTTCGTTGTTGGCCAGCTGGCGCAGGCGGGCGGCGCGCGCGGTGAACAGGCTGCGGGCTTGCGGCAGCAGCAGGCGCGGAATGGCATTGTGATCGAGCGATTCGATTTCGCCCGGTTCAAGCAGACGTTGTACCAAAAGATGTCTCCCAGTTTGCCGGCGGCGCTGACGCGTTGATCACGCTGGCCGCCGGCTTGGGAACTATTTTAATCCCAAATTGATAAATCAATCGCGCGGCTTGGTATTGCGCGCGACTTCCTCGAACCAGCGTGGATGGTGCTTGCGCGCCCACCCGTAGGTGACCGTGCCGCGCACCATGGCGCCGATCGAGCCCTTGACCCACAGGCCGGCGTAGATATGGACCACGATCGAGCAAATGATCACGAACGCGCAGAACGCGTGCAGCAGCGCGGCGAAGCGTACCACCTCGATCGGGAAGTAGAACGCGAAGTACGCGCGCCAGATCACGATGCCCGACAGCAGAAGCCCCAGCATGCACAAAATCAGCACATAGAACAGCACCTTTTGCCCGGCGTTGTAGCGGCCCACGCGGGGCAGGCGTTCCTCGCGGTTGTTGACCACGTCGCCGACCTGCTTGAGCCACTGCGAGTCGCCTTTTTCGAAGCGGTTGTGGTGCCAGAAGCGCACCACCAGCAGCGCGAACGAGGCGAACATCAGTATCCCGAAGAACGGATGCAGGATGCGCGTCCATTGCCCGCCGCCGAGGAACACCGCCATCCACGCGGTGGCCGGATGGAACATCGCCAGGCCGGACACCGTCAGCACGATGAAGCAGATGGCGGTGACCCAGTGGTTGCTGCGCTCATTGGGCGTGTACCGCTCGATGAGCGGATTGCCGTCCTTGTCGCGCAAGGGTTTGTTTTCAGGTGTGCTCATTGTTGCTCTCCCTGATCCGGTTTGCCTCGTGCAGCGCCTCCGCTTCCTCGTCCCGGCTGACCTCGTTCGGGCCGACGCGCGAATAGTGGAACCAGCCCGCCAGCGCGGTGGCGGCGATGCCGGCCAGCGCCAGTGGCTTGGTCAAGCCCTTCCACAGGCCGACCATGGGACTGATGCTCGGATTCTGCTTCAGTCCATGGTACAGCGGCGCCTTGTCGGCGTGGTGCAGCACGTACATCACGTGCGTGCCGCCAACGCCGGCCGGGTCATACAGGCCGGCGTTGGCGTAGCCGCGCGATTTGAGGTCCTCGATGCGCTCGGCCGCGTGCTCCTTCATGTCCTCCTTGGTGCCGAAGACGATGGCGCCGGTGGGGCAGGTCTTGACGCAGGCCGGTTCCTGGCCGACGGCCACGCGGTCCGAGCACAAGGTGCACTTGTAGGCGCGGTCGTCTTTTTTGGAGATGCGCGGCACGTCGAACGGGCAGCCGGCGACGCAGTAGCCGCAGCCGATGCAGTTCTCCTGATGGAAATCGACGATGCCGTTGGTGTACTGGACGATGGCGCCCGGCGCCGGACAGGCCTTCAGGCAGCCCGGGTCCTCGCAGTGCATGCAGCCGTCCTTGCGGATCAGCCATTCGAGGTTGCCGTCGCCGGTTTCGTGTTCCGAGAAACGCATCACGGTCCACGATTGCGGCGTCAGGTCGAGCGGGTTGTCGTACACGCCGGTGGTCTCGCCGACGTCGTCGCGCAGGTCGTTCCACTCCATGCAGGCGGTCTGGCATGCCTTGCATCCGATGCACTTCGATACGTCGATCAGCTTGGCGACCACGCCGGTGGCCGGCGTGCGCGCCACCGGTGTCTGCACCGTGGTGGCCGACATCCGTTTGATATCAAGTGATTGTAAAGCCATGTTTTATTCTCCTCGGGCCGTCATGCTTTTTCCACTTTCACCAGGAACGACTTGAATTCCGGTGTCTGTGAATTGCCGTCTCCAACCGTCGGCGTCAGGGTGTTGATCAGGTAGCCCGGTTTGGTGACTCCCTTGAACCCGAAGTGAATCGGCAGTCCGACCTGGTGGGTCTTCTTGCCGTCGATGGTCAATGCCTTGATACGCTTGGTCACCACGGCTTTCGCCACGATGTGTCCACGCTTGGAGCTGACCTTGACACGGTCGCCGTGCGTCACGCCGATCTCCTTGCCGAGGTCCTCGCCGATTTCGACGAATTGCTCCGGCTGGATGATGGCGTTCAGGCGCGCGTGCTTGGTCCAGTAGTGGAAGTGCTCCGTCAAACGGTAGCTGGTGGCCACGTGCGGATACTCGTTCGCCTTGCCCAGCTTGGCCCTGTCGCCCGGGAACATGCGGCCGGCCGGATTGCTGGTGGCGCGCGGGTTATTCGGGTGCATCGGGTTGTGGCCGATCGGCGTCTCGAACGGCTCGTAGTGCTCGGGGAACGGACCTTCGGCCATGGCGTCGCGCGAGTAGAAACGCGCCACCCCTTCGGCCAGCATGATGAAGGGACCCATGCCGTTTTCCGGCGGTTCGTCGGCCTTGAAGTCCGGCACGTCCGCGCCGGCCCAGTTGCTGCCGTTCCAGCCGATCAGCTTACGGGTCGGGTCGAACGGCTTGCCCTTGGTGTCGCACGAGGCGCGGTTGTAGAGCACGCGGCGGTTGGCCGGCCAGGCCCAGGCCCAGTTGAGCGTATTGCCGATGCCGGTCGGGTCGCTGTTGTCGCGGCGGCCCATCTGGTTGCCGGCGGCGGTCCAGCAGCCGGCGAAGATCCAGCAACCGCAGGCCGTGCTGCCGTCGTCGCGCAACTGCGCGAAGCCGGCCAGCTGCTCGTTCTTCTTCAGGATGACTTTCGTCGGGTCCTTCGGATCGGTGAGCTCCTTGAGCGCCTTGCCGTTGAACTCCATCGCGATTTCCTCCGGCTGTGGGCTCAGGGGCTGCGCGTAGTTCCACGTCAGGTTGACGATCGGGTCGGGGAATTTGCCGCCGTCGGTCTGGTACATCTTCTTGATGCGCATGAAGATGCCGGACATGATCTCCAGATCGCTCTTGGTTTGTCCCGGACCTTCGGCGCCTTGCCAGTGCCACTGCAGCACGCGCGAGGAGCTCACCAGCGAGCCGCGCTCCTCGGCGAAGCAGGTGGTCGGCAGGCGGAACACCTCGGTCATGATCTTGGTCGGATCGACTTGGTGGAACTCGCCGAACGGCCGCCAGAACTCCGCCGTCTCGACGGCCAGCGGGTCCATCACCACCAGGTACTTGAGCTTGGAGAGAGACTCGGTGATCTTCTGCTTGTCCGGCGCCGACGCCAGGATGTTGAAGCCCTGGCAGATGTAGCCGTTCATTTTCCCCTGATGCATAAGCTCGAAGGCCTGCATCATGTCGTACGGCTTGTCCAGCTTGGGCAGGTAGTCGAACGCGTAGTTGTTCTCCTCGGTGGCGGCGTCGCCCCACCAGGCCTTCATGAAGGAGACCAGGAACTTCTTGGCGTTGCTGTAGTAGCTAAGCTGGTTCGGACGCAGCGGCTTGAGCGCGCGCTTGGCGGCATAAGCCTCCCAGTCCTGTTCCGCCTCGCCGGGCAGGGTCAGGTAACCGGGCAGCATATTTGTCAGCAGCCCCAGGTCGGTCAGGCCCTGGATGTTGGAGTGCCCGCGCAGCGCGTTCATGCCGCCGCCGGCGATGCCGATGTTCCCCAGCAGGAGCTGCACCATGGCGCCGGTGCGCAGGGTTTGCGCGCCGGTCGAGTGCTGGGTCCAGCCCAGCGCGTAGAGGATGGTCGCGGCGCGTCCGGGGACCGCCGTCGACGCCAGCATCTCGGCGACCTTGTGGAATTTTTCCGGCGGCACGCCGCAGGCTTTCTCCACCATCTCCGGGGTGTAGCGCGAGTAGTGCTTCTTCATCAGCTGGTACACGCAGCGCGGATGCTCGAGCGTCGGATCGATCTTGGCGTAGCCGTCGTCGCCCATCTCGTAGTTCCAGCTGCTCTTGTCCGCGTACTTGCCGGTGGCCTCGTCGTAGCCGGAATACAGGCCGTCGTTGAAGGCGAAGTCCTCGCGCACGATGAACGGCATGTCCGTGTAATTGCGGACGTACTCGTGCTGTATCTTGTCGTTCGTGAGCAGATAATTAATTATCCCGCCCAGGAAGACGATGTCCGAGCCGGTGCGGGTGGGGACGTAATAGTCGGCCACCGAGGCGGTTCGGGTAAAGCGCGGATCGACCACGACCAGCTTGGCGCCGCGATGGGCCTTCGCTTCCGTGACCCATTTGAATCCGCAAGGGTGTGCTTCAGCGGCGTTTCCGCCCATGACCAGGATGACATCGGCGTTCTTGATGTCTACCCAGTGATTCGTCATCGCACCACGTCCAAATGTCGAGGCAAGACCTGCCACCGTCGGACCGTGTCATACACGTGCTTGATTGTCGAATGCCAGCATGCCCAGACTGCGCATGGTTTTATGGGTTAAATAACCTACCTCGTTGGAGCCGGCCGACGCGCACAGCATGCCGGTCGTGGTCCAGCGGTTGACGGTTTTGCCGTCGGCGCTCTTCTCGATGAAGTTGGCGTCGCGGTCGGCCTTCATCAGTTTGGCGATGCGCGTGAGCGCGTCGTCCCACGACATCGGGCTCCACTCCGTGGCGCCGGGCGCGCGGTATTCGGGCACCATCAAGCGGTTCGGGGAGTGGATGAAGTCGATCAGGCTGGCGCCTTTCGGGCACAGCGTGCCGCGGTTGACCGGGTGGTCGGCGTCGCCTTCGATGTGGATGATTTTGGCGGTGGCGTTTTTCGCGCCGTCGCCAAGGCCGTACATCAGGATCCCGCAGCCTACGGAGCAGTAGGGGCAGGTGTTGCGGGTTTCGGTGCTGCGCGCCAGCTTGTACTGCCGGACTTCGGCCAGGGCCGTCGCCGGCGCGAAGCCGAGGAGCGCGATGCTCGAACCCGCGATGGTCGCGCCAGTCACCCGAAGGAACTGTCGCCTGGACATCTGGTTCATGGAGAGCCTCTCAAAGTGAAACAAAGACTTTCCGAGTGTAGCACCGGAAAAACATTTATGTTTGCCATGACACGTATCAAACGTCGCGTTAACGCCAGTGCAGTACGTTTGATATAGATCAATTAATAACGTTTTCCAAAAAAAGTTCAACTAGTGCTGGTCTTTATAGCAGCTTTTTACTTTTTGATAATCGTAATAGTGGCTGCCGGCGGCGACCCTGGCGCCGCTGCACGCCGGCTTGAAATCCGTCTCCCTCTCGTTGTAGAGCATGCGCACCAGCGTGCGGCCCCGGGCGTTGCGGTACACGTCCCACTGGATGTTGGCGGCCATCGGCGCCACCGCCTCGCCGCGCCAGCCGCTGTTGTCGTAGTCGTACATGCGGGCGCGCGGCAGCTGCTCGGACATGCCGGGCAGGCCCAGGATGGCGGCCATCGGGATGACGATCTCGGCGTGCGAGAAGCGCAGCTTGGCCGCATGCCGCAGCTCGCCCCTGGCGACGGCGTCCACCTCGGCGAAGAAGTCGTCGAGCAGCGTGCGCGCCATGCGCCAGGTCAGGTCGCCGTTTTCGGCGATGCCGGGACCTTTTTCGTAAAAGGCCAGCGCGTCGTCGATGGACGCGAACACGCTGGCCTGGGCCGGCGGCACGTAGCGGGTGAAGTCGGCCGCCACTTCCTGCCGCATGTCGGCCGCCGCCGCATACAGTTCGTACAGCGCCAGCGCGGCGTCGGTGGCGGAGCCGATGCTGGTGTCGCCGTCGCCGTTCAGCGTGTTGGTGAACTTGCCGTCGGCGCTGGTAAAACTGAAGCCCCCGGTATTGGCGGCGCGATGGCGGCCTTGATCGAGCGCGGCGACAAAGTCGGGCTGGAACAGGCGCGCCAGCGTGGCGCGCGCCGCCTCGGCCAGGCGTGGCTGCGCCAGGATCGCCGCCACCCGGGCGCGCAGTTCGTCGCTTTCCAGCCAGCCCTGGTAGGCCAGGCTGGCCTGGTAGGTGGCGCGCAGCGGATCGGAGGGCGTTGAGATCTGGTCCTGCGCCGGGTTCAGTTTGTGGAAGTAGAGCAGAAAGCGGTCGGTGCCCGCCGGGCGGCCGGCATGATCGGTTTCGCCGCGCGGCGCCAGCGACGCGGGATAGGTCAGCAAAGGTTCCAGGCCGGGCTGCCGCGCCGCCAGCGAGCGCGTGAAGAAGTAGCCGCTGTCGACGGCGCGGTCCTTGCCGGAGGTGACCACGACGATGGCGCGCCGCTTGTCGACGGCGTCGCTAAACAGCTGCGGCAGGCGTTCTTGCATGCGCTGCGCCAGTTGCGTGTGTTCGGCCACGCCCTGCAAGGTCTCGTTGCCATAACCCGGCTTGCCGATGCCGGCCACGCCATAACCGAGCAGGAAGTTCGCCTTCATCAGCGCCAGGATGTCCGGTCCCAGCTCCGCGCCCAACGGCGTGAGCGCGCCTTCCTTTTCCGCCTGTTGCCATAGACGGTACAGCGCCAGGTCGGTCTTGAAGCCGCTCAAGCCGCGCGAGCCGTGACGCGCCAGCAGCTGTGTCGACACGATCCGGTAACCCGCCGGCGGCGCCTCGTAGCTTGTGCCGCCCCGGGGCGGTTGGTAGGGCGTCTTGGTCTGGTAATACTGTTCGGCGAACGCGTTCGACAGCAGCAGGGACAGCGCGGCGCCGGCCGCCAGGGACAGTGCTTTCATGCCTAGAAGTCCACGCGCGCGTTCAGGCTGGCGCTGCGCGGCGCGCCCACGTTCAGGTAGTTCTCCTGGTAGTAGGTCCAGTATTTTCGGTTGGCGATGTTGGAGATGTTGGCGCGCAGGCTCACCATCTTGCCGAGGAAGTGGTGGCGGTAGTTGAAGCCGGCGTCGAACAGCGCCACCGACGGCAACTGGTTGACGTTGGCCGCGTCCATCGGCAGCTCGCCCAGGTACTGGGTGCCGGCGTGCAGCGCCAGGCCTGGCAGCACTTCGCGCCAGGTGGCCTGCAGCGAGGCTTGGCGGCGCGGGGCGCCGACGGCGTGCTTGCCGCCGTAGCCGGGGGCGGCATCCTCCAGTTTGGCGTCGAGCAGCATGATGCCGCCTTCGAGCGACAGGTTCTTGGCCACTTGCGCCACGCTGTTCAATTCCAGGCCCCGGTACTTGGAGTGGCCATCGCTCACGTAGACATTGGCGGCGTTGGTGTACTGGGCGCCGCGCTCGATATGGAACAGCGCCGCCGTTGCGTTCCAGCCATCGTGCTCCGTCTTGGCGCCGATTTCGGTCTGCTTGCTTTTGATCGGAGCGAAGATCTGGTTGGCGTTGACGGTGGAGGTGGGCGCGCTGGCCGCCTGCTCCAGCGCCTCGACGTAGCTGGCGTAGATGGTGGTGTCGGCGGCCGGCTTGAACATCAACGCGGCCGTCGGCGTGGTCTTGTTGGCCGGGTAGCGGGCGGTGACCGCGCCCTTGGTCGAGTAGGCGGTGTCCTTGAAGCGGGTGTAGCGGGCGCCGGCCAGCACCGACCAGTTTTCGGTCAGCTGGACGGTGTCGCTGGCGAAGGCGGCCTCCTGGCGGGTGGCCTCGTCGCGGTAGGTGCCGCCGCTGTAATTGACGCCGGCGGCATTGAAGATGGTCGGCGCGTACAGGTTGCCGGTGCCCAGATTGATCTTGGGCGTGACCGCCGACGACACCGATTCGAGCTTTTGCGTCATCAGGCCGGCCACCACCTGGTGCGACAGGCCGGCTGTGGCGAACTTGCCCTGCACGCTAGCTTGCGCCTGGTCGTAGCCGTAGTCGTGCAGTTCCGAGGTAACGCGGTCGCGGTAATCGGCCCGGTTGCTGGTGATGGTGTACTGGTCTTTTTTGTAGACGCGGCTCGAGTCGGAGGTGCGGTACGAGACGTTGGCCATCCAGTCCGGCGCCAGCCGGTATTCCAGGCCGAGCGTGAAGAGCGAGTATTCGACATCGCTGCCGGCGCCTATGCTACTGAGTTTGCTGTCGCCGGCGATCGGCGCCGGCACCCGGACCGACGGCGTCAGGATGACGTCGGTGCCGCCGACGGTGCGGCGGCGCTGGTACAGCGCGTCGTACGTCAGCGCCAGGTCGTCGGTCACGCACCATTCCAGATTGAGGCCGGCCGCGTTGCGGTTGATCGAGCCGCTTTCCTCGCGCAGGTCGCCTTCCTCGTGCAGCAGGTTGACGCGGTAGCCAAAGCCGCCTTGTTCGCCGGCGCGTCCGCCCATGTCGATATGCTCCTTGACCGCGCCGCCTTCCTGGTAACCGAGCGCCGCGCTGAAGCTCTGGTTGGTGGTGGGGCGCTTGGTGACGTAGTTGACGGTGCCGCCGGGCGAGCCGAAGCCGTACATGAAGCCCGTCAGGCCCTTGAGGGCTTCGACGCTCTCGAACATCTCCAGCGGCATCTCGGTGCCGCGGTTGATGTTGGCCAGGCCGTCGATTTTATAGCCGTTCAAATCGTCGAGGCGCAGCCCGCGCATCTGGATCGTGGCGGGGTGGGTGCTGATCGGCGGGCTGATGGCGGTCACGGAGGCGTCGTACTTGAGCACTTCGGAGATGCTGGTGGCCAGGCGGTCCTCGATCTCGTCGCTGCTGACGGCCTTGGTGGAGAAGGGCGTATCGAGTTCGGACTTGCGGCCCAGGGCGCCGCCGCTGACGCTGTCGGCCAGTTTTTTCTTCTCCACCGTGGCGGTGACGACGACGCTCGACAGCGCGCCGCCGGTGGCCTCGTCGGCGATGGCCTCGTCGGCGATCGCCGCGGCATGCACCGCGCACAGGCCGGCGGTGGCCAGGGCCAGTTGCAAGCGGGATGGAGTAAAAATAGTTTTCGAGGACATGTGGGGCTTCAATAAGGTGGCTGGATAAAGCCCACGATCTTGAAGCCCCGATATGACCGCCGTGTGACGGATCGCCTACCTTACCGATCCGTAATGTGTGTGACCTTAAGTGGGCGTCAAGCCAACAGCGCCTCGATCGCCGCCAGCGACGGCGGCGAGGCGCCCGCCGCCAGGCAGGCCGCCGCGCCGGCCGCCACGGCGAAGCGCAGGTGCTCCAGCGGCGCGCGCGCGTCGTGGTGCATCATGCTGTAGGCCAGCGCGGCGATGCTGGCGTCGCCGGCGCCGACGCTGTCGACCACCGTGATGCGCGGCGCCGGCAGCGACCATTGTTGGCCGCCGATGTGCAGCGAGGCGCCGTCGCCGCCCTTGGTGTACAGGTAGGTCGCCGCCCGATTCCAGCCGCGCAGGGTGGCGAAGGCGCCTTCGATATCGTCGGTGCGGAACAGGCCCGCCAGGTCCTCCTCCGACACCTTGACCACGTCGGCCAGCTCGGTCATGCGGCGCAGCGTGGCGTCATAGCGCTCGTCCATCAGCAGGCGGTAGTTCGGATCGAAGCTGATGCGCACGCCATCGCTTTTGAGCTGTTCGGCCAGCGCCACCAGCTTGCCGGCCAGCGGCTGGCGCGCCAGGCTGATGCCGCCGAAGTGCACCCACTTGCAGTGCGCGCGCCAGCCTTCGGGCAGCAGCGCGGCGTCGAAGTGCAGGTCGGCGCTGTCGTCGCCGACGAAGAAATAGGCCGGCGGATCGGTGCGGTGCACGATCGCCAGCAGCGGCGATTTCGCGTAACGCTGCAGGAAGCGCGGGTCCAGCCTGGCCGCCTCGCTGGCCGCTTGCAGCGCGTCGCCGAAGACGTCGACGCTGATGGCGCCGGCGAACGCGGTCGGCACCTCCAGCCTGGCCATGGTGCGCGCCACGTTCCAGGTCGAGCCGCCCACCTGGCTGAGCCAGCGCTGTGGGTTGGGCTGGTCGCCGTCCTGTACGATCATGTCGGTCAGCGCCTCGCCCGCCGCGACAAATAACGGAAAATTGGCCATCTCAGTCCTTCGTCAGCACGTTCAGCACTTCGTAGCAGGCGCCCATGGTGTGGTAGTCGACCTTGCCGGCCGGGCTTTTCTCGTCGGTCAGCTTGCTGTTGTCGGCGCCGAGGATGCGGTACCACGCGCCGTGCCGGTGGTCGACGAAATGCTCCCAGCTGTAGGCCCAGATCTTGTCGTACCAGGTCCAGTAGCTTGCCTCGCCGGTGCGCGCGCCCAGCAGGGCGGCGGTGGCCAGGCTCTCGGCCTGCACCCAGAAGTATTTGAGGTCGTCGCAGATGCTGTCGTCCGGACCGAAGCCGTAGTAGATGCCGCCGTGCGTGGCGTCCCACGCCTTGTCCATCGCGGCGTTGAACAATTCGACGGCGCGCGGCAGCAGCCAGTCCTTGCCGCCTTCGAGCTGGTCGCCGTGGCGTTCGAGCAGCAGCAGCAGCTTGGCCCATTCGGTCAGGTGGCCCGGCTGGTAGCCCCACGGACGGAAGATATTGCTCTTGTCGTGGCGGTTGTATTCGGTGTCGACCGACCAGTCGGCGTGGTAGTGCTCCCAGATCAGGTTGCCGGCCAGCGCCGCCTGGCGTTGCGTGATGTTGCGCGCCAGCGTTTCGGCGCGCAGCAGGAAGGCGCGCTCGCCGGTGGCCTCGAAGGCGGCGATCAGCGCCTCGCAGGCGTGCATGTTGGCGTTCTGGCCGCGGTAGGCGTCCAGCGTGGCCCAGTCGGCGCTGGCCTCGTCGGCGTACAGGCCGTGGCCCGCGTCCCAGAAGCGCCGCTCCATCAAGGCGAAGGTCTCGTCGATCCAGGCGCGGGCCTCCTGCTCGCCGGCCATCAAGGCGTGGCTGTAGGCCAGCAGCACGAAGGCCAGGCCATAACAGTGGTTGGTGCCGTCGGTGACGCGCGCTTCGCCGTTGTGCCAGTCCAGCTGCCAGGCGTAGCCGCCCGTTTGTTCGTTGCGGTGGGCGCCGCGCAGGAACGCCAGGCCGTGGCGCAGGCGCTGCTGGTCGGCCGCCTCGCCGAACTGGCGCCACGCCATGGCATGGGTGAAGATGAAGCGCGTGCTGCTCACCAGGTGGCGCGTGCGGCTGTCGTAGATCGCGCCGTCGTCTTTATAGAAGTGATAGAAGCCGCCGCTCGGATCGACGCAGCGGCCGTCGTAGAATTGGCGCGTATGGCGGATGTGGTTCAGTAGCGTGGCGCGGGAGTGGAAATCTGGTACCATCATTAAGTCCGTTGTGGGTTGAAAGACGGGCGCTGTTTGACGGCGCTCCGATGTTAAATTCCGGGCGCGCACGGGGCCCCGCATCGCGGCGCGGCCCGATGCGTCTATCCTGCGCGGCGGTTGCAAGGCCTATGCGGCGGCCACGCTGCCTCCCTTGATCATGGGCTTTTGCGCGCGCCAGCCGTCGAACACGGTGCTGGCCCGCACCACCAATTCCACCGGGGCGATCTTCTCCACCGGCTCGCTGTGCGGGCCGTTGAGCAGGAGTTCGACGCCCAGCGCGCCGAGCGCCTTCTTATCGATGCGCAGCGTCGTCAGCGGCCGGTGTCCCAGCACGGCGGTCGAGATGTCGTCGAAGCCGACGATGGCGATGTCGTGCGGGACCTTCAATCCCTTCGCCAGGCAGCAGCGCATCGCCACCAGCGCGGCGCTGTCGTTGTAGCAGAACACGGCGTCGGGCGGATGGGGCAGGGCCAGCAGCTGCTCCATCGCCTCCCATGCGCCCGTTTCCAGGTCGACGCCGTCGGGCAGCTGCGCCTCCAGGCGCGGGTCGGCCAGGATGCCTTCCTCGAACAGCGCCTGGCGGTAGCCGCGCGCTCGCTCGCGGATGCTGTAGTGCGCCAGCGGACCGGAGATGAAACCGACCCTTGTGCGGCCGGTGTCGATCAGGTGCTTGGTGGCGAGATAGCCACCCATCATATTGTCAGGGTTGACCGAGCTGTAGCCGCGCAGCTTCATGTCGATCAGCACCAGCTGCTTGCCGGTCGAGCGCAACGCGCCCAGCGTCTCCGGTTCGAAGAAGCCGGCGCAGACGATGCCGTCCGGCGCGTGCATGCGGATCTGGTCGATCAGGCCGTCGGCCGGGCCGACCGCCATGAACGAGAGCACGATGCCCTGCTTGCGGCAGGCTTCTTCGGCGCCATGCAGCACCGGCGAGTAGAACGGGCTGCTCGACGCCGTGTTGTGCTGGCGATGCAGCAGGAAGGTCAGGCGCCGCAGCCGTTTCGGGCGCAGCTTGCAAAAGTCGTAACCGAGCTTGCGTGCCGCCTCGAGCACCATCTGGCGCGTGGCCTCGGTCAGTCCCGGTTCGTTTTTCAGGGCGCGCGAAATGGTCCCCGCCGACACGCCGGCCACGCGCGCGATGTCGCGGATGGTCACGGTGTTGGTCGTCGCGGTGTTGGTGGAATCGTCCATTTCAGCCTCCAATCTTTCGATGAACCGGCTCGCGGCCTTGCCGACGGCGGGTTTCTGGTGTGAATACAGTCTTGCATAATCGTCCAGCCCCGGTCAAACGACACATGGACTTTCGGGAAAAGTTTAGCGCAATTTACTAAACAAAGGGGTTTTTGTCCTTCGCTGCACTGCAGCACCCGGTGGCCACTGGGATTGCTTGTTTAGTGAAGGGGGCTAAACTGCGCCGCAAACGCGCTTGCCATTTGACCACCGGGCGGCGCCGATGCAGAATCTTTCCAATACAATAAAACCATCACTGAGGAGACACTAGATGGAACAAGTAGCACCGGCGGCCGTGCCTGGCCAGGAGCAAGCGTATCAGGGCGGCAGTAACACCTTCCCGATGACCATCATCACGCTGCTGTTTTTCATGTGGGGGTTGATCACCTCCCTCAACGATGTCCTCATTCCGCACCTTAAATCGATCTACACGCTCACCTATGTGCAGGCGATGCTGGTGCAGTTCTGCTTTTTCGGCGCCTACTTCATCGTCTCGCTGCCGGCCGGCGCGTTGATCAAGCGCCTGGGCTACCAGCGCGGCGCGGTCGCCGGGCTGGTGGTGGCCGCCGTCGGTTGCGCCATGTTCTATCCGGCGTCGATGGGTGGCTACGCGCTATTCCTGCTGGCGCTGTTCGTGCTCGCCGGCGGCATCACCATCCTGCAGGTGTCGGCCAATCCGTATGTCACCGCGCTCGGCGCGCCGGCCACCGCATCGAGCCGGCTCACGCTCACGCAGGCGTTCAACTCCCTCGGCACCGCCATCGCCCCGGCGTTGGGCGGCTTCCTGATCCTGGCCGAGGGCGTGCCCGCCGTCGCCGGCATCGTCAAGACCAAGGCCGAGGAGGCGGCCACCGTGCAGGGCCCCTACCTCGTGCTGGCGGCCACGCTGCTGGCCATCGCCGTGCTGTTCGCGCTGGTGCGCCTGCCCAAGATCGTCGACGCCGAGGCCGAAGCCGGCGCCTACACGCTCGATAAAAAAGTGACGTCGCACCGCCATCTGGTGCTCGGCGCGATCGGCATCTTCCTGTACGTCGGCGGGGAGGTCAGCATCGGCAGCTTCCTGATCAACTTCCTCGGCGAATCGAACATCGCCGGCCTGTCGCACGGCGCCGCCGCCAACTACGTCAGCTTCTACTGGCTCGGCGCCATGATCGGCCGCTTCATCGGCTTCGCCGTGATGCGCTACGTCAGCCCCGGCAAGGCGCTGGCCTTCAACGCCTCGGCCTCGATCGTGCTGCTGCTGACGGCGATCTTCTCGCACGGCGCCATCGCCATGTGGGCCGTGATCGCGGTCGGCCTGTTCAATTCCATCATGTTCCCGACCATTTTCAGCATGGCGCTCTACAAGCTCGGTCCCCTGACCAGCCAGGGCTCGGGCATCCTGTGCATGGCCATCGTCGGCGGCGCGCTGGTGCCGTTCGCGCAGGGCCTTCTGGCCGACACCATCGGCCTGCAACTGTCGTTCTTCGTGCCGGCCGCCTGCTACACCTTCATCCTGTACTACGGGCTGAAATACGCCGGCATGTATTCGGCCAAATGAAGTCGACACACTGATACATCCTTAATAAAAGAGCGAGACAAACAATATGAGTTCTGAACTGAATCCGCGTCCGCTGGCCATCGCGGTGGCCGTCGCCGCCGCCCTTGCCGCCGCCACCATCGTCACCCTGGCCACGGCGTTGCCGAGCTACGCCGCCGAAGCGGCCGCGCCGGCCGAACCGGCGTCCAAGCCGTGGCTGGACAAATCGCTGGGCGCCGACAAGCGCGCCAAGCTGGCGCTCGACGCCATGACGCAACAGGAAAAACTCGGCTGGGTGCTTGGCTACTTCGGCGCCGATTTCGTCCCCAACAAGACCAAGAAGCACCCGGCCGCGCTGCCGTTTTCGGCCGGTTACATTCCGGGCGTGCCGCGCCTCGGCCTGCCGGCGCTGTTCGAGACCGACGCCGGACTTGGGGTGGCCACGCAACTGAGCAAGGACCCGCGCGAGCGCACCTCGCTGCCGTCCGGCCTGGCCACCACCGCCACCTGGAACCGCGACCTGGCCTATAAAGGCGGCGCCATGATCGGCCGCGAGGCGCGCGCCTCCGGCTTCAACGTCATGCTGGCCGGCGGCGTCAACCTGCTGCGCGAGCCGCGCAACGGCCGTAACTTCGAATACGCCGGCGAAGACCCGCTGCTGGCCGGCACCATGGTGGCGCAGCAGGTCAAAGGCATCCAGTCGAACAACCTGATCGCCACGATGAAGCACTTCGCCGTCAACGACCAGGAGACCGGCCGCTTCGTGCTCGACGCCCGCCTCGACGACGCCAGCAACCGCTCGTCGGACCTGCTGGCGTTCCAGTTCCTGCTCGAGCAGGGCGACCCCGGCTCGGTCATGTGCTCGTACAACCGCCTCAACGGCGTCTACGCCTGCGAGAACGACTACCTGCTCAACCAGGTGCTCAAGAAGGACTGGGGCTTCAAGGGCTATGTGATGTCCGACTGGGGCGCCGTCCACAGCACCGTTCAAGCGGCCAACGCCGGCCTCGATCAGCATTCCGGCTGGGAGTTCGACAAGTCCGCCTACTTCGGCGGCGCGCTGGAGGAAGCGGTCGAAAACGGCCACGTGCCGCAGGCGCGCCTCGACAACATGGTGCTGCGCATCCTGTGGGCCATGTTCGACAAGGGCGTGGTCGACAATCCCGTCAAGGAGGGCGGCGCGATCGACTACGAGGCCCATAAACTGGTCAGCCAGGCCGACGCCGAGGAGGGCATCGTCCTGCTGAAGAACACCGACGGCGTGCTGCCGCTCAAGGCCGGCGCGAAAAAAATCGTCGTCATCGGCGCGCACTCGGATGTCGGCGTGCTCGCCGGCGGCGGCTCGTCGCTGGTGTATCCGATCGGCGGCAATCCGGTGCCCGGCATCGAGCCGACCATCTGGCCCGGTCCCGTGGTCTACCATCCGTCCTCGCCGCTCAAGGCGATCAAGGCGCGCGCCGGCGGCGCCAAGGTGGTCTACAACGACGGCAAGGACGCCGCCGCGGCAGCGAAGGAAGCGGCCGACGCCGATGTCGTCATCGTCTTCGCGGAGCAGTGGGTGGGCGAGGCGCTCGACGCGGTCTCGCTGTCGCTGCCGAACAACCAGGACGCGCTGATCGCCGCCGTCGCCAAGGCCAACCCGAAAACCGTGGTGGTGCTCGAGACCTCCGGTCCGGTGCTCATGCCGTGGGTCGACCAGAGCGCGGCGGTGGTGCAGGCGTGGTATGCCGGCAGCGGCGGCGGCGAGGCGATCGCCCGCGTGTTGTTTGGCGAAGTCAATCCGTCGGGCCACCTGCCGACCACCTTCCCGGTCTCGGAGAGCCAGTTGCCGCGGCCGAAGCTCGACGGCGATCCGAAGAAGGAGCGCGAGCGCTTCACCGTCAACTATCACGAGGGCGCGGCCGTCGGCTACAAGTGGTTCGACCTGAAGGGCCTCAAGCCGCTGTTCCCGTTCGGCCACGGCCTGTCGTACACGCGCTTCTCGTATTCCGGCCTGGCCGCCAGCCAGAAGGGCGGCAAGCTGCAACTGAGCTTCAAGGTCACCAACACCGGCGCGGTCAAGGGCAAGGACGTGCCGCAGGTGTATGTCGCACCCGTCGGCGCCAAGTGGGAGGCGCCCAAGCGCCTGGCCGGCTGGGACAAGGTCGAATTGGCGCCGGGCGAGAGCAAGGACGTCAGCGTGACGGTCGATCCGCGCCTGCTTGGCGTCTATGACAGCAAATCGAAGACATGGCGCATCGCCCAGGGCGGCTACAAGGTCTTGCTGGCGCACGACGCCGGCGACGCCAAGGCCGCCAGCGTGACCGTGCAGCTGCCCAGGCAGACCCTGAACGTGGCCGGCCAGCCGGCCAAATAACCCTCCATAACAAGAAAGATCGAGACATGAAACAACTCTACAAGTTCTGCGCCACCGCGTTGATGATCAGTGCCTGCGGCATCGTTTCCGCCGCCGACGGCGCGGCGGTCGGCAAGGAGGCCTTCGTCACCGCCAAGAAGACCCACTTCGCCCGCAAGGGCCAGGCCTACTACATCGTCGGCGCCAATTTCTGGTACGGCGGCTACCTCGGCGCGCCGAAGGGCGTCGGCGAGCGCGCCCGCCTGCTCAAGGAGCTCGATAGCATGCGCGCGCTTGGCATCAACAACCTGCGCGTGCTGGCCGTCTCCGAAAAAACCGACATGAAGAGCGCCGTCAGCCCGGCGACCACCGCCAAGCCGGGCGAGTACGACGAGAACCTGCTCGTCGGCCTGGACTTCCTGATGGCCGAAGCGGCCAAGCGCGACATGACCGTGGTGCTCTATCTGAACAACTTCTGGCAGTGGTCGGGCGGCATGACCCAGTATATGAACTGGTTCGAAGGCACGCCGGCGCTGGACCCGAACGTGACCAAGGACTACGACGATTTCATGAAGAAGAATGCGCGCTTCTACGTCAACGCGGCGGCGCAAAAAGAGTACCGCAACGTGATCCAGAAAATCGTCAAGCGGGTCAACACGATCACCGGCAAGCCGTACTCGGAAGATCCGCACCTGATGTCGTGGCAGTTGGCCAACGAGCCGCGTCCCGGCAACGGCAACGCCACGCCGGAAGAGAAGAAGGCCTATATCAAGTGGATCGACGAGACCGCCGGCTACATCCATAGCCTGGACAAGAACCACATGGTCAGCAGCGGCAGCGAGGGCCTGGCCGGCTCCGCCCAGGACGCCCAGCTATTCCTCGATTCGCACCGCACCAAGAATATCGACTACCTGACCTACCACCTGTGGCCGAAGAACTGGGGCTGGTTCGATTCCAAGGACCCTGTCGGTTCGTGGGACGGCGCCATCGCCAAGAGCCGCAACTACCTGACCTCGCACATCGAGCTGGCCAAAAAACTCGACAAGCCGATCGTGCTCGAGGAGTTCGGCCTCGATCGCGACGGCGCTTCGTTCAGCATCAAGGCCGGCACCACGGTGCGCGACCGCTTCTACCGCGAGGTGTTCGACTTCGTCTACAACGGCGCCAAAAAGGGCGACCCCATCGCCGGCTTTAACTTCTGGGCCTGGGGTGGCGCCGGCCGCGCGGCCAATGCCGACTACTGGTGGAAGCCGGGTAACGACTTCGTCGGCGATCCGCCGCAGGAAGAGCAGGGCCTGTACTCGGTGTTCGATTCGGACGCCAGCTCGCTCAAGCTGATCAAGGAGTACGCCGACAAGCTCAATACCATCAAGCGCTAAGGGGCCGCCGATGAAACGCTCAATGCCAACCATGTTGGCACTGGCGGCGTGCGCGCTCGCCTCCAGCGCCCACGCCCAGAAGTTCGACGGGATCGCCGCCACGCCGCAGATGGGCTGGAACAGCTGGAACACCTTCGCCTGCGACATCAACGAAAAGCTGATCCGCGACACCGCCGACGCCATGGTCAAGAACGGCTTGAAGGACGCCGGCTACGAATACGTCAACATCGACGACTGCTGGCACGGCAAGCGTGACGAGACGGGCGTGATCCATCCGGACCCGGAGCGCTTCCCGTCGGGGATGAAGGCGCTGGCCGACTACGTCCACGGCAAGGGCCTCAAGCTGGGCATCTACTCGGACGTCGGCGCCACCACGTGCGGCGGGCGCCCCGGCAGCCGTGGCCACGAGTACCAGGACGCCAAGACCTACGCCGCCTGGGGCATCGACTACGTCAAGTACGACTGGTGCGACAGCAAGGGCTTGAGCGCCGTCGGCGCCTACACCACCATGCGCGACGCCATCCGCGCCGCCGGCCGGCCCATGTTGTTCAGCATGTGCGAATGGGGCGACAACAAGCCATGGGAATGGGCCAGGGATGTCGGCCATTCGTGGCGCACCACGTCCGACATCCACCTGTGCTTCGACTGCGATTTCAGCGAGGCATCGTACTCGCGCCTCGGCGTGCTGCAAATCCTCGACAAGCAGGCCGGCCTGCGCGCGTTCTCCGGTCCGGGCCACTGGAACGACATGGACATGCTGGAAGTGGGCCGTGGCCTGACCGAGGACGAGGACCGCTCGCACTTCGCGGCCTGGTCGATGCTGGCGTCGCCCCTCATCCTCGGCAACGACGTGCGCAACATGTCGGACGCCACCAAACGCATCCTGACCAACAAGGCCGTGATCGCGATCAACCAGGACAAGCTGGGCATACAGGCGTGGCGCTTCCTGCAATCGGGCCAGTTGGAGTACTTCGCCAAGCCGCTGGCCAACGACGAGTGGGCCGTGATGATCCTGAACCGCAGCGAGCAGGCCATGCCGGTCAGCTACCAGTGGTCCAAGTCGCGCATCAACGACGACGCCAACAAGCGCGTGCTCGACACCACCAAGACGGTGTTCGACTGGACCGACGCCTGGACCGGCAAGACCGGCGATACCAGCAAGAAGCTGGAGGCCAGGCTGGCGCCGCATGGCACCATCGTGCTGCGCCTGAAGGCCAGGAGCTGAGATGACGCGCACGATGATGGTGGCGGCGCTGGCCGCGGTAATCTGGTCCGGCGCCCAGGCGGGCGACCAATGGGGGCCGTATAACGCCGAGTTCCCGGCGGCCAGCGACGGCTTGCTTAAAAACGTCAAGCAGGGCGACATCTTCGCCGACGCCGTGGCGGGCAGGGCCCAGCCGTTCGGCATGAGCGGCTGGTTCAAACCGTCGGAGCCGGCGCCCGGCCGCACACTGATCGCCGGCGTGACCGGCGCCCAGGCGGGCGTGGGCTGGTTCCTGTGCAGTATCGACGGCGCCTTCGGCTTCTGCGGCTATGGCGTGGAAGTGGCGTCGCAACTGAAGCTGACGCCGGGCGCCTGGATGCATCTCGCCGCCAGCTACGACGGCAAGCAAGTGGCGCTGTACGCCAACGGCAGCGAAGTGGCGCGGCGCGACGCCGTGCTCAAGGCCGAGGCGTTCAAGCCGGCGCCTGCCAAGGAGGGGGCGCAGCCGGCATCGGGCGCGCTCGTTTCGCTGGCGCCGCGCAGCAAGGCGGCAACCGGTTACGCCGGCCGGATCGCCGGCTTTGCCGTCACCGGCGCGGCGTTGGACGAGCGCGTTGTGCGCGCCATGGCCGGCGCGCGGCCGAACGAAGCCTTGATCAACTTTGAAACCGGCAGCCCCTCCTGGCCGATCCAGGTTCGCCAGATGTACGGGCAGCAGGCGCCGCAAGACCCGTGGACGCTGCCAAAATCGGGCTCGCCGTTCCAGGAGCCGCAAGCCAAGCCCCCGTACGCCGGTCCGGCGCTGGCGCGCAACGACGGCAACCTGTGGACGTTCAAGTCGTGGAAGCTGCAGGCCGCGCCGCAAGTGGCCGCCCGGGCCGAGCAGATATCCTCGGCCGGCTTCGACGCCGCCGGCTGGTACCAGGCCACCACGCCCGGCACCGTGCTCACGACGCTGGTCGATCGCGGTGTTTATCCGGACCCCGACCACGGCCTCAATAACATGGCCATTCCGGAATCGCTCAACAAGCAGGATTACTGGTACCGCACGCAGTTCCAGACGCCGGCCGACTTCAAACAGGGGCAGCATCTGTTCGTCACCTTCAAGGGCGTGAACTACGAGGCCCAGGTGTGGATCAATGGGCGCAGGCTGGGCGGCATGAAGGGCGCCTTCGTGCGCGGCACCTTCGACATCAGTCCCTACCTCAAGCCCAAGGGCGACAACGCGATCGCGGTCAGGGTGTCGCCGCCGCCGCATCCCGGCTTGCCGCAGGAGGAATCGATCGCCGCCGGCGCCGGCGAAAACGGCGGCACGCTGGCGCAGGACGGACCAACCTTCATCGCCTCCGAGGGCTGGGACTGGATACCGTCGGTCCGCGACCGCAACACCGGCCTGTGGCAGGACGTCGTGCTGCTCGCCACGCGCGACGTCAAGCTGGGCGACGCCCAGGTCATCACCGCGCTGCCGAAGGCGGACAACAGCGTGGCCGACGTCAGCATCGAAGTGCCGGTGACGAACCTGGCCAAATCGGCGCGGCGCTTCACCGTGCGCGCGACCATCTCACGCCGCGACGGCGACATGAAGCCGGTGCAGGTGTCCAAAACCGTCAACCTGGCGCCTGGCGAGGGCAGCGTGCGTTTCACTCCGGCCGATTTCGCCGCGCTCACGCTGAAAAACCCCAAGCTGTGGTGGCCCAACGGCTATGGCGCGCCGGACCTGCACGAGCTCAAGCTCGAGGTGATGCAGGGCGCGCTGCTGTCCGACCAGGCCAGCACCCGCTTCGGCGTGCGCGCCGTGACATACGAGCTGTCGCTGGTCGACCAGAGCGGCCATCTGCGGCGCGTGGAAGCGGACTTCACCAAGGGCAGGGAACTGGGCGTGCGCATCACCGACGGCCGCCACCAGTCCATCAAAAAACTCTCGGACAAGAACTGGGCCACCGGTCTGCGGCCGGAGGCCGAAGGCACGGCGGCGATCCGGCCACTGGAGGAGACCACGCTCAGTCCCTACCTGGTCATCAAGGTCAACGGCGTGCGCATCGCCGCGCGCGGCGGCATCTGGGGTACGGAAGACTGGCGCAAACGCGTCGAGCGTGAGCGGCTCGAGCCTTACTTCCGCCTGCACCGGGACGCCAACGTCAACATCATCCGCAACTGGGTGGGGCAGAATACCGAGGACAGCTTCTTCGAGCTGGCCGACGAATACGGCTTGATGGTGTTGAACGATTTCTGGGCCTCGACCCAGGATTACAATCTCGAGCCGCAGGACGTCAACCTGTTCATGGAAAACGCGCGCGACGTCGTCAAGCGCTATCGCAACCACCCCTCGGTGGTCATGTGGTTCGGCCGCAACGAGGGCGTGCCGCAGCCGGTGCTCAACGAGGCGCTCGAGGCGATGATTTATCAGCTTGACGGCACGCGCTGGTACAGCGGCAGCTCCAACCGCGTCAACCTGCAGGACAGCGGCCCGTATAACTACCGGACTCCGGAGAGCTACTTCACCGAGCACGCGAAGGGCTTTTCGGTGGAGGTGGGCACGCCGTCGTTCCCGACGATCGAGGCGATCCAGGCGGCGGTGCCGGCGACCGACCGCTGGCCGCTGGGCGACACCGTCACCTACCACGACTGGCACCCGGACGGCAACGGCAGCGTCAAGACCTTCAACACTGCCATGGCCGACGGCTACGGCGCGCCCGATTCGCTGGCCGACTTCGAACGCAAGGCGCAGCTGCTGAACTACGAAAGCCACCGCGCCATCTTCGAAGGCATGAACGCGGGCCTGTGGCGCCAGAACAGCGGCCGCATGCTGTGGATGACGCAGCCGGCCTGGCCCAGCACGATGTGGCAGATCCTCAGCCACGACTACGACACGCATGGCGCCTTCTATGGCGTCAAGAACGCGGCCGAGCCGGTGCACGTGCAAATGAACCTGCCCGACCACCAGCTCATGGTGATCAACAATCCCGCCACCGCGCTGGCCGGCGCCACGCTGTCCTACGCCGCGTACGACGTCAAGGGCAAGCTGCTGGCCGGCGGCGACAAGCCGGTGTCGGTGGCGGCGGTGGCCACGTCCGAGCCGATCGACGCCGGCATCGACGCCCTGCTCGAACAGCACAAGCTGATCGTGCTCAAGCTGTCGCTCAAGTCGGCGGACGGCAAGCTGCTGTCGCAGAACGTCTACTGGCCGAGCGCCACGCTGGCCGGCCAGCAGGGCCTGAACCAGTTGGCCAGCGTGCCGCTGGAACTGGCCACGCGCTGGACCAAGGCTGAAGTGCGCGACGAGCGGCGCTTGGAGGTTACACTGCGCAACGGTGGCGCGGTTCCCGCGTTGAGCGGCAAACTGACCTTGTTCAATGCCGACGGCGCGCGGATACTGCCTGTTTATTATTCGGATAACTATGTCGCGCTGATGCCGGGCGAAAGCCGCACCGTCAACGTCACGTTCAAGGGCGAGGGCGCGGTGCGCCTCGATCTGCGTGGCTGGAACGTCGTGCCGCAATCGCTGCTGGTCGGCCAATAACGAAAGGACTGACGATGAAAAAATCCATGATCTCCACCTTGCTCGCCGCCGGAGTGCTGGCGTTGGCCAGCGCCCCGGGCTTTGCCGACACGGGCGCGAACCAGGCCATCAACCCGGCCGCCTGCAGCACCACGCCGGCGCCGCGCAAGATCGAATACCCCTGGATGTCGGTGGCGCGCTGGAACGAGATGTTCAAGGAGGACGTGGCGGTGGCCGATGCCGGCAACGTCGACCTGCTGTTCGTCGGGGACTCGATCACCGAGGGCTGGAAGCCGGAAGTGTGGAACAAATCCTTCGGCGGCTGGAAGGCGGCCAACTTCGGCATCGGCGGCGACCATACCGGCAACGTGCTGTGGCGCCTCGAAAACGGCCACGCCGACAAGCTCCATCCCAAGCTGGTGGTGCTGACCATCGGCGTGAACAACTTCTTCCATTGTGCGGCCGCTCCGGACGATGTTTTCCAGGGCGTGCGGGCGGTGGTTGCTAAACTGCGCGCGCTCTATCCGGACGCGAAGATCCTGCTCAACGCCGTGCTGCCCTACGAGCAGTCGGCACAAAGCCCGAAGCGGCAGCAGATCATTGAGTTGAACCGTAAAATCTCGACGCTCGGCGACGGCAAGACCATCATCTTCAAGGACTACGGCGCGCGCTTCCTGCTGCAGAACGGCGACATGTCGCCGGAGGTGATGGCGGACTTCCTGCACCCGACCTTGAAGGGTTATGAAATCTGGTCCGATGCGATGCTGCCGGACATCCAGAAGTTGATGAAGTGATGCGGGCCGTCCCACGCCGGATGACCGGCTGCGCTGCCGTACTGGTCTCGCTGTGGGGCCAACCACCGCTGGCGGCGGCCGCCCCGTTACCGCTGACGGCCGCCGATCCCCTGGTCGCCCGCATGGGCCGAAGCGACATCGACGCCGACGGCGCGGTGCGCTTCGGCTATCCGGGCGTGAGTTTTTATCTCAACTTCGAAGGCACGCGCCTGAGCGTGGAGGCCGAGGCCAGCGGCAAGAACAGCTATCTGGACGTGATCGTCGACGGCGTCGCCCGCAAGCTGCGGCTGGCGGCGGGGCGGCAGACGGTGGTGCTTGTCGACGGCGCGCCGGGCGGCACGCACGCGGTGGAAATCGTCAACCGCTCGGAGACCTGGCACGGTACCGCCGCGCTGCTGCGCTTCGACACCGACGGCAAGTGGCAACAGCCACCCGAACTCCCCAAGCGCAAGATGCTGGTGCTGGGCGACTCCGTCACCTGCGGCGAAGCCGTCGACCGCGTGCCCGGCGCGAAGAAAGAGCCGTCCTGGTGGGATGCGCGCGCCTCCTACGGCATGCTGATGGCGCGCGAACTGCGCGCGCAGGTGCAGCTGGTCTGCCACGGCGGGCGCGGTTTGGTACGCAGCTGGAACAACAGGACCGACGAATTCAATCTGCCCGATTACTATCGGATGGCGATCCCGGATCCCAAACAACCGGTGCGCTGGGACCAGCGCCGGTATAGTCCCGACGTGATCGTGAGCGCGATCGGCACCAACGACTTCAATCCCGGCATCCCCGAGCGCGAACAGTACGTGGATACCTACGTGCGCTTCGTACGGACGCTGTTGACCGACCATCCGCAAGCCCAGATCGCGCTCACCGAAGGTGGCCTGCTGACTGGCGAGAAGAAACAGGCGCTGGTCGAGTACATCGCCGAGACGGTCAAGCGGGTGGGGGACAAGCGCGTGCACGCGATAGCTTCAAAGGCGTATCCGGGCGACGCCGACGACGGCCACCCGAACCGGCAGCAAACCGTCGACATCGCCAACGACTTGCTGCCCCAGGTCCGCGCCATCATGAAGTGGTGATGGCGGCCGCGTAGGGCGGATTAGGCGGAACGCCGTAATCCGCCGAACGCCTCAATACTCCGCGCCGACGCGGATACCAAACATCCGCGGCTGCACGAAGTTCGCCTCCATAAAGCCGCCATACACCGAATTGCCGCTCAACTTCGCATGGCTGTTCGACACGTTGCGCACATACAGCTCCGCGTGCCACTTGTTCTCCGGCGCCTCCAGCCGCACCGACGCATCGCCCATCGCATACGCCTTCTGATAGCGGCCGATGTGCGCGAACTCCGAATTGAGCATGTCGAAGTAAGCCTTGTCGCGCCAGTTCACCTTCACGTATGGAATGACCTTGTAGCCGTTCTCCAGCCCGAACTCCTGCGAGAAGTTGATGTTGAACTGGTACTTCGGCGTATTGGGCAGGTGGTTGCCGTCGATGTTGGCCAGCCGGCGGCCCAGCAGCGTCTTGTCCGGACCATTGTAAGCGACCGGGCAGCCCGGCAATCCCAGTTCCACCCGCACGTCGCATTGGTAGTCGTCGCTATACGAGTTGTAGTCGTGGATGCTCGAGTTGATGTAAGCGAAGCCGCCGCCGATACGACCGCCGCGCCACGGCTTGTAATCCCACTCCAGCTCCAGACCCGGAATATTGACCTTGCCGACGTTGATGGTGCGCCAGCCTTCATACACGTCGCACTTGGGCTGGTCGGCCGGGCAGGGCAGGCCGTTCGATGGAATGATCTGGTTGATGAAGTAGGTGCCGGTGACCTGCATGTCCTTGTACTTCATGAAAAACGCCGTGGCCGACAGGCTCAAACGGTTGTCGAGGAACTTGCCCTTGAAGCCCAGCTCATAGTTGGTGACGGTCTCCGGCTCGTACGGCAGGAAGGTCTCCACGCCCGGTTTGCCGTCGGCGCACAGGCGGTAGTTGCAGCTGTCGGTCTTGTCGGCGAAGCCGCCGGCCTTGTAACCGGTCGATACCGATGCGTACACCATCTTGTTGGCGTCGAGCTGCTTTTGCAGGCCGGCGCGCCACGTCACTTTTTTCCATTCCTGTTTATGGTCGTTCGAGGTCGGCGCGCCATACAGATGGTACGCCGCCACGCTGCCGCCCATGGCCGGCGTCAGGTCGGTGCCGTCGTGGACGTGGAAGCCGGGCGTGCCCGGCGTGCCCTGCGAATACAGGCCGTTGTAGTATGCCGCGTTGCCGATCCAGTTGGCGCCATAGACCTTGCCGCCCTTGTCCTCCTTGCTGTCGATGCTGTAGCGCGCGCCGAGGGTGCCGGTCCACGTCGGCATGAACTTCCAGTCCGCCTGGGCGAAGACCGCCTTGGCGTCGACCTGGCGGTTCGGCTGGTTATACAGCACGCTGCCGACATCGCCGTAAGGCTTTTGGATGGTGTTGGTCTGCTCGTAGTCGATGCGGTTACGCTCGTGCATCCAGAACAAGCC
This sequence comes from uncultured Duganella sp., assembly GCA_963513825.1. GTDB lineage: Bacteria > Pseudomonadota > Gammaproteobacteria > Burkholderiales > Burkholderiaceae_D > Rugamonas. Next base: position 202,981 of record CAUPRW010000001.1, read on the forward strand.
GCCGACGTACTGCACGTTGCCGAGCTGCTGCTTCAACTGCGCCTCGTGCACGGTCGACAGGTAGCGCGAGTCGAGCGTGCGGTGGAAGGAGTCGGTCAGCGGCCACGTGCCCCAGTTGCCATCGGCCGAATTGGGATACGCGCCGTTGATCTGGAACGGCGCCGCGTGCTGCATGCCCAGGTCGTCGTCGCTGATCTGCGAGCGGCTTTGGTCGGCCACCTGGAAGGTGTAGTCGAAGTTGGTGTGGTCGTTGATGTTCCAGTTCACGCCCGTGCGCAGCGTCTTGATACTCAGGTCGTTTTGGCCCGGCACGTTGACGTTGATGTCCCACTTGCCCTGGCCCGGGCCGCAGGCGTAGCGGGTGCCGGCGGTGGCGTCGCAGTCGCGGAAGGTGGCGCCGCCGGCGCCGGAGTCCTGGAACTGCTCGTACGAGGCCTTGGCGGTGATGTCCTTGTTGATCTTCAGCAGTGCCGTCAGGCGGCCGGCCCATTCGTCCTGGTTGGTGTAGTAGTCGCTCTTGCCGATCACGCGGTTGAAGCGCTGGTCGACATCGGGCTTGCCGTTCGGGATCCAGCCGAGCGCCGGCGCGTTCGCTTCGCTGACGTCGCGCGTCTGGTTGGCGTAGCCGTCGCGCTTGACCTTCATGAAGGTGCCGCGCAGGGCCAGCGCGTCGTTGACGACGATGTTCTGCACCACCGAGATTTGCTTCTTGCGGTAGTTGCCGATGTCGATGTCGGCCTTGCCGTAGTTGCCGGTCCAATCCGGCTTGGCCGGAATGACATTGACGCTGCCGCCGGTGGAGTTGCGGCCGAATAGCGTGCCTTGCGGGCCGCGCAGCACCTCGACCTGTTCCAGGTCGAACATCAGCGCCTGCGCGCCCTGCGGACGCGGCGAATACATGCCGTCGACGTGGAAGCCGACCGCCGGATCGCCGGTCTCGGTGAAGTTGGTCGAGGTGATGCCGCGGATGGTGATCTGCACGGCCGAATCCTCGCCGGTGTTTTCGATCACGACGTTGGGCATTTCGCCGCTCAGGTCCGACAGGCTGGTGGCGCCCTTGCGCGTCAGTTGCTCCTGGCTGAGCGCGGCCACCGCCAGCGGCGTGCGCAGCAGCGAGGTCGAATAGCGGGTCGCGGTGACGCGCACTTCCTGGATCTGGTCCGCGCCGCCGGACGCTGGCGCGGGCGCTTGCGGCGCCGGCGCGGCGGCCCCGGTTTGCGCCTCGCCGGCCGGGGCGGCGTCGGTTTGGGCGTGGGCGTTGATGCCCATGAAACCACAAGCGCTGGCGACGGCCAGGCTCATGAGAGTTCGTCTTGTTGATTGCTGCATGTCGTCTCCTTGGTGTTTTTTTGGAATCCAGTTTGTCCCCCAAGCGCCGATGTGTGTCTTTTTTGTGAAATGGCAACTTGGTAACCGGGAGTATCAATCCGCACATTTCAAGGGTCAAACGAAACCAAATTCGGCGGCAAAGTTTAATTAGGTTTACTAAACATGGCTTTTTTTGCTACGTAAGCCGTCCGCGGACGCAACCATCCGGCGCGGTTGTGGCTTCAAGGTCACAAGTCTGTAACTTCCCGAATTGTTTTGTAAAGAATTGCAAGCGCAGCTTGCGCAGTGCCGCGCCGGTCCGCCAACGAAACGGCCGCTACGTAAAGAAATGTAAGCAAGGGCGGCACGTCTGTGAGGCAGTTGTCAATTAAATCAACAGCTTAGGCGCGCTGCCGGTCGGGCGGCGGCCCGGTTGGCCGGCCCGCCGCCGCGCGGTAGCATGACTCATCGACAACTTGGGGGAGCCCCATGCAAACAAGAGTGAACGCCACGGAACAGCACCGCCGCGACGCGCCGCGGGAAGTATTGGTCGGCATGCTGTTCGTGGGCCTGCTGTTTTTCATCCTCGGTTTCGTCACCTGGCTGAACGGATCGCTGGTGCCCTTCCTAAAGATCGTCTGCGGCCTGAACAACTTCCAGGCGCTGTGGGTCACGTTCGCCTTCTACATCGCCTACACGGTCATGGCGCTGCCGTCGGCCGCCGTGCTCGGCAGGATCGGTTACAAGCGTGGCATGACCGCCGGCCTGGGCATCATGGGCGTGGGCGCCTTGTTGTTCATTCCGGCGGCACGCAGCACGCATTACGAATTGTTCCTGGCCGCGTTGTTTACGCTGGCCAGCGGCATGACGCTGATGCAGACCGCGATCAACCCCTACATCGTCCAGATCGGCGACCGCGACAGCGCCGCCATGCGCATCAGCATCATGGGCCTGTTTAACAAGGGCGCCGGCGTGGTCGTGCCCCTGGTGTTCAGCTCGCTGATGCTGGCCGACATCGACAGCTTCTCGCACACCGCGCTGGCCGCGCTGGAGCCGGCCGCGCGCGACGCCATGCGCGCCACGCTCGCGCAGCGGCTGGTGTTTCCATACGTATGCATGGCCGCGCTGCTGTTCGTCATCATGGTGTTCATCCATTTTTCCAGCCTGCGCGACATTCCCGCCGAGGCGGACGCCGGGAGCGGCAAGGTCGAGCGCGGCGGCGTGCTGCGCTTCCCGCAACTGGTGCTCGGCGCGCTGGCCTTGTTCGGCTACGTCGGCGTCGAGGTGATCGCCGGCGACACCATCGGCCTGTACGGCCACGAACTGAACGTCGCCAACTTCGGCGTGCTGACCTCCTACACGATGGTGTGCATGGTGCTCGGTTACCTGGTCGGCGTGGTGGCGATCCCGCGCTACCTGTCGCAAAAGGGTGCGCTGGTGCTGTCGGCGCTGCTGGGCCTGGCGCTGACGGTCGGCGTGGCCACCGGCTCGGGCCAGTCCAGCGCCATCGCGCAGGTGCTGCTGGGCTGGACCGGCGCGCCGCTGGTGCCGGACACGGTCATGTGCCTGGCCTTGCTGGGCCTGGCCAACGCGCTGGTGTGGCCGGCCATCTGGCCGCTGGCGCTGCACGGGCTGGGCCGCTATACCGCGGCCGGCTCGGCCGTGCTCATCATGGCCATCTCCGGCGGCGCCGTGCTGCCGCTGCTGTATGGCCGGCTGTCCGACGCGTCCAGCCCGCAGGCCGGTTACTGGGTGATGCTGCCGTGCTACGCGATGATCCTGTGGTACGCCGCCAGCGGCCACAAGATCCGCGCCTGGCGCGGCGCCGGCGCTGCGGGCTGAGCCCCCGGGATCCCTCCGAATTTACGTTACAAGGGCGGTTCGCCAACCGCGCGGTCCATCGTTTTTCACCAAAACCAGGAGTATTCAGATGTCGCTATCGAACACAAAAAAAACAATGATCAGTATGGCCGTCGCCGCCGCCTGCGGTTGCGCCGCCTGGCCGGCGCTGGCCCAGCAGGAAGCCGGCGCCGCCGCGCCGGCGCCGGACAAGAAAAATGAAATCCCCGAGGTGGTGGTGACGGCAACGCGCCATTCGACGTCGCTGCTCAAGACGCCGGTGGCGGTCACCGCCATCACGCAGGACGCGCTCACCCGCGACGGCATCACGGACGTGCGCGGGCTGAGCGGCCAGATTCCCAACCTGCAGCTGGGCACGGCCAACGACGGCAGCGGCGGCGTGCAAATCGCCATCCGCGGCGTGAGCAGCTCGGACTTCACCGAGATCGGCAACCCGGCGGTCGGCCTGCATGTGGCGGGCCTGTACCAGCCGCGCCCGCAGGCGGCGCTGGCGCTGATGTTCGACCTCGACCAGGTGGAGGTGCTGCGCGGTCCGCAGGGCACGCTGTTCGGCCGCAACTCGACCGGCGGCAGCATCAACATCATCCCGGCCAAGCCCGATTTCGGCAGCAGCTACGGCACCGTGGAGGGGGACCTGAGCAACTACAAGGGCCGGCAGGTCTCGGTGGTGCAGAACATCCCCGTCTCCGACAACTTCGCCATGCGCGTGACGGCGATGAAGATCAAGCGCGACGGCTACATCAACCAGCAGCAGGACTTCTACGCGGCGGACTTTCCGTCGCTCGGCATCGTGCCCTCGCGCGACGCCGGCGGCAACATCATTCCGGACGTCGACCAGCGCTTCAACCAGAAGGTCGGCGCCGACAAGTTCTACACCAACAAGGACGAATACGCCGCGCGCTTGCAGGCGCGCTGGAAGATCCGCCCGGACCTGGACTGGCGCCTGACGTATGAAAAGTACCAGAACAACGGCGCCGGCGACCTGCCGATCAAGGATTGCGGGCAGGCGGCCGGCACGCCGTACGCCTGCACCGGCGGCCAGTGGGACGTCAAGGTCAATGTGCCCGGCGTGATGGACATGACCATCGACACCGTGCGCAGCGGCCTGGTATGGGACGTCAATGGCAACACCACCATCGAATACAACGCCTCGTGGTCGAGCCAGAAGCGACGCGAGATCCAGGACAGCGACAGCGGCTACCAGCCGATCGAGAGCGAGCTGGCCACCCGTCCGGGCACCTCGCCGTTCAACGACTACGCCACCTACACGACGGCGTCGAAGTACGTGTCGACCGTCCACGAGCTGCAATTGCGCGGGCGCTACGACAAGCTGCGCTACGTGGCCGGCCTGTTCTGGATGCACGAGAAGAACATGATCGACTACGCGCAGGACTATCTGGGCGCCTCCTGGGGCACCTACGGCTACCCGGCCGAGTCCTACTTCTACCACCAGAGCGACCGCCAGTCCGATTCCAAGGCCGTCTTCGCGCAGGCGGACTGGCAGTTCGCGCCGACCTGGAACCTCACCGTCGGCGGGCGCATGACGCGCGACACCCGCAAGGACGTCCACGGCATGTATTGGGACACGGCGTTCTCGAACGACCCGGCCATCTACTACAAGGGACAGTACACGCCGGGCGCGCCCTACAACAGCGCCAGTTTGAAGCCGGGCATGGGCGGCTACTACGGCGCCGCCGGTTTCGATCCGTCGATCCAGCCGGTGATCAGCGACGCCGCCGACTCGTGGAAGAAGTTCACCTGGCGCCTGGGCCTGAGCCGCCAGCTGACGCCGCGCGACATGGTCTACACGTCGCTGTCGACCGGCTACAAGGCCGGCGGCTTCAGCGACAAGGAGGACATCTGCCGCACCGGCTTGAACGGCAACTGCGCCGGCCTGTCGCCGGGGCCGCACTACACCAACATGCCGTGGAATCCCGAGACGCTGACGAACTTCGAGCTGGGCTACAAGGGCCGCCTGCTCGACAACAAGCTGACCTTCTCGGCCACCGCGTTCCACAGCCGCTACAAGGACATGCAGCTGACCGGCGGCGTCACGGTCGGCAAGATCGTTCCGAAAGTGCCTTGCACGGCCACCAATCCGTATTGCGACAGCGTGGTCATCTACGGCACCCAGAATGCGGCGCAGGCGGGCATCTCGGGACTGGAAATCGAAGGGGAGTACCGGCCATGGGCCGGCGCCAATATCCATTACGGCTATTCGCACCTGCGGGCGGTGATCAAGTCCTATCCGACCTACAGCGAGGACAGCTCGATCAGCTGCGACATCCGCGCGCGCTTCGGCGCGCCCGCCTGCACGCCGTATGAAGGCACCGATCCCCTTTTCGCCGGAAAATTCCCGCTCGATATCTCGGGCAACCGGCTGCCGTACGCGCCGGCCAACACGATGAACCTGAGCGCGTCGCAGGATTTCGCGTTCGGCGACTACACGCTCACGCCATGGATCTCCGCGCGCTGGCAAGACAAGATGTACTTCACGCTGCGTAATCTGGACAATCCGCACATCTCGGACGCCCAGAAGGCCTACACCACGGTCGACGCGGCGCTCAAGCTGGTGTCGCCGGGCGGGAAGTGGCATATTGAGGCCTACGTGCGCAATTGGGGGCAAACATTGGCCAAGAACTACGCCGGCGTGGTGGACCCCGGCTACGTGACGGCGTCGTACAACGATCCACGTATTTTCGGCGTGCGCTTCGGCGCGAGCTGGTAACGGAAAAGGAACGCGATGCGTATCGGGAAAAAGTGTGGTGGCGCCCTGGCGGCGTTGATGCTGGCCGCTTTGGCCGGCGTGACGCCGGCGCGGGCCGCCGCGGCGGCGGACGGGCAGGGGGCGGTGCGGCGGGCGCCGCAGGGGGCGGCGGACGGGGCGCATCTCCAGCTGCGCTGGGAGCTGGTGCGCAACGTGTTCGGCCCGTCGTCGCCCGACGGCCGCACCGAGGCGCGGTTGATACTGACCAATCTCGATACGCGGCCGCTGCCGGCGCGGGGCTGGTCCTTGTACGCTAACTGGATGGACGGCGTTTCGACCGGCCCGCTGGCGGGCGGCCTGGTGCTCGAGCAGGTGGCGGGCAACCTGTTCCGGATCCGCCCGACGGCCGGCTTTCCCGGCCTGGCGCCGGGCCGCACCCTCGCCATCGATTACCAGCATCCGGACCTGGTGATCAAGCTGGCCAAGGCGCCGGCGGGGCCTTACATCGTCTACGACGCGGCACCCGAGGTGGGGCAGGCGCTCGCCGATTACCAGCTGCTGCCGGTCACGCGGCCGGAGCAGCTCGACCAGGGGGCCGGCGCCAAGGCGCTGGTCACGCCGCAGGATACCTATATCCGCAACACCGGCGCCGACGCGCTGCCGGCCGGCGCGCTGCCGCCGGTGTTCCCGACGCCGCTGCGGCTGGCGGCCGGCGGCGGCCGACTGCATCTGGCGGCGATGCCGGCCATCGCCGCGCCGGCGTCGCTGAAGAACGAGGCGGCGCTGGCCCGTGCGCTGCTGGGCGCGGCGCTGCCGGACGCCGCTCCCGGCGCCGGCGCGCCGGCGCCGCGCCTGACCCTTGGATTGGGCGCGGTGCCGGGCCAGTCCTCGCCGGAAGCCTATACGCTGGCCATCGGCGCGGACAGCGGCATCGCCATCGTCGGCAACAGCGCCGCCGGCGTCGCCTACGGCCTGCAATCGCTGCGCGACCTACTGCCGCTGCCCGGCGCCGCCGGCGGCGGGGCCGACCTGCCGGAACTGGCCATCACCGATGCGCCGCGCTTCCCGTACCGCGGCTTCCAGCTCGACGTCGGCCGCAACTTCCACACCAAGCAAACGGTGTTCAAGATGCTCGACTTGATGGCCCGCTACAAGCTCAATACATTCCACTTCCACCTGACCGAGGACGAGGGCTGGCGGCTGGAGATCGGCGGCCTGCCGGAGCTCACCGCCATCGGCGCGGTGCGCGGCCACAGCGCCGCGCTGGGCGTGCGCCTGCAACCGGCCTACGGCTCCGGGCCCGATCCGGCCGACGCCAGCGGCTCCGGCTACTACAGCCGCGCCGACTACATCGAGATCCTGCGCTACGCCGCCGCGCGCCACATCGAAGTCATTCCGGAGATCGAAATGCCCGGCCACGCGCGCGCCGCCGTGCAGGCGATGGAGGCGCGCTACCGGCGCCTGAAGGCGGCCGGCAGGCCGGACGCGGCCCGTTATCTGCTCAGCGACCTGGCCGACAAGTCGGTCTACAAGTCGCCACAGCTGTACAACGACAACGTGATCAACCCCGGCCTGGAATCGAGTTTCACCTTCATCGGACACGTGGTCAAGGAGATCGTGGCCATGCACCGCGACGCCGGCGTGGCGCTGCGCACCATCCATGTCGGCGGCGACGAGCTGTCGGCCGGCGCCTGGGAGAACTCGCCGGCCGCGCTGGCCCTCATGCGCGCCAACCATCTGGAGGGCGCCGCCGACCTGTGGGACTACTTCTACGACCGCGTCGACGCCATTCTGAAAGAACAGGGCCTGTACGCCTCCGGCTGGGAAGAGCTGGCCGCGCGCGCGACCACGTTGCGCGGCAAGAGCAAGCTGATACCCAACCCGCATTTCGTCGGGCGCCGCTTCAGCGCCTACGTCTGGAACAACACCGATGGCGCCGAGGACTTCGCCTACCGGCTGGCCAACGCCGGCTACGACGTCGTGCTCGCGCCGGTCACCAAGATGTACATGGACATGTCCCACAACCCCAATCCGGAGGAGCCGGGCGTCAACTGGGGCGGTTACGTGGAACTCGACACGGTGTTCGATTTCGACCCGCTCGACTACCTCAAAGGCGCCAACCCGGTAGGCAAGGACGGCCTGACCGACTACGGCAAGCGCCACGTCCGCGGGCTCGAAGCGACGCTGTTTACGGAAACCGTGCGCGACCCGGCGCGCATCGACTATCTGGTGATGCCGCGCCTGCTGGCGATGGCCGAACGCGCCTGGGCGCCCGCTCCGGCCTGGGCCAACGAGGCCGATGCCGGCAAGGCCGCCGCGCTGCACCGCGCCGCGTGGTCGGGATTTGTCAACACATTGAGCCAGCGCGTGCTGCCACGGCTCGATCTGGAGCGCGCCGGCGTGGCCTACCGCATCGCGCCGCCCGGACTGGTGCTCGAACAGGGCCGGGTGCTGGCCAACCACGTGCTGCCGGGGATCACGCTGCGCTACACCAGCGACGGAAGCGCTCCCACCACCGGCAGCGCGCTGGTGGCCGGCGCCATCGCCGAGCGCGGCGTCATCCGGGTCGCCGCCTTCGACCGCAACGGCCGTCCGGGATTGGACGCGCGCATCGACAATCCGTGAGCCCGGCGCCAAGGATATGTCCTCCGGCGGCGTGCTTCTCCCTTATAATCATCCCATTGCTGCTGGATGACGGAGGGTGATCGTATCGATGGATAAAGTGCGCGCGCCGCCGATGCACCGCATGCCTTGCCGCGCCATCGCGCTGGCCGGGCTGGCCGCCTGCATGCTGCACGGCGCGCTGCGGGCGTCCCCGGCCGCCGTCGAGGCTTCCGCCGAGGCCCTCGCCACCCCGCTGCAGGTGCTGCACTGGTGGACCTCCGACAGCGAACGCAAGGCCGCCAAGGCGCTGGCCGCGCGCATGGCCGAGGAGGGCATCGAATGGCGGGACGCGGCCGTTCCCGGCGGCGCCGGCCTCGGCGCCGGCAAGGTCCTCAAGAGTCGCGTGCTGGCCGGCGACGCGCCCGATGCGACCCAGCTCATCGGCGTGACGGTGGCCGATTGGGCGCAACTGGGCCTGTTGCTCGAGCTCGACGGCGTCGCCAGCGCCGGCAACTGGAACAGCTTCCTGTTCCCCACCATCCAGAATCTGATCACCTACCGCAAACACGTGGTGGCCGCGCCGCTTGGCATCCACCGCATCAACACCCTCTATTACAACCGCGCGCTGTTCGCCCGGCTCGACCTGGCGCCGCCGCAAAGCTGGGCCGATTTCCAGCGGGCCGCCGCGCGCCTGAAGGCGGCCGGCGTGCAGCCGCTGGCGCAAAGCAGCGAGGCCTGGCAGGTCGCCGCGCTGTTCGAGAACCTGGTGCTGGCCGAGAGCGGACCCGAGTTCTACCGCGATCTGTTCGTGCGCCTGCGCCCGGCCGCCGCCGCCGACGGCCGCACCGCCGAGGCGCTGGCGCGGCTGCGCATCATCGAGGGCTGGGCCGGCGCCGCGCTGGAGGAGCGCGCCTGGACCGACGTGGTGCGCCAGTTCGCTCGGGGCGAGGCCGGCATGATGATCATGGGCGACTGGGCCAAGCCCGAGCTGGCCGAGCGCGGCATGCGGCTCGACGCCGACTACGGCTGCGGCACGGCGCCGGGCACCGGCAAGTATCACCTCTACAGCGTTGACACGCTGGCGATGTTCGCCGGCGACTACGGCCACATGGCGGCGCAGGAAAAGATGGCGCGGTTGCTGGTGTCGCCGCCGGTGCAGGCCGAGTTCGGCGCGCTCAAGGGCGCGGTGCCGGTGCGGCGCGACGCCGATCCGTCGCGCATGGACAGCTGCGCGCGCGCCTCGTGGCGCACTTTCGCGCAAGGGGCGGCGGTGCAGGCCCCGAGCCTGGCGCACCGCATGGCCACGGACGAGGCCAGCCGCGACGCCATCATCGCCGAGCTCCACCGTTATTTTCTCGACGAGCGCGGCACGCCGGCCGAGGCGCAGCGCCGTCTCGGCGCGTTGTTCCGATTGTTTAACCTCAACAGCCAGGGAGGCGCCGGTGCGCAAGATACTGATCGTGGACGATGACCAAAAAACCCGGGTGCTGCTCAAGACCTATCTGGAGAAGAACCAGTACGAAGTGATCCTGTCGCACAACGGCCAGAGCTTCCTGGCGCAGCTGCAACTGCAGACCGGCCAGCTGGCGCTGGTGATCCTCGACGTGATGCTGCCCGATACCGACGGCTTCGCGTTGTGCAAGCAGGTGCGGCTGCGCTCGAACGTGCCGATCATCATGCTCACGGCCAGCTCCGACGAGACCGACCGCGTCGTCGGCCTGGAGCTGGGCGCGGACGACTACATCGCCAAGCCGTACAGCCCGCGCGAACTGCTCGCGCGCATCAAGGCGATTTTGCGCCGGGCTGCGCACGAGGCGCCGGCGGCGCGCTACTACCGCTTCGTCGGCTTCACGCTCGACCTGTTCGAGCGCAAGGTGCTCGACGCCGACGGCCGGCCGGTGGTGTTGACCGGGCTCGATTTCCAGCTGCTCAAGTACTTTGTCGAACACCCGGGGGTGATCCTCGACCGCGGCCTGTTGTGCGAGGAGACCCGCGGCCGCGACGCCGGGCCGCTGGACCGCTCGCTGGACGTGCAGATCAGCCGCCTGCGCCTGCGCCTGAACGACGACGGCAAGCATCCGGCGCTGATCAAGACGGTGCGCGGCGCCGGCTATGTGTTCTCGGCCGATGTGAGCGTGTCGCATGCCTGAACGCGCGCCGACGCGCGCGGGGCCGCGGCGCCTGTGGCCACGGTCGCTGCTGGGCCGCCTGTCGTTGGTGATGGTGGCCGGCCTGCTGGTGACGCAGCTGAGCGCCAGCGCGATCTGGGCGGCCCAGTTGCGGGCCAAGGCGCGGGTGGAGGCGCAATCGGCGGCGCTGTACACGGCGCACGGCGCTTCCAACGCGATCCGCTTCTTCCGCAGCCTGCCGGCAAACTACCGCACGCTGCTGATCCAGCAACTGCGCGAAATGGGCGGCACGCGCTTTTTCGTCAATCTCAATTCCGCCTACGTGCCGGTGCGGGAAATCGCGCCGCATCCGCTGGCGCGCGCGGTGATCGACACGGTGCGCGCGGCGCTCAAAAGCGACCTGCCGCATTCGTCGGACTTCCACCTGGCCTTCGCCTGGCCGGACCAGCTGGTGGTGTCGCAAAACGAGGTGCGGCTGGGCGACCTGCCGGACGCCTGGGTGCAGCACGTGCTGCTGCTGCGGCCGCAGCCGGCACCGATCCTGGTGATCCAGACCGAGATCGAACCGGGCAACTGGCTATATATGGCGGCGCTGATGCCCAATCCGTACTTCCTGAGCCCGGACGACCCGCTGGCGTGGGACCGGCTGGCGCTGCAAGGCTTGTCGCTGGCGGCGGTGTTGCTGCTTTGCTTGCTGGTGGTGCGTTCGATCACGCGGCCGCTGGCGGCGCTGTCGGAGGCGGCCGAAGCTTTCGGCCACGACGACAAGGCGCCGCCGCTGCCGGAGACCGGCAGCCGGGAATTCATCAACACCGCGCGCGCCTTCAGCGCCATGCGCGCGCGCATCGAGCGCTACATCGCGGACCGCGAGCGCCTGTTCATCTCCATCTCGCACGATCTGCGCACGCCGATCACGCGCCTCAAGCTGCGCGCCGAACTGTTGGACGACGCATCGCTGCGCAACGAGTTCGAGGAAGATCTCGATGAGCTCGACGTGATGGTCAAGGGGGCGCTGCAGTGCGTCAAGGACAGCGACATCCACGAAAATCCGGACGAGGTCAAACTCGACGCGTTGCTCGGTCGGCTGGTGCGCAGCGCGCAACTGGCCGGCCACGAGGTGCGGTACCAGCCGAGCGGGCTGACGGTGCGCGCCAAGCCGCTGGCGTTGAAGCGCGCCATCGGCAACCTGCTCGACAACGCCCTGTTTTACGGCCAGCGGGCGGAAATCGACGTCGACCAGGCGCCGGGCATGGTGCTTATCTGCGTGCGCGACCACGGACCCGGCGTGCCGGAGGAGGCCTTCGCCAGCCTGTTCGATCCCTATGTGCGGCTGGCGCATGGGCGCGAACGCAACGATGGCGGCATGGGCCTGGGGCTGGGCATCGCGCGCGGCATCGTCGAGGCGCTTGGCGGCCAGCTGCTGCTGGAAAACCATCCCGCAGGCGGCTTGAACGCGGTCATCCGGCTGCCCGCCTGAGCGAAAACGCCACAGCGCGGCGTGATGTTTTGTAAGGCCCTGTGAGGTTTTGTTGCGGGACGCGCGGGCCGGGCCCGGCGCCGATGTAAGGAAGCGTAAGCGGGAAACACGATAAACCATATAGATCAACCACTTGCGCGAATTCGACCGGCGCGCGCGCCGATGATATGGTCGATCCCATTGACCCCACAAGGAAAGGCGCTCCAATGAATACACCGCATCGCCGCTCGCAGGCAATCGACGTGCTGCGCGGCCTGACCGTCGCGCTGATGATCATGGCGAACATGCCGGGATCGCCGGCCACCACCTATGCGCCCTTCCTGCACACCGAATGGCACGGACTGACGCTGACGGACCTGGTGTTCCCGACCTTTTTGTTCGTGGTCGGCACCGCGCTCAGCTTCACGCTGGAAAAATACCAAGGCATGGGCGAGGCGGCGGTGCTGAGGAAAATCTTCACCCGCACCGCGTTGATCTTCCTGTGCGGCTTTTTGCTGTACTGGTTTCCGTTCGTTGGTTTCGACGGCGGTTCCCCGGGCCTGCTGCCGTTCTCGGGCACCCGCGTCTTCGGCGTGCTTCAGCGCATCGCGCTGGGCTACTGCGCCGCCTCGCTGCTGCTGCATTACGCCGGCGAGCGCGGCGCCATCGCGTTCGCGGCGCTGGCGCTGCTCGGCTACTGGGCGTTGATGGCCGCTTTCGGCGATTACACGTTGCTCGGCAACGCCCAGCGCAAGTTGGACCTGCTGGTGCTGGGCGAGGCGCATATGTATCACGGCGAGGGCATCGCCTTCGATCCGGAAGGGATACTGAGCACGCTGCCCGCCATCGTCAATGTGTTGGGCGGGTACTTTGCCGGCCGGCTGGTGCGCCGGCTCGGCGCCGGCTACGAAACCATCGCGCGCCTGATGATGGCCGGCGCCGTGCTGGCGGTGCTGGCGCTCGCCTGGAGCGGCGTGTTCCCGCTCAATAAAAAGCTGTGGACCAGTTCCTATGCGCTGCTGTGCATCGCCATCGACCTGGGCGCGTTGTCGCTGCTGCTGTACGTGATCGACATGCGCGGATACCGTGGTTGGACCTATTTCTTCGAGGTCTTAGGCCGCAACACGCTGTTCATCTATCTGCTCAGCGAGGTGGTGGCCACGCTGTTCTTCATCGTCAAAATCGGTGGCGTGTCGGTGTTCGACTGGGTTTACCTGAACCTGTTCCGCCCGTGGGCCGGCGCATACAACGGTACGCTGCTGTGGGCGTTGTTCTATATGCTGGGTTGCTGGATGGTCGGCTACGTGCTGGATCGGAAAAAGATTTACATTAAACTCTGAAAAGGCGGGGCGTGGCGGCAGGGGCCAACGTCGCCCTCCGCGCGATCCGCGCTTTTTGCAGCCTGTCGCCGTTTTCTGCATTCCGTCGCAATCGGCGAGGCCACGACGCGCCCTATTGCTATAGTTACCCGATAGATCATGGGCGGCCGGCGGCCGTCCAAATTATTGCCATATTGATATTGGCAGCCAGTCAAGAAAAACCCGAGGATGAAATGATGACGAAGCTTTTGCAGTTTGGCCTGGTGTTTGCCGCGTTCTGTGCGCTGTTTTCGCGCGCCGGCGCCGCCGAGGAGGGCAGCGAGACGCGCGTGGTTGCGATCGACGCGCGCGTGGTGCGGGTCAAGCTGGACGGCGTCATCGACATCAAATTGCGCCAGGGCGACACGCCATCGCTGCGGATCACCGGCGACAAGCGCGACATGGACAAGCTGACGTCGTCGCAAACGGGCGACACCTTATATCTGGGCACGGACAACGGCCGCGGCGTCAAGGTCGGGCGTTCGAGCGCGCGGGCCGAGCTGGTGCTGCCGAGCCTGCGCGAAGTCGTCTGCGAGGGCGTCGGCACCACCGACATCAACGGTTTCACGGGCGAGCAGCTGGAATTGACGATGGACGGCGCCGGCAGCATGAAGGCGGTGGTCGACTACAAGGTGCTGCGGGCCAATCTGGGCGGCGTTGGCAAGATGCACCTGTGGGTCAGCGAAAACGACAAAGTCGAGCTCGATTTGCGCGGCGCCGGCTACATCACGCTGGGCGGGCGAAGCAAGCAGCTCAAGGCCACGCTGGGCGGGCTGGGCGGCTTGAACGCGCAGCAATTCCAGGCCGACGCGGTCGATGTCGAGCTCAGCGGGTTGGGCAACGCCACCGTCTTCGCCAAGGACACCGCCACATTGAACCTGAGCGGCCTCGGATCGGTCATTGTGTATGGCAAGCCCCTGAACCGCAACGTCACGGTTGACGGCCTGGGCAAGGTAAGTTGGAAATAACACCAAACAAACGCATCCACCGCACCCTTATCTAGACGCGACATGAAAAAATTCATTCTAGCGATAGCCCTCGCCCTGTTCCTGCAACAGCACGCGATGGCAGGATTCGCCGAAGGCGCCACCGCCTACAACAGCAAGAACTACGCCCTGGCCTTAAAAGAAATCGCCCCGCTGGCCAAAGCCGGCAATGCCGACGCTCAGCATCTGCTCGGTCTGATGTACTACATGGGACGCGGCGTCAAGCAGGACTACCAGCAAGCGCTGGCGTGGCACCGCAAGGCCGCGCTGCAGGGCAAGGCCGACGCCCAATACGTCGTCGGCGCCATGTACTACACCGGCAACGCGGTGATCCAGGACCACAAGCAGGCGGTGGTCTGGTTCCGCAAGGCGGCCGAGCAGGGGCATGCGGACGCGCTGCAAGTGATGGGGCTGATGTACCGCTACCACATGGCCGGCATGCCCCAGGACAACGTCATCGCCTACATGCTCTGGAACCTCGCCGCCGCCAAGGGCTCGGCCACGGCGGCGGACCAGCGCTCGGCGGTGGTCAAGCACCTCACGCAAGAGCAGCTGGAGGAAGGGCAAGCGTTATCGGCCGCCTGGAAGCCCAACACCCCGCTACCGACCAAATCGCGCACCGGCACCGACTAAACCGTCGGGGTCAAGTCTGACATTTGGACACGAGCTTATCCGTATCGGCCTTAACGGTAGAGGCCGTGTCCAAATGACAGACTTGACCCCGATGGAAGTTTATCTTCTCGCGTACAATCGCCGTTTTGTCTGGAGACGGCTATGCGCGCGATCGAAATCACCCAACCCGGCCCGGCCGATGTGCTGAAATTGTGCGAGCGCCCGATGCCGGTCGTGAAGGCTGGCGAGGTGCTGATCAAGGTTCATGCGGCCGGCGTGAACCGCCCCGACGTGTTCCAGCGCATGGGCAATTACGCGCCGCCGCCCGGCGCTTCCGACTTGCCCGGCCTGGAGGTGGCCGGCGAGATCGTCGACGGCGACCTCGATTACACCACCCTCGATATCGGCGACCAGGTCTGCGCGCTGGTGCAGGGCGGCGGCTATGCCGAGTACGTCGTCGCGCCCGTGGCCCAGTGCTTGCCCATCCCTAAGGGGTGGAGCATGCTGGAGGCGGCTTCCATTCCCGAGAATTATTTCACCGTGTGGAGCAATGTGTTCGACCGCGCCCGGCTGAGCGCCGGCGAGACCTTGCTGGTGCAGGGCGGCACCTCCGGCATTGGCGTGGCGGCCATACAGCTGGCCTCGGCCATGGGCCATCGCGTGTTCGCCACCGCCGGCAGCGACGATAAAACCGCCGCCTGCGTCAAGCTGGGCGCCGAACGCGGCATCAATTACAAGACCGAGGATTTCGTCGAGGTCGTCAAGTCGCTGACCAACGACCGCGGCGTCGATGTGATCCTCGATATGGTCGGCGGCGATTACGTGCCGCGCGAGGTCGCCGCGCTGGCCGACGACGGCCGCATCGCGCTGATCGCCACGCTCGGCGGCGGCAAGGCCACCGTCGACCTGGGCCAGGTGCTGCGCCGCCGCCTGACGATCACCGGCTCGACCCTGCGCCCGCGCTCGGTCGAGTTCAAGGGCGCGATCGCTAAAAACCTGCTGGACAAGGTGTGGCCGATCATGGCGGCGGGAAAAATCAAGCCGGTGATCCATACGGTGTTTCCGCTCGAGCAAGCCGCCGCCGCGCACGCGCTGATGGAGGGCAGCAGCCATGTCGGAAAGATCATGTTGCAAGTCATTTGAGCCGATTGCGTGGTATTTTCGCAATTTCGGCCGGCGCCCGGCGGCCCGCTGGTTTGACCCCACCCCGGCCCCGCGTTAAAATAGCGGGTTATTGAATTTTAGGCTACTATGCGACGCAAACTCGTCATCGGCAATTGGAAAATGAACGGCAACCGCGCCGCCAACACGGCTTTGTTGTCCGGCGTCGTCGCCGGCTTGAGCGCCGACGGCGCGGCGCGCGCCGATTGCGCGGTCTGCGTGCCCGCTCCCTACCTGGCCCAGTGCCAGGCCGAGCTGCAGGGCAGTGCGGTGGCCTGGGGCGCGCAAGACCTGTCGGTCCACGCCAGCGGCGCCTACACCGGTGAAGTCTCGGCCGCCATGCTGGTCGATTTCGCTTGCCGCTACGTTCTGTGCGGCCACTCCGAGCGCCGCGCCTACCACAACGAGAGCAGCGAACTGGTGGCCCAAAAGGCCGTCGCCGCCATCGCCGCCGGCCTCACGCCCGTCATCTGTGTCGGCGAAACGGTGGAAGACCGCGAAGCGGGCACGACCGAATCGGTCATCTGCGGCCAGCTGCAGGCGGCGCTCGACGTCATCGCGCCGGCCGACCTGACCAAGGTGGTGGTCGCCTACGAACCGGTCTGGGCGATCGGCACCGGCAAGACCGCCACGCCGCAGATCGCGCAGGACGCGCACCGGTTCCTGCGCGCGCGGCTGGAGCAAAAGAATCCCGCGGCGGCGGCCACAGTGCAAATCCTGTACGGCGGCAGCATGAAACCGGAAAACGCGAAAGAATTGATGGCGCAGCCCGATATCGACGGCGGCCTCATTGGCGGCGCCGCTTTAAAGGCGGCCGATTTCCTCGGCATCATCCACGCCGTCTAAGTGTTGTATAAAAGCCGCCACGGTAATCGGGCGGTAACGACGCGGTGGTAAAAACAGCTTGTTGGCAGCTTAGAAACAAGTGTGAAACAAAACGATACAAAACTATTTACTTTGAATGGAATAACATGAGCAGCTTCTTCAACCTGGTAGTGATCGTGCAAGTGGTTTCGGCGATCGCCATTATTGCCCTCGTCCTGCTGCAACACGGCAAGGGTGCCGACATGGGCGCGGCCTTCGGTTCGGGCGCCTCGGGCAGCCTGTTCGGCGCCACCGGCTCCTCCAATTTCATGTCGAAGTCGACCGGCGTGGCCGCCGCCATCTTCTTCAGCGCCACGCTGGCGCTCGCTTATATCTCGGCGCAGGGCCACAGCACGGTCAGCGGCGGCGTGATGGACAAGGCGTTGCCGGCGGCGCCAGCGCCGGCGACCGGCGCCGGCGCTATTCCGACCACCCCGGCGACCGCGCCGGCGGCGCCGGCCGCACCCGCGCCAGCGGCGCCGGCACCAGCCGGTCCTGCAGGATCGATCCCGAAGTAATATAATAGCGTTTTGACTGGCGCGGCAAACCATCGGCCGCGCCACATCTGCCAGTTGTTTCGGCAGAAGTTACGGTAGTTTTAGAAGTGACTCCGGCGCCCCGGCCGGAAAATCAAACGGGTGAGCAAAGAAGTAAATATTTATCGTTTTTCTCCTTGTTTTATCGCAATACGCATTAACAAGTGCGTGAAAACAAAGTAGAATAGCGGCCTTATGCCGACGTGGTGAAATTGGTAGACACGCTATCTTGAGGGGGTAGTGGCGAAAGCTGTACGAGTTCGAGTCTCGTCGTCGGCACCATAAAAATATAGAGGCCAGCAAGGGAGTAGTGTGTACCTGAGCTGGCTTTTTTACGAGGATGTGTCGTTCGATCCTGGTCTAAGTTGTACGATTGGGGCGAGCGTTAAGAGAGCACCGCAAAGCACCGCAAGTCCTCGCAGTCCCTAACCGATCGTTCAATTTAAGCTCATCAATCGTGAACCTCGAAAATTATCTCCCCGTTCTCTTGTTCATCCTCGTCGGCCTCGGCGTAGGAATCCTCCCCCAGGTGCTCGGCCATGTGCTCGGTCCGAACAAGCCTGACGCAGCAAAACTCTCCCCGTATGAATGCGGCTTCGAAGCGTTCGAAGACGCGCGCATGAAATTCGACGTGCGTTACTACCTCGTCGCTATCCTCTTTATTTTGTTCGATCTGGAAACGGCATTCTTCTTCCCATGGGGCGTCTCCGTGCGCGAACTGGGCTGGAACGGGTTCCTGGTGATGATGAGCTTCATCGCCGAATTCGTCGTCGGTTTTTGGTATATCTGGAAGAAAGGTGCCCTTGATTGGGAATAAGCCATGGCTATTGAAGGCGTATTAAACGAAGGTTTCATCACCACCTCGGCCGACAAGCTGATCAACTGGGCGCGCACGGGTTCGATGTTCCCGATGACGTTCGGTCTGGCTTGCTGCGCGGTCGAAATGATGCACGTGGGCGCTGCCCGTTACGACATGGACCGCTTCGGCGTCGTGTTCCGTCCATCGCCGCGCCAGTCCGACGTGATGATCGTGGCCGGCACGCTGTGCAACAAGATGGCGCCGGCGCTGCGCAAGGTCTACGACCAGATGCCGGAACCGCGCTGGGTCATCTCGATGGGCTCGTGCGCCAACGGCGGCGGCTACTACCATTACTCGTACTCCGTGGTGCGCGGCTGCGACCGCATCGTGCCGGTCGACGTCTACGTGCCGGGCTGTCCGCCGACGGCCGAGGCCCTGCTGTACGGCATCATGCAGCTGCAAAACAAGATCAAGCGCACCAACACGATCGCACGCTAAACGAGGCCGCTTCAGAAGATGACTACACAATTAGAACAACTGCAAACCGCCCTCGGCACCGCCCTGGGCGATCGCGTTAGTATCGCCGTCGCGCTGGGCGAGGTCACCGTGACCGTCAAGGCCGCCGACTACTACGGCGTGATGCAAACGCTGCGCGACGACAAGTCGCTCGGCTTCGAACAATTGATCGACCTGGCCGGCGTCGATTACCTCAGCTACGGCGACGGCGCTTGGGACGGCCTGCGTTTCGCGGTCGTCGTGCACCTGCTGTCGATCCGCCACAACTGGCGCGTGCGCGTGCGCGCGTTCTGCGCCGACGACGAGATGCCGCTGCTGCCGTCGCTGGTACCGCTGTGGCGCGCCGTCAACTGGTACGAGCGCGAAGCGTTCGACATGTTCGGCATCCTGTTCGAAGGCCACAACGACTTGCGCCGCATCCTCACCGACTACGGCTTCATCGGCCATCCGTTCCGCAAGGACTTCCCGGTGTCGGGCTATGTCGAAATGCGCTACGACCCCGAGCAGAAGCGCGTGATCTATCAGCCGGTCACCATCGAGCCGCGTGAAAACGTGCCGCGCGTGATCCGCGAAGAAAATTACGGGAAGTAAAAAATGGCTGAAATTAAGAACTACACCCTGAACTTCGGCCCGCAGCACCCGGCCGCGCACGGCGTGCTGCGCCTGGTGCTCGAGCTCGACGGCGAAGTGATCCAGCGCGCCGACCCGCACATCGGCCTGCTGCACCGCGGCACCGAGAAGCTGGCCGAGCAAAAGACCTACCTGCAGTCGGTGCCGTACATGGACCGCCTGGACTACGTCTCGATGATGTGCAACGAGCACGCCTACGTGATGGCCATCGAGAAGCTGCTGGGCCTGGAAGTGCCGCTGCGCGCCCAATACATCCGCGTGATGTTCGACGAGATCACCCGCATCCTGAACCACCTGATGTGGCTGGGCGCGCACGCGCTCGACGTCGGCGCCATGGGCCCGTTCCTGTACGCGTTCCGCGACCGCGAAGACCTGTTCGACTGTTACGAAGCGGTGTCGGGCGCGCGCATGCACGCGGCCTACTACCGGCCGGGCGGCGTCTACCGCGACCTGCCGGACGCGATGCCGCAGCACAAGCCGTCGATCATCCGTTCGGACAAGGCCATCGCCAACCTGAACGAGAACCGCCAGGGCTCGCTGCTGGACTTCATCGAAGACTTCACCCGCCGTTTCCCGACCTACGTCGACGAATACGAAACGCTGCTGACCGACAACCGCATCTGGAAACAGCGCACGGTCGGCATCGGCGTCGTGGCGCCGGAAGACGCGCTGGCGATGGGCTTCACCGGCGCCATGCTGCGCGGTTCGGGCATCCAGTGGGACCTGCGCAAGCACCAGCCGTACGAAGTGTACGACCTGATGGACTTTGACATCCCGATCGGCACCAACGGCGACTGCTACGACCGCTATCTGGTGCGCGTCGAGGAATTGCGCCAGTCCAACAAGATCATCAAACAGTGCGTAGAATGGCTGCGCAACAATCCAGGTCCGGTCATCACCAGCAACCATAAAGTCGCGCCTCCGGGCCGCGTCGACATGAAGACCAACATGGAATCGCTGATCCACCACTTCAAGCTGTTCACCGAGGGCTTCCACGTGCCGCCCGGCGAAGCGTACAGCGCGGTGGAACATCCGAAGGGCGAGTTCGGCATCTACCTGCTGTCGGACGGCGCCAACAAGCCATACCGTATGAAGCTGCGCGCACCCGATTACGCCCACCTGCAGGCGCTCGACGAAATGGCGCGCGGACACATGATCGCCGACGCCGTGACCATCATCGGCACGCAAGACATCGTGTTCGGCAGTATTGACCGCTAAAAGGCAAAAGTATGTTGTTATCAGAGCAGTGCTACAAAAAAATCGATCGCGAACTGGCCAAGTACCCGGCCGACCAGCGCCAGTCGGCCGTGATGGCCGCGCTGGCCCACGCCCAGGTTGAACTGGGCTGGATTTCGCCGGAAACCATGCAGGAACTGGCCGACTACATCCAGATGCCGGCGATCGCCGTGCAGGAAGTGGCCACTTTCTACAATATGTACAACCTCAAGCCGGTCGGCCAGCACAAGATCACCGTGTGCACCAACCTGCCGTGCGCGCTGTCGGGCGGGGAGCGCGCCGCGCACCACCTCAAGCAAAAGCTGGGCATCGACTACCGCGACACCACCGCCGACGGCAAGTTCACGCTGATGGAAGGCGAGTGCATGGGCGCCTGCGGCGACGCGCCGGTCATGCTGGTCAATAACCACCGCATGTGCAGCTTCATGTCGAACGACAAAATCGACGGTCTCGTCGAAGAACTCAGTGGGAACAATACGAAATGACGTCAATCCACAATCGTCACATCGACCCGGTTATTCTGGCCAACCTCGACGGCAAGAACTGGCACCTGGAAGATTACGTCAAACGCGGCGGCTATAGCGCACTGCGCCGCATCCTGGAAGAGAAGATCACCCCGGAACAAATCATCGCCGACCTCAAGGCGTCGTCGCTGCGCGGCCGTGGCGGCGCGGGTTTCCCGACCGGCTTGAAGTGGAGCTTCATGCCGCGCCAGTTCCCGGGCCAGAAGTACCTGGTATGTAATTCAGATGAGGGCGAGCCGGGCACTTTCAAGGACCGCGACATTATGCGTTACAACCCGCATGCCTTGATTGAGGGCATGGCCATCGGCGCCTACGCCATGGGCATCACGGTCGGCTACAACTACATCCACGGCGAGATCTTCGACGTCTACACGCAATTTGAAGACGCGCTGGACGAGGCGCGCGCCGCCGGCTTCCTGGGCGACAAGATCATGGGCAGCGAATTTTCGTTCCAGTTGCACGCCCACCACGGCTATGGCGCCTACATCTGCGGCGAGGAAACCGCGCTGCTCGAGTCGCTCGAAGGCAAGAAGGGCCAGCCGCGCTTCAAGCCGCCTTTCCCGGCCTCGTTCGGCCTGTACGGCAAGCCGACCACGATCAACAACACCGAGACCTTCGCCGCCGTCCCGTTCATCCTGAACATGGGTCCGGAAAAGTACCTCGGCATGGGTCGTCCGAACAACGGCGGCTCGAAGATCTTCTCGATCTCGGGCGACGTTGAACTGCCTGGCAACTACGAAGTCCCGCTGGGCACGCCGTTCGCCAAACTGCTGGAACTGGCAGGCGGCATGCGCGGCGGCAAAAAGATCAAGGCCGTCATCCCGGGCGGCTCGTCGGCCCCGGTCATCCGCGGCGAACTGATGATGAACACCGACCTGGACTACGACTCGATCGCCAAGGCCGGTTCGATGCTCGGTTCGGGCGCCGTCATTGTCATGGACGAGACGCGCTGCATGGTCAAGGCGATGGAACGCCTGGCGTACTTCTACTTTGAAGAGTCGTGCGGCCAGTGCACCCCGTGCCGCGAAGGCACCGGCTGGATGTACCGCATGATCCACCGCATCGAAAACGGCCAGGGCCGCCCGTCGGACCTGGACGTGCTCAACTCGATCTGCGACAACATCCAGGGCCGCACCATTTGCGCGCTGGGCGACGCGGCGGCCATGCCGATGCGCGCGTTCATCAAGCAATTCCGCGAAGAATTTGAATATCACGTCGAGCACAAGCATTGCTTAGTGCCCGCTTACATCTAAGCTGCGTCAGGTAACGATCACCATGGTTGAAATCGAAATAGACGGCAAAAAAGTCGAAGTCCCTGCTGGTAGTATGGTGATGGACGCCGCCAACAAATTGGGAACCTACATTCCGCACTTCTGCTATCACAAGAAATTGTCGATCGCCGCGAACTGCCGCATGTGTCTCGTCGAAGTGGAGAAGGCGCCCAAGCCTTTGCCAGCATGCGCCACGCCGGTCTCGGCCGGCATGATCGTGCGCTCCGCGTCGGACAAGGCCGTGCAGGCACAGAAGTCCGTGATGGAATTCCTGCTGATTAACCACCCGCTCGACTGCCCGATCTGCGATCAGGGCGGCGAATGCCAGCTGCAGGATTTGGCCGTCGGCTACGGCAAGGGCGATTCGCGCTACGAGGAAGACAAGCGCGTGGTCGTGCCGAAGGACGCAGGTCCCCTGGTGTCGATGCAAGAGATGGCGCGCTGCATCCAGTGCACCCGCTGCGTGCGCTTCGGCCAGGAAGTGGCCGGCGTCATGGAGCTGGGCATGATCGGCCGTGGCGAGCACTCGGAAATCACCGCCTTCGTCGGCCAGACCGTCAACTCGGAAATGTCGGGCAATATGATCGACCTGTGCCCGGTCGGCGCGCTGACGTCCAAGCCGTTCCGCTACAGCGCCCGCACGTGGGAACTGTCGCGCCGCAAATCGGTGTCGATGCACGATGGCCTCGGTTCGAACCTGATCGTCCAGGTCAAGGGCGGCAAGGTCATGCGCGTACTGCCGCTGGAAAACGACGCCGTCAACGAATGCTGGATCTCGGACAAGGACCGTTTCGCCTACGAAGGCTTGAACGCCGACGACCGCCTGACGCAGCCGATGCTCAAGCAGGGCGGCGAATGGAAGGAAGTGAGCTGGCAGACGGCGCTGGAATACGTGGCGCACGGCCTGAAGAACATCAAACACGAACACGGTGACAAGGCGCTCGCTTCGCTGGCGACCCCGCATTCGACCCTGGAAGAACTGCACCTGCTGCAAAAGCTGACCCGCGCCATGGGCTCGGACAGCGTCGACACGCGCCTGCGCCAGAGCGACTTCTCGCTGGCCGACGTCACCCCTTGGCTGGGCATGAGCATCACCGAATTCGGCGCCTTGAACCGCGCCTTCGTGATCGGCTCCTTCCTGCGCAAGGACCACCCGCTGCTGGCGACCCGCCTGCGCACCGCCGTCAAGAACGGCGCCAAGCTGTCGGTCCTGCACGCGACCGACGACGACCTGCTGATGAAGGTGGCCAACAAGATCATCGCCGCGCCGTCGGACTGGTTGTCGGCGCTGTCGCAAGTGGTGGTGGCCGTGGCCAAGGCCAAGGAAGTGGCCGCACCGGCCGGCTTCGAAGGCATCGAGGCGTCGGACGCCGCGACCGCGATCGCCGCCTCGCTGCTCTCCGGCGACGCATCTTCCATCACCAAAGGCGTCTTCCTCGGTAACGCCGCGACGCAGCACCCGCAAGCGGCCGCGCTGCACGCCGCCGCGCAATGGATCGCCGAACAAACCGGCGCCAAGCTGGGCTACCTGACCGAGGCCGCCAACACCGTCGGCGCCTACCTGGTCAACGCCAACGGCGCCAAGGCCCCGGCCTTCACGGAACCGAAGCAAGCCTACCTGCTGCTCAACGTCGAGCCGGAACTGGACGCCTACAATCCGCAAGCGGCCGTCGCCGCGCTGAAAAAAGCCGAGATGGTCGTCGTCATGTCCGCCTACAAGCATGGCATGGACTACGCCGACGTGCTGCTGCCGGTGTCGCCGTTCAGCGAAACGTCGGGCACCTTCGTCAACTGCGAAGGCCGTCCGCAAAGCTTCAACGGCACCGTCAAGCCGCTGCTGGAAACCCGCCCGGCGTGGAAAGTGCTGCGCGTGCTCGGTAACATCCTCGGCCTGGCCGGTTTCGACTACGACACCTCGGAAGCGATCCGCGACGAAGTCGTGGGCGCCGATTTCGCCGCCAAGTTGAACAACACGACCAGGCAGTCGCTGGTTGCCGGTTCGACCGCGTCGACCGGCACCGAGCGCATCGCCGACGTGCCGATCTACTTCGCCGACGCCGTCGTGCGCCGCGCCGAGTCGCTGCAGAAGATGGCCGATTCGGCCACTCCCAAGGCGCACCTGTCGAGCGCCCTGGCGCAGCAACTGGGCGTCGCCGCCGGCGACACCGTCAAGGTCACGCAAGGTTCGGGCAGCGCCATCCTGGTCGCCGCCGTCGATGCCGGCCTGCCGGCGAACGCCGTGCGCGTCGCCGCGGCACACGCTTCGACCGCCGCGTTGGGTGGCATGTTCGGTCCGATCACCGTTGAAAAAGCAGGGGAGGGTAAATAATGGCTCTGCCTGAATTCGTCAATACTTTGTATGACCTGGGCGCCACCAGCCCGATCGCGCCGGTGTGGCCGATCGTCTGGACGATGATCAAAATCGTCGTGGTGCTGCTGCCGCTGATGGGCCTTGTCGCCTACCTGACGCTGTGGGAACGTAAGTTCATCGGCTGGATCCAGATCCGCGTCGGTCCGAACCGCGTCGGTCCCATGGGCCTGCTGCAGCCGATCGCCGATGCGCTCAAGCTGCTGTTCAAAGAGATCATCATGCCGGCCAAGGCCAATCCCGGCCTGTTCGTCATCGGTCCGATCATGACCATCATGCCGGCGCTGGCCGCATGGTCGGTGGTGCCATTCGGCCCGCAAGCGGTGCTGGCCAACGTCAACGCCGCCTTGCTGCTGCTGATGGCGATCACCTCGATGGAAGTCTACGGCATCATCATCGCCGGCTGGGCCTCGAACTCGAAGTACTCGTTCATGGGCGCCATGCGCGCCTCGGCGCAGATGATTTCCTACGAAATTCCGATGGGCTTCGTGTTCGTCGTCATCCTGATGGTATCGGGCTCGCTGAACTTCGGCGACATCGTCGCCATGCAGCAGCGCGGCACCTTCGCCGACCAGGGCCTGAACATCCTGTCGTGGAACTGGCTGCCATTGCTGCCGCTGTTCGTCGTCTACCTGACCTCCGGCCTGGCCGAGGCGAACCGCCACCCGTTCGACGTCGTCGAGGGCGAGTCCGAGATCGTCGCCGGCCACATGGTCGAGTACTCGGGCATGGCCTACGCCATGTTCATGCTGGCCGAATACGCCAACATGATCCTGATCGCCACCATCGGTTCGATCATGTTCCTCGGTGGCTGGTCCGCGCCGTTCGCCTTCCTCGAATTCTGGGGCGGCTTCGGTGGCTTCTTCTGGCTGTTCGCCAAGGCGTTCTTCCTGGTGTCGGTCTTCATCTGGGTGCGCGGTACCTTCCCACGCTACCGCTATGACCAGATCATGCGTCTGGGCTGGAAAGTGTTCATTCCTCTGACGCTGGTGTACCTGGTGTTCGTGGCCGGCTGGATGCAGACATCCTGGAATATCTGGAAGTAAGGACAAGAGAAAATGGAACGATTAAAAGACTTTTTCGGCAGCTTCATGCTGGCCGAATTGATCAAAGGGATGGCGCTGACGGGCAAGTACATGTTCTCGCGCAAAATCACCGTGCAGTACCCGGAAGAGAAGACGCCGATGTCGCCGCGCTTCCGCGGCCTGCACGCGCTGCGCCGCTATCCGAACGGCGAAGAGCGCTGCATCGCCTGCAAACTGTGCGAAGCGGTGTGCCCGGCGATGGCCATCACCATCGAATCGGAACAGCGCGACGACGGTTCGCGCCGCACCACGCGTTACGACATCGATCTGACCAAGTGCATCTTCTGCGGTTTCTGCGAAGAGTCCTGCCCGGTCGATTCGATCGTCGAGACGCACGTGCTGGAGTACCACGGCGAGAAGCGCGGTGATTTGTACTACACCAAAGAGATGCTGCTGGCCGTCGGCGATCGCTACGAAAACCAGATCGCCGAAGCCCGCGCAGCGGACGCTCCTTACCGCTGAGGCTTGCGGCCCGTCCCGGCCCCCGCCAAGGCGAGGGCGGGGCGGGCCGCACATCAGTGGTGCTGACAATAAAACTGTACGTCTCTTGGGTTAGTTATGGAATTTAAAACTATTTTGTTCTACGTGTTCTCAGCCATCATGGTATTGGCTGCGCTGCGCGTTATCACAGACCGCAATCCGGTCCACGCCGCGCTGTTCCTGGTGTTGACGTTCTTCTCGGCCGCCGGCATCTGGTTGCTGCTCGAAGCGGAGTTCCTCGCTATCGTGCTGGTGCTGGTCTACGTCGGCGCCGTCATGGTGCTGTTCCTGTTCGTGGTCATGATGCTCGACATCGACACCGACAAGATGCGCAAGGACTTCTGGGGCTACCTGCCGATCGCGTCGTTCGTCGGCGTCATCATCGTGCTGGAAATGGCCGCCGTGCTGTGGCGCTCCTTCCTGTCGTTCGACCAGCAGGCCGTCAGCGCCGGCAACATCGGCGGCACCAAGGAACTCGGTATCCTGATCTTCACCAAATATGTCTACGGCTTTGAAATCGCCGCGGCGATCCTGCTCGTGGCGATCATCGCGGCGGTGGCGCTGACGCTGCGCAAGCGCAAGGACACCAAACATTTCGACCCGGCAGACGCCGTCCGCGTCAAGCGCAACGACCGCCTGAAGATCGTCAAGATCGATGCGGTCACCACGCGCGGCGCCGACCTGGCGCCGGCCTGTTCGGCCGAAGCAAAGGAGACCCCATGACTTTATCGCTAGCTCACTACCTCGTTCTTGGCGCGATTCTGTTCGCGATCTCGATCGTAGGTATTTTCCTGAATCGCAAGAACATCATTGTGCTGCTGATGGCCATCGAACTGATGCTGCTGGCGGTGAACATGAACTTCATCGCGTTCTCCCACTATCTGGGCGACGCGGCCGGGCAGATCTTCGTTTTCTTCATCCTGACCGTGGCGGCCGCCGAATCGGCGATCGGCCTCGCGATTCTGGTGGTGCTGTTCCGTAATCTGGACACCATCAATGTGGAAGACCTGGATAGCCTCAAGGGTTAATCCCGCGGCTTGGTTCTAATCTCGAAAAATAACGATTAAGGTTCATCATGGCGGGTACTCTTCTTAACCCTAACCTCCTGCTAGCCGTACCACTGGCGCCGCTGGCCGGCGCTGCGGTCGCGGGTTTGTTAGGAACCAAATTCTTCGGCAACGTTGTCGGGCGCAAGACGTCGCACACCGCCACCATCCTCGGCGTGTTCGTCGCGTTGGTGCTGTCGGTGATGACGTTGAACGACGTGCTCAATGGCGCGACCTTCAACGGCACCATCTACCACTGGATGACGGTGGCCGGCATCAAGTTCGAAGTCGGCTTCCAGATCGATTCGCTGTCGGCGATGATGATGTGCGTGGTGACGTTCGTGTCGCTGATGGTGCACATCTACACCATCGGCTACATGGCCGAAGACGAGGGCTATAACCGCTTCTTCGCGTACATCTCGCTATTTACGTTCTCGATGCTGATGCTGGTCATGGCCAACAACTTCCTGCAGCTGTTCTTCGGCTGGGAAGCGGTGGGCCTGGTGTCGTACCTGCTGATCGGCTTCTGGTACACGCGTCCAACGGCGATCGTGGCCAACATGAAGGCGTTCCTGGTCAACCGGGTCGGCGACTTCGGCTTCATCCTCGGCATCGGCCTGCTGCTGGCCTACGCCGGCACCATGAACTACCAGGAAGTGTTCGCCAAGAAGGAAGCGCTGGCGCTGCTGACCTTGCCGGGCACCGACTGGATGCTGCTCACCGTCGCCTGCATCTGCCTGTTCATCGGCGCGATGGGCAAATCGGCCCAGTTCCCGCTGCACGTCTGGCTGCCCGATTCGATGGAAGGCCCGACCCCGATTTCGGCACTGATCCACGCCGCGACGATGGTTACCGCCGGTATCTTCATGGTGTCGCGCATGTCGCCGCTGTTCGAACTGTCGGATACCGCGCTGTCGTTCATCCTCGTCATCGGCTCGATCACCGCGCTGTTCATGGGCTTCCTGGGCATCATCCAGAACGACATCAAGCGCGTGGTCGCTTACTCGACCTTGTCGCAGCTGGGCTACATGACCGTGGCACTGGGCTCGTCGGCCTACTCGGTGGCCGTGTTCCACCTGATGACGCACGCGTTCTTCAAGGCGCTGCTGTTCCTTGGCGCCGGCTCGGTCATCATCGGCATGCACCACGACCAGGACATCCGCAACATGGGCGGCCTGCGCAAGTACATGCCGATCACCTGGATCACGTCGCTGCTCGGTTCCCTGGCGCTGATCGGCACCCCGTTCTTCTCCGGCTTCTACTCGAAGGATTCGATCATCGAAGCGGTGCACGAGACCACCATCTGGGGCCATGGCTTCGCCGAGTTCGCAGTGCTGGCCGGCGTGTTCGTGACCGCGTTCTACTCGTTCCGCATGTACTTCCTGGTCTTCCACGGCAAGGAGCGTTTCGGCCAGGCCCACGCCCATGGTCATCACGACGCCCACGCGCCGAAAGCGGCCCATGGCGCGCATGACGACCACGCCCACGACTCGGACGCGCACCACGAGGAGGAAGAGGACGACCACGCGCACCACGGCCTCGAGCCGGGGCAGAAGCCGCATGAATCGCCGTTCGTGGTCTGGTTCCCGCTGGTGATGCTGGCCATCCCGTCGGTGCTGATCGGTTACTTCACGATCGAGCCTATGCTGCACGGTGGCTTCTTCAAGGACGTTATCTTCATCGGCCATAACCACAAGGCGATGGAAATCCTGGGTGAGGAGTTCCACGGTCCGCTGGCCATGGCGATCCACTCGCTGACGTCGTTGCCACTGTGGCTGGCGATCGGCGGCGTGGCATTCTCCTACTACTGCTACATGATCAATCCACGCGTCCCGGCATGGTTCTACGCCAACGCCAAGGCGATCCATACGCTGTTGGACAACAAGTACTACATGGACAAGTTCAACGAGGTGGTGTTCGCCGGCGGCGCGCGCCTGCTGGGTAACGGCCTGTGGAACGTCGGCGACAAGACCCTGATCGACGGCCTGCTGGTCAACGGCAGCGCCAAGGTCGTGGACTGGTTCTCGAAGCTGACGCGTTTGGGGCAGACCGGTTACATCTACCACTACGCTTTCGTCATGATCCTGGGCATCCTGGGGTTCCTGGTCTACTTCCTGCCGTTTTGGCACGCTTAATTAGCTGATACGCAAAGAGATAACGATAACCATGATGCAGTCAACTATATCTTCCTTACCTCCGTACCTGAGCCTGGCGATCTGGCTTCCGATCGTGTTCGGCCTGATCGTCCTGGCCGTCGGCCGCGACACCAACGCCGCGCTGGTGCGCGTCGGGTCGCTGATCGGCGCCATCGTCAGCTTCGCCGCGACGATCCCCTTGATCACCAACTTCAACAACGCCGCCCACGGCATGCAGTTCGTTGAAAAATCGCCCTGGATCGAGACGTTCAACATCTACTACTCGCTCGGCATCGACGGCCTGTCGCTGTGGTTCGTGCCGCTGACGGCCTTCATCACCGTGATCGTCGTGATTTCGGCCTGGCAGGTGATCCAGAAGCGCGTGGCGCAATACATGGGCGCCTTCCTGATCCTGTCCGGCCTGATGATCGGCGTGTTCTGCGCGATGGACGGCCTGCTGTTCTACTTCTTCTTCGAAGCGACGCTGATCCCGATGTACATCATCATCGGCGTATGGGGCGGCGAGAACCGCGTGTACGCGTCGTTCAAGTTCTTCCTCTACACCTTCTTCGGCTCCTTGCTGACGCTGGTGGCGATCATCTACCTGTACCGCGTGACGGGCACCTTCGACATCCTGACCTGGCACCTGACGCCACTCACGATGCGAGAGCAGATCTTCATCTTCATCGCCTTCTTCATGGCCTTCGCCGTCAAGGTGCCGATGTTCCCGGTCCATACCTGGCTGCCGGACGTCCACGTCGAGGCGCCAACCGGCGGCTCGGCCGTGCTGGCGGCGATCATGCTCAAGCTGGGCGCATACGGCTTCCTGCGTTTCTCGCTGCCGATCACCCCGGACGCGTCGCACTACCTGTCGGGCTTTGTCATCACCCTGTCGCTGATCGCCGTGATCTACGTCGGCCTGGTGGCACTGGTACAGAAGGACATGAAAAAGCTGGTCGCCTACTCGTCGATCGCGCACATGGGCTTCGTCACGCTGGGCTTCTTCATCTTCAACGCCATCGGCGTGCAGGGCGCGATCGTGCAAATGATCTCGCACGGCTTCATCTCCGGCGCGATGTTCCTGTGTATCGGCGTGCTCTATGACCAGGCGCACTCGCGCCAGATCGCCGACTACGGTGGTGTCGTCAACAAGATGCCCAAGTTCGCCGCGCTGTTCATCTTCTTCTCGATGGCCAACTGCGGTTTGCCCGCCACGTCCGGCTTCGTCGGCGAGTTCATGGTCATCCTGGGCGCCGTGCAGTACAACTTCTGGATCGGTTTGCTGGCCGCGACCGCGCTGATCTTCGGTGCGGCGTACTCGCTGTGGATGGCCAAGCGCGTCATCTTCGGCAAGGTCACCAACCACCACGTGGCGGCGCTGGTCGACGTCAACGGCCGCGAGTTCCTCATGCTCGGCATCCTGGCCATCGCCGTGCTGGTCATGGGTCTGTACCCTGCGCCGTTCACCGACACGATGCAAACCTCGGTCGCCGACCTGCTGACGCATGTCGCAAAAAGCAAGCTGCCTTAAGAAAAACGGAAACGCATAAATGACTACACCTATTCCACAAGAGGCGTTCAACATCGCACCGGCGTACGCCGAGGTGACGTTGATCATTGGCGCCTCGCTCCTGCTGCTGGTGGACATGTTCCTGTCCGAGTCCAAGCGGTCGATCACCTACGTGCTCTCGCTGGTGCTGCTGGCGGTTTTGGCCGGCATCACCTTCGCCGACTTCAGCGCCGGCACCACCGCGTACACCTTCCACGGCATGTACGTCAACGATCCGATGGCGAACCTGCTCAAGCTGTTCACCTACCTGGCCGTGGCGCTGACGCTGATCTACTCGCGCCAGTACGTCACGCAGCGCGGCATGATGAGCGGTAACCTGGGCGGCGAGTTCTACGTCCTCGCGCTGTTCGCCATGCTGGGCCAGATGGTGATGATCTCGGGTTCGAACTTCCTGACCATCTACCTGGGCGTTGAGTTGATGTCGCTGTCGCTGTACGCGCTGGTGGCCATGCGCCGCGATAACCACAAAGCCACCGAAGCGGCGATGAAGTACTTCATCCTCGGCGCGCTGGCCTCCGGCTTCCTGTTGTACGGTATCTCGATGCTGTACGGCGCCACCGGCACGCTGGAACTGAGCAAAGTGGCCGCCGCCGTCGCCGCCGGCACCATCAAGCCGACGATCCTGGTGTTCGGTATCGTGTTCCTGGTCGCCGGCCTGGCGTTCAAGCTGGGCGCCGTGCCGTTCCACATGTGGGTACCGGACGTCTACGAAGGTTCGCCAACGGCCGTCACGCTGCTGCTGGGCGGCGCGCCGAAGATCGCCACCTTCGCCATTTGCATCCGCCTGCTGGTCGAAGGCCTGCTGCCGATGGCGTTCGACTGGCAGCAGATGCTGATGGTGCTGGCCGTGCTGTCGCTGGCCATCGGTAACCTGACCGCGATCGCGCAAACAAACCTCAAGCGCATGCTCGCTTACTCGACCATCGCGCAAATGGGCTTCGTGCTGCTTGGCCTGCTCGCCGGCGTGGTCGGCACCACCGACCGCACCGGCATCGCCGCCGCCTACAGCTCGTCGATGTACTACACCATCACCTACGTGCTCACCACCGTCGGCAGCTTCGGTTTGCTGATGCTGTTGTCGCGCGCCGGTTTCGACGCCGAGACCTTGAACGACTTCAAGGGCCTGAGCAAGCGTAACGGCTGGTTCGCGGTCGTCATGACGATCATGATGTTCTCGCTGGCCGGCGTGCCGCCGATGATGGGCTTTGCCGCCAAGTTCTCGGTGCTGAGCGCCGTGCTGGGCACCGGCCAGATCTGGCTGACCGTGGTCGCCGTCATGTTCTCGCTGATCGCCGCGTTCTACTACCTGCGCATCGTCAAGGTGATGTGGTTCGACGAGCCGACCGACAGTTCGGCCATCGTCGCCCACGGCGACATGAAGTTCGTCCTGAGCCTGAACGGCCTGGCCATCGTGCTGATGGGCGTTTTGCCTGGCCCGCTGCTGGCCATGTGCCTGAAGGCCATGCAAGCGACGCTCGCCACCTGATGGATGTATCGGCCGCAAGCTGGTTGGTGATCGCGATAGCCATCGCGGCCGCCAACCTGCCTTTTTTCAACGACAAGGTATTCGCCCTGGTCCCCGCCGCATGGCAGCACAAGCCGCTGATCGTGCGGCTGGCCGAGATGGTGGCGTTGTACTTTGTCGTCGGCTTGATCGGCTTCGCGCTGGAAGGCCATCTCGGCAACCGCTTCCCGCAGACCTGGGAGTTCTACGCCATCTCCGGCTGCCTGTTCCTGGTGCTGGGCTTCCCCGGCTTCATCGGGCGTTACCTGCGCAAGCGCCGCGGCTGATACACTACCGGCTTCAATCAACGTGGAGCCGACATGTCGAAACTGACAGAAACCCGCCTGGCCGGTGAATTGGTCTACAACGGCCATTTTCTCAAAGTCCAGCGCGACACCATAGAACTCCCCGACGGGAAACACAGCGCGCGCGAATTCGTCCTGCACCCCGGCGCCGTGGTGATCCTGCCGCTGCTCGACGACGGCAAGGTGCTGCTCGAGCGCCAGTTCCGCTATCCGCTGCATGACGTGTTCATCGAATTCCCGGCCGGGAAGATCGATCCGGGCGAGGATCCGCTCGACAGCGCCAAGCGCGAGCTGGAAGAGGAAACAGGCTACACCGCCACCGACTGGCAATTCGTCAGCAAGATCCACAACGCCATCGCCTACTCGGACGAGCATCTCGACTTGTACCTGGCGCGCGGTCTGCGGCAGGGAGAGCAAAAACTCGACGACGGCGAATTCCTCGAACTGTTCACCGCCACCATCGACGAGCTGCTGCAATGGGTCCGCGAAGGCAAGGTCACCGACGTCAAAACCATCATCGGCGCGTTCTGGCTGGAGAAGCTGCGCGCCGGCGACTGGCAGCTGGGCTGAGACGATGCGAGCGACCGCGCTGGTGGGATTGGTCTGCGCGCTCGCTTCGCTGGCGTCGGCGGCATCGGCCGCCGAGCGCACGCCGTTCCAGATCCGTTGCGAGGACACGATCAGCAAAACCATCTCGGTGCTCTCGACCAAGAGCAATGGCTTCACCATCAACAACCAGCTGCCATACCGCGCGCTCACGCTTAAAACCGGCAGCATCGACGGCCGCAGCGAAACGCTCGGCCTGACGGTGACGCGCGCGCAGTACGCCGCCAACATGGGCGGGCCGATTTTGCAGGACAAGGTTAGCGGCTACGAATGCGTGGCGCCGCGCGTCGAGATCAAGTTGAACTACTCGCCGGTGCTGATTTACGTCGGCAACGAGTTCACGCCAGGCAGCTGTGCTTACAACACGATACTCGAACACGAGCAGCGCCACCTGAATGCCTACATGGACAACCTGGCGCGGGTGGAGAAGGTGGTGCGCGACGCCTTGAACCGGCGCTTCGAAGGCAAGCCGCTGTACGCGCCGTCCGGCACCGCGCAATCGGCGCTGCAGCACGAGATCAACAGCCAGTGGATGCCGTTCATCAGCGATGAATTCGACAAGGGCAAGGCCGAGCAGGCTAAAATCGACACCCCGCAGGAATACGCGCGGCTGGCGGCCAGCTGCAACGGCGAGATCCGCGACATCGTCAACCGCAAGCGCAAGAGATAAAGAAGACTATGACAGCTACCACGAACCCCGCGCGCTATTTCGCGTTGCTGCCGGCCGCCGGCGTCGGCGCGCGCATGGCCGCGGACGGACCGAAACAATACCTGACGGTGGGCGGCAAGCCGATGCTGCGCCACGCCGTCGACGCCTTCCGCGCCAGCGAGTTGGTGGCGCACACCTACGTCGTCGTCAGCGCGGCCGACGGCCAGATCGACGCGGTGCTGCCGCCAGGACTGGGCGGGGTGACGGTGCTGCGCTGCGGCGGCGCCACCCGCATGGACACGGTGCTCAACGCCTTGCGCGCGTTGGACGGCGTCGTCGGCGCCGCCGATCTGGTGATGGTGCACGACGCCGCGCGTCCGGGCCTGACGCCGGCCTTGATCGCCAAGCTGATACGCGGCGTCGGCTCCGATCCGGCCGGCGGCCTGCTGGCGCTGCCGGTGGTCGACACGGTCAAGCGCAGCGCCGGCGAGGCCGTCGCCACCGTCCCGCGCGACGGCCTGTGGCTGGCGCAGACGCCGCAGATGTTCAGCTACGACCTGCTGCTGCGCGCGCTGGCCGGGGCGCCCGACGCCAACGCGATTACCGACGACGCCAGCGCGGTCGAGATGCTCGGCATGTCGCCACGGCTGATCGAGGGCCATCCACGCAATCTCAAAGTCACGCTGCCGGCCGATATCCGCATCGCCGAGATGTATCTGGCCGCTGGCGAATAACCAAGGAAATGAAATGACCAAACTCCCGTTCCGCGTCGGCCAGGGCTACGACTGCCACGCTTTGGTGGAAGGGCGCAAGCTGATCATCGGCGGCGTCGACATCCCGCACCACGTCGGCCTGCTGGGCCACTCGGACGCCGACGTGCTGCTGCACGCGATCACCGATTCGATCCTCGGCGCGGCCGCGCTGGGCGACATCGGCAAGCACTTTCCGGACACGGACGCGCAGTTCAAGGGCGCGGATTCGCGCACCTTGCTCAAGGAGGCGGCGCGGCGCGTGGTGGCCACCGGCTACAGCATCGGCAACATCGATTGCACCATCATCGCCCAGCGGCCGAAGATGGCGCCGCATATCGGCGCCATGCGCGCCAACATCGCCGAGGACCTGGGCGTGGACATCGGCCAAGTCAACGTCAAGGCCAAGACCAACGAGAAGTTGGGTTATTTGGGAAGGGAAGAGGGCATCGCGGCCGAATCGATCGCCTTGCTGATCTCTTCGTAAAAAAAATAGTGCCAGATCATGGTGCGCGGTGGTCTGCTACCATGGCGCTTTTTCAGCAGGGATAATCATGGCGCGCGACATTTATGCATATCGGCAGGTGGCGGTGCACTCGGTGCGGCGCGGCGGCGCGGTTGAGATCCATCCAGTGCCCGGGCAGGCGTTCTCGCCCGAGCTGACGGTGCAGTGCTCGCGACGGATGAGCGATCCGGACTTGCATCCGGTGGGGACCTGTTTTTTGCTGGACGCCAAATTAACCGACCGCCAGGGCGGCACGCCCTATCTCTATGCGTGGCATGGCGACGAAGTGAAGGTCATGACGCCCGCCCAGACGAAGGCGTTTCTGGCCGAGTTCAAGCGGGGCCGCGTCTAGCTCCCCTGCGGGAGGGTCAGTGCCGACATTCGGACATTGCGGAACTTCTATGCGCTAAAAAAGTTCCGAAATTTTTCGATTTGTCCGAATGTCGGCACTGACCCTCCCTTTATTTAATGCACGGCGTGCAGCTTGGCCATCGGCTTGCCGTCGTCCTCGCCCCATTTGGCGATGACCGCCGCCATCGCGACGGCAAACGCGCCGCCGACGAACATCGCGCTGGCGACGCCGAGGTGGTCGACCGCGACGCCGCCGACCAGCGCGCCGCTGGCCAACGAGATCTGCGCGGTGGCGACGAAGACGGCGCCGCCACTTTCCATCGCGTCCGGCGCGGCGCGGAACATCCACGTTTGCACCGAGATCGGCATCATGCCGAAGGCCAGGCCCCAGATGATGATGAGCATGGTGGCGCCGGCCAGGCTGGTGCCCACCAGCGGCAAGGCCGCCGCCGACAAGCCCATCACCAGACCGGTGGCGATCATCGACATGCGCACGCTGCGCGCCACCGTCCAGCCGCCGATCAAGTTGCCGACGAAGCCGGCCACGCCGTAGGTCAGCAGCAGGGCGCTGATGGTGGTGGCGTTCAGGCCGGCCACTTGGCTCAGGAACGGCGTGACGTAGGTGTAGGCGGCGAACTGGCCGATGAAGATCAGCAGCGTGGCGAGCATGCCGAGCCGCGCTTTTTTCACGCGCAGCAGCGCCGGCAGCTGCGCGAAGGTCAGCGATTGCGTCGTCGGCAGGCGCGGGAGCAGCCACATTTGCGTCAGCAGCACCAGCACGGCGACCGCGCCGGCCGCGTGGAAGGCGACCCGCCAGCCGACCAGCTCGCCGATCAGCGCGCCGGCCGGCACGCCGGCGACGGTGCCGAGCGAGATGCCGGCGAAGATGATCGAGGTGGCCCGCGTGGCGTACGCGGGCGGCACCAGCCGGTTGCCGAGCGCGCCGCCGATGGCCCAGAAACCCCCGACCCCGATGCCGAGCAATGCGCGCCCGAACAGGATGACGTAGAACGAGTCCGACAGCGCGACCAACAGGTTGGAGACGATCAGCGTGCCGGTCAGCGCCCAGATCACATAGCGGCGGTCGGTCTTGCCGACGCCGATGGTGACCAGGATGGCGGCGAACGCGGCGACGATGCCGGGGATGGTGACCATCATGCCGGCCAGGCCTTCGGTCACCTTCAGTTCGGCGGCGATCGACGGCAGCAGGCCGACCGGCAGGAATTCGGTGGTCACCAGCGCGAACGAGCCGACGGCGACGGAGAGCACGGCCAGCCAGGCCGAGCGGGTGGGGGCGTCGGCGATCGGGGTCGCCGACGCCTCGGCGGCAGGCGGCAAGGCCTGCGCGGTGGAAGTGGATTGCATGGTGGATAGTCCTCGGTGGAAGTAAAAATGCTTGAGTTTTTTACTGATCGGTTCATAATGACGGCTGGAGATCACGTTGTCAATATAATTTTTAACCGATCGGTATGAAAGAAAATACTTCCACAGCCCGCAAGACGGGCCGTCCGCGCACTTTCGATGCTGAAACCGCGCTGGACAAGGCGATGAAGGTGTTCTGGGAGAAGGGCTACGAGGGTAGTTCGCTGCCGGAACTGACCGAAGCGATGGGCATGAACCGGCCGAGCTTGTACTCGGTGTTCGGCAACAAGGAGAACTTGTTCCGCATGGCGCTCGAGCGTTATGGCGCCACGCATGATCCATTGTTCAATGCCGCGTTGACGGAGCCGACCGCGCGGGCGGTGGTCGACCATTTCTTGCGCGGCAACGCCGATGCGCAGACCGAGACGGACAAGCCGCATGGTTGTCTGGTCATCAATGGGGCGTTGGCGTGCAGCGATGACGCGCTGCCGATACGTAATTCCTTGATCGAGCGACGCGCGGCCAGCCAGGAACGGTTGCGCGAGCGCTTCGAGCGGGCCAGGGCGGAGGGCGATTTGCCGGCCGATAGTTGCCCGGGGCAGATGGCGCGCTTCGTGATGACGGTCTCGAACGGCATGGCGGTGCAGGCCGCCGCCGGGGCGACGCGGGCGCAGTTGCAGGAGGTGGTCGATCAGGTGTTGCGCGGTTGGCCGTGACCGGCTTTTACCCCGCACGGCGAGGCTGGGGACGTACCCGGAGGGGTACGTCCCCGCAGTGATGGGGCGGCCGCCGGCTTATTCGCCGCTGTCGTCGTCGCCGTCGTCGTCGTCGACGCCGTCCTTGACGCCGCGTGAGCGCGCGGCGTCGGTGTCGGACTTGAGCTTGACCGCGTCGGCCATGAATTGATCGACGCTACGGTCGGCGCTGCGGCGCACTTCCGGCGGCAGCAGCACCGACATGTACAGCTCGTCCGCCGCCCGGCCCGTGCCCTGCAGATTGGCCATCAGCATCAAGCCGGCGCCGACCACCATCATGACGCTGGCGGTGATGGCGAAGCGACGCGGATGGTGCGGCTTGATCGTCGTCAGGTGGAAGAACAGCATGCCGCAGACGATCGCCAGCGACATCAGGTTGCCGTAGCGGGTGAACGCTTCGGCCGACCAGGCGTAGGCCATCACGCTGCTGCCGGCGCGCCAGACCCCGACCAGCGCCAGCGCGCTGCCCAGGATGAACAGGTGCCGGCCAATGCGCGCGTGGCCGCCGAACAGGCGGTTGGCCAGCGCCCATACGCCGCTCCACAACAGCCCCGCCGCCAGGCTCGAGGCGAGCACCAGCAGGTAGCGGATCAGCGCGAACGGTTCCACATCCGACAGCCATGTCTCCAGGCAGCTGAACACGGCGATGAGCACCAGGCCGATGGTGGCCGGCGTTGCCCCTTCCCAGCTGTGCATGGTGGTGTCGGCGATTTCGGCCGGGAC
Organism: uncultured Duganella sp.; assembly: GCA_963513825.1. Lineage (GTDB taxonomy): Bacteria > Pseudomonadota > Gammaproteobacteria > Burkholderiales > Burkholderiaceae_D > Rugamonas. The sequence goes on from CAUPRW010000001.1 coordinate 241,731, forward strand.
CGGAAAGTCGGCGGCGCGGATGCGCAGGCGCGTGTGGCCGAGGCGCACCACGGTGTCGCCGCCGAGCGCGACCTCGGTCTGGCGCTTGCCGCGCGCGTAGGTGCCGTTCTTGCTGCCGAGGTCGCGCAGCAGCAGTTTTTCCCGCGCCTCGTCGAGGTCGACGACCGCGTGGGCGGCGGCGCTGTGGGCGTCGTCGAGGATGATGTCGTTGTCGTAGCCGCGTCCGAGGCGGATCGGCAGCGTTTCCACCTTGTGCCGGTGCAGCACGTCGCCGTTGCGGGCGAGTATTTCGACGAAGTAGGGGGCGTTCATTGCGCGCCTCCCGTGGCCGGCTTGAGCGCCGCCTGTGTCGGCGCGGCAGTCCCGGTCGAACCCGGTTTGCCTGCGGCTTGGCCGGCGGCGTCGTTGCCGCCCGTGTTAGGCGCGGGGCGCGGCCCCGGTACGCCGGCCGATTTTTTCGCCGGCACGCGCGCCGGCGCGGCGGCCGCGACCGGCGCGAGCGAGAGCGATTCGAGGAACACGCGCGACACGCGCAGGCCATTGTCATAGGAGACGCCGCGCGCGTCGAGCCGGCTTTGCAGGCTCATCAAACCCTGGTCGGTGCTGGCCGTCAGCAGCGCGAAGTCGTACAGGCCGGCGAACTTGCGGTAGGCGCGCACGCACAGCACGGCGCGCAGCGGCAGGTTCTTGTTCTTGACGAACGATTCGGTGCAGTTGGGGCCGGTCAGGCGCGTGTCCTTGGTGCTGCCGAAGTGCTCGTTCTTGAACGAGGCGCCGGCCAGCTGCGCGAAGCGCACCTTGTCGAGGCCGGTGCTGCGCAGGAACTGGTGGCGGATGCTCAACTGGCCCGTTTGCAGCGAGCCGCTGACGAAGATCGCCGATTCCATCGCGCAGCTGGCATCGTCGACCGAGAACGGCTTGTCGGCCTTGACGTTGGAGCGGCCCCAGCAGCGCATCTGCTCCGATTCGCGCACCGGCACCAGATACGGTCCCATCGGCTTCAGGCTCAGCGGGCTCGACAGCAATTGATCAACCATCGCGCGCTGATGGCTCAGCAACTGCGCCGCCACCACCGACGTGAAGTCGGCCGGCGCCTTGCCCTGCTGCTGCGCGACCTTGCGCAGCAAGTCCTGGGCGAAACGGGCCGGCACCAGGAAACTGACCAGTTCGCCATCGAGGCGCTTGGAGACGTTGACGCCGGCCACCGAACCATCCACCGTCACGCTGGGGCCGCCGCTCATGCCGGAATTGATCGGGCCGGTGAACATCAGCTGGTCGTAGAAGCCGCGCGCGATGACGCCGTTGTAGGCGCCCTCGGAGATGGCGAAGCCGAGGTCGAGGGGATTGCCCATCGAATACAGATACTGGCCCTGGGTCAGGCGCGCCAGTTGCTCGGGCATCTTGAAAAAGCCGGTGCCGTCGCGGTTGACGCGCAGCACCGCCAGATCGTGCAGCACGTCGACCGCCAGCAGCTCGACATTGCCGCGCTGGCCGCTGGTGTCGACCCATTCGCCGACGTAGGTGTCCGGGTCGAGCGCGAACTGCGAGACCACGTGGTAATTGGTCACCACCAGGTTGCTGGTGCCGATCAAAAAGCCCGAGCCGACCGACGATTGCGTGCGGCCGCTTTTGAGCAGCGAGCGCACCTGCAGGATGTCGTTCTTGGCGGAGGAGTACAGATGCTGGGCCGCGCTCGACGGTGGCGGCAGCGGCGCGGTATCGGCGGTGGCTGTGGCTGCGGAAGGCTCGGCGCCCGCGGTCGACGGCGCCGTCGCGGCGGGCGGCGCCGGCTTGCCCCTGGAGGCGGGCGGCGCGGCGGCGGTGGCGGTCGTGGTGGCGGTGGTGGCCGCGCTGGCGCTGGCGGCGAGCGCGGGCGCGCCGGAGGTTTCAGTTGTCGAGGCCGCTAGCGCGCTGGCGCAGGCCCCGGTCAAGGCGATGGAAACGGCAAGCGCGGTGAATTTCATGCAGTCCTTAGACTTATTCTATCGTCAACCTCAGAGCGCGCCGTCTTCCACGGCGGCGGGCGTGAGCGGCGTCATCATGTGGCCCAGCTTGGCGGCCTTGGTGTTCAGATAATGCTGGTTGAAGGCGTTGCGGTTGACCAGCAGCGGCACGCGCTCGGCCACCTCGATGCCCAGTTTGCTCATGGCGTCGATCTTACGCGGATTATTGGTCATCAGGCGCAGGCTTTTGACGTCGAATTGGGCCAGCATCGGCTTGACCAGTCCATAGGTGCGCTGGTCCGGCTTGAAGCCGAGCTGTTCGTTGGCCTGGACCGTGTCGGCGCCGGCCTCCTGCAGCCGGTAGGCGCGCATCTTGTTGACCAGTCCAATGCCGCGGCCCTCCTGGCGCAGGTACAGCAGCACGCCGCGGCCCTCGGCGGCGATCTTCTTGAGCGCGCCCTCGAGCTGGGCGCCGCAATCGCAACGTTGCGAGAACAGCACGTCGCCGGTCAGGCATTCGGAGTGCACGCGCGCCAGCACCGGCTCGCCGTTGCCGATGTCGCCCAGCACCATGGCCAGGTGTTCCTTGCCGGTGGCCTTCTCGACGAAGGCGTGCAGCGTGAACTGGGCCCACGGGGTCGGCAGGGCGCAAGAGGTCATGTAGTCCAGTTCGTCTTTCGCCAGGGTTTCCGCGCTCTGCAACATAGCTATGCTCTTAAAGTATCAATGATGTGAAGGTAAAAAAGGCGCGCCGGGCTGTTCAAACAGACCCGGCGCGCCCTTCATCATACCAAAACTGGCGAAACTTTATTTTAGGCCGGCTTTTCCCTTGGGAATGTCCGGCCCGCTATCAGTTCGGCAGGTCGAACAGCAGCACCTCGCTGTCGTTCGCCTGTTCCAGCGTGACCAGGTTTTCTTCCCTGATTTTCAGCGCGTCGCCGGCTTTGAGGGCCGTGCCGTTGACGGTCACGTCGCCCCGGATCACCTGGACGTAGGCGATGCGGCCTTTGCCCAGTTCATGCTTGAGGCTGTCGCCTGCGGCCATGATCGTTGCATAGATCGACGCGTCCTGGTGCACCAGCACCGAGCCCTCGCGGCCGTCGTTGGAGGCGACCAGGCGCAGCTGGCCCTGTTTGCTCTCCGGCGTGAAGTGCTTTTCCTCGTAGCTCGGTGCGATGCCCACCTGGCTCGGCTGGATCCAGATCTGCAGGAAGTGCACGCGGTCCTTTTGCGAACCGTTGAACTCGCTGTGACGCACGCCGGTGCCGGCGCTCATGCGCTGCACATCGCCATAGTGCAGCACCGAACCGGTGCCCATGCTGTCCTTGTGTTCGAGCGCGCCGCTGAGCACGTACGAGATGATTTCCATGTCGCGGTGGCCGTGGGTGCCGAAGCCTTGGCCGGCTTCCACCTGGTCTTCGTTGATCACCAGCAGCGGGCCGAAGCCGACATGTTTCGGATCGTGGTAGCTGCCGAACGAGAAGCTGTGGTGGGAATTCAACCAACCATGATTAGCCAGGCCGCGATCTTCACTTTTACGAATTTCCAACATGATATGCTCCGTTTCTTCAGTTATTTTGAGGGTTTTGTTCAGCCGATGTGCGATAATTTTCAACGCTGTTTTGTCGTTGTCTGCTTGTCGCTGCATCCATGAATCACAGTATAGACCCCGGCTTCCGGATTAAAAAACGGAAAATTTACCCCTCTACTATCGAAAAAATCGAATGCTCAGATTAAGCCTCGAAGCGCTGCAAATCGTCGACGCGATCGACCGCCGCGGATCGTTCTCGGCCGCCGGCAAGGAGTTACATCGCGTGCCGTCGACCATCTCCTATACCGTCGGCAAGCTCGAGGACGACCTCGGCGTGCAGGTGTTCGAGCGCAACGGCCCGCGCGTGGGGCTGACGGCGGCCGGCGTCGAGCTGCTCAAGGAGGGGCGCTACCTGCTCAAGGCGGCGCAGGACCTCGAACACCGGGTGCGCCGGGTGGCCTCCGGCTGGGAGACGGAGCTGGCCGTGGGCATGGATTCGATGTTCTCGCCGTGCATGTTCTTGGATGACATCAACGCCTTCTATGAAGTCGCCCAGCAGACCCGGCTGCGCATCGTCCAGGAGACGCTGTCGGGCACCTGGGAGGCGTTGCTGGACCGCCGGGTCGACCTGCTGGTCGGCGCGGCCGGCGACGGGCCGGCCGGCGGCGGTTACGTGTCGGAGCCGATCGGCAAGGTTGAGTTCGTATTCGCGGTGGCGCCGTCGCACCCGCTGGCGGCCGTCGAGGGCCGGCTCGACCGCGTGCACCTCCAGCAATACCGCGCTGTCAGCGTGGCCGATTCGGCGCGCCAGCTGGCGCCGCGCACGGTCGGCCTGCTGCTCGGCCAGGACACGCTGACGGTGCCGGACATGAAGACAAAATTGCAATTCCAGCTGGCCGGCAACGGCTTCGGCTTCCTGCCCGAACCATGCGCGCGCGCCGCCATCGACGCCGGCCTGCTGGTGGAAAAACCGGTCGAGGAGCCCAAACCGGCCGAAACGTTCTACCTGGCCTGGCGCAGCGGCGAGCACGGCGCGGCGCTCAACTGGTGGATCGCGCGCATGCGCCAGCCCGGCCTGTTCGAGCGCTTGTTGCGCCATTTGCCCCATCATCTGCCCTCCGTTTGACGCAGAACAGGAAACCGGCGCGCGTACCCCCGTTCGCCTTGACAATGTTGGCAGTGGTCAACAGTTTCGGAGTAACATAGGGCATAAATGACTGTTCCGCTGGATCTTTATGACCGCCCTGGTTGCTATTCCGCCTGTTTTTCTGCATCCGCTGGCCGACCGTACCGGTCAGCCGGGCGCCTTGCTTTTCGACGCGGACGCGCTGGCGCGCCCTGACGGCTTGCCCGACAGCGTCGCGCGCGTGTTGCGCGCGCTCGCCCACGGCCACATGGGGTGCTTCTACCGAGACGGCCTGGACGCGCCGCTGGCCGCGCTGCTCGACGAGGCCGGCTGGAGGGCGCTGCCGGCCGCCCGCCTGCACCGCGCCGACACCGAACTCGGTGGCGCCGTGCCGGCCGGCGCCGTCTGGATCGAGGGCGAATGGTTCCTGGCGCCGCCGGCCAAGCCGGTCGGCAGCCAGGCGGCCTCGCGCGCGCTGGCGCTGCGACTGGTGCAGCTGGTCTCGGCCGACGCCGACACCCACGAGATCGAGGCCTTGCTGCGGCAAGACCCGACCCTGTCCTACCACCTGCTGCGGCTGGTCAATTCGTTGGGGCTGGGCAGCGGACGGCGCGTCACCAGCTTTTCGCAGGCGATCCTGATCCTGGGCCGCTCGCAACTGCGGCGCTGGCTCAACCTGATGCTGTTCTCGTCGCGCGAGGACGACCGCCGCTCGCCGATGCTGCTGGCACGGGTGGCGGTGCGGGCGCGGGCCATGGAGCTGCTGGCCAGGGACGCCGGCCTGGGCAAGGCGCAGCAGGAGCAAGCCTTCATGGTCGGCATGTTCTCGCTGCTGGGCGTGCTGTTCGGCCTGTCGCTGCCCGAGGTGCTCGCGCCGCTGACGATGAGCGAGGCCGCGCAGCAGGCGCTGCTGGCGCACGAGGGCGAGCTCGGCGCGCTGCTCGGCGTGGTCGAGGCGGCCGAGCGCGACGACCACGCGGCGCTCGAACGCTGCCTGCTGGCGCTGCAGCTCGACACCGCTGGCTTCAACCAGATCGTCGCCGACGCCTACTTGTGGATGCAGACGGTGGCCTCCGGCAAGGCGGGTAAGCCCCATGCTTGACGCCATCGCGCGCTGCCAGGCGCTGAGCCGGCGGGCCCGCACCGAAAGCGGCGAGGCGCTGGCGCGCACGCTCGACAGCCTCGACGCGGCGCTGGCCGAGGCGCGCGCCGGCCTGGCGCCATCGCTCGACGACGACGGCCACGCCGTGCTGGAGCTGGACCTGGCCGGCTACCTGACGGCCTGGAGCCCGGGCGCGGCGCGCATGTTCGGCTACTCGGCCGGGGAGGCGCTGGGCCGGCACGTGCTGTTCCTGTACGCCGGCGACGACGAGGACGACGACGGCAACGTCGCCGAGCTGACCGCCGATGGCGCCGCCGGCGCCAGCGCCGAGGTGCGCCGCCGCACCAAGGATGGCGACATCCTGCCGCTGAAGATGCACCTGTTCCTGCGCCACGACGACGGCGGCGAGCCGGTCGGCATGCTGGTGCGGCTGGCGGCGGCCGGCCAGGCGCTCTCGGCCGAGGACAAGATCAACCTGCACGCGCGCATCATCGAGGACAGCGACCAGGGCGTCCTGATCACCGACGCCAACGAGCGCATCGTCTCGATCAACTCGTCGTTTACCCGCATCACCGGCTACACGCCCGAGGAATCGATCGGCAAGACGCCGGACCTGCTGCGCTCGGGCGTGCACGACGCCGAATTCCGCGCCAAGGTGCGCGCGGCCATGCGCGGCGCCGGGCCGTGGCGCGGCGAGATCATCGGCAAGCGCAAGAACGGCGAACTGTTCCCGCAGCAGGTGACCATCAGCGTGGTGCGCGACGCGCTCGGCCAGATCAGCCACACCTTCTCGCTGTTCTCCGACATCAGCGAGCACAAGGACGCGCAGGCGCGCATGGAGCGCATGGCCAACTACGACACGCTGACCGGCCTGCCCAACCTGTACCTGCTCACGCAACTGGTCGGCCAGGCGATGACGGAAAACCGCCGCTCGCAGGAGCACGGCGCCATGCTGGTGCTGGAGATCACCCGCGTGGGCGCCATCAGCGACACGCTCGGCAGCGACATCGGCAACGAGCTGCTGTGCGAGATCGGCCGCATGTTCCGCGCCGCGCTGCGCGAGGCCGACGTGCTGGCGCGGCTCGACGGCCACAAGTTCGCCGTCGCGCTGCTGCACATCGACAAGCGCGAACACGCCGCCGTGGTGGCGCAAAAGCTGCTCGCCACGCTGGCCGCGCCGATCCGCATCGCTTCGCACAGCCTGCAGGTGGGGGCGCACATCGGCATCACCGTCTACACCGAGGACGGCACCGACGTGCCGACCCTGATCCGCTACGCCGACGTCGCCATGAACAAGGCGGCGCAAAACATCGAGGCCGGCTTCCTGTTCTACAGCGACGAGATGAACCAGCGCGCCAAGGAGCACCTGCGGCTCGAGAGCGAGCTGCGCCAGGCGCTGGTCAACGACGAGCTGCTGCTGTACTACCAGCCGAAGGTGAGCCTGCGCAGCGGCCGCATCGTCGGCGCCGAGGCGCTGCTGCGCTGGCGCCACCCGGTGCGCGGGCTGGTCTCGCCGGGCGTGTTCATCCCGGTGGCCGAGGAGAGCAGCCTGATCCTCGAGCTGGGCGGCTGGGTGCTGGAGCAGGCCTGCCGCCAGATCCGCGACTGGCGCGCGGACAACCTGATCACGCCGCCGGTGGCGGTCAACCTGTCGGCGCGCCAGTTCGACAGCCAGCTGCCGCAGCGCATCGCCGCCGTGCTCGAGCGCCACGGCGTGCAGCCCGAGCAGATCAACCTGGAGATCACCGAAAGCCTGCTGGTGCGCGGCACCGACAACGTTATCGCCATCATGAACGAGCTGGTGGCGATGGGCATGGCGCTCGCGCTCGACGACTTCGGCACCGGCTATTCGAGCTTGGCCTACCTGAAGAAATTCCCGATCAGCACGTTGAAGATCGACCGCTCGTTCGTGGTCGGCCTGCCGTACGAGGAAAACGATTGCGCCATCGCCCGCGCGATCGTGACGATGGCGCAGCAACTGCGCCAGGAGATCGTGGCCGAGGGCGTCGAAACGGCCGAGCAGATGGCCTTCCTGCGCGAGCTCGGCTGCGACCAGCTGCAGGGCTACCTGTTCAGCCAGCCGGTGCCGGCGGCGGAGTTCGCCACGATGTTGCGGGAAGGTAAGCGCCTGGCGTTCGGCACGCGCGCGCAATAAGCGACCGGCACTGTCGCGCGCCCGATACAAGCAGAGTTGGCGCGGTTTCAATAAAGGTGCCAAAATCGGTATGCTATTTTGGCAAGCGGGCTCACTACTTCCCAGGAGACTACCATGCAAAAACGTACCTTTCTGATGCGCGCCACCGTCACGCTGGCGCTGGCCGGTCTGGCGCTGGGCGGCTGCACCACCACCACCACCGACGCCAAGTCGGACCCGGCCGCCGTCAAGACCGAGATCGAGCGCGGCTCCTACGACACGCTCGAGCGGCTGTATAAAGAAGTGAAGGGCTCGCGCGAGCTGGTGCGCAAGGCCAGCGGCGTGCTGGTGTTTCCGCGCGTGCTGGCGGCGGGGCTGGTGGTCGGTGGCGAATTTGGCCGCGGCGTGCTGCGCACCGGTGGCCAGACGGCCGACTACTACAGCATGACGTCGGTGTCGGTCGGCTTCCAGGCCGGCGCGCAATCGAAGGCGGTGGTGATGCTGTTCATGACGCGCGAAGCGCTCGATAAATTCCGCAACAGCAAAGGCTGGACGGCCGGCGTGGACGGCTCGGTGGCGTTGCTCAAGGTGGGCGCCAACGGCGAGATCGACACCGCCACGGCCACGGGGCCAGTGCAAGCGCTGGTGCTCACCAATGCCGGCCTGATGGCCAACCTGAATTTGGAAGGCACCAAAGTCACCAAGCTGGCGCTATAAAGGCGAAGGTGAGGGGAGGTGGGACGGGCGTAGGGCGCGTAGGGCGGATTAGGCGGAACGCCGTAATCCGCCATGCCCGCGCCGCCCGCATGCCGATTACACCAAACGGTTCCAACCCATCCGCGCCAGTGTATGCTTGCGGTTTTCACCCACAAGGAAACACTGATGAGCCGTAACGTCCTCGACGAAGCCCACCTCCACCCCGCCATCCGCGAGCGCGTCGCCGACTACCGCCGCGACCTGATCGCCGAGGTCCAGGCCGCCGTCGCCGCCAACAGCGTCGTAGTGGTCGGCATGGGCCTCAACCCCTTCCCGCGCAAGGCGCGCCAGCTTCTCGACGCCAACGGCACCCCGTACACATACCTCAGCTACGGCAACTACTTCTCCGAATGGCGCCCGCGCACCGCCTTGAAGATGTGGACCGGCTGGCCGACGTTCCCGATGATCTTCGTCAAGGGCGTGCTGATCGGCGGCGCCACCGACCTGCAAAAGCTCATCCAAAGCGGCGAGTTCGCCCGCATGGTGGCCTGATGCTGGCCCTGCCGCTGCGCCTGCATCCCGGCGACGACCTGCGCGCCGCCGTCGTCGCCGCGTTGCGCGCCAGCGGCCACGAGGCCGGCTTCGTGGTGCAGGGCATCGGCAGCCTCGACGTCGCGCAACTGCGATACGCCGGCCGGCCGCACGCGACCGAATTGCGCGGCGACCTCGAAATCCTCACCCTGTCCGGCTCGATCTCGCCCGACGGCGCCCACCTGCACATGTCGGTGTCGGACGCGCAGGGGCGCGTGCTTGGCGGCCACGTCGGCCCCGGCTGCGTGGTGCGCACCACGGCCGAGCTGCTGCTGGCGCTGTTGCCCGGCCAGCGCTTCACGCGCGAGCACGACCCGCGCACCGGCTACCCGGAGCTGGCGATCGCCGACCGCCCGGCCGCCTGACAGTCGCGCCGACGCCCGGCCGCGCCCACCCTCAATCCGGATCGACCTCGTCGTTGATCTTCTCGGTCAGGGCGCGCAACTGCTCGGGCACGGCGTCGAGGTGATAGCGCACGGTGTGGGCCTGCCCACCCTGGTCGACCTCCAGGTCGTACTGGAAGTCCCAGGACTTCGGCGCCTCCTTGACCAGCTTGTCGGGCAGGGCGAAAAAGTCGCAAGCGTCGACCAGTTGCTGCATCTGCTCGGCCTGCCCCGGTGGCAATTGCGCCAGGTCGATGGTGCGCGTTTGCGCGCCCGCCGGCCCGGCGAAGCCGCCTGTGCATCGTAGTTTCAACCGCATGATTGCATCCTTTCAAATGACGCCGACCAGCTTCCACGCCGCCTGGACGGCGGCCTTCTCCTTCGACTCCGGGCCGTACAGCAGCTCGGCGGCCTGCATGGTGGCCTTGGCCATGTCGGCGAAGGTCGCGTCCGAGTTCAGCAGCGGCAGCGCCTGGTACCAGATCGGCCCCGCCTTGTCCCACGAGTTGCCCTTGAGCGCGATGCAGGTGGCGTGGAAGGCGCGGTTGGGAATGCCCGAATTGGTGTGGACGTCGCCGTCCTCGATATAGCCGGCCATGGTCTTGGGTTGGTCATCGCCGGACCAGGTAAGTTCCTTGTTGCCCGGATCGGCCATCGAGCGCAGCGCCTTGCCGACGGCGGGCGCCATGATGCCGGCGCCGATCAGCCAGTCGGCCTTGGCGCTGCTCTGCTTGAGCGTCCACTGCTTGACCATGCTGCCGAAGACGTCGGAAATCGATTCGTTGAGGGCGCCGCTCTGGTCGTCGTACACCAGGCCGCCGGGCACGGCGTACTGCGTCAAACCGTGGGTCAGCTCGTGGGCGATGACGTCGATGGCGCCGGTGAAACCGAGGAACAGCTTGCCGTCGCCGTCGCCGTAGACCATTTGCTGGCCGTTCCAGAAGGCGTTGTTGAAATTTTTCTGATAGTGGACGGTGGAATCGAGGCGCAAGCCCTTGCCGTCGATGGAATTGCGCTTCAACACTTCGCGCAGGAAATCGTAGGTGGCGCCGGCGCCATCGTAGGCCTGGTTGACGGCGACGTCGGTGCTGGCCTTGGCGCCCTCGCCACGCACCAGTTTGCCTGGCAGCGCGGACTTGTTCTTCGCGTCGTAGACGGTGCGGCGTTTTTCCCCGGTGGCGGCGATGCCGAAGGCGGTGGTGGTCAACGCCACCGAGCGCTGGCCGCGCAAATGGGCCGACAGCTCGGCCTGGTCAAGCAGCAGGCAGCGTTCGTGCGTATCGCTGGTCTCGTCGGCCAGCAGGCGCAACATCTTCGACGAGATGATGAAGCAGGTGCAGCGATAGGGATGGTGTGCCATGGCGATCTCCTGTGTTAGCGTCAAGTGACTTTATACACGGAATCGACATTGTTCGACGTCACCTATTGCAACCAGATAAGGGGGGCGGGCGGGATCAGCGCCTGAGCGGATCGAGCAGGGCGCGCAGGTCGTTATGGTCGAGTTCATACATCAGCGCGATCAGCGCGCCCAGTTCGCCGGAAGGAAAGCCCTCGCGCGCGAACCAGCCCAGGTAATGGCCGGGCAGGTCGGCGATCTTGCGCCCCTTATATTTACCATACGGCATTTCCCGCGTCAGCAGCAGCGCCAGTTTCTCAGAGTCCATATCGCATCATAAATCATCGGGGTCAAGTCTGTCATTTGGACACGAACCCGTCCGTAGTGGGGGCGACAGGGCTGAGCCCGTGTCCAAATGACAGACTTGACCCCGTCGCTTACAATGGTTTTTTCCATTGACGGCTTCGTCGCCCACACTACATGGCCCATCTGCATCCTACCGGCTGGCAAGAGATGGCCGTCACCGGCGCCGCCGCCCGCGAGATCGAGACGCTCGCCTACCTCGATGCCACGCTGGCCGACGCGCCTTACCATGTCTATCACGGCGTCCATTGGACCAATGTCGAGAAGGGCTTTTCGGCCTTCGGCGAGATCGATTTCATCGTCGTCGCGCCCAGCGGCCGCGTGCTGCTCATCGAACAGAAATCCGGCTTCCTCAACGAGACCGACGACGGCCTGGTCCGCAACTACGAGGGCCGGCCACGCAAGGTGGCCAGCCATATCATGCGTTCTATCAAGGGTTTGAGCGAACGCTTCGGCAGCGAGCTGTCCATCGACTATCTGCTCTATTGCCCCGACTACACGGTGCGCAATCCGCATCTGGCCGGCATCGATCCGCGCCACATCATCGACGCCACCGCCAAGGGCCGCCTGGCGCAAACCATGCGCGAGATCCTGCCCGTCACCGACGTCCAGCCAAGCGAGCAGTTCGACAAGATCACGCGCTTTCTCGGCAACATGCTCAGCCTGCGGCCCGATCCCAGCGCGATGATCGGCAACGCCGCGCAGATGGTCGCGCGCCTGTCCGGCGGATTGGCGACGTGGGCCCGGCGGCTGGAGTTTTCGCCGTTCCGCCTGCGCGTGGTCGGCACCGCCGGCAGCGGCAAGACCCAGCTGGCGCTGGCCGAATACGCGGCCGCCATCGATGCCGGCCTCTCGCCGCTCTACGTGTGCTACAACCGCCCGCTGGCCGACCATATCGAGCGCCTGGTGCCCCCGGGCGGGCGCGTGGCGTCGTTCCATATGCTCAGCGACGCCTTCATGCGCGCCCACGACGAGATCCCACACTACGGCGCGCCCGGCGTGTGGGAGGCGATCGAGCAGCGCATGGCCGCCTCGCCGCTGCCGCCGGCGTGGAAGTACGACGTGTTGATCGTCGACGAGGGCCAGGATTTTTCGGCCATCTGGCGCGACATCCTGCTGCGCATGCTCGGCGACCGCGGCCGCGCGATCTGGCTCGAGGACCCCAACCAGAACCTGTACGGCCGCGAGATGGTGCCGCTGCCGGGATGGGTGACGCTCCACTCGGACACCAACTACCGCAGCCCGCGCCAGATCGTCGACATGCTGGCGGCGATCGGCGCGACCGCCTCGCCGGTGGAGGCGGGTAGTCCCTTCAAGGGTGCCGACATCGAGGAGTTGACCTACCCGGAGGGCGACACCGAGGCCATGCTGGCGCAAACCCGCAAGGCCGTCACGCTGTGCCTGGGCGCCGGTTTCGCGCGCCACGACATCGCCATCGCCTCGTTCCGCGGCCGCGAGAAGTCGGCCATCCTCCATCTCGATAAACTGAGCGACGTCCACACGCTCAAGTCCTTCACCGGCGAGTACGATTTGTTCGGCACGCCCGAGTACCGCGACGGCGGCCTGCTGGTCGAATCGGTCTACCGCTTCAAGGGCCAGTCGGCGCCGGCGGTGATCTTCACCGAGATCGACTTCGCGCAGATCGACGAGCGCGTGCTGCGCAAGCTGTTCGTCGGCATGACGCGCGCGCGCCTCAAGCTGGTGCTGGTGCTGAGCGAACGCGCCAGCGCGCAGCTATTGGACCGCATCGAGGCGGCGCTGCCGTATTAGGCCGAACGCGGGCGCGCCGGGTTGCCCATCACCGTCACGCCGGCGGCGACGTCGCGCGTGACGACGCTGCCGGCGCCGATCAGCGCGTCGTCGCCGATCGTCACGCCGGGCATGATCAGCGCGCCGGCGCCAATCCAGACATTGCGCCCGATGCGGATCGGGCGGCCGAACTCGAGCCCCTGCGCGCGCAGCGCCGGCTCGCGCGGGTGGTCGGCCGTGAGGATTTGCACCCCCGGCCCGATCTGCGTCATGTCGCCGATCTCCACCTGCACGACGTCGAGGATCACGCAGTTAAAGTTCAGGAACACCCCTGCGCCGACCTTGATGTTGTAGCCGTAATCGCAGTGGAAGGGCGGGCGGATGACGGCGCCCGCGCCAACGCCGCCGAGCCGCTCGATGAGCAATTGGCGCTGCTGCTCCGGCCTGAGCCCGACGCGCCCGTTGTAGCGTTCCATCCAGTCGCGCGCGGCCGCCTGGTCGGCCTGGATCTCGGCGTCGGCGGCGTTGTAGAACTCTCCGGCCAGCATTTTCTGTTTCTGGGTCTTTTCCAATATAATCTCCTTTGTGCATAAGTGTGTAAGAACGTGCATTAACGTGTGCGAACATTACGCGAATTTCCACTGGATTGCAATGAATTTGCGGTGCTAGGCCGCCCGTCGATTGTTTGTGCACGTTTGTGCGTGTTATGATGGCGCATGAATCCCATTCTTCCCCTGGAACGCCGCGCCGCCATCGCCCAGCGCTTGGCCGACGGCCACACCGTGTCGGCCGCCTTGCTGGCGGCTGAATTCGCCGTCTCCGAAGACGCCGTCCGGCGCGACCTGCGCGCCCTGGCCGCCGAGGGCCTGTGCCAGCGCATCTACGGCGGCGCGCTGCCGTCCACGCCGGCGGCGCAACCGCTCGCCGTCAGAAAGCAAGCCGCCCAGCTCCAGAAGAGGGCACTGGCGCGCGCCGCCGCCGCCACCGTGCTCCCCGGGCAGCTGGTGTTTCTCGACTGCGGCAGCACCAACCTGCCGATTGTCGAATTCCTCGGCGGCGAGTTGACGGTGGCGACCAACTCCATCGACATCGCCGCCGCCGTGCTTAAGCGCCCGGACCTGCGCCTGATCCTGGTGGGCGGCGTGGTCACGCCGGCGCTCGGCGGCAGCGTGGACGCCGCCGCCATCGCCACCGTGTCGAATATGAATATCGAGCGCCTGTTTCTCGGCGCCTGCGCGATCGACGCGTCCACCGGCGTGAGCGCCTTCGATCCGGCCGACGCCCAGTTCAAGCGCGCGCTGGTGGCGGCCAGCGCCCACGTCACGGTGCTGGCGACAAGCGAGAAGCTCGGCACCAGCGCGCCGTTCCGCGTGGCGCACCTCAATGGCGTTAGCACCTTCATCGTCGAGCATGATGTGCCCGATGCCGCGCTGCGCCCGCTGCTGGAGGCGGACGCCGTGGTGGCGAAGGCCGCGCCGCCGGAACCTGCCTGACGAGCGCGCCGGGAGCCTTTTCCCGCGCGGGCCGATGGCGGTGTATATTGGCGGCGATTTGAATCACGGCCGCTGCATGGACAGCGGCGACAAACCCATGTCCGCAGCTTCCCTGTTTTGCCTGGTTTTCGCCTATTTCGCGTTGTTGTTGGCCGTTGCCTGGCGCACGTCCCGCAACGCCACCAACGACAGCTTCTTCATCGGTAACAAGAACAGCAACTGGATGGTGGTCGCCTTCGGCATGGTCGGCACCACGCTCAGTGGCGTGACCTTCATCAGCGTGCCGGGCGCGGTCGGGCGCGACGGCTTCGGCTACCTGCAGGTGATCCTCGGCTATGCGCTCGGCTACCTCGCCGTCGCCTTCATCCTGCTGCCGCTGTACTACCGCCTCAAGCTCACCTCCATCTACCACTACCTGGAGGTGCGGCTCGGCCAGCGCTCCCACCAGAGCGGCGCCGCCTTCTTCATCCTGTCGCGCACCCTGAGCGCCTCGGCGCGGCTTTACCTGGTCGTCAACATCCTGCAGATCACCATCCTCGACACCATGGGCGTGCCGTTCTGGCTCACCACCGTCGTCATCCTGGCCATGATCCTGCTCTACACCTACGAGGGCGGCGTCAAGACCATCGTCTGGACCGACACGCTGCAAACGACCGGCATGGTGCTGGGACTGGCGATCTGCGCGGCCTGGCTGATGCACGAGATGAACCTCGGCCCGGCCGAGAGCCTGGCGCGCATGGGCGGGCAGGGGTTGACGCGCGTGGTCACCACCTCGGTCGACAGCCCGGCCTATTTCTGGAAGCAGGTGCTGGCCGGCTTTTTCATCGTGCTGGCGATGACCGGCATGGACCAGGAGATCATGCAGAAGAATATCTCGATCAAGACGCTGCGCGACTCGCAAAAGAACATGCTGATGCTGACCGTGATCCTGTCGGCCGTGCTGGCGCTGTTCATGTTCCTCGGCGGGCTGCTGTACCTGTACGCGCCGACGGTCGGGCTCACCGCGGCCGGCGACAAGATCTTCCCGGCCGTCGTCATGGGCCACATGCCGGCCGCGCTGCAGCTGATCTTTTTCATCGGCCTGGTGTCGGCGCTGTTCCCCAGCGCGGACGGGGCGATGACGGCGCTGACGTCGACCTTTTGCATCGATGTCCTCGGCATCGAGCGCCGCGCCGACCTGGCCGGGGCGGCCAAGGTGCGGCTGCGCCACCGCGTCCACCTGGGCTTTTGCGCGCTATTCCTGCTGCTGGTGCTGATGTTCAAATGGATCGACAACGCCAGCATGGTGGGCCTTGTGCTCAAGCTGACCGGCTATACCTATGGCCCGTTGCTGGGGCTTTTCGCTTTCGGTATCCTGACCCGGCGCGCGGTGCGCGACCGCTGGGTGCCGCTCGTGGCGCTGGCCGGTCCGGCGATCTGCTACGCTATCGATCTCAATCAAAAATTACTGTTTGGTAATTATCGTGTGGGGTTGGAACTGCTTATCATGAACGGCTTGCTGGTGTTCGGGGGCTTGCTGCTTATCTCGCGCCCGGGACAGCGCGCCCCGCATGCAGTATGATCTTGTAAATTACGCAATCACCTGGAGTAGCAATGGCCCGATCCCCGTTTTCCTACATTCGTAGCGGCTTTTCCTTTTTCTGGCGCGCGCTCGACGCCGGCCGCCGCACGATCCTGAATCTGCTGTTCCTGGCGCTGCTGATCGTGATCGCCTACGCCATCTTCGGCGGCGGCCTCAAGCCGCTCGGCCCGAAGACCACGCTGGTGCTGGACCTGAAGGGCCAGCTGGTCGAGCAATCGAGCCTGAGCGCGCGCGAGGCGCTGGTGACGAGCGCGCGCGGCGGCGAAACGCTCAAGATGATACAGCTGCGTGATGTGCTGGGGGTGCTCGACACGGCCGCCAAGGACCCGTCGATCGGCGCAGTGGTGCTGTTGACCGACGACCTGGAAGGCGGCGGCCAGGCCATGCTGCGCGAGGTCGCGGCGGGGCTGGACCGCTTCAAGGCGGCCGGTAAAAAGGTGGTGGCGTGGGGCTCGAGCTACGACCAGCGCCAGTACCTGCTGGCCGCCCACGCCAACGAGGTGTATATGCACCCGATGGGCATGGTGATGATGGAGGGCTTCGGCCGCTACCGCAACTACTACCGCGACGCGCTCGACAAGGTCGGCGTGACGGTCAACCTGCTGCGCGTGGGCACCTACAAGAGCTTCGCCGAGCCTTACATCGCCAACGGTCCGTCGCAGGCGGCCAGCGAGGCCGAATCGTACCTGAACAACGCGCTGTGGAATGCCTACACGGCCGACGTCGAGAAGGCGCGCAAGCTGCCGGCCGGCCAGATCATGAAGACGATCAACGACCTGCCGGCCCAGGTGGCGGCGGTCAATGGCGACCTGGCCAGGCTGTCGCTGTCGGCCAAGCTGGTCGACGGCTTGAAAACCCGCGATGAAATCCGCCAGATGATGATCAACCGCGGTTCGCTCGACCTCGAAGGCAAGAGCTTCCGCCAGGTGGGCTTTGACGAATACCTCGCGCGCGTGCCGCACAAGCTGACCGGCGACGCCATCGGCGTGGTCGTGGCGCAGGGCGAGATCAGCGACGGCACCGCCGGCCCGGGCGCCATCGGCGGCGATTCGACCTCCAAGCTGATCCGCGCGGCGCGCGAGGACGCCGGCATCCGGGCCATCGTGCTGCGGGTCGATTCGCCCGGCGGCAGCGCCTTCGCCTCGGAGCTGATCCGCCGCGAACTGGAATTGACGCGCGCCGCCGGCAAGCCGGTGGTGGTCTCGATGGGCAACGTGGCCGCGTCGGGCGGCTACTGGATGTCGATGGCCTCCGACGAGGTGATCGCCGAGCCGAACACCATCACCGGTTCGATCGGCGTGTTCGCCATCCTGCCGACGGCCGACAAGGTGATCGACAAGCTGGGCATCCATACGGCCGGCCAGCCGACCACCTGGCTGGGCGACGCCGGCAACCCACTGCGGCCGCTCGATCCGCGCTTCGCGCAGGTCATCCAGGGCAGCATCAACCATGTGTACGCGGAGTTCACCACCCGCGCGGCCAAGGCGCGCAAGACCACGCCGGAGAAAATCGACGCGGTGGCGCAGGGGCGTGTGTGGACCGGCGCGCAGGCGAAGGAGCGTGGCCTGGTCGATACGCTGGGCAGCTATAACGACGCGTTGAAGTCGGCCGCCAAGCGCGCCAACCTGGGCGCCGATTTCCGCGTGGTGTACATCGAGCGCGAGACCAGCAAATTCGACCGGCTGATCGAGATGCTCGGCGGCTCGACCGCGCGCGCGGTGGCCAAGGCGGTCGGCCAGCAGGTGAACCTGGGCGTGACCGCCAGCACCGGCTTGCCGCCGAGCGCCGCCAACGGCATCGCGCATGATCTGGGATGGCTGTCGGAGTTGACGGCTTCACGCAAGCCGTTCAGCGCGATTACGCATTGTTTGTGCGAGTCGCCTTGATTTGGGGATGCGCTGGCGGCGGCGCTTGGCGGATTACGCTTCGCTAATCCGCCCTACGTGGTCGGTAGCGTGACTTCGAAGCCGCTGCGTCCATTCTTCATCACCACGCAGCGCGCGTCGCCACCATGGCGGCGCGCGATTTGCCTCACCAGCGCCAATCCCAGGCCGGCGCCGCTGTTGTCGCGGGTGTTGCGCCGACGGTAAAACGGCTCGAACACGCTTTCGAACTCCGCTTCCGGTATTCCCTGTCCTTCGTCCCACACCGCAAGGGTCGCCATGCCGCCGGCCTTTGTGATGCGTGCGCTGGCCGGCGGTACGCCGTGGCGGTGCGCATTCTCCAGCAAATTGCGCAACAAGCGCCGCAGCAGGCGCGGATCGCCCTGCATCACCGCCGATTCGCCCTCCAGCGCCGCCTCGTCGTAACGCGCGCATTCCTCCGCCGCCAGCGCCAGCAGGTCGATCTCCTCGAATTGCGTGGTGTCGGCCAAGGCGCCCAGGCGGCTGGCCAGCAGGATCTCGTCGAGCAGTTCATTGAGCTCGGCGATATCCTGCTCCAGTCCCGCGCGCCGCTTCGGGTCGACGCCATCCTTGATCAGTTCCAGCGCCAGGCGGATGCGCGCCAGCGGCGTGCGCAACTCGTGCGACGCGTTGGCCAGCAGCGTCTTGTGCGCCCCCACCAGTTGCTCGATCTGGTCGGCCGCGCGGTTGAAGCTGTTGGCCAGCCGCGCCACCTCGTCGTTGCCCTCGACCTGCACGCGCGCCCGCAGGTCGCCGGCGCCGAGCGATTCGACGCCGTGCTGCAGCCGCTCGATCCGTTTGGTCAGGCCGCGCACCAGCGGGAAGGCGGCGATGCCCAGTCCCACCGCCAGCAGCATCAATGCGTTGTTGAGCATCGCCTTGGGCCGGGCGAATCCGAGCGGTTCGCTCGAGAGCAGCTTGCGCCCGTCCGGCAGGCGCACGAACGATTCCGGCGGCGGACCGGTGATGCCGCGCTGGCGCCAGTGGCGCGCGGGGATCTGGTCGCCCACCACGGCCAGCGTTTTCCAGTCGCGGGTGTAGAGCGTCATGTGTGCGTTCAGGCCCTTGGCGACGTTCTCGAGCGCCGCCTGCTGCTGCTCGCGCGGCGCGTCCGGCGGCGCCAGCACGTTTTGCATCACGTGCGAGAGCGTGACGTTGGACCGTTCGAGCGGACCGCCGCCGCGGCTCCACACCTGCATGACGGCCACCGAGAACAGCAACAGGATCACCAGGATCACGGCGTAGAAGCGGAAGTACAGGCGCGGCAGGCCGATGTTCAGGCGCTTCATCAATCCTGCACCTTGGCGAACAGGTAGCCGGCGCCGCGCACGGTGATGATGCGGCGTGGCTTTTTGGGGTCGTCCTCGACGGCGGCGCGGATGCGCGACATGTGGACGTCGATCGAGCGGTCGAACGCTTCGATCGGCTCGCCCTTGAGCAGTTCCATCAGGCTGTCGCGCGAGAGCACGCGGCCGGCGTGGCGCGCCAGCACCAGCAGCAGGTCGAACTGGTAGGCGGTCAGTTCGCACGGCACGCCGTCCAGCCTTGCCGAGTGCGAGTCGGAGTCGATCTCCAGCCGGCCGAAGCGCAGGAACTCGCCGCGCGGGGGCGCCGACGCGCCGCGGCGCTCCTTGTCCAGGTGGCCCAGGTCGACGCGGCGGCGCAGGATGGCGCGCAGGCGCGCCAGCAGCTCGCGCGGCTCGAACGGCTTGGGCAGGTAGTCGTCGGCGCCCATTTCGAGGCCGACGATGCGGTCGATGGCGTCGCCGCGCGCCGTCAGCATCAGCACCGGCACGTCCGAGACGGCGCGCGCCTGGCGGCACACCTCCAGCCCGTCCATATCGGGCAGCATCAGGTCGAGCACCACGGCGTCGGCCTCGCCGGCGGCGATGTGGCCGACGGCCGCGCGGCCATTGGGCGCGTGCGTGACGCGAAAGCCGGACTGGCTCAGGTATTCGGTGAGCATCTCGGCCAGGCGGGGATCGTCCTCCACCAGCAGGATGCGGTCGTTGGTCGTATTCATGTGGTTCATTCTACGGACGGGCGGACCGCTTCACAAGGCGCGGCCGGCGCCGCGCCCCGGATTCAAAGGGGGCAGTTTGGCGTCCCCGCATGTCGCCCGAATGTCAAATCGGTAAAGAAATGTAAAGCCGGATGTACGCCCCGTGGCGAAAGCGTGTCTTTTGTAGCGAGTTTGTAACCCGAGGTTGCCGGCGACTGACAGGGCAGGGTGCATATGCTAGAGTCCACGCATTCATCACCATGGTGTTTTTGCCATGGACAAGCCAGCCAATAAAAGGATAACAATGGATTCGCAAGCCAAGCCGACACTCGACGCCACCCCACCGAAACGCAGCCGCCGCGGCAAAGTGGTGGGCGGGATCATCGCGGTCGCCGCGATGGCGGGGCTGGGCGGCCTGGCCTGGTATCTGACGCACCAGCCGGCGGCGCCGGCCGGCGGCGGCGCGCCCGGCGCCGCCGGTCCCGGCGGCCCTGGTGGGCCCGGCGGTCCGGGAGGCGGCGGGGGCGGACGGCGCGGCGCGCCCGCCACCACCGTTGGCGTGGCGACGGCGCAGAAGGCCGACATTCCCGTCACGCTCGAGGCGCTGGGCACGGTCACTGCCGCCGCCACCACCACCGTGCGTCCGCAGGTGTCCGGTATTTTGCAAAAGGTGCTGTTCAAGGAGGGCCAGATGGTCAAGGCCGGCCAGGTGCTGGCGCAAATCGATCCGCGCCAGTTCGAGATGTCGCTGTTGCAGGCCAGCGGCCAGCGCCAGCGCGACGAGGCGCAGCTGGAAAACGCCAGGCTGACGTTGAAACGCTATCAAACGCTGCTTGGCCAGGACTCGATCGCCCGCCAGGACGTCGACACGCAGGCGGCGCTGGTCAAGCAGCTCGAAGGCACGGTCATGACCGACCGCGCCGCCGAGGGCACGGCCAAGCTCAATCTGGGCTACACCAAGGTGCTCGCGCCGATCACGGGGCGCGTCGGCCTGCGCGTGGTCGACATCGGCAACCTGGTCGGCTCCGGCGACGCCACCGGCATCGCCGTGATCACGCAGCTCTCGCCGATCGATGTGGAATTCTCGATCCCGCAGGACAGCGTGCCGGGCGTGATGCAGCGCGTGAACGACGGCGCCTCGCTGCCGGCGCTGGCGCTCGACCGCACCCGCACCAATACCCTCGACAGCGGCCAGTTCGCGGCGATGGACAACCAGATCGATACGCAAACGGGCACCGTCAAGGCCAAGGCGCGCTTCGCCAACGCCAAGTCGACGCTGTTCCCGAGCCAGTTCGTCAACGTGCGGCTGGAGCTGCGCACCATCAAGGACGCCGTGATGGTGCCGGTGAACGCTGTGCGCCACGGCACCAAGGGCGATTTTGTCTGGGTGCTCAAGGAGGACAAGAGCGTCACCATGCGTAACATCACGCGCGGCGAGGCCACCGTCGACAAGGTGCAGATCGCCAGCGGCCTGCAGGCGGGCGAGAAGGTGATCACCGAGGGCGCCGACCGCCTCAAGGAAGGCGCCAAGGTGACGTTGCCCGGTGCCGGCCCTGGCGCCGGCGCGGGCGGACGTCGTGGTGAACATGGCGGCGGCCACGGTGGCAGCCATGGCGCCGCCGCCGGCGGCGCCGCGAACGCCGGTGCCGCCACCGGCGCCGATGCCGGTGCCGCGACGCCGGCCGCCGCGGCCGATAACGCCGCGGCGCCGCCCGCCGAACGCCGTCATCGCAAAGAACAGGGCGCGGCACAATAATGAGTCCATCCGCTCCATTTATCCAGCGGCCGGTGGCGACGTCGCTGCTGATGCTGGCGATCGTGCTGGCCGGCCTGGTCGGCTTCAAGTTCCTGCCGCTGTCGGCGCTGCCGCAGGTCGACTTCCCGACCATCCAGGTGCAAACGCTGTATCCCGGCGGTAGCCCGGAAGTGATGGGGCAGACCGTGACGGCGCCGCTGGAGCGCCAGTTCGGCCAGATGGCCGGGCTGCAGCGCATGAGTTCGACCAGCGCCGCCGGCGTGTCCATCATCACCTTGCAGTTCGGCCTGGGCCAAACGCTGGAGGTGGCCGAGCAGGAGGTGCAGGCCGCGATCAACGCCGGTTCCTCGCTGCTGCCGACCGACCTGCCGGCGCCGCCGATCTACGCCAAGGTCAATCCTGCCGACGCGCCGGTACTGACGCTGGCGATCACCTCCGACACGATGCCGCTGACCGAGGTGCAGAACATCGTCAACACGCGCCTGGCGCTCAAGATCAGCCAGGTCTCGGGCGTCGGCCTGGTCACGCTCAGCGGCGGCCAGCGCCCGGCGGTGCGCATCCAGGCCGACACCAACGCGCTGGCCTCCTACGGGCTGGGGCTCGACACGCTGCGCACGGCGATCAGCGCCGCCAACGCCAACGGCGCCAAGGGCAGCTTCGACGGCCCCACGCGCGCCTACACGATCAACGCCAACGACCAGCTGGTGACGGCCAAGGATTACCAGAACCTGATCCTGACCTACAAAAACGGTTCGCCGGTGCGCCTGACCGATGTCGCGCAGGTGGTCGACAGCGCCGAGAACGTGGAGCTGGGCGCCTGGTCCGGCACGCGGCAGGCCATCATCCTCAACGTGCAGCGCCAGCCCGGCGCCAACGTCATCGCCACGGTCGACGCCATCAAGGCGCGCCTGCCGGAGCTCGAGGCCGGCCTGCCGGGCGCCATCAAGCTCGAGGTGCTGAGCGACCGCACCACCGGCATCCGCGCCTCGGTCGAACACGTCGGCATGGAGCTGGTGCTGGCCGTGCTGCTGGTGGTGCTGGTGATCTTCGCCTTTTTGCACAGCGTGCGCGCCACCGTCATCGCCAGCCTGTCGGTGCCGATCTCGCTGATCGGCACCTGCGGCGTCATGTACCTGCTCGGCTATAGCCTCAACAACCTGTCGCTGATGGCGCTGACCATCGCCACCGGTTTCGTCGTCGACGACGCCATCGTCATGATCGAAAACATCGCCCGCTACATCGAGGAGGGCGAAACGCCAATGGCCGCCTCGCTCAAGGGCGCCAAGCAGATCGGCTTTACCATCATCTCGCTGACGGTGTCGCTGATCGCCGTGCTCATACCGCTGCTGTTCATGGGCGACGTGGTCGGCCGCCTGTTCCGCGAATTCGCGATGGCGCTGGCGATCACGATCCTGATCTCCGCCGTCGTTTCGCTGACCTTGGTGCCGATGATGTCGGCGCGCTGGCTCAAGCCGCACGGCGAGGAAAAGCAGAGCCGCTTCGCGGTCCGCTTCCAGCAGTTCTTCGACTGGGTGATCGGCCACTACGACCGCTCGCTGACCTGGGTGCTCAAGCACAGCGGCCTGACCCTGCTGGTGGCGCTGGCCACCTTGCTGCTGACGGTGCTCTTGTACGTGGTGATCCCGAAAGGGCTGTTCCCGACCCAGGACACCGGCCAGCTGCAGGCGCGCCTGGAGACCGGAAAGGCCGTCTCCTAC
The DNA here is from genome assembly GCA_963513825.1 of uncultured Duganella sp. Classification (GTDB taxonomy): domain Bacteria; phylum Pseudomonadota; class Gammaproteobacteria; order Burkholderiales; family Burkholderiaceae_D; genus Rugamonas. The sequence continues at coordinate 265,140 of CAUPRW010000001.1, forward strand.
GCCCGCATGGCGGACCTGCAGCAGCAGGCCGCGCGCCTGATCCTGGAGGACCCGGCGGTCGGCACGCTCAGTTCCGTGGTTGGCGTCGATGCCGCCAACAACACCATGCTCCACACCGGCAGCATGCTGATCAACTTGAAGCGCGACCGCTCCGGCAGCCAGCAGGAAATCATGGACCGCCTGCGCAACCGCGTGGCGCAAGTGGCCGGCCTGACCTTGTACCTGCAGCCGACCCAGGACTTGACCATCGACGCCGAAACCGGCCCAACCCAGTTCCGCGTGTCGATCGAAGGCGCCGACAACGCCAGCGTCAACGAATGGGCCACCAAACTGGCGGAGCGGATGCGCACCAAAAAAGAGTTGCGCAACGTCGTCTCCGACGTCGGCGCCAGCGCCAACGCCGCCTACATCAGCGTCGACCGCGACACCGCCTCGCGGCTGTCGGTCACCGCCGCCTCGATCGACGACGCGCTCTACAGCGCCTTCGGCCAGCGCATCGTCTCGACCATCTTCACCGAGACCAACCAATACCGCGTGATCCTGGAAGCGAAGAGCGACGACATCACCACGCCGAAGGACCTGGGCAACCTGCAGCTGCGCACCGGCTCGGGCAAGGCCACGCCGCTGTCGGCCATCGCCACCATCAGCGAGCGCCCGGCGCCGTTGCAGGTGACGCACGTGGCGCAGTACCCGGCCACCACGCTCGGTTTCGATACCGCCGCCGGCGTTTCGCTCGGCACGGCCGTCGACAGCATCAAGCAGGCCGCCCTGGACATCAAGTTCCCGCCGTCGGTGACGTTGACCTTCCTCGGCGCCTCGGGCGCCTACCAGGCCTCGCTGTCGAACCAGCTCTGGCTGATCCTGGCGGCGGTGGTGTGCGTCTACATCGTGCTCGGCGTGCTGTACGAGAGCTATGTGCATCCGCTGACGATCCTGTCGACGCTGCCCTCGGCCGGCGTCGGCGCCTTGCTGGCGCTGTGGATCAGCGGCCAGGATCTCGGCGTGATCGGCATCATCGGCATCATTCTGCTGATCGGCATCGTCAAGAAAAACGCCATCATGATGATCGACTTCGCCATCGAGGCCGAGCGCGAAGGCGGCAAGCCGCCGCGCGAGGCGATCCACCAGGCCGCGCTGCTGCGCTTCCGTCCGATCCTGATGACGACCCTGGCCGCGCTGTTCGCCGCCGTGCCGCTGATGCTGGGCTGGGGCGAGGGCGCCGAACTGCGCCGCCCGCTCGGCCTGGCCATTTTCGGCGGCCTCATTGTCAGCCAGCTCCTCACCCTGTTCACCACGCCGGTTATTTACCTCGGCTTCGACAGCCTGGCGCGCCGCTTCGGCGGCGGCAACCCGAACGCGCCCAAGGTCGAGGGCAAGCCGGCCACTGAAGGTGGTGCGCCGTGAACCTGTCGTCGCCATTCGTCAAGCGGCCGATCGCCACCGTCCTGCTGACGGTCGGCATCGCGCTGGCCGGCATCGGCGCCTTCTTCGTGCTGCCGGTGGCGCCGCTGCCGCAGGTCGACTTCCCCATCATCACGGTCAACGCCACCTTGCCGGGCGCCAGTCCGGCGACCATGGCCAGCAGCGTGGCCACGCCGCTCGAGCGGCACCTGGGCGTGATCGCCGGCGTCAACGAGATGACCTCGAGCGCCACCACCAGCACCGCCAACGTCACCTTGCAGTTCGATTTGAACCGCAACGTCGACTCGGTGGCGCGCGAGGTGCAGGCGGCGATCAACGCCAGCCGCGTCGACCTGCCGGCCACCCTGCGCAGCAATCCGACCTACCGCAAGGCCAACACCTCCGGCGCGCCCGTGATGATTTTGGCGCTGACGTCCAATACCCGCACGCCCGGCCAGATCTACGACGCCGTCTCCAACACGGTGCTGCAACGGCTCTCGCAAGTGACCGGTGTGGGCGACGTGGAGCTCGGCGGCGGCTCGCTGCCGGCGGTGCGGGTCGAGCTCAATCCCTATGCGCTCAACCGCTACGGCCTGTCGATGGAGGACGTGCGCGCGGCGATCCAGGCCACCAACGCCAACCGGCCGCGCGGCGCGCTGCAGGGCCACGGCCGCCGCCTGCAGATCTACACCGAGTCGGCCAACGCCAGCGGCGGGCGCAACGCGCGCGACTACCAGGACCTGGTGGTCGGCTGGCGCAACCAGACGGCGATCCGCCTCAAGGACGTGGCCGACGTGGTCGACGGCGTCGAGGACCAGAACAACCTGGGCCTGTTCAACGGCCAGCCGGCCATCGTGGTGCTGATCCGGCCGCAGGCCGGCGCCAACGTCATCGAGACGGTCGACAGCGTGCGCGCGCAATTGCCGGCGCTGCAGGCGCAGATGCCGCCGGACGTCAACGTCGCCATCGCCAGCGACAGCACCAATTCGATCCGCTCGTCGCTGCACGAGATCGAGGTCACGCTGATCATCTCGATCCTGCTGGTGGTGCTGGTGGTGAGCGCCTTCCTGCGCAACCTGCGCGCCACCATCGTGCCGGCGGTGGCGACGGTGGTGTCGCTGCTGGGCACCTTCGGCGTCATGTACCTGCTTGGGTTTAGCCTCAACAACCTGTCGCTGATGGCGCTGACGGTGGCCACCGGCTTTGTCGTCGACGACGCCATCGTCGTGTTGGAGAATACCCAGCGCCACATCGAGGCCGGCATGGACCGCCTGTCGGCGGCGCTGCTGGGCGCGCGCGAGGTGGGCTTCACCGTGCTGTCGATCAGCCTGTCCCTGATCGCCGTGTTCATTCCACTGTTGTTCATGGGCGGCCAGTTCGGCGCGCTGTTCAAGGAGTTCGCCGTCACGCTGTCGGCGGCGGTGATGATTTCGCTGGTGATCTCGCTGACCACCACGCCGATGATGTGCGCCTGGCTGCTCAAGCCGGACCAGCATGGCAAGCCGCCGGGCCGGGTGGCGCGCTTCTTCGAGTCCGGCTTCGACCGCATCCTCAAAGGCTATGAGCACAGCCTCGACTGGGCATTGTCAAGCGTGTGGCTGGTGATGCTTAGCCTGGTGTTTGTCATTGGCCTCAATTTCTACCTGTTCGCGGCGATTCCCAAAGGCGGCTTTCCGCAGCAGGACACGGGCCAGATCAGCGGCGGCATCCGCGCCGACCAGAGCATCTCGTTCCAGGCCATGCAGGGCAAACTGCGCCAGCTGGTCAACATCATCAAGGACGATCCCGACGTCGCCACCGTGGTCGGCTTCACCGGCGGGCGGCGCGCCGGCGGCGGCTTCATGTTCATCAACCTCAAGCCGGCCGGCGAGCGCTCGGTGGCCGGCAACGCCGTCATCGCGCGCCTGCGTCCCAAGCTGGCCAGGGTCACCGGCGTGAGCCTGTTCCTCAGTCCCGTGCAGGACTTGCGCTCGGGCGGGCGCTCGGCCAACGCCAACAACCAGTACACGCTAAAAAGCGACAACCAGGCCGACCTGAAGAAATGGGCGACGCGACTGGCCGATGCGATGAAGGCCAAGAAGTCGCTGGTCGATGTCGACAGCGACCTGGCGGAAAACGGTGTCGAGACCTTCGTCACCATCGACAAGGACAGCGCCTCGAGGCTGGGCGTGTCGGCCAGGGATATCGACAACGCGCTGTACAACAGCTTCGGCCAGCGCCAGGTGGCGACGATCTACGGAGAGGTCAACCAATACCACGTGGTGATGGAGGTGGCGCGCGACTACAGCCGCAGTCCGGAGGCGCTCAAGGACGTGTACGTGCCGTCGAAAGGCTTGCCGTCGCCGAGCGCCAGCAATCCGACCGGCGTGCCGACGGCGACGACGACCGCGACCACCGGCACCGGTACCACCGGCACCACGGCCGCCGGCGCCACCAGCGCCACGGCCAGCACCGCCACCGCCGCCAACGTCTCCGCGCCGGCCGTCAAGGACGCCTCGTCCGGTTCAGCGCTGAGCACCACGGCCACCACCATGGTGCCGTTGTCGACGCTGGCCAGCTTCGCCGAAAGCTCGGCGGCGACGTCGATCAACCACCAGGACGGCGAGCTGTCGACCACCATCGCCTTCAATCTGGCCGAAGGAGCCAGCCTGTCGGACGCCGCGGCCGAGATCGCGCAGGCGGAGGCGGAAATCGGCCTGCCCAACAATGTGCGCGGCAGCTTCGCCGGCGCCGCCAAGGCCGCGCAGGAGAGCAACAGCTCGCTGCCGTTGCTGATCGTGGCCGCCATCGTGGTGATCTACATCGTGCTCGGCATCCTGTACGAAAGCCTGGTCCATCCGGTCACCGTGCTCACCACCTTGCCGTCGGCCGGCGTGGGCGCGGTGCTGGCGCTGTTGATCTTCAAGATGGAGTTTTCGACCATCGCGTTGATCGGCATTTTCCTGTTGATCGGCATCGTCAAGAAGAACGCCATCCTGATCATCGACTTCGCATTGGAGGCGGAGCGCTCGCGCGGCCTGTCGCCGCTGGAGGCGGTGCGCGAGGCCTGCCTGCTGCGCTTCCGCCCCATCCTGATGACGACACTGGCCGCCGCGCTGGGCGCGCTGCCGCTGGCGATCGGCTTCGGCGAGGGCTCGGAGCTGCGCCGGCCGCTCGGCGTGGCGATCATCGGTGGCTTGATCGCCAGCCAGCTATTGACCCTTTTGACCACGCCGGTGGTCTACATCCTGATGGACAAGCTGCGCCGCCGCGGTCCGTCCGAACAACAACTGAGCAAAATTCACAGCGATCCGTCGCCGAGCACACCATGAGCAAACAAGCGTCACTTCCACTCCACCGCGCGCCGCGCCACCAAGCGATGGCGTTGGCCGTCCTGACCGCGCTGGCGGTGGGCGGCTGCGCCGTCGGCCCGGCCTACAAGCTGCCGGAAACGCCGCGGCCGGCCGCCTTCAAGGAAACCGCCAGCGACGCCGAAAAAGCGGCCGCCGGCTGGACCGTGGCGGCGCCGGCCGACACGCTCGAACGCGGGCCGTGGTGGCAGCTGTTCGGCGACCCGCTGCTCAACGAACTGGCCGACAGCGTCGAGGTCTCGAACCAGAACGTCGCCGCCGCCGCCGCCAATTACGCGCAGGCGCGTGCGCTGGTGGGCGAGCAGCGCGCCGCGCTGTTTCCGGCGGTCGATCTGAACGGCAGCGCCAACCGCTCCGGCGGTGGCGGCAACACGCAAAACGCCAGCCAGCACCGCGCCAACATCGGCGCCAGCTGGGAGCCCGACATCTGGGGCAGGCTGCGCGCCGGCACCAACAGCGCCCAGGCCAGCCTGCAGGCCAGCGCCGCCGACCTGGCCGCCGCGCGCCTGTCGGCGCAGGGCGAGCTGGCCACCAACTACTTCCTGCTGCGCCAGGCCGATGCCGAAAAGGCGCTGCTCGACGCCACCACCGAGGGCTACGAGCGCGTGCTGCAGATCACGCAGAACCGCTTCGACGCCGGCGTGACCACCAAGTCCGACCTGCTGCAGGCGCAAACCCAGCTGGCGAACGCCCGCATCGACCAGGTCACGCTGGTGCGCCAGCGCGCCACGTTCGAACACGCGATCGCGGTCCTGCTGGGCAAGGCCGCCAGCGACTTTTCGCTGGCGCCGGCGCCATGGAACGTGACGGTGCCGGACGTGCCGTCCGGCGTGCCATCGACCTTGCTGCAGCGCCGTCCGGACATCGCCTCGTCCGAGCGCTCGGTGGCCGCCGCCAACGAGCAAATCGGTATCGCCCGCGCCGCCTACTTCCCCAGCCTGAACCTGACCGGCTCCTACGGTTTCGGTTCGAACGCGGCCTCCGGCCTGTTCAACGCCTCCAACAGTTTATGGTCGCTCGGCCTGTCGGCGGCGCAAACACTGTTCGACGCCGGCGCCACGCGCGCCCGCGTGGCCGGCGCCGAGGCCGCGCGCGACGCCGCCATCGCCCGCTACCGGCAAACGGTGCTCGCCGCCTTCGCCGACGTCGAGAACCAGCTCTCGGCCACCCGCGCGCTGGCGGCGCAGCAGGACTTGCGCCGCATCGCCTCCGAGGCGGCCGACCAGGTCGAGGCGCAGATGCTCAACCGCTACCGCGCCGGCCAGGTCAGCTACACCGAGGTGGTGACGGCCCAGACCACGGCGCTGACGGCGCGCCGCGCGCTGGTGCAGTCGCAGGCGGACCGCCAGACCACGGCCATCGCGCTGATCCAGTCGCTCGGCGGCGGCTGGCATGCCGCAAGCGAGTAGGGGCGGCGCGGTGCGGCGGCGGGCCCGCCCGCTTGGTTTTTAAGTCCGACCTTTGTATAATCATCTGGCAAGATGTAGACAAAAACCATATTCACCGCCGCCCGCGTCGTCGTCATGCGGGCGGCGGCATTGAAGGCCGGGCCGATTGCCACCATGACGAAACGCTCCCTCACCGCGGCATCCGTGCCCGTCGCCTGCGCCGATGGCGCGCCGGCGCGCGCGCCGCTGTCGTCGGCCACGGTGGTGGTGGGCATCGGCGCCTCGGCCGGCGGGCTCGATCCGATTTGCGAATTCCTCGCCAGCGTGCCGGCGGCCAGCGGGGCGGCCTACGTCGTCGTCCAGCATCTGGACCCGGTCCAGAAAGGCATGCTGCCCGAACTGCTGCAACGCGTCACGCGCATGCGCGTGCGCGAGGTGGTCGACGCCATGGCGGTCGAGGCGGACCACGTGTACGTGATACCGCCGAACCGCAACCTCGGCTTCGCCGGCGGCCGCTTCGCGGTGCTGCCGGCGTCGGTCGAGCGGGGCTTGCGTCTGCCGATCGATAGCTTTTTCCGCGCGCTGGCCGAGCATGGCCGCGAGCGCGCGGTCGGCATCGTCTTTTCCGGCATGGGGGCGGACGGCACGCTGGGGCTGGCGGCGATCCGCGAGCACGGCGGCCTGACATTGGCCCAGCCGCCGGCGGCGGCGCGTTTCGATCCGATGCCGGCGAGCGCCATCGAGGCCGGGGTGGTGGACCTCGTCGCCGCGCCGGCCGACATGCCGGCCCATATCGCCGAATGGCGCGGCGGCCGGGAGGGCGGCGTGCCGGCGCAGGCGGCGGCCCAGCGCGACGCGCTGCGCCAGCTGTTTGAACTGCTGCTCAAGCAGACCGGCGCCGACTTCTCCGACTATAAGCTCAGCACCGTCATGCGCCGCATCGAGCGCCGCATGAAGTTGTGCCAGTGCGCCTCGGTGGTGGCCTATGTCGGCTACCTGCGCCACAACCCGGCCGAAATCGAGCTGCTGTTCAAGGAGCTGCTGATCGGGGTGACCAACTTCTTCCGCGACCCCAAGGTGTGGGAGTACCTGATGAGCAGCGCGCTGCCGCAACTGTTGGCCGAGCACCCGGACGGCGCCGCCTTCAAGGCCTGGGTGCCGGCTTGTTCGACCGGGCAGGAGGCCTACTCGCTGGCGATCGCCTTCAACGAGGTGCTCGAGCGCCAGCGCCCGGCGGCGCGCTACACGCTGCAGATCTTCGCCACCGACCTCGATGACGACGCCATCGACCGCGCGCGCCAGGGCGTGTTCGGCGCGGCCATCGAGGCCGACGTCTCGGGCGAACTGCTGCAGCGCTACTTCATGCCGGCCGAGAAGGGCAGCTACCGCATCCGCAAGGACGTGCGCAACACGATCATTTTCGCGCGCCAGAACGTCATTTCCGATCCGCCGTTCACCAAGCTCGATATCCTGTGCTGCCGCAACCTGCTGATCTATTTCACCGCCAAGCTGCAGGAGCAACTCATACCGCTGTTCCATTACGCGCTCAAGAACGGCGGCCTGCTGATGCTCGGCAGCGCCGATACGCCGGGCCATTTCAACGAGCTGTTCGCGCCGATGACCGGCGCCGGGCGTATTTACCGGCGCCTGGGCGCCTCCATCCACCGCGTCGCCAATTACTTCCCCACGCGTTACAACAGCGTGTCGATCCCTTCCGCCAGCGAACCGAGCAACCCATCCATGAACGGTAATCTTCAAACCCAGGTCGAGCAGCTGCTGCTTAAAAAGCACGCGCCGGCCGCCGTGCTGCTCAACGTCCATGGCGACATCCTCTACATCCACGGCCGCACCGGGGCCTATCTGGAGCCGGCCGCCGGCAAGGCCAACTGGAACATCCACGCGATGGCGCGCGACAGCCTGCGCCACGAGCTGGCCGACCTGCTCAAGCGCGCCGCGCAGAGCGACGAGATGATCGCCGTGCGCGGCTTGATCCAGCGCGACGACGCCGGCAAGCCCTCGCACGCGCTGGACTTGACGGCGGAAGCGATGCCTGACTCGGGACCGTTGTCCGGCACCCTGATGGTGACCTTCGCCAGCGTGCCGCTACCGCCGGAAAAACGGCGCTCGCGCTCGACCAACCCGCAGGTGCTGGAACTGGAGCAGCAACTGGCGCAGGCGCGCCTGGAGATCCAGGCGGTGCGCGACGAGATGCAGACCTCGCGCGAGGAGCTCAAGTCGGCCAACGAGGAGCTGCAGTCGACCAACGAGGAACTGCAGTCGACCAACGAGGAGCTGACCACGTCCAAGGAGGAGATGCAGTCGCTCAACGAGGAGCTCTATACCGTCAACGCCGAATTGCAGTCCAAGGTGGACGACCTGTCGCTGGTCAACGGCGACATGAAAAACCTCCTCAACAGCACCGACGTGGCGACCATTTTCCTCGATAACAAACTGCGCGTGCGCCGCTTCACCGACCAGACTACGCACATCTACAAGCTGATTCCGAGCGACCTGCAACGGCCGCTGAGCGACATTGTCAACGAACTGCAGTATCCCGAGCTGGAGGCCGACGCGCGCGAGGTGCTGCGCACCCTGGTGTTCTGTGAAAAGCAAATCCCGACCCGCGGCGGCGGCTGGTATACGGTGCGCATCATGCCCTACCGGACGGTGGAGAACGTGATCGACGGGGTGGTGGTCACTTTCATCAACATCACCGAGTCGAAATTACTGGAGGCGCAGTTGCGCTCCATGCAAAACGGGCCGGGGCCGGCATGACCAAGCGCCAGCGCCCCGAGCTCGACCCCGATCAGCTGCGCTATGTGGCTGAACAGGCGGTGGCGGCGCTGGCCAAGACCGGACGGCCGCCGCCGGCCGACGCCGACAGCGATGAGCTCAAGCGCTGGCACGAACTGCAGGTGAGCCAGATCGAGCTCGATATGCAGAACGTGGCGCTGGCCGAGGTGCAAAGCGAGCGCGATCAGGCCGAGGCGGACCGCGAGCGCTACGCGGCCCTGTACGACCAGGCGCCGGCCGGCTATGTGTCGCTCGATTCCGAGGGCCGCATCACGCGCGCCAACCAGGCGGCCGGGGAGCTGCTTGACTGCCGCGCCGGCGAGTTGACGGGCAAGTCGTTCGAGCAGTTCGTGGCGCCGCAGGCGCAGGCGGGGCTGCGCCGCTTCCTGGCCGAGCTGCTGGTGAGCGGGCGGCGCGCGGTGATCGAGGTGCCGCTGTTCCCGGCCCGGCGCGACGGCGCAAGGCGCCAGGTGCACATCGAAGCCAATCTCGACGTCGCCGCCCGCAAGTGCCGCATGATCCTGACCGACATCGGCAGCGCCGGCGCGCGCGAGGCGGCGCGCCGGCGCGCCTTCCAGGTGATCGACAGCATGGGCGAGGGCGTGATGGTGTGCGACGTCGAGAAAAAAATCGTCTTCGTCAACCCGGCCTTCACCACGCTGACCGGCTATCCGGTCGAGGAGGCGCTGGGGCGCGACCCGCGCTTCCTCGGGCGGCCCGGCGCCCATCCGCTGGGCTACCACGCCGAGGCGATGCGCTGCCTGTGCGCCTACGGCAAATGGCAGGGCGAGGTGTTCAACCGCCGCCGCGACGGCACGCCCTACACGGCGGCGATGTCGCTGACGGTGATCCGCGACGGCGACGGTGCCATCAGCCACTTCATCGGCGTGTTCTCCGACATCACGGCGCGCCAGCGGGCCGAGGCCGACCTGTTGAAACTGTCGCACGAACTCGATGGCCGGGTGGCGGCGCGCACCGCCGAACTGACCGAGGCGAACCGCCTGCTGGTGCAGGAGGTGGCCGAGCGCAAACGCACCGAGGCGGCGCTCAACGAATCGCGCGAGCAGCTGCGCAAGCTCGCCGAGCATCTCGAGACGGTCAAGGAGAACGAGCGCAAGCGCATCGCCCGCGACATCCACGACGAACTGGGACAGAACCTGCTGGCGCTGCGCATCGACATCTCCATGCTCAGCGCGCGCACCAGCGCGCGCCACGCGCGCCTGCACCAGCGCGTCAACGGCGTACTGGAAAATATCGACACCACCATCCGCAACGTGCGCGGCATCATGAACGAGTTGCGCCCGGCGGTGCTCGACCTGGGCCTGCAGGCGGCGCTGGAATGGCAGGCGTCCGAGTTTCGCAAGCGCGGCGGCATGACGTGCGCGCTGACCTTGCCCGGCGAGGCCGTGTTCGCGCAAGTGCCGGCGGAGCTCGAGATCGTCCTCTTCCGCAGCCTGCAGGAAGCCTTGAGCAATGTGCTGCGCCACGCCGGCGCCAGCCATGTCGACATCGTGCTGGCGGCGCGCGGCGGCCGGCTGGTGTTCAGCGTGGCCGACAACGGCGTCGGCATGGCGCCCGACCGGCGCGCCAAGAACGAGTCCTTCGGCTTGATCGGCATGGCGCAGCGGGTGGCGGCGCTGGGCGGCAGTTTCGAGGTGAGCCGCTACGTGGAAGGTGGCGGCTGCACGCTGACCCTGGGCTTCGACCTGCCGGCCGCCGGCTGATCGAAAAGCGTTTTCAGCCACCCGCAGAAGGAATATACTGCCGCTGCATCCAATCCACGCGCGCGGTCGATCCGACTATCCGGTATATGCTGTGGGTGGCAAGCACCGTCCATACAATATCCGGCGAATAAACAATGCATGAATTATCAGCCCTGTTGGCTTACCTGAACCTGCCATTGCACCTGGCGGGCTTCGCCACGACCCCGCTGGAACTGTTGTCGTTCCTGCTGTCGGTGGCCACGGTATGGCTCAACATCCGCCAAAGCCACTGGGCCTGGCTGTTCGCCATCATTTCGTCGGCCACGTACGGGTTGGTGTTCTATGGTTCGCGCCTGTATGGCGACATGGGGCTGCAGCTGGTGTTCATCAGCGTGTCGTTCTATGGCTGGTACCAGTGGCTGCACGGCGACGTGGGCCACGACAAACTGCCGGTGACCGCGCTCGACGCGCGCGGACGCTGGCTGGCGGCGCTGGCGTGGCTGGCGGGGTTCTTGCTGCTGGCGTGGTTCCTCAAGGCGTACACCGATACCGACGTGCCGCGCTCCGACGGTTTCCTGACCGCCGGCAGCCTGGTGGGACAGCTGCTGCTGTCGCGTAAAAAGATCGAGAACTGGCATGTGTGGATCATCGTCGATGTGCTGTACGTCGGGCTGTATTTGCACAAGCACTTGATGCTGACGGCGATTTTGTACGCGGTCTTCGTCGGCATGGCGCTGGTCGGCCTGCGCGCCTGGCAGCAGTCGGCCGGCATCGATTCGGGCCGTGGCGGCGACGATACCGGCGGCCGCCGGCTGGCGCTGGAATGACGCTGGCAACGGCGCCGCTGCGCGTGGCGATACTGGGGCCGGCGTCGTCGGGCAAGACCACGCTGGCGGCGGCGCTGGCCGGACGCTATGGCACCGTGTGGGTGCCCGAGTATTTGCGCGAGTTCGTCGATACGCAGGCAAGGGTGCCGGTGGCGGGCGACCAGTTCCACATCGCCGCCACGCAGCGCCGGCGCGAGGACGAGGCGGCGCTGCGCGCGCATGGATTTTTGTTTTGCGATACGGCGCCGTTGATGACGGCCGTCTACAGCCGGTATTACTTTGACGGCATCGATGATCAGCTGGCGTTGTTGGCCGCCGGCCATGCGCGCGACTATGCGCTGACGTTGGTGACGGCGCCCGATATTCCCTGGGTCGCCGACGGCCTGCAGCGCGAGAACGAACAGGTGAGCGTGGACATCAACCGCCTGTTGATGGAAGAGTTGGCGTCGCGCGCGATACCGTTCGTGCTGGTGTCTGGCGAGCCGGGGCTGCGCCTCGCCCTGGTGGAAAGCGCGCTCGGTGCCAGTAGGGCGGATTAGCGCGCCGCGCGCAATCCGCCCCATGGGTCACAGGTCGAACTGTGCCGACACCCGCACCGTGCGCGATGCGCCAGGCATCAGGTAGCCGCCCAGATCCTGCGTGACATCGCGCCAGTAGAACTTGTCGGCCACGTTGTCGACGCTGGCGCGCAAGGTGGTCGAGACGCCGCCGATGCGCGTGGCGTACGAGGCGCCCGCGTTCAACACGTGGTAGCTCGGCACGAACACCGTGTTCTCCAGGTCGAAGGCCTTCTTGCCGGAGTATTGCCAGTTGGCGTTCAAGCGCAGGCCTTCGACTTGCGGCACCGCGTAGTCGGCGTAGACGGAGGATTTGAACGCGGCGACGTTGTGCACGCGCTTGCCGTCATACTGCGCCGACCCCGTGCCGCTTTGCCTGGTGTTGAGCGCCGTGGCCGACACGCCCAGCGTCAAGTCGCGCGTGACGCGGCCGTTCAGCGCCATTTCGAGGCCGCGGTTCTTGGCCTCGCCATTGCGCACGAAGTAGTTCGCCGCGTCCGTGTATTCGAGCCCCTTGCGGATCTCGAACAGCGCCACGGTCGCGCTCAAGTCGGTGCGGATATCGGCCTTGACACCCACCTCCACCTGCTTCGACTTGGCCGGCGCCAGCGCCAGGCCCTCGTTGCGGGTCTTGATCGGGGCGATGCCGCCGTGCTCCAAGCCTTGCGCGTACGAGGTGTAGAGCGAAACGTTGGGACGCAGGCTGTACACCAGCGCCACGTTCGGCAGCCAGAATCCCAGGTCGGTGTTCGCGTCCGGCAGCAGCACATTGTCATCGTTGCGGCCGACGTACTCCACCCGCCGCACCTGCACATAGCGCGCGCCGGCGTGCAGCTTGAGCTGCGCGTTCAGGCTGACGATGTCCTGCGCGAACAGCGCGCGCTCGTTGCCGTGCCGGCGCTCGAACGCCGGCGCGTTGACCGTGCCGCCCAACTGCGGCACCACCACCGGCTTGTAGATATTGCTCAGGCCCGAGTATTCGTAGATGTAGTCGCCCCATTTTTCGCTGTTCTTGTAGAACGAGGCGCCACCGGTCAATTCGTGCGCCAGCGCGCCGGTGGCAAAGCGCCCTTGCACCAGCGCCTGCACCGTCAGCGGCGACTTCTTCTCGCCCAGGCTGACGTAGTTGTAGACGTCGTAGTCGCCATTGCCGCAGTAGCCGGGATACAGTTCGTCGGTCGAGCAGCCGTAAGGGAAGGCGGTGTAGTCGTCGCGCTTGAAGTGGTGCTGGTTGGCGCTGAGCGTGGCGCTCCAGTCGGGCGTGAACTTGTATTCGAAGCGCGCGCCGATGTTGCTGGTGGTCGTTTCCACCGGACGCGCCCACGGCTGGTCGTTGAGCATCGTGTCGGCGTCGACCACCGGCAGCGTGGTGTTGTCGAGCAGCTGGAAGCCGGGCGCCGTCAGCTGCGATTTGCGCTGGTAGTCGGCGTCGATCTGCAGCAGCGCCTGCGGCGAGATGCGCCAGTCGAAGGCGGCCGAGACGAACTTGCGGTTGCCGTCGGCGCCCTTGATCTGCGAGCGCAGGCGCTCGCCGGCGACGTTGACGCGGTAGCCGAAGCGCGTGTCCTCGAAGCGGCCGCCGACATCGACCGCGCCGTACAAGGTGCCGCGCTCGCGCGCCTCGAGTACCACGGTGCGCAGCGGCGTGTCGGTCGGGCGCTTGGTGACGTAGTTGATGATGCCGCCCGGCGCCGAGACGCCCGCCTGCAGGCCTGACAGGCCCTTGAGCACTTCGAGCCGCTCCTTGTTTTCGAGCGGGATCTGGGTGTCGCCGGGGATGGCCATGCCGTCCTTGCGGTAGCTCGACGCGTTATCGAGCTTGAAGCCGCGGATGGAAAACTGCTCGGCATAGCCGACCGCGTTGTACGAGTCGCTCAGGCTGGCGTCGAATTTGGCGGCGTCGGTGGTCGAGCGGATTTGCAGGTCGAGCATCTGCTGCGCCGTCAGCACGCTGACCGAGGCCGGCGTGTCGAGCAGCGGGGCGTTGCTGAAACCGGCGATCGACGCGGTGGTGGCGCGCGTTTTGGTGGCGCTGACGATCACTTCCGGCATGGCCTGTTCGGCGGCGGCCGGCGCAGCGGATGGGTCGGTGGCCACCGTGTCGGCGGCGGCGGCCGGGCCGGCAAATGCATGGAACACCGCCAGGGCGATGACGGATACGGCGAAATTTGGTGTGGACATTGTCTGCTCTCTACTTGTTCTCGGCTGGGAGCCGCGAAGAGAGCCATCAAAGGAGGGAGAACTACTTTGCGCTTTCCTTCGCTGGCATTATCCAGATCAGGTACGAAGGGTATCTCTCACCCGGAACAATGTGTCCAGGACCCCTAGCGAGCCGGCAGTGTAACACAAAGCCGGCCGGCAGCGGCGCGCGCCGCGGAGGCGTGCGACACAATTGGCGCGCCGCCGATACACTTCGGGTTTGCGCCGCACGGCGCCAACGAAGCAGTCACAGCATTTGTGGAGGCGGCCGTATGTCCTGTTCTTCAGTGCATTTCGGCGCCACTTTGCTGGTTCGTGCTAGCGAAAGGAGTGGAATGAGGCAGTCGTATCATGAAGGAAGCTGGTTTGCGGTGCCGTTGCTCGACGGTGGCTACGGCTGGGGCTTGGTGGCGCGTTTGTCGCCGGGCAGCAAAATCATGCTGGCCTATCTGTTCGGGCCCAAGCTCGACAGATTGCCGTCGGTCGAGGAACTCAACACCCTGCAACCGCGCGACGCCGTCAAGGTGCTGCGCGTGGGCGACATGGCGCTCGCCAGCGGCCATTGGCGCGTGCTGGGCGAGGCGCCGGACTGGAATCCGGCGCTGTGGCCGATGCCGCAGTTTCTGCGCCGGGCCGACGCGTTAAAGCGTGCCTGGCGCGTGACCTATTCCGACAGCGATCCGAGCCGTTCCGAGCGGGAAGAATCGGTCCCGTACGACACGCCGGGCCTGGAGGCCGATTCGCTTTATGGCTACGGCTCGACCGAATTGCTGCTCACCAAGCTGCTGGAGTCGCGCGAGCACCCGATCAACCGGAGCAACTGACGTTCCACGCCACGTATTCGCCACGGTGCTTGCGCACGGCGACCGTGGCTTTGGTGTCGCGGTCGCTTTCAAACACCATGCCGAACATCGCCGGGGCGCCGGGCGTGGCGGCCGCCGGCTCCAGCGCGGCCAGGCGGAAGGTGAGGGCGCGCTGGCGCGCGCAGCCGGAGTTGCCGGCAAATAGCAGGCGCGCGCGTATCAACAATTCCCTGTGCTGGCGCAGCAAGGCCGCCGCGTCGCCCCATGGCACTGCCGGGTCCGCCAGGACCGTGTAGCGGGCCGGCTGGCATGGCACGTTGGGCTGCGCCAGCCAGACGTACCAGCGCGGCGCCTCGGCGGCGTCGGTCCAGCGCTGCCCCTTGGGTTTGGTGGCGTCGTAAATGAAGCTGGAGCGGATTTGCCGGCACAGGTCCGGCGCCGAACGGCGCGGCGCCGAGTCGACCCGGGCGATCACCCGCCAGGGCTTGCCGCGCTGGCGCTCGATGTCGAACGCGGGCGCGAACAGCGGCGCGGCGCCCCACGGCCGCTGCGGTTGCGCGGCGTTGATGGCGCTGAAAAACGCGGTGAAGGAATCGCGCTCCTCGGCCGTCGGTTCGCGTTGTTCGATGCGCGGCGCGGCGCCGTGTTTGGCGCCCGTGTCGGGCTTGGTGCCGGGCGCGGCTCCCGCCTTGGCCTCGGCGGCGCGCGCCATGCCGCCGGCGGCCAGCGTCGCCAGGATCGCCAGCGCCGCGGCCAGTGCCACCGTCGCCCGATTACCTACCGTGGTCGCCGTCGTCATCGTGGACACCCTGGCCGGCGCCGCCATCGCGTGCCTGTCCCGCGCGCGCCCGTCCATCAAATCGCCTTCATCACGATTTGCACCCGCAGGCCGCCGCCTTCGCGGTTGCTCACCGCCAGTTCGGCGCCGTGGCGCAGCAGCACGCGGTCGACGATGGCCAGTCCCAGCCCGGCGCCGTTGGCCTGGCCGCGCGCGGCGTCGAGCCGTGTGAAGGGCTTGAGCAGCTGCTCGATCTGGTCGCCGGGCACGCCGCAGCCGTGGTCCTGCACCGTGATCGTGACGCGGCGCGCGGCGCCGGCGCCTTTGATGGCGCAGCCGATGTCGATCTCGGTCACGTCCGAGTCCGGCGTCTTGCCGTAGCGGCGGGCGTTTTCCACCAGGTTGTTGATCACCCGTTTCAGATCGGTCGCGTTGCCCATCACGTGGGCGCCGGCGGCGATGTCGCTGGTCACGCGCACGTCGGGGATGCGCGCCGCCTCGTGGGCGCTGTCGATCAGCAGTTCGCTGATGTCGACGTTGGTGAAGCTGGAGGCCTCGGTCGGCTTGGCGTAGTCGAGGAACTGGCCGATGATGGCGTCCATCTGGCCGATGTCGGACTGGATGCCTTCGCGCGCCTCGTTCGACAGGTTGGCCATTTCAACCTCAAGCTGCATGCGCGCGAGCGGCGTGCGCAGGTCGTGCGAGATGCCGGCCAGGATCACGGCGCGGTCCGATTCGACCTGCTGCAGCTGGTCGACCATCTGGTTGAAGCTGCGGTTGGCCTCCATGATTTCGATCGGGCCTTTTTCCGGCAGCGGGTCGGGCCGTTTGCCCTGCGCAAAGGCGCGCGTGGCCTTGGTCAGGCGCCGCAGCGGCAGGTTGATCAGGCTGGAGATGAAGGCTGCGCCGACCAGCGAGATCACCGACACCACGCTGGCCCAGCCGAGCCACTGGATGCCGGTCAGGCCGCGGATGCGCTCGCGCTCGAGCATGAGCCAGTACTGGTCGTCGTCGATCTTGAAGCTGACCCAGAAACCGGACACGCCGTTGACCTTGGCCGAGAAGCGCGTGTCGGCGCCCAGCTTGGCCTTGACCAGCTTTTGGATGTCCGGCATCAGCGCGTTCTTCGGCGGCGGCTCGACCTTGTCGTCCTCCTCGAGCGGGAACACGCGGATGCCTTCGTTCGACACCAGATCGAACAGCAGCTCGCGCCGCAGCTCCGGCGCCGAGTGGGTGAGGGCGGCGTGGGTGATGGTCACCACCGAGATCACCTGCGCCGAGATCTGCTGCACCTGCGGCTCGTGCTGCACCACGCTGATCATGCCGACCCAGGCGGTCATGCTGGTCGTCGTCAAGGCGCCGAGCAGGAAGAAGGTGCGCCAAAACAGGCCGCTTTTCATGCTGGCCAGCCGAAAAGCGTAGGGGAACTTCAAAAGAGACTTCATGCGCATCTTCGCGCCTTAGCGCGGCTGCCCCTCCGGGATGAACACATAGCCCAGGCCCCAGACGGTCTGGATGTACAGCGGGCTCGATGGATCGGGCTCGATCAGTTTGCGCAGGCGCGAGATCTGCACGTCGAGGCTGCGGTCGAATACCTCGTACTCGCGCCCGCGCGCCAGCTCCATGAGCTTTTCGCGCGAGAGCGGCTGGCGCGCGTGGCGGGCGAATACTTTTAGTACCGAAAACTCGCCGGTCGTCAGCGGCACCGTCTCGCCGTTTTTCTTGAGCGTGCGCGTGCCCAGGTCCAGCACGAACTGGCCGAACTCGAACGACTGCGGCGTTTCCGACGGCGCGCCGGGGATCTCGTCCGGGCCGCGGCGGCGCAGCACGGCGCCGATGCGGGCCACCAGCTCGCGCGGGTTGAACGGCTTGGGCAGGTAGTCGTCGGCGCCCATCTCCAGGCCGACGATGCGGTCGACATCCTCGCCCTTGGCCGTCAGCATGATGATCGGGGTCTGGTCGCCGGCGCCGCGCAGGCGGCGGCAGATCGACAGGCCGTCCTCGCCGGGCAGCATCAGGTCCAGCACCAGCAGGTCGTAGCGCTCGCGCAGCCACAGTTTGTTCATGGCCGTCGCGCTTTCGGCGGTGAAGACGTTGAAGCCTTGCTCGGTCAGATAACGCCGCAGCAGATCGCGCAGCCGCACGTCGTCGTCGACCACCATGATCTTGGCCTGGTGGCCGTGCTGGTTGACGGTGTTGTTGCCGGATTCAGTCGTTGTGCTAGTCATTTGCTGTGCCAGATTGTCTTATTGATGTCGCTATGGTAACGTCATATCCGCCTTGCGAAAACGTCTGTGACGACCCATTACAAAGTGTTACAAACTTTACCCAATTGGTCTTACCCCCTCGGATAAAGCATCATACACTTCAAGCATAGATTCAGCTTTTTAGGAACGCCATGTTCATCGATCACAAAAAAATACACGCGGCAGCAAGCGCTTTTTGCGTTCGATCCTCCATGGGTTCGTTATTGCTGTGCTGCGGGTTGATGGCCGGTTTTCAATCCGCCGCCCACGCCGATCCGGGCGATGCGCCGCGCCGCGAGGATAACCGCGCCCAACCGGCGCAGCAGTTCAACGGCAACCAGCGCCAGGGCGAGCAACGCCAGCTCGACCAGCGCCAGGCCGACCAGCGCAACAGCTACGAGGCGCGCGCCGAGGAACAGCGCCGCGCGATGCAGGAGGCCAGCCGCAACGCCGAAATGAATCGCCGCGTGGGCCGCTTGACGCCCGACGAGCGGCGCGACCTGCGCCGCCAGATCAACGAAGTAGGCCAGGACATCTACGCCAATCCACCACGTCGTTAATCCGCCGGGCCGCCCCGGCGCGTCACACTTATCAAATCGTTATTGATCTGTAACAATAACATCACGGTTTCCGTGCATTTCACATCAATAGTCCTTCCTTTTTCTTTATCTGGGTGTAATATTAATTAATTGCACGCAATGCCCTTCGGCCGCGTGACGCCTGGAGGAACATCGTGGTTCAAGACGTTGCACCCGCAGCGCCGTTTGCCGTTGGCGAGCCGCAGGCCGCCGACGCCGGCCTGCCCATCGGTCTGGTGCGCGCCCCCGACGGCATTCATATCGACTTCTCGCTGCCCCGGCCGGCGCTGGCGGCGGCGATCAACCAGGTGTTCCGCTCCGGCTTTTACCTGGTCGGCCTCGATTACCACCGGTTGATCGAGGCGCTCTACGGCGTTGGCTCCAAGGCGGACGCGCCCCGCGCCGGTTTCGCGCGCCTGGCCGGCGACGTGCGGCTGATGGACCCGCTGCGCGCGCCGCTCTATAAAAATCCCAAGATGGGGCATGGCTACGCCGAATACTATTTCGAGCCGCTGTACCTCGACGAGGTCGAGCTCCCGGACGGCACCGTGATCCCCGAGCGCCAGACCCGTCTCGACATCGACGAATTCGTCGCCGACATGTGGTGCAAGGGCATCCACTTCGGCATCGATGTGGCGGCGGTGGCGGCGGCGATCGCCGCTACCAAGGCCGACCGCATCACCTTCGCCACCGATCTGGAACCCGAACCGGGGCGCGACGCGACCGTGGTGGAAGTGTCGTCCGACCTGCACCGCAGCGACGCGCCCAAGGCGCGCGCCGACGGCCGCATCGACCTGCAGAGCTTCCAGAACCGCTTCCCCCAAATCAAGGCCAACGTCCGGCTGCTCAAGAAGGTGCCGTCGGTGCCGGGCCTGCCGGGCTTCGACCTGTCCGGGCGCATGACCGCGCCCGAGCCGCCCAAGGACCTGACGCTGCGCTTTTACGCCGGCGACGGCACCGAGGCGCAAACGCTCGACGATGGCGAGTACCTGGTGTCCACGCGCGAGGGCTTCCTGAGCGTGGACGCGAAGTCCAACCGCATTTCGATCACCGACAAGATCGTCAGCCTCGAGGGCGTGAGCGGGCGCACCACCGGCAACCTGCAACTGGCCGGCGCCTACGAGGAATACGGCGACGTGCAGGAGCAGCGCGACGTCACCGGCGGCGACATCACCGTGCACGGCAACGTCTACGGCAATATCCACTCGCGCGGCGGGGTCGTGGTGCTGGACCAGAACCTCGTCAGCGGCAGCGTGCAAAACGCGCTCGGCCCGATCAGCATCGCCGGCGTGGCGTCCAATTCGGTGATCCACACCGGCGGCGGGGCCATCGTGATCGAGCGCGCCGAGAACTGCGTGATCTCGGGCGGCAGCGTCAAGATCGGCGAGGCCTCCAATTGCGAGATCGTCGCCGACGAGGTGCTGATCTCGGTGGCCGAGGGCTGCGCCGTGGCCGGCCGCAACGTGGAGATCGAGAGCGCCGGTCCGCGCCGCCGCACCGAGATGATCATCCACGTGCTGGTGCGCGACGTGACGCGCTTCGACGACGAAATCGCCGAACTCGATGTGCGGCTGGCCGGCTTCGCGAAGATCATCGGCGACGCCGAGCTTGAAGCGGCGCGCATTGCCGCGCTGCCCGATGTGCGCCGCTACCTCGCGTTGGCGGTCAAGCTGCGCAACCAGGAGCTGACGCTCACGCCCGAGCAGGGCCAGTTCCTGCGCAAGATCGCCGGCGCGGTGGCCACCGAGATCGAGGCGATCGACCGGTTGAAGAAGGAGGTGCGGGCCGCGCAGACGCAGCAAAATCTGTTGGGCGACCGTCTGGAGCGGGTGATCGAGCAGAAGGTGGCGGCGGCCGGCGTGGCGCGCTGCGGCCTGCACATGGTCAGCGGCGAGACCACGGTGCGCACCATGCCCATGGCGGCCGATGGCGCAGCCCTGGCGTCGCTGCCGCCCAAGGAGATCAAGCAGCGCCTGCGCGGCACGCCCGGCGGCGGCGAGATGCTCTTTTGCGACAGCGCCGGCTCGCTCGACTGGCACCTCGATCCGCGCAAGCGCGTGCCGCCGCCTCCAGGGGAATCGCCCGTTTGACGCGATCGGCGCAATTTCGCGCGCCCGGTGCGCCGCGTTCATGCTAATCTACAAACAACATTAAAAAAGTGAAGGGGCGCCGGCTCCGACGTACATCTTTGTGGGGATTAACGTGTCAGACGACGCAGCGACACCGGAACACACCGCGCAAGGCGATCTGCCCGCGGCGATCGTCAAGCGCGATGACGGCATTTACTTCGACACCGCCGCTTCCGCCGTGTCGTGCCTGGCGGCCGTCGGCCAGCTGTTCCTCGGCGGCGCCTACTTCGCCGGCCTCGATTACGCCGTCCTCACCCGTGTGCTCTACCAGTGCGGCTCCGAGCTGGCGCCCGAGCTGGCGGGCCAGCCGCTGCTGCGCTTCGCCGACGGCATCGAGCCGTTCAACCCGGTGCGCCGGGCCCTGTACAAGACCGTCAAAATCATCGGCGGCGAGGCCGAATACTATTTCGAGCCGGTCTACTTCGAGGTGCCCGACCTGCCGCCGCAACCGGCGCGGCTGAAGTTCGACGAATTCGTCGCCGACATGTGGACCAAGGGCATACGCTTCGGCATCGACGCGCCGGCCGTGCGCGACGTGCTGGCCTCCGGCCGGGTGGCGCGCATCATCGTCGCGCGCCGTCTCAATGTGGTGCCGGGACGGGACGCCGCCATCGTGGAAGTGTCGCGCGACATCCACCGCAGCGACGCGCCGCGCGAGACGGCCGAGGGCAAGCTCGATCTGCAGACCTTCCAGAACCGCTTCCCCCAGGTCAAACCGAATGTCAAGCTGCTGCGCAAGGTGCCGCGCACGGCGGGCGTGCGCGGCTTCGAGTTGTCCGGCGTGGTGCTGGAGCCGCCGGTGCCGCGCGACATCGAACTCACGTCGGTGGCCGGCGCCGGCACGGTGATCGAGAGCCTGCGCGACGGCGAGTATCTGGTGTCGGCGGTGGAGGGCTTCCTGAGCGTGGAGCCCGGGACCAGGCGCATCTCGATCGGTCCGAAAATCATCAGCCGCGAGGGCGTGAGCGCCCGCACCACTGGCAACCTGCAACTGACGGGTGAGTACGAGGAATTCGGCGACGTGCAGGAGCAGCGCGTGGTCGAAGGCGGCAACATCACCATCCACGGCAATGTGTTCGGCAACATCAGCTCGCGCGGCGGCGACATTATCCTCGACCGCAACCTGATGGGCGGCAGCGCCTTCAACGCCGACGGCGCGATCCGGGTCAAGGGCGTGGCGTCGGGCGCGGTGCTGCAGACCAAGCGTGGCGAGGTGGCGCTGGCGCGCGCCGAGAGCTGCATCATCTCCGGCACGCGGGTGGTCATCGGCGAGGCTAGCAATTGCGAGATCATGGCCGACGAGGTGGTCATCAAGGTGGCCGAGGGCTGCGCCATTGCCGCCCGCAGGATCGAGATCGTCCACGCCGGCCCGCGCAAGCAGAGCGAGATGCTGCTCTATACGCTATTGCCGGACCTGTCGAAGTTCGACAAGCGCATCGCCGAACTCAAACCGAAGGTCGCCCAGGCCCTGCGCGAAGCCGGAGAGCACAAGGCCGAAATGGACGCCATCACCGACCAGCCTGAGCTGCGCAATTATTTAAACCTCGCCACGCGCGTGCGCAAGCGCGAACTGGTGCTCACGCCCGAGCAGGAGCCGCTGTTCCACAAGATGGCGACGACGGTGGGGCCGTCGCTGCGCGCGGTGGCCAAGGTCTCGCTGGCGATGAAGGCGGCGCAGGTGCGGCAGGAGCAGGCGCAGGCCGAGGTCGACGAAGTGGAGCGCGAAAAGGCCGCGCTGACGAACGGCTCGCGCTGCGCGGTGCACATGCTCACCGGCGAAGTGCTGGTCCGAACGATGACGTTCGTGCCGGACGGTCCGCCGGCCTACGACCGCCCGCCGAAAGAGCTCAAGGCCAAAGTGCGCACCACGGAGGCGGGCATGAGAAAAATCTTCTCCGGCCAGATCGGCCCGATCAACTGGCCGGTGAACACGTAAACACCGCCTCAATCCCCCCGCAAACAAGCCACCA
This sequence comes from uncultured Duganella sp., assembly GCA_963513825.1. Taxonomy (GTDB): domain Bacteria; phylum Pseudomonadota; class Gammaproteobacteria; order Burkholderiales; family Burkholderiaceae_D; genus Rugamonas. The sequence continues at coordinate 287,862 of CAUPRW010000001.1, forward strand.
GCTCGCGCACATGCCCCGGCAGTGACGCGAAATCGCGCACACAGATAAGCAGCTTGCGATCGGCCCAGGCATCGCTCAAGCCGGCCACGCGCAGGTTTTGCAGGTCGCCACCGCGGCGAACGGCCGCCCGCGGCAGAACCGCCACCCCGGCGCCGCTGGCCACCATCCGGCAAACCGCCTCGAAGCTGCGCAACCGTATCTTGCAATGCATCGTCCCACCAAGGCGCGCCGCCTGCTCCGCCGCATACTGCTGCAACGCGCTGTCCCCGGCCAGCCCGATGAAATCGTGATCGAGCGCCTCGGCGAACGACATCGCCCGCCGCCTGCCGATGCGGCGCGCCAGCGGGTGCCCGCGCGCCATCGCCAGCACCAGCGGATCATCGCGGAAGGGCAGGGTTTGCAGCGCCGAGCTATCGACCGCATCGGTCACGATACCTATATCGGCCACGCCCTCGCTCACCGCGCGCACGATGTCGCGGCTGAGCCTTTCCTCCAGATCGATGCCCAGCCCGGGGCGGCTGGCGAGAAAGCCGGCCAGCGCCTCCGGCAGGAACTCCGTCATGGCCGACGTGTTGCACAGCAAGCGCACCTGCCGTTGCAGTCCGGCGCCGAAGCGCGCCAGGTCGGCCCGCATGTCCTCGAGCTGACCGGCGATCAGGCGCGCATGGTGCAGCAGCGCGCGCCCGGCCTCGGTCGGCTCGGCGCCGCGCCGTCCGCGTTCGAGCAACGCCAATCCCAGGCCATCCTCCATGCCGCGTATGCGCGCGCTGGCCGACGGCAGTGAAAGGTGCGCCAGCTTGGCGCCGCCGGTGATGCTGCCGCTTTCGGCGATGTGGGCGAACAGTTTCAGGTCGATCAGGTCGAAGCGCATGGCCAGCCTATGGATAATGTGAAGTCAGGCTAAGTATATTCCACATTCCCAGGCGCGCCGGCGGCGTGCAGAATAGCGGCCATGGATACATCAACGTTATTTATCGCACTTGTTTTTGTGCTGGCCGGCCTGGTGAAAGGCGTGACGGGCATGGGCTTGCCGACGGTGGCGATGGCCTTGCTGACGCTGACGCTGCCGCCGTTGGAAGCGGCGGCCTTGCTGATCGTGCCTTCGGCTGTGACAAACGTATGGCAGCTTGCCACCGGTCCCGCGCTGTATCCGTTGTGGCTGCGGCTGCGGCCCTTGCTGGTGGCCGTCTGCGTCGGCACGGCGGCGGGTGGCTGGTTGCTGTCCTCGCCGGCGGCCGATACCGCCTCCTATGACGCTAGCGCCGCCCCAAGCGGAGCGTGGGCGTCGCTGGTGCTTGGGCTGGCGCTGGCGGGCTACGGCATGCTGGGTTTGAGTGGATGGCGCGGACGCGTCGCGCCGCGCGCCGAGGGCTGGGCGGGACCGCTGGCCGGCGCCGCCACCGGCGTGTTGGCGGGCGTGACCGGCGTGTTCGTCATGCCGGTCGCTCCCTACCTGCAAGCGTTAAATCTCGAGAAGGACGATCTGGTGCAGGCGCTGGGAATGGCGTTCACCGTATCGACGCTGGCGCTGGCGGTGGTGCTGACCTGCCGCGGCAACTGGCAGATTTCGGCGGCGGGCGGGTCGGCGCTGGCGCTGCTGCCGGCCGGCGCCGGCATGTTGATTGGCCAGTGGCTGCGCGAACGCATGCCGGCCACCGTGTTCCGCCGCTGCTTCTTCGCCAGCCTGCTGGCGCTCGGCGCGCACCAGTGCCTGCGCGTGGCGATGACCTGAGGCCGCCGGATTAAAGCGCGACCTTGCCGCGCAGTTGTTTGCGTTCGCCGTCCCTGGTTTTTCCATCGAGCCGGCGGCGCTGCGAGCCGCGCGTCGGCTTGGTGGGGCGGCGCACGGCGGGCAGCACGGAGATGCTGTCGACCAGTTCCTGCAGGCGCCGCAGGGCATCGTCCTTGTTGGCCTCCTGGCTGCGCGACTGCTGCGCCTTGAGCACCACCACGCCGTCCTTGGTGATGCGGCTGTCGCGCATGGCCAGCAGCCGCTCCTTGATATGCTCGGGCAGCGACGAGGCGACGATATTAAAACGCAGGTGCACCGCGCTCGAGACCTTGTTGACGTTCTGTCCCCCGGGCCCCTGCGCGCGGATGGCGCTGAGCTCCACCTCGTTCATATCGATTAAATTCACGGTAGCCATTGTCTCATTGTAGCAAACGCGCCCCGCGCGCCGGGCCGAAGTTGACGCTAATCAACCTCAGGCGGCGGGGGCGCGGTTAGGATGGCTCATGCCTGTTACCGCACGTCTGTGGACGAAAGGACGACCATGCTTAACCCTAAAATGCAAGCCATCAACGCCAGTGCCAGCGTCAACGCCGCTCTAAATGGCGGCGCGCGCCAGCCCGACAACGGCGCCCGGCAGTATCTGGTGTTCCGCCTGGGGGGGCTCGATTATGCGCTCGACTTTGGCAAGGTGCAGGAACTGCGCCCGCTCAAAGAGCTCGAACGCTTCGCCTCGGACGGTGAGATCATCAGCGGGGTGGCCGTCTCGCGCGGCGTGATCATGCCGATCGTCGACATGCGCATCGCCTTCGGTCCGCGCCCGCCGGCGCACGACCCGCTGACGGACGTGATCATCCTCAAGCTGTCGACCTGCGTGATGGGGATGGTGGTCGATGGCGTGACCGACATCGTGTCGTTGACGCTCGCCGAGCTGCAACCGATACCGGGCGCCGGCAGCGGCACGGCGGCGCCGGTCGATTATCTGCTCGGCCTCGGCGAGGTCGACGGCCGCCGCCTGATCGTGGTCGACATCGACAAGCTGATGTCGATCCGCAAAGTGCAGTTCGGCGCCCGCCAGGCCGCCTGAATACCCGGCGCGGCGCCCGCCCCGGTCAGCCCAGCGCTTCCATCTGTTCCTGCAATTCCAGCCACTCCGCTTCCAGCTGGCCGAGATCCTTCGTAAAGAAGCTCTGATCGGCCAGCAGTTGTTTCAGCTTGGCCTTGTTGGCCGCCTCGTAGATCGACGATTCGCCAAGCTTGGCATCCACCTCGGCTTTTTGCGCGCTGCGCTTGGCGATTTGATCGTCCAGGCGCTTGATCTTTTGCTCGAGCGGTTTGCGCAGCGCGGCCAGGCGCTGGCGGTCTTCCGCCTGCTGGCGCTTCTGGTCCTTGCTGGCGGCGGCCGGCGCCGCGGCGGCCGGCGCGGCGACCGGCGAGACCACCGGGAAGTCGGTCTTGTTGGCTTTTCCGGCGGCCGGCAGCACGTCGGTGCCCTTACCCAGCTTGGTCTTGAACAGCCAATCCTTGTAGTCGTCCAGATCGCCGTCGAACGGCTGCAGCTTGCCGTCGGCGACGATGATGAATTCGTCGGTGGTGGCGCGCAGCAGGTGGCGATCGTGGGAGACCACCACCAGCGTGCCTTCGAACTGCGCCAGCGCCTCGGTCAGCGCCTCGCGCGTTTCCAGGTCCAGGTGGTTGGTCGGTTCATCGAGCAGCAGCAGGTTGGGGCGCTGCCAAACGATCAGGGCCAGCGCCAGGCGCGCCTTTTCGCCGCCCGAGAACGGCGCGATCGAGCTGGTGACCATGGTGCCCGGGAAGTTGAAGCCGCCCAGGAAGTTGCGCAGTTCCTGCTCGCGCACGGTCGGCGCGATCTTCGCCAGGTGCCACAGCGGCGATTCGTCGTGGCGCAGCATCTCCACCTGGTGCTGGGCGAAGTAGCCGATGTTGAGGCCCTTGCCGATGGTGGCGTCGCCGGTCAGCGGCGCCAGTTCGCCGGCGATGGTTTTGATCAGCGTCGATTTGCCGGCGCCGTTCACGCCCAGCAGGCCGATGCGCTGGCCGATTTGCAGCGAGAACTTGATGTTGTTGACGATGGTCTTGTGGGTGATCTCGCCGGTCTGTTCGTTCTCGATCGCGTAGCCGGCGTTGACGTCCTCCATCACCAGCAATGGATTGGGGGCGCTGAGCGGCTCGCGGAACTCGAACGAGAATTCGGCTGCGGCGCGCAGCGGCGCCAGTTCTTCCATCTTGGCCAGCGCCTTCATGCGGCTTTGCGCCTGGCGGGCCTTGGAGGCTTGCGCCTTGAAGCGGTTGACGAACGATTCCAGGTGGGCGCGTTTGCGCTGCTGCTTTTCCAGCGCGCCGGCGGCCAGGATCATTTGCGCCGCGCGCTGGCGCTCGAACGACGAGTAGTTGCCCGAGTAGCGTTTCAGTTTGCGTTCGTCGATGTGCACCACCACGTTGACCACTTCGTCGAGGAAGTCGCGATCGTGGGAGATGATCAGCAAGGTGCCGGCATAGCGCTTGAGCCAGTCCTCCAGCCAGATGATCGCGTCCAGATCCAGGTGGTTGGTCGGTTCATCGAGCAGCAGCAGGTCGGAAGGGCACATCAGCGCCTGCGCCAGGTTCAGGCGCATGCGCCAGCCGCCGGAGAAGCTGGCCACCGGCTGCTGCATCTGGTCGAGCGTGAAGCCCAGGCCGAGCAGCAACTGCTCGCCGCGCGATTGCACGGTGTAGGCGTCGGCGTCGGCCAGCGCGCTGTAGATCTCGCCGATGGCGATGCCGTTGTCGGACGATTCGGGCTCGGACTCCAGGCGCGCCAGTTCGGCCTCCAGCTTGCGCAGCGTGACGTCGCCGTCGATGGCGTAGTCGAGCGCGGCGCGGTCGAGCGGCGGGGTTTCCTGCGCCACGTAAGCGACGCGCCATTTGGCCGGGAAGTCGATCTCGCCCTGGTCCGGGTGCAGCTCGCCGCGCATCATCGCGAACAGGCTCGATTTGCCGGCGCCATTGGCGCCGATCAGGCCGATCTTGTCGCCCGGGTTGAGCGTGACGTCGACTTGTTCCAGCAGCGGCTTGGTGCCGCGCATCAGACTTACTTGTATAAAGCGGATCATCTTGTTCTTCTACGATTGAACCCGGGAGAACCGGGGTCGTACCCCGTACGGGGCACGACCCCACGCGGGCGGGGTGCGGGTTTGATTACAGTTTGAGCTGGTCGGCGGTCAGCAGGAAGACCATGTCGTCGCCGGCGCTGGTGGTGAGCCAGGTCAGGCCCAGTTCACCGAAGGCCGCTTCGGCGAATTCGCGCTCGTTGCCGATTTCGACGATCAGGATGCCGTCGTCGGTCAGGCGCTCGGCGGCGCCGGCGACGATCTTGCGCACCAGGTCCATGCCGTCGCTGCCGCCGTCGAGGGCGATCTGCGGTTCGGCCAGGTATTCCTTCGGCAGCTTGGACATCGAGCCCGAATTGACGTACGGCGGATTGGTGATGATCAGGTCATACTTCTTGGCCGGCACGTTGGCGTACAGGTCGGACTGGATCAAGGTCAAACGGTCTTCCAGCTTGTAGGTGGCGACGTTTTTCTTCGCCACCTCCAGCGCGTCGGCCGAAATGTCGACCGCGTCGACCTGCGCGTCGGGGAAGGCGTCGGCCAGCATGATGGCCAGGCAGCCGGAGCCCGTGCACAGTTCCAGCACGTTGGCGATGTTGTCCGGCTGGTTGACCCACGGCGCGAAGTAGTCGGGAATCAGCTCCGCGATGAAGGAGCGCGGCACGATGGTGCGCTCGTCGACATAGAAGCTGTAGGTGCCCAGCCACGCCTCGTTGGTGATGTAGGCGGCCGGCACGCGGTCGACGGTGCGGCGGTCGATCACGGCCAGCACGGACGCGACTTCCTCCGGCAGCAGGCGCGCGTCGAGGAACGGATCGAGCTTGTCGAGCGGGAGCTTGAGCGTGTGCAGGATCAGGTAGGCCGCCTCGTCGAAGGCCTCGACGCTGCCGTGGCCGAAGAACAGCCGGGCGGCGTTGAAGCGGGTGACGGCATAGCGCAACAGGTCGCGCGGCGTGGTGAAAGGAGTCGTGTTCATGGTTATCTCGGTAAAACGGTAATCGGTTCGCGCACGCCGCCCACGCCGCAATTTCTGCGCGCTCAGGCCAGCAGGTTTTCCAGTGTACGGCGATAGATATTCTTCAGCGGATCGACAAAACGCAGCTCGATATGCTCGTCGATCTTGTGGATACTTGCGTTGGGAGGCCCGAATTCTATCACTTGGGGGCAGATCTGAGCGATAAAGCGTCCGTCCGAGGTGCCGCCGGTGGTCGACAGTTCGGTGTCGACGCCCGTCTCCGACTTGATCGCCGCCGACAGCGCGTCGCTCAAGGTGCCGCGCGGGGTCAGGAACGGCAGGCCGCTCAGCGCCCATTTCAGGTAGTAGTGCAGGTCGTGCTTGTCAAGGATGGCGTGCACGCGGCGCTTGAGTTCCTCGTGCGTGCTGGCGGTCGAAAAGCGGAAGTTGAAGTCGATGACCATCTCGCCGGGGATGACGTTGTTGGCGCCCGTGCCGCCGTTGATGTTGGACATTTGCCACGACGTCGGCAGATAGTATTCGTTACCGGTGTCCCAGACCTCGGCCACCAGCTCGGCCAGCGCCGGCGCGGCCAGGTGGATCGGGTTCCTGGCCAGCTGCGGGTAGGCGATGTGGCCCTGCACGCCCTTGATCGTCAGCTTGCCCGACAACGAGCCGCGGCGGCCGTTCTTGATCACGTCGCCCAGCGTTTCGTCGGAGGTCGGCTCGCCGACGATGCAGTAGTCCAGCGTTTCGCCGCGTTCCTTGAGCAGGTTGCAGACGATGACGGTGCCGTCTGTGGCCGGGCCTTCCTCGTCGCTGGTGATCAGGAAAGCGATCGAGCCCTTATGGTCGGCGTGGGCGGCGACGAACTCCTCGCAGGCGACGACGAAGGCGGCGATCGAGGTCTTCATGTCGGCCGCGCCGCGGCCATACAGCTTGCCGTCGCGGTGGGTCGGGGTGAAGGGCTGCGAGCGCCATTGTTCGACCGGGCCTGTCGGCACTACGTCGGTGTGGCCGGCGAACACCAGCAGCGGCGCCGTCGTGCCCTTGCGCGCCCACAGGTTGGTCACGCCGTTCGATTCGATCACTTCGCAGACAAAGCCCAGCGGCGACAGCAAATCGATCAGGTGCTGCTGGCAGCCCTTGTCGTCCGGGGTGACAGAGGAGAGGGCGATCAGTTTTTCGGTCAGTGCCAGGGTCTTGGAAGGAGTCATGTCGAATTTAGGATGTGAAGATTTGTTGGTACTGGGCGTCGGAAAAGCCGACGGAGAAGGCGCCGTCCTTGTCGAGCACCGGGCGCTTGATCACGGACGGGTTCTCCAGCATCAGCGCGATGGCCGCCTCGTCGTCGACGATGGACGCCTTGCGCTCGTCGGAGAGCGCGCGCCAGGTCGTGCCTTTTTTATTGACCAGCACCTCGCGCGACAGGTGTTTAAGCCAGCCGGCGACGATTTCGCGGCTCAGGCCCTGCTTCTTGAAGTCGTGGAAGGTGAAGTCCTGCTGCCGGTCGGCCAGCCACACGCGGGCTTTTTTGACGGTGTCGCAGTTGGGGATGCCGTAGAGGGTAATAGTCATATGAACGCCGGGTATAACAAATTGATATTGCTACTTATCGAATTGGCATTGGTACTCGGAGGGGCCGCTGCCTACTATGGTTCGGTTGTCGTACAACTACCAGGGAGACGTGGGATGGATTTGCCGAACAAGCCGACCAAAGAACAGATTCGTCAGTATATGAGCGAACGACTCTCGCAACAGTGTTCGCCGCCGTCGACCGGGGATATCCGCCGGCAGCTTGGTTGGGGCCTGGTGCCGTCCACGGAGGACGGCGGGTGCCACGGCACGGAAATCCGGCACGACAGCCGCCGCGGCCCGGCCTGAATCACGGCTTGGGCCACGGCTCAAACCACCGCTTAAATCCCGCGCAGCAGTTCGTTGATGCCGGTCTTGGCGCGGGTTTTCGCGTCCACGCGCTTGACGATGACGGCGCAGTACAGCGAGTACTTGCCGTCTTCGGACGGCAGGTTGCCCGACACGACCACCGAACCGGCCGGCACGCGGCCGTAGGTCACCTCGCCGGTGGCGCGGTCGTAGATCTTGGTCGACTGGCCGATGTAGACGCCCATCGAGATCACCGAGTTCTCTTCCACGATCACGCCTTCGACGATTTCCGAACGGGCGCCGATGAAGCAGTTGTCTTCGATGATGGTCGGATTGGCCTGCATCGGTTCGAGCACGCCGCCGATGCCGACGCCGCCCGACAGGTGGACGTTCTTGCCGATCTGCGCGCACGAACCGACGGTGGCCCAGGTGTCGACCATCGCGCCTTCATCGACGTAGGCGCCGATGTTGACGTAGGAAGGCATCAGCACCACGTTCTTGGCGATGAACGAGCCACGGCGCGCGACGGCCGGCGGCACCACGCGGAAGCCGCCCTTGGCGAAATCGTCGGCCGTGTAGTTGGCGAACTTGGTCGGCACCTTGTCGTAGAACTGCATGGTGCCGTCCGACGGCATCTGCACGTTGTTCTCGAGGCGGAACGACAGCAGCACGGCCTTCTTGACCCACTGGTTCACGATCCAGTCGCCGCTGGTTTTTTCGGCCACGCGGATGGTGCCCGCGTCCAGGCCGGCGATGACGTGCGAGACGGCGTCGCGCAGTTCGGCCGCGCCGTTGGCCGGGTTGATGTTGGCGCGGTCATCCCAGGCCTGGTCGATGATGTTCTGGAGTTGTTGGGTCATGATGTACTCGGTGATTGACGTGGTTATTTTTTGATGGACTTGCAGAATTGGACGATGCGCCGGGCCGCTTCCAGGCCTTCCTCCGTCTCCGCGACGAGCGCCATGCGGATGCGGTTGCGGCCCGGATTGGCGCCGTGGGCGTCGCGCGCCAGGTAGCTGCCCGGCAGGACCGTGACATTGTATTGGGCATACAGGCGCTGCGCGAACTCGGTGTCCGACAGGCCGGTGCCGCTGACGTCGGCCCACAGGTAGAAGCCGGCGTCCGGCAGTTCGACCGTCAACACCTCCTGCAGCAGCGGCGTGATGGCGCTGAACTTGGCGCGGTATTTTTCGCGGTTCTGTTCGACGTGGGTCTCGTCGTTCCAGGCCGCGATCGAGGCAGCTTGCACGGCAGGGCTCATGGCTCCGCCGTGATAGGTGCGGTACAACAGGAATTTTTTCAGTACGTCGGCGTCGCCGGCGACGAAGCCCGAGCGCATGCCCGGCACGTTCGAGCGCTTCGACAGGCTGCTGAACACCACCAGCCGCGCATACGGTTTGTCGACCGTCGACAGCCCCAGCGTGTGGGCCGCCTGCAGCGCGCCCAGCGGCGCCTCGTCGCCATGGAAGATCTCGGAATAGCACTCGTCGGCGGCGATGATGAAGTCGTAGCGCTCGGACAGGGCGAACAGGTTTTCCCAGTCGGTCAGGGTCAGCACGGCGCCGGTCGGGTTGCCCGGCGAGCAAAGGAACAGCAGCGAGACGCGCTCCCAGACCGAAGCCGGCACGCTGTCGTAGTCGCAGCCGAAATTGCGGGCCGGGTCGGAGTTGACGAAGTACGGCTCGGCGCCGGCCAGGTAGGCGGCGCCCTCGTAGATCTGGTAGAACGGGTTGGGGCACACCACCAGCGATTTGGCGGCCGGGTCGATCACCGTCTGCGCCAGCGCGAACAGCGCCTCGCGCGAGCCGTTCACCGGCAGCACCTGGGTGGCGGGATTTAACGCCGGAAGGCCGTAGCGGCGCTCCAGCCAGCCGGCGATGGCGCCGCGCAGCGCGTCCGAGCCGATGGTGGTCGGGTAGCTGGCCAGTCCGTCGATATTGTCGATCAGCGCCTGCTGGATGAACGCCGGCGTCGGATGTTTGGGTTCGCCCATGCCAAGGCTGATGGCCTTGTGCGCCGGGCTGGCGCTCACCTGCGCGAACAACTGGCGCAGCTTTTCGAACGGGTAGGGTTGCAGCTTGTCGAGATGTGGATTCACGTGGCGGACCGGATGCGGATCGTTGAAAAAGGAACGGCGTAGGTCAGGCATTATAGCGCCTATGGCGCGCGGACGGCATTCGCCGGCTGGACGCTTTGACATCAATGCCAAACAGTTAATGTGGCGCGATTGACAATCGTGCGATACTCGGCGCGTGTACGGTGACAAAAGGACGGAGCATGGAACGATCGGCGGTGGAAGCGGATGAATTGGCGCTGGGCGCGGGCGTCGGCCGGCGGGTGATGGCCGCGAGGCTGGCCACCGGGCTGCTGCAGGGCGTGCTGCTGTATGCGCTCTACCGCGCGGGCAAGGAGGGCGCTTGGCCGGCCACCGCGCCGTACCTGATGGTGCCGTTGATGATGCTGGCGTTATTCCTGCCGGTGCTGCTGGTGTCCGCGCTCGGCCATATGCCCGCCCGCAGGGCCGCCGCCTGGCTGGCAACGGCGGCGCTGCTGCTGGTCGTGCTGGCGCTGCACGACGCCTGGCGCGGCCACCACGGCTATCCGATGTTCGACAACTGGGCCGATCGCAAGGTCTACTCGCCGTCGCAAATACTGGCACTGTGCGGCGTCCCATTCTTTTTCATCGCCCAGGCGCTGGTGCTGGCCGGTGTGCATGACGGGCGCCGGGTCGCCAACTACGATACTTATTTCGAAACCGCGTGGAAGCTGGGCGTGCAGCTGCTGTTCTCGGCTTTCTTCGTGGGCGCCTTGTTCATGGTGCTGTTCATGGGCGGTGCGCTGTTCAAGTTGATCAAGTTGAACTTCTTGCAGATGCTGCTCAGGGAGGCCTGGTTCAACGTGCCGGTGGTGTTTGCCGCCTTTTCCTGCGCCATGCACATCACCGACGTGCGGCCGGCCATCGTGCGCGGCATCCGCACGCTGCTGCTGGTGCTGATGTCGTGGATACTGCCGGTGGCGGCGATCATCGTCACCGGTTTTCTGTGCAGCCTGCCGTTTACCGGCTTGCAGGCGCTGTGGGAGACGCGCCACGCCACCTCGGTACTGCTGTCGGCGGTGGTGGTGCTGGTGGTGCTGATCAACGCGGCCTTCCAGAACGGCGACGCGGCCGCCGCCGTGCAGGCGGTCGTGCGGGTGAGCGCCCGCGCCGCCTGCATCCTGATCCTGCCGCTGACGGCGATCGGCATCTATGCGCTCGGGCTGCGGGTGGCGCAGTACGGGTGGAGTACCGACCGCGTCATCGCCGCCGCCTGCCTGCTGGTGGCGAGCTGTTACGCGGTCGGCTACGCCTGGGCGGCGTACCAGTACGACACCTGGCTGCGTCCCCTTGCCACGGTCAATGTCGCCGCCGCGTTTCTGGTGCTGGCGGTGATGCTGGCACTGTTTACACCGATCGCCGATCCGGCGCGCTTGTCGGTCAACAGCCAGATGGCGCGGCTGGAGGAGGGCAAGACCGCACCGGGCCAGTTCGATTACCGCTATCTGCGCTTCGAGGGCGGGCGTTATGGCAGGCAGGCGCTCGAACGCCTCGCGCAGTGGCAGGCCGGCCCCGATGCGGCCACAGTGCGGCGCGACGCCGCGCAGGCGCTGGCCTTGACCGACCAGCAGCGCTGGACCGGCCGCGCGCATTCCGGCGCGCCGATCCAGGTCGCGCAACAGGTCACCGTCTGGCCGGCCGGCGCCGTGCTGCCGGCCGGTTTCACGGCCCAGAAATGGGAAACGATCGACGATGAGGCCAAACCTGCGTGCCTGGTCAGGAAAGACAGCAAATGCGACGCCTTCATGGTGGATCTCGACGGCGACGGCGCCGACGAGGTCCTGCTGATCGATATCGAGAACGGCAGCAATGCGGTCATGGCGCGCCGTCCGGACGGCGCCTGGGCCAGGACAGCGGTGATCAACTATCCCTACAGCCGCTGCCCGGCCTTGCGCGAAAAGCTCAAAAAAGGGCAGTTCAGCGTGGTCGTGCCGAAGATGAAGGAGTTGGAGGTCGGCGGCCAGCGTATCGGCTTGACCGCGCCCCCGAGTATGAGCGGCGCCGGCTGCGAGGCGATCAAATAGCGGCGATGCGTTCGACCAGAAAATCGATGAAGGCGCGCACGCGGACCGGCTGCTGCTGCCGGCTCGGGTAGTAGACGTACAGGTCGGCCGACGGCAGCCGGTAGTCGGCCAGCACCACGCGCAACCGGCCGCTGTCGAGATATTTGGCCGCGTCCCAGGCGGAACGCGGCAGAATGCCGTGGCCGTCCAGCGCCCATCCGAGCACCACGTCGCCGTCGTTGCTCGACAGGCCGCCGCGCACCTTGACCGTCTCCGCCTTGCGGCCCTTTTCCAGCTTCCAGGTGCCGTAGGCGTCGTCGTTCTGGCGATGCAGGATGCAGCTGTGGCCCGTCAAGTCCTGCGGCACCAGCGGCGTGCCGTGACGCTTCAGGTAGGCCGGCGACGCGCACAGAAAACGCTGGTTCGACATGATCTTGCGCGCCCCCAGCCGGGTATCGGGCAGCTCGCCGAAGCGGATGCCAAGGTCGTAGGCGTCCTCCACCAGGTTGATGGGGCGGTCGGTCAGCTGCAGCTGCACCTCCACCTCCGGATGGCGCCGCGCGAACGCGGAGACCAGCGGCGCGATGGTGGTGCGGCCGAAGCCCAGCGTCGCGTTGACCCGCAACAGGCCCCGAGGGGCGGCGCGCGCGCTCGACACCGATTCTTCCATGTCGCGGATGTCGCCGAGGATGCGCGTGGCCTGCGCCAGATAGATTTCGCCCTCGCTGGTCAGGCTGGCGCGGCGCGTGGTGCGGTTGAGCAGGCGCACGCCGAGGCGCTGCTCCATCAGCATCAGCCGCTTGGTGACGGCCGGCGGCGTGAGGCCAAGCTCGCGCGCGGTGGCGGCCAGGCTCCCCAGTTTTGCCAGCAAGACGAAAAAGGACAGCTCGGAGACGATGTCGTTATTCACTTTGATTTAATAAAGGATTCAATTGCAGTGAATTATACGACTGCTTTTGAAGAGTAAGCTTGATGCATTCTCACAGGAGGCAACATGAAAATCGTCGAAATCCGCGAAAAGACCATCCCCATCAGCTCACCGATCCGCAACGCCTACATCGATTTCAGCAAAATGACGCTCAGCCTTGTCGCGGTGATCACCGACGTGATCCGCGACGGCAAGCCGGTGGTCGGCTACGGCTTCAACTCCAACGGGCGCTATGGCCAGGGCATGTTGATGCGCGAGCGCTTCATCCCGCGCATCCTGGAAGCCGATCCGGCCTCGCTGCTCAACGACGCCGGCGACAATCTCGATCCGCACAAGGTTTGGGACTGCATGTACACCAACGAAAAGCCCGGCGGCCATGGCGAGCGCTCGGTGGCCATCGGCACCATCGACATGGCGATCTGGGACGCGGTGGCCAAGATCGACCGCAAGCCGCTGTTCCAGCTGCTGGCCGAGCGCTACGGCTCCGGCACGCCGGACAAGAAGATTTTCGTCTACGCGGCCGGCGGCTACTACTATCCGGGCCAAAGCCACGAGGCGCTCAAGGACGAGATGCGCAGCTACATCGACCGCGGCTACACGGTGGTCAAGAAGAAGATCGGCGGCGCCTCGCTCGACGAGGACCTGCGCCGCATCGATTCGATTCTCAGCGTGCTGGGCGACGGCCAGAAGCTGGCGGTCGACGCCAACGGCCGCTTCGACCTCGACACCGCCATCGCCTACGCCAAGGCGCTGTCCAAGTATGACCTGTTCTGGTATGAGGAGGCGGGCGACCCGCTCGACTTCGAACTGCAGGCGACGCTGCGCAACTACTACGACAAGCCGATGGCCACCGGAGAAAACCTGTTCTCGATGCAGGACGCGCGCAACCTGATACGCTACGGCGGCATGCGCGCGGACCGCGACTGGCTGCAGTTCGACTGCGCGCTGAGCTACGGCCTGGTCGAATACCTGCGCACGCTCGACATGCTGCACCAGCATGGCTGGTCTCGCACGCGCTGCATCCCGCATGGCGGCCACCAGATGTCGCTCAATATCGCGGCCGGCCTTGGCCTGGGCGGCAACGAGTCGTATCCGGACCTGTTCCAGCCGTTCGGCGGCTTCCCGGACGGTGTGAAGGTTGAAAACGGCCATATCACGATGCCGGAGATCGATGGCATCGGCTTCGAAGGCAAGGCCAACCTGTTTGCCGAGATGCGGGCGCTGAGCGCTTAAGCTTTGCGCGTTAGCCCTTGTGCCACACCTGCTGGGCCACGCGCATCATATTGCGGCCCATGACGAGCGCCGTCTCCTGATCGTCCATGCCGACCTTGCGCAGGGCGCCGGCCAGTTCGCGCCATACCTCGGGCGGCGTGAAGGACGGCGGCTTTTCGGCGCTGTAGCCGGCCGACGCCGGCCACCAGTAGGAGGGATCGAATGCGCCGGGCGGCGTGTCGTCCAGGCCCGCTTGCTGGAAGCAGATATCGAGGCCGATGCCGACATGCGCCACGCCGACCAGGTTGGCGATGTAGGCGACGTGGCGTGCGACGTCTTCGGCGCCGGGATAGTCCACGCCGACGAACCACGACAGGCCGGACACGCACACCACGCCGTTGGTGTCGGCGCAGGCGCGGATTTGCTCGTCGGTGACGTTGCGCCCGTGCGGCACCAGGCCGTAGGCGTTGGTGTGGCTGAAGATGACCGGCTTCGATGACGCGGCCATGATATCGAGGCTGCACAGGCGGCCCGTGTGCGCGCAGTCCATCAGGATGCCGGCTTCGTTGACGGCGGCGACCATGCTGTGGCCCAGCGGCGTCAAGCCGCGCGGCAGGTCGTGGCAGCCGTCGGCCACGCTGTTGTTGCGGTTGTAGGCGAAGTGGATCTGCCGCACCCCCAGCTGCGCGTACAGCGCCACCATTTCCGGCTGGTCCAGCAGAGGCATGGCGCCTTCGAGGTCGAAGGTGATCGCCATGCGGCCATCGGCGGCGGCCTTGATGATGTCGTCGACGCTCGACACCAGCGCGTAGCGTTCCGGGTCGGCGGCGATGGTGGCGCGGTAGCCGGCGATCACCGACATGACTTGTTCGACCGGGTTCATGTCCGCGCCCACGTTGAGCGATACGTAGTTCACGCCGGCCGCGTGCAGCTTGCGCACCGGGGTGAAGTCGGCGTGCGGGTGCTGCGGCAGACAAACATGGGCGTCCCAGTTGATCATGGCGGTTTCTTTGTCAAAAAGGCCACTCTACCTCAAAATCGCGAATAGTGCCAAGGAGTAACGCTCGCCGCATGCTTTATACTGGCGGCCATCCGGCGCGCTTGCATCTTCTTCGTGCCCACTTTTTTCACGCCCACAAGATAGGCCAACATGTCATTTTCCTCGCTGGGCCTTGCTCCCTCCCTGATCAACGCGGTCGCCGAAATCGGCTACCTGGAGCCGACGGCGATCCAAAGCGCCGCCATTCCCGCGATCCTGCGCGGCGAGGACGTGTTGGGCGCGGCGCAAACCGGGTCCGGCAAAACAGCCGCCTTCGCGCTGCCGCTGCTGCAGGCGCTGCTCGACAACCGCAGCGGCCCGCGCCAGCTCCATGGCCTGATCCTGGTGCCGACGCGCGAGCTGGCGGCGCAGGTGGGCGAATCGGTGCGCAAGCTGGCCTCGCACCTGTCGATGCAGGTCAAGGTGTCGATCGTGTTCGGCGGCGTGTCGATCAATCCGCAGATGATGGCGCTGCGCGGCGGCGCCGACATCGTCATCGCCACGCCCGGCCGGCTGCTCGACCTGATCGACCATAACGCGCTGAAGATATCGCGCACGGCGATGCTGGTGCTCGACGAGGCGGACCGCCTGCTGGACCTGGGTTTCAGCGAGGAGCTCCAGCGCATCCTCGCGCTGCTGCCGGCGCAGCGCCAGAACCTGTTCTTTTCGGCGACCTTCCCGCCGGCGGTGCAGGCGCTGGCCGACGCCATGCTGCACCAGCCGACGCGCATCGAGGTGTTGTCCGAGCCGCTGAGCAAACCCGACATTGCGCAGCGCGCGATCGCGGTGGACGCGCCGCGCCGCACGATGCTGCTCAAGCACCTCATCCTGGAACAGAAATGGGAGCGGGTGCTGGTGTTCGTCGCCACCAAATACGCCGCCGAGCACGTGGCCGACAAGCTCAATCGCAACGGCATACACGCCGGCGCCTTCCACGGGGAGTTCAGCCAGGGCGCGCGCACAGAGGTGCTGGGCGATTTCAAGGCCAGCCGGCTGCAGGTGCTGGTGGCGACCGATGTCGCCGCGCGCGGCATCGATATCGCGCGGCTGCCGGCGGTGGTCAACTACGACCTGCCGCGATCGGCCGTCGACTACACCCACCGCATCGGCCGCACCGGCCGCGCCGGCGAGAGCGGTGTCGCGATCAGCTTCGTCAGCGCCGACACGGAGCAGCATTTCCGCCTGATCGAGAAGCGCCAGGAGATTTTGCTGCCGCGCGAGCGCATCGCCGGTTTCGAGCCGGCGCAAACGCTGGCGCCACCGCCGGCCGACTCTGTGACGGACGTCGTCAACGGCGGCATCAAGGGCAAGCGCAAGAGCAAGAAGGACAAGCTAAGGGAAGCGGCCGCGCGGGATGCCGGGGTGCCGTGAGCTAGTCAAACGTCCCAATTAACCGCCATGAAAGCAAATATGATTTTTCGCAAAGCTGCACTTTTCAGCACGGCCTTGTGCCTGGTATTGATATCCCCGTTTGCCAGAGCTGATAAAACCACTACCGCGCAACTGTCGCCGGAAGTGGCCCAGGATTTTGTCCGCGCCCACACGCTGATTGATGTGGGCGGCGGGAGAAAAATGAATTTGTATTGCCGTGGCGAGGGTGCGGTAACGGTACTCTTCGACTCTGGTCTGAGCGATTGGTCTAGCATATGGGCGTTGGTGCAGCCGGATGCCGCAAAACGCACACGCGCCTGTACCTACGACCGGGCAGGAATGGGATATAGCGATCCGTCCAATCGCCCGGGCACGCCGTTCAACATCGTCGAAGATTTGCATAATTTGATTAAAGCGGCGGGAATCCATAGCCCTGTCGTCCTGGTGGGACACTCGCTCGGTGGCTTTAATATGAAACTGTTTGCGGCAACCCATCCCTCCGAGGTGGCGGGCGTGGTGCTGGTCGATCCGACGGAAGAGTTGGAGGAGGGGCGGGCCCGCCCGGTAGTGACGGCCAAATTCGGCGCCGCCACGTTCGAAAAAATGTATGCAAAAGAAAACGGTCCCGAGGCTTGGCTCGCGCATTTCCAGGCCTGCGTGGACGCGGCCAAAAAGCAGGATTTGGATCCCGCCTCGGATCTTTACAAACAGTGTACGGACCCTGTCCACCCGCCTTTGGGATCTGTGATCGCCCAACATCGCCAAACGATACAGGTACGATATGCCTACCAGGCCGCCCAGGCGTCGGAAGCGCAGAACTGCGTCATCGCGAATAATCCATCGCTTGATGAGCAATACACCAGTATATTTAGCAAGGGCGATGCCCTCGGTAATATACCTCTCATCGTGCTAAGTCACAGCATCCTGGACATGAGATCACCATTTGCGGAACAGGATCAGTACGTGCTGCTGGCTTTACATGGGCAGACTACGGCGTCCTCTACGCGCGGGCTGCACCGCGTCGTGCCTGACACGCATCACAACATCGAAGTCGATGATCCGCACGCAATCGTGGTGGCGATTAATGATGTGCTGGACATGCTTGCGGTAGCAAAGTAGCGCAGCAGGGCATGGAAATAGCGGTGCGACTGTCGGCTTCGCGGCCGCGCAGTGGCCGGCAGCGCCAATCCATCGCAGTACCGGGCGGGTTCAGCCGCCGGTTCGCTTCGCACGTTGCCCCTGCTGTTCCAGCGCGCGCATCACCAGATCGCAGTGGTCGCCCTGGATTTCGATCACGCCGTCCTTGACGGTCCCGCCGGAGCCGCAGGCGCCGCGCAGCTGCTTGCCCAGCGACGCCAGCGCGACCGCATCGAGCGCCAGGCCTTTGACCAGCGTGACCGTCTTGCCGCCGCGCCCCTTCGACTCGCGCGATACCTTGACGTTGCCATCTCCGACCGGCTTGGCCTTGGCCGCCGCCTTGCAGGCGCAATCGGCCAGCGGTTTGCCGCAATCGGGGCAGATGCGTCCCGTCACGGTCGAGTAAACCAGCCGCGTGCTCATGGCTTGTCCTCCAGCAGTCGGGGCATCATGATGTCAAAAAAGCGCTTTTGGTCCGACGCCAGGCAAACCGCCGTATTCGGCTTGCCCGCCTCTTCGCGCGTGAAACCATCATCGGTGACGACGATGCGCAGCGGCGTGGTCGGGCAGACCTTGGGATCGATCATCCACGCCACCGGCACCACGTCGAACATCGATGGCATATTGCTCGACCACGGCTGGTAGGCGTCGATCCACTGGTGGTACATCAACGCCAGGGCGTCGGTGACGGCGGAGCCGTGGCCGAGCAGCGCGTTGCGCTCCACTTCATCGAGCCGTATTTGCGTCGAGTCGAGCGGCATCATCACGATCGGCACGCCGGCCTTGAACAGTTTTTGCGCGCCCGCGATGTCGGAGACGATGTTGTACTCCTTGTCCGCCGGGCGCGATGGAACGTATTGCGACTTGCGGTAGCCGGCGCGCACCGAGCCGCCCATCATCGCCACCTGTTTGAGCTTGCCGAAGGTGGCCGGGTCGCGCTCGATGGCGGCGCCGATGTTGGTCAGCGGGCCGAGCGCAAGCAAGGTGATCTGGCCCGGCTGGCGCTTGATTTGCCCCAGCAGGAAGTCCACCGCGTCGATCCTGGCCGGCGCCTTGCCGCGCCGGGCGTAGCGCGCCTGCGTGAACGGCTGCGGGTTGCCGGTGCTGGCGATGCCTTGCGCGATGGGGATGGCGCCATGGCCGGTCTCGCGCAGCATGCGTTCGAGCAGTTGCGCGCGCAGCGCCGTGTCGCCCCAGGCGGTGGTGATGCCGACGATGTCGATCTCCGGGCTTTGCAGCAGCAGCGCCAGCGCGAAGGCGTCGTCGATGTCGTCGCCGATGTCCATGTCGACGATGACTTTTTGGCGTTCGGCCGAGTGGGCCGCCGGCACCAGCATGGCGCAGGACAGGGCGAAAACGGAAAGCAGGCCGCGCAGCGGTCGGGAGAGGGAGTAAGCCATGGTTGCCCTGTGTCGTTGGATGCGCGATTTTAGCAGAGCGCCCGCTGGTGGATTGGCGGCGATCAGGCGAGTCCGGCCTGCCTCATCGACGCGGGTACGATAAGCTTGTGCAGCGGGGCGACAAACAGCATGTAAAGACGTCCCAGCGCATTGTGGGTGTGGACCACCGTGCTGACCGCGATCGTATCGTGGTCTGCGCCGCGCATTTTGCAAACCGACACCTCGACGTTGAGGTGTTTGTCCGAATCGCCGAGGATGATTTCATCGTCGCTCAGATACACGATCGAGAAAATGCCGACCCGGTCACCCAGGCGATATTGGCTGGCCGGCTTGTTTTTGTCGAAGTCCCCCAGATGGCCGAGGTTTTTAAGGCCGACCAGCCGCACCAGGCGGTTACGTAGCGCCATCAAGCTGTTGACCCACGCGGGCGTGGTCGCCACGACCTTGAGGTACAGCTCCAGCGCCGAGGCGCCGTTCGCGGCGATTTCCTGCGCATAGCAGTCGTAGAAGTAGGCACCCGTCAGGCGCTGGTGGATGACGCTTTGCGGTGGTACCTGGACCGCCGATATCGTTGAGGGCATTTTGTTCCGGGTGTAGGGGTTTATATTTTTTCGGACACCAGGTCGATACGGCGCCTGATGCGCTGCGCTTCCGCGCTGTCGCCAGCTTGCTCGGCGCGCATGGCCTGGACGCCGAGCCATGCCAGCAGCGGGCGCCGCCACCCTTGCGCGGACGCCGTCTCCGCAGCGTCGGCCAGCAGCGCCGGCGTGGCCTTGTTCGCGCGCAGCAGCACGCCGGCGGCGACCAGCTTCGATAGCGGATCGGCGATCGCCCGCGCCGCGTCGGCGGCGGCCGTATCGCTGGAGGCGGCCACCACCGGCTGGTGCTGCGCGGGCAACAGGGCGGCATCGGCGGCGCCGGCGCGTCCTGCCAGGTAGGCGGCGTAGGCGCGGTCGGCGGGACTGGCGTCCGCCGCCAGTCGGTCGAAGCCCGCGCATTCCTCGAACACCAGCGAGGCCACGCGCGCGGCGCAGCGTATCAACTCGGCGCGGATGATCAGGTCGACCTTGCCGGTGCTGGCCAGCGCCTCGCGGGCGCGTTTGTACTCGGCCTGCTCGATGCGGGCGTTGCCGGTCATGTAGGCGGCCGTCGCGCGTTCGATCGAACTTTGCGCGTTCATTTGCCAGTCCGGTACCGGCGGGTTGTTGCCGCAGCCGGCCAATATGGAGAGCAGGACGGCGGCGATCGGCGTAACGATGTTTTTCATGGCAGCTTGATCTCGGTGTCGCGTTTGAACGGCCACTTGCGGTTGATTTCATTGACCAGCTGTTCGACCCGGCGCAGGCTGCTCTCCACCTCGGCGCGCAAGGTGCCCAGATCGGCGGTCGCCTCCTTGGCGTTGGCGCCGACGGCCTGCGCCTCGACCAGCACCGCGTCCATTTTCTTCAGGCTGTTGCGGGCGTCGGCCAGCAGGCCGTTGAGCTGGACGATGGTGGCCTGCGCGTCCGTCACCACGCCCTGCGGACCGAACACCTGGGTGTCGGCATGGCCGACCAGGCTGTCGGCCTTGGTGGCCAGCGCGTTGACGGTGGCCAGCAGCTTGTTGGCGCGCTCGGTCAGCTGTTGGGCGTTCTTGTCGTCGCCGGCGATCAGTCCCATGGCGCCCGAAGGGCCGTTCAATTTGCCGGTCACGCCCTGGATGTTGGCCAGGCTGGCCGCCAGCGCGGAGTTTTCCGCCGTCAGCGTGTTGAGGTTTTCCAGCAGGTCGCGGGCGGTGGCCAGCAGGCGCGGGATTTCGGCGCCGGGGTCGCCCACCAGCAGCGTGCGCGCCGCGCCTTCCTCCAGCGGCGGATCGGTCGGAATGCCGCTGAACGCGCGCAGCTTGGCGCCGCCAACGAGCCCGCGTTCAAGCGTGAAGATGCTCGATTTACGCAGCCAGTGCGCGTCGTCGCGCGGCACGTCGACGACGATGCGGGCCTTGCCCTCCTTGCTCAATTCGATGCGGCGCACGCGCCCGATCGGGAAGCCGGCGAAGGTGACGTCCATGCCCACCACCACGCCCTCCGAGTCGTCCGCCTCGAGCAACAGCGTTTGCGTCGATTCGAAGGCGCCGCGCGCGTACATCAGGTAGATGGCCGCGCCGGCGACCAGCAGCACCATCGCCACCAGCAGCAGGGCGGCCTTGAATTCGGCGTTGCGCACCGGCGGCGCGCCGGTCGTTGTTGGAGTCGGTTCAGTCATGGTTGTTCAATCTATCGGTGCTTAGTAGTAGTTGCCCATCAGGGATGCGACTTCGATGAGGAGGATCATGGCGAACAGCCGCACCATGTCCGACAGGCCGTGCGTGACCTTGACGCGGTAGTTGGCGCCGAAGTAGAACGAGGACGCCATCGGGATCAGCCCGACGGCAAAGCTGAAGAACACCACCTTGAGCACCAGGATCAGCGTGACGGCGGGGTTGAACACCTGGCCGACCACGCGGGTGTAGGCGGTCAGCGCCCATGGCGTGAAGCCGTACAGCGTGAGGTAGGCCAGGATCAGCGTGAGCACGCAGCTGACGGCGGCCAGCATCCAGACGGCGAACACGCCGGCGGCCACGCGCGGGAAAAACTCGCCCTGCAGCTCCGCCATGGTGGCGACGGCGCCGGCGCGCCGGCCCTGGGAAAATTCCAGCCCGGCCGGCAGGGTGGTGCGCAGGGCCACGAAGGCGGCGGCGGTCAGCGGTATGAGCTCGAGCACCAGCACCCGCACCACCATCTCCAGCGCAAAGCGCGACAGGCCGTAGCTTTGCGAGGTGACCACCACGATGCGGATCAGCACCAGGCTGACCAAGGCCGACAGCACGCCGAACCAGGCCAGGTTCGGCGCCGTGTCGGCCACCAGGTGGCGTGACATCACCGCGCGGTTGGCGCGGCCGTAGGTGGCCGGCGTGAGCGCGACCGACACCATCAGCACGGCGAACCGCAGCAGCCGCCACCACGTTTGCAGCCAGTCGACCGCGCCGCGGTGGAGGCGTTGCAATATGGATGGATGTGATGCTTGTGCGTTCATGTTGGCATCTTAGCACCAGGACCGTGCCGGCAGGTGTTCGTCATCGCACTTCAGGCTTGCGGAAAGGTGTCGATGATGGCGTCGGCGGCGGCCCGCACGCGGGCACTGCGACTCAGATCGCTGTGCATGACGAGCCAGACATCGTAATGCTCGACCCGCTCCGGCCAGATGCGCGTGAGGCGGTCATCGCCGTCGGCCATGTGGCAGGGCAGTTCGGTCACCCCCATGCCAAGGCGCGCCGCGTCCAGCAGCATCAAGCCGCTGTTGACTTCCAGCGCCACGCGGGCGTTGGAGACCGGCTCGGAACATATTTTCTCGCGGTGGCGCGGCGCCACCGCGCTTTGATAGATGACGATGTCGTGTCCCGCCAGGCCATTGCCCGCAACCGGCATGCCGCGTTGCGCGAGATAGCCGGGCGTGGCGTACAGGCCCATGCTGCGCCGGGTCAGGTGGCGCGAGATCAGGTCCGGGCTGGTGGGCTTGAGCGTGCGCACGGCAAGGTC
The DNA here is from genome assembly GCA_963513825.1 of uncultured Duganella sp. Taxonomy (GTDB): domain Bacteria; phylum Pseudomonadota; class Gammaproteobacteria; order Burkholderiales; family Burkholderiaceae_D; genus Rugamonas. The sequence goes on from CAUPRW010000001.1 coordinate 310,279, forward strand.
GGCCTCGCGCCGCGTCAGGCTGGTGATCTCCGTGCCGGTGCTCAGGACGATGCGTATTTCCGGATGCGTCGCGTGCAGCCGCCGCATGGCGTCGAGGACGAAATGGCTCGCCATCGTGTCCGACGTGGTCACGCGCACGGTGCCGGAGAGGCGGTTGTCGATGCCCTGCATCTCGCGCTGGAAGCGCAGCGCCGCCTGCTCCATCGCCTCGGCGGCGGTGACGGCCAGTTCGCCGGCCGGCGTGGCCATGTAGCCGGACGGCGTGCGCAGGAACAGGCGCGCGCCGAGCGAATCCTCCAGCGCGTTGAGGCGCCGGCCGACGGTGGCCTGGTCGATCTGGAGCTCGCCGGCGGCCGCGCGCAGCGTGCCCTTGCGGAAGATGGCGAGGAAAATCCTGGCGTTATCCCAGTCCACGGTGCGGCCCTTTAGATTGGGATGCAATTATGCATCGGAGTGCCGATGTTATGCGTATTTACCGCATCACGCAAGCCACCTAATATGACGGAAAACGCCTATCAGGAATATGCCATGACCATGCCATCCACGGCCCGGACGCCCGCGCGCGCGCCGGAGCGCCCGGTTCCACCGCTGCTGATGCTAACGACGCTGGCCATCGGCTTCGTGATGGCGATGATCGACGTCACCGCCGTCAACACGGCGCTGTCGGACATCGCCGTCAGCCTGTCGGTGCCACTGGCCGGCCTGGTATGGGTGGTCGACGGCTACACGCTGACCTTTGCCGCGCTGCTGCTGGCCGGCGGCGCGCTGGCCGACCGCTACGGGCCGAAGAACGTCTACCAGGGCGGCTTGGGCGTGTTCATATTAGGTTCGGTGGCGTGCGCGCTGGCCCCGAGCGGCGACGCGCTGATCGCCGCGCGGCTGTTGCAGGGCGCCGGCGCGGCGCTGTTCATGCCAAGCTCCCTCAGTTTGCTCACGCACGCCTACGAGGATCAGGCCACGCGGGCGCGCATGCTGGGCACCTGGTCTGCCATCGTCGGCTGCTCGGCCACGGCCGGCCCGCTGGTCGGTGGCTTGCTGGTGCACGAATTCGGCTGGCGCAGCGTGTTTTGGGTGAACGTGCCGATTGGCCTGGCCGGCGTCGTGCTGACGCAGATGGTGGCCCCGGCGACGCCGGCGCAGCGGCGCGCGCTCTCGCTGCTCAGCCACGCGCTGGGCGCGGCCGCGCTGGCCGGCCTGAGTTTTGTGTTGATCGAGGGACCGGTGCTGGGATGGGCGTCGGCGCCCGTGCTGGCGGCGGCCCTGGCCACGGTGCTTGGCGCCGCGTTGCTGGTGGGGCGCGAGCGCGCCGGCGCGCATCCGCTGCTGCCGCGTGCCTTGTTCGACACGCCTGCGTTCGCGGCGGCCAACGGCGTCGGCTTCATGATCAACTTCGCCGTGTTCGGCCAGCTGTTTTTGTTGAGCCTTTATATCCAAAACGGCGGCGAAGACGCGCTGGGCACCGGCTTGAAGCTGATTCCGATGATGGGGGCGTTCGCTGTCGGCAATTTGACATCCGGCGCCATCGTGGCGCGGGTCGGAACGCGCCCGCCCATGTTGTATGGCTTGCTGGTGGGGCTGGCGACGGCGTTGGCGATGTTCGCCGGCGTGTCGCCGACGACGCCATATTGGCTGCTGGTGTCCGGGATCGTCGTGATGAACGTCGCCATCGGCATAGCGATTCCGGGCATGACGGCGACCGTGATGCAGGTGGCCGGCAAGGCGCACGCCAACAGCGCGGCGGCCGCGCTCAACGCCAACCGCCAGATCGGCGCGCTGGTCGGCGTGGCGCTGATGGGCGCCGTGCTGCATGTGGCGACGGAGTGGACATCGCGCCTGCCGCTGGCGTTCGGCTTGGTGTCCGCCGCGTACGCGACCGCGCTGGCGCTCGTGTACCTATACGTTACACGTAGGGCGGATTAGCGCTGCGCGCGTAATCCGCCATCCGAGAGCGCCGGCGGCGCCAGCGGATTACGCATCAATCACCGCGCGCCACACGCCACGCGACCATCTCCGCGATCGTCAAAATCGGCATCCCATGCAGCTCGGCGAAGCGCTCGATATCACCCCCGCGCATCATCGTACCGTCCGGGTTCATCAACTCGCACAGCACGGCGGCCGGCTGCAAGCCCGCCATCGTCGCCAGATCGACCGAGCCCTCGGTGTGGCCCTTGCGCGCCAACACGCCACCGGGCGTGGCCCGCAGCGGGAACACATGCCCCGGATGCACCAGGTCACCCGGCTGTGCGTGCTGCGCGATGGCGGCGCGAATCGTCGTCACGCGGTCGGCCGCCGACACGCCGGTGGTCACACCCTCGCGCGCCTCGATCGACACGGTAAACGGCGTGCCGTAACGGCTGCCATTGTCGGCGGCCATCGGCGGCAGCTCGAGCGCGCGCACCTTGTCGGCGCTCAGGCACAGGCAAACGATGCCGCTGCATTCGCGGATCATCATGGCCATCGATTGCACGGTGATTTTTTCGGCGGCGACGATCAGGTCGGCCTCGTTCTCGCGGTCGAAATCGTCGAGCAGGATCACCGGCACGCCGGCGCGCATGGCCTCGAGGGCGGCGGCGATGCGGCCTTCCAGGTCGTCCGAAACAAGGGAGTAGGGGGAGGTGGTTGATACTTGGTCAAACATGGGAAACGCTCCTCGCATTAGCGAAAAACGCGACAGGGCAAGCGAATACGCGCGGCCGGCCGCACCGATCGCTCGGGCGGCAGGCCGCGTCACCGCACATCTTCTTTCATCCGGACTATACCGTCGGCTCTGGAGTCGCACCAGATCTGCTGACCCGCTTCAAAACGGCCGAAGCGGCGCTCGCGGGCTTGGCCATCGCTGGCTTTACCGCCGGTGGGGAATCGCACCCCGCCCCGAAGACGTAAGTTAGCGCCTGCCGGCTGGCAGGCGAACAAGGATTCTAGCCCAAATTAAGAATTTCAGTGTAAGGTGGCTGTTTCCGATTTTTACTGTCTGCCGAATGAAATTGATCAAATTGCGGGTGCTGTCCGGGGCGTTGCTGCTGTCGTTTTCCTTCCTCGCCCACGGCGAGGCCCTGCCGCTCAAACTGAGCGACGTGCTGCCGGTCGGCCCCCAGGTCAAGGTTGGCAAGCTGGCAAATGGTCTGACTTACTACATCCAGAAGAACGCCCGCCCTGAAAACAAGCTCGAACTGCGGCTCGTCGTCAAGGCCGGGTCGATCCTCGAAGACGACGATCAGCAAGGCCTGGCCCACTTCACCGAGCACATGGCCTTCAACGGCTCGACCAATTTCAAGCGCAACGAGCTCGTATCGTATCTGCAGTCGATCGGCGTCAAATTCGGCGCCGATCTCAATGCGTACACCAGCTTCGACGAAACCGTCTACATCCTGCCGATACCGACCGAGAAAAAAGAGGTCGTCGAGCAGGGCTTCCAGGTGCTGGAGGATTGGGCGCACGGCCTGTCGTTCAACGACGCCGACATCGACAGCGAGCGCGGTATCGTGCTTGAAGAGCTGCGCATGGGGAAGGGCGTCGACGACCGCATGAACAAGGTGCTGCTACCGAAGGTGCTCAACGGCTCGCGCTACGCGCAGCGCATGCCAATCGGTAAAGAAGACATCATCAAGAACTTCAAGTACGACGCCATCAAGCGCTTTTACCGCGACTGGTACCGGCCGGACCTGATGGCGGTGGTCGTCGTCGGCGACATCGAGCCGGAGGCGGCGCGCGCGCTGATCGAAAAGCACTTCACCAAATTGAAGAACCCCGCCAACCCGCGCCCGCGCGAATACGCCAAGATCCCGGAGCGCCAGGAGTCGGAAGGCATCGTCTTCACCGACAAGGAAGTGAGCAACAACTCGGTCTACATCCGCTACCCGATCCAGCCCTGGCCGGCCGGCGAAACGCTGGCCGACTACCGCCAGAAGCTGATCGAAAACGTCTACAGCTTCATCCTCAGCCAGCGCATGTACGAATTGACGCAGCAAGCCAATCCGCCGTTCCTGCAGGGCGGCAGTGGCATGAACAAGATCGTGCGCGGCTACCGTTCGTTCGGCGCCGGCGCGGTGCTGGGTAAGGGCGGCGTGACGCCGGCGATCAACGCGCTGGTCGAAGAGGACGAGCGCGCGCGCCAGTACGGCTTTACCGCCTCCGAGGTGGAGCGCGCCAAGAAGGGCATCCTGCGCACCTACGAAAACCTGTACAACGAGCGTGACAAGTCCGATTCGGCCGGCTACGCGGCGGAATACATCCGCAATTTCCTCGAGGACGAAACCATACCCGGCATCGAGGCCGAATACCGCTACGCGCAGGAACTGATCCCCAGCATCTCGCTGTCGGAGGTCAACGCCGCCGTCAAGGTGGCGATCCCGGACAACCAGAGCAAGCTGGTGGTCTACACGGGTGTCGACAAGGCCGGCGTGGCCACGCCCAAGGCGTCCGAGCTGGTGGCCATCGCCAATGCGGCCGAAAAAATCACCGTCAAGGCGCAGGAGGAGAAGGTTTATTCGAACCAGTTGATGCCGCTGCTGCCGAAGGCGGGCACCATCGTCAAGCAAACCGTCAACGCCAAGCTGGGGACGACGGAGCTCGTGCTGAGCAACGGCGTCAGGGTGGTGCTCAAGCCGACCGACTTCAATAACGACCAGGTGCTCATGTCCGGCGTGCGTTACGGCGGCTGGTCGCTGTTCGACGACAAGGACGTCTTCGCGTCCCACTACGCCAGCAGCATCGTCGGCCAGATGGGCGTGTTGAACTACACGCCGAACGACCTGGTGAAGGTTTTGGCCGGCAAGAGCGTCAGTTCCAGCGCCACCGTCAATTCGATCAACGAATCGGTGGGCGGCGGTTCCGGCAGCGCCGACATCGAGTCGATGCTGCAGCTGGCCTATCTGCAGATGACGCAGCCGCGCAAGGACCCCGCCATCTACAGCGCCTACGTCGACCGCCAGCGTGAACTGGCGCAGAACAATATGGCGCGGCCGGAGTCGGTGTTCTACGACACCATCACCGCGACCTTGTACAACAACAGCCCGCGCGTGCTGCGCGCGGCCAAGCCGGCCGATTTCGACCAACTGGCGCTGGACCGGGTGCTGGAGATTTACAAGGGCCGCATGTCGAGTGCGCGCGACTTCACCTTCTTCTTCGTCGGCAGCTTCGACGTCGAGAAGATCAAGCCTTTGATCGCCACCTACCTCGCCAGCCTGCCGACGGCCGAGATTCCGGTCGCCTTCCGCGACGAGGGCGTGCGCCCGGTGCGCGGCGTGGTCAAGAAGGAGGTGCGCGCCGGCGCCGATCCAAAGAGCACGATCTCGCTCTCGTTCACCGGCGAGGCCAAATATTCGCGCGAGGAGCGCATGCGGCTGCAGGCGCTGGTCGAGGTGTTGAACATCAAACTGATCGAGGTGCTGCGCGAGAAGATGGGCGTCATCTACAGCGGCGGCATGAACGGTTCGCTCAACCGCATCCCGTACGGGAACTACTCGATCAGCGCCAATCTGCCGTGCGCGCCGGAGAACGTCGACAAGGTGATCGCCGCGACCTTCGCCGAGATCGACAAGATCAAGAACGACGGCGCCGACGAGGCGGATCTGAATAAAGTTAAATCGGCCTGGCTCAAGGGCTACAAAAAGGGCATGCGCGAGAACGGCTACTGGCTGGCGTCGTTGCAGAACGCCTTCTTCAACGACAGCAATCCGGAGGATATCCTCCAGTACGAACAGCGGGTTGCCGCGCTCAAGCCGTCGGACCTGAAGGAGGCGGCCAAGCGCTATTTCGACATGAATAATTATCTGCAGGTGGTGCTGTACCCGGAGAAGTGAGGCGCCCGCCTGTTACACTGGAGCCTCGTACCCACCCGATGTAGAGGTAAATCATGGCAAAGAAAAAGGAAGAGCTGGATCCGGAGACCCTGGAGTTGATCAACTGGTGTATCGAGGTTGAAGGCTTCCTGGTCAAGGGCGGCGCGACGGTGGCGGAGGCGCAGGACCATATCGAGGAGCAGGTCGAATGGTTCACCGACCAGTTCTATGATGGCTTGACGCCGGAGGAAGCGGCCAAGGAGGCGCTGGCTTAAGCTCTTGACGGCCGGAGGCGTGGACGCGTAGGGCGGATTAGGCGGCACGCCGTAATCCGCCGATGCATGCGCCGCCGGGATGCATGCATGGCGGATTACGTTCAATCCGATTGCGGCTCATGGCACGCCACGCCCAGCTTGTTCCCATCCGGATCGCGGAAGTAGGCCCCATAGTAGTGCTGATGATAGTGCGGCCTTGGCCCCGGCACCCCTTCGCACCGTCCGCCATGCGCCAGCGCCGCCGCGTACGCCCGGTCCACCGCCGCGCGCGAGGCCGCCATCAGCGCCGTCATCTGCCCATTGCCGCATTGCGCCGGCTGGCCGTCGAACGGTTTGCTGATCACCAGCAGCGGCCGCGCCGCCTCGGCCGGCATCCACCCCGCCCACTGCTTGACCGGATCATTGAAGCGCGGCCGCGCCCCCAATTCGGCCATCACCGCGCTGTAGAACGCGAACGCCGGCTCGAAATCGTTGATGCCCAGGTAGACGTGCGATAGCATTTGATTCCCTCGGATGAATATCAATTCTATAATTATATACACGAAGAAACGAGCGTTCAGCGGCGCGCCAAAAGATCGCCGGCGCGTCTATGCTTGATTCGACCAACAACCTGGCATGGGGTGCGCGATGAAGAGGAAACCGCTTTTCCGTATGGCCGCGATGGCGGCAACGCTGGCGTTCGCCGGCGCGCCGGTGGGCGTGCGCGCCGCGCCGGTGCGGCATGACCACCCGTTCATCGGCACCTGGAAGATCACGCTGCCCGACGGCGCCTGCAGCGAAACCTACCGTGTGCGCGGCGACGGCAGCACGCTCGTGTTCAGCAACGAGGAGGTGGCCGAGTCCACCTTCGTCATCGCCGACAAGCCCGACAAGGACGGCTTCTACAAGGCGGTCGACACCATCGTCAAGGACAACGGCAAGCCAGATTGCACCGGCCAGATCACCAAGCCCGGGCGCTCGGTGACCAACTACCTGCTGTTCCACCCGGGCGGCGACATGTTCCTCATGTGCGTGGACCGCAATATGCAGCGCTGCATCGGCCCGTTCGTGCGGGTCGAAGGCAACGCCATTTAACGCCGGGCCTACAGGCTGCCGCGCAGCTCCACCGAAATGGTGCGCGGCGGCGTGACGATCGCGTACGGCAGGCCGAACGGCTTGGTCTGGCCGTCGAGCGTGTGCACGTACTGTTTGTCGAACAGATTATTGACCAGCAGGGCGATGCCGAATTTGCCGTTGGCGTTGTCCCAGCCGAGGCGCAAGTCCGCCTTGGTGCGCGCGGCGCCGGTGCGGAAGGCCGGCGCGGTCAGGCATTGCAGGGCGCGCGTGTCGTCGTTGCAGCGCGCCTTGCTCTGGTACGTGCCCTGCAAGGTGGTGCTGATGCGCCCACCCAGGCCCTCCCAACTGGCGTTGACGCCGCCCATGCCGCTGAAGGTGGGCGTGCCCACCGTCTGGCCGGACAGGTCCAGCACCGCGCCGCTGTCGTCGATGGTGCGGTAGCTCTTGTAGGTCTGGTCGATCAGCTCCAGCCCCGCGAACAGCGTCAGGTTCGACGACACCCGCATGCGGCCGTCCAGATCGAGCCCCTTGGCCTGCTGGTCGCTGTTGACGACGTTGTAGGTCGGGATCGGGCCGGTGCCACCCAGCTTGATGTCCTGCAGATTCTTGAAGCGGTAGGCGAACACCGAGCCGTTGAGCGTGGCCTTGATGGCCGGCGCGTAGAGCTTGAAGCCCAGTTCCAGATTGGTCATCTTCTCCGGATCGTAGCTCGGGTCGCGCTCCCTGGCGCTGGCCGACGATGGATTGGGCGGGGTGAAGACATTGAAGCCGCCGGCCTGGTAGCCCTTCGACAGCGACGCAAACAGCAGCAGGTCCGGTGTCAGTTTATGGTCCAGCACCAGCCGTGGGCTCCAGTCGGTCCAGCTCTTGGTCGAGCGCACCGGCGTGGCGGCCAGTTGTCCGGCCGCGTAGAAGATCTGGTTCGACGGCAGCGCCGAGGCGTCCAGTCCCGCCGCCGGGCCGTAGGTGTTGAGCATATCGTCGAGCGCGGGCGACTGCCGCCCCGGCACGTGCCACTCCATGTTTTTGCGGTCGCGGCTCCAGCGCAGGCCGAAGGTCACGTTGGTCGACGGCGCGGCGTGCCAGATCACGTCCTGGTAGATCGAGAAGGCGCGCGTTTTCAGGTAGTTGTGCGTGGTCTCGCCCCAGGGGAAGTTGGACGTGGCATCGACGCCGGGCACGCCGGCCTGTCCCAGCGCGTCGAACAGGCCGGCCAGGTCGGCGTTGCCGCCGCCGAGCAGGCTGACGTTGTCCAGCGTGGCGGTGTTGAGCAGGGCCGTCGAGGCTTGCCGTTCGCGGTTGTCGTAGAAGCTGGCGCCGGCGATCCAGTCCAGGTGGTCGGTCTTCCCGGACAACTTGAATTCCTGCTGCCAGTTGTAGGCCTGCTTTTGATCGGTGTTGGTGAGCGAAAAGTCGCTGCGCGCGGTGCCGTCGTTGTCGGTCTGGTTGAAGGTCGAGAAGGTGCGGTAGGCGGTGATGGAGCGCAGCGTGACGCCGCCCAGCGGCAGCTCGGCGCGCAAGGTGGCGCCGTCGAAGATGCGGCGTTCGGCGCCGCCGATGTCGTTTTCCAGCGGCGCTTTGCGCGGATCGACGAAGTTGGCGGCATAGGCCGCGTCGTAGACGCCGGTGAAGCCGGCGAACGGCAGCGCCGGATCCTTGACGACGCCGAAAGCGGGCCAGCCTTTCTGGCGCAACTGCTCGTGTTCGAGCGTCAGGTTGAGCGTGGCGTCGCTGATTTTTTGTTTGAGCGAGAGCCGCGCGGCCCAGGATTTATCGCCGGCGGCGTGTTCGCCGGTGGTGACGTTGCGCGCCCATCCATCGCTTTCGGCCCGCACGAAGACCAGGCGCGCGGCCGTGCCGGCGCCCAGCGGTACGTTGAGCATGGCGTCGAGGTTGCGGCGTCCGTACTCGCCCACTTTGACATGGCCGTTGGCGTCGAGCGTGTCCTCCGGTTCGTTGGTGACGATGGAGATGGCGCCGGCGGCGCTGTTGCGGCCAAACAGCGTCCCTTGCGGCCCCTTGAGCACCTCCACCCGCTGGACGTCGATGAAGTTCATCAGCGCGCCGCCGGTCTTGCCGGTATAGACCCCGTCGACGTAGATCCCGACCGGCATGTCGGTGCCGATGCCGAAATCGCCGGCCTGCACGCCACGGATGCCGAACAGTGGCTGCGTGGCCTGCGTGGCGTCCACCGCCAGGCCGGGAAGGTAGCCGTTCAAGTCGCCGAGGTCCTTGGCGCCGAGGTTGCGGATATCCTTGGCCGTGACGACCTCCATCGAGATCGGCACGTCCTGCGCCGACTGCGAGCGCGATTGCGCGGTGACGACCACTTTCTGGATGTCCTCCTGGGCGTAAGCATGGGAGGCGGCGGACGTGCCCGCAAAGGCGATGGCGATGCTGCGTGCGAGGATGGCTTGCTGTTTATTGGTCTTCACGATATCTCCCGGTGAGTAGGGCGGATTAGCGCGCAGCGCGTAATCCGCCATGAGCCGCCGACGGCGCCTGGCGGATTAGGCTGCGCTAATCCGCCCCACGAACGGCTTGGTCTTTTTTCAATCTTATGGCTTCGAATGTAGTCGCGCCGCGTGTCGCGCTGGGGGCCGGATCGGACAGCGGGGGATGCCCGCGAGGCCAAACAGGCCCCGTTGTTGTGCGCACGCCCGCATGCCGGCGTTGGCCGGAAATGCTCCCTGCCTGTCCCTTTGGCCCCCGTCCGGCCCCGGCTTTGTTTGCACAATCGGTTCATCGCCGCGGAACGCCGACGGCACATAAGTTGAACACAAAGGGAGATCGAGATGATGGAAGAACAAAGCGGCCAGGTGGTCGACTGCGGCAACGCGGTGTGTGTGATCGGCGCCGGCCCCGGCGGCCTGTCCGCCGCCCGCGCGCTCAAGGGCATGCAGCTGGCATACGAGCAGTTCGAGCGCCACTCGGACGTCGGCGGCATTTGGGACATGCGCAATCCCGGCAGTCCGATCTACGAATCGGCGCACTTCATCTCGTCGCGCGACCTGTCGGGCTTCATCGGCTTTCCGATGCCGAAGTCCTATCCCGACTACCCGACCAACCAGCAGATCCTCGCTTATGTACGCAGCTACGCGGACGCCTACGGCCTGCGCGAGGCGATCCGCTTCAACACGCCGGTGCGGCACGTGCACAAGGAGCAGGGCGGCAAGTGGGTGGTCACGCTGGGCGACGGCAGCCGCCGCCGCTACCTGGCCGTGATCTGCGCCACCGGCTGCAACTGGGACCCCAACATGCCGGCGACCAAAGGCCACTTCAACGGCGAAATCCGCCACTCCGTCACCTACAAAAGCGCCGACGAATTCAAGGGCAAGCGCGTGATGATCGTCGGCGCCGGCAACTCCGGCGCCGACATCGCCTGCGACGCCGCCGCCCGCGCCGATAAAGCCTTCATCAGCATGCGGCGCGGCTACCACTTCATCCCCAAGCACCTGTTCGGACTGCCGGCGGACCAGGTGGGCGAGAGCGGGCCGCCGCTGCCGATCTGGATCGCGCGGCCGGTCATGGGTCTGCTGCTGAAGATGTTCACCGGCGACCTGACCCGCTTCGGCCTGCCCAAGCCGGACCATCGCCTGTTCGAAAGCCATCCGCTATTGAACTCCCAGTTGCTGCACCACCTCCAGCACGGCAACATCGCGGTCAAGCCGGACATTTCGCACTACGACGGCGACGACGTGGTGTTCCAGGATGGCAGCCGCGAGGCGCTCGACCTGGTGGTCTACGCCACCGGCTACAAATGGAGCTGCAAATACGCCGGCGAATACTTCGAATGGCGCGGCGGCAGGCCGCAGCTGTACCTGTCCATGTTCAGCCGCGACCACCGCAACCTGTTCGGCATCGGCTATGTCGAGACCAATTCGAGCGCCTACAAACTGTTCGACACCGAGGCCTTCATGATCGCCGCCTACCTGCGCGACCAGCTCGACAAGCCGGGTCAGACCAGCGCTTTCGATGCGCTGATCGCCAGCGACGACCCCGATCTGTCGGGCGGGCTCACCTTCGTCAAGTCGCAGCGGCACGAGGTCTATCTGGAAGCGCACGCGCTCAAGTCATACCTCAAACGGCTGCGCAGGAAAATGGGGTGGCCGGAGCTGAGCGAGACCTATTACGACAAACTACGCGACAGCGTGGCCGCCGCCCGACCGGGCGCGAGCCATGACAAACGCGCGGCCGCTTGAGGATGAACATGGATAACACGCTTCAGTACTACCAGTCGCGCGCCGCGGCGCTGGAATTCGAGACCCGCGCGCTGATCGGCGGGCGCTTCGTCGACGCCGTCTCCGGGCGGCGGCTGGGCACCGTCAACCCCGCCACCGGCAAGTTGTTGGCCAGCGTCGCCAGTTGCGACACGGCCGATGTCGATCTGGCGGTGGACGCGGCGCGGCGCGCCTTCGACCGGGGCGACTGGTCGCGCGCCTCGCCCAAGCACCGCAAGAAGGTGCTGTTGCGGCTCGCCGCGCTGGTCGAGGACAACCTGGAGACGCTGGCGCTGATGGAAAGCCTGGACTCGGGCAAACCGATCCGCGATGCGCTGGCGGCCGACCTGCCGGACATGATCGAGAGCCTGCGCTGGCACGCCGAGGCGGCCGACAAGCTCTACGACCAGGTGGCGCCCACCGCGCCGGACGTGGTGGCGATGATCGTGCGCGAGCCGGTCGGCGTGGTCGGCGCCGTCCTGCCCTGGAACTTCCCGATCTACCTGGCAGGCTGGAAGATCGGCCCCGCGCTCGCCAGCGGCAATTCGATCGTCATCAAGCCCGCCGAGCAGACCAGCCTGACCGCGCTGATGCTGGGCCGCCTGGCGCTGGAGGCGGGCGTTCCCGACGGCGTGCTCAATATCGTGCCGGGCTACGGCGAGACGGTGGGCCAGGCCATGGGCCGGCATCGCGACATCGATTGCGTCAGCTTCACCGGTTCGGGCGAGGTGGGGCGCTTGTTCCTGAAGTACTCGGCCGAGTCCAACCTCAAACGGGTGGTGCTCGAGTGCGGGGGCAAGAGCCCGGCGCTGGTGCTGGCCGACGCCTTTGATTTGCCGCGCGTGGCGCGCCAGGTCGCCACCGGCGCGCTGTTTTGCCAGGGCGAAAATTGCAGCGCCGGCTCGCGCCTGATCGTCCACCGCTCGCGCAAGGATGAACTGCTGGAGGAGGTCAAGCGCGCCTTCGGCGAGTGGCGGGTCGGCGATCCGCTCGACCCGGCCACCGGCATCGGCGCGCTGATCGAGCCGGCCCACATGCGCCGCGTGCTCGGATATATCGCCGGCGGCAGGGAGCAGGGCGCGCGGCTGGCGCTGGGCGGCGCCCAGGCGCGGGAAGACAGCGGCGGCAGCTTCGTCGAGCCGACCATCTTCGACGACGTGCTGCCATCGATGACGATCGCGCGCGAGGAGATATTCGGGCCGGTGCTGTCGGTGATGGCGTTCGACGAGCTGGCGCAGGGCGTGGCCATCGCCAACGACACCAGCTACGGCCTGGCGTCGTCGGTCTACACCAGCAACCTCGATAGCGCCCACGGCGTGGCCAGGGCGATCCGCGCCGGCACGGTGTCGATCAACTGCTTCTCCGAGGGCGACACCGGCGTGCCGTTCGGCGGCTACAAGGAGTCGGGCTTCGGCGGACGCGAAAAATCGCTGATGGCGCACGACCAGTACACCGAGACCAAGACCATCTGGATGCAGCTCGGCGCGGCCGGCGGCAACCAATCATAAAACAACGGGCAGGCTTTTAAAGGAATACCTATGGCGACAACAAAAAACGCCGGCCGGGTCGCGCTGGTGACCGGCGGCGCGGGCGGCATCGGGCGGGCCATCTGCCGCGGCTTCATCGAGCGCGGCATCACCTGTGTGATGGCCGACCGCGACCAGGCGGCGCTGGACCGGGCGGCGGCCGAACTGGGACCGCAAGCGGTGGGCGTGCGGGTCGATCTGGACAATTTGAACAAGCTAGCTCCCCTGCTGGCGTTCATCGAGGAGCGTTTCGGCCGGCTCGACATCCTGGTCAACAACGCGGCCATCACCGGCACCGGTCATTTCGAGGAACGCCCGGTCGATAACATCCTGGCCGAGCTCAATATCAACCTGCTTTCGCCGATCGTGCTGACCCGGCTCGCCTTCGGCGCCTTGCAGCGGGCGGGCGACGGCCGGGTGATCAACACCGTCTCGCTGGGCGGTATTTTCCCGCTGCCGGAAACCGGGATTTACTCCGCCACCAAATTCGGCCTGCGCGGCGCCATGCTGTGCCTGGGCATGGACCGCGCGCGCCACGGGGTGCACGTCGGCAGCGTAATGCCATCGGCCACCGAGACGCCGATGCTGATGCGCGAGGCGGTCGAAGGCGGCAACACGCTGCAGTTCATGGATCCGCCGCAGCAGCCGGAGGACGTCGCGCGGCAGGTCATGCGCATGCTCGACGATCCGTGCCTGGAGCGGTATCCGCGCCTGGGCGAGTCGTGGACGGTCCGGCTGGCGATGCTGGTGCCGAACATGCTGCCCAGGTTGATACCGCTGTTCCGCAAAAAGGGGGTGCGCGGCCACGCGCGCTATCTGGAGTCGCTGCGCCGGCGCGGCCTGGTGGTGGTTCGGGGCGACAAGTGGGAGCTGCCTTAGCCGCCATTATTCGCGCTGTCGACAAGCGGACAAGCGGCGCTAGGCGGCCCGCTCCGGCATCAGCAGGCGCGGCGCCGCCGCGCCCTGGCGGATCTGGTTGGGCAGCATGCCGGACCAGCGCTTGAAGGCGCGGCGGAAGTTGCGCGCGTCCGTGAAGCCGGTCGCCATCGCGATATCGACCAGCGGCATCGGGCTGCGGCGCAGCAGGTCGAGCGCGCATTCATAGCGGACCTGGTCGACCAGGCGTTGGTAGGACGTGTCGAGCTCCGCAAGCCGGCGGCGCAGCGTGCGTTCGCTCATGTTGAGCGCCGCGCCGGCCTGCGCCAGCCCCGGCATTTCGTCGACCGAGGCGCGCAACACGTTCATGATCGATTCGACCAGGTCGTTGCGCGGCGTGTCGACCGCCAGCAACTGGTCGATCTGCGCCTGCAAGCTCTCCTGCATGAAGCGGTCGTGGGTGGGCAGCGGGCAGTGGTACCAGCTCATGTCGCACACCAGGCGGTTGAGCGGGGCGTTGAACACCACCGGACAGCGGAAGTACTCGCTGTAGGCGGCCGCGTAGACCGGGCGCGGATAGCGCAGCTCGAGCCGCGCCGGCCGGAAATGGGTGCCGACCATCGCGCGCGCCACCTCGACGCCGCTGACGAAGATCTCCTCGATGAAGAACGGCTCCAGTTCGGGATCGTGGAAGCGGGTGGTCACTTCGATGGCGAACTGGCGCTCGTCGACGACCGACAGTTCATTGATCGTCAGCGCGCCGGCCGCGCGCTGGTATTTGATCAGGTAGAGCAGCGCCTCGCCCAGGGTGGCGCAGGTGAGCATGCCCAGTCCGGGCAGGCCGAAACACACCACCGTTTGCCGGGCGCCGGTGGCGATGCCGATCGCCGGATCGCCCCAGCGCTGCATCGCGCGCCGCACCAGCAAACTGGTTTGCCGGTAGGAGACGCGGAAGCTGGCGTCGCACAGGTTCTCCGGCGTGAATCCCAGCCCCTTGCACAGCCGCTCGGCCGAGTGGCCGCGGCTGGCCACCAGCTGCAGCACCTGGCGGATCACGTGGGGCGGGACGTCGGCATCGGCGTCGGGCAGGTGCGGTTTGGCCGGCATGTGCGCTCCTTCAAGTTGAGCGTTCAGGCTAGCACAGGACGCGGGCGGCGCCACCGCTTGGTGCGAGAAATGGCCGTTTATGTATCTTTTTTGGCCGTTTCGGCCCCGTCGTTTTCGGCGGCCGTCGTATGCTTGGTCACGGCAGACAGTGCTGCCGGCCACCATGGACGAGCGATGACGCCGACACCCGCAACGCCTTTGCCCGACGCCGACGGCCTGAGAACGCCGCTCGCGCCCACGCTGATCCTGTCCGCCGCCTGGGCGCTGGGTATCGGCGGCACCACGATGATGCCGCTGCTGGTGACCAACACGATGGCGCGCCTGCATCTGGACGAGGGCCAGGCCACGCTCATGACCGGCATCGAGATGATCGGCATGCTGGCCGGCTGCGTGCTGCTGCCGCGGCTTGCGCGCCGCGTGCCCGCCTTTTACAAACCCGCCGCCACCACGGCCGCGCTGGTGCTGCTGGCGCTGAGCCAGATGCTCACGGCGCTGACGCTATCGGCGCCGCTGTTCGGCGCGCTGCGGCTGGTGGCCGGCGTGTGCGAATCCCAGATGATCGTCCTGGTCGGCATGTGCCTGGCCCGCCACCGCGACGCCGAGCGGCTGTGGGGCGTGGTGCTGCTGTTATCGGGGCTGGCGGTGGCAGGCGTGTTTACGCTGGTGTCGCTGCTGCCGGGCGTGGCGGCCGGCGCGGGGATCTGGGTCGCGCTGGCGCTGCTGGCGGCGGTGCTGGGCGTGGCGGCGGCGCGGGCGCCGGCGCTGGTGCCCGCGCGCCCGTCCACGCCGACGCCCATGCCCATGCCCGGCGGCGCCCATCGCCGCGCCGGCGTCGGCGCCGGCGTCTGGCTGGCCTGGGGCGTGTTCGTCGGCGTCTACAGCGTGCAGGCCGGCGTGTGGGCGGTGTCGGCGTTGCAGGGCGAGCGCATCGGCCTGTCGCTGCCGGCGATCGGTACCGCCCTGGCGCTGTCGTCGCTGCTGGGGTTCTTCGGCGCCGTGGTGCCGGCGCTACCGGCGCTGGCGGCGCGGCGCGGGCCGACCGTCATGGGCGCGCTGCTGGTGATGTTCGCCTCGGTCGCCTGTTTTTTCACCGCCGACGGCATGGCGCTGTTTTTCATCGGCCAACTGACGCTCAACATGGGCTTTTACGCCATCATGGCGGTGCTTAACAGCTTCATCTCGGCGCGCGACCACGACGGCACGCTGTTGTCGCAATCGGTGGTGGTGACGTTTGCCGCCGTGGCGGTGGGCACGGTCGGCGCCGGGGAGTTGTTCCAGGACGCCGGCGCGCTCGGTGTGATCGGGTTTTCGCTGCTGGCGCTGGCCGCCAGCGTGCCGCTCGGATTGAAGGCGCTGCGTGGCCGGATCAGCGCATCACCAGCGCTTTGACCGCCTCCAGCGCGGCGCCGCCGGTGTTGGTGGCGCGCACCTGGTTGCGGCCGCCCTCCTTGGCCACATACATGGCGCGGTCGGCGGCGACGAACAGCGATTCGGTGCTGTCCAATTGATGCGGGTGGATGGTGGCCACGCCGATGCTCACGGTCAGCCAGGCCGACGTCGTCGAGCGCGGATGCGGGATGCGCAGCGCCTCGATGTGGGCGCGGATCGCCTCGGCCATGGCGGCGGCCTTGTCGGCGTCGGTTTCGGCGAACAGCAGCACGAATTCCTCGCCGCCATAGCGCGCCGCCAGGTCGGTCGGGCGCAGCGCGTGCGAGGCGATGGCGGCGGCCACCCGCTGCAGGCAGGCGTCTCCCGCCGGATGGCCGAGCGTGTCGTTGTACAGCTTGAAGTGGTCGACGTCGAGCACCACCAGCGACAGCGGCTGGCCGTTGCGCATGGCGCGCTGCCATTCCTTCTCGAGGAAGCTGTCGAAGTGGCGGCGGTTGGCGATCTGGGTCAGCGGATCGACCATGGCGGCGCGCTGCAGCGCGTCCTCGGACTGCTTGTGGTGGGTGATGTCGTGCAGCAGGCCGATGAACAGCGGCTGGCGCAGGTACATCGGCGTGAGCGTCAAATCCATGCACACCGAGCTGCCGTTGCGGTGGCGGATGATCACCTCGCGCGTGCCGTGGTTGTGGGCCATCTCCGGCGAGGCGGCGTAGCGGTCGAAGTATTCCAGGTACTCCTGCGCCACCATGGGATTGAGCAGGTCCGAGATGGCGCGCCCGGCCAGTTCGTTCTCCTGGTAGCCGAGGTACTTGTCGCAGGCCGGATTGGTGAACTGGATGCGGCCGTCGGCCTCGATGATCAGCAGGCCCTCGGCCATGTTGTTGACGATGGTGCGCAGGCGCTCGGCCTGTTCCTCCTGGGTTTCGCTGTTGCTGCGGATTTGCAGCTGCGTGCGCACCCGCGCGCGCACCTCGGCCAGGCGCAGCGGCTTGGCGATGTAGTCGACGGCGCCGATGTCAAAGCCGGCCACCACGTCGTCGGTGTCGGTTTTGGCGCTCATGAAGATGACCGGGATGCGCTGCGTGGCCGCGTGGCTTTTGAGCTGGCGGCACGTCTCCAGTCCGTCCATGCCGGGCATCATGATGTCGAGCAGGATCAGGTCCGGATGGACGCGGCGGGCGATCTTGAGCGCGCGCTCGCCCGAGGTGGCGACGAAGGTCTGGTAGCCCTGTTCGACCATCAGCTTGCGCAGCGCGGCCAGGTTCTCCGGCGCGTCGTCGACGATCAGGATGGCGGCGTCGCGCCGCCCGGCGATGCCCGAACCGGTGCTTGTCATCGGCCGCCACCCCCGGCCCGGCCGACCATCCCGGCGCGCGGCCACGCGCGCGCGCGGGCGCGGCGCGCAGGGCTGGCTAAGGGATTTTGTACACGCGTGAACAAAGGCTGGCCTAACGTTTAAAAGAGTGTCCGTTCAAATCATACCGCGTTGCCAGCAAGATATGTAGAAATTCCGCGCATCATTTTTCGGTGCATGCTTCAGGTTTGAAAGCGACGCGGAGCCAAGCGCCGTAAGGGGCCGTGCTTTTTTTTGCCGGGATGACAAGAAGGTGTCGGCGGGCGGCGAACGCCGCCCGCGCGGGGGCACCGTCCCGGGCACGGCGGACCGTCCCGGGGCGGGTTTTCACGTTGCTTAGATCTTGGCGGCGATCAGCTTGCCGAGGATCTCGATGCCGGCGCGGATGCGCTCCGGCGGCACGGTCACGAACGACAGGCGCAAAGTGTTGGTTTCCGGTTCGTTGGCGTAGAACGGCGAGCCCGGAACGAAGGCCACCTTCTGCGCGATCGCCTCGTCGAGCAGCTTCATGGCGTCGATATGCTTGGGCAGCGTGACCCAGATGAACATGCCGCCTTCGGGCTTGGTCCAGGTGACGCTGGCCGGGAAGTACTGGGCCATCGCGTCGAGCATGACCTGGCACTGGTTGCCGTACAGCGTGCGGATTTTAGGAATGTGCTGTTCCAGGAAGCCGTCCTTGATCACTTCGTGCACGACCATCTGCGTCAGCTGCGAGGTGTGCAGGTCGGCGGCCTGCTTGGCCAGCTCGAGGCGGCGCACCAGCGGCAGCGGGGCGACCACGTAGCCGAGGCGGATGCCCGGCGTGAGCACCTTGGAGAAGGACCCCATGTAGATCACGCCTTCCGGGTTCATGGCCACCATCTTGGGCAGCGGTTCGCCCTTGTAGCTCAAGGCGCCGTACGGATCGTCCTCGATCAGCGGCAGGCCGAGGCGGGCGCAGGTCTCGACCAGTTCCAGGCGGCGCGCCACCGACAAGGTGCGGCCGGTCGGGTTCTGGAAGTTCGGCAGCGCGTACAGCAGGCGCGCGCCGGCGGCGACCGGGTCGAGCGACGACGGCACCAGGCCATGTTCGTCGGTGTCGACGGATTTGAATTCAGGACGGTAGACCGAGAACGCCTGCAGCGCGCCCAGGTAGGACGGCGTTTCGACCAGCACGCGGCTGCCCTCGTCGATCAGCACCTTGCCCAGCAGGTCGAGCGCCTGCTGCGAGCCGGACGTCATCAACACCTGTTCGGGGATGATTTTGGCGCCGTTGGTCGACAGCGAGTCGGCGATCCACTGGCGCAGCGGCAGGTAGCCGTCGGTCGGGCCGTACTGCAGCGCGACCTTGCCGTTGTTTTGCAGGACCTTGTCGAAGGCGACCTTCATCTCGTCGACCGGGAAGGTCAGCGGCGAGGGCAGGCCGCCGGCGAAGGAGATGATCTCCGGCTGCTGCGTGATCTTGAGGATCTCGCGGATGAAGGACGATTGCAGCTGGTCGGCGCGTTCGGAGAAGCGCCACTGGATCGGGTTCGGATTTTCGATTTTCATACGTGTCTCACTAGATGTGTGCCCCGGCCGAAGACGGCCCGGCGATTCAACAAGCGCGCTTGTGGCGGCTTTTATGGAGGGAACGGCGCCGGATAGGACGCCGCCCGCTTACGCGACTTCCGCGATCAGTTCGATTTCGACGCAGGCGCCAAGCGGGATTTGTGCGACACCAAAGGCCGAGCGGGCGTGCTTGCCGGCGTCGCCGAAGACTTCGCCCAGCAGCTCGGAGGCGCCGTTGGTGACCAGGTGCTGTTCGGTGTAGTCGGGGGTGGAGTTCACCAGGCTCATGACCTTGACGATGCGGCGCACGCGGTTCAAATCGCCGCCGACGGCCGCCTGCAGCGTGCCGATCAGGTCGATGGCGATGGCGCGCGCGGCCTGCTTGCCCTCGGCCGTTTCGATGTTCTTGCCCAGCTGACCCACCCACACGCTGCCGTCGGCGCGCTTGGCGATGTGGCCGGAGATAAACACCGTGTTGCCGGTTTGTGCGTACATGACATAGGCGGCGGCCGGGGTGGCGGGTGCCGCCAGGGTGATATCGAGCGCTTTCAGTTTTTCGTAGACAGACATGTGGTTATCCAAATATTAAGTAGGCGGGAATTCGGTGCGGCTGTAGACCGATATTGTACTCTTGGGACAGGCGATGCCTGCGTTTGGGGAAAAATCAGAATACTCCACGGTTTTAGCGGCGTTTGACCTGCATTTTGCGCCCGGTGCCCACCGTGGCGATGACGGCGATTGCAAAGGCGACGGTTTGCCAGTCGAGCGTCTCGCCCAGGATGGCGGCCGCGCCGAGCAGCGACAGGAACGGTTGCACCAGCTGCACCTGGCCGACCCGCGCCACGCCGCCGAGCGCCATGCCGCGGTACCAGAAGAAAAAGCCGATGAACATCGAGAACACCGACACGTAGGCGAAGCCGGCCCAGGCGGGGGCGCCGGCGGCGCCGATCTGCGCGGCGTCGCGCCAGCACAGCCAGCCGACCACGGGCGCGAGCACCGGCGCGGCCAGCACCAGCGCCCAGCAAATGGTCTGCTGCCCGCCCAGCGTTTGCGACAGGCGCCCGCCGGCGGCGTAACCCATGGCCGCCAGCAGCACGGCGGCGAAGATGGCCAGGTCGGCCAGGTGCAGGCCGCCGCCGCTCTGGCGCAGCGCGAAGCCGGCCACCAGCGCCGAGCCGCACAGGGCCATGATCCAGAAGCCGGCCGATGGCTTTTCACCGCCCAGCAGGGCCGCGAAGACGGCCGTGGCCAGCGGCAGGATGCCGATCAGCACGGCGCCGTGGGCCGCCGGCAGCGAGCGCATGGCGATCGAGGTCAGCCACGGAAAGCCGATCACGCAGCCGATGGCCACCATGGCCAGCGCCGGCAGCGCGGCGCGCGGCGGCAACGGCGCGCGCTTCCACCACAGCCAGGCGCCGGCCAGCGCGGCGGCCACCAGCGCGCGGCCGAGGGCGACGAACATCGGCGACAGGCCGTCGGCGTCGCCGGCGCTGCCGACGGCCAGGCGGGTGAACGGCAGCGTCAGGCTGAAGATGGCGACGCCGACCAGGCCGAGCAGCATGCCGGCCGTCTCGTCGCCGATGCCGCGCCAGCGGCCCCGGGTGGGGTGGTCGGTCGGTGTGGCGATAGTGGCGCTGTGGGGCATGCGGGAACTCCGGTGGATTTGCTTGGGCGATGGGTGTATCCTACGGTACAAAACCAGTACAGTGCCGGTACACTTTAAACTTAATTTCTTATACTGTGACGGTTAAATGAACAATACACGCAAGCGCATATCGCTGCTGGGGGCTGCCGCGTCGGCGGCCGCCGACGCCGTCAACGAAGCCCTGGCCGCCGCCCACGCCCGCACGCTGGCCGCCGCCGCGCCGGACGTGGCGGCCATTTCCGTGCCGGCGCCGCCCGGCGGCGCCGCGCGCGCCGCACGCGCGGCCAAGGCCAGGCCCGCGCCCGGGCCGCTGCTGGGATTGCTGTCGCGCGCATCGGGCGAGACGCTGATCGACCAGATCGTGCGCTCGGTGGCCGCGCGCATCGACGACCGGCTGCTGCGCGGCGGCGCGCGCATGCCGTCGATCCGCGCGTTCGCGGCGGCGCACGGCGTGTCCGCCTTCACGGTGGTGGCCGGCTACGACAAGCTGGTGGCGACCGGCTATCTGGAGTCGCGCCGCGGCGCCGGCTTTTTCGTGCGCGAGCGCGCGCCGATGGCGCTCAACGCGGCCGGCGGCGCCGCGCGCCACGGCGCGGTGCTCAACGGCGCGGCCGGCTTGGCCGGCGACGGGCGCGCCGGCGCCGACGCCAAGCCGATCGACGTGGTCTGGCTGGTGCGCAATATGTTCCGCCAGATGCCGCACCACCAGATGCCCGGCTCCGGCGTGCTGCCGCCGGAATGGCTCGACGGCACCGCGATCGCCAACGCGCTGCGCGCCGTCAGCCGCCAGCATCCCAATCTGTTGGTCAGCTACGGGCTGCCGCAGGGCTTCCTGCCGCTGCGCCAGCAGCTGCAGCACAAGCTCGCCGAGCTGGAAATCGCCGCCGCGCCGGAGCAGATCGTCACCACGGCCGGCGTCACGCAGGCGCTCGACATGGTGGCGCGCGAGTTCACCCGCCCCGGCGACACCATCTTCGTCGACGATCCGGCCTGGTTTTTGATGTTCGGCTCCTTCGCCGCGCTGGGCGCCAACGTGGTCGGCATTCCGCGCCTGGCCGACGGCCCCGATATCGTGCGCCTGGCCGAGATGGCGGCCATCCACAAGCCCAAGCTCTATATCATTAACTCGGTGCTGCACAACCCCAGTTCGACCTCCCTGTCGGCGGCCAAGGCGTTCCAGGTGCTGCGCCTGGCCGAGGAGCACGACTTCATCATCGTCGAAGACGATATTTATTGCGACCTGCACCCCGGCAGCGCGGTGCAGCCGGCCACCCGGCTGTCGGCGCTGGACCAGTTGAAGCGGGTGATCTACCTGGGCGGCTTTTCGAAGACGATGGCGGCCAACCTGCGGGTCGGCTTCATCGCCACGTCGGCCGAGCGGGCCGAGAGGCTGGCAGACCGCAAGATGCTGTCGACCCTGACCACCAGCGATATCGGCGAGCGGGTGGTGTACAAGGTGCTCTCCGAGGGCTTGTACCGCAAGCACGCGGACCGGGTGCGCACGCGGCTCGACGGCATCCGCGCCAAGGCGGTGCGGCAGATGGAGCGCGTCGGCCTGAAGGTGGACGTGGCCTCGCCGGCCGGCATGTTCGTCTGGGCCGACGCCGGGTGCGACACCAGCGTGCTGACCGAGCGGGCGATGGCCGACAACCTGCTGCTGGCGCCGGGCAGCCTGTTCTCGCCGACACAGCTGCCGTCGACCCGCATGCGGCTCAATGTGGCGGCGATGCAGGAGCCGGGGATATGGACTTTCCTCGAGCGGGAGTTGGGAAAATAGGTTGCGAAGATAACAAGCCGCCCTTGAAAAGCATTTTATAATCCCCACTTTCGCCACACCCGTGCGACTTCTCGCACGCACACTAAGACTATTAGAGGCTCTACAAAATGGCAGATAACGATAAGCAAACCCTTGGTTTCCAGGCTGAAGTGAAACAGCTGTTGCAGCTGATGATACACTCGCTGTACTCGAACAAAGAGATTTTCCTGCGCGAGTTGATCTCGAACGCGTCCGACGCGTCCGACAAATTGCGCTTCGAGGCGATCAACAACGACGCCCTGTACGGCAACGACCATGAACTGAAGATCAAGGTCGCCTTCGACAAGCAAGCGCGCACCATCACCATTTCCGACAACGGCATCGGCATGAGCCGCGACGAGGCCATCTCGCACCTGGGCACCATCGCCAAATCGGGCACCAAGGAATTCTTCGGCAAGCTGTCGGGCGACCAGCAGCAGGACGCGGCCCTGATCGGCCAGTTCGGCGTGGGCTTTTACTCCGGCTTCATCGTCGCCGACAAGATCACCGTCGAAACCCGTCGCGCCGGCGCCGCGCCGTCCGAGGGCGTGCGCTGGGAGTCGGCCGGCGAGGGCGATTACTCGGTCGAGCAGATCGAAAAAACCGGTCGCGGCACCGACATCATCCTGCACCTGCGCGAAGGCGAGGACGAGCTGCTGTCGTCGTGGAAGATCAAATCGATCATCCGCAAGTACTCCGACCACATCTCGCTGCCGATCGTCATGCAAAAAGAGGAGTGGGACGACGAGAAGAAGGAAACCGTCGTCAAGGACGAATTCGAGACCGTCAACCAGGCCAGCGCGCTGTGGGCGCGCAGCAAGTCGGACATCACGCCGGAGCAGTACGAAGAATTCTACAAGCACGTCTCGCACGACTTCCAGGCCCCGCTGACGTACACCCACAACCGCGTCGAGGGACGCAGCGAGTACACGCAGCTGCTCTACATCCCGGCCAAGGCGCCGTTCGACCTGTGGGACCGCAACAAGCGCGGCGGCATCAAGCTGTACGTCAAGCGCGTGTTCATCATGGACGACGCCGAGCAGCTGATGCCGGCCTACCTGCGCATGGTCAAGGGCGTGATCGACTCGGCCGACCTGCCGCTGAACGTCTCGCGCGAGATTTTGCAGGAGTCGCGCGACGTCAAGGTGATCCGCGACGGCTCGACCAAGCGCGTGATCGGCATGCTCGAGGAACTGGCCAACGCCGACGAGCAGGACAAGAAGGACAAGTACGTCACCTTCTGGAAGGAATTCGGCCAGGTGCTCAAGGAAGGCATCGGCGAGGACGCCACCAACAAGGACCGCCTGGCCAAGCTGTTGCGCTTCGCCTCGACCGCCAACGACAACGACGAGCAGAGCGTGTCGCTGGAGCAGTATGTCGCGCGCCTGAAGGAAGGCCAGGACAAGATCTACTACGTCACGGCCGATAACTATGTGGCGGCCAAGAACAGCCCGCATCTGGAAATTTTCCGCAAGAAGGGCGTCGAAGTGTTGTTGCTCACCGACCGCGTCGACGAATGGATGCTGTCGTTCCTGACCGAGTTCGAAGGCAAGGAGCTGGTGTCGGTGGCCAAGGGCGGCCTGGACCTGGGCGCGCTGGAAGACGAGGCCGAGAAGAAGGAACACGAGGAAACCGAGAGCTCGTACAAGGATTTGGTTGGCAAGATGAAGGAAGCCTTGTCGGACAAAGCCAAGGACGTGCGCGTGACGTTCCGCCTGACCGACTCGCCTGCCTGCCTGGTGGCCGACGAGCACGAATTGTCGGGCAACCTGCTGCGCATGCTCAAGGCGGCGGGGCAGAGTGCGCCGGAATCCAAGCCCATCCTCGAGATCAATCCGAACCACCCGCTGGTGACGCGTTTGAAGTACGAGGAATCGGGCACGATGTTCGGCGACTGGGCCAACATCCTGTTCGACCAGGCCTTGTTGGCCGAGGGTGGTTCGCTGAGCGACCCGGCCACCTTCGTCAAGCGCCTCAACGAAATGCTGCTGAGCGGCGCGAGCAAGTAAGCGCAAGAGTCAACAGATCCACGTAGGGCGGATTAGGCGAAGCCGTAATCCGCCATGCATGAGCCGAGGACGGCCCATGCATGGCGGATTGCGCTACGCTAATCCGCCCTACGTGTTTTTCAGCGTCGAACGTCGCCGCGCCAGCATCAACAGGGCCGGCAACCCGACGCCCAGCATCGCCATGCTTTCCGGCTCGGGAACCGGCGCCGCGGGCGCATAGAAGCCCCGCACCTCGCCGGCGGACGCGTAGCTGGTATGGATGTTGAAGTAAGCGCTGCCGCTCATGAGCCCGCTTTCAAACGCGGCCTCGGCGAACGCGGTGCTATTGCCCCAACTGCTCAGAAAGCTCGGGCTCCAGCTCGACGCCAGGGAAGTGTCGTAGGTGTGGCTATAGACGCCGCTGCGCACGCCCTGCGGAAAACCGCTCAGATTTGGAAACTCCGTCATCACGCCGGCGATACCGGCGCCCGGCGTCGGCGTGCAGCAGTGGATATGGGCGGCGTAGGTTTCCCCGACCAGGCCGCTGAAGGTCACGTTGATTTCCAATACATGGGTAGCGGGATCGAAGCTGATGGTACTGGCGCCGATGGCTGGCGACGTGTTGGGCGGCTGTTCCTGCTGGCCGGTGAGAATGGCGCTGTAGTTGGCGGCGCCGGCGCTCATGGCCGACACCATCAAGCCTGCCGCCGCCACATAAGTGCGTATCCGCTGGTTCATTCTTATTCCCCTTATTATTGACGCGTCATTGGACTTTATCGCGTCAATGTTAGAGAGCGTGTTCGAGCGAAAGTTCCCTCACGGCCGGAGCAAACCCACCGCGGGCACCGCGGGGGTCAAGTCTGTCATTTGGACACGAGCTCGGCCGTTATGCATCAATATGGTTGAGGCCGTGTCCAAATGACAGACTTGACCCCCTCCGGTTATAGGGCGGTGCGCAGGGCGAATAGTTCGGGGAAGAGGACGACGTCGAGCATCTTGCGCAGGTAGCTGACGCCGGCCGTGCCGCCGGTGCCGGTCTTGAAGCCGATGATGCGCTCGACCGTGGTGACGTGCCGGAAACGCCAGAAACGGAACGCCGTCTCGAGGTCGACCAGCTTTTCGGCCAGCTCGTACAGGGCCCAGTATTTCGACGGGTCGCGGTAGACCTCGAGCCAGGCGTTTTGCACCGAGTCGTCAGCCTTGGTCGGCAAGGTCCAGTCGGCATCGAGCCGCGCGGCGGCGATCGGCAGGCCGTTGCGCGCCAGTAGCTTGACCGCTTCGTCGTACACCGACGGTTCGCGCAGCGCCCGGTCGAGTACCGCGTAGGCCTCCGGCGCCGTCGTGTGGACATTGAGCAGCGCGGCGTTCTTGTTGCCGAGGATGAATTCTATCTCGCGGTATTGATATGACTGGAAGCCCGACGAGGCGCCCAGGTAGGGCCGGATGGCCGTGTATTCGGGCGGCGTCATCGTCGCCAGCACGTCCCAGGCGTGTACCAGCTGGTCCATGATGCGCGCCACCCGCGCCAGCATCTTGAAGGCCGGCGCCAGGTCGTTCGATTGCAGGTGCGCGCGCACCGCGTGCATTTCGTGCAGCATCAGCTTCATCCACAGTTCGCTGGTCTGGTGCTGGACGATGAACAGCATTTCGTTGTGGTTGGGCGAGAGCGGGTGTTGGGCGTTGAGGATCTGGCCCAGCCCCAGATAGTCGCCGTAGCTCATCGCGTCGCTGAAGTCCATTTGGGCGCCGTGCCATTCGGCGTCGCCGCCCGTGGCGCCGGCCGGGGCGTGCATCGGGCAGCCCGGCGCCGGTTTCGCTTGTGGTTGGTCCATGGTGCCCTTTCAGGTGACGGCGTCGCGCTTGGCGTCGACGTCGTAGTCTTGGCGGTCGAGGATGTCGCGCAGGATCTCGACCGCGTCCCAGACTTCCGTGTAGCTGGTGTAGAGCGGCGTGAAGCCGAAGCGCATGATGGCCGGCTCGCGGTAGTCGCCGATGACGCCGCGCGCGATCAGCGCCGCCATGACCGCGTAGCCGTGCGGGTGCGTGAAGCTGACGTGGCTGCCCCGGCGCGCGTGCGCGCGCGGCGTGACCAGCGCCAGCGGATGGGCGCCGCAGCGCTGTTCGACCAGCGCGATGAACAGGTCGGTCAGCGCCAGCGACTTGGCGCGGATGGCCGACATCGAGGTGCGTTCGAACACTTCCAGCCCGCATTCGACCATCGCCAGCGAGACCACCGGCTGCGTGCCGCACAGCGCGCGGCCGATGCCGTCGGCCGGGGCGAACTCGGGCGCCATGGCGAACGGCGCGGCGTGGCCCCACCAGCCCGACAGCGGTTGCGTGAAGCGCGCCTGGTGCTTGCGCGGCACCCAGATGAAGGCCGGGGCGCCCGGGCCGCCGTTCAGATACTTATAAGTACAGCCGACCGCGAAGTCGGCGCCGTCGGCGTGCAGGTCGAGCGGCACGGCGCCGGCCGAGTGCGCCAGGTCCCAGACGACCAGCGCGCCGGCCGCGTGGGCCAGCGCGCTGGCGGCGCGCATGTCGTGCTGGTGGCCGCTGCGGTAGTTGACGTGGGTGAGCATGACGACGGCGGTGTCGGCGCCGATGGCGGCCGGCAGCTCGTCGACCGAGTCGACCAGCTTGACGAGGTAGCCGCGCTCGAGCCAGCTGCTCAGCCCCTGGGCCATGTAGATATCGGTGGGGAAGTTCGAGCGTTCGGTGACGATCACGCGGCGCCCGCCGTCCGCCTCGGCCTGCATGTGCAGCGCGGCGGCCAGCGCCTTGAACAGGTTGAGCGAGGTGGTGTCGGTGACGACCACCTCGCCGGCGGCGGCGCCGATCAGCGGCGCCAGCCGGTTTCCTAGTCTTTTAGGCAAGTCAAACCAACCGGCGGTATTCCAGCTGCGGATCAGGTCGTTTCCCCACTCCCGGGCGATGACGTGCTGGGCGCGGGCGAGGGCGGCTTTTGGCCGCGCGCCCAGTGAGTTGCCGTCGAGATAGATCACGCCGGGCGGCAGGTCGAAGTGGTCGCGCAGCGCGGCGAGCGGATCGTGCGCGTCGCGTTGCTGGCAATCGTTGCGAGTTGTCATTGAATTACTTTCTGGTGGAGCGACAGATGCTTTGGGCTTCAACAGTTGTCGGATGCGCCAGTTTAACAGGAAAACCAAGCGCTTTCGGCCTGCCTGGCGCCGCCTTGCGGGCGGGTCGAACCGGCTCCAACCCGCATGGATGCTCGCTTTGCGGCGTGCCGACAAATTATTTTGGATTTTTTTCAAAAAAATTCAAATCCACCCTAAAGTTCCCGCCGGCGCCGCCGTTACCAGTAACAAGAAACACGGGAAACCGCATGCGGGACGGTCCAAGGCCGCTTCAGCTTGCATGAAAGTAGCCGAAAATAATTAAAAATTTTTCTGTGGAAACCCTAAAGTTCCCGAAAAAGCTGCCGTAACCGGCTTAGATGTAGCAAAAAAGCGTCGCCAATCGAACTATTTTTCGGGCTATGACAGGACTTTTTTGAAGATCTTCAAGCAAATAATTTCCACGCCGCAAGGGCGTAGGGCCTCGATCCAGGTGTGTCTGTAAGACAAACACCGACGGGTCGCGTTCGTCATTGCCCGACGTAAAATACGGAAAGTATCCTCTACTCGTATTTTTGTTGCTCCCGCAGAATGTATCTCACTGGAAACGTAATCGTGTTCCGCAGAGAAACAAATACTGGGAGATGGAAATGACCGCAAACGATATGATGGCTGAAATTCGCGATGCTAACCTGAGCTACCTGATGCTCGCGCAGCAGATGATCCGCGCCGACAAAGTCACCGCGATCTTCCGTCTGGGCATCGCCGCCGAGATCGCCGAGCTGATCGAAGGCATGAGCAACGCGCAAATCCTCAAACTGGCAGGCGGCAACATGATGCTGGCCCGCTTCCGCTTCGACGACGGCGCCATCCTGTCGATGTTGACCAACTATAATAAAGACCGCTCCCTGGCCCAGTCCCACGCCGCCATCCTGATGGCCGGCCAGGCCGTCGAGGAAATCGCCTAAGCCGGTTCTACCGAACCGCGCGGCGACGCAAAGCGCATTACCATCCTTTATATATAGATACGGCCCGGAGCAGAGATCATGAGCAAAAAAAGCGTAGTGTCCGAAGCCCAAGAGATTCAGCTTGCGATTGAACTGATCCATCTGGGCGCGCGCCTGCAACTGCTCGAGACCGAGGTCTCGCTGTCGCGCGAGCGCCTGCTCAAGCTGTATAAAGAGCTGCGCGGCGTGTCGCCACCGAAAGGCATGCTGCCATTCTCGACCGACTGGTTCCTGACCTGGCAGCCGAACATCCATTCCTCGCTGTTCATCAACATCCACCGCTTCCTGGTCGAGCACGCCGGCGCCACCGGCATCGAAGCGGTCATGAAGGCCTATAAACTGTACCTGGAACAAATGCCGCCGGAACCGGGCGAGGAGCCGCTGCTGTCGCTGACGCGCGCTTGGACCTTGGTGCGTTTCTTCAGCAGCAAGATGCTGGAACTCAAACCCTGCGGCAAATGCCAGGGCAAATACGTGGTCAACTGCATGGACTTGAACGGCAGCTACGTTTGCGGCCTGTGCCACATGCCTTCGCGCGCCGGCAAGACCAAGAAATCGCGCGACGCCGACATCCTGGCCGCGTGACCGGCCACAGCCCGCAAGCGTCCTACCTCCAGCGCGTCGTCCGCGCGCCCGCCGTGCGGGCGTTGCTGATCCAGTGTGGCGCCGCGCCGCTCAGCCTCGGCCTCGTTTATCTGCTGGCCAGCGCCCAATTTCCCGTCGATTACCTCACCGTCGCCGTCGTCCATGGCGTCGTCGCCGCCGCCCTCACGTGGATGGCGGGGCTGGCCGTGTGGTGGCGCGCGATCGAGTTCGTCTTTCCGCTGGCGGTGCTGGCGGCGCTGTCGCTGCGCCTGCCGCCGTGGCTGTTCCTGGCCGTGTTCCTGTTCCTGCTGGGGCTGTACTGGTCGACCTTCCGCACGCAGGTGCCGTATTACCCGTCGCACGCGGCCGTGTGGGACGCGGTGCGCCAGCAGTTGCCGCCGCCGCGCGCCGATGGCAGGGCGCTGCGCGTGATCGACATCGGCAGCGGCTTGGGCGGGCTGGTGCTGTACCTGGCGCGCGTGCGGCCCGATATCGAGTGCGTCGGCATCGAGCTGGCGCCCCTGCCGTGGCTGGCGAGCCGCCTGCGCGCGCTGTTCGGCGGCGCCGCGGCCCGGCGCGCGCGCTTTGTGCTGGGCGACTACGAACGCCTCGATTTCGCCCAATTCGACCTGGTGTTCGCCTATTTGTCGCCGGCCGCCATGCCCGGTTTATGGCGCAAGGCCGAGGCGGAAATGTGTCGTGATTCCATTCTTATAAGCTATGAGTTTGCAATCGTCGGACGGCCCGCGGATCAGACCATTCACGCCACAGACGACACCGCCGCAATCTATAAATGGTACTTTTAAGCATCATTTGGCGTTATTCACTTGCTCGGCCCCCCTCGGACACGCTATTGTAGTTCTACACGTAAATTTATTGAAATCGGGCCGGCGGTAGTTGACATTTTGGCCTTGTTTCACGATGGGGAGTCAGGTCACTTGTTAGTCATAATCGGATATGTGGTGGTGTTGGCCGGGGTGTTCGGCGGCTATGCGGCCGGCGGCGGGCATCTGGCCGCGCTGCTGCAGCCGCTCGAGCTGGTGATGATCGGCGGCGGCGCCGTCGGCGCTTTCATCGTCGGCAACAACGCCAAGACCTTGAAGGCCACGCTGGCCGCCTTGCCCACGCTGTTCAAAGGTTCGCGCTACACCAAGGATTTGTACATGGAGCTGATGTCGCTGCTGTTCGACGTCCTCTCCAAGGTGCGCAAGGAAGGCTTGATGTCGATCGAAGGCGATATCGACAGCCCCGAGCAAAGCCCGCTGTTTAGCAAGTATCCGAGCGTGCTCGAGGACCACCACATCGTCGAATTCATCACCGATTACCTGCGCCTGATGGTGTCGGGGAATATGGATGCGTTCCAGATCGAGAACTTGATGGACAACGAGATCGACACCCACCACCACGAGGGCGCCGCCCCCGGCCACGCGATCGCGCGCCTGGGCGACGGCATGCCGGCGTTCGGCATCGTGGCGGCGGTGATGGGGGTGGTGCACACGATGGAAAACGTCGGCCTGCCGCCGGCCGAGCTGGGCATCCTGATCGCGCACGCGCTGGTCGGCACCTTCCTCGGCATTTTGCTGGCCTATGGGTTCATCGGTCCGCTCGCCAGCCTGCTCGAGCAAAAGCTGGAAGAGTCGACCAAGATGTTCCAGTGCGTCAAGGTCACCCTGCTCGCCAGCCTGAACGGCTACGCGCCGGCGCTGGCCGTCGAGTTCGGCCGCAAGGTGTTGTACTCGACCGAGCGCCCGACCTTCGGCGAGCTGGAAGACCATATCAAGAAATCGAAGTCGAAGTAAGCCGGCCCGGTATGCGACAGGTATTGTTCGAATCATTGAGGAATCGTCATGGCTGAAGAAGGCTTACGGCCAATTATCGTCAAGCGCATCAAGAAGCACGGCGGCGGCCACCACGGCGGCGCCTGGAAGATCGCGTATGCCGACTTCGTGACGGCGATGATGGCCTTCTTCCTGCTGATGTGGTTGCTGGGCTCGACGTCCAAGGGCGACCTGAAGGGCATTTCCGACTACTTCAAGACGCCGCTCAAGGTGGCCATGCAGGGCGGCGCCGGCAGCGGCGACAGCTCGTCGGTGATTCCCGGCGGCGGCAAGGACCTGACCCGCAAGGATGGCCAGGTCAAGGCCAGCGACGATCCGAGCACGCAGAAAAAGGTCAACATCAACGCCGCCCGCGCCGCCGTCGAGGCCGAGGACGCCAAGCGCCTGAAGTCGCTCAAGGACAAGATCGAAACGGCGATCGAAACCAATCCGGTGCTGGTCAAGTACAAGAACCAGCTGCTGCTCGACATCACCACCGAGGGCTTGCGGATCCAGATCGTCGACGAGCAGAACCGTCCGATGTTCGCGCTGGCCAAGGCGGATTTGCAGCCGTACACGAAAGAGATTTTGCATGAGATCGGCTTTGTGCTGAACGACGTGCCCAACCGCATCGGCCTGTCGGGCCACACCGATTCGACGCCGTACATGAGCGAGACCGGCTACAGCAACTGGGAATTGTCGGCCGACCGCGCCAACGCCTCGCGGCGCGAACTGATCGTCGGCGGCATGGCCGACGCCAAGGTGCTGCGGGTGGTGGGGCTGGCCTCGGCGGCCAACCTGGACAAGGCCGATCCGTTCAACCCGATCAACCGCCGCATCTCGATCCTGGTGATGAACAAGCGCACCGAGGAGAGCGTGATCCGCGATGGCGGGCGCCAGATCGAGGTCGGCGCCGAGGAGGCGCCGGCGGCGGACGAAGCGGCGGGGCCGCCGGCGCCGCCGGTGCGCAAGTAGCAACGAAGCACAGCGTCAAGAGTCAAGCGCGGCAACGCAGAGTAGAACATAGAGAATGTTATGACGAGAAAAAAAATCCTTGGGTCGCATGTAAAACGCTTGCTGTCGGGCGTGTCTGACCACGGGCGCAAGCATTTGACCGAGGTCGAGACCGATTTGCTCCAGACCCGCCTGCTGCTGGAGGAGGCCATCGAGAAGTTGTCGTTCAACTTCATGGCCATCCACCAGACGGTCGAGGCCGAGCGGGCCACCATCGAGCTGCTGCTCGACGGCGGCGTCGCCACGCCCGAGCAGCGCGCCCAGTTGCAGGCGCTGCAGGGGCAGGTGGGCGGCTACGTCAACGCCGCCATCACCAGCATGCAGTTCCAGGACATGACGAGCCAGCTGATCGACCGCACGCTCAAGCGCGTCACGGGCCTGCGCGATTTCCTCGGCACGCTCGGCGCGCACGGCGCCGAGATGCTGCCCGAGAGCGACAACGAGGAGATCGTCGCGCTGCTCGGCAAGGTCAGCATGGCGCTGGCGATACAGAGTTTGGAACTGCGCAGCGTGTTGCGCAAAGCGGTAAGTCAGCAACACCTGGAGAGCGGCGACATCGAATTGTTTTAGCAATCGACCAGCGCCGCGCTAACGATCGTTTTAAATACATGGACCGGCGGTCCAGCATAGATAAAGAGTGAGAACCAAGATGGCCAAGACAATACTTGCAGTTGATGATTCCAGTTCCCTGCGCCAGATGGTCGCCTTCAGCCTGAAGGCGGCCGGCTACCTGGTGGTGGAAGCGGTGGACGGCCAGGACGGCCTGGAAAAAGCCAAGCTGCAAAGCGTCGACCTGGTGCTGACCGACCAGAACATGCCGCGCATGGACGGCCTGCAGCTGATCGCGCTGCTGCGCGAACTGCCGACCTACGCCAAGACCCCGATCCTGATGCTCACCACCGAGTCGTCCGACGAGATGAAGGCCAAGGGCCGCGCGGCCGGCGCCAACGGCTGGCTGGTCAAACCGTTCGATCCGCAGCGCCTCATCGAGGTAGTCAAGAAGGTCATCGGCTGATAAGGCGCGTGCAATGAGCGAACTTTACGGAGTATCACCATGACCATCGACATAAGCCAGTTTTTCCAGGTCTTCTTCGATGAGGCCGAGGAATTGCTGGCTGAAATGGAGCGGCTGCTGCTGGCCGTGGACGTGGCCGCGCCCGACGCCGAGGATCTCAACGCGATCTTCCGCACCGCCCATTCCGTCAAGGGCGGCGCCTCGACGTTCGGCGTGACCGACATGACCGAGGTCACCCACATCCTCGAGACCTTGCTCGACCGCATCCGCAAGGGCGAGATGGCGCTCACCTCCGAGCACGTCGACGCCTTCCTGGCGGCCAAGGACATCCTCAAGATGCAGCTCGACGGCCACCGCCACGGCGCCGAGGTCGACCAGGACGCCGTCGGCGACGTGCGCATGATGCTGCAGTCGCTCACCCAGGACGTGCCGGTGGTGGCGCTCTCGCCGGTGGCGCCGTCGTTCAACGCCGCCGAGGTCAAGCACGTCGACCACAGCGGCGGGCGCCGCTACCGGCTCGAGCTGCCCGTGATGGTGCACCGCGAGGTGACCGCGCTCGGCGCCGAGCTCGGCCTGATGGGCCACGTCTCGATCACGCCGCTCGACAAGGAGCGCAACGCGATGGTGGTGACCACCCACGAGAGCCTCGACGACATCATCGCCATCTGCTCGTTCGTGCTCAATCCGGACGACATGGTGGTGACCGAACTGCCGGCGCTCAGCGACGCCCAGGCGCGCCTGGAAAACGCCGCGCGGGCCCAGGTCGAGGGCGAACTCGGCTACGGCTTCTTCGACGAGACCGCGTTGCATCCGCCGGCCGCCGGCGGCCAGGGCTACGGCTTTTTCCAGCCGCTCGACGAAATCCGCGCCAACGCCCGCGAGGGCAACGACGACGCCAACGGCTACGGCTTCTTCCAGCCGGTCGAGCAGATCCGCGCCGCCGCCGGCATCGTCATCGAGGCGCCGCCACCGCCGGTGGTCGAGGAACACGAGAAAAAGGCCGCCAAGAAGGACGAGAAGGGCGCGTCCGGCGCCGAATCGTCGTCGATCCGTGTCTCGATCGAGAAGGTCGACCAGCTGATCAACCTGGTGGGCGAGCTGGTGATCACGCAGGCGATGATCGAGCAGCGCGTCGACACGCTCGACCCGATGGCGCACGAGCGCCTGCTCAACAGCGTGAGCCAGCTCACGCGCAACACCCGCGACCTGCAGGAAGCGGTCATGTCGATCCGCATGATGCCGATGGACTTCGTGTTCTCGCGCTTTCCGCGCATGGTGCGCGACCTCGCCGCCAAGCTGGGCAAGAAGGTCGACTTCATCACCAACGGCGCCGCCACCGAACTGGACAAGGGCCTCATCGAGCGCATCGTCGATCCGCTCACCCACCTGGTGCGCAACTCGATCGACCACGGCATCGAGATGCCGGCCGTGCGCCGCGCCGCCGGCAAGAGCGATTCGGGCCGGCTGTTCCTGTCGGCCTCCCACCAGGGCGGCAACATCATCATCGAGGTCTCCGACGACGGCGGCGGCTTGAACCGCGAGCGCATCCTGGCCAAGGCCGTGCAGAACGGCCTGGTCGCCGGCGACCCCGAGGCCATGAAGGACGCCGACGTCTGGCAGCTGATCTTCGCGCCCGGCTTTTCGACCGCCGAGGTGGTCACCGACGTCTCCGGCCGCGGCGTCGGCATGGATGTGGTCAAGCGCAACATCACCGCCATGGGCGGGGTGGTCGACATCCGCTCGGCCAAGGGCTTCGGCACGACGATCTCGATCTCGCTGCCGCTGACCCTGGCGATCCTCGACGGCATGTCGATCCGGGTCGGCGAGGAGGTCTACATCCTGCCGCTGGGCTTTGTCATCGAGTCGCTGCAGCCGGTGGCCGACGACGTCAAGGAAATCAGCGGCAAGGGCCGCGTGATCAAGGTGCGCGGCGAGTACCTGCCGCTGGTGCCGCTGTACCAGATGTTCGGCATCACGCCGCGCTTCACCGACCCGACCCAGGGCATCGTGGTCATCATCGAGACCGACGGGCGCAAGGCCGGCCTGTTCATCGACGACCTGGTCGGCCAGCAGCAGGTGGTGGTCAAGAACCTCGAATCGAATTACCGCAAGGTGGCCGGCATTTCCGGGGCCACCATTTTAGGCGACGGCGGCGTGTCGCTGATACTCGATGTCGCCGCATTGATACGTTCGTCGCGCCAGCTGTCGGACGAACAGATTTTCTCCTGAACCCCCGCTCGATAGATAGGAAACCATCATGGCAGACGTACTAACCACAGGCGCGAACGAAATCGCCGGCCACGAATACCTGGCCTTCACGCTCGGCTCCGAGGAATACGGCATCGACATCCTCAAGGTGCAGGAGATCCGCGGCTACGAGGTGGTCACCCGCATCGCCAACGCGCCCGAGTTCATCAAGGGCGTGATCAACCTGCGCGGCATCATCATCCCGGTGGTCGACATGCGCATCAAGTTCAACCTTGGCGAGCCGGTCTACGACCAGTTCACCGTCGTCATCATCCTCAACATCGGCGGGCGCATCGTCGGCATGGTGGTCGATTCGGTCTCGGACGTGACCACCTTGACGCCCGAGCAGGTCAAGCCGGCGCCGGAGATGGGCACGGCCTTCTCGTCGGACTACATGATCGGGCTGGGCACGATCGACGAGCGCATGCTCATCCTGGTCAACATCGACAAACTGATGTCGAGCCCCGATATGGGCCTGATGGAACAACTGGCGGCCTAAAACACGCCCCACAGCGGTCTACGGACGCCCGCGGATGCGCCCCACAGAGGGTGCGCCGAAAGACTGCGACGAGCACCGGCTCGGCGGCATCGTTCCGAAGAGTACACGCATCGACTGCATAGGGGAGAACCAACATGAATTTACGCGATTTCACCATCGGAACACGGTTGCGCATCGGCTTTGGCGGCATTTTGCTGATCCTGGTGGCGATGGTCTTGATGACCAACTACCTCAACTTCAGCAACAAGACCAAGCTCACCACCGGGCTCGAACAGAGCACCGCCAAGAACCTGCAGGCCGGGGTGATGAAGAGCGCGATGCTCGAGACCGGCATCGCCATGCGCAACATCGGCCTGCAGTCGGACGTGAGCCTGATGCAGAAGGAAGAGCAGAAGGTCAAGGAGCAGCGCGCGCGCTACGACAAGGCGATCGCCGACCTCAAGGCGCTGGGCCTGAACGACGACGAGACCAAGGTGCTCGCCGAAATTTCCAGGCTCGACACCGACACCGACAGCGCCTTCAAGGAGGCGATCGGCCAGGTGCTCGCGTTCAACAGCGAGGGCGCGGCCAAGGTCATCTCCGGGCGCATCGATCCGCTCAACCAGCAGACGCTGGGCCAGATCAACAAGCTCGTCGAGATGCAGCAGGCCGACGCCCGCCACGTGATGGAGGGTTCGGTCACGGCCGACCGCTCGCTGATGTTCGTGCTCTCCGGTATCGGCGCGGTGGCCGTGGCGCTCGGCCTGGTGTGCGCGGTGGTGATCACCCGCTCGATCGTGGTGCCGCTGTCGGGCGCGGTGGCCGTGGCCCAGCGCGTGGCCGCCGGCGAGCTCACCTCCGAGGTGACGGTGGTCGGCAAGGACGAGACGAGCGAGCTGCTGCAGGCGCTCAAGGACATGAACGAGAGCCTGGCCAAGACGGTGGGCGAGGTGCGCAGCGGCACCGAACTGATCACGACGGCCTCGCACGAGATCGCCGCCGGCAACGCCGACCTGTCCTCGCGCACCGAGTCGCAGGCCAGCTCGCTCGAGGAGACCGCCTCGTCGATGGAGGAGTTGACCTCGACCGTCAAGCAAAACGCCGACAACGCCCGCCAGGCCAACCAGCTGGCCGTGACGGCCTCGTCGGTGGCCGAGAAGGGCGGCAGCGTGGTGTCGCAAGTGGTCGAGACGATGGGGTCGATCAAGGCCAGCTCGAGCAAGATCGTCGACATCATCGGCGTCATCGACGGCATCGCCTTCCAGACCAACATCCTGGCGCTGAACGCGGCCGTCGAGGCGGCGCGCGCCGGCGAGCAGGGCCGCGGCTTCGCGGTGGTCGCCTCCGAGGTGCGCAACCTGGCGCAGCGCTCGGCCGGCGCCGCCAAGGAAATCAAGGAATTGATCGGCGACTCGGTCGACAAGGTCGACGCCGGCAGCCGCCTGGTCGACGAGGCCGGCCAGACGATGGACTTGATCGTCACCTCGATCCGCCAGGTGGCCGACATCATGGGCGAGATCACCGCCGCCACCCAGGAACAGAGCACCGGCATCGAGGAGATCAACCAGGCCATCACGCAGATGGACGAGATGACGCAGCAGAACGCGGCGCTGGTCGAGCAGTCGGCCGCCGCCGCCGAGAGCATGCAGGAGCAGGCCGAGCTGCTGGCGCAGGCGGTCAGCGTGTTCAAGCTCTCGTCCGAGCTCGGCGTGCGCCGCCAGCCGGCCGCCGCGATCCCCGCCCCGGCGCCGGCCCCGGCCGCCGTCGCGCGTCCCGCGCCCAAACCGGCGCCGGCGGTGACGGCGCCGGCCAAACCGAAGGCCGCACCGAAGAAGCTGACCACGGCGCCGCAGACCAGCGGCGACGAGTGGGAA
Organism: uncultured Duganella sp.; assembly: GCA_963513825.1. GTDB lineage: Bacteria > Pseudomonadota > Gammaproteobacteria > Burkholderiales > Burkholderiaceae_D > Rugamonas. Next base: position 347,931 of record CAUPRW010000001.1, read on the forward strand.
GAGTTTTAAATCATGCCCGTCAAGCCGCCCCACAAGGGCGCTTGACCCGGCGTCGAGGTTCGGCGCCAGTCGCAGTAAATGAAGGAATACCCCATGCCGCATACCAAAGACACCGTTAAAGAGTTCGATTTCAACGCCAAGGATTTCGAACGTGTGCGCGGCCTGATCTACAAACGCGCCGGCATTTCGCTGGCCGACAGCAAGCAGGAGATGGTCTACAGCCGCCTGGCGCGGCGCCTGCGCGCCACCGGCATCGCCTCGTTCGCCAAATACCTCGACGATCTGGAGGCGGGCCGGCTGGGCGAGGAGTGGGAGTCGTTCACCAACGCGCTCACCACCAACCTGACGTCGTTCTTCCGCGAGGCGCACCACTTCCCGCTGCTGGCCGAGCACGTCAAGTCCAAGCGCGACCCGATCACCATCTGGTGCTCGGCCGCATCGACCGGCGAGGAGCCGTACTCGATCGCCATGACCGTGTGCGAGGCGTTCAACACGCTCACGCCCAATTGCCACATCATCGCCACCGACATCGACACCAATGTGCTGGCCCACGCCGCCAACGGCGTCTACACGATGGACCGGCTCGACAAGATGAGCCCCGAGCGCTCGCGCCGCTTCTTCCTCAAGGGCAAGGGCGACCGCGAGGGCATGGCGCGCGTGCGCCCGGAGCTGCGCAACATGATCACCTTCAAGCCGCTCAACCTGCTGGCCGACGGCTGGCCCGTCAGCGGCCAGTTCGACGTCATCTTTTGCCGCAACGTGATGATTTATTTCGACAAGCCGACGCAGCGCAAGATCCTGTCGCGGTTCGTCCCATTGATGAAGCCGGACGCCTTGCTCTTCGCGGGCCATTCGGAGAATTTCCTCTACGTGTCGGAGTCGCTCAAACTACGCGGCAAGACGGTGTACGAGCTTGACGATCAACACCGTGGCGCGGCCGCCAAAGCCGCGTCCCGCACATGAGATAACACATGGACCTCGAACAATTTGCCACGAACGTGTATTTCGATCGCACGTTCGACTGTGAAGCCGCCAAGATTTTGCCGGGCGAGTATTACTTCACCAACAAGGATATGCTGATCGTGACCGTGCTCGGCTCGTGCGTGTCGGCCTGCATCCGCGACCGCGTCACCGGCCTGGGCGGCATGAACCACTTCATGCTGCCCGACGGCGGCGGCGACGGCAGCCCGGTGTCGGCCTCGGCCCGCTACGGCACCTACGCGATGGAGATCCTGATCAACGACCTGCTCAAGGCCGGCGCCAAGCGCGAGAACATGGAAGCCAAGGTGTTCGGCGGCGGCGCCGTGCTCAAGGGCTTCACCGCCATCAACGTCGGCGAGCGCAACGCTGCCTTCGTGCTCAGCTTCCTCAAGACCGAGAAGATCCGCGTGGTGGCCGAGGACTTGAACGACATCCACCCGCGCAAGGTGTATTTCTTCCCGCGCACGGGCAAGGTATTGGTCAAAAAGCTGATGCAAACGCACAACGACACCTTGGCCAAGCGCGAGATCGAGTACGCCAGCCGCCTGAAAAAGGCGCCGGTCGGCGGCGAGATCGACTTGTTCTGACAGTGACCGCAGTAGATAGAGGGCCAGGCCCGGAAAGTAACGTTTTATGAAGATCAAAGTCCTCATCGTCGATGACTCCGCGCTGATCCGCAGTGTCATGAGCGAGATCATCAACAGCCAGGCCGACATGGAGGTGGTCGGCGTGGCGCCCGATCCACTGGTGGCGCGCGAACTGATCAAGCAAACCAACCCCGACGTGCTCACGCTCGACGTCGAGATGCCGAAGATGGACGGCCTCGATTTCCTCGAAAAGCTGATGCGGTTGCGCCCGATGCCGGTGGTGATGGTATCCTCGCTGACCGAGCGGGGCTCGGAAATCACGATGCGCGCGCTGGAACTGGGCGCCGTCGATTTCGTCACCAAACCGAAGATTTCGATCCAGGCGGGCATGCGCGAATACACCGACCTCATCACCGACAAGATCCGCGCCGCCGCCAAGGCCCGCGTGCGCGCGCGCGTGCTGCCGCAGCCGGGCGCCGAGGGGCAGGCGCCGCTGCCGCAGCTGCGCAATCCGCTCACGTCGTCGGAAAAGCTGATCATCATCGGCGCCTCCACCGGCGGCACCGAGGCGATCCGCGAGTTCCTCATGCAGATGCCGTCGGACTGCCCCGGCATCCTGATCGCCCAGCACATGCCCGAGGGCTTCACGCGCTCGTTCGCCAAGCGGCTCGACACCTTGTGCAAGATCTCGGTGCAGGAGGCGGCCGGCAACGAACGGGTGCTGCCGGGCCACGCCTACATCGCGCCGGGCCACTCGCACCTGTACCTGACGCGCAGCGGCGCCAACTACATGACCCGCATCGACCAGGCCGATCCGGTCAACCGCCACCGGCCTTCGGTCGACGTGCTGTTCCGCTCGGCGGCGCAGGCGGCCGGCAAGAACGCCGTCGGCGTGATCCTGACCGGCATGGGCAAGGATGGCGCGGCCGGCATGCTCGAGATGCGCACGGCCGGGGCGTATAATTTTGCCCAGGACGAGGCCAGTTGCGTGGTGTTCGGCATGCCGCGCGAGGCGATCGCCGTCGGCGCCGCGCACGAGGTCGGCGCGCTGCAGGCGCTGCCGGGCATGGTACTGGGCCACCTGGCCACCCACGGCGCCCGCGCTTTGCGGGTGTAATTGACAAGTTGCCGGGCTAAATGTGTCACCGGTGACGTATTACTGCTACTTTGTTCGCCTTAGAGCAACGAAAATGCTATCCTACAACTTGATGGAAATTGTAGGCATTATTCACAACCGCGTAGAGAATCAACGGAGTAATTCATGGCTGATCCAAAGATGAAATTTTTAGTTGTTGACGATTTTTCGACGATGCGCCGCATCGTCCGGAATCTGTTGAAAGAACTGGGTTATGCCAATGTCGACGAGGCGGAAGACGGCGTGATGGCGCTGGCCAAGCTGCGCGCCGAGTCGTTCGACTTCGTCGTGTCGGACTGGAACATGCCGAACATGGACGGCCTGACGATGTTGCAAAACATCCGCGCCGACCCGGCGCTGGCCAAGCTGCCGGTGCTGATGGTGACGGCCGAGGCGAAGAAGGAAAACATCATCGCCGCCGCCCAGGCCGGCGCCAACGGTTATGTGGTCAAGCCGTTCACGGCCGCGACGCTGGACGAGAAGCTCAACAAGATCTTCGAAAAACTCGGCGCTTAAGTTCCGGGGAAACGTGGGCGCGTAGCGCCGCTTAATCCGGCGCAAACGGCGCCGGAAAAAGCCGGCGCGCGCGTTGACACGACCGCTTGTCAGGCAGAAGATAAGCGGATGAACGCCAATTCCGACAAAGATTATATCGACGCCAAAGCCGAGGCCTTCAGCGCCAAAGTCGAAGTCGCCAATGCCAAACTCGAAGCCGTCAACGCCAAGACCGAAGCCATGCGCGCCAGCATGGCGGGGCGGCTCGATGCATACCAGGAAAACGTCAATGGCCGGTTCGCGGAAATCATCGCCAGGATCGACATGCGGTCGGCCGAATTGCGTACCGAGATCGCCGACAACACGGCGCGCGTGGTGCAATGGATGGTCGGCCTTTTCATCGCCTCGATGGCGATTTTCATCACCGTCGTCACCTTCGTGCTCAACAACGCCGTGCCGAAGGTGGCGCCGGCCGCGCCGCCGGTGATCATCCAGGTCACGCCGCAGGGCGTGACCGTGTCGCCGCCCGGCGCGGCGACCATGCCCCGGCGTTAAATCTCCAGATTGTCGATCAAACGGGTCGAGCCCAGCTTGGCGGCGGCCAGTACCACCAGCGGCGCGCCTTGCGCCAGGTCACCGGCGCTGGGCGGCTGCAAGTCGCTGCGCTTGCGGATCGACACGTAGTCCGGCTTCCAGCCGCGCTTGGTCAAATCCTCCATCGCCTTGTGCTCGACCTGGAAGATATCCAGATGGCCGGCGCGCATCTCGTTGGCCACGTAGTTCAGTCCCTGGAACAGCGCCGGCGCCTCGGCGCGCTCCGCCTCCGACAGGTACATATTGCGCGACGACAGCGCCAGGCCGTCGTCGGCGCGGTAGGTCTCGGCGCCGATGATCTCGGTCGGCAAGGCGAACTGGCGCGCCATGTTCCGCACCATCATCAGCTGCTGGTAATCCTTCTTGCCGAACACGGCCACCTTCGGCTGCACGCACGAAAACAGCTTGAGCACGATGGTGGTCACGCCGGTGAAAAAGCCGGGACGGAACTCGCCCTCGAGCGTGTTGCCCAGGTCGGCCGGCGGGTTGACGCGGAACTCCTGCGGCTCCGGATACAGGTCCTTCTCGGTCGGCGCGAACAGCACGTAGACGCCTTCCTTTTCCAATTTTTCGACGTCGGCCTGGAAGGTGCGCGGGTATTTGTCGAAGTCCTCGTTGGGGCCGAACTGCAGGCGGTTGACGAAGATCGACGCGACCACCGGATCGCCATGCTTGCGCGCCAGGCGCATCAGCGACAGGTGGCCTTCGTGCAGGTTGCCCATCGTCGGGACGAAGGCGGTGCGCAGTTGACCGCTCAGTTGGTCGCGCAGTTCTTCAATGGTGGTGATGATTTTCATGACATGCTCGCTCTCGGCGTATAAAGGGATTCGGTGGATGTGGGCGGCGCGCGGGCGCTCAGGCCGGCGAGTACGCCAGCCGCACGTAGATGGGGGCGAACGGCTCGGCCTGGGTGATCTCGATCAGCGTCTCCTTGGCCAGCTCCAGCAGCGCGACGAAGTTGACCACCACCACCGGCACGCCGCCGGCGATGTCGAACAGGTCGGCGAATTCGACGAAGCGGCTCGATTGCAGGCGCCGCAGGATGCCGGTCATGTGCTCGCGCACGGACAATTCCTCGCGGCTGATCTTGTGGTGCTGGGTCAGCTTGGCGCGCTTGATCACGTCCAGCCACGCCTGCTGCAGGTCGACCGGCGCCACGTCCGGCCAGGTCGGCACCAGGCTTTGCTCGATGTAGATCTGGGTGCGCACGAAATCGCGGTCGAGCTGCGGGATCGTGTTGAGGTCGTGCGCGGCCAGCTTGATCTGCTCGTATTCGAGCAGGCGGCGCACCAGCTCGGCGCGCGGGTCGTCGTGCTCGATCTCCAGGTCCGACTGGCGCTGCGGCAGCAGCATGCGCGATTTGATCTCGATGAGCATCGCCGCCATCAACAAATACTCGGCGGCCAGCTCCAGGTTCGACAGGCGGATCTGGTCGACATACTTCAGGTATTGCAGCGTGAGCTGCGCCATGGGGATGTCGAGGATGTTGAAGTTTTGCTTGCGGATCAGGTACAGCAGCAGGTCGAGCGGACCTTCGAAGGCGTCGAGGAAGATCTCCAGCGCGTCCGGCGGGATGTACAGGTCGTTGGGCAGCTTGAGCAGCGGTTCGCCGTACAGGCGGGCGAGGGCGGCCACCTCGGTGGTGACGGTAGCGGCGGCCGCGGCGTCGGCGCTTGCGGACTCGGACGTTTCGGCGGCTTCGGCCACGGCGCCGCCGTCGGCGCTCACCGCGGGCGGCGGCTCGGGCAGCGCGCCGGCCGTCTGTTCAGCCGCATCGTCTGGCAACATCGGCGCCGCCCCAAGTCCTTAGACCTTGTTCTGGTAGACGTAGGCTTGTTGCTTGACGGCCGATTCGAGCTGGCGTTCCTGTTCGTCGAGCGACAGCGGCGCCTTGTCCCACAGCAGCGCGCGGCCCAGACGTTGACCTTCTTCGATCGCCGGATTCTTTTCCTTCAGCGACTTGATGAACAAGGTGTGGTCGGATTCGTACATCGAATGTTGTTTAGAGAGTTTCATATTTTCTAAGTGGAAGGATCAACAACGGCTATTTTACCGCGCCCCGGCGCTCGACGGTAATTCTATCGCTGGCCGCCCAGCCCGCCATCGCGGGGGCGCCACGAGCGTAAGAATACTTTAACCGAACCGGCGAATAAAACGTGCTTGGGTAAGAAAAACTAGCCGATTGTCGTTAAAATAACTGGTTTGCGCGGCGCGGCATGGACGTTTATTCTGGGCGAATGCGGTGTCCACCGCTCCCGCCCACCCACCAAAGCCACCGATGAGCCGTCGCCTTTCCGTTCAAACCGTCTTCCTCCTCACCCTGCCGCCCCTGCTGTGGGCCGGCAACGCCATCGTCGGGCGCCTGGTGCACGACATGCTGCCGCCGGTGCTGCTCAATTTCCTGCGCTGGGCGATCGCCTTTTTGATCCTGCTGCCGCTGGCCGGCGGGGTGTTCCGGCGCGACAGCGCGCTGTGGCGGCATTGGCGCCAGTACGCGCTGCTGGGGCTGCTGGGCATCGGCTTGTACAACACGTTCCAGTACATGGCGCTGCAAAGCTCGACGCCGATCAACGTCACCTTGGTCGCCTCCGGGCTGCCGGTGTGGATGATGCTGACCGGCCGCCTGTTCTTCGGCGTGCCGGTGTCGCGGCGGCAGATGGGCGGGGCGGCGCTGTCGATCGCCGGCGTGCTGGTGGTGCTGGCGCGCGGCCAATGGCGGCACGTGCTCGAGCTGCGGCTGGTGGCGGGCGATCTGTTCATGATCCTGGCCACCATCGCCTGGTCGTTCTACAGCTGGATGCTGATGCGCACGAAGGAGCCGGCCGCCGTGCGCGCCGACTGGGCCGCCTTCCTGGCGGCGCAGGTGGCGTTCGGCGCCCTGTGGTCGGGCGCCTTCGCGCTTGGCGAGCAGTGGATCGGCGCCATCCCGGTGCGCTGGAGCTGGTCGCTGGCCGCCGCGCTGGTGTATGTGGCGGTGTTCCCGGCGGTGATCGCGTTCCGTTGCTGGGGCGAGGGAGTGCAGCGCGCAGGCCCGGCCATCGGCGCCTTCTTCGTCAACCTCACGCCCTTGTTTACGGCGCTGCTGTCGTCGGCCTTCCTGGGCGAGGCACCGCACGCCTACCACGTGGCGGCGTTCGTGTTGATCGTCGGCGGCATCGTGGTCTCGGCGCGCAAGGGCTAGTGTCGGGACACTAGCCGGCCGCCTCCTTGAGCGCGTCGATGAACACGCGCACCTTGCGTGGCACGTGCGGCGTGGCCGGGAACAGCGCGTGGATGTCGCTGTCGGGTTGCGACCACGCCGGCAGCAGGCGCACCAGCCGGCCGGCGTCGACGTCCTCGCGCGTGAGGAAGGTGGTGGCGCGCAGCACGCCGGCGCCGGCCAGCGCGGCGGCCCGGCTGGCGTAGGCCGTGTTGGTGGAAAAGACCGTGTTGCGCATGTGGACCTCGCGCACCCGGCCGGTGCCGTCGTCCAGCGTGAACGTACCGGGTCGCGGCAGCACCGACAGCGCGATGAACGGCAAGGCCTCGAGCGCGTCCGGGTCTTGCGGCATGCCGTGGCGGTCGATGAACTCCGGCGCGGCCACCAGCGCGCGCCGCAGCGGCCCGATGCGGCTGGCCATGTGGCCGGAGTCGCTCAGCTTGCCGAGCCTGACCGTGACGTCGATGCCCTCGGCGATCAGGTCGATCACGTGGTCGGCGCAAATGAGTTCGATGTCGAGCGCCGGATGGCTGGCGCGCAGGCGCGCCAGCACCGGCGCCACCACCATCGCCCCGTAGTCGATCGGCGAGGCCACGCGCAGCGTGCCTTGCGGGCTGTCGCGGCCGCTGCGCGCCTGCTCGATGGCCTGCTCGGCCGATTGCAGCAACTGGCGGCTGGCCTCGTAGAACCCGCGCCCGGCCTCGGTCAGGCTCAGCCTGCGGGTCGAGCGCACCAGCAGGCCGACGCCGATTTCCGCCTCCAGCAACTGCATGTGCTTGCTCACCATGGACTTGGCCAGTCCCAGGCGGTCGGCGGCGGCCGTCAACGAGCCGGCCTCGACGACGGCGACGAAGGTGATCAGGCGGTTCAGGTTGACGGAGCTGAGATCTGGCATGCGCCATTATGCCCCGATTGTGCACTTTTGGTGAACTGAGTATCCATGATTGTCCGGCTTATCAGTACAAGGAGCCTTGCCTATACTGGCGCCATACCAGCTGCCCACCCCCACCAAGGACACATCATGAAACTGTACGGCTTCCCCCTTTCCGGCCACTCGCACCGCGCCGAACTGTTGCTCAACCTGCTCGACCTGCCGTACGAGTTCGAGGCCATGCCGCTGGCCGGCGGCCGGCACCGCACGCCGGAGTTCCTGGCCTTGAACGGGTTCGGCGAGGTGCCGGTGCTCGAGGACGGCGACGTCGTGCTGGCCGATTCGACCGCCATCCTGGTGTACCTGGCCGCCAAATACGACGCCAGCGGCCGCTGGCTGCCGCGCGATCCGCTCGGCGCCGCGCGGGTGCAGCGCTGGCTGTCGGCCGCCTCGGGCAAGATCGCCTACGGGCCGGCCGCCGCGCGCATGGTGACGGTGTTCGGCGCCAAGTTCGACCACGACGTCGTCAAGGGCATCGCGCAGCGCCTGCTCGACGTGATGGAGCGCGAGCTCGAAGGGCGCCGCTATCTGGTCGGCGAGCACGCCACCATCGCCGATGTCGCCGCGTTCAGCTACATCGCCCACGCGCCGGAGGGTGGCGTCGCGCTCAAGCCCTATCCGAACATCCGCGCCTGGCTCGACAACGTGCGCGCGCTGCCCGGTTTCGTCGCCATGCCGCCAACCCAAGCGGGCCTGGCGCCGGAACAGGTGTAAGCCATGGACGCCCACGCCACCCCGTTCCACGCCGGCGAACTGGCGGTCCAGCAGCGCGTCGGCATGCGCGAGCGCGTCGCCAACGCCGGCAGCGCCGGCATCCGCGACCACATGCCGGAGCAGCATCGCCAGTTCTTCGGCGAGCTGCCGTTCTTCTTCATCGGCGCGCTCGACGAGGGCGGCCAGCCATGGGCGACGGTGCTGTCCGGCGAGCCGGGCTTCATCGGCACGCCGGACGCGCGCACGCTGGCCATATCCGGCGGCATGGCCGACGGCGATCCGTTGCAGGGCCGGCTCCACGCGGGCGACCATATCGGCGGGCTCGGACTGGTGCCGGCCACGCGCCGGCGCAACCGCGTCAACGGCGTGATCGCCGCGGCCGGGGAGGGCGGCCTGCGCATCGACGTCACGCAAAGCTTCGGCAACTGCCCGCAATACCTCCAGCAGCGCCAGCACGGCGCGGCGGCGGCGCGCGCCGGGGCCGCCCCCGCCGCCCGGCGCGGCGCCGCCCTCGACGCCGACGACCGTGCCCTGATCGCGCGCGCCGACACCTTCTTCATCGCCAGCGCCAATCCCGACCCCGGCGCCGGCCGCGCGCGCGGGGGCGACGTCTCGCACCGCGGCGGGCGGCCCGGCTTCGTGCGCATCGACGACGCCCGCACCCTGACGTCGCCGGAATTTCGCGGTAATTTTTTCTTCAACACCGTGGGCAATTTGCTTGAGCATCCGCGCGCCGGCCTGCTGTTCGTCGACTTCGAGCGCGGCGACCTGCTGCACCTGGCGGTGGAGGCGGAAATCATCTGGGACGGTGCGCAAGTGGAGGCCTTCGAAGGCGCCGAGCGGCTGCTGCGCTTCCACGTGCGCGAGGTGGTGCGCAACCCCGGCGCGCTGCCGTTCAGCTGGAGCGCGCCGCTGCCGGCGGCGCAGATCGCCCGCACCGGCAACTGGCCCGATGCACCGTCAGCCTAGCGATTTGATATAGCGGGCGTCGACCTTGGCGCAGTAGGTCGAGCAGGCGTGGCGCGCCGCGTTGGCCGCCGCGTGCACCAGCATTTCGGCATTGGCGTGGAAGCACAGCGAGACGATGATCGACGGTGGCTCCGGCTGCACCGGCAGTTCGATGAATTCGCCGCTCTCGAGCGAGCCGACCACGAACAGGCTGGGAATGGCCGCCACGCCGTAGCCGTCCCGGACCAGCTGCACGATGGCCGCCACCGACGGCGAGCAGGTGATGCGCGTTTGCTCGAGCGGGATCATGGCCAGGTTGGCCATCTTGCTGACGATTTCCTCGAGCGCGCGCTGCGGCGCCGTGCCGCGACCGAACGTCAGTATCGGCAGCTGCAGCAGCCGCTGGTTCAAACCCTCCTTGCGCGTGTCGAGCAATCCACGGCGGGCGATCCAGTGCAGCGGATAGACCGCCAGCGCCTCCGAGACGATGTCGGCGCTGTCGACCCCCTCCACCTGTATCACCAGATCGAGCTCGCGCGCGCGCAGGCGCCGCTCGAGCACATTGCTGATGTCGACCGCCAGGTCCACTTCAAGCTCCGGATACAACACATTGAGCTGGCGGATGTACTGCGCCAGCCAGCTGTGGACCACCGATTCGATCACGCCGAGGCGCAAACGGCCACGCACCGCACTATCTTTGTGCGCCGCCGCCTGCAGCCTGCGGGTGGCGTCGACCACCGCCTTGGCGTGCCCCAGCAGGTACTCGGCATTGGCCGTCAGGCGGAAGTCCTTGGCGCTGCGGTCGATGAGTTCCGTCTGCAATTCCTCCTCTAGGGACTTGATGCGCAGCGAGATCGCCGCCGGGGTCGCGTGCAGCGCGCGGGCGGTGGCGCGGAAGCTGCGCAACTGCGCCAGCGCGACAAAGGTTTCGAGGAATCGGGTATTCATGGAACAAGAATACCTTAACCCCGTGCACCGGGATAGCGCACGGCGGTAAGAAAATCTATTCAACAACAGCAAAAATAACTAGATAGCATGGCGAGATATTCACGTTTATTCTGAACTCATGCAGTTTTCATATGACTAGTGAGCGAAACGACCATGACCCCTCTTGAACTCCGACACAAAGTACGCAACGGCCAATTCCGCCTGCCGACGGCGGGCTACTGCGGCCACTACGCGCAAGCGAACCTGGTGATCCTGCCACGGGCGCATGCCGACGCCTTTCTGCTTTTCTGCCAGCGCAACCAGCGCGCCTGTCCGCTGCTGGCGGTGGGCGAACCCGGTCAATGGAATGTGGCCGCCCTCGGCGCCGACATGGACCTGCGCAGCGACACGCCCGGTTACAACGTCTATCGCGGCGGCGAGCTGGCGGCGCAGACGGCGTCGCTGCACGAGCTCTGGCAGGACGACCTGGTGGTCTTCGCCATCGGCTGTTCGTTCTCGTTCGAGCAGATGCTGATGGACGCCGGCATCGGCATGCGCCACATCGAGCAGGGCCGCAACGTCGGCATGTACCGCACCAATATCCCCAACCGGAAGGCCGGTCCGTTCGGCGGCGAGATGGTGGTGTCGATGCGGCCGATGAAGGCGGCCGACGCCATCCGCGCGATCCAGATCACCAGCCGCTTCCCGGCCATCCACGGCGCCCCGGTGCACCTGGGCGACCCGGCCCTGATCGGCATCGCCGACATCGGCCAGCCCGACTACGGCGACGCGGTCGAGGTCAGGTCCGACGAGATCCCCGTGTTTTGGGCCTGTGGCGTCACGCCGCAGGAAGCGATCCGCCACGCGCGCCTGCCGCTGGTAATCACCCACCAGCCGGGCTACATGCTGGTCACCGACATCCAAAACGCGTCGCTGGCCGCATTCTAATTTTTCCAGGTTAAACAACATGGCCATCCAAAGCCGGTCCGCTCGCGTGGTCCGGAGGGACCGCCGCATTCTAAAAAAAGGGAGAGCACAATGAACACCAAAGTCGCCAGCACCAGCCAGCCGGAGGGATACTTCGCCTGGTTCCACGCCTTGACCAGCAAGGAGCGCCGCACCTTCTGGAGCTGCAAGATCGGCTACGCGCTCGACGCCATGGACACCCAGTTCCTCAGCTTCGTCATTCCCACCCTGATCGCCACCTGGGGCCTGTCCAAGGGCGACGCCGGCTTGATCGGCACCGTCACACTGCTCACGTCCGCGCTGGGCGGCTGGATCGCCGGCATCATGTCGGACCGCATCGGGCGCGTCAAGACGCTGCAGATCACCATCCTGTGGTTCGCCTTCTTCACCGTGTTGTGCGGCTTCGCGCAGAACTTCCAGCAGCTGTTGTGGGCGCGCGGCCTGATGGGCTTTGGCATGGGCGGCGAGTGGACCGCCGGCGCCATCCTGATCGGCGAGGTGATCCGCGCCAAGGACCGCGGCAAGGCGGTCGGCATGGTGCAGGCGGGATGGGCGCTCGGCTGGGGCATGTCGGCCCTGCTGTACGCGCTGATGTTCTCGCTGCTGCCGGCCGAGTGGGCGTGGCGTTCGCTGTTCCTGCTGGGGATACTGCCGGCCTTGTTCGTCATCTTCATCCGCCGCTTCGTCGACGAGCCGGAGGTGTTCATCGCCGAGCAAAACAAGGTGCGCGTCAGTAAAGAGGACCGGGTCCAGTTCACCGCCATCTTCGCGCCCAAAATGCTCAGCGTGACCCTGCGCGCCGTGCTGCTGACCACCGGCGCCCAGGGCGGCTACTACGCCATCACCACCTGGCTGCCGACCTTCCTCAAGACCGAGCGCCATCTGACGGTGCTCGGCACCGGCGGCTACCTGGCCATGGTCATCGTCGGCTCGTATGTGGGCTACATCGTCAGCGCCTTCCTGACCGACTACCTGGGCCGCAAGAAGAACTTCATCCTGTTCGCCACCGGCTCGATGCTCATCGCCCTGGCCTACACCCGGTTGCCGGTGACCGACAACGTCATGCTATTCCTCGGCTTCCCGCTCGGCTTCTGCGTCTCCGGCGTCTTTAGCGGCATGGGCGCCTTCCTGACCGAGTTGTTCCCGACCTCGATGCGCGGCTCCGGCCAGGGCTTCAGCTACAACATGGGCCGCGCCATCGGCTCCTTGTTCCCGCTGATGATCGGCTTGAGCAGCCAGTCGATGGCGCTGGGCCACGCGATCGGCGTGTTCGCCGGCACCGCCTACGGCGTGATGATCCTGGCGGCGCTGACCCTGCCCGAAACGGCCGGCAAAAAGCTTGAATCCTGAATCACGCATTTCGACTACCCCGTATAAAAGATCAAAGGCATCATCATGAAAAACGACATCCCCACCCAATCGAAGCTGTGGCAATTCTGGGTCGACCGTGGCGGCACCTTCACCGACATCGTGGCCCGCCGCCCGGACGGCAAACTGGTCACGCACAAGCTGCTGTCGGAGTACCCGGAGCGCTACGACGACGCCGTCACCCAGGGCATGCGCGACATGCTGGGATTGAAGACCAGCGATCCGCTGCCGTCCGAGCAGATCGAAGTGATCAAGATGGGCACCACCGTCGCCACCAACGCGCTGCTCGAGCGCAAGGGCGCGCGTACGGCGCTGGCCATCACGCGCGGCTTCGCCGACCAGCTGCGCATCGGCTACCAGGACAGGCCCGACATCTTCGCCATGCACATCGAGCTGCCGGACCTGATCTACGAGGAGGTGATCGAGATCGACGAGCGTATCGGCGCCCACGGCGCGGTGTTGCGGGCGCCGGACGAGGAGCTGCTGCGGCGCCAGTTCGCCGCCCTGCGCGGCAAGGGCATCGGCGCCATCGCCATCGTACTGATGCACGCCTACCGCTTCCCGCAGCATGAACTGCGCCTGCGCGCGCTGGCCGAGGAGGCGGGCTTCACACAGATCTCGGTCAGCCACCAGGTCAGCCCCCTGATGAAGATCGTCGGCCGTGGCGACACCACCGTGGTCGACGCCTACCTGTCGCCGGTGCTGCGCGACTATGTCTCGCGCGTCTCCGCCGACACCGGCGACACGCGCATCATGTTCATGCAGTCGAACGGCGGCCTGACCGACGCCGGCCGCTTCCAGGGCAAGGACGCGATCCTGTCCGGCCCCGCCGGCGGCATCGTCGGCGCCGTCAAGAGCTGCGAGGCGATCGGCCTCAAACAGGTGATCGGCTTCGACATGGGCGGCACCTCGACCGACGTGGCCCACTACGACGGCGCCTACGAGCGCGTGTTCGAGACCGTGGTGGCCGGCGTGCGGGTACGCGCGCCGATGATGCACATCCACACCGTGGCCGCCGGCGGCGGCTCGATCTGCAGTTTCGAGAACGGCCGCTTCAAGGTGGGGCCGGAATCGGCCGGCGCCAATCCGGGGCCGGCCAGCTACCGCAAGGGCGGCCCGCTGACCGTCACCGACTGTAACGTCATGCTCGGGCGCATCCAGCCGGAGCACTTTCCGCGCGTGTTCGGCCCGAACGGCGACCTGCCGCTCGACCGCGACGTGGTGGTGCGCGCCTTCGCCGAACTGGCCGCCAAAATCGAACGCGAGACCGGCACCCGCCTGTCGCCGTCGGCCGTCGCCGACGGTTTCCTCGCGGTCGCCGTCGACAACATGGCGCAGGCGATCAAGTCGATCTCGGTCGAACGCGGCTACGACGTCAGCCGCTACGCCATGTGCTGCTTCGGCGGCGCCGGCGGCCAGCACGCTTGCCGCGTGGCCGACGTGCTGGGCATGACCAAGATCGCCATCCATCCGTTCGCCGGCGTGCTGTCGGCCTTCGGCATGGGACTGGCCGACATCCGCGCCATGCGCGAAGGCGCGGTCGAGCAGCCGCTCGATGCGGCCTCGCTCGAGGCCCTGCGGCCGCAGTTGGCGGAGCTGGCGCGCCAGGCCCATGCCGACCTGCTGTCGCAGCAGGTGGCGCCGGACGACATCCGCGTCGAACTGTGCGCGCGCCTCAAGTACCAGGATAGCGATTCGGCCTTCGTCATCGCGCTCGGCGGCGTCGAGGAGATGGCCGAGGCCTTCGCAGTGCTGTACCGCGCCCGCTTCGGCTTCGTCATGGAAGGCCAGCCGCTGGTGATCGAATCGGTGTCGGCCGAAGCCATCGGCGCCGGCGACGGCGCCGACTTCGTCATCGAGGTGCCGGCCAATGCCGGCGCGGACACGGGATCGGGCCGCGTCTACAGCTATGTCGACGGCCAGACCGTGCCGATCGCGCTGCACGTGCGGGCCGAGTTGGCCATCGGCAGCCGCGTCGCCGGCCCGGCCCTGATCCGCGAGGAGATCGCCACCACCGTGGTCGATGCCGGCTGGAGCGCCACCGTGCTGCCGGACCGCACCCTGCTGCTCGAGCGCAGCGGCAGCGCCGGCAGCGCCCACAAGATGACCACCGCCGCCCATCCGATCCACCTGGAGATCTTCAACAACCTGTTCATGGCCATCGCGCGCCAGATGGGCACCACGCTGGAGAACACCGCCTACTCGGTCAACATGAAGGAGCGGCTGGACTTTTCGTGCGCGATCTTCGACCGCGACGGCAACCTGATCGCCAACGCGCCGCACATCCCGGTCCATCTGGGTTCGATGAGCGACAGCGTGTTGTGCGTGATCCGCCAGCACGCCAAGACCATGGCGCCGGGCGACGCCTATGTGCTCAACGTGCCGTACAACGGCGGCACCCACCTGCCCGACATCACCGTGGTGTGCCCGGTCTACAACGCGAGCGGCTGGGGCGCGCCGCTGTTCTACGTCGCCGCGCGCGGCCACCATGGCGACGTTGGCGGCATCACGCCCGGCTCGATGCCGCCCAACAGCACCACCATCGAGGAGGAGGGCGTCCTGCTCGACAACGTCAAGATCGTCGACAAGGGCGTGTTCCTCGAGCCGCTGGTGCGCGGCCTGTTCGGCGCCGGCCCGTGGCCGAGCCGTAACATCGACCAGAACATCTCCGACCTGATCGCCCAGCTGGGCGCCTGCGAAACCGGCGCCAACGAACTGCTCAAGGCCGTCGCCACCTATGGCGAGGATGTGGTGCTGGCCTACATGGGCCACGTGCAGGACAACGCCGAGGCGGCCGTGCGCAAGGCCATCGTCGGCCTGCGCGACGCCAGCTTCGCCTACGAGATGGACGACGGCGCCGTGGTCAAGGTCAAGCTGACCATCGACCATCACAGCGGCGGCGCCATCGTCGACTTCACCGGCACCAGCGAACAGCGCCCGACCAACTTCAACGCGCCGCTGTCGGTGTGCAAGGCGGCCGTGCTGTACGTATTCCGTACGCTGATCGACAGCGACATCCCGATGAACGAGGGCGTGCTCAAGCCGCTCAAGCTGATCATCCCGGAAGGCTCGATGCTCAATCCGCGCTATCCGGCCGCCGTGGTGGCCGGTAACGTCGAAGTGTCGCAGACCGTCACCGACGCGCTCTATGGCGCGCTGGGCGTGATGGCGGCCTCGCAGGGGACGATGAACAATTTCACGTTCGGCAACGACGAGCACCAGTACTACGAAACCATCGCCGGCGGCTCCGGCGCCGGCCCGGCCTTCGACGGCACGGCGGCGGTGCAGACGCACATGACCAACTCGCGCATGACCGATCCGGAGGTGCTCGAGTGGCGCTTCCCGGTGCTGGTCGAAACGCACGCGATCCGGCGCGGCAGCGGCGGCGCGGGCCGGCACCGCGGCGGCGACGGCGCGCTGCGCCGCATCCGCTTCCTCGAGGCGATGACGGCCAACATCCTGGCCGGCCACCGGCGCGTGGCGCCGTTCGGCCTGGAGGGCGCGCAGGCGGGGGCGCTGGGACGCAACTGGGTCGAGCGCGGCGACGGCTCGGTGGAAGAATTCGGTGCCACGCACACCACCGATATGCAAGCGGGGGACGTCTTCGCCATCGAAACACCGGGCGGCGGCGGCTTTGGACTAAAAGACGGATCACAACAATAACCACTAGGGGTATCACATGAAAAAAACCATGCTTGCGCTGATGCTTGGCGCCTCGGCGGCGACGGCCGCCGCCCAATCGAACGTGACGGTGTACGGCATCGTCGACATGGCGCTGGTGCGCGAAAGCGGCGGCATCGCCACCACCACCAAACTGACCAGCGGCGTCGAGGCGGGCTCGCGCCTCGGCTTCAAGGGCAGCGAGGACCTGGGCGGCGGCATGTCGGCCATCTTCCTGTTGGAGAACGGCTTCCAGGCCGACACCGGCGCCATGGGGCAGGGCGGGCTGCTGTTCGGGCGCCAGGCCTATGTCGGCCTGCAGACGCGCTCGGGCACCGTCACGCTGGGCCGCCAGTACACGCCACAATACCTGGCGGTGGCGCAGGTCGACCCGTTCGGCTCCGGCACCGCCGGCGACACCAAGAACCTGATGGCGTCGACCGGCAACAGCGCCAGCCGCATGGACAACGCCGTCAAGTACGCCTCGCCGGTGTTCGCCGGCTTCAGCGCGGAGCTGGTGTACGGCGCTGGCGAGGTCGCCGGCGACAGTTCGGCCGGCCGCCAGTTGGGCGGCTCCGTGACCTACGTCGGCGGTCCGCTGACGGTGCGCCTGGCCACCCACCACCGCGACAACGACACGGCCACGCTGAAGAACACCAGCGCCGCCAACAACACCGTGCTGACGGCCTTGTACGATGCCGGCTTCATGAAGGCGCATGCGGCGTACGGCATCGACAAGGGGTTGAACAGCGCGCTGCCGCGCAACCTCGCCAACCCGTTCGGCTACGCGGTGGCGCCGACGGCGAGCACCGACAGCGATGTGATGCTGTTGGGCGCGACGGTGCCGCAGGGCCTGGGCGTGTGGCTCGCTTCGTACATCCGCAAGAACGACAAGACCCGCTTCAACCAGGACGCGCAGCAGTTCGCCGGCGGCTACCGCTACTACCTGTCCAAGCGCACCGACTTGTACGGCGTGTACGCGTACATCCGCAACAAGAATGGCGCCGGCTACACCGTCGGCAGCGCGATCGAGGGCGGCACCGGCAATCGTGGCCTGAACCTCGGCATCCGCCACATCTTCTAAGGAGACAGCACATGAAAAATCTGTTCAAGGTGATTTACGCGGCGGTGATGGCGGCGGCGATGACGTTGGCGCCGATGGCCGGCGCGGCGGAAAAGGGCACGGCCGACGAGGCGGTGGCGATGGTCAAAAAGGCCGCTGAATTCATCAGGAAGAACGGCAAGGAAAAAGCGTTCGCCGAGTTTAACAACGCCAAGGGGCAGTTCATCAACAAGGACTTGTATATCTTCGCCTTCCTCGCCAACGGCGACGGCATCGAGCAGGCCAATGGCGCCAATTACCGGCTGGTGGGCAAGAACGTCAAGGAGATGAAGGATGCCGACGGCAAGTTCCTGATCAAGGAAATCCTGGCGCTGGGCATGGGTAAGGAAGGGAAGGGATGGGTCGACTACAAGTGGCCGAACCCGACGACGGGCAACATCGACTCCAAGCGCACCTACGTGGAGCGCGTGGAGGATGTTGTGATCGGGTGCGGCATTTATCGCTAGCCGTACCGATTAACGCTGCATGGTCTTGGTATCGCAACCCTCGGCGGTGGTGGTGCCGTGGTGGGTGGGGGCGCTGGCGTGACCGTCGGTCTTGCCTTGCGCGCAATTGGCGCCGATTTTCGCCTGCTGCGCTTTTTTGTCCTGCTTGTCGGCGCGGGCCGGGCGCGGGGTTGCGGTATTTTGCATATTGCTGTTGTTTTGCATCGTCGTGGCGTTTTGCTCGCCGCTGTTGCTGGTGCTCTGGCCGGCCGTCGGGGTACCGGTGTTGCTGGTGCCGGCGGTGGTGGCGGGCTGGGTTTGCGCGAACACGCTCGCGCTCATGCACAGGCCGGCGATCATTGCGGTCAATTTGGCGTTCATGATGGCTCCTCGGTATTGGATGAATGAGGCTCCATTTTTTCATGTTGAACCGAGCGCGGGCGTAGGACGTTTTCCCGCGCGCCGGTCGGATTTTACGCGGTGAAAATGCCGTCCCACATGCTGTTGCGGGACGGCATTCTTAGCTACTTGCCGTTACGGGCAGCTACCAATGACGTAGTAGCCGTCCGCCGTTTGCGCCAGCGTCTTGCTGAAGAAGACGTTGTACAGGCCCATGTTCTGGTTGGAACCATTGGCCAGCGCGAAGCCTCCGCTGTTGTGCGCGCGCCCCGCCTGCACGTGCGCATAGTTGCTCGACGTGGAGGTGGTGCAGGTGAAGGCCGACGGTGTGGTCACGTTCACCGGTGCCGACAGCGCGCTCTCGCCGCCGTTGCCGACCGCCGACACGGCGAAGGCGTAGGTGGTCGAAGGGCTCAAGCCGGTGGCCGTGTAGCTGACGGCCGCCAGCGAAGCCGGCGTCACCTTGACGCCATTGCGGTAGACGTTGTAACCGGTGGCGCCACTGACGGCGTTCCAGCTCAGCGTGACCGTACTGGCGGTCGGCGTGCCGGCGGTCAGGCCGGCCGGTGGCGGCATGGCCGGCGCCGCGCCAACCAGGAACTGCGGGACGGCGCAGGCGGCCGAGGTTTGGCCCTGGTTGTCGGTGGCGGTGACGGTGCCGCTGTAGTAGCCGTTGCTCAGCGTATAGGCCTTGCTGAAGCTCGCGCCGCTGCCGGCGGCGGTGTCGTTGACCGGGGTCGGACCCGTCAGCGTGACGGCGTAGCTGGCGATGCTGCCGGCGCTGGTGGCCGCGCCGCTGATGCTGGCGCTGGTGGCGTTGACGACGTCGGCGCTGCACGAGGTCATCGTCGGCCCGGCGACCGCCGAGACGCGCAGGTTGTTCTTGAACCAGAAATCCATCACGAAGACCGGGTAGTCGACCTTGGTGCTGTCGACGTAGTTGGCGTTTTGCCCGCCGGTGCCGGCCGGCCACGAGTGGCCCATGCCGGTGACGGTGATTTCGTGGGTGCGCACCTTGCCGTTGGCGTCAAGGTAGGGGACGTTGCTGCCGCCGCCGGCCACCGAGGTCGTCGCGCCCTTGGTGAAGGTGCCGCCGTAGACCTGCCGCAGCGCGGCCGTGCCGAGCGGCCCGTAGGCCTGCGCCACCGTGTAGTCGTAGGTGCCCCAGATGGCGCCGGCGATCTGCGTCGAGAACTTGCTGGCGCTGCTGCCGGCCATGGCCTTGCAACTGTTGGCCGCGTTGCTGACGCTATAGCCCTGCGGCACCGCGCCTATCTGCAGCGTGGTGGTGCCCGGCGTCGGTCCGGCGTTGATGCCGATGCCGGCGAACACGTCCGGCGCCAGGCAGCCCAGCGCCATCGTCTCGCCGCCGCCCGAGGACAGGCCGGTCACATAGACCTGGTTCGGATCGATCGCGTACTTCGGATCGGTGACGAAGCGGTTGACGACATCGAGCAGCACCGCGTCGTGGCCTTTGCTGCGGTTGTGGTTGGTGCTGGCATAGTCCCAGCAGTGGTTCGAATAGACGTTGCCGGTGGCGTTGGGGGCGATGACGACGGCGCCGTACTGTTCGGCCACGGCCTTCCAGTTGTAGCCGCCGTCGCTGCTGCTGTTGATGACGTCGTTGGTGGCGGTCTGCTGGCAGCCATGCAGCACCAACACCAGCGCGCGTTTGCCGGCCAGCGTCGGTTGCGAGGCGGGCCAGTAGAAGTAGCCGGTCAGATTGCCGCCGTTGACGGTGTCGGCGGCCCAGGTCTGCTGCGAACTCCAGGTGCCGGGACCGGCTGTTGCGGCGTGGGCGATGCAGGCGGACGCCAGCATAATGGTGGCGGCGAGTGCCCGCGACACCAAGCGTTTGATGTTTAAAGCCATGATAGGTTGTCTCCGTTATGTGATCTAGTCCGGCGGCTAAGCGAGGCCGGCTGAAGAAAATACTAGTGCAAATAAAAGTGCTTGCAAGCACCCCAGTATTTCTACTGTTGTGCACGGGATTCGCTTCTATGAGCGATTTGAGATAGCGCAGCTGTTTCCGCACGCAACAATCCACGCGGGCGGTTTTACGGCCCGTCGGTTGCTAGCATGTCGCGTGGGAGTTGAAAAAAAACCCGACGGCGTGATGACGACATCGACCTCGTCGGCACACAGCCTCGCTGCTCTCAAACTCTTTGACATAGATCAAAGAAATTAAGTTCCGCGAGAAAATGGAATCGTCGAAATTTTTTTTTATGGGTGGAATGTGTCCCCATTGTTGGGGTTCAATCCGGAGCTATTACCGTGTCGAAACGAATCCGGTTTTCACGTGGTGATTGCCCGCCCGGGGGCGGCGTCGCGGTACTCCTGGCCGCTACCGCGCTCGGGGCTTGCTGGACCCCTCGCCGCGCCCGGTGGTGCCCCGGCATGCCGCTGTGGCGGGGGTGGCGATGGCCGACGCTGCAAAGATGGTTTGCATGTCCGCTCCTCTGTCGAGTAACTGGAGCGACTATTTTTTCACATTGGACGGTACCTGAAAGTAGGAGTGCGGCGCGCCGAAACGTCGGATCGGATGAGAGGACTCCGCAGGCGCACGCCGACGGTCGCGCGGTTCAATAGCCGAGCGAGCGCCGCATCACCAGCGGCGCCGGTTCGAGCGGGTTGGCGTGCGAGTATTCCAGCTCCTCGGCCAGTTCGAATTCGTAGGCGGCGTAAAAGTCGATCAGCTTGGGCTGGTCGGCGCGCACCGCCAGGCGCACTTCCTCGACGCCGCAGGCCAGGCCGTGGTGGATCACCGCCTCGAGCAGGTGCTGGGACAGGTTGTCGCCGCGGTGTCGCGGCAGCACGCCCATGCGGCAGATTTCCCACACGTCCGATTCGCCCTCGAGCGGCAGCCAGCGCACCGAGCCGACCGGCTCGTCGTCGACCAATAAAACAAAACCGCCGCCGTCGCGCAGGTGTTCTGCGACGACGACGGCGGTTTCGCGGTGACCGCTGGAGGTGACGCTGACCTTGCCGGCCCACGCGGCGCGCGTGAGCTCGGCGATCAGTTTGGCATCGTCCTCCGTTGCCTCGCGCACCACGATGTTCATGCCTCGATAGTCCTTAGCGGATACGCATGCCTGGCTCGGCGCCCGGCCATGGGTTGAGGATGTAGATGCCGGGATTGGCTTTCTCGTCCGCCGCCGAGGCAGCCAGTACCATGCCCTCGGATACGCCGAACTTCATCTTGCGCGGCGCCAGGTTGGCCACCAGCACGGTCAGCTTGCCGACCAGCTCTTCCGGCTTGTACATCGACTTGATGCCGGAGAAGACGTTGCGGTGGCGTCCCTCGCCGACGTCGAGCGTCAGGCGCAGCAGCTTGTCGGAGCCGTCGACGTGTTCGCAATTGACGATTTTGGCGATGCGCAGGTCGATCTTAACGAAGTCGTCGATCTTGATCTCCGGCGCCAGTTCCTCGATGCCGGTGGCGGCCGATGGCGCGGCGGCGGCTGCGGGCGCGGTGGCGACCGGGGCGGCTGCGGCAGGGGCGTCGAACAACTCCTCGATCATCTTGGCGTCGACGCGGGTCATCAAGTGGCTGTAGGCGCCGATGGTGCGGCCCAGCATGGCTTGCGAGACGGCGCCGCCGGCGACGTCGGTGTCGGCCCACACCAGTTCTTCATCGTTGAGGAACTTGGCGACGTTGGCGGCCACGCCCGGCAGCACCGGCGACAGCAGGATCGTCAGCTGGCGGAACAGGATCAGCGCGGCCGTGCACACGTCGTGCAGCTCGGCGATTTTGGCCTCGTCCTTGGCCAGTATCCACGGCTTGTTCTCGTCGACGTACTGGTTGGTGATGTCGGCGATTTCCATGATTTCGCGTAGCGCCTTGCCGAACTCGCGCGCTTCGAAATTGGCGGCGATGCTGGCCTGGCGCTCGACGCCCTCGGCCGTCACCAGCGCGCGCTTGATCCAACCTTGCGCGCCGTCGGACAGGGAGCCCGCCAGCTTGCCGTCGAACTTCTTGGCGATGAAGCCGGCGCAGCGGCTGGCGATGTTGACGTACTTGCCGATCAGGTCGCTGTTGACGCGGGCGACGAAGTCCTCGCCGGTGAAGTCCAGGTCCTCGACCTTCGAGTTGAGCTTGAAGGCGATGTAGTAGCGCAGCCATTCCGGGTTCATGCCCAGGTTCAGGTAGCGCAGCGGCGAGATGCCGGTGCCGCGCGACTTCGACATTTTTTCGTTATTGACGGTCAGGTGGCCGTGCACGTTGACCTTGAGCTTGTCGATGACCGGATGGCCGGCGAACTTGAGCATCGCCGGCCAGAACAGCAGATGGAAGGAGACGATGTCCTTGCCGATGAAGTGGATCTGTTCGGTGGCCGGGTCGTTGAGTAGTTCGTTGAAGTCGATGCCTTGCTTTTCGCAATAGTTTTTCAGGCTGGCCAGGTAGCCGACCGGCGCGTCCAGCCACACATAGAAGAACTTGCCCGGCGCGTCGGGGATCGGGATGCCGAAGTACGGCGCGTCGCGCGAGATGTCCCAGTCGGCCAGCTTTTCGCCGGACTCGCCCAGCCATTCGCTGACCTTGTTGACCATTTCCGGCTGCAGGCGGCCGGGCGTGTTGAGCCAGCCCTTGAGGAACTCGTAGCAGCGCGGGTCCGACAATTTGAAGAAGTACTGTTCCGAATCCTTGAGCACGGGCGTGGCGTTGGTGAACACCGAGAACGGATTGATCAGTTCGGTAGGCTGGTAGGCCGCGCCGCACACCTCGCAATTGTCGCCGTACTGGTCCTTGGCGTGGCATACCGGGCACTCGCCCTTGATGTTGCGGTCGGCCAGGAACATGCCCTTGACGGGGTCGTAGAAGCGCGGCACCACCTTGGTCTGGATCAGGCCGGCGTCGCGCAGCTTGCGGTAGATGCCCTGCGACAGCTCGACGTTTTCCGGCGAGTCGGTCGAGTACCAGTTGTCGAAGGCGATGTGGAAGCCGTCGAGGTACTGGGCGCGGCCGGCGGCGATCTTGGCGACGAACTCCTGCGGCGTGATGCCTTCCTTTTCGGCGGCGATCATGATCGGCGTGCCGTGGGTGTCGTCGGCGCCGACGAAGTGCACCGTGCGCGGCGCGAGTTGTCCATCGACCTCGTCGCGCTGCATTCGCTGGAACCGGACCCAGATGTCGGCCTGGATGTACTCCATCATGTGGCCAATATGGAAAGCGGCGTTTGCGTAGGGCAGGGCAGTGGTGACGAACAGCTTGCGGGTCATGGTTGATGCACTTTGTGGGTGGAAAAGGAGCATTTTAACAGTGGAAGCGGCAAGCGGTCACTCCGGCGATGACGGCTGGCCGGTAATTATGGCGCGATGCGCTAAAATGGGCGCACATTTCACGGAGAGTCACATGAGCATCACAGTAGAAGACGTCAAGGCGGCACTGTCCAAAATAATTGATCCGAATACAACGAAAGATTACGTCAGCGGCAAGGCCGTCAAGAATCTGAAGGTGGACAACGGTGACATCTCGCTCGATATCGAGCTCGGCTACCCGGCCAAAAGCCAGGTCGACGCCATCCGCGCCAGCGTCATCGCCGGCCTCAAGGCCGTCCCGGGGGCCGGCAACATCAGCGTCGGCGTGTCGACCAAGGTCATCCCGCACACCGTGCAGCGCGGCCTGAAACTGATGCCGAAGGTGAAAAACATCATCGCCGTGGCCTCGGGCAAGGGCGGCGTCGGCAAATCGACCACCGCCGTCAACCTGGCGCTGGCGCTGGCCGCCGAGGGCGCCTCGGTGGGCCTGCTCGACGCCGACATCTACGGCCCGTCGCAGCCGATGATGCTGGGCGTGTCCGGCCGTCCGGAAACCAAGGATGGCAAGACCATGGAGCCGCTGGAGAATTACGGTGTGCAAGTGTCGTCGATCGGTTTCCTGATCGACCCGGACGAGCCGATGGTGTGGCGCGGCCCGATGGTCACCCAGGCGCTGCAGCAGTTGCTCGAGCAGACCAACTGGCGCGACCTCGATTACCTGATCGTCGACATGCCGCCGGGGACCGGCGACATCCAGCTGACGCTGTCGCAGAAGGTGCCCGTCACCGGCGCCGTCATCGTCACCACGCCGCAGGACATCGCGCTGCTCGACGCGCGCAAGGGCTTGAAGATGTTCGAAAAGGTCGGCATTCCGATCCTCGGCATCGTCGAGAACATGAGCACGCACATTTGCTCGAACTGCGGCCACGCGGAGGAAATCTTCGGCGCCGGCGGCGGCGCCAAGATGTGCAAGGACTTCGGCGTCGACTTCCTCGGCGCGCTGCCGCTGACGATGTCCATCCGCGAGCAGGCCGATTCCGGCAAGCCGACCGTGGTGGCCGACCCGGACGGCCAGGTCGCCGCCATCTACAAGGACATCGCCCGCAAGATCGCCGTGCAAGTGTCCGAGAAGGCCAAGGACATGACCAGCAAGTTCCCGAGCATCGTCATCAAGAACGATTGATCACTTGTGCAGGGCGATGGCAAGC
Source organism: uncultured Duganella sp. (assembly GCA_963513825.1). Lineage (GTDB taxonomy): Bacteria > Pseudomonadota > Gammaproteobacteria > Burkholderiales > Burkholderiaceae_D > Rugamonas. The sequence continues at coordinate 372,850 of CAUPRW010000001.1, forward strand.
GACTTGTCGTCGGCCGGCATGGTGAAATGGGCGTCCTCGTAGGCCGGCGGACCGTATTTGCCGACGGCGTTGTTGCTGATGCCGGTCGGCTCGGACGGAATGCCGAACAGGTTGGTGTCCATCTTGCCGTTGCTGTTGAGGTCCTGGTAGAGCGCAACCGCGTAGTCGCCCGGCGGCAGGTCGGCTAACTGCAGCTTCGTGACGCCGGCGTTGGCCGCCGCCGACGTGGGGATGGTCAAGGTGCGCGTCGGCTTGCGCAGAAAATCCTTGCCGCTGTCGTACAGCGCCACCACCACCGGGCCCTTGCCGGCGGCAACGCCCGTCACGTCCAGGGTTAGCGTGCCCGCTTGCGCCGTGCCTGCCAGCGCCACCATCGCCACGGCCGCCGCGCCGGTGCGGGCCGTGCGGCCCCAGAAATACGACAGCATCATCAAGAACACCACCAGCGCCAGGCCTTGCGCCAGGCCGACCATCGCGCGCTGATCTTGTAGCTGGGGCACGCGCACGAACGCCTCGTTGACCAAGCCGCCGATCAGCTGGTAATAGCTGAACACGATAGCGCTCAGGTGGATGCGCAGCCAGTAGCGTTGCGGCTTGCGCCAGCGGGCGCTGGCGAAGGCGATCGCCACGCTGACCAGGGTGGCGATCGCCAGCACGTGGAAGATGTTGAAGCTGCCGATCTGGTAAATGCCGAGCGCCGTTAAATTGACCACGACCATCGAAAGCAGGTAGCGCCGGCCGTCGCGGCGGTGCGCCGTGCCGCCCTTGGCGCGCCACAGGAGGCGGGCGCCGATGAGCAAGGCATAAACGCAGGCGAGCGTGTGCAGCCATCCAATGAAAGTCAGATGCATGGTGTTTCCTTTCGGTTGAGGGGGTATGGCGTTAACTTAAGCGTTGACATCTTTCCGCATGGCCGATTACGCGCCGAGCGCCAATCGACCCCGCGTAAATCGCCCTTTGGCGTCACATATCCAGCAGCGAGCGCAGCTGCGCGACGTGCTGGCGGTAGGCCGCGCGCCCGGCCGCCGTCGAGCGGATCCGGGTGAGCGGCTTCTTGCCGACGATTTGTTTATCGATTTCCACATAGCCGGCGCGCGACAGGGTCTCCAGATGCGCGCCAAGGTTGCCGTCGCTGGCGTTGATCAAGGCCTTGAGGCGCACAAACTCGATCCACTCGTCCTTTTTAAGCGCATGCAGGCCGGTCATGATGCGCAGGCGCGTGCTCTGGTGGATCACTTCGTCGAGGTCGCTCATCGTGCCGACCTCAACGCGCGTGGCGCAGCCAGGTGCCGCCCAACAGCAGGGCGCCGCCGGCGGCGAAGGCCATGACCAGGTTGAACCACGGCGCCAGCAGGAAATAGGCGACCACGCTGATGACCGTCACGGCCGCGCCCAGCACGGTCCAGCGCAGGCCCGACCACAGGCCATGCAACATGTAGCCGCTCATGACCAGGCAAGTCCAGAAGACGTCGATGGCGCGGCCGTTCTGGCCGATCAGCACCGAGCACAGCATGCCGAACACCAGCACGATGCAGCCGGCCCAGACGAGGCGGCTGTCGAGCCGCTCGGCGCCGCCGCGCGTGTTCAACAAGATCGTGCCGGCGATGCCGATGGCGTCGCCGATCATCCAGATGCGGCCGGCATTGCCCAGGGAGAAGTAGATAGCCAGATGGGCGGCGATCCACACCACGCCCCAGAGCTGGACGATGGCGCCGCGGCGCCAGTAGCCGAGGAAGCGTTCGCTGCGTTGCTGGGTTTGCTCGATCTCGGCGAGCAGGTCCTGCGCTTGCTGGGGATTCATGATTTCCTTTTTTGTAGAGTGCTCTGTAATGCAGAGTACTTTAGGATGGAACCTGACCGTTGTCAACATGTTTGTTGGCGGCGTTGCAAGGGGGCGGTGGCGGCGCCGGCGGCGTCGGGCCGCCGGGCGCCGGCCGACACTGTAAAATAGCGTCTTTTACATCCCGGCTTTGATACTTCGATGACTACCTCCGCTACGCCAGTCCGTACCCGCTTCGCTCCCAGCCCGACCGGCTACCTCCACCTCGGCGGCGCCCGCACGGCGCTGTACTCGTGGGCCTTCGCCCGCCACTTCGGCGGCACCTTCGTGCTGCGCATCGAGGACACCGACCTGGAGCGCTCAACGCCGGAGGCAGTGCAAGCGATCATCGAAGGCATGGAGTGGCTGGGCCTGAGCCACGACGAAGGCCCGTTCTACCAGATGCAGCGCATGGACCGTTACCGCGAGGTGGTGGCGCAAATGCTCGACTCCGGTTCGGCCTACCACTGCTACTCGTCGCCGGAGGAGGTCGAGGCGATGCGCGAGCGCATGCGCGCGGCCGGCGAAAAGCCGCGCTACGACGGCACCTGGCGCCCCGAGCCGGGCAAGACGCTGCCGGCCATTCCGGAAGGGCGCAAGCCGGTGGTGCGCTTCAAGAATCCGCTCGACGGCGAAGTGACCTGGGACGATTTCGTCAAGGGCACGATCACCATCGGCAACAAGGAACTGGACGACCTCGTCATCGCCCGTCCGGACGGCACGCCGACCTATAACTTCTGCGTGGCCGTCGACGACTGGGATATGCAGATCAGCCACGTGCTGCGCGGGGACGACCACGTCAACAACACGCCGCGCCAGATCAACATCCTGCGCGCGATCGGCGCGCCGCTGCCGCTGTACGGCCACCTGCCGATGATACTGGGTTCGGACGGCCAGAAAATGTCCAAGCGCAAGGACGCCGTCAACGTGATGGAGTATCCGGCGCAAGGTTACTTGCCGGAAGCGATCCTGAACTACCTGGCGCGCCTGGGCTGGAGCCATGGCGACGACGAAGTGTTTTCGATGGAGCAGGTGACCGCGTGGTTCGACGGCTCGCACCTGTCGAACTCGGCCGCGCAATTCAACATCGAAAAACTCAACTGGCTCAACAACCACTATATCAAGCAGGCCGACAACGCCCGCCTGGCCGAACTGGCCAAGCCGCGCATGCTGGCTGCCGGCGCCGTCTTCGAAGGCGCGCCGGAGTTGCCGGCCGTGCTGGCGCTGATGAAGGAGCGCGCCAACACCGTCAACGAACTGGCCGACGCCGCCATGCTGTTCTACCGCGCGCCGCAGCCGGACGCGGCGCTGCTGGCCCAGCACCTGACCGACGCCGTCAAGCCGGCGTTGGCGCAGTTCGCCGACCGTTGCAAGACGGTCGAGTGGAGCAAGGAATCGCTGGCGGCGATGATCAAGGAAGTGCTGGCCGCGAACGGCCTGAAGATGCCGCAGATCGCCATGCCGCTGCGCCTGATCGTCACCGGTCAACTGCAGACGCCGGCGATCGACGCCGTGCTGCAAATCTTCGGCCGCGAAGCGATTGTGGCGCGCCTGGCGAAATTTCTCTGAGTTCGCATTAAATCCAGCGCAAAGTTGCAAAAGGGTATTTGCATAGTGCGGCTTCTTTGCTATACTCTTGTTTCTGCGCCAACGGGGGTATAGCTCAGCTGGGAGAGCGCTTGCATGGCATGCAAGAGGTCAGCGGTTCGATCCCGCTTACCTCCACCAAGAAACATCGGTGTGCGGCGCAGTGGTAGTATGTAGTGGCAGTTTGGTCGTTCGCGGTCCCCATCGTCTAGAGGCCTAGGACATCACCCTTTCACGGTGAGTACGGGGGTTCGAATCCCCCTGGGGACGCCAAGTTGTACCGTTGTAGATGAGTTGTAGTTGACGTTGTTTGTACTGATTTGTTTGATGTTTGGCTTCACGCTGGATAGATACAAGTAGTGAAAACAAAAGTCGCGCAAGCGGCTTTTATTATTTCTGCGCCCGGGGGGTATAGCTCAGCTGGGAGAGCGCTTGCATGGCATGCAAGAGGTCAGCGGTTCGATCCCGCTTACCTCCACCACCGCGCGGAAATGGACGTTGAAGCAGTGACCGTAGTGCCGAGGTCCCCATCGTCTAGAGGCCTAGGACATCACCCTTTCACGGTGAGTACGGGGGTTCGAATCCCCCTGGGGACGCCAGCCTTGCCAGGCCGGCCGTAGTAAAAAGTAGCACCGTAGTACGACAGAAGACTTTCTGCGCCCGGGGGGTATAGCTCAGCTGGGAGAGCGCTTGCATGGCATGCAAGAGGTCAGCGGTTCGATCCCGCTTACCTCCACCATTAGCGCAGAGAGCACCGACATGTCCCCATCGTCTAGAGGCCTAGGACATCACCCTTTCACGGTGAGTACGGGGGTTCGAATCCCCCTGGGGACGCCAGCATGTGATTCGATGACGAAGCCGCCTTGAGCGGCTTTTTTGTTTTTGCGGCGCCGCGCGGCGCGCTTGCCGGCCTGCCAATCTTGCCGGAAAGTCGAGCAAAAACAAGGGTTTGCTATTGCGTTCGGCGAATTTGACTGCTATGATTCGCGCCTTGGAAAAGTCCCCATCGTCTAGAGGCCTAGGACATCACCCTTTCACGGTGAGTACGGGGGTTCGAATCCCCCTGGGGACGCCATGATTTTTCCAGCAACACCGTAGCAATGGACAGCGCAGCACAGATTTCTGTCCCCATCGTCTAGAGGCCTAGGACATCACCCTTTCACGGTGAGTACGGGGGTTCGAATCCCCCTGGGGACGCCAGATAAGCAGTATGCAAAAAGCCGCCTTGTGCGGCTTTTTGCATTGCGGCCCGCCGCGCGTCACCAATGGAAGGTCGGATACGGCGCTGGCAGAGTCGGCGACATCTGATACCACGGCGGCGTGCGCGGCAGCGTCCACGGCGCGCGCGCCAACTCCAGCCCGAACGGCTCCATGCCCGGCCCGGCCATCAGCGGCGCGAGCATGCCTTGTTGCGCCAGCATGCCGGCCAGGCTTTGCGGGGCCATCGCGCCGCCCATGCCCTGCGGCGACAGGCCGCCGGCCATGGCGTTTTGCGGCGCCATCACCGATTGCGGACGCGGCGCCGCGCCTTGGGCCACGGCTTGCCCGGCCGGCGTTTGCAGGCCGACCGCCACCAGCACGTCCGGCAGGCCGAAGCCCGTGCGGCTGGGGTCGCCCAGGCTGACGCGGCGCGCGCTGGCGCGGATGATCTGGAACAGCCGTTCGACCCGCTCGGCGCCGCGCGCCGCGTACTGCGGCGTCTGGAAGTCCGGGTGGTGCGCCAACGTCAGCGCCGCCAGGCCGGTGATGTGCGGCGTGGCCATCGAGGTGCCGTCCCACGCGGCGAAGTTGTTCGGCGGCACGCACGAGGTGATCGCCACCCCTGGCCCGCACACGCCCACCTGCGGCCCGAAGCAACTGAACTTGGCCGTGAAGTAGCCGTAGGCGTCGACGTTGGCGTCGAGCGTTTGCGCGTGGTAGCTGTCGGCGGGGAATTCGTCGAGCTTGCCGATCGCCGCCACCGCCAGCACGTTCGGCGACGAGGCCGGGTATTGCACCGGGCCGCCGGAGTTGCCGGCCGCGACCACGCAGGCGATGCCGGCCCGCTTGGCGCGCAGGATCTGCTGCTCGAGCGCCTCGGACACCTCGGCCCCGCCCAGGCTCAGGTTGACGACGTCGATCTGCTTGTCGATGCAGTATTCGAGCGCGTCGATCAGCTGGCTGACCTGGCCGCCGGGGAATAGCTTGCAGGCGTGGACTTCGGCGTCGGGCGCGAAGCCGCGGATGCCGGAGGTGATGTCGGCCGCCGCGATGACGCCGGCGCAGTGCGTGCCGTGGCCCATCGCGTCCTGGTCCCAGCCGTTGGGATTGGTTTTTTTGTTGAGCACGTCGAAGCCGGCCTTGATGCCGTGCAGGTTGTCGTGGGTGGTGGCCGCGCCCGAGTCGATGATGGCGATCTTGATGCCCTGGCCGCGATAGGCGCCGGGCAACTGGTCGAGCCGCATCGCCTTTTGCCCCCAGCCGAGCGCGCGCTGGCGCGGGAAGCCGGCCAGCGCCGGCCAGTCCGACAGCGCGCGCACCGCCACCACGTTGGCCTCGTCGGTGCTGATGTCCGGATCGCGCTGGTAGAAGCTCCAGTAGTCGGCCTTGGGCTTGACGTACAGGCCGCTGATGGAGTCGGGCGTCTCGCCGAACAGCGACAGCGTGCAGCGGCCGTTGGCGTCGGTCTTGCCGCTGGCCGGCATCATGCCACCGAACAGCGAGACCTCGGCGTCGGCCAGTGGCGCGCCATCCTTGCCGACCACGCTGATGACGGCGTTGACGACCGGGCCGCCGCCGCTGGGCATGACGCCGGTGACCATCGACGGCTGTTGGAACACCGGCTCCATCAGCGCCAGGTGCTGGTCATGCTCGACCAGCAGCCGGCCCTGGCCTTGCTGGTGCAGCAGGGCGGCTTTTTGTTCCGTCATGCGCGCCACCAGCACGCCCTGGCTGCCGCCGAGGCCGTCCGCCAGCGCGCCAAGCACGGATTTCGGGCCGACCGTGTCGACCACCTCGATGTCGGCGCTGTTGCGCAGCGCCTGCTCGAGCGTGGAAAATTGCAGCGGCTGGAAGCCGAGCGCCTGCAGGCCCTCGGCCGCGCGCGGCGCGACGACGTATTGTTTTTTGCGCGAGGCGACCGCGCGTCCGTTGCCGGGGCCGCTTTCGCCGGGTTGGGCCGCGCCGCCGTTGGCGCCGCCGCGACCGTTGCCGCCACCGCCACCGATACTATCGCCGCTGCCGCTGCCGCTGCCGCTGCCGCTGCCGCTGGTGCTTGCGCCGCCGCCGCCGCCACCGCCGCTGCCGCTGGTGCTTGCGCCGCCGCCGCCGCCACCGCCGCTGCCGCTGGTGCTTGCGCCGCCTCCACCGCCGCTACTGCCGCTGCCGGCGCTGGCGCTGCCGCCCTTGCCAGCGCCGCCGCCGGCTGGATCGCCGCTGCCTGCGCTACTGCTTGCGGCGCCACGTCCGCCGCCGCTGGTGGCATCGTCGCCCATGCCGCCGGAACTGCCGGCCGCCGAGCTGGCGCCGCTGATGCCGGCAGCCGAGCCGCCAGCCGCGGCCGAACCGCCGGCGCCACGGCCGCCGCGCGTTTCATTGGCTGGCGCGGCAGGTTCGTTGGCGGAACCGGCGGCGGGCGGGGTGTTGGCGCCATCGTTGGGATTTTTAGGCATGTCTATTCCTTTCACATCGGGCCGGCCGCGCCACTGTCGAACATCGACAGCGGGCGGTCCGGTTCTATTGTTAGTTGTTGGGATGGGTCGCCGGCCGCGCGGAAGCGCTGTTGCAGCCGCTGCGCGGTGTCGGCGCTGAGTTCCAAAACGGCCGTGTGCGGCTGGCCGCGCGGACCGATGACATCGGCCACCGTGATTTCGGGATCGCCGTCGGCCTGTGCCAGAAAGTCCGCCAGCGCCGACCCGCCGCTGGCGTGGATCAAATACCTGGCCTTGTCTGGCGCGGTGTGCGCGTCGCTCATGGGATTCTCCTTAACGCAACGCCCTCCGCGGCCGGGGCCGTCGGAGGGCAAAGACGGCGCGCGCGGCGCCGTCGCCTCGGACGTCAGCGTGCCATCAGTGCAGCGTTTGCTGCCCCCCGTATAGCGCGCTGTTGCCGGCCTGGGCCTGTTGCGCCAGTTGGGCCAGTTGCGCTTGCTGCGCGAATTGGGCCTGCTGCTGCGCCTGTTGTGCCGCCTGTTGCGCATACGCGGCGGTCACCGGATCGGCGCCGAACGGCAGCATGCCACCCAGCTGGCCGGCGATGCCGCCGATAGTGTTGCCCAGCCCCGCGTTGCCGAAGGCTCCGCCGATGGCGCCACCCAAGGGCTGGGCGACGTTCTTGACCAGGTTGCCGAACCAGCCTTGCGGCGCCAAGCCCTGCGCGTCCGACAACTGCTGCAACTGCTGTAGTTGCTGCAGTTGCTGTAGTTGCGGGTCTTGCTGCGCGTAGGCCTGCAACGTGGGATCGGCGGCGAACGGCAGTATGTTAGGGCTCTGTCCGATCGGCTGGCTGCCGATGCGCGGGCCGAGGATGCCGGTGTTGCCGACCGTCGGCGAGTAGTAACTGCTGATCGGGCGGTTGCGCAGAATGTTGCTCAGCCAGCCGCCGCCGCCGGAACTGAAGTTCGGCCCCATGCCCTGGGCAATGCTTTGCAGCTGCATTTGCGCCTCTTGCTGGGCCTGCTGCGCATACGCTTGCGACACCGGATCGGCGCCGAACGGCAGCATGCCGCCGAGCTGGCCGGCGATGCCGCCGATGGTGTTGCCCAGGCCGGCGTTACCGAAGGCGCCGCCGATCGCGCCGCCCAGCGGCCGCGCCACGCTCTTGACGATATTGCCGAACCAGCCCTGCGGCGCCAAGCCTTGCATCTGCTGCAGCTGTGCCTCTTGTTGCGCTTGCTGTGCGTAGGCCAGCGACGCCGGATCGGCGCCGAACGGCAGCATGCCGCCGAGCTGGCCGGCGATGCCGCCAATGGTGTTGCCCAGCCCGGCGTTACCGAAGGCGCCGCCGATCGCGCCGCCCAGCGGCCGCGCCACGCTCTTGACGATGTTGCCGAACCAGCCCTGGGGCGACAGGTCGCCCTGCATCTGCTGGAGCTGCTGTAGTTGCTGTAGTTGCTGGAGTTGTTGCTGTTGCTGCGCCTGCTGCGCGTAGGCCGCGCTGACCGGGTCCGCGCCCAGCGGCAGGAAGGCGCCGCCGATGCCGCCGGCCATTTGGCCGATCTGGCCGCCCAGCTTGGAGTTGCCGAGCAGCCCGCCGATGCCGCGCCCGATCAGGCCGCCCAGCGGGGCGCCGAGCAGGCCGCCGAAAAAGCCCTGCGGCGCCAGGCCGCCCGTCTGGCCGAATTGTTGCGGGGCCATTTGCTGTCCATAATATTGTTGAAACTCGTTCATGACATCTCCTTGTTGTAGATCTGATTGATCGTTCCGTGTCGTTGCCTTGTCGCCAGCGGGCCGCTGCGGATTGCCGACGTTTTAGAATGGGCGGCGGCCGGCGCTGGAACGACTTGGACCCGGGGGCGCGGTGGAAGTTTTGGTATTCTTGGTTCCCGCCGGCTGTTAATCAGGTATCATCCAGCCTCATTTTTAAACCGCCATTCCCATGACCCGGAGCAGTAACAACCGCAGCCTCGATCTCTTTTGCCGTGTCGTCGACAACTACGGCGACATCGGCATTTGCTGGCGCCTGGCCCGCCAGCTGCGCCGCGAACACGGGCTGGCCGTGCGGCTGTGGGTCGACGACCTGGCCAGCTTCCGCCGCATCTGCCCGCAGGTGGCGGTCGACGCCGACACCCAGCTGGTCGACGGCGTCACCGTGCGCCACTGGCGCGGCCAGGACGGCGCCTACGGCCCGGCCGACGTGGCCGACATCGTCATCGAATTCTTCGCTTGCGACATTCCGCCCGGCTACATCGAGGCGATGGCGCGCTGCGAGCCCCGCCCGGTCTGGTTCAATCTGGAAGGTTTGACGGCGGAGGAATGGGTTGAGGGTTGCCACCGGTTGACGTCGCCGCATCCACGCCTGCCGCTGACCAAGCATTTTTTCTTCCCCGGCTTTACCGATAAGACCGGCGGCCTGCCGCGCGAGGCGGCGCTGGAGGCCGAGCGGCTGGCGTTCCAGTCGGACCCGGCGGCAATAAACGCCTTCCTGCGCGGCCTCGGCCTGGCCGAACCGGAACTGGCCGCGCGCAAGGTGTCGCTGTTTTGCTATCCGCACGCGCCGGTCGCGGCCCTGTTCGACGCATGGCGCGCCGGCCCCGTGCCGACCACCTGCCTGGTGCCGGAAGGCGTGGCCGCCGACGCCGTGCAAGCCTTCCTCGGCGTCCCGGCCACGGCCGGCGCGGCGGCCACGCGCGACGCCTTGACGGTCCGGGTGCTGCCGTTCGTGCCGCAGCCGGACTACGACAAGCTGCTGTGGGCGTGCGAGCTGAACTTCGTGCGCGGCGAGGATTCGTTCGTGCGCGCGCAGTGGGCCGGCCGGCCGTTCGTCTGGCATATTTATCCGCAGGATGAAAACCTGCACCACAAGAAGTTGCGCGCTTTCCTTGGGCGCTACGCGCCGGAGTTGCCGGCGCTGACGCGCTTTGCGCTGTGCTGGAACGACGCCGCCGACGCGAACGGCGAGGGCGGCTGGCCGGCCCTGTGGCGCGCCTTCGACGGCGAGACCGGCGCCATGGCCGCGCGCGCCGAACAATGGCGGCAACAGATGTTGGCCAACGGCGATCTGGCGTCCAACCTGGTGGCATTCGCTGCCAGCTTGAGATAGGCGGCGCGGGAAAAGCCGGGTATAATGCCGGGTTAATCTCGCACATTTTTACTGGATCAACCGTGAGCTGATGGCTTTTGGCCCGGCGACAGATGATTTTTACGCAACCTACTTTTTACGTACACTCCCTATGAAACCTGCAAAAGAAATTCGTGTTGGCAATATCATCATGGTCGAAGGCAAACCATTCATCGTGCTGCGTTCCGATGTCAACGGTTCGAGCCGCACGGGCTTCACGTACAAATGGAAGATGAAAAATCTTCTGACCAACAGCCCGCTGGAAAACGTCTTCCGCGGCGACGACAAGTTCGACGTCGTCGTGCTCGACAAAAAGCCGGTGACCTACTCGTACTTCGCCGATCCGCTGTACGTCTTCATGGACGCCGACTACGAACAGTTCGAAATCGAAGAAGAAAACCTGGGCGACGCCCTGAACTACCTGAAGGACGGCATGGAATGCGAAGCCGTGTTCTACGACGGCAAGGCCATCTCGGTCGAGCTGCCGACCACCATCGCGCGCCAGATCGTCTACTCGGAGCCTGCCGTCAAGGGCAACACTTCGGGCAACGTCCTGAAGGAAGCCAAGATCGAAAACGCGATCGAATCGAAACGTCACACCGTGCAAGTGCCACTGTTCGTGAGCCAGGACGACGTGATCGAGATCGACACCCGCACCAACGAATACAAGCGTATCGTTCGCAACTAATGGCTTGACGATCGCTGAATTTCAGCGATTTTGTAGCAAAAATGCACGCCCGCAACCGCCGGCGTGCTTTTTTTTCGCCTGAAAGTAGGTCAAATGCAATTAATTGCTGAAATATAAGTAATTTTTGTGGTGGGGATTACAACACGCTGATATATTTATGCGACGCAACAAATTTTGCGTATTGATGATCTTGGGATTGTCGGAAGACTACCACTGACGGGGACGGTATGGATCGCAGGCAGTTTGTTCGAATCGGCGTCGCGGCGGGCGCGGCCGCCGGCGCCGGCGGGGCGCAGGCGCGCGCCGCCCAGGCAGCTTCCGGCAGACACGCCGGCGGCATCCTTGACGCCGGCGTCCGGGAGCAGCAGCAGATGATGGAGGCCGGCAAGCTGACCTCGCACGCGCTCACCTCGCAATACCTGGCGCGCATCCGCACCATCGACAAGGCCGGCCCGCGCATCAACGCCATCATCGAAATCAATCCGGAAGCGCTCAAGATCGCGCTGGAGATGGACCGCGAGCGCCACGTCAAGGGTGCGCGCGGACCGCTGCACGGCATCCCGGTGCTGTTGAAGGATAACATTGCCACCGGCGACCGCATGAGCACCACCGCCGGCTCGCTGGCGCTGTCGAACGTGCGCGCCGCGCGCGACGCCCACGTCGTGGCGCAGTTGCGCGCGGCCGGCGCCGTCATCATCGGCAAAACGAATTTGAGCGAGTGGGCCAATATGCGCTCGACCCATTCGGTCAGCGGCTGGAGCGCGCGCGGCGGACTCACGCTCAATCCGTACTCGCTCGACCGCAACTGCAGCGGCTCGAGCTCCGGCTCGGGCGCGGCCATCGCCGCCGGCCTGGCCACGCTGGCCGTCGGCACCGAGACCGACGGCTCGATCGTCTCGCCGGCGTCGATCTGCGGCCTGGTCGGCATCAAGCCGACGCTGGGATTGGTCAGCCGCAGCGGCATCATCCCGATTGCCCATTCGCAGGACACGGCCGGCCCGATGGCGCGCAGCGTGGCCGACGCCGCGCTGATGCTGGCGGCGATGGCCGGCGCCGATCCGAAGGACCCGGTCACGCGCGACGGCGCCGGCAAGGGCGGCGACTATCGGGCGGCGCTGCAAACGGGCGGACTGCAGGGCGCGCGCATCGGCGTGGCGCGCAACTTCTTCGGCGATAACACCGAGGTCGACGCCGTCATCGAAAAAGCGCTCGCCGAGCTGCGCGCGCAAGGCGCGGTGCTGATCGACACCGAGGTGCCGAACGCGAACAAGTACGGCGACACCGAGACCGAGGTGCTGCTGTACGAGTTCAAGGCCGACCTGGCCGCGTATTTGAAGGAGTACGCGCCCAACGCGTCGGTGGCCAACATGGCCGACGTCATCGCCTTCAACCAGCAGCACCGCCAGCGCGAGTTGCCGTATTTCGGGCAGGACCAGCTCGAACGCGCGCAGCAGAAGGGCGGGCTGGAGACGCCGGCCTACCGCGAGGCGCTGGCCAACAACCAGCGCTACGCGCGCGCCGAGGGCATCGACCAGGTGATGCGCGAGCACCGGCTCGACGCGCTGGTGGCGCCGACCGGCGGTCCGGCGTGGTTGACCGACTTCGTCAACGGCGATCATTTCAGCGGCAGTTTTTCGTCGCCGGCGGCGGTGGCGGGCTATCCGCACATCACGGTGCCGGCCGGGTATGTGCATGGCTTGCCGGTCGGGTTGTCGTTCGTCGGTGCCGCCTTTAGCGACGCGGCGTTGATACGGATGGCGTATTCGTATGAGCAGGCCACCTTGCACCGGCGCGCGCCGCAGTTTCCGCCGAGTGTGTCGCTGGCGGTGCGGTAGCGCTTTACCCCGCACGGCCGGGCGGGGACGGACCCCGTTGGGTCCGTCCCCTAAGTGGCGCGGCTGGCGTCCGGGCGAACGCGCGCGGGGTTCGGGTCTATTTAGGCGCTTTACCCCGCACGGCCGGGCGGGGACGGACCCCGTTGGGTCCGTCCCCTAAGTGGCGCGGCTGGCGTCCGGGCGAATGGGCGCGGGGTTGGGGTCTATTTAGGCGCTTTACCCCGCACGGCCGGGCGGGGACGGACCCCGTTGGGTCCGTCCCCTAAGTGGCGCGGCTGGCGTCCGGGCGAACGCGCGCGGGGTTCGGGTCTATTTGAGGAAGCGCAGCGTCGGTTCGATATTGCGCTCTTGCAGATGCCGCACGATGTCCTCGATGCTGGCATCCTTGAGCAGCAAGCCCGCGTCCGCGGCGCGCCGCGCCGGCGGTGGCGAACCGGCCAGCGGCTCCGCCGTCCTCGCCACGCCTTCTCCAACGCGCGCCTCGAGCACCTCCAGCGCATGCGCCAGCTCCTTCTCCGTCATGCCGCGCAGCCCCTCCAGGAACGACGTCTGTGCCGCCACCGGCGGCTGCATGTCCAACCCCAGATCCTCGGCGAACGACGCGCCCATTCCCGGATTGATGAACGCCGCCCACAAGCCGCTGGAGCGGTGCCGGCAGGGCGGCAGCTCCACCGCGGTGGCGTCCAGATCGATTTCCTGCGGCGCGAAGTAAGCCTTGTGCAGCAAGGCCTTGAGCCGCCGCAGACGCGCCGCCGGCAGCGGCGTCTCCAGCGACAGCCACAGGCCGTAGCTGTCGCCGCCGGACACGCTCACCGCCGGCGCCGGCAGGCCCAGCTCCGTTTGCAGCGCGTTGGCGGTCTCGCACAACTGGCTCCAGTGGCCGTCGTCGGGCTGTCTGCGAAATTCCAGCACCAGCGCGCGCGCCAGCCCGTTGCCGTCGACCAGGTCGACGCTGATCGTCTGCTCTCCGCGCAGATGCCGTTCCAGCGCCGCGTCGTCGCCACGTTGGTCGTCGGTCAAGTACAGCCTGCGCAGCTCCGCGATTAACTTTCGCATCAAATTTTTCCCGGTAATGGCAATCGTGCCGCATTATCCATCTTTTCAGGCCCTCACGCTGACGCGTTCCGTAGGGCGGATTAGCGCAGCGTAATCCGCCAGGCTCCGTCGGCGGCGGCTTACGCGCCGCGCGCTAATCCGCCCTACGGAAATCGCGGCATCCGCCCCTCAAGCCGGCTGCTGCGGGGTGCGCCATTCGGTCAGGTAGTGCTGCGGGGTTTTACCGAGGATGCGGTGGAACATGGCGCTGAAGGCGCTGGGACTGGCGTAGCCCAGCGCCGCCGCGATCTCGCCCACGCCCTGTCCGCGCGCCAGGCGGCCGAAGGCCTCGGCCAGGTGCACCTGCTGCACCCACTGCCGGTAGTGCAGGCCGGTCTCCTTCGGGAACAACCGGATCAGCGTGCGCGCGCTGGCGCCGGCTTGGGCGGCGCGGTCGGCGATGGTCAGCGGGCTGCCCGGGTCGTCGACGATGGCCGCGCAGACGGCTTGCAGGCGGCGGTCGCGCGGCCACGGGATCGCCATCGGCACCGTCTCCGCCGCCGCCAGCTCCGACAGGATCAGCATCGCCAAATGTTCGCCACGCCCGGGCAGCGGATACTCGACCGGCTCGGCCAGCAGCGCCAGTATCAGCTCGCGCAGCAGGGCGCTCACTTCAATCACGCGGCAGCCGTCGCCGAACGCCGCCGCCGCGCCGGCCTCGATGTAGATGGTGCGCATCGTCACCTTGCCGATCGAGGTCCAGTGGTGCACCACGCCGGGAGGGATCAGCAGCGCGCGGCGCGGCGGCAGTATCCACACGCCCGATTCGGTCCGTACGCGCATCAGGCCTTCGGTGGCGTACAGCAGTTGCGCGCGTTCGTGGCTGTGCGGCGCGGCCGATACGCCGTGGGCGGCGTCGCGCGCCATCGCCGTGACCACGCGCGGCACGCGCTGGTAGTCGCGGTGGTCGCTGCTGCGGGCATGGAATGTGGAGGAAGGCATTTGTCACTTAATCGACGAAAGTTGGAATATATCGCTTCGGCAGCCATCATACACTGGAGGCCACGACACGTAACGCCAGGGCCAGACCATGAATTCCACCGCCACCGCCGCCAGCGCGGCCACCTCCAACACCACCACCGCCGCCTCGCCGACCGCGCGGCCGCAGGGCCAGACGGTCATGGGCATCCTCGGCGCCGTGGCGCTGGTCCATCTGCTCAATGATCTGACGCAGGCGATGCTGCCGTCGATTTATCCGATGCTCAAGGCGCAGTTCGGCCTGAGCTTCACGCAGGTCGGGCTGATCACGCTGGTGTTTCAGTGCACCGCGTCGCTGCTGCAGCCGTGGATCGGCCTTTACACCGACCGCAAGCCGATGCCCTTCCTGCTGCCGGCGGGGATGTGCGCGACGCTGGTCGGCGTGTTGTTGATGTCGGTCGCCGCCAGCTTCGGCGCGCTGCTGGTGGCCGCCGCGCTGATCGGCGTCGGCTCGTCGACCTTTCATCCGGAGGCTTCGCGGGTGGCGCGCATCGCCTCCGGCGGACGTTTCGGTTTCGCGCAGTCGCTGTTCCAGGTGGGCGGCAACGTCGGCTCGGCGCTCGGGCCCTTGCTCGCCGCCGGCATCATCATCGGCCGGGGGCAGGGCAATATCGCCTGGTTCGCGCTGCTGGTGGTGGTGGCGATAGCCGTGCTCACGCGCGTGGGTCGCTGGCACAGCGCGCACCTGGCCGGGCTGCCGCGCAAGGCCGCCGCGCCGGCCGCCTCTCCACTGTCGCGCAGCCGCGTGATCGGCGCGTTGACGGTGCTGGCGCTGCTGGTATTCTCGAAGTATATCTACATGTCGAGCCTGAGCAGCTACTACACCTTCTACCTGATCGATAAGTTCGGCCTGTCGGTGGCGTTGGCGCAGATGTACCTGTTCCTGTTCCTGGCGGCTGTGGCGGCCGGCACCTTCATGGGCGGCCCGATCGGCGACCGCATCGGCCGCAAGCGGGTGATCTGGATGTCCATCCTCGGCGCGGCGCCGTTCACGCTGATGCTGCCGTATGTCGACCTGCTGTGGACCGCGATCCTGAGCGTGGTGATCGGCTTCGTCATCTCGTCGGCGTTCTCGGCCATCGTGGTGTTCGCGCAGGAGCTCATGCCAGGCAAGGTCGGCATGATCGCCGGGATCTTTTTCGGCCTGATGTTCGGCGTGAGCGGCATCGGCGCCGCCGCCATGGGCCATATCGCCGACGTGGCCGGCATCGCCTACGTCTACAAGCTGTGCTCGTATCTGCCGCTGCTGGGCATCCTCACCGTGCTGCTGCCGCGCGTGGAGCAGCCGCGCCGTTGAGCACGCGCCTGCACTAGTTTTTTGCGTCGCGTCCTGATCTGCGTCAGGCGCGCGGCTGGCGTCCCCCTTGCCTCGATCGGTGCCGCGCTCCACACTCTATGTCCGCCTCCGCCGTCGCGCTTCCACAAGCCGACTGCTGAGCGTTCCTCATTTGTTTAAAGGAGCAGGACATGTCATTGCACCCCGTGTCAGCACACACAACGCCATCGATCCACATGGCCGCGTCGGCTACGCCGGCGCCGTCTTTTCTGTCGCGTCTGTTGGTGGGCGCGGCCGTCGCCACGGCCTTCGGCGCCGCGCCCGCCCAGCAGCTTGTCGCCGCCGCCGCGCCGCCGAGGGAAGCGGTCTATCGTGTCGTCAACCTCGGCCCCGGCGAGCTGTCCGAACTGCCGGCCATCAACGCCAGGGGCCAGGTCTCGTTCTCGCTGCAGACCAACCCCGGCTCGCGCGGCTATTTCTATGACGGCCACGCGGTGCGCGATCTCGGCACGCTGGGCGGCGCGTCCACCAACGCGGTCGGGCTCAACGAGGCGGGCCAGGTGACAGGTTATTCGGACGTGGGCGGCGGCGTGCACGCCTTCGTCTGGAGCGAGGGTGCCGGCATGGTCGATCTCGGCACGCTGCCGGACGCGTACGAATCGGCCGGCGCCGCCATCAACAACGAGGGCGTGGTGGCCGGCTATTCGCACGGCATTCCGTTCACGCCGCCGCACGCGTTCCGCTGGAGCGCGACCGACGGCATGCGCGACCTCGGTTCGCTCAGCGCCGGGGCGGGCGGCTTCGGCGGCTTGTCCGCCGCCTACGCCCTCAACGACGCCGGCCTGATCGCCGGCAATTCCGATCTCGACGCCGGCGGGGCGCACGCCTTCGCCTGGGCGCCGGACCGGGGCATGCTCGACATCGACACCTTGCGCAGCACCTATTCGCTGCCGGCCGCCGTCGGTGCCGCCGGCCAGGTGGCCGGTTACTTCGCCGTGCGCGGCACGGACAATCTGAACCACGCCTTCCTGTGGACGGCGGCCAACGGCATGCGCGACCTGGGCACGGCCGGCGGCGTCGAATCGTACGTGATCGCCATGAGCGGCGGCGCCCACATCGCCGGCGTCGTCAACCTGGACAGCGGCGACCAGCATGCGATGTCGTGGACCGAGGCCGGCGGCATGGTCGATCTGGGCACGCTCGACGGCGCGCCACCGCGCGCGGCCTCGCGCGCGCTTGACGTCAACAACAAGGGGCAGATCGTCGGCTGGTCGCGCAGCGCGGGCGGCGATTACCAACCCTTCCTGTGGCAGGCCGCGCGCGGCATGGTCGAATTGAACACGCGGCTGCGCAACGCGCCGGCCGGCCTGGTGATCGACGAGGCCTTGGCCATCGCCGACAACGGCGCCATCGTCGCCGGCTCGAACGCGGGGCTGGTGCTGCTCAAGCCCTGCTGCGCCGACAAGGGATCGTTCGCGCTCGGTCCGGTGGTCGCGCCCGATCTGGTGGAGGTGGGCGCCGAGGTCCAGGCCTCGGTCGCCTTTGCCGATGCGCAGGCGAGCGGCATGCGCGGCGCCAGTTGGTCGTGGGGCGACGGCGGCGCCGCGCAGCCGGGCAGTGTGCGGCAGGCAGAGGGCGCCGGCAGCGCCAGCGCCAGCCACCGCTATGGCGCGCCGGGCATCTATGCGCTGCGCGCCACGCTGGTCGACCGCGCGGGACGCGGCGTCACCGTCGAGCGCCAGGTGGTGGTGTACGCGCCCACGGGCGGCATCTCCGGCGGCAGCGGCGCCATTCTGTCGCCGCAGGGCGCGCTCAGGGCGGCGCCGCTCAAGTCGGGCAAGGCCAGCTTCCGCTTCGTCGCGCCGGCGGCCGGCGCCAACGGCGCGTTGCGGTTCAATCTCGCCGGCTGGAGTTTTCGTGGCGACGACATGCGGCCGGTCGCCGGTGGCGCCGGCCGCTTCGAGGGTGGGGGAACGGTCAACGGTCGCGGTGGTTACAGCTTCGCGCTGGAGACGGCCGCCGGCGCGGCCGAGCGACCGGGCGTGAAGGGCGAGCAGGGGCGCTTCGGCCTGAAGATCTGGCACGTCGATCCCGCCACCCACGCGGAGGTGGTCGACTACGATAACCGCGTCGCGCGGCAGGGTGGGGTGGCCGGCGCCATGCTCGACGGCCGGATACTGCGGCGTTGACGCTCACGCGCGGCCGGGGCGAGCGGCTTGGCCGCGCTGCGGTCTCCGGCGGCGCGGGCCGCCGGCGCCGCTTACGCTTCGATGAAGCGCATCTTGAAGTTGCGGCCCTTGATGGCGCCGAAGTCGCCGCCCAGCGGGTTGTTCTTGCTCAGGCGGTCGAACGCCTCGTAGGCGACGCGGCGGTCGATCGCCACGTAGGTCTGGAATTCGAACACGTTGATCTTGCCGACCTGCTCCTTGCTCAGGCCGGCGTCGCCGGTCAGCGCGCCGAGCAGGTCGCCGGGGCGCAGCTTGTCCTTTTTGCCGCCCGAGATCACCAACGTCATCATCGGCGCCGGATCGACGCCGTAGTCGTCGCCGTCGAGGCTATCGAGGTCGAACCACTCGGCCTTCGAGCCCTGGTATTCCTCGATCAGCTTGACCCATTTTTTTTCGTTGGGCGCGCACAGCGACAGCGCCAGGCCCTTTTCGCCGACGCGGCCGGTGCGGCCGACGCGGTGGATGTGGACCTCGGTGTCCTTGGAGACGTCGACGTTGATCACCGCCTCCAGGTTGGGGATGTCCAGGCCGCGGGCGGCGACGTCGGTGGCCACCAGCACCGAGCAGCTGCGGTTGGAGAACAGCACCAGGATCTCGTCGCGTTCGCGCTGTTCCAGTTCGCCGAACAGGGCCAGCGCCGAGAAGCCCTTGGCGCGCAGGTCGTCGGCCAGTTCGCGGCACTGTACCTTGGTGTTGCAGAAGGCGATCGCCGACGCCGGCTTGTAGTGGCCCAGCAGCTTGCCGACGGCGGCGGTGCGCTGGTCGAAGCCGATCTCGAAGAACAGCTGCTCGATCTTGCTGTTGTCGTGCTGCGCCTCGACCGTCACCTCGACCGGATCGGCCAGGAAGGAATCGGTGGCGCGGCGGATGTCGTCCGGGTAGGTGGCCGAGAACAGCAAGGTCTGGCGGCGCTTCGGGCAGGCGCTGACGATGCCGGCGATTTCGTCGTAGAAGCCCATGTCGGTCATGCGGTCGGCCTCGTCGAGCACCAGCGTTTCGACCTTGGACAGGTCCAGCGTGGCGCGCCCGAGGTGGTCGCGCACACGGCCCGGGGTGCCGACGACGATGTGGGCGCCGTGTTCGAGCGAGGCGATTTGCGGGCGCATCGGCGAGCCGCCGGTCAGCACCAACACCTTGACGTTGCCGGTGCTGCGCGCCAGGCGGCGCAACTCGTTGGCCACCTGGTCGGCCAGTTCGCGCGTCGGGCACAGCACCAGGGCCTGCACCGCGAACCAGGCCGGATTCAACTTGGCCAGGATGCCGATGCCGAAGGCGGCGGTCTTGCCGCTGCCGGTCTTGGCCTGGGCGATCAGGTCGCGCCCTGCCAGCACCGACGGCAGGCTTTGCGCCTGGATGGTCGTCATCGACTTGTAGCCGAGCGAATCGAGGTTGGCGAGGAATTCTGCGGTCAGCGGCAAGCTGGCGAAGGCGGTGCTGTCGCCTTCGGGCGCGGTGGTGTCGGGGGAGGTCATGGTGTCAGGCCTGTTCAAAAAGGACGTAAGCACAGTCTAACAGGCTCCGTTCCGGCCCTGATGCTGTGTGCGGATGATGATTAGTTCGGCGCCCACACGGGCAGGCCGGTCAGGTCCAGCGACTCGTCGCGGACCCACACCGGCAAGCCGCTGGCGTCGGTCGGGTCGAGCAGTTCGAGTTGTTCCTGTTTGAGCTGCGCGCGGCGCGCGCGTGGCGCCGGTGGACGCTTCGCCTCCGGTTCGAGCGGCGCGGCCGGGCTGAAGCCGGGCAGGTCGAACGTGGCGTTGTCTTTTTTATCTCTCATTTCAAAATCTCGTGCCCACGGCGTCCGTGAAAATGCGCCGCTCAAAACAAAAGCCCGGCTGCAGGAGTCGGGCTCAGTGTAGATAACAGCCGCGATTGTAGCACACCGGCGCGCGCGCCGGTCCAGTCAGCGGAAGCTCAGCGCACCGGTCAGGTCGCCCGGCGGCGGCGCCTGGCGCGCCGCGAAGGCCTCGTTGCGCAGCTTCAGTCCCTCCAGCAGCGGCAGGCCGTGCAGGCGGGTGATGAAGCGCAGGATCGAGGTGGTGTCGTAGAAGCTGTGGTCGACCTGGCCCTTTTTTGCGAACGGCGAGACGACGATGGCCGGAATGCGCGAGCCCGGGCCCCAGCGGTCGCCTTTCGGCGGGGCGACGTGGTCCCACCAGCCGCCGTTCTCGTCGAAGGTGATGACGATGACCATGTCCTTGAACTGCGGGGACTTCTTCAGGTGCTCGATGACGTTGGCGATGTGGGCGTCGCCGGACTCCACGTCCGAATAGCCGGCGTGCAGGTTCAGGTTCCCCTGCGGCTTGTAGAAGGCGACGGCAGGCAGCTTGCCGGCGATGGCGTCGGCGATGAATTTGTTCGAGATCGGGCTATCGCCCATGCCGGCGTCGCGCAGGTGTTCGGCGCGCGCGGCGGTGCCGGGCGCGAACTGGCGGAAGTAGTTGAACGGCTGGTGGTGGTACTGGAAGTTGGGCTTCTCGCCGCCGCCGCGCGCGTCGAGCGCCGCCTGCCACGCGCCGCCGTACCACGCCCAGCCGACTTTTTTCGCCGACAGCAGATCGCCGATGGTGTCGTAGGTTTGCGGCGGCAGCGTGCCGGCGTCGTCGGGATCGGCCAGTTGCTTGTCGCCGCCGGCGGCGGGGCGGATGTAGCTTGGCTGGTAGGGCGGGGCCATGGTGTTGACGGCGTAGCCGTCGGGCGTGATGGCGCCGTTGTTGACGTACAGCGGCATGCCGTCCATCGCCGACGCCGGGCTGTCCTTGGTCACGCTCAGGCGCATGCCGGCGGGGCCGTCGTCGAGCACCGCGATTTTCTTCTTCGCCGCCGTCTGCGCCGCGTTGAAGTATTCCGGCGTGCGGCCGGAGATCAGGAACTGGTGGTTCAGGTAGGAGCCGCCGAAGGCCGCCATGAAAAAGTTATCGCACAGCGTGTACTGCTCGGCGATCTTCCACAGGCCGAGGTTCTTGCTGGTTTCGCCGTAGTGGCCCATGACCATGCCGCCGGTGTTGCCCCAGGCGGCGAAGCCGTCGTTCTTGCCATCGTTGATCTGCATCTGGTTCTGGTAGAACAGATGCCACAGGTCGCGCGTGATGACGGCCTCCGGCAGCGGCTTGCCGTCGGTGTCGGACAGCTTGAACGGGCCGTTCGGCAAGTCCCTGATATCGTCTTCCTTGAGCACGTATTTTTTGCCGCCGATATCCTGCGGCGTGGGCACCATGCCGCCCCAGACCTTGGGCAGCGCGGGCAGCACGTCGCCGTTGCGGTCGCGCTGCTGGCAGGCGGCCGGCGGCATGGCCGACAGGGGCGACGCCGTGCCGGGGAAGTTGGCGAACAAATTATTGAAGCTACGGTTCTCGAGGTAGATCACCACCACGTTCTTGACGTGGGCCTTGAGTTTGGCGTCGAGCGAGCCCCTGGCCGCCTGCCGGGCGGGCGCGGCCTCGGCGAGTGTCGGCAGCGACGTGGCCAGGCCGGTGGCGGCGGCGGCCTGGAAGATGCGGCGCCGCGCGGGGCTGGCGGGAGCGTCCTGGGGTGTTTGCGCCTGTACCGGTACCGTATCCTTCACAACTGCCTCCTGAGCTAGCCAAAGGCATGATTGTGGCATCTTCAGCCGCAAATGAATATATCCGGATTGTAAAACCCCCGGAGGGTCAGTGCCGACATTCGGACACGAGCTGTGCCTGATCGCCGTCGAGACCGTGTCCGAATGTCGGCACTGACCCTCAGGTTGCTAATTTGAACACGGCCTCGATCACTATAAGGTAGAGCTCGTGTCCAAATGTCAGACTTGACCCCGATGTTTTAGGCGGTGATGAGCGCGCGCAGTTGCTCGTCGAGTTTTATGAAGTCGAGCGGCTTGGTGAAGTGCAGGTCGAAGCCGGCGTCGCGCGCCGCTTGCTTGTCCGTGTCCTGGCCCCATCCGGTGGCGGCGACCAAGGCGATCTGGCCGCCCCACGGCGCGCTGCGGATCCGGCGCGCGAGCTCGTAGCCGTTCATGTCCGGCAGGCCGATGTCGAGGATGGCGGCGTCCGGCGGCGCTGCGCCGATCGCGCGCAGGGCTTCGTGTCCGGTGGTGGCGACCGCCGTCCGGTAGCCCAGCATTTCCAGCGCCGCCGCCAGTGTTTCGGCCGCGTCGACATTGTCGTCGACGATGACGATGCTGGCGATGGCCGTCGGCGCCGCCGGCGCGGCGGCCGGCATCGGCGCGGCGGCGCCCGCGCCGGCCGGCGCTTCGATCAGCGGCAGGCGCACCGTGAAGCAGCTGCCGCGGCCGACGCCGTCGCTGCGCGCGGACACTTCGCCGCCGTGCAGCCCGACCAGCCCCTTGACCAGCGACAGGCCGATCCCGAGCCCGCCCTGGGCCCGGTCGATCGCCGGCGTGAGCTGGGAGAACATGTCGAAGATGTTGACCAGCTGGTCGGCCGGGATGCCCATGCCGTCGTCGGCCACCTCGATCACCGCGCGGCCGTCGGCGATGCGCGCCGTCAGCACGATGCGCGCGCCGGCGTGGCTGTATTTGCTGGCGTTGTTGAGCAGGTTGGCGACGATTTGCGTCAGGCGCGCCCGGTCGACGTCGCCCCAGATCGGCGACGCCGGCAGCTCGACCCGCAACGTTTGCCCGGCCGCGACGATGGCCGGCAGCGCCTCCTCGGCGGCGAAGCGCAGCGTGCGCACCAGGTCGGACGGCTCGAGGCGCAGGTCGATCTTGCCCTGGCTGATGCGCGAGACGTTCATCAGGTCGTCGACCAGCCGCGTCATCTGCGTGACCTGGCGCGTGAGCACCGCCAGCTCGCGTCCCGACAACGGCGCGTCGACCCCGCGCAGCGCCATCGTGGCGATCACGTTCGACATCGGCGCGAGCGGGTTGCGCAGCTCGTGCGCCAGCGTGGCGAGGAATTCATCCTTGCGGCGGTCCTCGGCGGCCATGGCGGCGTTGGCGCGCCGCAGCTCGGCCTGCGCCAGTTCCAGATCGTCGGCCGCCGCTTCGGCCTTGGCGCGCGCGGCCAGCAGCTCGCGCTCGTACAATTTGCGGTCGGTCGCCATCAGCAGCGCGATCTCGTCCTGGACCTGGCCGTTGCGTTCGCGCCGTATGGCGCTGAGCATCATGGCGATGCGCCGCCCGTCCTTGTGCAGCAGGTCGAGCTGCACCTCCGACACCGACCCCTGTATCTGCAGCAGCGGCGTCCAGTGCGTTTGCAGGAATACGCGCGCGCCCATCGGCATGAGGTCGGGGAAGCGCTTGTGGCCGACCAGCTCGGGCAGCTCGTAGCCGAGCCAGCGCGAGACGGTGGCGTTGGCCCGCAGCAGCGTGCCGTCGGGCGCGGCGATCAGCAGGCCGCAGGGGGCGTCCTCCCACAGGTCCCAGCCGGAGCTGCGGCGCTCGCGCATGGAATCAGCGCGGCGCGGCGAGGAAGGCGCGCATGGCCTCCACGCTCGCCGTCGGCGCGCTCAGGTGCGGGCAGTGGCCGGTGTTTTCGATCACCGCCAGCCGGCTGCCGGGAATGGCGCGGTGGATGTACTCGCCCACTTCCTTCGGCGCGATCAGGTCGTCGCTGCATTGCAGGATCAGGGTCGGCGTGACCGATTTGGCCAGGTCGGCGCGGTGGTCCGACAGGAACGTGACGCGCGCGAAGTGCTTGGCGATGTCGGGATCGGTGCGGCAAAAGCTGTTGGTGAGCTCCACCGCCAGCTCGGGCGACTCGGGCGCGCCCATGATGGCCGGCGCCATCGTGCTCGACCAGCCGAGGTAGTTGCCGGCCATGGTGTCGAGCAGGTCGTCGATGTCCGCGCGCGAAAAGCTGCCGCGATAATGGTCGTCGTCGATGTAGCAGGCCGACGGCCCGACCATGATCTGCGCGGCGAACTTGTGCGGCGCCGCGTTCGAGGCCAGCAGGCCGATCATGGAACTGACCGAGTGCCCGACCAGCACCACCGGCCCGCTGGCGTAGGCGTCGACGATTTCGAGCAGGTCGTCGGCGTAGCCGTGCAGGGTGCCGTATTTGGTTTTGTCGTAGGCCGCGAGGTCCGAGCCGCCGCTGCCGACCAGGTCGAACAGGACGATGCGGAACTGCTCGCGGAAGGCCGGCACCACATGGCGCCACATGCTCTGGTCGCAGCCGAAGCCGTGCACCAGCACCATGGTCGCCTGGCCGTCGCCGTGCACGTGGATGTTGTTACGTTTTTGCAGCCGGACGGCGGGATTTTCCATGGAGGGCATGAGTGTCGCTTTGACAAGCTTGATATCGTCCAAGGATACCATCAAACCATGGGCCTAGCGTTATGCTAGTGATAACGTGTGTGGCAACAATGGAACGCCGCTGAAAAAGGAAAAGCCGTTGATTCCTTTGCAAGAATCAACGGCTTTTTGTATCTGGTTGCGGGGACAGGATGAGTGTCTCGCCGAAGCGCGGTTCAGGCCAAGCCATTGAACCTAAAGGGGGATCGCGGATTGTGGCTTCCGGGAGCTGGGTTCAAGGGTGTGGCACGAAGTGTATCACTTTTTGGTTTACAAGCTCATCCACAAACATGCTATATTTACAATAATCAATTTTCGAGAATATGGGATGAAAATACTTCAAATAAATTTTTTACCTAGTGGAGATATTGACGTTAGCTATGTCGACAGCAGTGGGAAGGGGCAAAACCACACCATTCCTAAGAGCGCGACGCTACGAGTTCTCCTCGATGGAATTTTGTTGAAACAAATTCAAGCACAGTTAGTCTTATTGTAAATGCGGGAAGATTTGCGGCCACGTCAGGGTATCGAGATCGCATTCAAATTCTGATTGCCTATCAGCCTTTTGGACATGTTCTCGAATTTCCTTGCATACGGCTTCCACGCATTCCAATTGAATCGCGGATTCAGTTGTGGGCGCATTCGCGTGGAGATAGCGACTCTCCAATATGAAGCGAGATAGAACTTCATCCACCTTGCGGTCGATGGAGTTGAGGATCATATCTTTGATTGGATTGGCATGTTTTTCTGGTGGCATGGCGTTTGTTCCTTAGAAGATGATCGATTCATCTCATGCTAGCCGCGACAAGTCAACCGTATAGCTAACAACCGCGCCTTCGACCACGACGGATGCGTCAAACGTCGGCAACTCATAGCCACGAAAGCGAACCGGCCAATGTATCCGTTGGCCTACGTCCTGGCTTGAATCCATGCGACACAGTGGAAAATATCTGGCCGCGAGCAACAGCCGCCGACGCTCGCCAACCCACGCCGAGTTGCCTGTTGTAATATATAAAAAGGAAACGACCATCAGACATGGCGGCGGCTTTCATGCGCCGCATCGATCCAGCCGCCGCGCGACCTCGCGGCGGAGTCGTGTTTGCCGGGCACCCGCCATCAACCACCCATGACAGAAAGCGCCTGACGTCCGGCATGAACTCGCTCGCATACCATGTCGTGGTCCACGCCCTCGAAGGGCGCGCAGGATGGACGCCCATGTCGCGCTTCGCCGCGACGGTCGCGCACATCATCGACGGCCACCTGCCATATCACCGCTACAACGCGGCCGGCCATGCGCGCGCGGCCGAGGGCATGACCGAGGGCCAGATTGAGCGCTCCGTCCGCGAGTTCCTCCTCACCGACCTGGCCCCAGGCGTTGGGACGATCAGCCGGCTGATGACGCCGGCCGTGGTGATCGCAGGATTCAACGCCTACAATGCTTCGGCGGGGATCGCCGTGCGGACGAACGTCTCGATGCCAAGCGAGGGCGAGCGCGCGCCTGTGGTGGCCCAGCGGAGGATGCTGGTCCAAGCGGCCGATCCCGGCCCTTGCCGCGTGGGCACCCTCGCGATGTTCGACGGCCTGCTGTCCTTCGTCGGCCGCAACGCCAAGCTGGCGGCGCCGCCTCGGGCGGACTTGGGAACCGTCGCAGAGCTGCTTGGCGTGCGCGGCTCGGCCGCTGCGGAGGCAGCTTGGATTTTCGAGCGCGAGGGCTCAATGCCCGTCGCCGAGCTGGCCCGCAAGCTTGGGTGCCACCAACGCTCATTGGAGCGCAAGCTCAAAGCCGAGGGGCTTACCGCCGAGGCGCTGCGCCAAGCCGCGCGCATGCTGAGGGCGGCCGACCGACTGAGTTCAGACGACAGCCTCACGACCATCGCCGTCGAGGCCGGCTTCTCGGACCTGTCGCACATGACCAGATCGTTCAAAACCTCGTCCGGCATGCAGCCGAGCGCCCTGCGCAAGTTGCTATGGGCCGACGCCGGCGCCCGCGAGGCAGCCATGCAAGACGCTGGCCGGCCCGTGGGCGCGACTCTCGTTTAGCTGCCAGCATCCTAATCCACGTTCCAATCACACCGAGCCCGCCGCGCCAAGCCAAGCCAAGGGGAGACATCGTCGCGCCACGATGAAAAGCGACCTGCCGCCACAAATGTGTTGCCATTTGTAAAAGACCGATGCCTTGTCGCATGGATTCAAGCCACATGGGGCGCGCGCCTGTAACTTGCGTTGTGGATGCAGCACTGATATCGGCCAATCAAGGCGCTTGGCGGTCCGATATCAGCGCTTGGCTTTGGCGGGCTTCTTAGGCTCGAGGCGCCGCGCGAGGGTCTTCACAAAATCGACGACGAGATCGCGGTCGGCTGGCTCGAGCTTGGCGAGCTGCTCGGCGATGAGCACAGCGTGGTCTGGGAGAGAGTCGCTCGCGCCCATGAGCAACTCCGCCGAGCTGCATCCGAACATTTCGCCTAGGACGACGAGGCGCTCGGCGGTGACGGAGCCTACGCCGCGCTCCATGCGCGAGACAGCTTCTGGACCTATGCCCAGCAGTTCGGCGACGGACTCTTGCGTCAAACCCGCCCGCTGCCTGGCCGCGCCGATCTCGTGGCCGATGGCCTTGCGCAGGAACGCGGCGCGCTCCTCTGAGTCGGCGGGCGATGCCGGCGGCTTGCCGTCGTATGTGTAGAAATAAAACATGGGGCTCCTCAATCCAACCTAGATGGTGGATACCCGGCGCGATGCTTTGAAGGGCTTAAAAGGTTGAATGTCAACCAAATTAGTTTAGTATGCGTTTTGCACGGGCGCTGAACATGTGACGAAGACTTCGGCGCCGTCATCAAAAATCTCAATCATAGAAAGCAAACATGAACTCGATCAGCATAACCAGCATCCGGGGCCTCATTTTCAGCGCCGCCTTGCTCGCCTTGGGCGGGTGCGCGGCACAGTCAGACGGCTCGCTCGCGCAGCCGAATTTGAGGGAAGCGTTCAACGCCTTCGGCGCGGCGCTCAACAATCCCGCTGGCGGCCAAGCCACGGCCCAACCCGGTTCGCCTGCCCAAGAGGCCTCGCAGCTTGGAAAAATGGCGTCTATCAGCGCGCAGAACGTCATGGTCGAGGCGCCGCGCCCGACCGACCCGCGTTGGACCGGCAAGCGGATCGCGGACACGCCGTTGGCCGGGCTCTTCACCAACCACCCCATTTCCCGGCCGGGAGATTATTGGCCGCGCGTGAGCATCCGCATGGTCGACTATTCCGAGACGCTCGCTGTGTCGCAAAGCACACGATACCTGCGCCAACAGCCCGGATCGATGTCGCCGAACGTGGCCCGCCCGCCAGAGTGCGTCAAGTTCGACGCGGTCATTTGGTTCTCGGACAAGAAGTCTCAGAAAGTCGATGGCGTGGTCATGTGCAATGGCGACCTCAAATTTGACGGCGACCGCTTGACGGTGGGGGCGATGCGCAATTACCGAAGCCTGATGGCGCCCATCTCGATCAGCTCGGAGCAAGTCCGCACGGCGGGCCCGCGCGTGCCGGCAAAACTGATCCCGCTCGACACCCCGGAGGCCATGTCCCTCTATCAGAATGGCGGCTACCTGTTTGGCGAGCTGTTCTTGCAGATGGGATATCGCGGCCCATTGGACGGCGATCAACGCCTTTGGTTCGTGAATTTCGCGACCAAGTAAAAACCGGGCAGGCCAGATTCAAACATGGCGCGGTGTTCGGCGTGGTGCCGAAGCCGCGTCCACTTTACCAATATTGAAAGGAACGGGCATGAAAATGCTTTTGTCGATCATCATCGCCGTCATTGGATCAATCGCCGCCATCGCGGTCAAGGGGACGGCGCAAACGCTGATCGCAGCAGCCATCGCATTCGCGCCGCTGGCGCTCACCCTCCGTTCGAGGAAGGCGGCGCGCGCCGATTCCGCCAAGCTGTTTGCTGCCGCCTGCGAGGCGGTGGGCATGCCCTTGGATGCGAAGTTCACGCACATGGAGGCGGGCACCGTCATCGTTCTCAACCCTCAACTGCGCCGCATGGCGCTGGCCGTTGGCGGCGATGCGAAGGTTTATGGATACGGCGACGTGCGCGAGTGGAGCGCGCAGAAGGAGAGTCGTGGAGGGTCGGTCGGCATCGGCGTGGCTGGCACCGTCGCGGCTGGTTCGGCGAGCATCGCCGCGTCGAGGCAGGCGGACCTCAACACCGGGTTGTTCTTGACCGTGCGGGACGTGGACCATCCCTTGTGGCGGATATCGATGTTCGAGGCCAGCGACCGCGCGCGGTGGGCCGAGATACTGCGGCAGGAACTGAGCGAGGGTGGCGTCGCAGCCTGAGCAGCTCCAAGCTGCCTCAATCCGTGTCCGCATGGCGTGTGGGACGCGCGGTGCGGGCGAGGTGCAATGTGCCGGTCTGCAAGCCTTCTTATGGTTATACACCTGACGCACCAGTAGGTGACACATTTGTGACACGGCGCATATGCCTCGCATATGCGCCGTTTTTCCATCAGCCTCGGGGGCTTTGCGCATCTTGGTGGAAGTCGATCTCGGGCCCAAATCCTCCGCCGGGCTTGGCGGCGAAAACTGCCGAGCGCCAAGGCCGCCCGGCCTCGCGCTGACAAACCAGCCACACGTGGGAGCGCAGGTCGGCGCGGGCCAGCGGGCTGTCCGCCGACACCAGTTCAAGCTTGACCAAAGAGTCCCTGCCATGCGCCGCCGGGATCGGCTTGGCGTCCACATGGGTGATCCGCGACTCGAAGCTCATCGAGATGAACGGGCCGCCATCGCGGGACGTTCCCCGCCACATGGCGCTGGCGATGACGGAGGCGCTGATCGCGACGCCCATCCGGCGCGCCTCGCTGTCCAGCCACGCGGGGATGTCCAACGGCTCAGATGGCGAAGAGATCGAGCCATCCTCGCAGTCCTCGCCTGCGACGCGCGATATCAGCGAGGCCAAGGACTCCATCGCGCCTCGTGTCGCCTCCGCCGACATCATGGCCTCCTTGTGGTTGATCCATTGCTCATGCGCCAGCCGCTCAATCGCATCCGAGATCGCGCCGAGCGAGTCGTCCTCGTCCGAGCTGAAACCAGCGCGCCCGGCGCTGGCGATCTGGATGGCTCGGTCAATCGCCTCGGTGGGCGTCGCTTCCACGCCTGACATCAGCGCGCGCAGCGCGGCCTTCCGGGATGCGGTGAGGCGCAGATGGATTCCCTCGCGGCCCCATGCCGAATCCGCTGTCTTCTTTGCCGCTTGCTTGCAGTCGTCCATGCGCGTCTCCTTGAAAGATCGGCGGCGACCCGGCGTGGGCGGCCGCGAATGAAAAGGGCCGCCTGGACGGCGGCCCGATCCCGCGTTGCGGGTCAGTCCATGCGGTTGGCGAGCTCATCGCCGCGCAGGTTGGCGTAGCGGTTGAGCATGGGGAGGCTGCCGTGGCCGACGATCTTCATGATCTCGTAGACCGAGAGCTTGCGCTTGTGGAGGACCATGCGGCTGATCGCCTCATGCCTCAGATCATGGAAGTGGAAGTCCACCAACCCGGCTCGCAGCGAATGCCGGCGGAAGGCGTTCGAGACCCCATGAGTGCTGGGCATGGCGTGGAATATGCGGGGGTCTCCTGGCAACGACATGGCTTTGAGCTGCGCCATCATGTCCAACGCTTTGATCGAGAGGGGGATGCACCGCGCGTATTTGGATTTCGTGTGCTCCAAAGGCAGCGTCCACAGCCGCTCGTCAAAGTCCACCTCGCTCCATTCGGCCAAGACCAACTCCTGCAGGCGCGCGCCGGTTTCCAGAGCCAAGCCCACGAGCAGGGGCCATTGCTTGCCGCCGGAGGTTTCCACGCTGGACAAGGTCGCCATGAGCGCGGCCTCCTCGGCCGAAGACAGTCGGCGGTCCCTGTTCCCCTGCCATCGCTTGGGCAGCAAATCGGTGGAGTATGGGAAGTGTGGGACGGCGATGTCGAGCTCATTGGCCCTCCAACGCAGCGCCAAGCCGATGAACCGCGCATGCCCATTGAGAGTGGCCCAAGAGAACGGCCGGCCCATGTGGGTGAGCTTGGGCTTCATGTCGGTCAGGTAGGACTTGATCCAGCTGCGGCGAACGTCGCCGATCTTGATGTCGCCGATCTCCCTCAGAACGGTCGGCGCCATGCCTTTGTAGCGGGGCCGGCACTGGTCGCTTTTGAGGAACATGCGGATCACGGCGCGAACCTCCTCGTTCTGATAGTCCAAGGCGGTTGTGGCGACGGAGCGCGCGAAGATGGCGGAGCCACGCCCGCTGCGGATTTTCCTTTCGGTGACGAGGGCGAACATCTCGGCCTCTTGTTGAGATGGGAAGCTCCGGGATATGTTTCGCAATCCCTTGACGCGGATGGTCACCTGCCAAGAGGTGCTGTTTTTGTTTTTGCGCGGGGTGATCGATGCCATGTGTTTCTCCTGTTTTTGGTGCGGCTTTGGTTGGTTGTTGAAGCGATGCGCTGCCAATCCCTATGGCTCGTCAGAAGCCCGACTTTGCCGTTCCGCTCTGAATTTTTCGACGGGCGGAGTGCAGCGAAGGAAAAGCATTGAAATGACTAAAACGCGGGGACCCAATCAGCGCAAGGGCCGCTTTCAAGCGATCAAAGACCTGAGCCGCCCCTGATGAGGGCTTCATAATGGGCGGAACTGTCAAAAACGATACAAATTGCCGCGTTTGTGAAAGCAGAACCATTTGTATTGAGCAGGTTTTGCGGGCTGAGGGGGGCTTGCGCGTCGCATGCAGCACCAAGAAAATCTGACGAGCGGTAGATAATTCTGATGTCTTCGCCAGCGTTTGAGATTTTGGAAAGTGCGCCGGCCACTCGGCGACGAGCGGGTGGCCATTTCTAGCTTCTCGGCAGCCTATCCATCTGCGGACACGCCGATCCGTTCATGGGAGACACGAATGCAAAACCACAGCGACGCGAACAACGCCGGACAGATGCGCCCGATTCCCCCCACCGTCAACACGGGAGAGCCAACTCAAACGGACGAGCGCGAGCGAGCCCGGCTGATGCTGGCCGCCAAGCATGGGATCACGGCGGACTTCGTCCGGGTCGGAACCTTGGCGAAGATCATGGGCATGGCGCCGGCCACGATATATACGGCCATGCGCCAAGGACGATTCTGCATCCGGCATAGGATGGTGGGGGCGGCCCCGCTGGTCAAGCTCGATGATTTGGTGGACTGGTATTGCCAAGCGCCGGAGCTCGAAGCCAGGCCCGATGCGGAAGTGGTCGAGCGGGAGCGGGCGCGCAAGGAGAGGGAGGGGATCAACGCGGACCAGATGGTGGCCGAAGTGTTCGCCGAAATGGGCATCGCCCATGCGCCGCGAAGCCGGCGGCGCATGCATTGACCGCCACGCGCAGATGAAAGCGGGCCGATCCGCCGGCCTGCCGTGTCAGGTCACTGGGGGCCGGCCATCATCATGTCGTAATGCGCTTCCTGTTTGGCTTTGACGAAGACCTGCTTGAACAGGTCCAGATACACGTCGATGGAGGCTTGGTCGAAGGTGTAGAAGGCATCGTCGTGGGAGAAGTGCGAGCCGTCGTTGACCCAGGCGAACAGCGAACGGCACATCACCTTTTGCTGGCCCTCAAATTGCTCGCAAATCTCGTCGAAGTCGATCCGCCCCAAAATCTTGAAGTAGTTTTCGAGGATGCGCCGCATGGTGTTTTGCACGGTCAACGCAGACTTGTCCGGGCGGCGAAGCTCCGCCCACAGCAAATCATAGGATGTCTTGATGGGATTCGATGGGTGGCGCTGGACCGTGGCGCCGCCATCGCCTTTCCGCACGGTCCAATAGGTGCGCTCGCCCGCCTTGGCGTCGTCGCCACGGTTGGAGGTGTAGGTCACCTCCTTGTGGAAGTAGACGTTGTGGGTCAGGACGAAAATCTGCTTGATGCCGCCCTTGTTCTCGCGCACGGGATCGAACAGAGATTTGATGAGGCTGCTGACGATGAACAGGACGTCGCTGTCCATGCTGGACACCGGATCGTCGAACACCACGACTCGGTCGGCCGTCATGCCGCTTTCGCTCTCGCTTCCTTTGAGCAAATGGAAGAAGTAGAGGAACGTGAGGAACGAGCGCTCGCCCTCGCTCAACGACTCCTTGGCGTCGCTGCCGTCCGCCCGCGCCAACTTGTAGAAGGGGCCGTCGTCGGCCTTGGCGAGCGAGAAGTTTCGGAACCCAAACGATTTCAGCAGGCTGTTGATGCCTTCAATCGTGGGCTCGATGCTTGTCGCCGATTTTTCCAGCTCCTTGATCTCCTTCGCCTTGGCTGCCTTCGATGCCGTGGCCTCTTGGATTTGCCCGCCCAGCTTGGTGATGGCGGCCGCGAGCCCCGCGCGTTTGCCGCTGTATGCGGACAGGTCGGCCTTGAGCTCGACCTCCAAAATGTGTTTCCACACTTGGCCGGTCAAGTCCGCGCGCTCTTTGGTGATGTTTTTTGCGATCTCGTTGTGCGCGGCGACGGCGGCGTTGGCGTCCGCTATCAGCTTCGAGGCGGCGGCGAGCATCTCGGCCAGCGGCTCGAGCTGAATGGGGAGGCTCGGCTCCTTGCCCTTGTTGGTCAACAGCAGCGCGTTCGTGGCGAGACGCGCCTCGATGGCAGAGCGCTCGGCCGCGAAGGCGTCCATGTCCATGAACTTCGAGTTGCCGTCCTCGACCGCCTTCAATTTCGCGCGCAGGGCGTCGGCGTCGCGCCCGTATGCGGCTTGCAGGTCGGCGATGGCCTTGGTGTCCTGGGCGAACGTCTCGTCGAAGTAGCTCGACAGGCTGGCCTCAAAGCTGTCCAGCACCTTCTGCTGGCAGAATGGGCATGTCGGCTTGCTTTGCCCATAGAACACTTGGCCTTGCTTGACCCAGTCGCTGTTGCCCAGCCGCTGGATCAGTTCGGCGATGTCCACGTCCTCCTTGCCGATGACTTTCTTGGTCAGGATGGCATTCAATTCATGCCCAACGATCCCGGTGGCGCCGAGGGCTGCGACCGGCGACTCGACGATGGGCGTATCCCCAAATACCGTCTTGGCCTTCTCGGCCAAGTGGTCCAGCGCTTTGAGTTCGGCCTTGTTGGACGCCAGTTCCGCCAGCGTGCGCTCCTTGAATTTCTCAGAGTTGTTTCGCAGGCCAGTGAATGCGTCTTTGAACACATCTTCGTGTTTTTGTTTCTGCGCCCAGCATTTGTCCTTGATCTCGGATTCCAGCGCGGCCAGCTCCCCCTTCTTGCCAGATTTTTGATCTGTCCCTTGTAGCGTGTTGGTCAATTGCTCGATGGTCTTGGAGATCGTGTCCAGCTCCACCTTCTTCGCGGCGATGGCTTCGAGGTTGGCGATGTCCTGCTCGCCCAAGGTGAAGATGCCTTTGAGGCGGGGAGCAGCGTTGAAGTTGCGCTCGACGAAGTCGCGGTTGTAAACCAACGGTTCAAGCGGCGTCCCCTTTTTCCAAGTCAGCGAGCAGTTGGGATGCGCGCCCGGATTGGCGATGACCTTGGTGATGGTCGTCTTCCCGGCGCCGTTCGAGCCGAAGAGAAAATTGAATCGGCCAAGCCCCCCCAGCGTCTGCGGCGCGTCACCGTAGGTCGCGGTCTTGGCGATGTTCAGAGATTCGATCATAAAAAGCCCACCTCTTAAAAGGACAATGAGCAATGTTACAACGGAAGCTGAAACAGAAATTGATTTTCCGAAATGTGCCCTTGATAAAATGGCGGCTTGCGAAAAGCCTTGCAGGCCAAAGGGAAACTTTAATCACCCGTGAAGGCAATACTAGCCTGCCAAGCTATCAAACCCTAAGGGCCGACCAGCTCGCTGGCCAAATACCAGCTCACCTAGCTTGCCTGCTTCTTTGCCTTTGCATCTGCCTTGGCCTTTGCTTTTGCATCAGCATCGGCCTTCGCCCTTGCATCAGCTTCTGCCTTTTCCTTAGCCTCAGCTTTCGCTTGCGCGTCCACTGCCTCACTAAAATTGAGCATCAGTTCTTCAGCAAGTTTTTGAGTTTGCTCATGAGTCCAACCCTCGGGTTTTTTAGGAGCGTCAGGGTCTTGTCGGATGAGGGGAGAAGGGGGCGGCGATGATGCGATTGCGGCGGCGGCTTGGTTAGGACGCAATCGGACAAGTGGAGTAGTGTCTTGTATTTCTTGGATTTGCTCACGCGATAGCCTGCCTTGTCCTCGTTGCTCAAGAGCTTCAAGCCTACTCTTGCACAAAGCATCACGCCAAACCTTGTCGTCGGGGTGATCTTTAGGCCAAGTAGGCATGTGAAAAAGCTTCATTGAATAGCCATAAAACACTTCAGCCAAGAACGACGCGCATGTGAGCCCATAAGCGTTTTCAGGCATGATATATGTGCCATCGCCTTCGAATAATTTTTGATAATCATCCCAGTCAACTCCATAACGCAATTCAACATCGTTACGAGCAACAGCCATCAAATAACCGATGAAGCCAACAAGATTGTCCTCATCCACGCAGCCAGCCTCTGCATAGAAAAAATTGCCTCTCTCTTTTGGATCGAGAGAGAAAGGGGGGGACTCAATTTTATCTGCGAGAAAGTGCAATTGTCTTATCTGTCGCGGTTCACCATTAGCACCGAAGTCCGGATAAACAAGTGACACGTGGGATGCGTCATGGTTTAGGCCCACCGCAAGGGCAGCCCCGTCGCCCTCAAGGCGATCTTTCAGAGGGGATGAGGGAGTGATCTTTCGAGAGTAGATTTCATTCATCTTGCCAAAGGCCCCGCATAAACACTTCTGGCGCCACTTTCAGCTCACCTCGCCGATTTTCGACGGCTTGCCTGAGGCGTTCTCGTAGTGCCTTCCAATGTTCGAGTTTAGCTTTGTGAGCTGACAGAGTGCGAAGCACTGCAATAGTGTGATGCAAACTGGCATTGTTGACATCTATCTCTTGAAGAGAGATGTCAACAGCCATAACGCCGTCGCCCTCTTTCATGGAGCTCAAGACTCCCGAAATGGTCTTGTAAAGAGCGGGAACGGTCGTTTCGGATTTGGCATCATTCACAACCGTAAGCCAAGCCATAATATTTTTCGACGGGCGAGTGGCAACACTAGGCCATGCGTGATCAATTTGCCGCAAGGCCTCTTCGATGGCCGGGCTAATAAAACGAACGCTCCTCGCATACTCGCCGACGATCTCCAAGCACATTTCGCGAGCCGTTTGAACAGTGGCTCTAGCCATTCTTGCTGGCAAAGCATATGCTACGACAGGATTTTTGCTCACCTCGGTCTTGCGGGTGGGCAAGTCGATAACAAGATCCATGTCGAGTCCGCCCGTATGGCGGTTACGCACAGGAGCGGGATTCTCAAAGTTCGATAGGACCGAGAGCATGATGAAGCTTCTCCTCAATGCAATGATGGAAAATTGCGCCAGCGCTGTTGTGGAGCGCATGCAGCGACTCCTCTATATTAGCAAAAGATAAAACATATTTGGGTAACTCTTGGAAGAAATCTGAATCTATCAAAAATGCTTGAAGTCCCGAGCCATCCGCGGCTTTTAATAATGCCGTTTGTAGTAACAGCTCGCAATCGTCCAGCGAAAGACCAACCTGTGCAGCTTGATGAACAACACTGCGCTCATCGAGAGCATCGTCCTCAAAGTAAGTTTTCGCGTGAAAAATCCCCCCCACCAAGGGAGTAATCAGCTCACTCCAAGGCACCTCTGCCAGCCCTAAATCTTCTCTAGATATCAAGTCTTTATATCTGAGCCCAAGGCGAACTGGAGACACGTGACGATAAATCTCTAAAAACATTTTCAGGAGAACTAAAAATTCTGCTTGGAATAATTTCCATTCTTCATATTTTTGGCAACTGAAAGCAATGAACTCCGAATTCAATGAAATTTTCTTGAGCCCATCTGCCGAATTAAAATGGTAGACGGCAGGAGAAGGGATGGAGCTGGCGTTTGGGTAAGTTGCCTCTTCGGCCCCGATGTTTGACCACGCGATCTGTATGGATGGCTGCCGATCTACGATTAACGTGGGATAGCCAACCTGCGCAAACCTTTCTTGGAGCTCGGCTGGCGGCTCTTTCTCAAGGGACAACAAGCGATTAAAGCGAACTTGGCAAAGCACTTCGACCAACGGGTTCTTGGCGTAGCGCACTCTTGCCGATGTTTTAATTTTCATATGCGTATGATTTTCGATGTCAGTCCGAGCGGTGGTTGATCTAAACACAATAAGATGCTCAACACAAGGCACCTCGCGTCCTCGTCGCCGCAATCTGATAGCGCACGATGGAGAAAAACCGTGCACACCATTATATGCGAGTCGTGATAGATCGGGACAATGTCGGTGGGACGATATTCCAGCATCCCAGCCGATAGCTCCTTCGAATAGCTGTGGTTGATGAGCGCGCGGTGCGGGAACAGCCGATCAGCGCCAGCCGCACGGCACTCCCCGACATAGTCCAAGAAGCCTAGCTCGATCAGGGCGTCGCTGATGGGGACGTTGCGGATGCCTCCGGGCGTCTTGCTTTTGTAGACGTGGATGTAGTGCAAGCCGCTGCCAGGCGCTTGGTGGACATCGGCGCAGCGGATTTGCGTGGCCTCGCCGATCCGCATGCCGGTGTGGATGCCCAGCAGCGGCCCCCAGAACAGGTCCGGCGAGTCCATCGCGGCGAGGTATGCCTCGGGCTCGAACAGGATCGCGAGCGCCTCCGCCGTGAATGGCTGATAGGGGTTCGTGGTCTTCTTGCGCGACTTCTTCGTCTGGATGAACATGCCCTCGACCGGATTCGTTTCGAGCGCCGTGTGCAGGCCGTGGCCGATCATGTATTTGAAGAAGTCGTGCAGGCTGTTGAGCTTGTTGTCGATGGTCTTCGGCGTCTGCGGGATTGCGAGCAGAGCGTTCTTGTATTCGACCAAGGTTTGCTTGCCTATCGCGTTGACCTCAACGTCGGCGCTGGCGTGTCGGCCGGCGGCCTTGTTTTCTTCCAATGCCCGCAGCGCCCGCTTCTTGTTGAACTCGACCTTCTCATGCTCCGCGAGCCAGCGCTCGACGGATTCGACCAACGGGAACGAGCGTTCGAGGAAGTCCTTGATGTGATAGACCTTCGTGTCCACGGTGCGCTCGCCGTTCTTGCCCGCGCAGTTGGCGATCCACTTGTCAACGGCCAAGGTGATCGGCTCGGACTTGGCTGGACGGCGTTGTGGACGGTCCTCGGGATCGATCATGCCGATCCGCTCGATCTGGGCCACCATCTCCATGGCGCGCGCGTGCTCTTCGGCCGAGCCGTCGGTGCGGATGGTGGTTCCGTTTTTGAGCGCGATCTCGTAGCGGCGCAGCGCCTCGACATCAAAGTTGAAATCCGACAGCTTGGGTGCGCCCATGTCCCGCCTCCGCTCCAAATCAAGGTTGAGTTGCAGAGCGAGAATGTTAGCAGTTTTGGAACACTTGGTGCGGAGGCTGATCCGCTTTTCTTTTCCGCCGGACTTGACCCGGAAGTAGTAGACGCCGCAGCGGTTCCGATAGAGGCGTGGGGCTTTGATTTGCACAGGTGGCTCACTAGGTGGCGCACCCGGAAAAGCGAAAGCCGCTGATTCCCCTAGGAAAATCAACGGCTTGCTGTGTTCTGGTTGCGGGGACAGGATTTGAACCTGTGACCTTCGGGTTATGAGCCCGACGAGCTGCCAGACTGCTCCACCCCGCGTCTGAGGCCCGAATTATACACAGGCCCGTCCGCTTGTGCAAGGGCCCGATTAAATCAGCCCGGTCAGGCGGCGGCCAGGCGCCACAGCGACGTCACCTCGGCGGCGCGCGCCGCGTGCAGCGGGTCGCTGGCGTCGGCGGCGCGCGGGTGGGTCGGGCGCACGTCGCGGCGCTCGAGCACCTTGAGGCCGGCGGCGGCGATCCACGCCGTCAGCTCGTCGCGCGAGCGCAGGCCCAGGTGCTCGGCCAGGTCCGACAGGATCAGCCAACCTTCGCCGCCGGGCGTGAGGTGATCGGCCAGGCCGGCCAGGAAGCCGCGCAGCATGCGGCTGTCCGGATCGTAGACGGCGTGCTCGATCGGCGAACTCGGTCGCGCCGGCACCCACGGCGGATTGCACACCACCAGCGGCGCGCGGCCGTCGGGGAACAGGTCCGCCTGCAGCAGTTCGACCCGGCCGTCCAGGTCGAGCCGGGCCAGGTTCTCGCGCGCGCAGCTGAGCGCGCGCGGGTCCATGTCGGTGGCGATCACGCGCGCCAGGCCGCGCCGGGCCAGCACCGCCGACAGCACGCCGGTGCCGGCGCCGATGTCGTAGGCCAGCTGGGCGCCGGCCGGCAGCGGCGCGTTGGCCACCAGTTCCACATATTCGCCGCGCACCGGCGAGAACACGCCGTAGTGCGGGTGGATGCGCGCCTGCAGCGCCGGGATCTCGACGCCGGTGCGGCGCCATTCATGCGCGCCGATCAGGCCGAGCAGCTCGCGCAGCGAGGCGACGAACGGTTCCTCGAAGCGGCCGTAGGCCTCGTTGCAGGCCAGCTGCACGTCCGGCGCGCGGCGCAGCGGTATCGTGTAGCCGTCGTCGAACGGGATCAGCAGCATGGCCAGCGTGCGGGCCCGCTGCGATTGCGCCTGGCGGTGCAGGTGGAACGCTTCGGTCGGCGTGGCCGGGACCTTGGCCGGCTTGGCCTTTTTTGATGGCTTGCCCTTGACGTCCGCGCGGCGCGCCAGCGCCTGCAGCAGCTGGCGGGCGTTCTGGAAGTCGCCGCGCCACAGCAGGGCCGTGCCTTCGCAGGCGAGGCGGTAGGCGACATCGGCGTTGGTGCGGTCGTCGGCGATCACCACGCGCTTGGGCGGCGGCATGCCGGCCTCGGAGCGCCAGCGCGCGGATTGCCGCACGCCGTTCTCCTCCCAGTGGAGCTGCTGC
Source organism: uncultured Duganella sp. (assembly GCA_963513825.1). Taxonomy (GTDB): domain Bacteria; phylum Pseudomonadota; class Gammaproteobacteria; order Burkholderiales; family Burkholderiaceae_D; genus Rugamonas. Next base: position 412,209 of record CAUPRW010000001.1, read on the forward strand.
GGAATCGGGGAGGCGGGAGTTTGTGCGGGCATGTCGGGCAATCGGTAGGAATAAGCGGATCGGAAACACGAAAAACGCCGGGGATGTCCCTGCCGGCGTTTGCGTGTTGAGGCGCTTATTATACTTGGCGGTCAGCGCGCGGCGGCGGTGGCGCCTTTGGCTGCGCCGTCGGCGGCCGCTTGCGAAGCGTCGGCCGCCGTTGCGGCCGCTGGTGCCGCTGGTGCCGCGGCTGCGGCGGCGGCTCGATCGGCCGCCTTCGCGGTGGCCGGCGCGCCCTCCGGACTGGTGGCGGTAGCCGTTGCGGCAGGCGTCGTGGCCGCATTCGCGCCGGCGGCGTCCGGGTCGATCAGGTCCGGCTCGCCGGCCTGCGGCTTGGCCGCGCCGGCCTGGCCGCCGTACGCGGCGGCCGACTTGGCCTGGTCGGCCTGGGTCGGCACCGTGTAGGTGATGGCGTCCTTGCTGTCGACCAGGTTGAGCAGCCGCAGCGACAGGCTGCGCAGGGCGTTGCGGTCGACCGCGTCGCCGCTTTGGCCGTCGTCGCCGGTGGTCGACAGCGCCGTGTTCAGGTCGCGGCCGATCAGCTGGAACAGGTCGGCCAGCGTGCCGGCGAAGTCGATGTTCGGCAGCTGCACGGTCGGCAGGCCCGGATCGATGGCCTGCGGCTTGTTGGCGGCCTTTTCGCCGGCGCGGTCGGCTGCGCGCTCGCCGGCCCGGTCGGCCTTGGGCGCCGCGCCGCCGGTGCTCTGGCTGGCGGCGGCGTCCAGTTGGTAGTCGTACTGGACTTCGACCTCGAAATCGAACTTGCGGCCGTCGGCGGTGGTGATGGTGCCCTTGCCGATGAAGTGCGAGCTGTCCGTCAGGCTGAAGGCGGCCAGCGAGCGGGTGCCGTTCGGGCCGGAGCTTTGCTGCACGCCCAGCGCGTAGCTGGACGAGGTTTCCAGGCTGGCGGAGTCGAAGTCGATGGTGGCGCCCTGGGCGGCGTCGCCGAACAGCGCCTGCGTGAAGCCGTTCATCAGGTTCTGCGCGAAGTCGACCGTGGCGTTGCCGATCGAGGCGACGCGCTTTTGCATGTCGAGCGCGTTGCTCGACAGCGAGAGCGGCGAGGATGCTGCGCTGTTGCTCTTTTGCGTGGCAAGCGCGCCGTTGGGCTTGCCGTCGACGGACGTGCTGGCGGCAGGGTAGGACGCCGGCAAAGCACGGGCGCCGAGTGCGGAGAGAGTGGACATGGCAGTTTCCGTTTGATAATACTTGTATAACGGCCGGGTTTTCGGAAACTTGAGGGGGTGGTGGTGATTTTGGGCTATTACCCCGCACGGCCGGGCGGGGACGTACCCCGTGGGGTACGTCCCCTAAGTGGTGACGCGGGCTTCTCGCTTAACGCACGCGGGGTTGCGGCGATGGCTTAGTGGTGGTGGGTCCAGCCTTCCGGCGCGGCCAGGTAGGAGGCGACGGCGTCCTTCTGGCCTATGGCGTGGTGCTTGACCTCGCCGCAGGCGCAGATGCCCAGGTAGGGCTGGATGTGCGAGCAGGCCGAGACCTTTTGCAGGCGGACCTGGACGGCCTTGGCGCATTTGGCGCATTTGAAGGTGAGGGTGCGTGGTGCTTTTAACATGGTTGTTCCGAATGGGGGAAGGATTAACTCGCCGGCAAAGGCTGAATTTTAACATTCAGGCGTAGACATCAAGCGACGGCGCGGCGCCGGCTTCGCCCCCATAGGCGCGGCGCACGCGTTCCGACGCGCCGCCCGCCTCTTGCGTCTGCCGCAGCGCCAGCTCGGCGCGCGCCTGGGTTTCCATTTGCTGCGCCTGGGCGGCGACGGCGCGGTCGGGACCGGACGGCCCGGCCGGCGCCAGCGCCGCCGCCTGGATCGTGGCGGCGCGGGAGATGGTCTCCTCGGGCGTGGCGCCGGGGGAGGTGTCGATCCGCACTTCGCCGCCGATCGCGTAATTGACGCCGTTCGGCCCGCGTTGATAGGTGTAGGAGGCGCCCGAGACGGCCAGTCCGCCGGCGGCGGCCATGTGCGCCTGCTCGTGCTGGCGCACTTCGGCGTCGCGCGCCTTGAGTTCGTCGATCAGCTTGAGCGCCTCCGGCGTGAGCGTGGTGGTGCTGGCGCTGCCGCCATGGGCGCCGTCGGCCGCCGTTTTCGACGCCGGCGCCGCCGACGCTTCCCGCCGCGCCGATGGCGCCGCGCGCTCGGACGGTGAAATCGCGGGACTGCTGGAGATGGCGCCTGGGCTCATGACGGTCGCTTCCGGAGGGATGTTTTAATGATAGCAAATTTGTCGCAATTGGTTGCAAATTCGCCGTCAACACGCGGCCGCGCCGTGGCGTTATGGTCTCACCAGGGATCATTCCACCAAGAGGCAAGCGCCATGGAAGACAAGAAGCAACCGAGCAAGGAAGTCGTGCGCCAGTGGTTGCGGACGCAGATCGAGGAACGGCGCCCGCCGCCGGACCCGAAGCAGATCCGGCGCGAGCTGGGCTGGGACTTGCTCGAGCTGGAGCGCGAACAGCCGCCGAAACGTTGACCGTTACATCACGCTGACCGTGCTGCGCCCGCCCGCCGACGGCTGCACCAGGATTTTGGTGGCGATGCGCTCCGTCATCTCCTGCACGTGGGAGATGACGCCGACCTTGCGGCCCATCGCCTGCAGGCCGTCGAGCGCGTCCATGGCCACGCGCAGCGTTTCCGCGTCGAGGCTGCCGAAGCCCTCGTCGATGAACAGCGATTCGACCCGCACCCGGTTCGACGACAGCGACGCCAATCCCAGCGCCAGCGCCAGCGACACGAGGAACGATTCGCCGCCCGACAGCGAATGGACCGAGCGCATCTCGCCGCCCATGTCCTGGTCGCGCACCAGCAGCGCCAGCGACGGGCTGGCCGGGTTGTTGAGCCGTTCGAGCTGGTAGCGGCGCGCCAGGTGGTTCAGGTGGGCGTTGGCGTAGCCGAGCAGCACGTCGAGCGTGAACTGCTGCGCGTAGTTGCGGAACTTCTTGCCGTCGGCCGATCCGATCAAGTCGCTCATGCGCGACCAGCGCTGTTCGATCGCCTCCTGTTTCTCGATCTCGGCCAGCATCGACTGCGATTGCCGGCGCTTGGCGTCGTCCTGCGCCAGCGCCAGTTGCAGCGCGGTGGCGGCGTCGTGCGCGGCTTTGCGTTCGGCCATCAGGGTGTTGAGGGCCGCGGCCAGCGCCGCCAGCGGCGAGCCGGCCGGCGTGGCCGGCGTCGCCTGCAGCTCGTTCGGGTCGTGCGGGTCGCGCGTGGCGTGCGGCTCGACGTTGGCCGGCTCGCCGCCTTCCGTGTCGGCCGGCGCCGTCGCCGGCAGCCGAACCGGCGGCGCGGACAGCTGATGCTGTTCGCGCTGGCGCTGGCGTTCCGCCAGCACCGTGGCGGCGTTGTCGGCGGCGCGGTCGATCGCTTGCAGCGCGGCGCGCCGGGCTTCGATGTCGTCGGCGCCGTGCGCCAGCAGCGCGTGCAGCTGTTCGAGGTCGTCAAGCTCCGCCTCGGGACGTCGCTGCCGGAACGCGGCCAGCCAGTCGTCCAGGGCGGCGGCGGCGGCCGTGGCCGAATTGCGCAGCGCCCCGGCCCGCAGGCCCGCCTGCGCCAGCGCCTCGTCCAGGCGCGTCCTCGCTTGCGCCGCCTGCTGCGCCGCCTGCTGGCGGCTCGCCAGTTGCGACCTGGCCTCGTCGATGGCCGCGCCGAGCGACTGTTCGACCTCGCGCACCTGCTTGCCGCCCCACAGGTCCATGCGTTGCTCCTGCATGGCGCGCAGCGCGGTGTCGGCCGCGCTCCAGGCTTGGCCGGCGTCGCGCGCGTGGTGGCCGGTGCTGGCCAGGGCGTCGTTCAGTGCCTGCAATTCGACGTCGAAGGTGGCCATGGCGGCGACCCGTTCGTCGTGCGCGGCGCGCTGCGTCGACCATTGCTTGCTTTCCGCCTGGCGCGCCGCGTGGAAGCGCGCCGGCCCGGTTCTCCAATCGTCCTTCCACTCGTCGCTCGGGATGTCGCCGCCGCTGAAGGCGGCGTCGAGGTCCGACAGCAGGGCGCCGAGCGTGAGCGCCACTTCGATGCGCTGGTCTTCCAGTGCCTTGTACTCGGTATTGGCCAGCGCCAGCGCGGTCTGCGCGTCCGAGGCCACGCCCTGCAGGCGCGCGTGCTCCGCCGAGGCCACGTCCCACGCCGACTGCGCCTGGTCACGGGCGTTGCGGGCCGCGTGCAGCGCGCGTTCCTGGCGTTCGGCTTCTTGCAGGGCGGTGCGCGCGGCCTCCAGTTCCGCCGCGAACCACGCGGTGCGCCCGTCTTCCGGCGGCAATCGCGGTTGGTGGGCGGCGCCGTCGCCGCTGTCGTCGTCGTCGCCGCTATCGGCCTCGTTGTCCTTCACGCGGGCGCCGCTGGCGGCCACCAGCGCGTGGCCGTGCCAGGCGGCGGCGACTTTTTCCAGCGCCTGCTCCAGGCTCCGGGCTTCGACGGCCAGCCCGCTGAGCTGCTCCAGGCTGGCCTGCACGCTGGCGCGGCGGGACGCCTGTTGGTTGACGTTGTCCTCCATCTTCTGGCGGCAGCGCGTGACTTCGGCTTGCAGGCCGCCGAGCATGGCCTGCAACGGCCCGTCGTTGTGGCGGTACGGGTGGTCGTGCGCGCCGCACACGGGGCACGGCGTGTCGTCCTCCAGCGACGCCCGCAGCGATTCGACATTCTCGGCGCACGCGGCCTGCGCCAGCTTGAGCGAGCGCTCGGCCTGCGAGAAGGCGGCGAGGATGCCGATGTTTTCCTGCCGCGCGGCCTGCAGTTGCGCCTCGGCCGTCTCCATCGCCTGGCGCAGCTGCGCCGATTGGGCGGCGATCTGGGCGCCGCGCTGCTGGCGCGCCGCAAGCTCCAGCCAGATTTTCTCGGCGCCGGCCAGCAGGTCGCGGCGCCGTTCCCAGCGTGCGCGCGTCGCTTGCAGGCGTTCGGGGGAGAACGCGGCCAAGGCCTCGGCGGCGTCCTGGCGCCGCGCCTGCAGCGTTTGCAGCACCGCGCCGGAGGTGGCCAGTTTGGCGCTCGCCTGGGCTTCGTCGTCGCGGTGGGCCTTGGCGTTGCGCTGCACGCGGGCGACGGCGTTGCCGAGCTTTTCCGCCTGCGACGCAGCCTGGCCGGCCTGCACGAACAGCACGTCCCAGCGCTCCCACGATTGCGCTAGCGTTTGCCATTGCTTGTGCCGGCCCAGCCAGGCGACGCCGGCGGCGTGCTGCGCCTCCAGGCGCGTGCGTTCGTCCTGCTTGGACTGCACCGCCGCCCTGGCCGCGGCGTCGGCCTGGTCGGCCTTGTCGCGCGCGGCGGCGGCCTGGCGGTAGGCCGGCAGCATCGCCTCGATGCGCGCGTCCAGCGCCTTGGCCTGGTCTAGCAGGGGCGCTGCGGCGCGCTGGGCGTTTTCCGCTTCCAGCAAGCGCGCCGCAGCCTGGGCTTGGGCCGCGCCGGCGCGCTCGAGCTCCAGCGCGGCGTCCGCCGCGGCGCGGGTGCCGGCGGCGATGGTCGCTTCGGTGGCGGTGATGTCGGCGTCGATGCGCACGATGTCGTCGGCCAGCGGGCGCGCCGGTTGCACGGCGAGCAGGCGGGCCAGGGCCGCGCGCTTGGGCGCGGCCGCCTGCGCTTCGGCCGCCGCCAGTTCGACGGCGCGCTGCGCCGCCGCTTCGTCTTCCCGCAGTTTTTCGGCCTGTTTGTGCCAGCGCAGTTCCTGCTCGAGCTCCGCCTTGCGCTGGTCCAGCGCCTGCACCGCCGCAGCGGCGGCGGCGCCTTCGGCTTCCAGTTGCGCGCGCTGCTCGGCGCCGAGCGGCTTTTGGTCGGCCAGGCGGGCGTTGAGCTTTTGCAGCGCCAGTTGTTCCAGCTTGGCGCGCTCGAAGGCGCGCATCGAGATCTCCGTGTAGATGGTGCTGCCGGTGAGTGTTTCGAGCAGCTCGCCGCGCTCGTTGTCCTCGGACTTGAGGAAGGCCGAAAACTCGTTCTGCGCCAGCAGCACGGCGCGCGTGAACTGCTCGAACGACAGGCCGATGCGTTTTTCGATCTCGGCCTTCACTTCCGTCTTGGTGCCGCCGATCGGTTGCAGCGCCGGCAGCAGCAGCAGCGTCATGGTGGTCGGCTGCAGCGCGCCCTCGGCCTTGGTGCGCGAGCGGCGCACGCTCCAGCGCGCGCGGTAGGAGGCGCCGTCGTTGCCGACGAAGTCGACCTCGGCGTAGCCCTCGGCGCTGCCGCGCCGCAGCAGCGTGCGCGGGTCCTGCGTGGAGACGGTTTCGGCGCCGACGTCGGTGAGGTAGTTGCGGCCGGCGACCTTGAGCAGGCGTGGGGTGTCGTCGTACAGGGCCAGGCACAGCGCGTCGAGCAGCGTGCTTTTGCCGGCGCCGGTCGGCCCGCTGATGGCGAACAGGCCGGTCGAGGCCAGCGGCTCGCTCTCGAAGTCCACGCCGAAGTCGCCGGCCAGCGAGGCCAGGTTCCTGCCGCCGATTTTCAGGATTCTCATGGCAGCATCAACTCCGCGAAGGCGCCCAACTGGTCGGGCGGGGCGTCGCTGTCGAAGCGCTGCCGGTACAACTGGCGGAAGATGTCGTCCGGCTTGAGTTGTTCGAGCTGGTCGAGCGTCATGACGTCGTTGTCGATCGAGGCGCCGCGCGCCGCGCTGGAGGTCTCGATCTTGGCCAGCCGCACCGGCTTGCCGTCGAGCGCCGCCTCGATGCGCGCGCGCAGGCCCGGCTCCGGCGCGTCGAGCCGCACCCGCACCTCGAGGAAGGGCTGCCGCTCGGGCGGGGCGTCGGCCACCTCGAGCGCGGCCAGTTCCTCCAGCACCTGCGCCAGCGGTGCCGGTTTGGCCGGCACCCGCAGCAGTTCGACCGCGCGCGGCACCATGATCGGCGCGATCTGGCGCACGCCGGCGCCGTCAAGGTCGATGCGCAGCACCTGGTGCTGGTAGCCGACCTCCGCGAACGACAGCGGAATCGGGCTGCCGCAATAGCGGATGTGGTCTTGCTTGCCGACCGCCTGCGCCAGGTGCAGGTGGCCCAGCGCCGCGTAGGCGATGGCGGGATCGAAGATCCCCGCCGGCAGCATTTCGGTGCCGCCGATGACGATGCGGCGCTCGGAGTCGTTCGACATCTGGCCGTCGACCATGTGGCAGTGGCCCATGGCCACGATGGCCTGGCCGTCCGCGCGCCCGGCCAGGGCCAGTTCCAGCGCCTGTTTGTAGAGCAGCGCGATGCCGGCCAGGTAGGGATCTACCCCGTCCTGGTCGCCGGCCTCGCCGGCCGCCACCCGCGGCACGTCGCCCGGGCGCAGGAACGGCACCGCCAGGCACCAGGCTTCGACCGCGTCGCCGGCGCCGGTCAGCGGCAGCACCAGCGAGGCGACGTCGATGGCGCCGTCGTCGCCGCGCCGCACGGCGCCGACCACGCGCGTGCCGTGCGCCTCGAGCAGCGGTCCGGGCGCCTCCAGCCGGCCCGGCGAATCGTGGTTGCCGGCGATGACGACCAGGTTCAGGTGCGGCACGCGCTCGCGGGCGCGCCGCAGGAAGCGGTACAGCTGCATTTGCGACGCCGACGACGGGTTGGCGTTGTCGAAGATGTCGCCGGCGACCAGCAGCGCGTCGGCCCGTTCGGCCTCGATGGTGTCGAGCAGCCAGTCGAGGAAGCGCTGGTGCTCGTAGTGGCGTTCGAAGTTATGCAGGGATTGGCCGAGGTGCCAGTCGGAAGTGTGCAGCAGACGCATGGAAATGTTGGGTGGAAACAGCAAAACAGCCGGGAAGCGCACAATATAACGCAAGACGGCCGGGCGCGAGTTGATAAATGCCGGGCCGGCGCCCGATCACGCCGCGTCGGTGGCCGCTTCGGGCAGGGCCGGGCCGGCGCGGAAGGTGTCGCGGCCGGCCTGCTTGGCCTGGTAGAGCAGCATGTCGGCGCGGTTGAGCAGCTCGGCCGGGCTGATTTCCTCGGCGCGGTAGTAGGCCAGGCCGATGCTGGCCGACACCGACACCACCGTGCCGCCAAGGTCGAACGGCGCCTGCATCACGCCGACGATCTTGGCCGCCAGCGCGGTCGCGTCCTCGGCCCGCTGGATGCGCTCCATGATGACGGTGAACTCGTCGCCGCCAAGGCGGGCGATGGTGTCGCTGGCGCGCATGGCGTGGGTCAGGCGCGCCGAGAAGATCTTGAGCAGGGCGTCGCCGACGCTGTGGCCATGGGTGTCGTTGACCGGCTTGAAGCGGTCGATGTCCATGTACATGACGGCCATCAGGGCGCCGTCGGCGCGGTTGGCGGCCATGCTTTCGCTCAGTTTTTGCAGGAAGCCGGCGCGGTTGGTCAGGCCGGTCAGGGCGTCGAGCTGCGACAGCTTGACCAGGCGCCGCTTCTCGTGCTTTTGCGCGGTGACGTCCTGGCGCATGACGTGGAAGCCGATCACGCTGACGTCGTCCTCGTCGCGCTGCGGAATGTAGACCACCTCGAAGGTGCGCCCGCCGTCGCGGCCGCCGTCCTGCCCGTCCTGCTCATCCTCCTCGAAGGTGAGCGCCTCGCCGGCGAGCACCCGCGCGATGTACGGCGCCAGCAGCGCGTAGCGCGCCTCGCCCATCGTCTGGCGGATGGTCTTGCCCAGCACCGCCATGCCGCCGCGGTTGAATTCGCGCTCGTAGGCGAGGTTGTGGAAACGGTAGACCTCCTCCTCGTCGATGTAGGCCACCATCGCCGGCAGCGTGTCGGCGATGGTGCGCAGGCGTGCCTCGCTCTCGCGCAGCGCCATCACCGATTTGCGCACGTGGGTGATGTCGTCGAGCGTGCCGACGTAGCCGTACACCTGGCCGTCGACCACCATCGCGGCGACCTTGAACGAGATCCAGATCATCATGCCGTCGGGCTGGATGCAGCGCAGCGTGTCCTGGTAGGGCAGGCGCGTCTTGACCATGCGCCGCAGGCCCGCCTGCAGCGCCGCGCGGTCGCCGGGATGGACGGCGCGCATCCAGGCGTCGCCGAGCGCCTCCTCGCGCCGCAGGCCGGTGATGAATTCGAAGGTGCGGTTGACGTAGGTGCAGTGGCCGGCGGCGTCGGCGCGGATCAGCCCGAGCGGCGAGGCGTCGTTGACGGCGGCCAGCTCGGCCTGGTTCTTGCGCATCGCCAGCTCGGCCTCCTTGTAGGGCGTGATGTCGCGCGTGGTGATGGCCACGCCGTTGTCGATGGCGACGATCTGGTGGTACAGCCAGCGCTCGTCGCTTTTGAACGCGGTGATGCCGGCCACCTCGAATTCCTCCTCCAGCGGCGCGCCGCTGGCGAGCACGCGCCGCAGCTTTTCCACCAGCCCGTTGGCGTGCAGTTGGGGCGCGACGTCGATCAGGCGCCGGCCCTTGATGTCGCGCGCGCGGTGGCCGAAGCGCGCCGCGCCGCGCTCGTTGAGGTCGGCGACGACGAAGTCCTCGACCGCGCCGTCCGGGCCGCGCGCGGCCTTGAGCAGGTAGACCGAGTCGAGGCTGGCGTCGGCGGCGGCGCGCAGCAGCAGCTGCGCCTCGATCACCTGGCGCGCGCTGTCGCGCAGCCGGCGCGCCTGGCGCATCAGCAGCCCGACCACGCCCAGCACCAGCAGCGAGGCCAGCGCCACGGCTGCGTAGTACCAGGCCCGCCGTTTGACGAAGGCGGCCATGGCGCTGTCGACCGGATTGCCCACCGCCGCCATCAGCAGGTAGCGCGGCATCTCGGCGTAGCCGTAGATGCGCTCGACGGCGTCGAACGGCTTGCGCAGCACCAGCTCGTCGGCGGCGTGGCCGGCGCCGCCGGGCCGCACGCGGAAGTCGACCGCGTCGCCGAGCACCAGCTGCTCGTCGACGCGCGCCGCCGCCAGGCCCGTTTCGCGGCTGATCAGCATGACGGCGCCGCCGGTGTCGACGCTGACGCGGTCGTAGTCATCGACCAGGTCGGCCGGGTCGAGCTGGGCCAGGATCACGCCGGCGAAGCGGCCGTCCGGGCCGTTGAGGCGGCGCGAGACCTGGATCAGCCATTTCTGCGAGCGCGGCTCGACCACCGGCGTGGCGATCACGGTGCGGTCCTCGGCGCTGGTGGCGTGGCTCTGGAAGAATGCCTGGCCGCCCAGCCCCGGCGCGAACCAGGCGCCGGAGCTGTCGGCCAGCCGGCCGCGCGCGTCCAGGCGGGCGAACGGCAGATCGAGCTTGGTCGGCAGCAGCGTGTCGAGCGTGCCGCGCGGGCCGGTGAACTCGGCCAGGCGCAGCGCGCCGCCCGATTGCTCGAACTTGAGCTTGAACAGCTGGGTGGCGTGGTCGGTCTGGCGCAGCAGGTGGTTGGCGTGCTCGGCCAGCGTGTGGGCCAGCGACTGGCTGTGCAGCACGGCCTCGAAGTGGGCGTTTTTCTTTTCCTGCCGCACCTGGTAGGCCACGGCCGACCACATCAGCGCGAGCAGCAGCAGCGCGAAGGCCGGCAGCAGCATCGAGCGATACAGGGTGCGCAGGGCGTCGAGCGTCGGACTGGCGGTGGGCTGGGTCATCGATTCTAAAGGGGACGAAAGCGGGAGCAGGGCGCCATGGGAAGATATTCTGCACGGAAATATCGGGTTTGTATCCCGTTTCCAGCGGGCACGACGAAAAATAGTCGTTTCCGTTCACAGGCAATATTGATTTCCTTATTAAAATAGCGGCTGGCCCACCGACGACGCCCCAGGCGAAGGAATGATTTTGATCGAATTGACAACCCGGCGCAGGCCGCCGACGACGGCATGAGCCTGCCCGCCGCGCCGGCCAGCCTGGTCGGCCCCGACGGCCGGCCGTTGTTCGGCCGCTACGCCGGCCAGGTCGAGCGGATCGACTGGAGCGCGCTGGCCGCGCCGTTCGCGCGCGGCCGGCTGTGGCGCCGCTTGCACCACAAGCGCTGGCATTATGTGGCGCTGTGCACCGAACGCGTGTTCTGCGCGGTCGCCATCGTCGACCTGGGCTGGGCCAGCACCGCCTTCGCCTACGCCTTCGACCGCGACGACGGCGACATGCTGGCCAATTTCTCTCAGGACGGATTGCCCGGCCGCGCGCGGCTGGCCGGGCACGCCGGCGGCGCCAGCGCCTTCAAGGCCGGCAACAGCCGCATCGCCATCGACGCCGTCGGCGCCGGCCGCCACGCGTTGACGCTGCGCTGCGAGTTCCTCGAAATCGACGCCGAGTTCGGCCCCGGCGCGGCGCCGCTGCTGCTGGCCTGCGGCCCGGTGGCCCGCGGCTCGGTGCACGCGACGCAAAAGTCGTCCGGCCTGCCGTTGACGGGCGAGGTGCGCACCTGGCGCGAGGAGTACGACCTGGCCGGCGGCGTGGCCAGCTTCGACTATTCGAACGGCTTGCTGGCGCGCGAGACGGCCTGGCGCTGGGCTTCGGCGCACACCCTCGAGATGGGCTTCAACCTGCAGGCCGGCTATTTCGGCGGCCACGAGAACGCGCTGTGGCTCGACGGCCAGTTGCACGCGCTGGCGCCGGCGCACTTCCTGTACGATAGCAGCGATCCGCTCTCGCAATGGCACATCTTCACCGAGGACGACCTGCTCGAGCTGTATTTCACGCCCGAGGGCGCGCGCCGCGACCGCCGCAAGAACCTGCTGGGATCGAGCCGCTATCTGCAGCCGGTGGGCACCTTCAGCGGCTGGGTGCGCAGCGGGCCGGACCAGCCCAAGCGCATCGTCACGCGCATGATGGGCGTGACCGAGGAGCACGCGTCGCGCTGGTAGCTTAATTAGTTCAGGGAACGCCGCCATGAGCATCAGGAACCTCGACCGACTCTTCCAACCGCGTTCGGTGGCCGTCATCGGCGCCTCGGACAAACCGCAGCGCATCGGCACGCGCGTGCTCGACAACCTGATCGAGAGCGCCTTCGGCGGCGCGCTCTGGCTGCTCAATCCGAAGTACGCCACGCTGCGCGGCCTGCCGTGCCACGCCAGGGTGTCGGCGCTGCCGGCGGCGCCCGAGCTGGCGATCCTGTGCACGCCGCCGGCCACCATCGCCGGCCTGATCGCCGAGCTGGGCGCGCGCGGCACCAAGGCCGCCATCGTCATGACCGCCATGGACGGCCGCAGCGGCGGCGCGCGCCAGGCGATGCTCAACGCGGCCCGCCCGCACCTGCTGCGCATCCTCGGTCCCGGCAGCCTTGGGGTGCAGTCGCCGGCGCTCGGGCTGAACGCCAGTTTCAACCACCTGCGCGCCGATCCCGGTAAACTCGCTTTCGTGTCGCAATCGGGCGCGCTGGCGGCGGCCGTGCTGGACTGGGCGGCGCCGCGCGGCATCGGCTTTTCGCGCTGCGTGGCCATGGGCGAGGGCGCCGACGTCGACTTCGGCGACCTGCTCGACTATCTGGCCGCCGACAACGGCACCCACGCCATCGTGCTGTGCATCGAGCAGTTGAGCGCGGCGCGCAAGTTCATGTCGGCCGGGCGGGCCGCCGCGCGCGGCAAGCCGGTCATCGTGCTCAAGGTCGGGCGCGACGCCGCCCCCGGCGCCGACCTGGTGTTCGACGCCGCGATCCGCCGCGCCGGCATGCTGCGCGTGCACTCGGTCGAGGACTTGTTCGACGCCGTCGAGACGCTGGCGCGGCGCCGGCCGCAGCGCGGCGCGCGCCTCGCCGTGCTCACCAACAGCGCCGGACTGGGATTGATCGCGGCCGACGCGCTGGCCGGCGGCGCGGCGGCGCTGGCGCCGTTGTCGGCGCCGACGCTCTCGCGCCTGTCCGGCGCCGGCGCGGTGCCGGCCAACCCGGTCAACCTGCTGGCCGACGCCCCGGTCGAGCGCTACGCGGCCGCCGTCGAGGCGCTGCTGGCCGAGCCGCAGGCCGACGCGCTGCTGTTTTTGCACGCGCCGACGGCGATGGTGCCGAGCCGCCTGATCGCCGAGGCGGTGGCGCCGCTGATGCGCGCGGCCGGCAAGAACGTGCTCTCGTGCTGGCTCGGCGGCGGTTCGGTGGCCGAGGCGCGCCGCGTCTTCGCCGCCGCCGGCCTGCCGACCTACGACACGCCCGAGAAGGCGGTGCGCGGCTTCGTGCAGATCGCCGCCTACCGCCGCAACCAGCAGCTGCTCATGGAGGTGCCGGCCGGGCTGCCGGGCACCTCGGCGGCGGCGCGGGCGGCGGCGCGCACGCTGGTCGGCGCGGCGCTGGCGGCCGGGCGCGCCGGGCTGTCCGACGACGACGCGCGCGCGCTGCTGTCGGCCTACGGCATCGCGCTGGCGGCGCCGGCCCAGGCCGCGCTGGCCGTGCCCACGCTGGCGGCGGCGCGCATCGAGATCGGCACCGATCCGGTGTTCGGGCCGGTGGTGTTCTTCGGCCAGGGCGGCATCGCCGCCGGGGTGGCGGACGACCGCGTCGCCGGACTGCCGCCGCTTAACATGGTGCTGGCGCGCGAGATGGCCGGCCGCACCCGCGTCGGGCGCCTGCTCGGGCATGGCGCGGGCCGCACGGCGGCCGACGCCGAGGCCATCGCGCGCACGCTGGTGCAGGTGGCCGACATGCTGGCCGACCTGCCGCAGCTCGCCGCGCTCGAACTCGATCCGCTGCTCGCCGGCGGCGGCGCGGTGGTGGCGCTGGGCGCGCGGCTGCGGCTGGCGCCGGCGGGCGGCGCGGCGCCGCTGGCGATCCGTCCGTATCCGCACGAGCTCGAGCAGGAGCTCGCCTGGGACGGCGGCCGCGTCCTGCTGCGCCCGATCCGCCCGGAGGACGGCGCGCAGCACCAGGCGTTCTTCCACGCGCTCGACCCGGACGACGTGCGGTTGCGCTTTTTCTCGGCCATGCGCGAGCTGCCGCCGGCGCAGCTGGCGCGCCTGACGCAGATCGACTACGACCGCGCGATGGCCTTCATCGCCACCCGCGCCGGCGCCGACGGCGCGCCCGAGACGCTGGGCGTGGCGCGCGCCATCACCGACCCGGACAATCAGCACGCTGAATTCGCCATCATCGTGCGCTCCGACCTCAAGGGGCGCGGGCTGGGGCGCATCCTGTTTCGCAAGCTGGTCGATTATTTCCGCGCCAACGGCACCGGCGCCATCGTCGGCGAGGCGCTGGCCGAAAACCTCGGCGTGCAAAAACTGGTGCGCCAGTTCGGCGGTGTGGTATCGGCGCATCCCGAAGCGGGAATGGTGCGCCTCGAACTGCCTTTGCGGTAGTGTTTGTTATCCACTTGCTATATATTAAGTATTCCAAATGAAACTTATCAGGGGCGCCGGTTTGTTCTAGCGCAAAGCGCCCCCTGTCGGGTTTATTTACACTTTCACTTCCGCGCTTGCCGCCCGTCCGGGCGTGCGCCACTTCAGTCTTGGGAGTCAGAATGTTAACGGCCACATATACCTTGGTAGCGCTGTCGGTGGAGCAGGCCAGTGTCCGCCTCAGTTTGTTATCGTTCCAAAAGTATGTGCGCTCGACGCTGATGCAGCAGAACAGCATTACCCTGTCCCAGCTGGAATACGCGTGCGAGAACCTCAACAGCCTGTACCAGGCCTGCCACTGGCGCAAGACCGAGATGTACCTGATCCCGGCGCTGCGCGACACCACCGAGCGGGCCAACCAGTTGTTGGACGAACTCAATCATTTGAACCAGGCGGCGCTGGCCGCCATCCGCACCTTGCAGGAGCGCATGGGTATCTACGCCGACGTGCGCGATTTCCAGGTCGAGCAGGTGTGCGACAGCATCGAAACGTGCTGCGCGGCGCTGCTCAAGCGGCTCGAAAAAGAAGAGCAGGAACTGTTTGCCATGGCCCGCGGTCTGATAGGGGGCGAGACCTGGTTCTCGATCGCCAACCAGTTGATGATGCACGACAAGCACCTCCAGGAAATGAAGCGGTCCGGCCTCACCCTCGGCGACCAGGCGCTGCCGGCCGTGGCGGCCAAGGCCAAGGCCGAAGCAGCGGCGGCCGGGTCCCCGGCGCGCCCGGCCGGCGGGCGGCGCGCCCCGGACCGGCCCGACGACGACCGCATCACGATTCCGGGCCTGCAGGTGTTGCCCGTCGTCGAGCTGGACGAGGCGCGCGCCGGACAGGCGGCGCCGGTGTCGCCGTCGTTGCCGCAATCGATGGCGCAGTCGATGTCGCATTCAATGTCGCATTCAATGTTTAACGCGTGGCAGCCGTCGCTGGACGACGCCATGACCAAATAGCCGCCGAATAGCACGCGTCCGGGCAAATTTCCCCTGCTTTGCTATGATGGTGGTTTTCCCCACCACATAGCGTGCCATGTTCGATTTCATCTTTAAGCGCACCACCGACCAGACCACCGATGCCGCCGCCGTGCCGGCGCCGCCGGAGCAGGCCGCCGCGGCCGCGTTGTCGGCCAGCCGCCGCGACGAGCAGGCGCAACGCGCCGCCGCGCTGGCCGGCGACGAGGCGGGGGCCATCGAACTGATTTTGCGCAGCGAATTTGCCGGCGTGCGCCTGGCCGCCGCCGAGCACGTGCACTCGCAGGCCGGCCTGGAGCAGGTGCAGCAGGCCATGCGCAACACCGATCGCCGCGTCGCCAAGCTGATGCAGGGCCGGCTCGACGCCATCCGCTACCAGCAGGCCGAGCTGCGCAAGGCGCAAGCCTGCCTGGAGCACGCCGAGCGCCTGCTGGCGGACGAAAAGCTGACGCCGAACCAGGTGGCCGAGCTCGATCGGGAGTGGAAAATCACCTCGCCGGTGGCGGAGCTGGCCGCGCGCTTCGACGCCGCGCGCGCCGCGCTGGCGGCCCGGTTGCAGGCGCAGGTCGATCTGCAGCGGCTCATCATCGACGCGATGGCCTCCGTGCGCCAGTTGCCGTCGGCGAACCTGGCCGCGGACGAGGCCTCGGCGGCGCTCGAGCGCCACGCCGCCGCGCTGTCGGAGTATCAACAGGCGCCCGAGCACGGCGCGCTGCCCAAGCACCTGCTGAGCGACTTCGCCCAGGCGCTGGAGCAGGCGCGCGCGGCGCTGGCGGCGGGCGCCCAGCGCGGCGCGCAGCCGCAGGCAGCGGCGGCGGTCGGCGCGGCCGCTGTCAACGCCGACGGCGCCAGCGGCGCGGGCGACACCGCCGCCGATGGCGGCGGCGAGGTGCCGGCCGGTGCGGCCGCTGCCACCGGCGCCAACGCCGCCCATCCTGGCAAGGGCGCGAACACGGCCAACAACGCCGCCAAGGGCGCCAAACCGGCCAAGTCCGCGCAGGCGCCGAAGGAAACCGATAAAAAATTCCTCGAAACGGTGGACGCGCTGGAAGCGGCGCTCGAGCAGGGCTCGCTGCACGCGGCCGCCGAACACGATAAATGGCTGAAAGAACATAAAACCCGCCTGACGCCGGCGCAGACCGATCGCCTGAACCACGTGCGCGCCGAACTCAAGCGCCTGGGCGACTGGGCGCGCTGGGGCGGCAACGTCTCGCGCGAGGAATTGGTCAAGGCGGTGGAAGAATTGCCGTCGCTGGGCCTGCCGATGAGCGAGCTGGCGCGCAAGGTCGGCAGCATGCGCGAGCGCTGGAAGGCGCTCGACACCGTCTCCGGCCACGCG
The DNA here is from genome assembly GCA_963513825.1 of uncultured Duganella sp. GTDB lineage: Bacteria > Pseudomonadota > Gammaproteobacteria > Burkholderiales > Burkholderiaceae_D > Rugamonas. Next base: position 428,684 of record CAUPRW010000001.1, read on the forward strand.
CCGAAAAGCCTGTGGGAGCGCTTCGACGCCGCCTGCACCACGGCCTACGCCCCGGCCGCCGCGCACTTCAAGCAGTTGGCCGACGAGCGCCACGCCAACGCCGCCAAGGCCCAGGCGCTGATCGACGAGGTCAACGCGATGGCCGCCGCCGCCGCCGGCGAGGGCGCCGACTTGAAAAACGTCGCCGCCGCCGGCCAGCGCCTGCGCCAGGTGTGGGGCCGCCTGGGCACCATCGACCGCAAGGACAAGCGCAAGCTCGACCAGGCCTTCGACAAGGCGCTGGGACAGATGCTCGCGCCCCTGTCGGAGCAGCGCAAGATCGAAATGGCCAAGCGCGAGCAGCTGATCGCCGAGGCCGAGCAATTGCAGCCGGCCGAGCGCAACACGCTCGACAAGCTGCGCGGCCTGCAGGAGCGCTGGCAGGAGCAGGCCAAGGCGCTGCCGCTCGAGCGCAAGGCCGAGCAGGCGCTGTGGCAGCGTTTCCGCGCCGCCTGCGACGCCATCTTCGCCAAGCGCAAGGAGACCGCGCACGCCGCCGACCACGAACGCAAGACCCACCTGCACGCGCGCGAGGCCCTCTGCAAGGAGCTCGAAACGGCCACCTTCAGCGGCGACGACAAGGCGCAGCAGGCGGCCATCGCCAAGGCGCTGCGCGACGCGGCGGCCGCCTGGAACGCCTCGGGCGTGGTGCCGCGCGCGGCCGAAGCGAAGATCACCCAGCGCTACCAGGCGGCCGTGGCGTCGGTGCAGGGCCAGGCCGAGGCGATCAAGCGGCGCGCCGGCGCGGCCCAGGCCAACGCGCTGCGCGACAAGCTACGGCTTTGCCAGGCGCTCGAGGGGGAAATCGTCGGGGCCGGGTCGGTCGACGCCGCCGACTGGCGGGAACGCTGGAGCGCGCTGCCGCCGCTGGCACCCGAATACGAGCGCGCGCTGCACGGGCGCTTTGCCGCCGGCCTGGCCGCGCTCGACGGCGGGCGCGAAGCCTACGCCGCGCAGCTCGAGCGCAACCGCGCCAAGCTGCTCGATGAGGTGCTGCGGCTGGAGATCGTCGCCGGTGTCGACAGCGGCGCCGAGTTCGCGCGCGAGCGGCTCAAAATGCAGGTCGAGGTGCTGCAATCGTCGCTCAAGTCCGGACAGAAGCCGTTGACGGCCGCCGCCGCGTATCTGCAGCTGTGCGCCATGCCGGCGCTGGCCGACGCCCGCACCGCCAGCCGCATCGAACAGCTGTTCCGCCGCATCGGCGCCTCGGAGCGGGCATGAGCTTGAACGAGGTGCGGATACAGGAGGGCGATTTCGATCTGTCGCAGGAGGTGGCGCGCCTGCGCGCGGCCAATCCGAAGATCGGCGCCATCGTCACCTTTGTGGGCGTGGTGCGTGATTTGAACGAGGGCGCCGACGTGGCCGAGATGGAGCTTGAGCATTATCCCGGCATGACGGAGCAGTCGATCGCCGCCATCATCGAGCAAGCCAGGGAGCGCTGGCCGACGTTCGGGGCGTTGGTGATTCATCGCGTGGGGCCGCTCAAGCCGCTCGACCAGATCGTGCTGGTGGCGGCGACGGCGGCGCACCGCGGCGAGGCGTTCGCCGCTTGCGAATTCATCATCGATTACCTCAAGACCGAGGCGCCGTTCTGGAAGAAGGAGCAAACGCCGGCGGGCGCGCGCTGGGTTGACGCGCGCGTGAGCGACGATGCGGCGCTGGAGAAGTGGCGGTAGTGGTGGTGGGTTGGTTTTACCCCGCAACCCGCAACCCGCTTGGGGTCAGACCCGACGGGGTCTGACCCCGAACGGGCGCCGCCGCGGACTTCGGCCTGTTGCGAACCACTGCGGGTTGCTCCCTGCGCCGCGCTCCGCCGGGGTTCGCCGCTCCGCCGCGCCCTTGAAAACTGCCGCTTTAACACTATCTAGCTGATAAGTTAAATATATCGGAGCAATTCCATGCGGCAAGATAAACTCACCACCAAACTCCAGGAAGCCTTGTCGGACTCGCAGAGTCTGGCCGTGGGCAACGACAACCAATACATCGAGCCGGTGCACCTGCTGACGGCCCTGCTGAACCAGGACGACGGCAGCGCGCGTTCGCTGCTGCAGCGCGCCGGCGTCAACGTCGGCGGCCTGACCAAGGCGCTCAAAGCCTCGCTCGACCGCCTGCCGAAGGTTTCCGGCACCGGCGGCGACGTCCAGGCCAGCCGCGAGCTCGTCTCCGTGCTCAACCTGGCCGACAAGGAGGCGCAAAAGCGGGTCGACCAGTTCATCTCCAGCGAAATGGTGCTGCTGGCGCTGGCCGACGACAAGTCCGACGCCGGCAAACTGGCGCGCGAAAACGGCCTGTCGCGCAAATCGCTGGAGTCGGCCATCGACGCCGTGCGTGGCGGCGCCAAGGTCGACTCGCAGGAGGCCGAAGGCCAGCGCGAGGCGCTGAAAAAATACACCTTGGACCTGACCGAGCGCGCCCGCGCCGGCAAGCTCGATCCCGTGATTGGCCGCGACGACGAGATCCGCCGCGCCATCCAGGTGCTCCAGCGCCGCAGCAAGAACAACCCGGTCTTGATCGGCGAACCGGGCGTCGGCAAGACCGCCATCGTCGAAGGACTGGCCCAGCGCATCGTCAACAACGAGGTGCCCGAGTCGCTGAAGGGCAAGCGCGTGCTGGCCCTCGACATGGCCGCGCTGGTGGCCGGCGCCAAATACCGCGGCGAGTTCGAGGAGCGCCTCAAGGCCGTGCTCAAGGAGCTGGCGATGGACGAGGGCCAGACCATCGTCTTCATCGACGAGATGCACACGATGGTCGGCGCCGGCAAGGCCGAGGGCGCGATGGACGCGGGGAACATGCTCAAGCCCGCGCTGGCGCGCGGGGAGCTCCATTGCGTCGGCGCCACCACGCTCGACGAATACCGCAAATACATCGAGAAGGACGCCGCGCTCGAGCGCCGCTTCCAGAAAATCCTGGTCGACGAGCCGACCGTGGAGGCGACCATCGCCATCCTGCGCGGCTTGCAGGACAAGTATGAGCTGCACCACAAGGTCGCCATCTCGGACGCCGCCATCATCGCGGCGGCCGAGCTGTCGCACCGCTACATCACCGACCGCTTCCTGCCGGACAAGGCGATCGACTTGATCGACGAGGCGGCGGCCAAGATCAAGATCGAGATCGACTCCAAGCCGGAGGTGATGGACAAGCTCGAACGCCGCCTGATCCAGCTCAAGATCGAGAAGGAAGCCGTCAAGAAGGAGAAGGACGAGGGCTCGCGCCGCCGCCTCGACCTGATCGAGGAAGAGATCGTGCGCCTGCAGCGCGAGTTGAACGACTTCGAGGAGATCCTCAAGGCCGAGAAGGCGGTCGTGCAGGGCAGCACCCACATCAAGGAAGAGATCGAGCGCATCAAGCTGCAGATGGAGCAGGCCACGCGCGAGAGCAATTGGCAGAAGGTCTCGGAGCTGCAATACGGCCGCCTGCCGCAGCTGGAGGCGGAGCTCAAGCAGGCCGAGACGGCGTCGGCCAACGGCGTGTCGCTGGAGAAGAACACGCCGGCCAAGCAAAAGCTGCTGCGCACCGAGGTCGGCGCCGAGGAGATCGCCGAGGTGGTTTCGCGTGCGACCGGCATTCCCGTCTCACGCATGATGCAGGGCGAGCGCGACAAGCTGCTGCACATCGAGGAGAAGCTGCACGAGCGCGTGGTCGGCCAGGACGAGGCGATATCGGCCGTGTCGGACGCGATCCGCCGTTCGCGCGCCGGCCTGTCCGATCCGAACCGTCCATACGGCTCGTTCATGTTCCTCGGGCCGACGGGCGTCGGCAAGACCGAGCTGTCGAAGGCGCTGGCCGGCTTCCTGTTCGACACCGAGGAATCGATGATCCGCATCGACATGAGTGAATTCATGGAGAAGCATTCGGTCGCCCGCCTGATCGGCGCGCCGCCCGGCTACGTGGGCTACGACGAGGGCGGTTACCTGACCGAGGCGGTGCGCCGCAAGCCCTACAGCGTGATCCTGCTCGACGAGGTGGAGAAGGCGCATCCGGACGTGTTCAACGTGCTGCTGCAGGCGCTCGACGACGGCCGCATGACCGACGGGCAGGGGCGCACGGTGGACTTCAAGAACACGGTGATCATCATGACCTCCAACCTCGGTTCGCACAAGATCCAGGCGATGGAGGAGTCGGACCCCGGCGTGGTCAAGCTGGCGGTGATGGCCGAGGTGCGCTCGCACTTCCGGCCGGAGTTCATCAACCGCATCGATGAAATCGTCGTCTTCCATGGCCTCGACGAGAAGAACATCGGCGCCATCGCCAAGATCCAGCTGTCGATCCTGGAGCGGCGCCTGGAGAAGATGGAGATGACGTTGACGATCACCGACGCGGCGCTGCACAAGATCGCCGAGGCCGGCTACGATCCGGTGTATGGCGCGCGGCCGCTGAAGCGGGCGATCCAGCAGCAGATCGAAAATCCGCTGTCCAAGCTGATTTTGCAGGGACGCTTCGGGCCGAAGGACACGATCCACGTCGACGTCGACAACGGCGAGCTGGCGTTCCGATAAGTCCCGGAGGGGCGGCCCGGCGTGGCGGTGATGCGCATGCGTACCCCACGAACGGCGGGGACGTACCCCGTACGGGGTACGTCCCCAACGCGGGCCGCCGTGCGGGGTGAAACGCCGCGCCCCCTCAGCGCCGCTCGAAAAAAACCGACGGACTGCTGCCGAAGGTCTTCCTGAACATGGCCGAAAACGCCGACTGGCTGGCGTAGCCCAGCTCGGCGGCCACCTGCGACAAGGGCACGCCGCGCGCGATCATCGGCGCGGCGTGCGCCAGCCGTACCTGCTGGCGCCACTGCGCGAACCCCATCCCCACCTCGCGCTCGAACAAGCGCGCCAACGTGCGCTCGGACGCGCCGACGCGGCCCGCCCACTGCCGCAGCGTCAGCTCCGCGCCGGGATCGTCGATCAGCGCGTCGCACAAGGCCTTGAGCCGTTTGTCCGCCGGCAGTGGCACCCGTATCGGCCGCACCGCGCAACGCGGCAGCTCGTCGAGGATCAATTCGCCCAACATGCGCTCGCGCGCCGGACCCTCCTGCCGGTCGTGCTGTTCGAGCGCGGCGATCAGTTCGCGCAGCAGGCTTGACACCTCGACCACCTTGCATTCGTCGCCGGCGAACGGCGAGCGGCCGGCGTGCACGCACAGCGGGCGCAGGCGGGTGGGTTCGAGCACCGTGACCGCGTGCACCACGTCGGGCGCGATCCAGATCGCCCGCTGCGGCGGCACGATCCAGCTGCTGTTGTTGGCCGTCACCCGCATCACGCCTTCCACCGCATAAGTGACCTGGCCCCACGGATGGTGGTGCGGGGGCAGGGCGGCGTCGGTGGGCAGGTCGCGCCCGGCCATCGTCAGCGGCCGTTCAGGCGTGGGGAAGTCCGGCGTCCACTCGAACCGGGTATGGGTGACGATAGGAATGGGCATGGTGTTGACGATGGCGTAAACGCGATAAGTTATGTCTTTCTATCTTAAATCAGACTCGCGCGGATTGATACACTAGCTCGTATTCATTTAACAAGGAATACGCAATGAGCGAACCTACACCGCTGCGGCAGGACGCCCGGGTCATCGCGCTGGTGGGCCTGGCCCACGGCACCTCCCACTTCTACCACGTGATCCTGGCCGCGCTGATCCCGTGGCTCAAGCCCGAGTTCCACCTGAGCTATGCCGAGCTGGGCCTGCTGATGACGGTGTTTTTCGCCGTCTCCGGCGTCGGCCAGGCGCTGGCCGGCTTCGTGGTCGACCGTTTCGGCGCGCGCGCCGTGCTGTTTGGCGGCATCGCGTTGCTGGGCTTGTCGGCGGTGCTGCTGTCCGGCGCGCACAGCTACGGCCAGTTGATGGCCGGCGCCTTCCTGGCCGGCTGTGGCAATTGCGTGTTCCATCCGGCCGATTACACCTTGCTCAACCAGCGCGTGTCCAAGGCCCGGCTGGCGCACGGCTTTTCGGTGCACGGCATCAGCGGCAACATCGGCTGGGCGTTGTCGCCGCTGTTTCTGACCTTTATCGCCGCGCGCACCGATTGGCGCACCGCGCTGCTGTCGGCCGCGCTGCTGCCGCTGGCGGTGCTGGCGCTGCTGGTGTGGAACCGCCACGCGCTGCGTCCGCAAGCGCTGGCCGCGCCGGCCGCCGCCATGCCCGGCGCGGGCGCGCCGGCCGGCGCGCTCGACTTCTTGCGCCTCAAGGTGGTCTGGATGTGCTTTGCGTTCTTCGTGATCTCGGCCGTCGCGCTGGCCGGCATCCAGACTTTCGCCGCCACCAGCCTGGTGAGCCTGTACGGCATGTCGCTGCAATCGGCGACGGCGGCCTACACCTGCTTCATGATCGCCTCGGCCGTCGGCACGCTGTACGGCGGCTTCCTCGGCGCCGGCGGCGGCCGCCACGACCGCGTCATCATGCTGTCCTTCGCCGGCGCGGCGGTGCTGGCGCTGGTGCTCGCCGCCGCCGTGGTGCCGGCGTGGATGGCGATCGTGCTGATGGGCGCGATTGGCATGGCCACCGGCATCGCCGGCCCCTCGCGCGACCTGATGATACGCGGCGCGGCGCCGGCCAACGCCACCGGGCGCGTGTTCGGCGTGGTCTACTCGGGGCTCGACAGCGGCCTGGCGCTGGGGCCGTTGCTGTTCGGCGCGCTGATGGACGCCAACCATCCGGCCGGCGTGTTCGTGCTCATCGCCGTGTTCCAGGCGCTGGTGATCGTCACGACGATAGGCGTGGGTAACAACAGCCGCATGGCCGGCGTCCCCAAAACAGCATAGAATTGTTTTTATTCCAATTTCTGCGCGAGGTGAGACGATGGACTTTGCCACCACCGATTTGTGCGACGACAATGCCAATTTGCTGGAGGACGGGCGGCTTGCCGCGCTGCCGCCGCTGTTTCGCCATTTCGGCAAGCATGTGCGCTTTTTCGGGCGCGTGACCACGCTCAAGGTGCATGAGGACAACGCGCTGGTGCGCACGGTGCTGGAGACGCCCGGCGACGGCAACGTGCTGGTCATCGACGGTGGCGGCAGCCTGCGGCGGGCGCTGGTCGGCGGCCAGCTGGGATTGCTGGCGCAGGACAATGGCTGGGCCGGTATCGTGGTCGACGGCTGCGTGCGGGACAGCGACGAGCTCAACGCCTGCGAGATCGGCGTGCGCGCGCTGGCGGCGCATCCGCAAAAAAGCGCCAAGAAGGGCGCCGGCGAGCGCAATGTGCGGGTGCACATCGCCGGCGTGGCGGTCAGTCCGGGGGATTGGATCTATGCCGACGCCGACGGCATACTGGTGGCGCAGCAGAAGCTGGCGTAGGCGGCGTCCAAGCCGGTGTGCGTTAGCGGCAGGCATGCCGCCGAAGTTGTGGGGCGAACGCCTTTTGGGGTTCGGCGGCCGTGCGTTCCCGACCGGGCGTGTGCTTGGCGGCCGCCGCGTGTCCCTACGGCATATCGCCCGCCTGCCGCAAATGCCGCTGCAAATATTGCTTCAGGCGCTGTTCGAAGATGGCGGCGTCGTTGACCGCGGCCAGATCGTCGTCCACCTCCACCCTATGCATTCGATGCCCCTGCGCCAACGAGAGGCCGGCGTCGACCTCGCCTTGTTCCCCGATCAGGGAGTGGCCCTGGACGGCGCCGAGGATGTTGCCCTGGTCATCCGTGATAATGGTCATTATCATATTGTGCCTCCGCCTTGCAGGTTGTCAAACGCGCCGCCGGTTCGGCGGCCCGTCGCGTCCGCCGCGCCAGTCGGTGCCGGGGCGGCCCAGCCATCTTAGCCACCATGCCCGGGGCCGCCTTGATGCAAACGAGGCGCGGCCTTTTTTGTGGCCACCGGCTTTCTAGTGGATAATGCGGGATTATGTCGCACCATCTTATTGAGGAAGTCCCCAAGCTATGTTGAGTTACCGCCACGGCTTTCACGCTGGCAATCACGCGGATGTATTGAAGCATTTCGTGACCATACAGTTGATGCAGTATCTGAACCAGAAGGATACCGCCTACAGCTATATCGATACCCACTCCGGTGCCGGCGTGTACGCGCTCGACAGCGCCTTCGCGTCCAAGAACGCGGAATACGACACCGGCATCGGCCCGCTGTGGGAGCGCACCGACGTGCCGGCGCCGATCAAGGAATATGTCGACCTGATCAAGGCCATGAACCCGAGCGGCAAGATGCGCTACTACCCGGGCTCGCCCTACATCGCCGACCAGGTCGCGCGCGAGCACGACCGCCTGCGCCTGTTCGAGCTGCACCCGGCCGATTCGAAACTGCTGGCCGATAATTTCCGCAAGCTCGAGGAGCATGCCGCGCAGCAGGGCATCCGTGCGTCCACGCGCGGCAAACGCGTGCTGGTCACGCGCGGCGATGGTTTCCAGGCGCTCAAGGCGCTGCTGCCGCCGCCGTCGCGCCGCGCGCTGGTGCTGATCGATCCGCCGTATGAAGACAAGATGGATTATAAAAAGGTCAAGGACACGCTGGCCGACGCCTTGACCCGTTTCCCGACCGGTACCTACGCGGTCTGGTATCCGCTGCTGCAGCGCATGGAATCGCGCCAGTTCGCCGACAAGCTCAAGCAGCTGCAATGCAACGACTGGCTCAACGTCGTGCTCACCACGCACACGCCGATGCCGGACGGCTTCGGCCTGCACAGCAGCGGCATGTTCATTTTGAATCCGCCGTACACGCTCGAGCCGATGCTCAAGGAAGTGATGCCGTGGCTGGTCAAGGCGCTGGGCAAGGATGGCGGCGCCCGATTCACGCTCGAGAGTGGAAAACCGACTGCTGCGCGCAACACCGCCGTGCGGCGGCCGGTGGCCAGATAGAAAAAAATGTTGTCAAGACAGTAGGCGCGGGGGTAGTCTGGTGCTTAGCGGATCGTCGCCCGAGACGGCGACCCGAACCATGCCATCGCAGATTGGGAAATGAATGATGACAGCCCCTGAGCTGCCGCTGTCCGCACTTGCGGACAATTTCTTCCTGGCCCGCCAGCCCATCCTCAACCGGGGGCAGCGGCTGGTCGGCTACGAATTGCTGTTTCGCGACGCCCACGCCAACAACGCGGCCAACATCACCGACCACGCCGAGGCGACGGCGACGGTGATCGCCAACGCCTCCGAGCTGGGGCTCGAGCATGTGGTGGGCGATCAAATGGCCTTCGTCAATGTCGACGGCGTCGGCCTGATGAGCGATTTCATCCGTTTCCTGCCCAACGACAAGGTGATCCTCGAGCTGCTCGAAACGGTCAAGGCCACGCCGGACGTGCTCGCGCGCGTGCGCGAGCTCAAGCAGGCCGGCTTCCGCTTCGCGCTCGACGACGTCGTTGGCGCCTCGGACGACGTGCAACAGCTGCAAGCGCTATGCGACGTCATCAAGGTCGACATCCAGGACATGCGGCCCGGCACCTTGCCGGCGCTCGCGCGCGTGCTCAAGAACCCCAGGCAAAAGCTGCTGGCCGAAAAGGTCGAGACGGTCGAGGAGTTCCGCCAGTGCATGGATCTCGGCTTTGAATACTTCCAGGGCTATTATTTCGCCCGTCCGGTGATCCTGAGCGGCAAGAAGATCTCGCCCTCGCAGCGCAGCGTGCTGCATCTGCTCGAGCTGATCGACGGCGACGCCAGCAGCCACGAAATCGAAAGCAGCGTCAAGCACGACGCCTTGATCACGCTCAACCTGCTACGGCTGGTCAACACGCCGGCGGTCGGCACGCGGTATCGCATCAACTCGGTGGGGCACGCCTTGATGGTGCTGGGGCGGCGCCAGCTCAAGCGCTGGCTGCAGATTTTGCTGTACGTGAAAGGTGGCGGCGCGCAAGAGTTCACCTCGCCGCTGCTGCAACTGGCCACCACGCGCGGCAAGACGCTGGAATTACTCGTCGAGCATCTGCGGCCCGGGCAGCGTGTCAGCGCCGACATCGGCTTCACGGTCGGCGTGATGTCATTGATGGACACGCTGTTCTCGATCCAGATGCGCGACGTGCTCGACACGGTCAACGTGCTCGACGAGGTGAGGGCGGCGCTGCTGCACCGGGGCGGCGACTACGGCAGCATGCTCAGCCTGATCGAACACATCGAGCACGGCAGCGACGAGCGGGCGCTGGCGCAGATGCTCGGCCAGCTGGCGCTCAGGCCGGCCGAGCTGTACGCGATCCAGCTCGCCGCGATCGAATGGGTGACCGACTACACGCGCGGATTCTAGACCCCGTTGAGGGTCAGTGCCGACATTCGGACACGAACCCAACCATGCGACTTCACGGCGGGGTCAGCACGACGGGGTCAGTGCCGACAAACGGACACGAACGCAGCCATATTGAGCCCGCACGGTCGTGGCCGTGTCCGAATGTCGGCACTGACCCTCCCAGTGCTACTGATGTGGCCGTGTCCAAATGTCAGACTTGACCCCGATGGTTTATTGGGCGAGCAGCAGGAAGACCGTGGGCTTTTTGTGGAAGTCCGGGGCTTTGGCGCTTTTCCATTGGGCGGCGCTCATCGTGCGGATCGTTTCCGTCGCGAGGCTGAGGTCGGTTGCTACGCAGAGTAGCGTCGAGGGCGCGCAGGCGGTGACCAGCGCTTCGAGCATCGCGGCGTTGCGGTACGGCGTTTCGATAAACAGCTGCGTTTGCTTTTCCTTGCGCGAGCGCGTTTCCAACTCTTTGATGCGCGTGGCGCGCTGGCCGGCGTCCGTCGGCAGGTAGCCGTTGAAGGCGAAGCTTTGACCGTTCAGGCCGCTTGCCATGACCGCCAGGAGCAGCGACGACGGCCCCACCAGGGGCCGCACCGGAATATTGTGCTGGTGCGCCAGCCGTACCAGGTCGGCGCCGGGGTCGGCAACCGCCGGCACGCCCGCTTCCGAGACCAGCCCGCCGTCGCGCCCGGCCAGCAAGGGCGCCAGCAGGCCGGCCAGCGCGGCCGCCGGGGTGTTGACGTTCAGTTCGGAAATGGTGATCTCCTGCAGCGGTTTGGCCAGCGGATGGTTGGCGTTGACCAGCTTGAGGAAGGCGCGCGCCGTCTTGGCGTTCTCGGCGACGAAGTAGTCGAGCTGCGAGGTGATGCGCTGCACCTGCTCGGGCAGCACGGTGGCGAGCGCTTCGGTCTCGCCCAGGGTGTTTGGTATCAGAAAAAGGGTGCCGGGCATAAAAATCTACTCAGGTGTTGAAAAAGGAAACGCCGATCCGGCGCAGCATGCCCGTCAGCGCGATCAAAGGCAAGCCGGTCAGGGCGGTCGGGTCGGCGCTGTCGATGCGCTCGAGGATGGCGATGCCGAGCGCTTCGTTCTTGGCGCTGCCGGCGCAGTCGTACGGTTGCTCGATGCGCAGGTAGGCGTCGAGCTCGGCGTCGGGTAGGTCGCGGAAGGTGACCACCGTTTGGATGTCCTCGATCTGCGCGCCGGCGGCCGGATCGGCGGCGCGGCCATCCCACACGCACAGCGCGGTGTGGAACACGACCTCGCGCCCGCGCATCTTTTGTAGTTGCGCCAGCGCGTTGGCGTGGTTGCCGGGCTTGCCGATCTGCTCGTCGTCCAAGGTGGCCACCTGGTCCGAGCCGATGACGATGCGCCCGGGCAGCGTCAGCGCCACGGCGGCGGCTTTTTCGCGCGCCAGCCGCAGCGCCGTGGCGCTCGGCGTTTCGCCCGGCAGCGGGGTTTCGTCGATGTCGGGCACGGCGACGTCGAACGGCAGTTGTAGCCGTGATAATAATTCGCGGCGGTAGGCCGAACTGGAGGCCAAAACGAGCCGTTGGGAGCCGATTTGAGCGGTTGCGCTTGATGTCATAGGGGGAATGTTATATGCTCTGTCGCCGGCTTGGCCAGCAACGGAAAAAGACGAAAAACAGGAAAAAGCCGAGCAGGCTTTGACTTGATGCCGAAAACCCTGTTATTATCGCAGGTTTTCCGGGGAATTTTCTGTAATGAATGCTATTGTCATCGACGCTTTTGAGTTTTGTCGGAGCAACGGCAGCCAGCAAGGCGTGACGCCTGTTGCCGAAATGACCCGCCTGACCAAGGATTGTGCCGATACGTCGGGCACCATCACCTGGAAGGTCGCAGGAGGCACCGGCAAGATGGGCTTTCCGCAGTTGACGCTGTCGGTCGCCGGCACCGTGCAATTGGTTTGCCAGCGCTGCCTGACCCCCTACGCGCACACCATCGATTCGTCGACGCTGTTGATGCTGGGTAAAGATGATCAGCAGGCCGATGAAATCGAAGAAATGATCGACGACGAGACGATCGACGTCATCGTTGGCAGCCGCGCCATATCGGTGGCGGACCTGGTGGAGGATGAAGCGCTGCTGGCCTTGCCGCATACGCCGAAACATGATGTCTGCCCCGATAGCGCGCTGCTGGACAAGGCGAAAAGCGAGAAGATCTCGCCGTTCGACGCCCTCAAGGGCCTCAAATCCGAATAGAAGTAATACCGAATAAGTAGTACGTAAAGAACGTGCCAGGCACGTGTAGCAGTCGAGTATGGCAAGTCAGTAGGGCAATGTAGTAAATCTCAGTTTAACTATGCCGGTTCCGTTTTGCCGGCAGGATACTCGATTCGCATGTATATGCTGGTCGAATGTGTTAAAATTTTAGAACTTATGTATTAGGAGTCATTAACATGGCAGTTCAACAGAACAAGAAGTCCCCTTCGAAGCGCGGTATGCACCGTTCGCACGATTTCCTGGTTGCTCCACAACTGGGCATCGAGCCAACCACCGGTGAAACCCACCTGCGTCACCACATCAGCCCTAACGGCTTCTATCGTGGCCGTAAAGTCCTGAAAACCAAAAACGACGAGTAATCGACGCTTTTGCTGGACCCGGAAATAGGCGGTGCTGTCTTATGAAGCATCGCTTTTTCTTTTTTCATCGGCTGCAATCCTCTTTTGCACACCGTCATTTTGAAACGCGTAGACCTGGGTTTCAGTGGTCCGCCGCTTGCCGCAGCTTGCCCAGACAAGGGCTGGAGCGTGGTACTGAATCAAAACAATGACAATCAAAATTTCTATCGACTGCATGGGCGGAGATCACGGTCCATCGGTCACCATCCCCGCAGCTATTTCCTTCGTCAAACGCGAACCCGAGGCTGAGCTGATACTCGTCGGCCTGGAAGACGTCATCCGCGCCGAACTGAAAAAACACCACGCCGACGCCCATCCGCGCCTGTCGGTCGTGCACGCGTCCGAACAGGTGACGATGGACGATCCGCTCGAGGTGGCGCTGCGCCGCAAGAAGGATTCGTCGATGCGCGTGGCCATCGAGCAGGTCAAGGGCGGCAGCGCCCAGGCTTGCGTTTCGGCCGGCAATACCGGCGCGCTGATGGCCGTGGCCCGCTACGTGCTCAAGACCATGACCGGCGTCGACCGCCCGGCCATCTGCAGCATTATGCCCAACCAGAAGGGCGGCCCGACCTATATGCTCGACCTGGGCGCCAACGTCGATTGCGAGCCGCACCACCTGCACCAGTTCGCCATCATGGGCTCGGTGCTGGTGTCGGCCATGGAAAACATCGCGCGCCCGACCCTGGGCCTGCTCAACGTCGGCACCGAGGACATCAAGGGCAACGACGTCGTCAAGGCCACCAGCAAGCTGCTGCAGGCCGACCACGAGCGCGGCGCGCTCAACTTCTTCGGCAACGTCGAGGGCAACGACATCTTCAAGGGCACCACCGACATCGTCGTCTGCGACGGCTTCGTCGGCAACGTCACCTTGAAGGCGGTCGAGGGCGTGGCGCGCTTTTTCGCCGACACCGTCAAGACCGAATTCAAACGCAACCCGCTGACGATGCTGAGCGCCTTGCTCGGCCGCGGCGCCCTCAACAACATCAAGGCGCGCCTGTCGCCGTCGCGTTACAACGGCGCCAGCCTGCTCGGCTTGCGCGGCCTGGTGTTCAAAAGCCATGGCGGCGCCGACGCATATTCTTTTGAGTGGGCGATCAAGCGGGCGTATGATGCTGCAAAAAATGATGTGTTGCCCCATATTTCGACGTTGATCGCCGAACTCATGCCGCGCAACACGGAAACTCCGGAAGTACCAAGCTCAACTATTTAGTGGATGGTAGACGGCATGACTTTGTACAGCAAAATAATTGGCACCGGCAGCTATCTGCCTGAACAACGCGTCACCAACCAGGATTTGACCGACCAGCTCGCCGCGAAGGGCATCGAGACCTCCGACGAGTGGATCGTCAGCCGCAGCGGCATCTCGGCGCGCCACTTCGCCGAGCCGGGCCAGAAGTCGTCCGACCTGGCCGTCAACGCCGCCACCCGCGCGCTCGAGATGGCCGGCATGCAGCCCAACGATATCGACCTGATCATCGTGGCCAGTTCGACCCCCGATTTCTTCGGCAGCTTCCCCAGCACCGCCTGCATCGTCCAGCAAAAGCTGGGCATCACCAACTTCGGCGCGGCCGTCGACGTGCAAGCCGTCTGCAGCGGCTTCGTCTACGCGCTCTCGACCGCCGACGCCTTCATCCGCGCCGGCGTGCACAAGAACGTGCTGGTGATCGGCGCCGAGGTGTTCTCGCGCATCCTCGACTTCAACGACCGCACCACCTGTGTGCTGTTCGGCGACGGCGCCGGCGCCGTGGTGCTGACGGCCTCGCAAGAGCCGGGCATCCTGGCCACCGCGCTGCACGCGGACGGGCGCCATTCCGGCATCCTGTGCATGCCCGACGCGTTCGGCGGCGCCATCGCCGGCGAGGCGTATCTGTACATGGACGGTCCGGCCGTGTTCAAGCTGGCCGTGTCGGTGCTGGAAAAGGTGGCCAACGAGGCGCTGGAAAAAGCCAATATGGCGGCCGGCCAGATCGACTGGCTCATTCCACACCAGGCCAATATCCGCATCATGAACAGCACCGCCAAGAAGCTGGCGCTGCCGGCCGAGAAAATGGTGGTCACCGTCGACCAGCATGGCAACACCTCGGCCGCGTCGATCCCGCTGGCGCTCGACGTCGCCGTGCGCGACGGCCGCATCAAGCCGGGCCAGAACATCTTGATGGAAGGCGTCGGCGGCGGCTTCACCTGGGGCGCCGTGCTGGCGAAGTTTTGAGTCGATTAGAATTAGAACTCTAACGGGTTCCGGTTCCTGAATTTTCTAGATGGATGCGTGATGACTAAATTTGCTTTTGTATTTCCAGGCCAGGGTTCGCAGGCGATCGCGATGATGGACGGCTTCGCCGGCAATCCGGTGGTGGCGCAAACCATCGCCGAGGCGTCCGACGCGCTCAACTTCGACCTCGGCAAGCTGATGGCCGAAGGCCCGAAGGAAGAGCTCGACCTGACCACCAACACCCAGCCGGTGATGTTGACGGCGGCCGTGGCCACCTACCGCGCCTGGCTCGCCGCCGGCGGCCCGCCGCCGTCGGTGGTGGCCGGCCACAGCCTCGGCGAATATTCGGCGCTGGTCGCCGCTGGCGTGATCGCCTTCAAGGACGCGGTGCCGCTGGTGCGCTTCCGCGCGCAGGCGATGCAGGAAGCGGTGCCGGTCGGGCAGGGCACCATGGCCGTGGTGCTGGGCCTGTCGGACGACGACGTGCGCGCCGCCTGCGCCGAGGCGGTTGCCGCCACGCCGGGTTCGGTGGTCGAGGCGGTCAACTTCAACGCGCCGGCCCAGGTGGTCATCGCCGGTGAAACGGCCGCCGTCGAGCGCGCCTGCGAGATCGCCAAGGCCAAGGGCGCCAAGCGCGCCATGAAACTGCCGGTGTCGGCGCCGTTCCACTCGTCGCTGCTCAAGCCGGCCTCGGACCGCTTGCGCGACTACATGGCCGACCTGACGTTCTCGGCGCCGCACATCGCGCTGATCAACAACGTCGACGTGGCCGTGCTCAGCGACGCCGCCGCCATCAAGGACGCCCTGGTGCGCCAGGCCGCAGCGCCCGTGCGCTGGGTCGAGACGATGCAAAAGGTGGCCGCCGACGGCATCACCCAGGTGGTCGAGTGCGGCCCGGGCAAGGTGCTGATGGGGCTGACCAAGCGCATCGACGCCACCCTGGTGGGCGACGCCATCACCGATCAAGCCTCGCTCGAACGCGTCTTGACCTTGCTCAAGTAATCCGGCCGGGCCCGGCCCGCAACTTCAGGCACACTCGTTATTTACGTAGAAGGACAACCATGAATTTAGCAAACCAAGTCGCCCTGGTCACGGGCGCGTCGCGCGGCATCGGCAAGGCCATCGCGCAAGAGCTGGCCCGCCAGGGCGCGCGCGTGGTCGGCACCGCCACCACCGAGGCCGGCGCCGAGGCGATCAGCGCCTACCTGGCCGAGTTCGGCGCCGAGGCCGGCCGTGGCATGGTGCTCGACGTGACCGACGCGGCGCGCTGCGCGGCCGTCATCGACGAGATCGGCAAGACCTACGGCGCCGTCGGCATCCTGGTCAACAACGCCGGCATCACCCAGGACCAGTTGGCCATGCGCATGAAGGACGAGGAATGGGACAGCGTCATCGCCACCAACCTCAGTTCCGTCGGCCGTTTGTCGCGCGCGGTATTGCGCGGCATGATGAAAGCGAAAACTGGGCGTATTATTAACATCACTTCGGTGGTGGCGTCGTCGGGCAATCCGGGCCAGATGAACTACGCCGCCGCCAAGGCCGGCGTCGAGGGCATGGGCCGCGCGCTGGCGCGCGAAATCGGCAGCCGCAACATCACCGTCAACAGCGTGGCGCCGGGCTTCATCGACACCGACATGACCAAGGCCCTGGGCGAGGAACAACACGCGGCGCTGCTGACGCAGATTCCGCTGGCGCGCCTGGGCAAGCCGGAGGACATCGCCGCGGCGGTGGCCTTCCTGGCCTCGCCGCAAGCGGCTTATATTACCGGCACCACCTTGCACGTGAACGGCGGTATGTACATGAATTGATGGGTTTCCCATCTTTTACCAGTGATTTCGGATGCGTTGCCGGTAAATACGCGGCGGACACCGAAATTAGTTTTTCAGTGCGCAAACCTGATAAAATGCGCGCTTTCCGTAACAAACAAATGGAGCCATAACATGTCGGATATCGAACAACGCGTTAAGAAAATCGTCGCTGAGCAACTGGGCGTCGCCGAAGCAGACATCAAAATCGAATCCTCGTTCGTCGACGACCTCGGCGCCGACTCGCTCGACACCGTGGAACTGGTGATGGCCCTGGAAGACGAATTCGAAATGGAAATCCCTGACGAACAGGCTGAAAAGATCACGACCGTCCAGCAAGCGATCGACTACGCTACTGCACACGTCAAGGCCTGATTTACCGCCCGATCGACTTTAGGAGAATCGCTTGAGAGGTTCTAAAAACCGTCGTGTTGTCATTACCGGCCTGGGCGC
Organism: uncultured Duganella sp.; assembly: GCA_963513825.1. Taxonomy (GTDB): domain Bacteria; phylum Pseudomonadota; class Gammaproteobacteria; order Burkholderiales; family Burkholderiaceae_D; genus Rugamonas. Next base: position 445,971 of record CAUPRW010000001.1, read on the forward strand.
CGTCTCCCCGATCGGCAACAACGTTGCCGACACGTGGGCGGCCGCGCTCGAGGGCAAATCCGGTATTGCCACCATCACCAAGTTTGACGCGCAAGCTTTCAGTACCCGTTTTGCCGGTGAAGTCAAAGGCTTCAACATCGAGGACTATATCTCGGCCAAAGAAGCGCGCCACATGGATACCTTCATCCATTACGGCATGGCCGCCGGCATCCAGGCCGTGCAGGACTCCGGCGTGGCCGTGACCGAAGAGAACGCCGATCGCATCGGCGTCATCATCGGTTCGGGCATCGGCGGCCTGCCGATGATCGAAGAGCAGAAGGAAGACTACGACAAGCGCGGCCCGCGCCGCATTTCGCCGTTCTTCGTGCCGGCCTCGATCATCAACATGATCTCCGGTAACCTGTCGATCAAGTACGGCATGCGCGGTCCTAACCTGTCGATCGTGACGGCCTGCACCACCGGCCTGCACTGCATCGGCGCCGCCGCGCGCCTGATCGAGTACGGCGACGCCGACGTCATGGTCGCCGGTGGCGCGGAATCGACGATTTCGCCGCTGGGCCTGGGCGGTTTCGCCTCGGCCAAGGCGCTGTCGGCCCGCAACGACGATCCCGCGACCGCATCCCGCCCATGGGACGCGGACCGCGACGGCTTCGTGCTGGGCGAGGGCGCCGGCGTGATGGTGCTCGAAGAGTACGAACACGCCAAGGCGCGCGGCGCCAAGATCTACGCCGAACTGCTGGGCTTTGGCATGAGCGCCGATGCCTATCACATGACCTCGCCGTTGGAAGACGGCGCCGGCGGCAGCAAGTCGGCGCAGGCCGCGTTGCGCAACGCCGGTGTCAACCCCGACGAAGTGCAGTACGTGAACGCGCACGGCACCTCGACGCCGCAGGGCGACGTGGCCGAGGTGCAGGGCATCAAGCGCACCTTCGGCGAGCACGCCAAGAAGCTGGTGGTCAATTCGACCAAGTCCTTGACCGGCCACCTGCTGGGCGGCGCCGGCGGCCTGGAGGCGGTGTTTACGGTGCTGGCGATCCACCATCAGGTGTCGCCACCGACCATCAACATCTTCAACCAGGACCCCGCTTGCGACCTGGACTTCTGCGCCAACGTCGCCCGTCCGATGAAGATCGAATACGCGTTGAAAAACTCGTTCGGTTTCGGCGGCACCAACGGCAGTCTGCTGTTCGGTAAAGGCTAAGTTCGATCCGCTGTAAAAAAGTTTGACACGACGTTGAACTAAATTCGCGCTCACCTGGTCAAACCAGGGTGAGCGAGAATTCGGCGCTGGCATTCGCCAGCGCCAGAATTGCCCAGCCCCGCGCTGGCGCTTCCAAGCTGTGTTGTTGGCTGTTTTGTTCCCCCTATTTTTTGTGTACGCGTTTTGGTGGTGCTGCCGTCATGTCGATCGCGGTGTCTGTCATCGTTCGCCCCTCGTCCGGCTTGCGTCTGCTGCATGCCGGGTTGTGTTGTTGCGTGACGATGTCGGCCGCCGCGTGTCCGGGCGTGCTGGCGCCATGGCTGTGTGCGCTGGCCGGCTTGCTCGGCTGGGTGCTGGGGCGTCCCCGCGGTATCGCGCCGCGTCTTGATATATCGGGTGTCGGCCGGTTTCGGCTGGCGGTATACCGGGAGTCGGGGACGGCCGTGCGCCTGCTCGATGAGTCGACCCTGTGGCCGGGCATGTTGTTGTTGCGCCTCGGTGGCGATGACGGCAGGGTGCGTTCGGTGCTGGTACTGCCCGACGGCGTCACGCGGCCCGAGCTGCGCGCGCTGTCCCTGGCGTGCCGGGCCGTTGCCGGACGCACTGAAATAAAAACGCCAACACTGTGAACTTCTTGCAGCGGGCTAACTCTATAGCATATATGGCTATACGATTGCGCCACGCTGCAGGCCACTGAGGAATGCAGGAGTGACGACAGAACGTGAGTGTGACCAGTTGCTGGTCGACCGGGTCCGGACCGGCGACAAGCGGGCGTTTGATTTGCTGGTGGCGAAGTACCAACGCCGCCTGATGCGCCTGCTTTCCCGTATCGTGCACGATCCGGCCGAGGCAGAGGATGTGGTACAAGAGACGTTTATCAAGGCGTACCGGGCGTTGCGGCATTTCCGTGGCGACTCCGCCTTCTACACGTGGCTGTACCGCATAGGCATCAACACCGCCAAGAACTTCCTGGCGACGCAGGGGCGGCGCACGCCCACGTCGACCGAAGCGGATGCGGAGCAGGCGGAGGGGTTTAACGATGGAGAGCAATTACGAGATATAAATACGCCAGAGTCCATGCTGGCGAGCAAACAGATCGCGCAGACGGTCAATGCGGCGATGGATGCTTTGCCCGTGGATTTGCGGACCGCGATTGCGTTGCGCGAGATCGAGGGATTGAGCTATGAGGAGATTTCAGACATCATGGCCTGTCCGATCGGTACAGTTCGCAGCCGCATCTTCCGCGCCCGCGAAGTCATCGCCGAAAAATTGAAGCCTTTATTGGATATGCCGATTGACAAGCGCTGGTAAGGCTATAATGATAGCAATTGTTGTTGGCATCCGGAAATGTGTCGACTAGGCGGCACACGGCGGATTTGTTTTGACATGGCGGGATTACGCGATGGATACCCAGAAAAGACTGCACGAAAACATCTCGGCGCTGGCCGACGGTGAGTTGCCGCATAGCGAGCGGGACCTGGCGTTTGCCGCCCTCGACACTGCGGAAGGGCAGGCGGCCTGGCAAGCGTACCACTTGACCGGCGACGTCCTGCGCGACGAGGCCGACGGCACCTTGAGCGAAGGCTTCAACGCGCGCCTGGCGGCCCGCCTGGCCGCCGAGCCGGCCCACGAACTGTCGCCGTTCACGCCCGGCGTGTCCGACCCGGCGGCGCCGCCGTTCGATCCGGACGTGCCGCCCGGGGACCGTTCCGAGTCCAACGCGGACGTGATTTTGCCGTGATTTTGCCGCGGCGCCGCCGTGAGCTGCGCCGGCCCGCGCCGTCCTTCCATGACGTTTCCGTAATGCTGCCTTAAGCACAGAAACGTCACATACTCTTATAATAACTTTGCGCACGGTGGCGGGCGGCTTTTCGCTTACCATGTATGCTAGCCACCCGTGGCCCCAGGCATAACGGGTGGCGCAACGCATCCAAGAACTTTATAGAGACCGATACTTTCCATGAAAAACAATTTCACTGCTGGTGGTAAAACTCTTTCCGCGCTGCTCGTCAGCGCGAGCGTATGGATGTCTCCCGCCCTGCTGGGCATGGCGCCGGCCGCCGCGGCCGCGCCGGTCACGGGCGCGGTGCTGGGCCTGCCCGATTTCGCCGACCTGGTCGACAAGGTCGGCCCGGCCGTGGTCAACATCCGCACCACCGAACGCATGAAGCAGGACGGGCGCGGCGGCGCCGGCGACATGGGCGACGAGGAAATGCAGGAATTCCTGCGCCGCTTCTTCGGCGGCGCCATTCCGCAGCCAGGTCCCGGCGGCAAGGCCAATCCACGCGGACGCCGCCAGGCGCCGTCCGAGGAGCCGGTGCAGCGCGGCGTCGGTTCCGGCTTCATCCTGTCGGCCGACGGCTACGTGATGACCAACGCCCACGTGGTCGACGGCGCCGACGAGGTGTTCGTCACGTTGACCGACAAGCGCGAATTCAAGGCCAAGGTGCTGGGCGCGGACGCCCGCACCGACGTGGCCGTGCTGAAGATCGAAGGCGACAAGCTGCCGTTCCTGATCATGGGCGACTCCGACAAGATCCGCGTCGGCGAATGGGTGATCGCCATCGGCTCGCCGTTCAACCTGGAAAACACGGTCACGGCCGGCATCATCTCGGCCAAGCAGCGCGACACGGGCGACTACCTGGCGCTGATCCAGAGCGACGTCGCGGTCAACCCCGGCAACTCGGGCGGCCCGCTGATCAATATGCGTGGCGAGGTGATCGGCATCAATTCGCAGATCGCCACCTTGTCCGGCGCCTACAACGGCATCTCGTTCGCGGTGCCGATCGACGAGGCGATCCGCGTGTCCGAGCAGCTGAAAAAATCCGGCAAGGTCACGCGCGGGCGCATCGGCGTGCAGATCGGCGAAGTGAGCAAGGAAGTGGCCGAGTCGCTGGGCCTGAAGAACGCGCAGGGCGCCGAGGTCTCGCTGGTCGAGCCGGGCGGTCCGGCCGACAAGGCCGGCCTCAAGGCCGGCGACATCATCCTCAAGTTCAACGGCGCGCCGGTGACGCGCTCGTCCGACCTGCCGCGCCTGGTGGGCGGCACGGCCATCAACAGCAAGGCGACCGTGACGGTCTGGCGCAAGGGCGCGCAGCTCGATCTGCCGGTGGTCGTGGCCGAGCTCGAGCCGGAGAAGGGCGCCAAGGCGTCCAAGGGCAAAGGCAAGGGCAAGGGCGAGCAGGCCGAGCCGCAAGCCGAGGGCAAGCCGAACGCCCTGGGCCTGGTGGTCAGCGACTTGACGGCCGACCAGAAAAAGGCGCTCGGTGTGGCCGGCGGCGTGGCGGTCGAGTCGGCCGAAGGCGTGGCGGCGCGCTTGCAGGAGGGCGACGTACTGCTGCAGCTCAATAACAGCGAGATCAAGGACGCCAAGCAGTTCAACGCGCTGGTGGCCAAGCTCGATCCGAAGAAGCCGTCGGTGCTGCTGGTGCGCCGTGGCGAGACGACGCAGTTCATTTCGTTGCGTCCGAGCGCGGCCAAGGAGAAGTAAACGGCTGAGCCGTCCACCACGCCCCGGCCAACCCGGGGACGGACCCCGTGGGTCCGTCCCCACGCCAACGGGGTGCGCGGTGGACGGCTCCGCCCGCCGCCATGCACTTCACCTTATATTCCCGCAGCTACTGCCACCTGTGCCAGGACATGCACGACGCCCTGCTGCGCCTGCAAACGCCGGCGCGCGCCATCACCGTCGACGTCATCGACATCGACGCCGCGGCCGACCCAAGCCTGCTGGCCCGCTTCGACGAGCTCGTTCCGGTGCTGTACGCCGACCTGTCCCAACCCGAGCTATGCCACTATTTCCTCGATGAAGCGCGGGTTCTTGCCGTCCTTGATGCCTAAAAAACAGGCAAAATCCATGTCGCGGTGCAGAAGTCGGCCTTTCCACTCTGAAATCCGGTAAAATGCGGGGTTTGCTACACAAGGCGCTCGCTAGGGCATTCCAGCCCCGCTCGGAGCGCTTTTTTTGTATTGCGCGACGACTCCGCCGCGCGCCCGTCGTCTCACCCCCGTTTTTGAATATTTGTTAATGAACAACATACGCAATTTCTCCATCATCGCCCACATCGACCACGGTAAATCGACCCTGGCAGACCGCATCATCCAGTTGTGCGGCGGCCTGTCCGACCGCGAGATGGAGGCGCAGGTGCTCGATTCGATGGATCTGGAGCGCGAACGCGGCATCACGATCAAGGCGCAAACGGCCGCGCTGCAATACAAGGCCCGCGACGGCGTGGTCTACAACCTGAACCTGATCGACACCCCCGGCCACGTCGACTTCTCGTATGAAGTGTCGCGCTCGCTGTCGGCGTGCGAAGGCGCGCTGCTGGTGGTCGACGCCTCGCAGGGCGTGGAAGCGCAGACGGTGGCCAACTGCTACACCGCGCTCGACCTGGGCGTCGAGGTGGTGCCCGTGCTCAACAAGATCGACTTGCCGAATGCCGATCCCGCCAACGCGATCGCCGAAATCGAGGACGTCATCGGCATCGAGGCGGGCGACGCCGTCCACTGCTCGGCCAAGACCGGCCTGGGCGTGGAGGACGTGCTCGAATCGATCATCGCCAAGGTGCCGCCTCCAAAAGGCGACCCGGACGCGCCGCTGCAGGCGCTGATCGTCGACTCCTGGTACGACCCGTATGTGGGCGTCGTCATGCTGGTTCGCGTGGTCAACGGCACGCTCAAACCCAAGGACAAGATCAAACTGATGGCGACCGACTCGCTGCAGCTGGTCGAGGACGTCGGCATCTTCGCGCCGCGCTCGGTCTCGCTGCCGCAGCTGTCGGCCGGCCAGGTGGGCTTCATCATCGCCGGCATCAAGGAATTGAAGGCCGCCAAGGTGGGCGACACGGTCACCGTGGCCAACCGTCCGGCCGCCGCGCCGCTGCCGGGCTTCAAGGAAGTCCAGCCGCAGGTGTTCGCCGGCCTGTTCCCGGTCGAGGCCAACCAGTACGACGCGCTGCGCGACTCGCTGGAAAAACTCAAACTGAACGACGCCGCGCTGATGTACGAGCCGGAAGTGTCGCAGGCGCTCGGCTTCGGCTTCCGCTGCGGCTTCCTCGGCCTGCTGCACATGGAGATCGTCCAGGAGCGCCTCGAGCGCGAATTCGACATGGACCTGATCACCACGGCGCCGACCGTGGTGTACGAGGTCGTCATGCGCGACAACAGCATCATCAAGGTCGACAACCCGTCCAAGATGCCGGAGCCGACCAAGATCAACGAAATCCGCGAGCCCATCGTCACCGTCAACCTGTACATGCCGCAGGAGTACGTCGGCTCGGTCATCACCCTGTGCATCGGCAAGCGCGGCGTGCAGATGGACATGGCCTACCACGGCCGCCAGGTCAAGCTGGTGTACGAAATGCCGATGGGCGAGATCGTGCTCGACTTCTTCGACAAGTTGAAATCGACCTCGCGCGGCTACGCCTCGATGGACTACGAGTTCAAGGAATACCGCGCCTCGGACGTGGTCAAGGTCGACATGCTGATCAACGGCGAGAAGGTCGACGCGCTGGCCATCATCGTGCACCGCTCCAACTCGGCCTACCGCGGCCGCCAGGTGGCCGCCAAGATGCGCGAGCTGATTCCGCGCCAGATGTTCGACGTGGCCATCCAGGCCGCCATCGGCGTCAACGTGATCTCGCGCGAGAACGTCAAGGCCTTGCGCAAGAACGTGCTGGCCAAGTGCTACGGCGGCGACATCAGCCGCAAGAAAAAACTGCTCGAGAAGCAAAAAGCCGGTAAAAAACGCATGAAGCAAGTGGGCTCGGTCGAGATCCCGCAAGAGGCATTCCTGGCAATCTTACAAGTGGACGATAAATGAGCCTGCAAGTGATCTTAGGTAATTTCGCGCTGATCCTGTTCGTGTTGATGGTGATCACGGGCGTGATCTGGTGCCTCGACGTGTTCTACCTGGCCAAGCAGCGCCGCGCCGCCGCCAACCGCGCGCTGGCCGAGTACGACGCCCGCAACGCCAAGCTGACCGCCGACGGCATCAAGGTCGACAACAGCGGCAACCGCGCCGCCATCGAGGCGGGCATCCTGCGCCAGCCGGTGTGGATCGAATACTCGGGCAGCTTCTTCCCCGTCATCGCGCTGGTGTTCGTGCTGCGCTCGTTCCTGTACGAGCCGTTCAAGATTCCGTCGTCGTCGATGGTGCCGACCTTGCTCGTGGGCGACCTGATCCTGGTGAACAAGTTCACCTACGGCATCCGCCTGCCCGTGCTGAACAAGAAAATCATCCAGATCAACGACCCGCAACGCGGCGACGTGATGGTGTTCAAATATCCGCGCGACATGAGCCAGGATTACATCAAGCGCGTCGTCGGCGTGCCGGGTGATAAAATCACGTATCAAAACAAGCGCTTGACGGTCAACGGCGTGGAAGTGAAGTACACCGCGCTGCCGGACTATCTGGACGACGAGCGCCTGGTCTACAACAAGCAATACCAGGAAGCGCTGACCGGCGTCACCCACCGCATCCTGAACAACGAGCGCGCGCCGACGCTGAACCCGGCCGAAGTGCAGCAATTCCCGTTGAAGGACGAGTCCTGCACCTACACCTACGAAAGCTTCACGTGCGTGGTGCCTAAAGGCAACTACTTCATGATGGGCGACAACCGCGACAACAGTCTCGACAGCCGCTACTGGGGCTTCGTGCCGGACAAGAATATTGTTGGTAAAGCATTCTTTGTCTGGATGAATTTGGGCAACCTGCGCCGCATCGGCGGCATTCAATAACCGTTATCGACGACATCACAAAGAACCGAACCAACAATGAATCTTCAGTTATTGCAAACCCGTTTAGGCTACACGTTCCAGGATGCCGGTCTGCTCCAGCAGGCCTTGACGCACCGTAGCCATAGCAGTTTGCACAACGAACGACTGGAGTTCCTCGGCGATTCGATCCTCAACTGCGTGGTGGCGTCCATCCTCTACGAGCGCTACGTGGCCATCGACGAGGGCGACCTGTCGCGCCTGCGCGCCAACCTGGTCAAGCAGCAGTCGCTGTTCGAGATCGCGCAAAAGCTCGAACTGTCGCAGTTCCTGCGCCTGGGCGAGGGCGAGCTCAAATCGGGCGGCTTCCGCCGGCCGTCGATCCTGGCCGACACGCTCGAGGCCTTGCTGGGCGCCATCTTCCTCGATGGCGGCTTCAACCCGGCGCGCGACTGCATTCGCGCCTTCTACATCCCCATCCTCGACACGGTCGACCCGCAAACCTTGGGCAAGGATGCCAAGACCTTGCTGCAGGAATTCCTGCAAAGTAAGAAGATCTCGCTTCCGCTGTACAATGTGGTGGCCACCCATGGCGCCGCGCACAGCCAGGAATTCGAGATCGAATGCCTGGTGCCCAAGCTGGGCATCCAGGTCTACGGACGCGGCGGCAGCCGCCGCGCCGGCGAACAGGCCGCCGCCAAGCTGGCGCTGGACGTGGCCGAGCAGGCGCTGTTGAAGACGCCGGCGGCGGCCCGCAAGGCCAAGCCGCGCGCCGCCCAGCTCAAGCTGGCGGGCATCGCCACGGTGCAGGGCGGCGACGAGCCGTCGGCGCCGGCCGAGGCGGCCAACAAGTAACGAACAAGCAAGAGCTAACGTAATCGTCGTATTACATGAAGCGCAACACCATACTCTGAAGCGATATAGCATGACTACCGAAACGACCCCCGCCAACTTCCGTTGTGGCTATATCGCCATTGTCGGCCGCCCCAACGTGGGCAAATCGACTTTGATGAACACGCTCATTGGCGCCAAGGTCAGCATCACGTCGCGCAAGGCGCAGACCACGCGCCACCGCATCACCGGCATCCAGACGTATGACGACGCGCAGCTCATCTATGTCGACACGCCGGGCTTCCAGACCCGCCACGCCAACGCGCTCAACAAAACGCTCAACAAGACGGTCACCAACACCTTGATCTCGTCCGACCTGATCCTGTACGTGATCGAGGCGGGCACCTTCGGCCCGGCCGACCAGCAAGTGCTCGAGCTGCTGCCGACCGAGGTGCCGGTGGTGCTGGTGATTAACAAGTCGGACCGGGTCAAGGACAAGGCCGTGCTGCTGCCGTTCGCCCAGCAGGTCGCCGCCAAGTTCAACTTCGCCGCCATCGTGCCGGTGTCGGCCAAGCTGCGCTTCCAGCTCGACGGCCTGGAAAAAGAGATCAAGAAATTCCTGCCGGAGAACCAGCCGATCTTCGGGCCGGACGACATCACCGACCGCAGCGAAAAATTCCTCGCCTCCGAGATCGTGCGTGAAAAACTGTTCCGCTTTGTCGGCGACGAGCTGCCCTACACCAGCACCGTGCTGATCGAGCAGTTCGAGCAGGAGGGCGATTTGCGCCGCGTGTTCGCCGCCATCCTGGTCGAGCGCGACACGCACAAGTCCATGATCATCGGTAACAAGGGCGCGCGCCTGAAGGAAGTATCGACCCAGGCGCGGCTGGACATGGAAAAACTGTTCGGCGGTCCGGTCTACCTGGAGATCTGGGTCAAGGTCAAATCGGGCTGGGCCGACAACGAAGCGGGTCTGCGCGCCTACGGCTACGAATAAAAAGGGGACCGATGCCCACCACCACGCACGACGCCGAGGCGGATGCCGATACCGCGGCCGAACCGCGACAGGCAATGCCTGAGGCGGAGCGTGGCGTAGTGCCCGTGATCACTGCGGCGGCGCCGATCGTCGCCGCCCCCCCGGCGGGCGCCGACGCCGAGGCCGGCGCGGCCAATACCGCGGCCAACGCCGCGGCCAATACCGCCGCCGGCGCGCCCAAACGTCCCCGCGCGCCGTCGCGCGAACGCACTTTCGGCACCAAGGTCGCCGGCCAGCCGGCCTTCGTCCTGCACAGCTACCCGTACAAAGAAACCAGCCTGATCATCGATCTGTTCACGCGCGACTTCGGCCGCGTGGCCTTGATCGCCAAGGGCGCCAAACGGCCGCACTCGCAGCTGCGCGGCGTGCTGCAAACCTTCCAGCCGCTGTCGTCGAGCTGGGTCGGCAAATCCGAGCTGCGCACCCTGACCGACGCCGAATGGGTCGGCGGCATGCTGCCGCTGGAGAAAACCGCGCTGCTGTGCGGCTTCTACCTCAACGAACTGCTGGTCAAGCTGCTGGCGCGCGACGACGCCCACCCGGCGCTGTTCGACCACTACGTCGCCACGCTCAACCAGCTGGCGCACAACGAACCGGCGCCCATCGTCTTGCGAAAATTCGAACGGGCCCTACTTAAGGAGACGGGGGTCTCGGCCGACCTGTCGCGCTGCACCGCCACGCGCGCGCCGGTGCGGGCCGACGTCGTCTACGTGGTCGATCCGGAGCGCGGTCCGCGTCCCGAGCGCGCCTCCGACCAGTCGCCGCGCGTGGCCGGCAAGACGCTGCTCGACATGGAACGCGAGGACTACCACGACGCCGCCACCCAGGCGCAGAGCAAGCAGCTGATGCGCTTCCTGCTGGCGCACCACCTGGGCGGCGCGCCGCTCAACACGCGCCAGATCCTGATCGACCTGTCGCAGTTATAACATCGCAGTCACAGACTAACATCAACGGTAAAGACAAATGAGCTACCTGCATCCCTCCGGCCCCATCATCGACCTGGGCGTCAACATCGACCACGTCGCCACCCTGCGCAACGCGCGCGGCACGATGTACCCGGACCCGATCCGCGCCGCGCTGCTGGCCGAGCAGGCCGGCGCCGACTGCATCACGCTGCACCTGCGCGAAGACCGCCGCCACATCAAGGACGCCGACGTCATCGCGCTGGCGCCGCAACTGATGACGCGCATGAACCTGGAGGCCGCCGTCACGCAGGAGATGATCGACTTCGCCTGCCGCATCAAGCCGGCCGACGTCTGCCTGGTGCCGGAAAAGCGCACCGAGGTCACCACCGAGGGCGGCCTCGATGTCGTCACCCACTTCAACGCCGTGCAGGCGGCCGTCAGGCAGCTGCAGGCCGAGGGCATCCGCGTGAGCCTGTTCATCGACGCCGACGAGGCGCAGATCGCCGCCACGGCGGAAATCGGCGCGCCGGTGATCGAGCTGCACACCGGCGCCTATGCCGATGCCGAAGGCGCGGCGCAGGCGGCCGAACTGGAACGCATCAAGCGCGGCGTGCGCTTCGGCGTGGCCAAGGGCTTGAAGGTCAACGCCGGCCACGGCCTGCACTACACCAACGTGCAGGCCATCGCCGCCATCCCCGAGATCGCGGAGCTCAACATCGGCCACGCCATCGTCGCCCATTCGGTCTTCGTCGGCTGGGAAAACGCCGTGCGCGAGATGAAGGCGATCATGGTCTCGACCCGGCTGGGGGCGCGGTGATCTACGGTATCGGCACCGATATCTGCCAGATCCCGCGCATCGAGGCGGCGCTGGCGCGCCATGGCGAGCGGTTCGCGAAAAAGATATTGGGCCCGCAGGAGATGGAGAAGTACCTCGCGCGCAAGGCCAAGAACCCGGTGCGCGGCATCCGCTTCGTCGCCACGCGCTTCGCCGCCAAGGAGGCCTTCGCCAAGGCCATCGGACTGGGGATACGCATGCCGATGACCTGGCCGGCCGCGCAGATGCTCAACGCGCCGAGCGGCAAGCCGATGATCGTGTGCAGCGGCGTGCTGAAGGAATTCATGGACAAGAACCGGCTGACGACGCAGGTGACGGTCAGCGACGAGGCGGAATACGCCGTCGCCTTCGTCATCGTCGAACAATCGTAGGGCGGATTAGCGTAGCGTAATCCGCCGGGAGCCGTCGGCGGCTCATGCATGGCGGATTACGCTACGCTAATCCGCCCCACGAGGCATTTTTACCGAGACACGCAATGACCGAAGTCGTACCAACCGCACCAGCGCCCGCGCCGCGCGAGCAAGTGCTGGCCACCGTGGCCAAGCTGCCCAACCTGCCGGGCGTGTACCGCTACTTCGACGCGGACGACAAAGTCCTCTACGTCGGCAAGGCGCGCGACCTCAAAAAACGCGTCTCGAGCTACTTCCAGAAGAACATCGCCAGCCCGCGCATCGCCATGATGGTCGAGCGCATCGCCCGGCTCGAGACGACCGTCACGCACAGCGAGGCCGAGGCGCTGATCCTCGAGAACAACCTGATCAAGGCGCTGGCGCCGCGCTTCAACATCCTGTTCCGCGACGATAAATCGTACCCCTACCTGAAGATCACCGGCGGCGACTCGCCGCGCATGGTTTACTACCGCGGCGCCGTCGACAGGAAGAACCAGTATTTCGGCCCGTTCCCCAGCTCGTGGGCAGTCAAGGAATCGATGCAGATCCTGCAGAAGGTGTTCTTGATCCGCACCTGCGAGGACAGCGTCTACTCGAACCGCACGCGTCCCTGCCTGCTGCACCAGATCGGCCGCTGCAGCGGCCCCTGCGTCGACTTGATCAGCAAGGAAGACTACAAGGTCGACGTCGAAAACGCCGCCCGCTTCCTGCGCGGGCGCCAGAGCGAGGTGATGGCCGACCTCGAAAAGAAAATGCACGCCTACGCCGCCGACCTCAAATTCGAGCAGGCCGCGTCGGTGCGCAACCAGATCCAGTCGCTCTCGCGCGTGCTGCACCAGCAAAGCATGGAAACGACGGGCGACGCCGACGTCGACATCATCGCCGTGCTGGTGCAGGGCGGGCGCGCCTGCGTCAACCTGGCCATGGTGCGCGGCGGGCGCCACCTGGGCGACCGCGCCTACTTCCCCAACCACATCGGCGACGCCGCCGCCATCGCCGAAGACCCGATCGAGGTCGAGGTGCTGGCCGCCTTCCTGGTGCAGCACTACACCGAGAAATTCATCCCCGGCACGCTGATCCTCAACATCGAATTCGACCAGCCGGCGCTGATGGTGGCCTTGCAGGAGCAGTGCGGCCACCGCATCAACCTGATCTTCCAGCCGCAGGACCAGCGCCGCAAATGGCTCGAGCTGGCGCAGAAGGGCGCCGAGATCTCGCTCGCGCGCCTGCTGTCGGAGCAGGGCTCGCAGCAATCGCGCACGCGCGCGCTGGTCGAGGCGCTCGCGTTCGAACCGGAGGACATCGACCAGCTGCGCATCGAATGCTTCGACATCTCGCACACGCAGGGCGAGGCGACCCAGGCCTCGTGCGTGGTGTTCCACCACCACCAGATGCAAAACGGCGAATACCGCCGCTACAACATCAACGACATCACGCCGGGCGACGATTACGCGGCTATGCGGCAGGTGCTGTTCCGCCGCTACGAGAAGGTGGCCAATGGCGACGGCGTCATGCCCGACGTGGTGCTGATCGACGGCGGCAAGGGCCAGATCGAAATGGCGCGCCAGGTGTTCGCCGAACTGGGTCTGGACATCAGCCTGATCGTCGGCGTGGCGAAAGGGGAGGGGCGCCGCGTCGGCCTCGAAACGCTGATGTTCGTCGACGGCCGCGCGCCGCAGGAATTGGGCAAGGAGTCGGCCGCGCTGATGCTCGTCGCCCTGATCCGCGACGAGGCGCACCGCTTCGCCATCACCGGCATGCGCGCCAAGCGCGCCAAGACGCGCCAGACCTCGCGGCTGGAGGAGATCGAGGGCATCGGCGCCAAGCGCCGCCAGCGCCTGCTGGCGCGCTTTGGCGGCCTGCGCGGCGTGGTCAACGCCAGCGTCGAGGACTTGAAGCAGGTCGAAGGCATCTCCAGCGCGCTGGCCGAGGAAATCTACCGCCAGCTGCATTGACCTCGGCGCCTCGCGGGGCGGGCCGCATGGCCCGCCACAGGCCGCGCCCCGAACGCGGTGATCCCACGCGTCCCCCGCCAAGGCCGCGTCCCAAACGTGCTGGTTTAATGTGCGTCGGCAAGGTAGACTAGCGACGCGTAACAAAATATTCACAGCAGCACCTTCATCCGAACCTATGCCTTTTAATATACCGATACTGTTGACCTGGTTGCGCGTCGCGCTCATTCCGCTGGTGGTGGGCGTGTACTACCTGCCGACGACGATGCTGCCGGTGGCCGATCAAAACCTGGCGGCCACGCTGGTGTTCATCATCGCCGCCGTCACCGACTGGTTCGACGGTTTCCTGGCGCGGCGCTGGAACCAGACGTCGGCCTTCGGCGCCTTCCTCGATCCGGTGGCCGACAAGTTAATGGTGGCGGGGGCCTTGCTGGTGCTGGTGCAGCTCGACCGCGCCAACGCCGTGCTGTCGTTCGTGATCATCGGCCGCGAGATCGCCATCTCGGCGCTGCGCGAATGGATGGCGCAGATCGGCGCGTCCAAGTCGGTGGCGGTCAGCTCGCTGGGCAAGATCAAGACCACGGCGCAGATGACGGCGATCCCGCTGCTGTTGTACCACGACGTGCTGTTCGGCGCGCTCGACACGCAGTTCTGGGGCGCGCGCCTGCTCGAGATCGCCGCCCTGCTGACGGTGTGGTCGATGTTCTACTACCTGCGCCTGGCCTGGCCGCTGATCAAGGAAAAGGCCGGCACGCTGCAATAAGCGGCGCCAAGTCCAACCCCGCAAGCCGCACACCACCGGGGACGTACCCCACGGGGTACGTCCCCTCTGTCGCCGTGCGGGGTAGGAACCTGGCCTGGCCGCTGATCAAGGAAAAGGCCGGCACGCTGCAATAAGCGGCGCCAAGTCCAACCCCGCAAGCCGCACACCACCGGGGACGTACCCCGCGGGGTACGTCCCCTCTGTCGCCGTGCGGGGTAAGCGTCGCCAAGCGAGGCAAAGCCGCCCCTGGCAAACAAAGAAATAAACAATATTCAACCTTTTTGAAAGCGCAAAGTTTTGACCATTGACACCCGGCACAGATCCTCTATAATGCTGGCCTGTTGTTGATGACGACGCGGGAGTAGCTCAGTTGGTAGAGCGCAACCTTGCCAAGGTTGAGGTCGAGAGTTCGAGACTCTTCTCCCGCTCCAGTTTCAGGAGCAAGCGGTAGCAAGTAGGACTGGAATTACAAGCGGCTTGCTGCTATGATGTTGGACTCCGATGCGGGAGTAGCTCAGTTGGTAGAGCGCAACCTTGCCAAGGTTGAGGTCGAGAGTTCGAGACTCTTCTCCCGCTCCAGTTTAAGCTGGCGGCTGCAGTAAAAAGTAAAACACGTAACTCCAATGCGGGAGTAGCTCAGTTGGTAGAGCGCAACCTTGCCAAGGTTGAGGTCGAGAGTTCGAGACTCTTCTCCCGCTCCAGAATTTCGGACCGCAGCGCGTAACCCGCTGCGTTCTCAGGCAACAGTTTCCTCTGGCGAGGTAGCAAAGCGGTTATGCAGCGGCCTGCAAAGCCGTGTAGACGGGTTCGACTCCCGTCCTCGCCTCCAGACAATTTGAACTCCATGCGGGAGTAGCTCAGTTGGTAGAGCGCAACCTTGCCAAGGTTGAGGTCGAGAGTTCGAGACTCTTCTCCCGCTCCAATATGTAGAAGGGCAGCCATGTGGCTGCCCTTTTTGCGTTGGCGCTTCAGCCGCCTCCCGCGTCGGTCCCGCCGGTGATGGCCGAGGCGATCTGCCGGTCAGCGCCGGGTCGTCGGTTTAATTGAAGATCATGCCCGGTCTGCGTGCTCGTCGTAGTATTTTTTGAAGCCTTGCCAGCACTGGTAATAGTCCGGCTGCAACTGCGGCGACGCCAGCGCGTGGGCGGTGGGGCGGATCACGTCGCGCGTTTCGAACATGAAGGCCATCGTGTGGTCGACCTTGTGCGGCACCGTGGTGTCGCCGGCGCTGGCCTTCTCGAAGGTCGGCGCGTCCGGGCCGTGGCCGCTCATGCAGTTGTGCAGGCTGGCGCCGCCGGGCCGGAAGCCTTCCGACTTGGCGTCGTACTGGCCCTCGATCAGGCCCATGAACTCGCTGGCGACGTTGCGGTGGAACCAGGGCGGGCGGAAGGTGTCCTCGGCCGCCAGCCAGCGCGGCGGGAAGATCACGAAGTCGAGCGTGTCGACGCCGGGCGTGTCCGACGGCGCCTGCAACACCAGGAAGATCGACGGATCCGGATGGTCGTAGCTGATCGAGCCGATCGTGTTGAAATGGCGCAGGTCGTATTTGTACGGGGCGTAGTTGCCGTGCCAGGCCACCACGTCGAGCGGCGAATGGCCGATGCGCGCGCTCCACAGGTTGCCGGCGAACTTGGCCACCAGCTCGAAGTCGCCCGCGCGGTCTTCGAAGGCGGCGCGCGGGGTGAGGAAGTCGCGCGGGTTGGCCAGGCCGTTGGAGCCGATCGGTCCCATGTCCGGCAGGCGCAGCAGGGCGCCGAAGTTCTCGCAGATATAGCCGCGCGCCGCGCCGTCGGGCAGCGCCACCTGGAAGCGCACGCCGCGCGGCACCACGGCGATCTCCCGCGGTTCGATCTCGATCAGCCCCAGCTCGGTGGCGATGCGCAGGCGGCCCTGTTGCGGCACGATCAGCAGCTCGCCGTCGGCGCTGTAGAAGTAGCGCTCCTGCATGTCGCGGTTGGCGGCGTACAGGTGGATGGCGCAACCCGATTGCGACTCGACCGAACCGTTGCCGGCCATCGTGACCCAGCCGTCGAGGAAGTCGGTGGGCGCCTGCGGCATCGGCAGCGGGTCCCAGCGCAGCGGGTTGGGCGGCGCGGCGACCTGGTCGAAGCGGCTGACGATGCGGCCGTTGTCGATCTGGCGGAACGGCTGGTGCATGGCCGCCGGCCGGATGCGGTACAGCCAGCTGCGCCGGTTGTGCGCGCGCGGCGCCGTAAACGCGGTGCCGGAGAGCTGCTCCGCGTACAGGCCGTACGGGGCGCGCTGCGGCGAATTCTGGTGCGGCGGCAGGGCGCCGGGCCGCGCCTCGGTGGCGAACTCGTTGCCGAAGCCGGATTGATAGCCGGGGGGAGGATGGGGGACGTTCACGCTGGCTCCTTTATAGGTGGTATCGGCACAATGTAGTGCAGCGGCCCGGATTTTGCGATATAAATAGATAAATTGAGACTATTTACATTGTGAATAAAGGATGGCATGGACCTGCGCGAACTTGACCTCAATTTACTCTTGGTGTTCCACGAGGTGTTCCGTGAGCGGCAGATCTCCGCCGCCGCCAAGCGCCTGCGGCTGACGCAGTCGGCCGTCAGCAACGCCTTGGCGCGGCTGCGCCGCGGCGTCGGCGACGAGCTGTTCGTGCGCACCAGCGACGGCATGCAGCCGACCCCGTACGCGCAGCGCATGGCCGGGCCGGTGGCCGAGGCGCTGGCGCACGTCGAGCGGGCGCTGCGGCCGGAGGCGGCGTTCGATCCGGCCGTCAGCCGGCGCCGCTTCACCCTGGCCATGACCGATGTCGGCGAAACCTATTTCATGCCCCGGCTGATCGACGCCTGCGCCGGCGCGGCGCCCGGCGTGGCGCTCGAGACGGTGCGCGCCGGCGCGACCGATCTGCGCGCGGCGCTCGAGGCGGGGAGGGTGGATTTGGCGATCGGCGCCTTCGACGACGCGCCCGAGGTGCTGGTGCAGCGCCGCCTGTTCCGCCAGCACTTCGTCAGCCTGTACCGGCGCGGCCACGCGCTCGGCGACGGCGCGCACACGCTGGCGCGGCTGGCGGCGGCGCGCCATTTGCGGGTGAGCTCGATGGAAAGCCCGTACGACGGCATCAACGAGGCGCTGACGCAGGCCGGCATCGTCGTCGACGGTGGTTTCAGCGTGCCGCATTTCGCCGCCGTGCCGTACATCCTGGCCGGCACCGATCTGGTGGCGACGGTGCCGCTCAAGCTGGCCGAGCGCGCCGCCGGACCGTTCGAGCTGGCCTACAGCGATTCGCCGCTGCCGCTGCCGGCGCTGCAAACGAATATGTTCTGGCACCGCCGTTACCATCAGGACGAGGGCGGGCGCTGGCTGCGGGCGCTGGTGGCCGGGCTGTTCGCCGAGCCGGGGTGAGATGGAATCTAACGCCAACTGCGCGAAATCCGTTCCCACGACCGGCATCTCGTGTTAAATTTGCCACTCCTCGAATCAATCACCGGTTTCTGACAGTCAAAATTGTTATCGATAACTTGCACTTTTCTTTGCCGGGTCGGGTGGACTTGAGGCAAACGGAACGGTTTTTTACGTTCTGATTTGTTATCGATAACAATCCGGGAATTGGTCGAGGTGTCAGCACTTTAAAACCACAAAGGAGACATATGGACATGCAACCACTTCAGGCCGTCAAGCGGCAGGGGCCGCCCTACCAGCGCGGCAAGCTGTGCGCCGCGATCGCGTCGGCGCTGCTGGCGTTTTCCAGCGCGCCGGCGATGGCCGTCAACTTCGTCGCCACGCCGCAGGCCCAGCCCTCGGTCAGCGCGGCCGGCTTCAAGCATCCCGCCCTCGGCTTCACGTTCGAGCAGCTCGAGTACGCGCGCCAGCAGGTCAGGGCCGACCTCGAGCCGTACAAGACCTACTACAACACCCTCGCCACCGTCTGCTGCAACTACGCCAACATCAACCTGCAGCCGACCAACCGCGACGCCACCAAGGTCGACACGCCCAACACGCCCAACTTCAACAACGGCACCGGCCAGACCCGCCTGATCAACGATTCGCAGGGCGCGCTGACGCAAGCGCTGCTGTACTACATGACGGGCCAGAACGAGTACCGCCGCAACGCCATGCGCATCCTGCGCACGTGGAGCAACATGAACCCCACCGGCTACGCCTACTTCCCGGACGCCCACATCCACACCGGCGTGCCGTTGTACCGCCTGCTGCTGGCGGCCGAGATCATGCGCTACACGCCGGCCGACGCCACCTACACCGCCTATCCGCTGGCCTGGAGCGCGACCGACACCCAAAAGCTCAAGGACAACCTGATCGACCCGATGGAGCGCACCTTCTTCGCCAGCAACGAGCGCTTCATGAACCAGCATGTGTACTCGATCGTCGGCCGCCTGGCCGGCGCCATCTTCACCGACAACCGCGCCCGCTACGACGAAACGGTCGAGTGGCTCACCGTCAACGCCAGCTCGACCCGTCCGGACATCAACGGCGGCATCCTGCCGCTGATCCCGTTGATCGACACCGACAACCCGCTCAACACGGTCGGCTACCCGTTCTATCAAATCGAGGAAATGAAGCGCGACCAGGCCCACGGCGGCGACAACGTCGACAACCTGATCGGCCTGCTGCGCCTGGTGACCGCGCAAGGCACCCGGGTCGACCCGTACACCGGCAAGCCGTCGACGTCGGGCGACGCCGTCAGCGTCTACCAGTTCGGCGGCAACCGCCTGCTGATGGGCGCCAACGCCTACGCCCGCTTCATGCTCGGCTACGACACGCCGTGGGCCGACACCAGCGGCGGCACGTCCGGCATCTCCGAGGCCTACCGGGGGCGCCTGAACCAGGTCGAAGGCATCTCCGAGGTCTACAACGTCTACAAGTACGAGCAAGGTGTGGACGTCGACACCGTGGCGCCATACCTGGCCACGGCCGCCGCCCACGCCAACGGCCCGGTCACGCCGTGGGGCCAGGCTTCGCCCAACAACAAGGACATGGGCGCCGAAGCCTTCCTGACCCTGCCCAGGGCGCTGACCGGCGTGCCGCTGCCGGTCAACACCGGCATGCTGGAAACGGAGCGCAAATCGATCTTCCTCAACGGCGACTGGAGCACGGCGACCGAGGGAGAACGCACCTTTGGCCGCGCGCGGCTCACGCCCTCCGGCGCCACCGTGGTGTTCCACGACATCAGCTACGCCGACCGCGCCAAGTACGCGCCGGTGGGCGTGATGGTGCGCACCAACGCGGTGACCAAGCTTTCCGCCAGCGCCACCGACGGCGGCCGGCCGTGGTGCGAGATGACCGTGCCCGACACCGGCGGCCAATGGCGCTACATCGTGCCCGACAGTTCGAACGCGGCGACCGCCGGCCGGCGCCTTGGCGACAACATCATTTACTTCAAGTTCAGCGGCGCGGACGGCGCGGTGGTCGATGTGGACTTCGTCAACCTGGCCGCGCCGACGCAACTGACGCCGCCGCGCTTTTCCATGCCGGTGTTCCCGGTGACCGAATTCGTGGTGCGGGGCATGGCCTACCAGGCCACCTACACGGCGACCGACGCCAATCCGTCCGACAGCGTCGTCTATCAAGCGGTCAGCCTGCCGCGCGGCGCGGCGCTGGACGCCTCGACCGGCGCGCTGGCGTGGACCCCGGGCCCGGACCAGACCGGCATGCATGACCTGGTCGTCAGCGCGACGGACGGCGTTTCGATCAGCACCATGACGGCGCGCCTGAGCGTGCAGCCGGACCGCCAGACGGCGTTCGCCGCCGCGCTGGGCGGCTACGACGCGGCGGCCGCCTACACCACGCCATCGTATGCGGCGTTCAAGGCCGAGCTGGCGCCGCTGCGCCAGGCCGTGGCCACCACGCCGGACGCCGAGTTTCCGGCCTTGCTGAAGAAGGTGCAGGAGGTGGCGCGCAAGCTGGAACTGGTCAATCCAAGGCTGGCCTCGGACGGTAGCCTGGACTGGAGCAAGAACATGGTCACGCCGACCGTTCTGAACCCCGCCGCCATCCCGGCGCTGGTCGACGACGACTACAACACCACGTCCGGCGACTTGCGCAACGTCGTCACGCTCGACTTTGGCGAGAACTACCGGGTCGCCGCCAACGCCTTCGGCATCCGCGCACGCTTCATGTTCGGCAACCGGTCGCAGGGCATCAACATCTACGGCTCGAACGACAACGCCAGCTGGACCCTGCTGACCAGCCGCGAAACCACCGACACCGGCAACCAGAATTTCATCATGGAAGTGATCCCCGTGCTGCCGGGGCTGGAGAACGAGCGCTATCGCTACTTCATGGTGCGGGTCGACCATCCGGGGCCGCCGACCGATCCGGCCTATCCGGGCATTTCGTCGTACAGCGAGCTGCATATCCACGGCGCGCGCTTCGATTTGCTGGCGCCGCGCGACGTCAGCGCCAGCGTGCGCATGTCGCAGTCCGGCTTGACCGTCAACCGTTTCACGCAGAAGTACAGCGGCACGGTCACCATCACCAACACGACGCAACAAGCCGTCAAGGGGCCGCTGCATTTCAGGCTGGAGAACCTGAGCGCCGGCGTCACGCTCGACAACGCGACCGGCGTTGACGATGGCACGCCGTATATCACGCTGCCGGGTGGCGAGCTGGCGCCGGGCCAGAGCGTGACCTTGGCCACCACCTTCAGCAACCCGTCCAAGCTGGCCATCGGCTATGGCCGCAAGCTGGTCAACGCTAAATATTAAGGGGATACACAATGAGCTATTTGAAAAATCTGTTGGTCAAACTGCTGCTGGCGGCCTGTGTGATGGGCGGCGCGGGGCAGGCGGGGGCGGCGCCGATGTACCACGTCGCCATCGATACGTCGACCTTGGGCGGCGGTTCGGCCTATCTGGGTTTGTACTTCCTCGGGCTTGCCGACGCGGCACCGGCGACGGCGACGGTCGGTGCCCTGGCGGGGGCGTTTTCTGGTGCGCCGCAGGTGTCCGGAGCCGTCAGTGGGGCCCCTTTCGGGCCGCTGGTGTTCAGCAACGCCGGCGGTGGCGCGGAGTGGGTGGCGTCGCTGGGCCTGGGCGGGATGCTGTCGTTCGATGTCGGCTTCACGCTCGGCGGCGGCGACGCCGGTACCACCTTCGGCTGGGCGTTGTTCGATGATTCCCGTTATCTTGGCGCGGATGGGGATCTGGGCACGTTGTCGTTGCAGCCCGGGGCTGACGTCGTGGTCAATAACCTTAGCGGCTTGAGCCAGGTGACGGCGGTGCCGGAGCCTTCGGCGGTGTTGATGATGTTTGCCGGAGGCTTGTTCGTGCTGGTCCGGGTGCGCGGCCGGCGTGCGGATCGGGGCCGCGCATTCGCCGGGTAGGCCGCCTTTTCCATGGACCCCGGGGCGCAATTGAGATTCGGCGCTCTATGCTGTAGGCTATTGCTTTTTAGCTACCGCACAGCTCGCCTGCATGGATTCATTGTCGCCCGCTTCCTTGGTCGGTTTACCGCCTGCGCGCTGGCGCCGCGCCTTGTTGGCGGCGGCGCTGGCGAGTGCGGTGGCCGCGCCTGCCCGGTGCGCGGGCGAGCCGCCGTTCTGGCGCACCAATTTGTCGCACAAGGCTTGGACCAAGCATGATGGCGCGCCGTCCGATCCCATGGCGATGGTGCAGGACGCCACCGGCATGCTGTGGTTCGGCGCCGCGGACGGCTTGTTCCGCTTCGATGGCGTGCGCTTCGAGCGGGTCGACAATGTCGGCGGCCACAAGCTGCTCTCGCCCAATGTGCGCGCGCTGGCGCTGTCCGGCGCCGCCTTGTGGGTCGGCTACGCCCATGGCGGCATTTCCGTCTTCGAGCGCGGCGCGGCGCGGCACTATGGCGAGGCGGAGGGCGTGCCGCCGAGCGCCATCCTGCAAATCGCCCGCACCGCCGACGGCACCCGCTGGTTTTCCAGCCCCTCGGGCATCTACTGGCTCGACGGCGCGCGCTGGCGCCGCGTCGCGCCGGCCGACGGCGTGCCGCCCGGCGACCAGCCGACCTTCAACGTGCTGCCCGACGGCGGCCTGCTCGTCACGCATCTCGATGGCCTGTACCGCCAGATACCCGGCACGCGCCGCTTCCGCAAAGTCGACCCTTTTGGCAGCATGCAGGCGAGCGAGTTGCACCCGGACGGCAAGGTGAGGGTGTTCCGCTTCGGCGTGCCGCCCCGTATCTTCGACCCGGTGTCGGAGACGTCGGCGCCGCTGCCGCTGCCCGACATCGGCGTCACGCCCTACAGCGTGCACCGCGACCGCCGCAACGCGTGGTGGATCGGCCCCGGCGACGGCATGCGCCTGTACGCGCCGGACTTCACGTTGAAGAGGGAGTTGATCGCGCCCCATGGTTTTAGCGCCCGGCGCGTGTTCACCGGCCCGTTCGACGACCGCGAGGGCAACCTGTGGTTCATGACCGAAAACGGCGTCGACCGCATACGGGAAACCCGGCTGTCGGTGCAGGACATGCCGGCCGGTAGCACCGATTTCAGCATCACCGCCGGCGCCGACGGCGAGGTCTGGATCAACAGCCACTCGTCGTTGAACGCCATCTCGCCGCCGACCTTCGCCATCGCCGCCGACGGCCGCCGCATCGCCAGCACGATGGAATCGGCCACCGCCGGCACGCTGGCCGCCGACGGCACGCTCTGGTTCGGCAACGTCCACGCGCTGTGGAGCCGGCGCGACGGCAAGGTGCGGCGCTGGCCGCTGCCGCCGGCGTTGATACAGCAACCGCTGCGGGCGTTGGCGATCGGCGCCGACGGCCGGCTGTGGGTGTCGATCATGCGGCGCGGCGTGTACACCTTCAAGGACGGCGTCTGGCAGGCCGGCGGCGGCCATGCCGAACTGGCCGCGCGCGACGCCGTCTCGCTGCACGCCGACGCCCGGGGGCGGATCTGGTTCGGCTACGCCGGCAATGCGATGGCGGTGCTCGACCAGGGCAAGGTCCGGCGCTATGGCGCCGCCGACGGCCTCGCGGTGGGCAACGTGCTGACGATGTTCAGCCGCCGCGGCACGCTGTGGATCGGCGGCGACCAGGGCCTGGCGCGCTTCGATAACGGGCGCTTCGCCGCGCTCGACGACCGCGACGGCCAGCCGTTCGCCGGCGTCTCCGGCATCGTGCAGACGGCGGCCGGCGAGTTGTGGCTGCATGGACTGGGCGGCATGATCCGCATCGCCGCCGCCGACCTGGCGGCCGCGCTGGCGGCGGGGGGCGCCGCCCCCGGCCGGGTCGGCGCCGAGCGCTTCAACCATCTCGATGGCCACGAGGGCGTGCCGGCCCAGGTGCTGCCGCTCGATTCGCTGGTCGAGGCGGGCGACGGCCGCCTGTGGTACGCCACCTCGGCCAGCGTCGGCCTGATCGATCCGCGCCGGATCGTGCGCAACCCGGTGGCGCCGACGCCGCTGATCACCGGCCTGGCCACGGACCAGCTGCGCTACCCCGCCGCCGCCGGCCTTGGCCTGCCCGAGCACACGCGCAATCTAAGCATCGATTTCACCGCCGCCGTGCTGACGGTGCCGGAACGGGCGCGCTTTCGCACCCGCCTGATCGGGCAGGACCACGGCTGGCGCGACGCCGGCGCGCTGCGCCAGGCCTTCTACACCAACCTCGGGCCGGGCGACTACCGCTTCGAGGTGATGGCCGCCAACGAGGACGGCGTATGGAGCGCGGCGCCGGCCAGCCTGGGCTTTCGGATCGCGCCGGCGTTTTACCAGACCACCTGGTTCAAGCTGGCCTGCGCGGCGCTGCTGGCCGGCGCCCTGTATCTGCTGTACCTGCGGCGCCTGGCGCGGATGACGGCGCGCGTGGTCGAACGCATGCGCGCGCAGCTCGAGGAACGCGAGCGCATCGCCCGAACGCTGCACGACACCTTCCTGCAAAGCGTGCAGGGCCTGATCCTGCGCGTGCACGGCATCAAGGCGGCGCTGCCGAAGGACGACGCGGCGCAGGCGCGGCTCGACGCCGCGCTCGACGCCGCCGACGCCGTCCTCGACGAGGGCCGCGACCAGCTGATGGAGCTGCGCGAGCACCACGCCGCCGGCGCCGAGCTGGCGCCGGCGCTGGAGGCTTCGGCGACGGCGGCGTGTGCGGAGCATGGCGTGTCGTTCGCGCTGCGCGAGCAGGGCGCGCGGCGCGCCTTGCGGCCGGCCGCGCGCGACGAGTTGTGCGCCATCGCCAGGGAGGCGGTCGCCAATGCGCTGCGCCACGCCGGCGCCGGCGTGGTGTTCGCCGAGCTGTCGTATGGCGCCGCGCGCCTGACCATGACCATCCGCGACAACGGCGGCGGCATCGACGCGGCGGTGCTGCGGGACGGCGGCCGCGCGCGCCATTGGGGCCTGGCCGGCATGCGCGAGCGCGCCGCCCGCGCCGGCGGCGCGCTGGCGATCGACAGCGCGCCCGGCGCCGGCACGGCCATCGTCGTCACCTTGCCGGCGGCGTCGGCCTACCTGTAGCGCACGGTTGTGGCAAAATTTAAACTTTCAGTCGCCATACGCCATGAACCATTACAAGCCGCTGCCGATCACGTTGCTGACCGTCGATGACCACCCGCTGTTCCAGCAGGGCATCGCCAGCGTCATCGCCGTCGAACCGGACCTGTACCTGGTCGGCCAGGCCGCCAGCGGCGCCGAGGCGATCGCGCTGCACCGCCAATGGCGCCCGGCCGTCACGCTGATGGACCTGCAAATGCCCGACATGGGCGGGGTCGACGCCATCGCCGCCATCCGCGCCGAGTTCCCCGCCGCCCGCATCGTCGTCCTGACCACGCTCGAGGGCGACGTCCACGCGGCCCGCGCCATCAAAGCCGGCGCGGTCGGCTACATGTTCAAAAGCGCGGTGCGCAAGCACCTGCTCGAGACGGTGCGCCACGTGCACGCGGGCGGGCGCAGCATTCCGCCGGCGCTGGCGCACGCGCTCGAGGACGGCCGCGCCGGCAACGCCATCACCGCGCGCGAGGTGGACGTGCTCAAGCTGGTCGCCCGCGGCAACACCAACGCCGGCATCGGCGAGGCGCTGGGCATCTCCGGCGAAACCGTCAAGGGTTACATGAGCAACATCCTGCTCAAGCTGCAGGCGCGCGACCGCGCCCACGCGGTCATGATCGCGCTCGAGCGGGGCATCCTGAGCATCTGAGGCCGGCGCCGCCGCGCGGGGCCCGCCATCCCCCCTGATCAGGGGGCGCGCCGGGCGCGATCTGGCCGGAACCCCGCCCCGGCCGGGTAAAAATCGGGCAAGCTTGCCGCTATGATTACGATTTCAAACGAGGGGCCCCGGCCATGGATCAGATGCATCTGATGCGCGTGTTCGTCGCCGTCGGCGAACAGGAGAGCTTCGCCGGCGCCTCGCGCCGGCTGAACCTGTCGCCGGCGGCCGTCACCCGCGCCGTCAGCGCGCTCGAGGCGCGCCTGGGCGTGCGGCTGTTGCTGCGCACCACGCGCAGCGTGCGGCTGACCGAGGCCGGCCAGCGCTACCTCGACAACAGCCGCGACATCCTGGCCAGCATCGAGGAGGCGGGCAGGGCGGCGGCCGGCGTCAACGCGGCGCCCAGGGGCCGGCTGTCGGTCACCGCCTCCGTCCTGTATGGCAAATCGTTTGTCGTGCCGTGCGTGGTCGAATTCCTCAAGCGCTATCCGGAGGTCGAGGTGCTGGCCCATTTCCTTGACCAGAACGTCAACTTCGTCGACGAGGGCATCGACGTGGCGGTCAAGATCGGCCACCTGCCCGATTCGGGCCTGCAGGCGCTGCGCGTCGGCCAGGTGCGGCGCGTGCTGTGCGCCTCGCCCGAATACCTGGCCCGGCACGGCGTGCCGCGCCACCCGGGCGAGCTGCAGGAGCATACCGTCATCGCGGCGGCCGGCGTGTCGCCCAGCGTCGAGTGGAGGTTCGGCGGCGCCGGCCGGGCGACCACGGTGCGCATGAAGCCGCGCCTGACCGTCACCAGCAACGACGCCGCGATCGAGGCGGTGGCCGCCGGCCTGGGCATCTGCCGCCTGCTGTGCTACCAGGTGGCCGCCGGCCTGGCCGAGGGCCGCCTCAAGATCATCCTGGCCGACTACGAGGAGTCGCCCTGGCCGGTGCACATCCTGCACCGGCAGGGCAGTTTCGGCTCGTCGAAGGTGCGCCACTTCATCGACCTGCTGGCCGCGTCGCTGCGCGCCCATCCGTCGATGAACCACCACGCCTGACATCCGCGCGGGTCCCCGGGGAGTAAAATGGGGCGGACACCAATCGCCACCATTGCCGGGGAACCCAAATGAAAACCGCCGTCTTCAGCGCGCGCCGCTACGATAAAACCATGCTCGCGCGCGCCAACCGCGACGCCGGCCACGAATTGCTGTTCCTCGAGGACCGCCTCACCGGCGAGACGGCGGCGCTGGCCGACGGCTGCCCGGCCGTGTGCGTGTTCGTCAACGACGCCGTCGACGCCGACGTCGTCGCCCAACTGGCGCGCCAGGGCACGCGCCTGATCGCCACCCGCTCGACCGGCTACAACCAGATCGACGCCGCCGCCGCCGCCCGCCACGGCATCGCCGTGGTGCGCGTGACCGATTACTCGCCGCACTCGGTGGCCGAATTCGCCGTCGGCCTGCTGCTGGCCGTCAACCGCAAGATCGCCCGCGCCACGATGCGCACGCGCGAGGGCAACTTCGACCTCGACGGCCTGATGGGTTTCGATTTGCACGGCAAGACGGTGGGCGTGATCGGCACCGGCAAGATCGGCACCATCTTCGCCCGCATCATGGCCGGTTTCGGCTGCACGGTGGTCGGCCACGACCGCTATCCGAACCCCGCGTTCGAGGCGCTCGGCGGCAGCTACCTGCCGGTCGACGAGCTGCTCGCGCGCAGCGACGTGGTCTCGCTCCATTGCCCGCTCACGGACCAGACGCGCCACATCGTCAACGCCGCCTCGCTGGCGCGGGCCAAGCGCGGCGCGGTGCTGGTCAACACCAGCCGTGGCGGCCTGGTCGACACCGAGGCCGCCACCGAGGCCCTCAAGACCGGGCAACTGGGCGGGCTGGCCATCGACGTCTACGAGCAGGAGGCCAGCCTGTTCTTCCAGGACCTGTCGTCGACCATCATCTGCGACGACGTCATCCAGCGCCTGGTGTCGTTCCCGAACGTGATCGTCACCGGCCACCAGGCCTTTTTCACGGTCGAGGCGATCGGCCAGATCATGCAAACGACGATCGACAGCATCAGCGCCTTCGAGCGCGGCGAGGCGCTGGTCAACCGCATCCCGGCGCCGTGAGCGCTACGGCACCACCGTCACGAACAGGTACACCGCGAAGATCATCAGCAGCACCGTGCCCTGCATGATGGTGGTGCGCCCGCTGCCGAGCGAGAGCGAGGTGACGATGATCGACAGCATCAGCAGCACCGTCGACTTGATATCGATGCCCAGGGTTAGGGTCCAGCCGTTCATGATCGACACGATCGCCACCGCCGGGATGGTCAGGCCGATGCTGGCCAGGGCCGAGCCGAGCGCCAGGTTCAAGCTCGTTTGCAGGCGGTTGGCGCGCGCGGCCTGGTAGGCGGCGATGCCCTCGGGCAGCAGCACCACGGCCGCGATGATGATGCCCACCAGCGCCTTGGGCGCGCCCATGCGCAGCACCGCCGCCTCCAGCGCCGGCGACAGCGACTTGGCCAGCAGCACCACGCCGCCCAGGCACACGAGCAGCAGCGCGCCGCTCCACCAGGCCAGTTTGGCCGGCGGCACCGGCGCGTGCTCGTCGTCGCCGCCGCCGGCGGGCAGGAAGTAGTCGCGGTGGCGCACCGTTTGCACGAACACGAACGTGCCGTACAGCACCAGCGACACCACGGCGATGAAGATCAGCTGGCTGCTGCTGTAGAACGGTCCGGGTGTGGTGGTGGTGTAGTTGGGCAGCACCATGGTCAGCACGGCGATGGCCGCGAGGGTGGTGAGCGCCGCCGACACGCCGCTCAGCGTGAAGGTTTGTTCGCCGTGGCGCCCGCCGCCGGCCAGCAGGCAGATGCCGACCATGCCGTTGAGGATCAGCATGACGGCGGCGAACACGGTGTCGCGCGCCAGGCCGGTGGTTTCGGCGCCGCCGGCGATCATCAGCGAGACGATCAGCGCCACCTCGATCGCCGTCACCGCCACCGCCAGCACCAGGGTGCCGTAGGGTTCGCCGATCTTGTGGGCGACCACCTCGGCGTGGAACACCGCCGCCAGCACGCCCCAGAACAGGCCGACGGCCAGGATGGCCAGGTAGACGCCGCCGAGCAGTTCCTGGGCGCCAAGGGCCTTGCCGGCCAGCGCGAGCCAGCCGACGATGGGGCCGGCGATCGACCAGACGGGCAGGGTGGTGGATATTTTCATCGGCAGCTCATCAAAATAGGGTGGGGGCGGACGCCTTGTGGCCTGCAATGCAATTTTAACCGACGGATGAGCTCCCGCCGGTTCCGCACGGCGACGTGCGCGACCGTCCTTTGCGGGCGACGGGATGCCGCGCCCGCGTTGAGGATACGATCACCTGCCGTCTTCTTCGATGATGGCCACTTCCCACGGCCCGAGCGTCAGCCTGTCGCCGGCGGCGACCCGGCGCGCCGCCAGCAGCTCCATGCCGGCTTTGCGCGGATAAGCGAAGCTGGTCTCGGCGGCCGAGTAGTTGAAGTAGTAGTGCACCGCGCGCTGGAAGCCATTGACGCCGCTGCGCGTGCGCACCGAAGGCGGCAACTGCTGGTCCGCCCCCGCCAGCCCCGCGTCCCGCACGGCCGAGCGCAGCACCGCCTGTTGCAGCTTGTCCGACAGGTAGGTGCCCTCGTAGAGCACCTTGCCCGCGCCGAACTGGTTCGAGGTGATGGCCGGCCAGCGGCCGAAGAACGGATGGTCGTAAAAGGCCAGGGCCTTGGCCGTATCGAGCTGCAGGAACTCGGCCCAGTGCTTGACCTGGTTGTCGGCGCCGGCCTGGAAGGGATCACCCTTCAAGGCCAGCGGCTGCGCCAGATTTGAAAACTCCTGATAGTGGAAGCCGAGCGCCTCGCGCAGCGGTCCTGGGGCCATGGTCCAGCGCACGGCCGCGTTTTCGTTCACAAAGCCGCTCTTGAAGGTCATCACCACATGGCCGCCCTTGCGCACGTATTCCGAAATGCGGCGCAGCAGCGCGTCGTCGGCCACGTACAGCGATGGCACCACCAGCAGCTTGTAGGACGAGAAGTCCTCGGTGTCGTCGAACACGAAGTCGGTGCCCACGTTCATATCGTACAGCTGGCGGTGCAGCTGGCGCGCCAGCGAGCCGTAATCGGCCTTGGTCGTGCCGCTGCCCCATTGCGTCTCCTTGGCGAAGGGCATGTCGTTGAGGGCGTTGAGCGAATCGCGGCTCCACAGGATGGCGACGTCGTTCTTGATCTTCAGGTTGACCAGGCGCGGGCCGATTTTTTTCAACTCCTGGCCGGTGCGGCTCATCTCGGCGTAGGCGCGGTTCGGCTCCAGGTCGTGCGACAGCACGCCTTTCCAATACGTCTCCTGGTTGGCGTGGACCGAGGCCCAGTGCCAGTACTCGACCATGTTGGCGCCGTTGGCGACGTGGGTGTAGACGTCCTGGCGGAACTGGCCGTCATACGGCGGATACTGGAACGACGAGCTCCAGTCGGTGCTTTGCGCATTGGTTTCGGTGACCAGGAAATTGCCGCGCTTGAGCGAGCGTGTAAAGTCGGCGTCGAGCGTCTGGGCGGCGCCGTTGTAGTTGTCGCCCGGCCCCCAGTGGTAGATGTTCACGGCCGGCATATCGAGTTTGCGCGAGACGGCCACCTCGTTGACGTCGCCGTGCATGGAGCCGGCGAAATCGTGCGTGACGAACTGGCGCGGCGACGCGCATTCGCGGATCAGCGCCGCCTGCCAGTGCAGGAAGTCGGTCACGCGCATCTGGCCCCAGCGCGACCATTCGAGCTTGTAGCCGGTGCTCTGCGCGCCGTCGGGACGGGGCAGGTCGGTCCAGCTGTGCAGGTTCTGGCCCCAGTAATTCAGGAACCAGGCCTTGCTCAGCGCCTCCGGCGTGCCGAATTTTTTCTCCAGGTAGTGCTGGAAGCGGATGAACACGTCGTCGTTGGCGGCGCCGTAGGTGGCGGTCTCGTTGTCGACCTGCCAGCCGATGACGTTGGGGTTGTCCTTGTAGCGCGCGGCGATCTTGCGGATCAGGCGCTCGGCGTAGAAGCGATAGGCCGCCGAGTCGGTGTTCATGTTCTGCCGCATGCCGTAGGTGCTTTGCGCGCCGTTCAATTTGCGCGCGAGGATTTCCGGGTTCTGCCTGGCCATCCACGCGGGGATAGAATAGGTCGGCGTGCCCATGACGACCTTGATGCCGGCCTTGCCCATGGCGTCGATGACGCGGTCCATCCATTCGTATTCGAAGCGGCCGTCCTCCGGCTCCCACAGGCTCCATGTCGACTCGCCCAGGCGCACGACGTTGAAGCCGGCCGCCTTCATCATGGCCACGTCCTTGTCGAGCCGCTCGTAGGGCATGTACTCGTGGTAGTAGGCCGCGCCATAGAGCACGGTGGGGAATTCGGGCGGCGCCGCCGGCGCTTTGGGCGCGGCCTGGGCGGCCGCCGCCAGGTGCAGCGCGGCGGTCAGCACGCCTGCGAGCACGGTCGATGCCTTGAGCATTCATGTCTCCTGTTGGTTGTGTTTTAGGAACGCGTCCATTGTCGCCAACCGTTGGCCGACTGCGCAAGCACAAAAGCGCGTTTCATTCGATTTCATTCCCCGATTTCGCGAATATCGATATTGCGCAGTGATAGTCTTGCTCGCACAATAGGCGTTAGAAGATAAAAAAAGGAGACCCATGGATACGGCACAACAGGGTGCCCGCCGGCGCATCGTCATCGTCGGCGGCGGCGCGGCCGGCTGGATGGCCGCCACCGGGCTGGCCAAGGCTTTGCCGGGCAGCGCGATCGAGCTGGTCGAGTCGGAGGAGATCGGCATCGTCGGCGTCGGCGAGGCCACGTTCCCGTCGATCCGCGCCTTCCACCAGATCCTGGGCATCGACGAAGCCGAGTTCCTGCGCGCCACCAACGGCACCTACAAGCTGGGCATCGAATTTTGCGACTGGCGCGTGCGCGGCGAGCGCTATTTCCACACCTTTGGCGATTTCGGCGCGCTAACCGGGCCGCAGGCGCTGTGGGGCCAGCACCACCGGCTCGGCGACGCCGGCCTCGGCGCGCTGGGCGGGCAGTGCCTGCCCAGCGTGATGGCCGGGCAGGGGCGCTTCCAGGCCACGCCGGGACACGAAAAATTCTTCAACTACGCCTACCACTTCGACGCCGTACTCTACGCCGGCTTCCTGCGCACGATGGCGCTGCGCCAGGGCGTGCGCCGCACCGAAGGCAAAATCGTCGAGGTGGCGCGCCGCGCCGACGGCGGCGTGGGCGAACTGCGGCTGGCCGACGGCCGCGTGGTGGCGGGCGACCTGTTCGTCGACTGTTCCGGCTTCGCCTCGCTGTTGCTGGGCCGCGCGCTGGAGGAGCCGTTCGTCGACTTCAGCCACTGGCTGCCGGTCGACCGGGCCTGGGCGGTACCCACGGAACGCACCGGCGCCGGGCTGGCGCCGTACACCCGCGCCACCGCGCTGGAGGGCGGCTGGGCGTGGCGCATCCCGCTGCAAAACCGCACCGGCAACGGCCACGTGTTCTCCACCGCCCACATCGACGAGCAGCGGGCGCTGGAACAATTGATGGCGCGGCTGGACGGCGCTGCGCTGGCCGAACCGCGCCTGCTGCGTTTCACCACCGGCCACCGCCAGCGCTTTTGGGTGCGCAACGTGGTGGCGCTGGGACTGTCGTCGGGCTTCCTCGAGCCGCTGGAGTCGACCAGCATCTTCCTGGTGCAAAGCGGCCTGCGACGGCTGATCGAGCTGCTGATGCGGCCCGGCGCGGCGCCGGACGCGCATGCCGTGGCCGACTACAACACCGGCATGGTGCGCCAGTTCGAACGGGTGCGCGACTTCATCATCCTGCACTACCGGCTCACGGCGCGCCGCGACGGCTCGCTGTGGCGCGCCATGACGGAGATGGCGCTGCCCGAAACGCTGGCCTTCAAGATCCGCGCATGGCGCCAGGCGGGCGTGCTGCACCAGTACGGCGAAGAAGGATTCGACCAAACCAGTTGGCTGGCGATCCACGCCGGCATGGGACACTGGCCCGAGCATGCCGACCCGGCGCTCAAGGAAGTGCCGAAGCAGGCCGCCTTGCACGGGCTGCGGCAGCGCCGCGACAGCATCGCCGCCGCCGTCGCCGCCATGCCGAGCCATGAGGACTTCCTGCGCGGCGTGTTGGGCAGCCGTAGCCACAAATAAAAAAGGAGACGCAATGAAACGTAGGGAACTGTTGAAGCACATGGGCGCCGCCATTCCGGCGATGGCGCTAACGGGCATGCCCGGCATGGCCCGCGCCGCCGACGCGCCGGCGTCCAACCGGCCGCCGGGCGCCATCGATGCCGGTCCGTTTTCGGCGGACTGGAGTTCGCTGGAGAAGTACCAGACGCCGGACTGGTTCCGCAACGCGAAATTCGGCATCTGGGCCCACTGGGGACCGCAGTGCGAACCGGAGTTCGGCGACTGGTATGGCCGCATCATGTACGAGGAGGGCAGCGACCCCTATCGCTACCACGTGCGCAAGTACGGCCATCCGTCCAAGTTCGGCTTCAAGGACGTCATCGACCGGTGGAAGGCCGAGCGCTGGGACCCGGAGGAACTGGTGGCTTTCTACAAGCGCGCCGGCGCGAAGTACTTCGTGGCGCTGGCCAACCACCACGACAATTTCGACCTGTATCGCAGCAGCTACCAGCCGCAGTGGAATTCCACCAGCATGGGGCCGCGCAAGGACCTGGTCGGCGGCTGGAGCCGCGCCGCGCGCGCCAATGGCTTGAGGTTTGGCGTGAGCGTGCACGCGGCCCACGCCTGGACCTGGTACGAGACGGCGCAGGGCGCCGACAAAAGCGGCCGCTACGCCGGCATTGCCTACGACGGCAAGCTGACGCGGGCCGACGGCAAGGGCACGTGGTGGGAGGGGCTCGACCCGCAGGCGCTGTACGCGCAGAACCACGCGTTGAGTAAATCCGGTGGCGACGGCGGCGTGCAGGACGAGCAGTGGCACTGGGGCGGCGGCGCCTCGATTCCCGACCAGGCCTACATCGACAAATTCTATAACCGCACGCGCGAGTTGATCGACAACTACGATCCGGACCTGGTGTACTACGACGACACCGTGCTGCCGCTATGGCCGTTCAGCGACGCCGGCCTGCGGCTGGTCGCGCACATGTACAACCGCAGCATCGCGCGCAAGGGCAAGCTGGAGGCGGTCGTCAACGGCAAGATCCTCAACGCCCAGCAGCGCCGCAGCATGGTGTACGACATCGAGCGGGGACAGAGCAACCGGATCGAACCGCTGCCATGGCAGACCTGCACCTGCATCGGCAACTGGCACTACGACCGGCGTGTGTACGACAAGAAGGGCTACAAGAGCGCGCAAACGGTGGTGCACACGCTGATCGACGTGGTCAGCAAGAACGGCAACCTGCTACTGAGCGTGCCGGTGCGCGGCGACGGCACCATCGACGAGCAGGAGCGCGCCATCGTCGAGGAAATCGGGCGCTGGATCGCCGTCAACGGCGAAGGCATTTACGACACCCGTCCGTGGGCGGTCTTCGGCGAGGGGCCGGTGGCGCGCGACGCCGGCGCGCCGCTGTCGGCGCAGGGGTTCAACGAGGGCAAGGGCCGGGCGTTTTCGGCGGCCGACGTGCGCTTCACCGCCAAGGGTGAGAGCGTGTACGCCTTCGTCATGGGCTGGCCGGCGGACGGCGCGCTCGACATCGCCGCCATGGCCAGCGGCGCCGGACATCTGGCGCGCCCGGTCACGCGGGTCGAGTTGCTCGGTGGCGGGCCGGCGCTGGCGTTCCGCCAGACGGCGCAAGGCCTGCGCGTGACGCTGCCGTCCGACCGCCCCGCGCTGGCCTACGCCAACGCGTTGAAGATCACCTGACCCTGTCATAAAAAAGGCGGGACGGCCTGCAAAAAATAGTATATGATGGTCGTAATAAATAGCCGTGGGCTGCTGCGAAAGCGGTTCCCGGCCTATTTTTGAACCATGAATATGACGTTCATCATATATTTTGGCCGTCCGGCCAACCATGAAAAGGAAACAAAGATGTCTACTCCTGGCAAAAAGATCGCGGTGATCACCGGCGCCTCGTCGGGCATCGGCGCGGTGTACGCCGATCGCCTGGCCAAGCGCGGTTACGACTTGATCCTGGTGGCGCGCCGCGCCGAGCGTTTGCAGGCGCTGGCCGCCGGCATCGAAAAGGCGCACGGCGTGCGCGCGCAGGCGCTGGCGGCCGACCTCGGCACGGAGGAGGGCGTGGCCAGCGTCGAGCGGGTGCTGTCGAGCAATGACGCCGTCAGCATCCTGGTCAACAACGCCGGCATCGCGCGCCTGGCGCCGATCGGCGCGGCACCGGTGAGCGATTCGCTGGCGCAGATCGCGCTCAACCTGACCGCGCTCACGCGCCTGACGCACGCCGTGCTGCCGGGACTGAAGGCGCGCAACGAGGGCGCCATCATCAGCGTCGCCTCGGTGCTGGGGCTGCACACCTTGCCGATCAGCGCCGTCTACAGCGGCACCAAGGCCTTCGTGGTGGCGTTCAGCCGCGGCCTGGAGCAGGAACTGGCCGACACCGCCATCCGGGTGCAGGCGGTGCTGCCGGCATCGACCGCGACCGAAGTGTGGGACAACTCGGGCGTGCCGCTGTCGGCGCTCAATCCGGCGTCGGTGATGAGCACCGAGGACATGGTCGACGCATCGCTGTCGGCGTTCGACCAGGGCGAGACGTTGACCTTGCCGTCGGTGGCCGACGCCGGCTTGATCGAGCGCTACGAGGCCGCGCGCGGCGCGTTGTTCGCCGCCACGCAGACCGGCCAGGCCGCGCCGCGCCTGCTGCCGGCCTGATCGAACGGAGCCGCCATGAGGTTCAGTTTTCGGGCAGTCGCGATGGTGCTCGCGCTGCTGTTGCTGTTGATCGGGCTGGTCTGGTTGCTGGCGCCGGACGCCATGCTGTCGGGCTGGGGTGTCGCGTCGACGCCGTCGGCCGCGTTGCTGGGCCGGCGATCGGCCGCGCTGTACGTCGGGTTCGCCGCCATGTTTTACTTCGCGCGCGACGCCGAGCCGTCAGCGGCGCGCTCGGCGCTGGTCAAGGGCATGGTGCTGGCGTGCCTGATGCTTGCGGCGTTGGGCGTGCTCGAGCTTCGTGCCGGCAATGTCACGGTCGGGATATTGGTGCCGGTCGTGCTCGAGGTGACGATGTCGCTGGTGCTGCTGTTCACGGCTCGTAGGGCGGATTAGCGGGCGAGGCCCGCCAATCCGCCTAGCTCCGTCGGCGGCTCACGGCGGATTACGCGCTGCGCGCTAATCCGCTCTACAAAGAACGGCCGCGCCGCTAGCCGTTATCGCGCCGGAATGGTCGCCGTCAACGGCCGCACCTCGATGTTTTTGAAGAAGGCCTCGGCGCCCTCCGACTGGATCGAGAACTTGCCGCGCGTGAGCGGCACCAGCTTTCCATCGACCGTCTGGCGCGAGTTCGTCATGCGCAGCACTTCGTGGCCGTTGACGATGTGGACCAGCGTCTTGCCGTCTGCGATCACCTCCATCGTGTTCCACTCGCCGCTGGGCTTTTCGAAGTTGCCCTTTTTAAGGATGCGCGCCTTGATGTCCTGGCGCAGCGGCAGCGCTGGTTCGTAGCGGTAGAACTTCCAGTCGCCCTGGTTGGCGTCGCCGACGTGGGCGTCGACCGCCGCGCCGTCGAGGCTGTGGTAGTCGGCGCAGTCGCCTTCCTGCAGCTGGAACTCGTGGCTGCGCATCCAGTGGCCGTCCTGCGCGCCTTCCTTGCCGACCGCGTAGTACAGCAGGCCGCTGTCGCGCATGACGCCCTCGCGCGGCGGCCACTTCTTGACGCCCCATTTGAAGTCGAACTTCAAGTGGAAGTTCTCGTACTGGTCCAGCGTCGAGACGCTGCCCCATTCCTCGCCCGAGACGCGCAGCATGCCGTCGACCACCGAAAACACCTTGCGCGGGTCGTTGTCGACGCCGCGCACCGAGGTTGGCACCTTCATGCCCTCGCTGGTCGGCTGCATGCTGACGTAAGTGCTCCAGCCGCCGAGATCCTTGCCGTTGAACAGGGACTTCCACGCGCCGCCATCGGTGGCGGCCAGCACGGTGGAGGAGGCGAAGCTGAGCGCGGCAAACAGGCCAAGCAGCGCCGTTTTGGGGGATGGAAGGGTCATGGCGTCTCGTCCGACTATTGGAAAAATGCGAATCTATCACGCACCGAAGGGCGCGTGGGACGAAAAATCCGCCATTGCCGATTTCGTTATAAAAATCTCCGAAATCGGGCGACCGCTGCGTTCGGCGGGGCGATGTTAAACTCGATCGCGACACAGTACCCGGTCCCCTAACCTCGAAGGAAGCACACATGATCAGGAAGTTTTCGATGGCCGGCCTCGCCGCGCTCGCGCTGCTGGGCGCCCCGGCCGCGTCGTGGGCCCAAACCCACACCGCGCAGGAGGAGGCCAACCGCCAGGCGGTGCTGGCGTTCTATGACAAGGCCTTGAACCAGAAGGATGCCGACGCCGCGCTCAAATACCTCGGCGACCGCTACATCCAGCACAACCCTAACGCCGCCGACGGACCCGAAGGTCTGCGCCAGTTCATCACGTTCCTGCGCGAGAAAATGCCGCAGTCGCACAGCGACATCAAGCAGTCCTTCGTCGACGGCGATTACGTGATCCTGCATGTGCACGCGGTGCGCGAGCCTGGCACCCGTGGCAGCGCGATTGTCGACATCTTCCGGCTTGAAAAAGGCAAGGTCGTCGAGCATTGGGATGCGGTCCAGCCGATTCCCGAGAAGCCGGCCAACACCAACACGATGTTCTAACGACGCGCCGCAGCGGCCGCCACGCTCCGTCGGCGGCTCATCGCCAATTACACGCCCCAGGAAAATCGCCCGATGATGCCGGATTTATGGCCCGCGCGCCGGTCCGATCGCCGCGTCGATTTGCCGCACCACGGCGTCGGTATCGTGCGGCGCCTTGAGGAAGCGGCGCAGGCCGTCGTAGGCCGGGCCGACCAGTTCGGCCTTGGCGTCGCGGTCGAAGAAGGCGGTCAGTCCGGCGGCGGCGCCCCACACCCGGCTCGGCGCCTCGCCCAGCCAGATCGGATGCGGGTTGGGATCGGCCTGCGCCGACAGGGTTTGGTCGGCCGCGGCGATCTTGCGCATGGCGCCGGTCTCGGCCAGGAAGGCAAGGAAGCGATTGCGGGCGCGCGGATTCAAGCCGCGCGCCGGCAGCACCAGCACGTCGAGCGGGGCCTCCTCGTAGCTCGGCATGTTCGGCGTGTAGCTGGGAAAACCGAAAAACCCCATGTCGGCGCCTATCGCGTCGGGAAACCTGGAGGCGACGAAGCTGCCCGACAGCATCATGCCGACGCGTTCGCGGTACACATACGGCATCACGCGCTCCGGTTCCTGGTCCATGGCCGCCTCGAGGAAGTAGCCCTTGCGCAGCAGGCCGCCCCAGACGTCGAACACATGGCGCACGCGCGCGTCGGTGAAGCGCGCGTCGCCGCGCAGCAGCTTGCGGTGGAACTCGATACCGTTGATGCGCAGGTTCAGGTAGTCGAACCAGCCGGCCGCCGGCCAGCCGCTTTTGGCGCCGACCGCCAACGGCGTGACGCCGGCCGCCTTGAGTGCCTCGCAGGTGCGCAGGAACTCGCTCCAGGTGGCCGGCGGGAGCAAGCCGAGGCGCTGGAACAGCGATTTGCGGTAAACGAATCCCCACACGTAGTAGTACAGCGGGTAGCCGTAGACCTCGGCGCCGACGCGGGTGCCCTCGATGGTGGCCGGCGCGAAGTTGGTTTTTTTGAGCAGCGCGATGAGTTCGGCGTCGAGCGGGGTCAGCAGCTTGTTGCGGGCGGCGTCGCCGAGGCGCTCGCCGGCGTACCAGAAGGCCAGGTCGGCGTGGCCGGTGCGCAGGCGCGTGGTGAAATCACGCTTGTACTCTTCCTGCGGATAGCCTTGGTGGATGACGTGGATGTCCGGATTGGCCGCCGCGAACTGGTCGATGATGCCGACCCAGGTGGTGCGTTGCGGGGTGTTGGACACGACATAGTCGATCACCAGCTGTTCGGTGGCGGCGGCGGCGGCCCCCGCGACAGCCGAACAGAGCACTAACCAAGCCAGCCAGCCCCGCATGTGTAGTGTGATCGATCGGAGGTGGCGGGGACGCGGGGTTGAATGCATAAATTAAGTTTGTCCGCGAAGGCGGTCGCTGTCAACTGCGATGGTCCGCTTGCCCGTCCGCGACGCGCGCCGGGGCCGCTCTGTGGCGTAATTGGGACGCCATACTGCCGAGGCCGCATAGGGTCGCCCATGAAAGTGCCGGACCAGCCACGTGCGGCGGCAGTTTGCCGTCGCCGTCGGTCTGGCGTCGGCTGCGCGGCATCCGGACCTCGGACCGGGTTCCGGGTAGAATTCTTCCTTCGGTGAAACCCGCTGCCGAGCCACCAATATTTCGAGGATGGAACTGATGATTTACGAACTACGCGTCTACCACTGCGCCGCCGGCCGCTTGCCGGCCCTGCACAAACGCTTTACCGAAGTGACCTTGTCACTGTTTCAGAAACATGGCGTCGAGCAGGCGGGCTTTTTCACCACCGTCGTCGGCCCGAGCAACCAGACGCTCACTTATCTGCTCAAGTGGGAAAGCATGGCCGAGCGCGAGGCCAAGTGGAACGCGTTTTCCAGCGACCCGGACTGGCTGGCCGCGCGCGCGGCGTCCGAGGCCGACGGCATTATCGTCGAGCGCATCGACAACTCGTTCCTGGCGCCGACCGCCTATTCGGCGCTGCGCTGATTTAGCGGCGCCATTGGCGGCTCATGGCGGACTGCGGCGTGCCGCCCGATCCGCCCCGCGCGCGCCGCGGTTAGCGGCGTAAGGCCACCGCCGAGCCGCCCGTTGCCAAATCCATCGGTTCGGACGCACCGTGCGGATGTCTAGTCGAAAGAAGGGCAGCCCGTGGGCTGCCCTTCGTGTGGTCGCGGCATGGCGGCGCGGGCGCCGCCATGGTGTTGCGCCCGCTTAGATGCTGTCGAGCGCGGCGTTGAAGCTGGCGCTTGGACGCATGATCGCTTCGGTCTTGGCCGGATCCGGATAGTAGTAGCCGCCTATGTCGGCCGGCTTGCCCTGCACATCCTTCAACTCGCCGACGATCTTGCCTTCGTTGTCGGCCAGCGCCTTGGCCAGCGGCGCGAAGTGCGCTTGCAGCTCGGCGTCGTCGGTCTGGGCGGCCAGCGCCTGGGCCCAGTACAGCGAAAGGTAGAAGTGGCTGCCGCGGTTGTCGAGCTCACCGGTGCGCGACGACGGCGATTTGCTGTTGTCGAGCAGCTTGCCGGTGGCCACGTCCAGGGTCTGCGCCAGGATCTTGGCCTTGGCGTTGCCTTCCTTGATGCCCAGCTCTTCGAGCGAGACGGCCAGCGCCAGGAACTCGCCCAGCGAATCCCAGCGCAGGTGGTTTTCCTCGACCAGTTGCTTGACGTGCTTGGGCGCCGAGCCGCCGGCGCCGGTCTCGTACATGCCGCCGCCGGCCATCAGCGGCACGATCGACAGCATCTTGGCGCTGGTGCCCAGTTCCAGGATCGGGAACAGGTCGGTCAGGTAGTCGCGCAGGATGTTGCCGGTCACCGAGATGGTGTCGAGCCCGCGCGAGACGCGCTCGAGCGTGTAGCGCATGGCGCGCGTCTGCGACATGATGTGGATGTCCAGGCCGCTCGTGTCGTGGTCCTTGAGGTACAGCTGGACCTTCTTGATCACTTCGGCCTCGTGCGGACGGTAGGTGTCGAGCCAGAACACGGCCGGCATGCCGGACTGGCGCGCGCGGGTGACGGCCAGCTTGACCCAGTCGCGGATCGGCGCGTCCTTGACCTGGCACATGCGCCAGATGTCGCCCGCCTCGACCGTCTGGGTCAGCAGCACTTCGCCCGTGTCGAGGTCGGTGATGTTGGCGATGCCGCCTTCGGCCACCTCGAACGTCTTGTCGTGCGAGCCGTATTCCTCGGCCTGCTGGGCCATCAGGCCGACGTTGGGCACGGTGCCCATGGTGGTCGGGTCGAAGTTGCCGTGCCATTTGCAGAAGTTGATCATCTCCTGGTAGATGCGGGCGAAGGTCGACTCCGGCATGACCGCCTTGACGTCGGCGGTGCGGCCGTCGGCGCCCCACATCTTGCCGCCGATGCGGATCATGGCCGGCATCGAGGCGTCGACGATGACGTCGTTGGGCGAGTGGAAGTTGGTGATGCCCTTGGCCGAGTCGACCATGGCCAGCTTGGGACGGTGCTCCAGGCAGGCGTGCAGGTCCTTCATGATTTCTTCTTTTTGCGACGACGGCAGCTTGTCGATCTTGTCGTACAGGTTGACCATGCCGTTGTTGACGTTCACGCCCAGTTCCTCGAACAGCTTGGCGTGTTTTTCAAACGCGTCCTTGTAGAAGATGCGCACGCAGTGGCCGAACACGATCGGGTGCGACACCTTCATCATCGTCGCCTTGACGTGCAGCGAGAACATCACGCCGGTCTTGTAGGCGTCGTCGATTTCCTTTTCGTAGAACTCCAGCAGCGCTTTTTTGCTCATGAACATGGAGTCGATGATCTCGCCGGCCTGCAGCGCGACCTTCGGCTTGAGCACGATGGCCTTGCCCGACGAGGTGAGCAGCTCCATCTTGACGTTGCGGGCCTTGTCGAGCGTCAGCGACTTTTCACCGTGGTAGAAGTCGCCGCCGTGCATGTGCGACACGTGGGTGCGCGAGGCCTGGCTCCATTCGCCCATCGAGTGCGGGTGCTTGCGGGCGTATTCCTTGACGGCCTTCGGCGCGCGGCGGTCGGAGTTGCCTTCGCGCAGGACCGGGTTGACGGCCGAGCCGGTGCACTTGCTGTAACGCGCCTTGAGGGCTTTTTCCTCGTCCGTTTTCGCGTCTTCCGGGAAGTCGGGCAGGGCGTAGCCCTTTTCCTGCAGTTCGCGGATGGCCGCCTGCAGCTGGGCCACCGAGGCCGAGATGTTGGGCAGCTTGATGATGTTCGCTTCCGGCTTGAGCGTCAGGGCGCCCAGTTCGCCCAGCGTGTTCGGCACTTTTTGCGCGTCGGTGAGGAATTCCGGGAACTCGGCCAGCACGCGGGAGGCGACGGAAATATCTTTGGCGACAACGTCGACGCCGGCCGGCGCGGTGAACTTCTTGATGATCGGTAGCAGGGAATACGTCGCCAGCAGCGGCGCCTCGTCAGTCAGCGTGTAGATGATTTTTGACTTTTCTGTCGACATTGTCATTCCCTTGTATGCGGTAGTGTAGTTAATGATCCCGTTCCGGGAGCGGCAGGATAGTCTGCCAAAACCCGGGGCGGATGGTGCGCTGGCGCGGTCGCCATGTCCACTCAGACGCTTATTTTAGGACAATACGGACGGCGATGGGCGGAAACACCTGCAATGGAAGAGGTCGAATGGCACTTTTACCGGTTTGAATTGCCCTCGGGGGCGCTTGGTGGTCGTCAAATGGAGGGTCGACGCCGCTCGATGTTGTGCTGAGTGCAAGTGTTTTTTGGCCGCCAACCCGCACGGCCGGGCGGGGACGTACCCCGTGGGGTACGTCCCCTAAGTGGTAGCGCGGGCGTCGTGGTGAAAGGTGGCGGGGTGGCGGCGGCCGCCGCGCAATATGTGTTATTGTGCGGCACGGGAATCGTTCACCGTCTCCGCCGCCCGCCTAGTTGACGACTGGACAACGATTGTCGCCATGCGTCTCAACGACCCGAACCAGAACCACCTGCTCGCCGCCCTGCTCGAGTCCGACTTCGCGCGCCTGGCGCCGCACCTCGAACCGATCATGATGCGGCTCGGCGACGTGCTCTACGAGTCCGGCGGCCAGTTGCAATATGTGTATTTTCCGACGTCGGCCATCGTCTCGCTGCATTACGTGCTGGAAAACGGCGGCTCGTCCGAGATCGCCGGCGTCGGCAACGAGGGCATCCTCGGCATTTCGCTGTTCATGGGCGGCAACACGACGCCCAGCCGCGCCGTCGTGCAAACGGCCGGCCACGGCTACCGCCTCAAGTCGCACATCCTCATGGACGAGTTCAACCGCGCCGGCCCCGTCATGCGGCTGCTGCTGCGCTACACCCAAGCGCTGCTGACGCAGATGTCGCAGACGGCCGTGTGCAACCGCCACCACACGGTCGAGCAGCAATTGTGCCGCTGGCTGCTGCTCACGCTCGACCGCCTGCCCGGCAACGAGCTGACCATGACGCAGGAATTGATCGCCAACATGCTCGGCGTGCGCCGCGAGGGCGTCACCGTGGCCGCCGGCAGGTTGCAGGAAAATGGCTACATCAGCTACCGCCGCGGCCACATCACCGTGCTCGACCGGATAGGCCTGGAGGCCGAGGTGTGCGAGTGCTACGACGTCGTCAAAAAAGAATTCGCGCGGCTGATGTCAGACGTGCGGCAACGCCAAGGATCGCTATGACCCCGAAAAAGAACGCCGCGCAGCCGCTCAAGGCCGACGCCTTGCAGCAGGCCATCTTCAACAGCGCCAATTTTTCCTGCATCGCCACCGACGCCGAGGGCGTCATCCAGCTGTTCAACGTCGGCGCCGAGCGCATGCTCGGCTACAGCGCGGCCGAGATGGTCAACCTGACGACGCCGGCCGGCATTTCCGACGCCCAGGAGGTGATCGAGCGGGCCGAGGCGCTCAGCCTGGAGCTGGGCACGCCGATCCGTCCCGGTTTCGAAGCGCTCGCGTTCAAGGCTTCGCGCGGCATCGAGGACATGTACGAGTTGACCTATGTGCGCAAGGACGGCAGCCGCTTCCCGGCGATCGTCTCGGTCAGCCCGCTGCGCGACGGCGACGACGACATCATCGGCTATCTGCTCATCGGCACCGACAACACGGCCCGCAAGCGGGTCGAGGACGCCCAGGCGGTGCTCGACGCGCGCCTGCGCGAGCAGCAACTGGCGCTGCAGGACACCAACGTCGAACTGGAGGCGGCGCGCGCGGCGGCCGACAAGGCCAACCGCGCCAAGTCGGACTTCCTGTCGAGCATGAGCCACGAGCTGCGCACGCCGCTCAACGCCGTGCTCGGCTTCGCGCAACTGCTGGCGTCCGACAAGCCGCCGCCGACGCCCATGCAGCTGCGCTCGATCGACCAGATCCTCAAGGGCGGCTGGTATCTGCTGCAACTGATTAACGAAATTCTCGACCTGGCCATGA
Source organism: uncultured Duganella sp. (assembly GCA_963513825.1). Lineage (GTDB taxonomy): Bacteria > Pseudomonadota > Gammaproteobacteria > Burkholderiales > Burkholderiaceae_D > Rugamonas. The sequence continues at coordinate 489,880 of CAUPRW010000001.1, forward strand.
TCGAGTCCGGCAAGGTGACGATGTCGCAGGAATCGATGGGGTTGGCCGACGTGCTCAGGGATTGCCAGGCGATGGTCGGGCCGCAGGCGCAAAAGCGCGGCATCGAGTTGCGCTTTACGCCGATGGCGCGGCCGTTCTTCGTGCACGCCGACCGCATCCGCGTCAAGCAGGTGCTGATCAACCTGCTGTCGAACGCCGTCAAGTACAATCGCGTCGGCGGCAGCGTGACGGTCACCTGCGCCGAGGGCGGCGCCGGCCGGGTGCGCGTGAGCGTGGCCGACACCGGCGCCGGCCTGAGCGGCGAGCAGCTGGCCCACCTGTTCGAGCCGTTCAACCGCCTCGGCCAGGAGGAGGGCGGCGAGGAGGGCACCGGCATCGGCCTGGTGGTCACCAAGCAGCTCGTCGAGTTGATGCATGGCGTGATCGGCGTCGACAGCGCGGTCGGCGCCGGTACCACGTTCTGGATCGAGCTCGCCGCCAGCGACGAGCCGGTACTCGAACTGCCGGCGTTCGACGCCGCCTCCTTCGACGGGGCCCGGGCCGGCGCCGTGCCGCGCACCTTGCTGTACGTGGAAGACAATCCGGCCAACCTGAGCCTGGTCGAGCAATTGATCACGCGCCGGCCCGACCTCAAGCTGCTGACGGCGATCGAGGGCTACGCCGGCATCGCGCTGGCGCGCGCCTACCAGCCGGACGTGATCCTGATGGACATCAACCTGCCCGGCGTGAGCGGCTTTGGCTGCCTCAAGATCCTGCGCGAGGACCCGGCCACGGCGCACATCCCGATCATGGCGCTGTCGGCCAACGCCATGGCGCGCGACATCGAAAAAGGCGAGGAGGCCGGTTTCTTCCGCTATCTCACCAAACCCATCAACGTGGCCCAGTTCATGGACGCGCTGGACCTGGCGCTGGCCGCCGCCGCCGCCCACAAGGAAGTGCAACATGCTTGACGCCGCCCGTATCCTCAACGCCAGCATCCTGATCGTCGACGACCAGGAGGCCAACGTCATGCTGCTCGAGCAGATGCTGCGCAACGCCGGCTACCTGCGCGTGTCGAGCACGATGGACCCGTTCGCCGTCAGCGGGCTGCACCTGGCCCACCACTACGACCTGATCCTGCTCGACCTGCAGATGCCGGGCATGGACGGCTTCGAGGTGCTCGAGGCGCTCAAGGTCATCGAGCCGGACGGCTACGTGCCGGTGCTGGTGGTGACCGCCCAGCCCGGCCACAAGCTGCGCGCGCTGCAGGCCGGCGCCAAGGACTTCGTGGCCAAGCCGTTCGACCTGGTCGAGGTCGAAACGCGCATCCGCAACATGCTCGAGGTGCGCCTGCTGCACCGCCAGCTCAACCACTACAACCAGCAACTGGAACACCAGGTGCTCGAGCGCACGGCGCAGCTGCGCGCCAGCGAGGCGCGCTTCCAGCGCTTTGCAGAGCTGTCGAGCGACTGGTACTGGGAACAGGACGCCGACGGCAAGTTGAGCCACTGGTCCGGGCCGGTGGCCGACATGGTCGGCATCGGCGCCGCCGCCGCCGACGGCTGGGACGTGGCCGAGCGCGCCACGCTGGAGGCCAACATCGCCGAGCGCAAGCCCTTCCTCGATTTCGTCTACCGGCGCGTGGCCGCCAACGGCAAGGTGCAATATCTGCAGGTCAGCGGCGAGCCGATGTTCGACGAGGCCAGCCGCTTCACCGGCTATCGCGGCGTCGGGCGCGACGTGACGGCGATGGCGGCGATGTTCGCGGCGACGGTGCCGCGCGCGTAGGCGGCCGCAAACACGTTAAAATCGAGGCAACTTATTTCAGGGGTGCTTCGATGCTGCTGCCCGACGAATCGACGCTGATCGATGCGCTGCCGTTCCCGGCGCTGATCGCGGCCCTGCGCGCCGCGTTCGCCGCCGGTGCCGAGGTGCCGCTGCGCCACACTCACCACGTTGGCGCCGGCATCTCGCTGCTGATGCCGGCCTGGGACGCCGACGGCTTTTACGGCGTCAAGATCGTCAACATTTATGGCGACAACCACAAGCTCGGCAAGCCGGGCCTGCACGCCACCTACATCCTGCACGACGCCGCCACCGGCGAACCGTTGGCCATCTTCGACGGCAACGTCATCACCTCGCGCCGCACGGCCGCCGCGTCCGCGCTCGGCGTCGACTTCCTGGCGCGCCCGGATGCGCGCTCGCTGCTGGTGTGCGGGGCGGGGCGCGTCGGCGCTTTGCTGGCGCCGGCCATCGCCACCGTGCGCCGGCTCGACGACATCATGGTCTGGGATATCGACGGCGGGGCCGCCGCGCGCACCGTGCGGGCGTTGCTGGCGCAAGGGTTGCCGGCGCGCGCCGCCCCGTCGCTGGAGGCGGCCGCGCGCGGCGCCGACATCATCAGTTGCGCCACGCTTGCCAGCGCGCCGTTCCTGCGCGCGCAGTGGCTGGCCGCCGGCAGCCATGTGGATTTGGTCGGCGGCTTTACGCCCGGCATGAGCGAGGCCGAGCCGGCATGCTTCGCAGACGCCGGCGTTTGGGTCGACACCGGCGAGGCCGTGCAAAAATCGGGGGACATTCTCAACGCGATCGCCGCCGGCTGCCTGGACACGGAAACGCTGCGCGGCGACTTGACGGGGCTGGCGCGCGGCGCTTGCGCCGGGCGCGCGTCGGCCGCGGAGCGCACCATGTTCAAAGCGGTCGGCACGGCGCTCGAGGACTTGGCCGCCGCCAAACTGGCGTACCGGCAAATGGTGTGATCGTGGGACGGCCAGGGGACGGCGCTTTGGCGGCGACGGGCCGCCGACGCGCGGCGCCTTACGCGGCGCGCCGAAGGGCCGGCCACAGGCAGGCCGCCGCTTCGATGCGCGCCCGGCGTCCGCTCACGTGGTGCTGCGACGCAGATAATTGACCGGCGTTGAAATGGGCAGGTCCGAGACCGTGACCGCGCTCGCCAGCGCGACCTGGTCCGCCTCGCGGATGCGCGCATCGGGGCCCAGCACGCGTTCGATCACCTGCGGGTTGATGTTGATGCTTTTGAGAAACTCCACCGCGCTCTCGGTGCCGATGTCGCGTTGGACTTCCAGTGCTTGCCGGACGATGAACTCCAGCGAATGCCAGCCCGCCGTCTCCGACGTTTCGGGCGGCCGGCTTTGACGTCTGTCGTGCTCTGGACTCATGTCGTGCTCCTTGCAGCGGGGGTTTACTAGAACGGGAGGAAATCAAGTGAGGCCAATTGTAGCCTAACTCTTGGTCGCGCAACACCTCGTCGTGCGACGATTTCCGCACACCCGACACTAGTATGGAACTAGTCGCCGAACCACTGTTGAAGCGTGTCGCGCGCCTTTTGCACGTGCTCGTCCTTGATGTAGGCGGCCACCGCGGCGGCGGCGGCGATCAGCACGCCGATGTCGTCGGTGTAGCCGACCGCCGGCAGCAAATCGGGGATCGCGTCGATCGGCGAGATGAAGTAGCCGAGCGCGCCGTAGATGGTGGTCTTGGCCCACCGGGGCGTGTCCGGATCGGTGGCCGAGAAGTACATCTTGAGCGCCTGCTCGAGCACCTTGCGGCCGGCGCTTTTCGCCTGCGTCTTTACCTTGTTCCAGAAGCCGGCATCGGAATACTCCGACGCGTACTCGGTCTTGGCCATTGCTGATCTCCTTGGACTGCGCCACGGATCGGCGCACAGGAGCCCAGTGTAGCGGAGATCGACGGCGGCCACACGGCCCGGCTGGCCGCCAGGGTGCTCCCTATAACATTCGGCCCAGCGCCAGCTCGAACAGGCGCAGCTGCCGGCGGTCCTCCAGCAGGTAGTCCGCGCGCATGATGTCGTGCGAGACGATGCGGTCCTCGAGCAGCGGCTCGACCGCCGTGCGCAGATAGGCCAGGGCGAGCGCGGTGCCCTTGCCGAGCCGCATGCCGGGGTAGAAGTACAGCCCCTGGCCGGCGGTGATGTATTCGATGGCCAGCACCTTTTGCACGTTGCCGAGGATGCGCAGCAGATTCAAGGTTGCGGGCGTGCCCAGCGACAGGTGGTCCTCCTGCAGCGCCGAGGTGATGTAGTTGTCGAGCACCATCGGTTGCGCCAGCATCTTGTTCTCGGCTACCAGCGATGCGGCCGCGTACTGCACGATCATCAGGCCGGAGTTGACGCCGCTCTCGGCGATCAGGAACGGCGGCAGGTCGCTCACGTGCGGATTGACCAGGCGGTCGATGCGGCGCTCGGCCACGCCGCCGAGCTCGGCCACGGCCACCGACAGCGACGTGGCCGCCATCGCCATCGCCTCGCCGTGCGGATTGGCTTGCGAGATGACGCGGTAGTTGTCGACGTCGCCGAACACCAGCGGATTGTCGTTGGCCGATTGCAGCTCGATGCCGATCAGGCGTTCGGCGTGGGCCATCTGCTCGCGCGCGGCGCCGTGGATTTGCGGCATCGAGCGCAGGCTCAGCGCGTCCTGGGTGCGGATGCCCTGGCCGCTTTGCAGCACCTCGCTGTCATCGAGGAAGGCGCGCAGGTTGGCCGCCACCTGGATTTGTCCGGGGTAGGGCTTTTGCGCCATCGCCTCGGCGTCGAAGGCGCCGATCTGGCCGCGCAACGCTTCGAAGGTCATCGCGCCGATCAGGTCGGCCCAACAAGCGAGGCGCTTGGCCTGGTCCAGCGCCAGGCACAGCAGGCCGGTCATGCAGGGCAGGCCGTTGACCAGGCTCAGGCCGTCCTTGGCGCGCAGTTCGACCGCTTGCATGCCGAGCGCGGCCAGCGCGTCGGCGGCCGGCATCAGCTCGCCACGGAATCGCACCTCGCCCAGCCCGATCAGGGGCAGGCCGATATGGGCCATGTGGGTCAGGTAGCCGACCGAGCCCTGCATCGGCACCACGGGCGTGACGCCCTCGTTGAGGAAGTCCAGCAACTGGCGCACCACGGGCGCGCCGATGCCCGAGTGGCCGCGGCTGTAGTTGATGATCTGCGCGCACATGATGGCGCGCGTTTCAACCACGCCCAGCGGCGCGCCAAGGCCGCAGGCGTGGCTCTTGAGCGTGCGGCGCGACAGCTCGCCCAGCTGCGCGCCGCTGAGCACCACCTCCGACAGGGCGCCGAGGCCGGTGTTGATGCCGTAGGCCTTGACGCCGTCGGCGACGATGCGCTCGACGATCAGGCGCGCGTTGGCGATGCGCTCCCACAGCGCGTCGCTCAGTTCCAGCCTGGCGCCGTTGGCCACCATGACCACTTGCTGGTACGTGGCCGGCGCTTGCGCGCTCAGCACGACGATGTCCGCTTTCATGATTGGGTCCTCCTCATGCCGGCTGCGGCGCGGGCGCGGCGTGCGCGCGCTTGTCGACGAATTTGCGCACGTAGTCGTCGGCCGGCGCTGCCAGGATCTCGTCCGGCGTGCCGACCTGCACCAGCTTGCCGTCGCGCAGGATGGCGATGTGGTCGCCCAGCTTGAGCGCCTCGTCCAGATCGTGCGTGATGAAAATGATGGTCTTGTGCAGCGTCGATTGCAAGCGCAGCAGCTGGTCCTGCATGTCGTCCCGGATCAGCGGATCGAGCGCGCTGAAGGCTTCGTCCATCAGCAGCACCTCGGTGTCGGCCGCCAGCGCCCGCGCCAGGCCGACGCGCTGGCGCATGCCGCCGGAAAGCTCGTCCGGATACTTGGCTTCGTAGCCTTTGAGCCCGACCCGTTCGAGCCAGCCGCGCGCCTTGGCGTGCGCGCCGGCCTTGTCCTCGCCGCGCGTGATCAGCGCGAAGGCGGCATTGTCGAGCACGGTCTTGTGCGGCATCAGGCCGAAGCCCTGGAACACCATGCTGATGGTATCGCGCCGCAGCGCGCGCAGTTCCGCGTCGGACATGGCCAGCACGTTGCGCCCGTCGATCAGGATTTCGCCGGCGCTCGGTTCGATCAGGCGGTTGAAGTGGCGCACCAGGGTCGACTTGCCCGAGCCGGACAGGCCCATGATGACGAAGATCTCGCCGGCCTTGATGTTGAGGGAGACGTCGCTCAGGCCGACGTTGCAGCCGGTTGCGGCCAGCACGGCGCCCTTGTCGCGGCCGTCGCGCAGCATGCCCAGTCCCTGTTTCCAGCGCGGTCCGAAGATCTTGCAGACGTTCTTGACTTCGATTTTGTAGTCGTTCATTTGGTCCCCTTGCCGGCCTGCGCCAGACGTTGGCGGCTGTCCTTGCCGTAGCCCTGGGTGATGCGGTCCATCACGATCGCCAGGATGACGATGGCGATGCCCGCTTGCAGCCCCTTGCCGATGTTGACGGTCTGGATGCCTTCGAGCACATCCTCGCCGAGGCCGCGCGCGCCGATCATCGAGGCGATCACCACCATGCCGAGCGCCATCATGATGGTCTGGTTCAGGCCGGCCATGATGCTGGGCCGCGCCTGCGGCAGTTGCACTTCGACCAGCAACTGCCAGCGCGTGGTGCCGAACGACGTGGCCGCCTCGACCAGCTCCTCGCTGACCTGGCGGATGCCCAGGTCGGTCAGGCGCAGCAGCGGCGGGGTGGCGTAGATGATGGTGGCCAGGATGGCCGGCACCTTGCCCAGGCCGAACAGCATCAGTACCGGCACCAGGTAGACGAAGCTGGGCATCGTCTGCATCACGTCCATGACGGGCATGAGCACGTTGCGCAGCGCGTTGCTGCGCGCGCTGAGGATGCCCAGCGGCACCGCCAGCAGCACCGAGATGGTGGTGGCGACGATGACCAGCGCGAGCGTCTGGATCAGCTGGTCCCACAGCCCGAACGAGCCCACCAGCAGCAGGCACAGGGTGAAGCCGACGGCGTGCGCCAGCTTGCGCGTGGCGTGCAGGCTGAGCAGGAATACGGCGGCAAGCACCAGCCACCACGGCAGGGCGCGCAGCGCGCCCTCGAACGGCACCAGCACATGGCGCAGCAGCCAGATCGAGGCATCGTGGAAGGTGTCGCCGAAACGGCTGTTGACGGCGTCGACGGCCGTGTTGATCGGCTCGACCAGGGAAATATTGAGCGCTTCGGGAAAGGATGACATGGGTGCCCTTATTTGAGACTTGCGCTGATTTTGGCGGCGTTACCGGCCGGCATCCACGCCTGCCAGATGGCCGGCTGGCGCTTGAGGAATTGTTGCGCCAGCACGGCCGGTTCGATTTTCTTCGCCTCGCGTTCGGCCAGCAGCGCGTTGAGCAGGTCGGCCGGCATGTTCATCTTGTCGAACAGCGCCATGAGCACCGGATCGGCGTCGTGGAACACGCGCGAGACGCCCACCTGCAACTTGTTGGGCGGGTTGACCGTGCCGCACGGCTTGGCGTGGTTTTGGTTGGTCAAGGTTTCCCAGCAGGCTTGCGAGAACGCCGGCTCCTCAAGGCGGATGAACTTGTAGCGGCCCATCATCGCCGTCGGGCTCCAGTAGTAGAACAGCACCGGCCGCCCGCGCTGCACCGCCGAGGCGATGGCCGCGTCCAGCGCCGGGCCGGTGCCGGGGCGGAAGTTGATGTAGCTGGCGCCCAGGCCGTAGGCCTTGAGCTTTTGCGTGTTGACGCCCTGGCAGGTCCAGCCGGCGGGGCAATTGAGGAAGCGGCCCTTGTCCGGCTCCTCGTCGTCCTGGAACAGGTCCTTGTACTTCGGCAGGTCGGCCACCGACTTCAGATCCGGGGCGCGCGCCTTGATGCCGCGCCTGGCGTCGCCCAGCACCAGGTATTCCGGCACGTACCAGCCTTCGACGGCGCCCTTGATGATCTCGCCCATGCCCACGACCCTGCCGGCCTTGGCCGCGTCGTTCCAGGCGGTGCTGCGGCCGATCCACTCCTCGGCGAAGACCTGGATGTCGTTGCGCGACAGCGCCAGTTCCATCGCGATGCTGTTGCCGGGCAGCGAATCGGTCTTGCAACCGTAGCCGTGTTCCAGCACGTAGCGCATCACCTCGGTCAGCAGGCGCGCGCTTTCCCAGTTCAGGCCGGCGAAGTTGATGGTCTTGCCGCCGGCGCACCAGGTGGACGTGGCGGCCGCCGCGCCCGCCGGCACGGGCGCGGCGGCAGGTGCCACCGGCGCCGCCGTTGCCGTTGCCGTTGCTGTTGCCGCTGCCGCTGCCGCGTGCGCGGCGCCGGACAGCAGCAGGGCCAAAAGCAGCGCCCTGCGCGGCGGTCGCAGCGGCGGCGAGCGCCGCGTGGCTATGTTGCGAGGTTTTGTCATGGCTCATCCATCAAAGGTGAAAACGTCGGCTCAGAAGCGCGCCTTGACCCGCACGCCGACCGTGCGCGGACGGGCCATGAAGGTCGTGTCGCCGGGCTGCAGTCCGTTCGGGTCGCGGGTGACGTCGACGATCTTGGTGCCGTTGTTGAGGTTGGTGCCGAACAGGCCGAACTCGTATTTGCCCGATTTGTACGACAGCGCCGCGTTGAGCATAGTGGAAGACGGGATTTCCGCATAGTTACTGCCGGTCGGCGCGAAGTCCGTGTACGAATTGCCGCGGTACGAATAAGTGGCCGAGAAGCCCACCTCGTCGTTGTTGGCCAGCGGCACCGCGTAGTTGAAGCTGACGTTGGCGGTAACGCGCGGCGCGTACGGCGTGCGCGTGCCGGCCGGGGCCGATTGCGCCGCCAGCGGCGTGACGATGTCGGTTTTGGCCTTGGCGTCCGTGTAGGCGGCGTTGATGCCCAGGCTCATGCGGCGCGCCAGCTTGAACATCGATTCCAGCTCCAGTCCCTGGCTGCGGATCTTGCCGGCGTTTTGCGTGTAGTAGTAGGAACATGGCAGGTAGTTCGCCACCTGCACTTTTTCCCAGTCGATCAGGAAGGCGGCCACGTTCAGGCTCACGCGTTGGTTGAGGAAGGTGTTTTTCGAGCCCAGCTCATAGCTCCACAGCTGGTCGGGGCCGAAGCTGTCCGGCGCCTGGATGCCGCACAGCACCTGCGGCACCGGCTGGTTGTTGCCGCCGTAGCGGAAGCCTTTGCCGGCCTGGGCGTACAGCAAGTGTTCCGGGTCCAGGTGGAAGGCGGCGGCAAAGCGCGGGTTGCCGCCGCGCGCGCTCGACTTGCTGTGCACCACGTTCGGCGTGCCGACCGGGTTGTCGACCGTGGCCGCCGGCGTGTTGCCGTAGTAGCCGGTAAAGCGCAGGTCGAAGTCCTCCTTCTGCGTGAACAGGCGCACGCCTGCCGTCAGGTCCAGCTTGTCCCACACGGTGTAGGTGGCTTCGGCGAACAGCGCGGCCTGGCGCGAGCGCGATTCCTGGGTGCCGGAGAACTGGTCGTTCTCGTTGAAGGCCAGGTCGTTGGCCTTGGAGCTGTAGCCGGGGAAGTCGTAGGTGGCCGCGTACAGCGCGTCCATGCCGTGGGTTGGTTCGTCTTCCCAGAAGTGGCGCTTGCCGCTTTCGAGGAACAGGCCGCCGGTCCACTTGAGCGGGCCGGGGGCGGTCGAGTTGACGCGGAATTCCTGGGCGAAGTCGCGCAGCCGGTTGGCGATCGTGTAATCGGCCTGCACCAGGCTCTGGCCGGGGAAGATGAAGGCGGTGGTGTTGTACTCGTCCGACTTGACGTACAGCGTTTTGCGGTGCACGTAGCTGGTCGACGAGACCAGCTCGGCCCCGGCCATCTTGTAGTTGACGGCCAGGTTGTAGAGCTGCATGTCGTCGTTGCTCTTCTGCTCAGTCAGCGCGCTGGTGGTGAACGGCGCCAGGCCGCTGAAGGCGCCGTTCAGACCGCCCTTCATGCTGGAGGCGGTGACGCTGGCGTCCACCGTCAGGTCCGGCGAGGCCAGCAGGCGCATGGCGACGCGGCCCTGGTGGGTGGTGGTGTCGTTGGTGCGCTCGCCGTTGACGGTGTTGCGGATATAACCCTTGTCCTCGCCGGTGTAGCCGGTCACGCGCAGGCCGAGCACGCCTTCCTTGACGGGGACGTTGACCATGCCGCGCAGGTTGCCGTTGGTGCCGCCGTTGCCGGAGGTGTTGGAGCCGACCGCTTCGAGCGAGCCGAACACGGAATCCACATCGGGCTTTTGCGTGATCTGGCGGATGGTGCCGGCCATGGCGCCGGCGCCGTACAGCGTGCCCTGCGGGCCGCGCAGCACTTCGATCCGTTCCAGGTCGAGCACCTTGAGGTCGGGATTGCCGGACTTGAGCGTGACGGGCATGTCGTCGACGTACACCGCCACCAGCGAGGCGTCGGCCACCTCCGACGGGGTGATGCCGCGCACCACCAGCCCGCGCATGGTGATGTTGTTGACGCCGGGGCCTTGCTCCTGCATGTCCAGCGACGGCGCCACGCGGGCGATGTCGGCCAGGCCGCCGAGGCCGAACTTGGCCAGGCTCTCGGGCTTGATGGCGGTCAGCGCCATCGGCACCTGCTGGATCTCCTCGGCGCGCGCCGAGCGCGAAGCGGTCACTTCGATGCGCTCGATCTTGTCGCCGTTGTCGGCCGCCGGTGTTGGCGGCGTCGTCGGCGCCGGCGTCACCTGTGCCGAAACGATCGCGCTGGCCGATACCATCGCCAAGGCGCCCAACCCCATCAGTTTTTTGCTCATTTTTATTTCCCTCTGGTCTAGCTGCATGAAATTGCACCGTTACGGCGCGCCGCGCACCATAATGGGTCGCGGCTTGCTCGTTGCGTCGGCGGACTGAAACCTATCGCTGGCTGTATTTGTCTATACAGCTTGCATAATGTTGTCTATACAAATAAATCGACAGCAAGCTTGTAGAGCAGGATGCGTGCCAGCTAGCAGGTCGCTAGTCTGGCTGTTTTGCTATCGCGTCAGCGCAGGGCGGGGTAGGTGAAGCCGATGAAATGCACGGCGTTGAGGGCGGCGTGGAGGAAAATGGGCGCCTCGATGCGCCCGGTCAGTTGGTAGGCGTAGGCGTAGCCGAATCCGGCCACCGTGGCCAGCAGGGCGTACGGCGCGCCGCCCGGCAGGTGGACGGCGCCGAACAACAACGCCGAGCAGGCCAGCGCGAGCCATTTGCCGGACGGCCGGGACGCCAGCGCGTCGGCCAGGCGCCGCTGCAGGAAACCGCGGAAAAATGCTTCCTCCGCCACCACGGTGAAGAACAGGTTGACCGCGACGAAGCGCAGCGCCAGCGGCGAGGGCTTGAAGTCCGGCCCGACGAGGCCGATGGCGGCGGCCAGGCCGAGCACGGCCACCAGCGTGGCCAGCAGCACCGGCAGCGACCGCCGCAGCACGGCGCCGAACTCGCGCCACGAGCCCGCGCGTTCGCACAGCAGGGCCAATAGAATCAGGCCGACGGCGCCCTTGTCGAAGTTGGCGTATTGCGTGAACGGGATGGCGCCGGGCGAGACGGTGACGGCGTCGATGACGATCGTGTTGTTAAATCCTGGCACTTTGTGGAGCGCCAGCCCCAGGGCCAGCACGGCGGTGGCGATGCCGAAAACCACGCGCTGGTGGCGCCGCGCGGCGTTGGCCGTCATGCCGGCCATGCCGCCGAGCACCGCCAGCGCGATCACTGCCGGCCAGCGCAGCACGCCGGCCGCCATGCCGACGGCGAGCGCGGCTGTAAACAATGCTATCCAGGGTTTGAGGAGGACGGGGCCGATGGCGACCGGTTTGGCCCAGGCCGCGCAGATCGCGGCGGCCAGTAAGAAATAAGTTGCGAGGGTGGTGTCGGGGATCATTGAGCGCGCTTCGATTTTTCGCTCAATGATATCACCCGGCAATCTTTTTAAAACTTGTAGCTGATGCCTGTCATCACCAGCGGCGTGGTCTTGCGGAATGTCAGCGGGCTGTCGGCGGCGTCGCCGGTCAGGCGCGTGACGCCGACGGCGGCGTACGACGACCAGTTGCGGTTAATTTCGTGGCCCCAGGTGACGGCGGCGCCGACGCTCTCGAAGCCGGCCTTGGCGCCGTACTGGCGATAGCCGGACCGCGCGCTCTGGGCGCCGGTCACGCCGAAGTACGTCTGCATGTGCTTGTTGTCGCCGTACACGGCCGACGCGCTCAGGCTGACGTTGTGGCCGGCGCCGTTGTAGAGCGGCACCGAGGCGCCGAGCGTGTAGGTCGAGCCGTTCTCGCGCTTGCCGACGGCCTGGGTGGTGCCCAGGCTCAGGCCGACCGTGCCGAGCTGGTAGCTGGCCGTGAGCACGGCCTGCAAGCCGCCGTCGATGTCGCCCATGCCGCGCAGCGCGTCCGAGCCGGAACGGAAGGTGCGTTTTTTCTCGTCGCGCGCGCCGCCGTAGCTCAGCGCGCCGCTCAGGTTGACCGGGCCGACGTTGGCTTGATAGCCGAGGCCGCGCCGGGTGCTGATGAAAAAGCCGTTGGCGAAGGTGCTTTCGAGGAAAGGCAGCGGCACCGTGCGGCTGTCGTCGCTGCCGGCGTATTCGGGCACGTAGGCGGCGCCGAGGCCGACCGTCAGGCTGTCGCCGCCGGGGGCGTCGGCGGCTCCGGCGTGGCCGCTGACGGCGCATAGGGTGGTCAAGGCGAGGGCGAGCTTGAGGGGAAGGGCGTGGCGCATGGTGTCATCCTGTCGGTGGTGGTTCTGGGTCCGCCGGTGCGTGGGTGCCCGGCTCGGAACGGGCTGAAGTGTGGCAACATTTGCGGTCCCCCGCTATCGGCGTGGCTGAAGTATCATTTGTCGAATTCTTTGGTATCGCGCGGCGATGCCGGCCTCCAGGAGCTGACATGTCTTTGACCCTTTATTACCATCCGCTGGCCTCGTTCTGCCACAAGGTGCTGATCGCGCTGTACGAAAACGGCACGCCATTCGAGAAGCGCATCATCAACCTGGGCGAGGAGAGCGACCGCGCCGAGCTGCAGGCGATGTGGCCGCCCTGCAAATTCCCCGTCATCCGCGACCAGCAGCGCATGCGCGACGTGCCGGAGACGTCGGTGATCATCGAATACCTGGACCGCCACTTTCCCGGCCCGCAGCCGATGATTCCGGCCGACTGGGACGGCGCGCTCGACGTGCGGCTGTGGGACCGCTTTTTCGATAATTACGTGCAGGAGCCGATGCAAACCATCGTCAACGGCCACTTGACGGGCCTGCAGTGCGACCAGACCAAGGAGCGCACCAAGCTCAAGACGGCTTACAAGATGATAGAAAAGCGGATGGCGACGCGGGTGTGGATGTGTGGCGACGCGTTCAGCATGGCCGACTGCGCGGCCGCGCCGGCGTTGTTCTACGCCAGCACGATCCTGCCGTTCCCGGAGGAGTACAGCCAGTTGCAGGCTTACTTCGAGCGGCTGGTGATGCGGCCGTCGTTCAAGCAGGTGTTGGAAGAGTCAAAGCCTTACTTCCCGCTCTACCCGTTCGTACAAGACATCCCCGACCGGTTTCTATAAGAAAACGTCGGGCGGATTAGCGCCACGCGCGTAATCCGCCAAGAGCCGCCAGCGGCCCTCGGCGTAGGACGATGAGCGCGGATATCAGTTCTTGTTGCCCGAGTTCTCATCGCTTTGCATCGACGCCGGCTGCTGCATCGCGCGGTTCTGCGACGCCACCTGCGCGAACTGGGTCGCCTGATCGAGCATTTCCTTGCCGGCGGCCTTCTGCATGCGCAATTGCTGGTCGGTCTGCGCCGCCGCCTTCTGGGTCACGGCCTCGGCCAGCTCGGACGCGGTGCGCGCCGTCTGCGGCACATGCTGCTGGGCCACCTGGTTGATGGTGGTCTGGAAGTCGCTGCTGATCTTCACCAGCTGTTGCTGGTACGACTGCAGCTTCTGCGCGGCCGCCTCGACCGAGGGCGCGGCGTCGCTGCGCTCGCCGGGCGGCGTCAGCAGCGCCGACTGCAGCATTTGCGTGGAATCCTGCAGCCAGCTGCGGCTGAACTGCAGATTGACTTCCGCAAGTTCGCGCATCGTCTGGACCATGGCCAGCGACACATCGTTGAAGTAAGCGATACGGGCCTCGATGTGATTTTTTGCTGCCGGCGATATGGTTTCCACAAACGAATTCATGTTGATCTCCTCATTGAAAATGGCGGCCAAAAAGTGAGTCGAAACAGGGCGCTTTGGCCGGACGCCGGAAGCGTTATTTTCGCAGGTGTGCCGCATAATTGACACACCAGAGCCTGCCGGCACTATTCGTTTTTCGGGATCAACTGGTAGGATCTCACGCTCAATCGGCGCGGGCCGCGCCGGTGCTGGCGCGCGGGATCAGATACATGGATTTTTGCCGGCCGTCGAGGTAGCGGATGCCGGCCTCGTCGAAGAACGCGTCCTCTTCCAACATGATATTGACTGGTGCCGGCCAGCCCGCCACAGCGGACTCCGCCTTCAGTTCGATCGAGTAGGCGGTGCGGTGGCGCAAGGCCTCGTCGCCGCTGCCGGGCACGCCGTTTTGCATGTCCCACATGCCGATCGCCGGGCCGGCGGCGTGGCCGTGGTAGCCCAGCGGATGGCTGTAGATGGTCGGCGCGATGCCCTCGGCGCGCGCCTGCGCCAGCGCGCCGGCCAGCATCTCGTTGCCGCTGCGTCCTGCCCTGAACTGCGCCAGCAGGATGTCCTGCAGGCGGTTGGCCTTGGCGAACGCCTGCGTGAGCGCCGCCGGCGCGGCCGTCTCGCCGGGTTTGAGCACGTAGGCGTGCTGCTGCACGTCGGTGTTCAGGCGCAGATAGGTGATGCCGATGTCGACGTGCAGCAGGTCGCCCTCGACGATGATGTTCGGGTTGGCCAGGCCCTGGCCCTGGCGCTGGATGTCCACCGTCGGGTGGAACCACGTGTCGTAACCGAGGTCGCGGATCTTTTGGCGGAACCACCACACCACGTCGTCGGTGGTGGTGAGGCCCGGCGTGATGACGCGTTCGGAAAAGCCCTCGTCGATGATCTTGTGCGTGGCGTTGACCAGTTGCGGGAAGATCTGCGCTTCGCGCTCGCTGCGCGTTTCGAGCCAGCGCACGGCCAGCGGCTCGGCCGAGACGACCTTTTGCTTGAACTGGGCCGGCAGCGCCTGCACCAGCTCCACGTAGTCGGTGTGGTCGATGCCGTCGGCGTGGCCGAAGTGGCGCGAGGTGTTGAGCGCGATCTTGTTCGGATTGCGCGTCTTGACGATGTCGGCCAGCGCCTGCCACTGGTCGGGGAATTTCTGCATGTCCCAAGCCGCCGCGATGCTTTTGCCGACCGCGTAGCGGGCCACGGCCAGCTTCTCGACCGTCCGCTTGGCTGGATCGCGGTAGAACACCAGGATGGTGCGGCGGCGCGCGTTGAGCCACTCCGCCGGCAGCATGGTTCTGAGTACCGGGTCCTCGTTGTATTCGCGCGAGACCAGCACCCACATGTCGATGCCGGTCTGCTCCATCATCGCGGGCAGCAGGTTGTCGAGCCGGTCGGCCAGCAGTTCGTTGACGACGGTGGCTTGTTCGCGCAGCGGCAGCACGGCCGCGTGGGGGGCGGCGGGCAGGGCGAGTGCGAGGGCGAGCGAGAGCGCGAGGGCCGGTACGACACGATATTTTTTCATGCTCAGATGTTGACGGCGGATTACAATGAAGTCAAGAACTTGGACGCAATCCAACCAACCTCGAGGATCACCGAATGCAGCCTCCAACAATCTTCTATTTGCACGGCGGGCCGGGACTGGGCACGGCGTTCGAACGCCAGCGCTTTCCGGACGCCGACCACGTGCATTGGTGGCAGCAGCCATCGGCCGTGTCGTGCGCCACGCGGCCGTACCAGGACCTGCTGGCGGCCACGCTGGCCGAGTTCCGGCTCAGCGTCGACATGCTCGGCGGGCCGATGACGATCATGGCCAGCTCCTTCGGCGCGCATCTGGCGGTGCACCTGGCCAGGCACATGCCGGAATCGATCGCGCGCATCGTGCTGCTGGCGCCGACCTACAACCCGGAGGCGGCCGCCATGCGGCTGGCGCGCCACGGCCTGGCGCTGCACGCGGCGGACGCCAACGCCGACAAGCTGGTGGCGGCGCTGGCGGCCTACGAGGCCGATCCGGGCCGCCCGCGCTTCTGGGACGTGATGGGGGCGTTATGGCTGCTGCCGAACGTGACGTCGCTGTATTTCGGGCCGAATTCGGGCGACGAGCCGCAGGTGTTCGCTTATCTGCTGCAGCAACCGGGCGTGTTCGACGCGCCGTCGTCGGTGGCGACGTCGGACGATTTCGCCAACCACGCCCCGGCGCCGGCGGCCAGCCCGTATACCGGGCCGGTGACGGTGATCTTCGGCCAGTTCGATCCGATGGTCGATCCGGCCGAGGATGGACCGGTCTGGCGCACCGTGTTCCCGCAGGCGCAGCTTCGTACGCTGCCGACCGGGCACTTCCCGCTGCTGGAGCTGTCGATCGAGGCTTGTCTGGCTCCTTGAACGGGCTTTGGCGGCTCATCGATGGCGGATTACGGCGTTCCGCCTAATCCGCCGCGCTCCGCCAGCGGCTCATCTCGCCGGCCGCTTTTCCTGACCTGGCGCGATGTTTTCATCGATGTCGCTTGACGCCGAGCGCACGCGCTGGTAAGTCAGGCCGCCGCTGTTTTCCGGCAGCGCGGCGCCGGTGTAGAGCAGCGCCAGTTCGGCGATGGCGGCTGTGTTGTCGCCACCGAAGCCGCTCAAGGCGGTGAGCCGCACCTGGCGCGCGTTGACGTTGCTACCGAATTCGATGCGCTGCTGTTCGTAGGTCGAGACCAATGCGCCGCGCTTGACCTCGCGCCACTGGTTGCCGTCGTCGCTGACCTCCACCACGTAGTCGCGCACGTCGCCTTCATGGTCGCGGTGGTTCTGCCTTGGCATCAGCAGCAGGCCGGAGAACGACGCGGGCGCCGGGAAGCTGATCGTCAACGTTTGCGGCGCGCGCGGCGCGGCCTGCGTGCCGGCGCTCCAGAAGGTGTTCGGATCGCCGTCGATGGCGTTGGCCGGGTTGCCGCCGCCGTCGGCTTTCGCGCCCAGCTTTTTCATCACCAGCGTATCGAACAGCGCGCGGCGCACGTCCTCCGCGTCGATGCGCGTCTGCGGATTGAAGCTGTCGCTGGCCATGTAGTCCAGCACCGACTTGCGCAGCTGGCGCGCGACGATGCGTTGGTCCAGATGGTTCTCCAGGTCCGGCGTGGCCAGCATCAAGCGGCCATTGCCTATCCTCGCCTCGAGCAGCAGGCCCAGTTTGAAGTTGCGGTTCCAGTCGTCGACCGGCTGCACGATCGGCTGCAGCGCCGCCGGCAGTTTGTCGAGGTTGATGGTGCGCGCGCCCTTGATCAGCTCCGACCACTGCCAGTCGTTGAAACGGTCGGTGGGGAACTGCGTCAGCGCCGGATGCTTGTTGTCGATCCAGACGCCGAGCGTGCGGCTCCAGGCGGGATTCATCAACCGGTTCCAGAACACCGGCACGCTGTCGAGCGGCGGGCCGCTCCAGTCCAGGTCCGCCGCCAGCGGCAGGAACAGCACCCTGGCGCCGGCCGCCAGCGCCTTTTCGGCGGCCGGCCAGCTGTGCGTGACCAGCACGTCCGCCGGCTCCCGCGTCTTGGTCGCGGCGGGGTACAGCCACAGGTTCCAGTCGTTCTCCGCCACCGGATCGATGGCCGCGCCCACGCCCACCACCAGCCGGTACGCCTGCGGCGCCTTCAACTCCGCCAGCGGCAGGCGGATTTGGCCGAGCGCGATGTTCTTGCCGATGTCGATAGTCTTGCGGGCGAATTCGCCGCCGGCGGCGACGCGGCCGGTGGCGTCGATCAGCTTCCACCACGGTTGGGCGTCGGCCAGCGGCGCGGCGCCGAAGTGGGCGATCTCCACCTCCGCCGTCAGTGTTTCGTCGGCGCTCCAGGTGCGCTTGAGCAGGCGCGCCAGCGGCACGGTCTGGCCGTTGAAACGGCGGAATTGCTCGGCCGTGGCGTAGCCCTTCGATTCCCAGAAGGTGTCGAGGACGCCGACCAGCGCCGTGCCCTGGCCGAGATAGTCGTGCAGGTCCAGCAACTGGTAGCCCATCAGGCCCGGCGTGCGCAGGTTCGCTTCGATTTCCTCTTTGTAGGCCTGCAGCTGGAATTTGCCCGAGGCCCAGGCAAAGTCCTTGTTGCGGGCGGCCATGCCGTGGCGCGCCAGCGAGTCGCGGAAGATCTGGTAGTTCCCCGGCCGCAGGTAGCCGCGGAATTTGTCGATGATGTCGTAGTCGGGGTAGGCGGCCCATTGGCCCGCCTCGTGCGACACCACCGGCACGTTGACGCCGGCCAGCGAGGCGCCGTAGTCGCGGCCGAACCAGCCCTTGTCGCCGCGCAGCGGCTTGGGGCCGATGCGCTGCATCGAAAGGAAGTCGGTGCCGTCGGCCAGCCCGGGCACTTCCTTTTCGGTGTGGCCGGTGCCGTTGGAGTAGAGCCGGCGCGGATCGGCCTTGCGGTAGTGCGCGATCCAGGCGTCGAACGCTTGCTTCCAGCGGCCCTTCGGTTCGTTGGCGGGGCTGAGTAAAATGAACGATGGATGGTTGCCATAGGCTTTGATCATGCGCTCGGTTTCCTCGTACAGCATCTTGTCCATCGCGGTGCCGGGCGAGATGTCGTTCCACATGCCCGGTTCCGGTTGCAGGTAGACGCCCAATTCGTCGGCGGCCTGGAATGCGGCCTCCGGCGGGCAGAAGGAGTGGAAGCGTATGTGGTTGATGCCCCAGTCCTTGTTTATCTGGATGATCTTGCGCCAGTAGGCCAGGTCGGTCGGTGGGTAGCCTGTCAGCGGAAAGTCGCCGCCGTGGTGGGTGCCGCGCAAAAGCAGTGGACGTCCGTTCAGCAGGAACTGATTGCCCTTGGCCGCGATGCGCGCGAAGCCGAAGCCGACGTCGCGGCTGTCCGCCGCGCCGGGGCCCTTCAGTTGCAGGCGAATGCTTTGCAGCGCCGGCGTGAATTCGTCCCAGGTTTGGGTGCCCGCCGGGAAGCGCACCGTGATGTCGGCGCTGCCCCCTTGCGCGCCCCACTTGACCTTGTGGACGACGCCATTGGCCGTAATGGTGCCGGCGCCGGCGCGCCCGCCCGCGTTGCCGATGCCGATCTTGACGCGCGCCGTCCTGTTTTTGACGTCGGCGTAGACCTGGGCGTCGTCCAGCCACACGGGCGAGGTGGCGCGCAGCTCCATTTTGCCGACGATGCCGTTCCAGCTCATGCCGAGCGAATCGGAGACGCTGTGGGCGTCCGGCCGGTAGGCCATCAGCATGCGGTTGTCGACCCGCACCGAGATGCGGTGGCGCCCCGGCGCCAGCAAGCCCAGGTCGTATTCGTGTTCGGCCACGAGGCTGATATTGGCGCCGACCTTGCGCTCGTCGATCCACAAGGTCGAGCCCCAGCGCGGACGTTCCAGCAGCAGGGCGACGCGCTTGCCGCGCCAGGCGGCCGGCACGTCGACGTCGCGCTGGTACCAGGCGGCGCCGAGGTAGTGCTTCGGCGGCTGCGACAGGAACGGCACTTTGACGTCGCCGGCGGCGGTGTGGGTCTTGTAGTCCTCGCGCTGGTCCCAGTTTTTGTCGTACAGCGACAGCACCCATGGCGTTTTGGCGGTGATGTCGTCGCCGTAGCCCTGCGATTGCAAGATGCCGGGCAGGGCGATGCCGTCCTTGAGGTCGCGCGCGAACCAGACCTGGTTCACGCCCTCGTCGTCGCGGTCCAGGGCGAAACGCCATTGGCCGGACAGGTCGCGGATTTCCGCCGCCGGCGCGGCGCCGTGGATGGCGGCGGTGAAGCACAGAAGGGCGAGGGCGAGGATGCGGATCATGGCGTGCCTTGCAAAACGAGGGTAGTGCGATTATCAACCAATCCGGCGTCGGCCGACGCTCAAATTCGTGCCCGTTTGGCGGCCGCCGGGACGATTCAGTTACAATCTGCTGCGCCAAACCAGCCACCATAGCGACTATTCCACTACATGCAATTACGCCGTCTCACCCTCGCAGCACTCGCCACCTTCGCCGCCACCGCCATCATCGGCTGCAAATCGACGCCGGTCGTTGAAACACCCTCCCAGCCGATCGCCGTGCCGGAACCCCTGCCGCCGCGCAAAATCAAGATCGGGCTGGCGCTGGGCGGCGGCGCGGCGCGCGGCTTCGCCCACATCGGCGTGATCAAGGCGCTCGAGGCGCAGGGCATCTATCCCGATATCGTCGTCGGCACCAGCGCCGGCAGCGTGGTCGGCGCGCTGTACGCGGCCGGGAACACCGGCTTCCAGCTGCAGAAGATCGCCTTCGACATGGACGAGGCGGCGATCTCCGACTGGGCCATGCCGCTGTTCGGCAAGAGCACCGGGGTGTTGAAGGGCGAGGCCTTGCAGGCCTACGTCAACAAGGCGGTCAACAACCAGCCGATGGAAAAGCTCAAGGTGCCGTTCGGCGCGGTGGCGACGGATTTGAAGACCGGCCAGCCCATCCTTTTCCAGCGCGGGAACACCGGCATGGCGGTGCGGGCGTCGTCGGCGGTGCCGGGCGTGTTCCAGCCGGTGACGATCAGCGGCCGCTCGTATGTCGACGGCGGCCTGGTGGCGCCGGTGCCGGTGCGCTTCGCGCGCGACATGGGCGCCGACTTCGTCATCGCCGTCAACATCTCCACGCAGGCCGACGTGCAGGCCACCGTCAGCTCGGTCGACGTGATCATGCAGACCTTTAGCATCATGGGCCAGCGCATCAACCAGTACGAATTGAAGGACGCCGACGTCGTCATCGCGCCGAGCCTGGGCAAGATGGCCGGCAACGACTTCGCCGGGCGCAACCAGGCCATCCTGGCGGGCGAGCAGGCGGCGTCGCTGGCGATGGCCCAGCTCAAACAGAAACTCGAGGCGCGGCGCAAGCCGTAGCCTTACAATCACCGCTCCAAGAAAAAGGAATAACCATGCAAACCAAACCTTACCTGTCGCTTGCCGACGTCAAGAAAATCGCCGCCGCCGCCGAGGCCGAAGCGGTCGCCCACAACTGGCCGGTGGTGATCGCCATCGTCGACGACGGCGGCCACCTGCTGTGGTTGCAGCGCCAGGATGGCGCCTCGCCGCTGTCGTCGCACATCGCGCCGGCCAAGGCGCGCGTGTCGGCGCTGGGCCGGCGCGAGTCGAAGGTGTATGAGGAGATGATCAACAACGGCCGCGTGTCGTTCCTGAGCGCGCCGGCGCCGTACACCGACGGCATGCTCGAAGGCGGCGTGCCGGTCATCGTCGATGGCCACATCATCGGCGCCGTTGGTGTGTCGGGCGTCAAATCGGCGGAGGACGCGCAGGTCGCCAAGGCCGGCATCGCCGCGCTGAGCTAGTCCGAACCTGTGGGGCGGATTCGCGTAGCGTAATCCGCCATGGGCCGGCAGCTGCGCGTGCATGGCGGATTACGGCGTTCCGCCTCTTAAGGCCTACCGGCAGGTAGGCCGCCTCATTCGGTGGGCCCCCGGGGCGGATTGGCGGGCCTCACCCGCTAATCCGCCCTACGATACATCGCATGCCGATCTGGCAATGGAGTGCGCGATTTCGCCGCCCCGCCATT
>CAUPRW010000002.1:0-361059 GCA_963513825.1 uncultured Duganella sp.
AGTCCTCACAATCGCCTATTTCGACCAACTTGGGGTGCCGCGCTTGGCCTAACCTCAACTACTCGAACCGCCCGGTGCGGACCCGCATGCCGGGTGGTGTGGCAGGGGAGCGGCTCATCTGAGCCGCCCCCTATGCCGATGCGATGGCAAAGCTTGGCAAACCCGAGCATTGGCGAGCAGCTTCTTTTGATGGTAATCATGATGGTATTGCGGGCGGGGTGAGATGAGGGGCAGGTTCCCCAAGAAGTGGATCCCGTTTAGGTCTCCAGAATAGGGCGATGGCGTTGGCCGTCAACTAAACCGTGGTGCAAAACGGGGCCCGCGAATATTCATCCTTGCCGTGGTCTTGACGAGCCGCCACCGGTCGTTGAGATGTTGAGGCCGCTGAGAAATATTCACGTGGAAAGTTCTTGTCTCACGTCAATTTCGTTGGAGCACACCTCTCCTACAATCGATTGTCTGCTGCCCATCGGTGAGACAGATAGGGTAGTAAAACGCAGAGAAAGAACTTGCATGAAGCAGACTGCCAACAATTTATCGGTCCGCTCCGTTTGCTCTGGGGGGGGGAGCCGTCATCAGCCGAGCCGGAAGGCGTCGTCAATTCGTCGGCAGTGCGGCGCGATCGCACTCATCTTTGCTTTGATGCTCACGGTGCTGATCGGCTTTATCGGCATGGCGCTGGATCTGAGTCGGGTGTACAACCGCCAGCTCGAACTTCAAGCAATAGCAAACGTTGCCGCATTGGCGGCGGCGCGTCAGCTTAACGGAACTTCTAGCGGAGTTGCCAATGCCATGGCGGAGGCTGCGGTGGCGACTAGCGCGCTTAAATATGAATATAGCCAACTTTCAATCGCCTGGGATAGTACGGCACTGTCATTTAGTCCGTCGCCGAATGGGGGGTGGGTAGATGCTGGTACCGCGCAGAACTCACCGGCAGGTCTAAACTATGTTCGCGTCGACACAGGAAAGCTCGGATCGGCTATAGGGACTATCTCGTTTACTCTCATGCCAGTACTTTCCGAATCGTTGAAGTCGACGGAAGTTGCTGGCATTGCAGTGGCGGGCCGATCGACGATAGATGTGGCGCCGCTGGCCATTTGTGCGCTCTCGAATCAAGAAGCGTCGTCGCGCACCAATTCCGGCCCGCCCCCCAGCGTTGAGCTAGTGGAGTACGGATTTAGGCGGGGCGTCGCCTACGACTTAATGCGGCTCAATCCGAACGGAACCGACGCGGAAACGTTTGTTATCGATCCTTTTTCGCCCCCGGGTGTGGCAGGAAAGTTGGCCAATGTTGCGCCGGAACTTGTCGGACCGTTTGTGTGCACTGGACAAGTCGCAATGCCTAGGGTGTTTGGTGGGCCAATTACGGTGGCCAGGCCTTTCCCGTTGGATTCTTTGTTCAACCAATTCAATTCAAGATTTAACCTCTATCCGAACTCGGTATGCTCGTACGCGACGGCACCGCCGGACACCAATATCAAGTCTTACACCTTCGGTTCCGGAACGCCATGGATGAGCGTTGCCCCGGCAGGGCAGGGCGCGCAGGAGACTACCGCCGATGGCAGACTTCGAACGGTGGCCGACCCCCTTCCGAGGCCAGCCGGGACCACAGCGGTCATGTACGGCCCGTTGTGGACGTATGCCAGGGCGGTGCCTTTTGCCTCTTACGTGGCCGGTGCGATTGAACCTGCGGGCGGATATACGCCATTCGCCACGACCGCGTGGAATACGCTGTACGGACCGGTGGCGCCGACAGCGGCCGCCTCCTATCCGTCCGGTGTCTCCACTCCGTATCGCGCTGGCAGTGGCGGAAATTTCCAGGCTCCGCCTTCCGCGCACAAAGGGGTCGCGAACCGCCGCGTGCTTAACGTCGCATTGCTGTCCTGTCCCGTCGACACGGGAATGATTGCCACCGCAACAGTGTTGGCTATCGGGAAGTTCCTGATGACAGTGCCGGCTACACCTTCCCATCTCTATGGTGAGTTTGGTGGGGTGGTGCCCGAAAAGTCCCTTAACGGTTCCGTCGAGCTATACCCATGATCTCACATCTCAAGCACGTGGATGACCGCCAGCGTGGTGTCGCCGCAGTGGAACTAGCCATCATATTGCCGGTTCTTCTAATGTTACTGATATATCCACTTTATCTCGGACGCGTTGCGATGCATTACACCGTCATCCAGCACGCTGCGCAGGAGGCAGCGCGCTATCTCTCCAAAGCGCCAGTCAGCGAGATGAATAACCCCAATCGGGCCATCACCGTGGCCAAGGTCGCTGAGGCAATTATTAAGGAGGAATTGAGCGAATTGAGTCCCGGAGCCTTTCCATATGTGGCGGATATGCTGTGCGATGGCGTGCCCTG
This sequence comes from uncultured Duganella sp., assembly GCA_963513825.1. Classification (GTDB taxonomy): domain Bacteria; phylum Pseudomonadota; class Gammaproteobacteria; order Burkholderiales; family Burkholderiaceae_D; genus Rugamonas. Next base: position 2,360 of record CAUPRW010000002.1, read on the forward strand.
CGTTGGTTACTCGAAGCCTGTAACGGTGTCGGTCTCCATTCAGCTGATAGTGCAAGATATTTTTTTCCCTGGGTACACGGCCTTGGAAATTCCGCTCATGGTCTCGGTTAAGTACCCATACTTAGGGAGATGATGACTTGTTCTCTTTTGAAAAAAAATGCCGACGGTCAGCAGGGGTCGTAACTGCCGAGTTCGCAATAATCATGATTTTTTTCATCACGATTATCTGTGGAGTCATTGAGTTCGCCCGAGTGATGTACATGCTCAATACTGTGCAGATGGTGACGCGACGGGCGGCAGCGCTGGCGGCCAACGCAGATTTAAGCAGTGGTGCCGCAATGAGTGCTGTTCGTCAGCAGTCTGTTTTTCGGAACTCCCCAGGAAGCCTGGTACTTGGGGCGCCAGTGACGGATGCGTACGTCCGCATCCGCTATCTGTCGATTGATGATGTCAATGGCAGTGTGGCAGAGATCCCTTTAGTCGATTTGCCAGCGTGCCCTGCGAATAACAGAGCCAATTGCATGCGTAATCCTTATTCAGCCACCTGCGTACGGTTGGTGCGTGCGCAAATATGCGATCCCGCAGTTGCCAACGAGTGCCGTGGCGTGAAATACCAGGCACTGTTTTCGCTTGTCGGTCTGTCGTTTGACCTTCCCAAGGCCACGGCGATCTCCAACGTGGAGACATTGGGCGCGCCGCCCGGAGAGCAACCGTGTCCCTGAACACCTGCAAGGCCGGACTCCCGATTCTCCTTCGAAAAAACAACCCAGCCGCAACAGCTTGGTTGGGAGTCGAAGTTCGCCGCCTATTTTTCCGCTTCACCGCCATTGCGTCGTCGACAGTGCCCGCGCCGGTCCGAGGTGGTGGGCGCTTAGCTTGTTTGCGACATCGACACTTTGGTTGCACAGTGGCCTAACCGCTCGCTCTCGGACTTCCTGAGCCATCTACGCATTGTGTTGATGGAGAGTTCCCCCCCCTGGTTAGTTGCTTTGGTTCGGCACCGCGGCAGATGGCGGATAATTCAGGCCGAGCAGCATCAGGCCGCACACGTCGGCGCGCGCGCCGTACACCGCCTTCACGCCGCCTGGCTCGATCGCCAGTGAGCCGTCGCGCTGCGCCACGGAAGGCCAGCTCGGCAAGCCGGCGCCGTTTGGATCGCCGTTGCGGATGAAGTTGGCCCAGTAGCGTTGCACCGGCGGCCAGTCCCCGACCAGCGACTTGGCGGGCGCGGCCTGATACACGTAGTCCATCTCGGTGGTGTGTTCCGGCGGCTTGCCCGAGCCCGGCGTGCCGAAGCCGAATTCGTAGCGCCAGACGGGCGCGCCGGCAGCCTGCATGCGCCGTGCCAACCAGCGTGCCGGACAGCGGAACCACATGTCTGTCATCACCTGCGTCGGCACGCTGCCGAGCGCCGGATCGGCGGCAGGCGCCTGGCCGCCGCGGTAGCCGTACAGCGGCAGCGCAGCGGCCGCCCGCGCGCCGAATGCCGCCTTGATCAGCGCCTCGCCAGTACCGGGCTGGCGGTCGGCGCCCAGCTCCTGCGTATTGCTGCCGATGATGATGGCGATCTCGCGGCCCGCGCCCTTGGCGTGGGCCGCCGCGTAGCTATCCGGAAGCACGTAGCCATCGACGTTCTGCTGCTCCCACGTGAAGCTCGGGTCGACCCCCGGCGACACCGGTAGATTCTGCGCCGCCGCATTAATCGCATCGGCCGGCAGCTTACGCAGCGCCGCCAGGCCCGCCGCGCCGCGCGGCAGCTTGAGGCGCTGGAGCAGAACGTCGCCCATCGATTCGCTGTGCGCCGCCGTGCGTGGCGCGCCGGGCGCCGACGATTGCATGATGGCGCGCTGGAACAGTCCCTTCGCCAGTGGCGAATAGGTCAGGAACAGGGTGTCGGTGGCGCCGGCCGAATTGCCGCTGATGGTCACGCGCGCGGGATCCCCGCCGAATGCGGCGATATTGTCCCGCACCCATTTAAGCGCGGCGATTTGATCCTGCAAGCCGTAGTTGGCCGACGAGCGATGTGGGTCTTCGTCGCGCAGCGCGTCGAGTCCCAGGAAACCGAACGCACCCAAGCGATACTGCACCTTGACCACCACGATTCCTTGGCGATGTAGGGCATCGTCAGCCAGGCTGCCGGCGCCGCCAGCCGAGTTGGAGCCGCCGTGGATATACACGAGCACCGGCAATGCGGCTTTGGCGCCAAGCGCCGGCGTGCGGATCGCCACGGTTAGGCAGTCTTCGCTCGCGCCTTTGATGAAGTCCTTGTTCCAGCCGGCGTCGCCTTGCACGCAAGCCGGCGCCTGCCTGGTGCCGTCGAGCACACCCTGCCAGGGCGCACGTTGCGCTGGCGGTTTCCAACGACGGGCGCCCTCCGGCGCGGCGGCGTAGGGGATGCCGTAGAAAATCGCGCTGCCGTCAGCCATGGCCGTGCCTGCGACCTTGCCGCCGACGAGATCGACTTGCTGGGCCGGGGCGGCCTGCGGAAGCAGCGTCAACGTCAACGTCAAAGCCAGTGTGGTCCTGCGTGGAAGAAACACCATTCTTTATGCTCCTGACAAAGGGGATAGCAAGGCGCCGGCGAGGTCGTGCACATAGCGCGCGATTGGTTCGGCGCGGTATTGGCCGCGCGGTGCTCAAGCCTGGTGCGCGGCGACGAACATGGCGACGGCCGACCGGCAATAGGATGCGATGGCGTTGTCGTCCTCTGCTATCGCCTCATCGAAGCGGGCCCTGATCAGCAGATCGGAGCCCTTCAAAAGCGCGGCAAACAAGCGGGCGGACTGGAGTGGATCGGGCACGTTCAACGCCGCCTTCGCGTGCAACCGACGCAACAGGGCTTCGATCTGGGCGACGACGTGGGCGGGCCCGGCTTCGTATTGGAGCTTGCTCAGCGACTGTTGATTCGTCGTGTCGGCCAGGATCATGGCTTCGACCCGGCGCACGTCCGGGCTCAGGAACGTGCGCAGCAGGGATGACCCGACCGCCATGAGCTGGTCGGCGGCCGACCCGTCGACGCCTTCAAAAAGGGCCTCCGGCGCAAACCGATGGCAACTTGCCGCGATCGCAGCGCCAAACAGCGCCTCCTTGTTCTCGAAGTGCCGATAGATGCTGAGCTTGGAGATCTTCGCCCGCTGGGCGACCTTGTCCATTGTCGTCGCTTGAAAACCCAACTCCACAAAAAGTTCGCACGCGGCGTCGGCGATGGTTTGGCCAAGCGCCTCGTTGGCGGGTCGGCCGCGCCGTCCTTGATTTTTTTCGCTCATAAATAATTACAGTACTTGACAGTATCCAATTCTTTAATTAGGATACCACAAAGTATCTAAAATGTGCAAACCCGATGGGATCGCCCGAGCGGCTCGAGCGCCATCTGGGCGTCACGCCCGGTGCGGTCAGCATCTTCGCCGTCGTCAACGACCGCGAACACCTGGTCGAATTGATCATCGACGAGGCGGTCTGGGCCGCCGACAAGATCCAGGGCCACCCGCTGCGCAACACCGCCACGGTGGTCATCGGCCACGCCGCCCTGGAGGCCTTCCTGGCCCACACCGGCCACGTGCCGCGCGTGATGCGGGTGCCGTAGCCCGGGGCGGGCGGCGCCAGGTCGCGCTGGTGATCGAAAGTGGCGGCAACGCCGGCACCGCCCCCGGCAGCGTGCACCACCGGCGCCACGTGGTCGGCGAACGGTCGCTGCTGCCCGACGCCTGGGCATGGTTCGTCACGGCGCCCGATCGGGCACGCCGACGGCATTAGCAGGGAGGCGCCCGTGTGGCACGCCACGCCAATTGCGCACCTGTTGACCTCAAGCTAACCTGAGCTATTACAATCGATCCGCCGGGCACGATAAATACTGCCTGCGGCGCCATCGGCCGAAAGCCGTACGAAGCGCGGGCCCGTCCATAGCGACGGCCGGCGGCGCCTGTTTCGATTTGGCTTACGTTGACAAGGGCTTTTTATGAGTTTGCACAATTCACTGTGGCTGTTCCAATCCATCTACGCGGTCGGTTTGGCCATCTGGTTGACCATCGCCGTGGTCGATAACCTGTGGGCGTTCCGCGAGCTGGTCCACGCGGTGGGCACGACGATGTCCATGGCGCCGCTGCAACGATCTCCCGTTATACGTTCGGTGCTGGCGGCGCGCGCCGTGATGTCGATCCACTGGCACCGGTTGGCAGTGCTCGGGTTGCTGGTGATGAAGCTGCTGGCATTCGCCGCTTGCTGGATCGGTTGTTACCAACTGCTCATCGGTGGCGGTTTGGTGCAAGCCCGTCCCTGGCTCAACATCGCATTGAGCATATTCACCGCATTTCTGTTTGCAATGCATCTTGCGGGCCTTTGGTTCGCCTATTGGATACGCGAGGACGACCTTCAACGCGGACACTTGGCGCTTCTGCTCTTGACGCTAGGCGCTTTCATCCTTTTCAACGGCAGTTGGGCATGAATGTTGATCCAGGCTGAATCGCCGATTCCCGGGGCGGACCGCCTGATTAAGCTGGTTGATACATAGCAGAAACAATTTTTAAGCCGGCGATAACGATTAAACGGCTAAAATTGATTCACTAATGTAGCAATCGTCCGACATACCGTCGCGCCTCGGCATCCGCATTTCCTTGGCATCGCTCGACCGGCCACCTGCCGCGCGGGCTTGCCGCGCAATGTGGTGTGCCGGGGCGCGCCGTCCTGTCCGGCCAGCTCGTCCCCGGGGGTAACTTGTGTTAATCGATATCGTACGCGTGGCGCTCCGGCGTCCCTATACCTTTGTGGTCATGGCCTTGTTGCTATTGATCGCCGGTCCGCTGGCGGCGCTGCGCACGCCGACCGACATTTTCCCCGACATCAAGATCCCGGTGATCGCGGTGGCGTGGCAGTACACCGGCCAGCCGCCCGACCAGATGGCCGGCCGCGTGTCGACCCTGTTCCAGCGCGCCCTGACCACCACCGTCAACGACATCGAGCACATCGAGGCCAACACCTACACCGGCGTGAGCATCGTCAAGATCTTCTTCCAGCCCGGCGTCAACGTGGCGGTGGCCAACGCCCAGGTGACGGCGATCTCGCAGGCGCTGCTCAAGCAGATGCCGGCCGGGATCACGCCGCCGCTCATCATCAACTACAACGCCGCCACCGTGCCGATCCTGCAGGTGGCGCTGTCGGGCAAGGGGCTGTCGGAACAGCAGCTGTCCGACCTGGGCACCAACACCGTGCGCACGCCGCTCGTGAGCGTGCCGGGCGCGGCGATCCCGCTGCCGTACGGCGGCAAGCAGCGGCAAGTGCAGATCGACGTCGATCCGGCGCTGCTGCAGGCGCGCGGCCTGTCGGCGCAGGACATCGCCAACGCGCTGGCGGCGCAAAACGTGCTGACCCCGGTGGGCACGCAGAAAATCGATACGCTCGAATACACGATCCAGCTCAACAGCGCGCCGTCGGCCATCGCCGACCTGGCGCGCCTGCCGGTCAAGGTGGTCAACGGCGCCACCATCTACCTGGGCGACATCGCCAACGTCCACGACGGCAACGCGCCGCAAACCAACGTGGTCCACGTCGACGGCAGCCGCTCGGTGCTCATGTCGGTGCTCAAGAACGGCTCGGCGTCGACCCTGGCCATCGTCGACGGCGTCCGCGCCAAAATCGATACGCTCAAGGCCGGCTGGCCGGAGGCGCTCAAGGTCACGCCGATCAACGACCAGTCGGTGTTCGTGCGCGCCGCCATCGAGGGCGTGGCCTCGGAAGGGGTGATCGCCGCCGCGCTGACGTCGCTGATGATCCTGCTGTTCCTCGGCAGCTGGCGCTCGACCATCATCATCGCCGTGTCGATCCCGCTGTCGATCCTCGGTTCCATCGTCGCGCTGTCGGCCATCGGCGAGTCGCTCAACCTGATGACCCTGGGCGGGCTGGCACTGGCCGTCGGCATCCTCGTCGACGACGCCACCGTCACCATCGAAAACATCAACTGGCACCTGGAGCAGGGCAAGTCGGTGGAAAACGCCATCCTCGACGGCGCCGCCCAGATCGTCACGCCGGCCTTCGTTTCGCTGCTGTGCATCTGCATCGTGTTCGTGCCGATGTTCTTCCTCGACGGCGTGTCGCGCTTCCTGTTCGTGCCGATGGCCGAGGCGGTGATCTTCGCGATGGTCTGCTCGTTCATCCTGTCGCGCACGCTGGTGCCGACCATGGCCAACTACCTGCTCACACCGCACGACACCGGCGAGGGCCACGCCCACGCCCACGGCGGCCACGGCGCGCCGCCGCCGTCGGGCAACCCGCTGGTGCGCTTCCAGCGCGGCTTCGAGGCGCGCTTCGAGAAGGTGCGTGCCGGCTACATGGACATCCTGCAAGCGGCCATCGGCAACCGGCCGCCGTTCGTCATCGGCTTCCTGCTGGTGGTGGCGGCGTCGTTCGTGCTGGTGCCTTTCCTGGGCAGTAACTTCTTCCCGGCGGTCGATTCCGGCCAGGTGCTGATCCACGTGCGGGTGCCGGTCGGCACCCGCCTCGAGGAGACGGCCGCGCGCTTCGCCCGCATCGACCAGGCGATCCGGCGCGTGATACCGGCCAACGAGATCGTCACCATGACCGACAACATCGGCATGCCGGCCAGTTCGATCAACATGGTCTACAACAACACCGGCATGATGGGCGCCCAGGACGGCGACTTCCAGATCGCGCTTGGCGACGGGCACGCGCCGACCGCCGGCTATGTGCGCGCGCTGCGCAGGGCGCTGCCGGAGGAGTTCCCCGACACCACCTTTTCGTTCCCGCCGGCCGACATCGTCGGCCAGATCCTCAACTTCGGTTCGCCGGCGCCGATCGACGTGCAGATACGCGGCGGTAAAATCGACGACAACTACGTGTACGCCGAGAAGCTGCTCAAGCGCATCCGCGCCATTCCCGGCGTGGCCGACGCCCGCATCCAGCAATCGAACAAGGCGCCGGTGTTCAACGTCGACGTCGACCGCGGCCAGGCGCAGCAACTGGGCCTGACCACGCGCGACGTCACCAACAGCATGGTCGTCAACCTGGCCGGCTCGTCGCAGGTGGCGCCGACCTTCTGGCTCAACCCGGCCAACGGCGTGAGCTACCCGATCGTCATGCAGACGCCGCAAGCGCAGCTCGATTCGCTGTCGGCGCTGTCGAACCTGCCAATTGGCAACGGCGCCGCCACCGGCGGCGCCACCCTGGGCGGCGTGGCGCGCTTCCAGCGCGGCACCGCCTCGGCGCTGGTGAGCCAGTACGATATCGCGCCGATGGTGCAGATCTACGCCACCACGCAGGACCGCGACCTCGGCGCCGTCGCCCGCGACATCAACAAGGTGCTGGCCGATACCAAGGCCGAGCTGCCCAAGGGGGCGTCGGCGCAGATGCTGGGCCAGGTCAAGACCATGGACCGGGCCTTCTCCGGCCTGCTGTTCGGCCTGCTGGGCGCGGTGGTGCTGATTTACTTCCTGATCGTCGTCAACTTCCAGTCGTGGCTCGATCCGGCGGTGATCGTCTCGGCGCTGCCGGCGGCGCTGGCCGGCATCGTCTGGATGCTGTTCGCCACCAACACCACGCTGTCGGTGCCGGCGCTGACCGGCGCCATCATGTGCATGGGCGTGGCCACCGCCAACTCGGTGCTGGTGATCTCGTTCGCCCGCGAACGCCTCGACGAACTGGGCGACGCCACCGCCGCCGCGCTGGAGGCGGGCTCGGTGCGCTTCCGCCCGGTGCTGATGACGGCGCTGTCGATGATTATCGGCATGTTGCCGATGGCGCTGGGCCTGGGCGACGGCGGCGAGCAAAACGCGCCGCTGGGCCGCGCCGTCATCGGCGGCCTGATCTTCGCCACCACCGCCACCTTGCTGTTCGTGCCGGTCGTGTTCAGCATCGTGCATAAAAAACACGCGCCGGGGACCAAGGCTACGCCAACCCCGCGGCCGCACAACGATCAACCTGTTTCCGGAGCACCCGTCCATGCCAACTAAAACTACCCGTATGGGGCACAAGCCGCTGTTCGTCGGGCTGATCGTGCTGGCCGCCGCGCTGGTCGCGGCCGGCGTCATCAGCCGCCGTTCCGAGGCGCAACAAGTCAAGCAAGCGAGCGCGCCGCTGGTGCCGGCCGTCAGCATCCTGCCGGCCGGGCGGATGGCCGGCGCCGCAGTCGACCTGTCGGCCCGCATCGAGCCGTGGGCGAGGGCGCCGATCTATGCGCGCGTGAGCGGCTACCTGAAAAACTGGAAGGTCGACATCGGCGCGCCGGTCAAGGCCGGCCAGACGCTGGCCGACATCGAAACCCCGGACCTCGACCAGCAACTGCTGCAGGCGAAGGCGGAACTGGCCAGCGCGCGCAGCAACCTGACCCTGGCCACCAGCACCGCCAAGCGCTGGCAGGGCTTGCTCGAGGCGGACGCCGTCTCGCGCCAGGAGGCCGATGAAAAGGCCGGCGACCTGGCCGCCAAGCAGTCGGCCGTCAACGCCATGCAGGCCAATGTCGACCGCGTGCAGGCGCTGCAGCGCTACACGCGGTTGGTGGCGCCGTTCGACGGCGTGGTCACCGCGCGCAACACCGACGTCGGGGCGCTGATCAACGTCGGCGGCACGCCCGGCAGCGAGCTGTTCGTGGTCTCCGACATCAGCCGCCTGCGCGTATATGTCAACGTGCCGCAGCGCCAGGTGGCCGCCATCAAGGTCGGCGACCGGGCCGAGCTGACGGTGCCCGAGCGCGCCGGCAAGGTGTACACGGCAACCGTGCAGTCGCTCTCGCAGGCCATCAACGCCAACTCGGGCGCGATGCTGGTGCAGCTGACGGTGCGCAACGACAACGGCGAGCTGCTGCCCGGCGGCTATGCGTCGGTCCACTTCGAAGCCGCGCCGGCCAGCGGCGCGCTGAGCATTCCGCCGAGCGCGCTGATCTTCAACAAGGCCGGCACCCAGGTGGCCGTGCTGGGCAAGGACAACCGCGTGCTGGTCAAGCGGATCACCGTCGGCCGCGATCTCGGCAACGCGGTCGAGGTCGCGGCCGGCCTCGACCAGGGCGACCAGGTGATCGCCAATCCGCCGGACGGCGTCGCCACCGGCGACCTGGTCCGCGTGGCGGCCGCCGCCACCGCCAACGCCAAGGCCAAGCCGTGAAGCGCCTCTGCGCCGGTATCCTCACCCTGGCACTGGCCGCGTGCGCCGAGGCGCCGGTGCAGCCGCCGCCAGCGGTGCCGATGGCCGCCGCCTTCCGCGACGTGCCGCCCGGCTGGGCCGCCGCCCGCGACCAGGCGCCGGACTTGCCGCCCGACTGGTGGGCCATGTACGCCGATCCGCAGCTCGACCAGCTCGAGCGCCAGCTCATCGCCAACAGCGCGGACCTGGCCAGCGCGCTGGCGCGCTACCGCCAGGCGCAGGCCGCCACCGGCGTGCTGCGCGCGGCGCAATCGCCCACCCTGGGCGCCTCGCTCAACGGCCAGCGCCTGCGCCAGTCCGATTTGAAGCCGCTGCGCGGCGCCACCTCGCCCAGCGAGTACGACAGCGGCACGCTGGAATTCGACCTGGGCTACGAGGTCGACCTGTGGGGCCGCATCGGCAAGCAGGTCAGCGCCGGCGTGGCGCAGGAACGCGCCGCCGCCGCCGACCTGGCGGCCGCGCGACTGTCGCTGCAGGCGCAGCTGGCCGACACGCTGCTGGCCCTGCGCGGCGCCGACGCCGACCTCAAGCTGCTGCGCGAGACCGAAGTGGCCTACCAGCGCCAGGCGGAGCTCGTCACGCGGCGCCACGACGGCGGCAGCGCCTCCGGCCTGGACCTGGCGCGCGCCCGGACCCAGCTCGAGTCGGCCCGCTCGCTGCTGCGCCAGCGGCAGGCGCAGCGCAACGTGCAAGAGCATGCGATCGCCGCGCTGGTCGGCGCCAACGCCGCCGACTTCACGGTGGCGCCGGCCGGCGACGGCTTCGCCACCCCGGCGCTGCCGCTGGGCCTGCCGTCGCAGTTGCTGCAACGCCGGCCGGACATCGCCGCCGCCGCGTCGCGCGTGGCCGCCGCCAGCGACCAGGTCGGCGTGGCGCGGGCGGCGCTGTTCCCCTCGCTGACCTTGAACGCGGCCGGCGGCCTGCAGTCCGGCGACTTCGGCCGCTTCGCGCAGGCCTCCAACCTGTTCTGGGCGGTCGGGCCGACGCTGGCCGTCAGCCTGCTCGACGGCGGCAAACGCAAGGCGCAGATCGCCAACGCCGAAGCGGTGCTCGACGAAGCGGGCCAGCGCTACCGCTCGGTGGTGCTGACCGCCTTCCAGCAGGTGGAAGACCAGTTGTCGCTGCTGACCAACTACGACGAGGCGGCCAAGTCGGACCGCCTGGCGGCGGCGGCCGCCAAACAGGCGCTGGAGCTGGCCAAGAAACGCTACGACCAGGGCGCGGCCAGCTATCTGGAGGTGGTGACGGCGCAAACGGCGTATCTGCAGGCCGCCCGAAGCGCGCTGGAATTGACCACCCGCTACCGCCAGGCCGGCGTGCAACTGGCGAAGGCGATCGGCGGCGGCTGGTCGGCCGGCTAGGCCGGGCACGTCGGCGAGCAGCGGCGTTGCGCGGCGATGTCGACGCCTGCCGGCCCGGGGCAGCGGATCAAAACTTGACCGTCATCCCCAGCCATGCACGGCGCCCGTCTTCGACAAAGCCGTACTTGGCGTAGCCAATGTTCTTGTCCGCGAGGTTGTAGAGTGCCGCGCGCACGCTCACCGCCCGGTTGACGTTGTATGTCACGCCCAGGTCGAGCGTGGTGCAGGACGGGGCTTCGACCGGGAACAGGATGGCGTAGACGCCGCCGACATTGTTGCTGTCCTTGCCGCGATAGGTCAGGCGGGTCCAGGCGGTTAGCGCTTCGGCCGGTTTGTAATTGAGCGCGGCCGTCAGCAGGTGGCGCGGCAGTTTGTTCAAGGGCTTGCCCGCGTAGGCGCCGGACTGCTGTCGGGAATAGGTATAGGTGTAGTTGCCCTCGAGCGTCAAGTTGCGCGCCAGCGGCAGGCCCATGGCCGCCTCGGCGCCACGGGTGACGGCGCGATCGACGTTGGCGTAGGTCTGGGGCGGCAGCGGGCCGGAGAAGCCGGCGCCGCCCGGAAGGGCCTGGCAGGCGTCGCCCGGGGCGCAGGCGACGACGTTGATCTTGTCCTTGAACTTATTGTTGAACAGCGTCAGAGCGCCGCTCACGCCTTCGTCTTTGTACAGCACGCCGATTTCCTGATTGAGCGACTTCTCCGGCTTCAAGTCCGCATTGCCGTAGACGTTGCCCACGCCGCTGGCCGAGGCGAAGCCGCCGTCGATTTGCGTGATGCCCGGGGACTTGAAGCCGGACGTCACGCCGCCTTTGACCGTCCATCGCGGCCCCGCATTCCATACGCCATAGAGGCGCGGGCTCCAGTGCTTGCCATAGCGGTTGTCGTCGTCGAGGCGCGCGCCCGTCGTCAGCGTGAACGTGTCGGCCAGGTACCAGGCGTCCTCCGCGAACAGGGATTTCTGCGTGCGGGTGATGTCGTACAGGCTGGTGACGGTGTTCGACGCGCTGTCGTGCAGTTCGTTGCGGCTCATGGCGGCGCCGGCGGTCATCAGGTGGCTGCCCAGGGGAATGGCCCAGGAGGTCCGGAATTCCTTGTTCTTCAGCGCGATGTCCTGCGACGACACCTTGAACTTCTCCTGCTGCACATAGGTTTCGGAAGTCCCGACGGCCCAGCGCCCGGTGTGCGACAGCGAATAGCGGTCGACATCGACCTTTTTGTCGAACGGCGCCGCGCAGCCGTAAAAGGAATACAAGCCACAGTCGGGATCGATGCTTTTGCCGGGCGCCTGCCGCAGACGTTGTCCGGTGCGATTGGCCTCGAACACCAGGTCGTGGTCGCGGTTGGGCGTCAGCGCCAGCTTCGCCGTGATGTTGCCGCGTTCGCTGCCGCGATAGCCGTAGTAAATGGCGTCCTCATCGCGTTTGGAATACTGGCCGTAGACTTGCAGACCGAGCAGTTCCTGCTTGACCGGACCGGTCAGGAAGAAGCTGCCCTGGCGCGCATCGCCGGACCTGGAATGCTGTTGCGACAGGGCGTCGGCGGCGACCTCGCCGCCCCACTGGCTGGCGACCTTGCGGGTGATGATGTTGATGACGCCGCCCATCGCGTCCGCGCCGTAGAGCGCCGACATCGGCCCTTTGACGATTTCGATCCGCTCGATCGCGGCGACCGGTGGCGTCCAGGCGTTCATCTGGCCGTAGCCGTCGGACAGGCGGCTGGTCTCGCGCGAGTCGGTGCGCTTACCGTCGATCAAGGTCAAGGTGTAGGCCGAGCCCATGCCCCGGATATTGATCTCGCCGCGGTCGCTGCCGCCGGTGGTGACCACACCGGCGACAGAGGACAACGCATCGGCCAGATCGCGGAAGGGCCGGCTTTCCAGCTCGCTGCGGGTGATCACGCTGATTGATGCCGGCGCGTCCCGGACCTGTTGCGCGACGCCACCGGCCGAGGCCGTGACGACCACGACCGGCAGCGTGGCCGTCACGCCACCGTCGCCATCCGGTTCGGCCGCAAACACCGGCTGTACGGACGCCATCGACAAAACGCTCATGGCGAGCGCAAGAATGGTGCGGCGGGGCGCCGGGGCGTTCGGCGTCCAAGCGCCGCGAGGGTGGTCGGCGATGAAACGTCCCGCCTGCCGGCGTGGGCGGTGGGAACAAGGAACAGGGCACACGTCATTCATGAATAACTCTCATTCTCATTTGCAAGCCACGAAGTTACCAATAACTCGGGCGGCGAGATAGCGAGATCCGGTCAGATTGTTATTCACTCCGGCCGCGCGAGGCCGTGCGGGCGGTGCTACTCCGTGCCAGGCAGGACGATTCCGGGAACCGGCGCCGGCTCGCGCGCCTCGCCGGCATGCGCCGTGCGCTCGGCCAGGTAGCGCGCCGGCGGCTTGCCGACCGCCTTGCGGAACATGGTGATGAAGCCGCTGGCGTTTTCGTAACCGAGGTCCAGCGCGACGGTCTGCACGCTCTCGCCCTTCGATAGCCGCTGCAGCGACAAGATGACATGCAATTGCCGGCGCCAGCGTCCGAAGCTCATGCCGATCTCCTGCAGCAACAGGCGCGTCATGCTGCGCTCGCTCATGCCGATACGCACGGCCCAGTCACCGATCGACGTCTTGTCCGACGGGTCCTTGAGCAACAGGTCCGCCAACCTGCGCAGGCGCGCATCGCGCGGCATAGGCAAATGCAGGTCTTCCACCGGCGCGGCGGCCAGCTCGTCCAGAAGCGTGGCCATCAGTCGCTGCTGCGGTCCGTCGAGCGCGTACAGCGTCGGCATGCCCGCGGCTTTGAGCAGTAGTTCGCGCAGCAATGGCGACACGGCCAGCGTGCAACAGGTGGTGGGCAGGGTTGGCACGACGTCGGGCTCCACGAACACGCAATAGCATTCCGTTTCGCCCGATCCGCGTGCCGCATGGGGGAGGTCGCCCGGAATCCAGACCGCGCACTGCGGCGGAACGATCCAGACGCCGCTCTCGGTCTGGCAATTGATAATGCCGCGCACCGTATAGAGCAGCTGCGCCTTGCGGTGGCGGTGCTGCGCGCGCTCCCAGTCCTTGTCCACCATGGCGGCGCCCAAGGCGACCACTGGACGGGCGACGGTGTCGACATCGACGTTTGCTACCGGATCGTTACTTTGGCGACGCGGCGTTGTGGGGTGGGGGCGGTTTGGCACGGCATCGTTCGATTGGCTGGAATGAATAACATTATGGCGATCTTGTGCGATGACGTCGAGCCAAGCGCCGTTTATTCTGGCGTCATCGTCATTTAGCAGGAGTTTGAACCGATGTTTCTCGACAGCTCAGCGTTTCCCATGGTCTGGATGCGGCAAACCGCCCAGTCCGGCGCGCCCGCGCAAGAACCGTTCGACGAGTTAGCCAACTTGCTCGCACGCAAACAAGTATTCGTCTTTCTCAGTGAGGAAGGATTCAACGACCACGACCACGCGCAGGATGAGCGCAAACAGACCGCGCTCTGGATGAAGCAGCACAAGGTCGAGATCCGGGCATTCATCAAGGCCATGATCCTGATCGAACCGAATGCGGCGAAGCGGCTTGCGAGCAAGGCCTTCGCCACCATGTTCGGCAAGTTCTGGGGGTATCCGCTGCTTGTCGTGGCGGCCAGGGATGAAGCATTGGAGACGGCTTCCCGGCTACTCGGTGCCGATCCAAAGGATGGTCGGGAGATGTGAGATCCGCTTCCGCAAGCTCGTCCGTTTCAACGAGCTGAAGCGGGGCGGCCACCGCGCGGCGATGGCGCCGCCGGCGGAGTGTGCCGACGAGCCGCGCGCGGCGTTCAGGTCCGCGCGCCAGGCAGGTCGGTAAGGCGGGCAAAGCGCAGGCCGTACCACAGCACGAAGGCGTAGCACGCCATCGGCAGCAGGAACGACTGCCGCACGCCCAGCCAGTCGGCCAGCGCGCCCTCTGGACACGGCGCCGGGTATGGGATCAGCCGCCACGACAGGCCAACGCGGGAACGCGCAAAGTGACAGGTGTGTCCGCTGCTGTGCGCGGACGACGATTGGATTGCCCATGGCACCGGCCGCCACCGGTCGCTGGCCGGTGCCGGCATTGCTGCTCGCCGCACACCAGCTGCGCCCGGTGGTCGTCACCGTCCGGGCATTCCATTACTTCGGCAGCGCCGCCTCGCCCGTCACGGCCAGCTTCGCACTGGAGGCCTTGACGAAGGCCGGTTGGCCGCCGCCGACGTGCACGGTGTACTGGCCCGGCCGCACGGCGCGCCGGGCCCGGGCATCGACTTGCGATTGCGCCCGCGCATCGACGTCGATCGTCACCGTTTGGCTGGCGCCGGCCTTGACATGGACGCGCTTGAATCCCGCCAGCACCGGCGCCGAGCGGTCGCCCGGCTTGGCGACATAGAGTTGCACCACCTCGTCGCCATCGCGCTTGCCGGTGTTGTGGACCGCGACGGTGGCGGTGATCGCCCGGCCCGCCCGCACGCGCGCACTCGACAGCTTCACCGGACCATAGGCGAATTTGGTGTAGCTCAAGCCCGCGCCGAACGGATGCAGCACCGGCCCCTTGAAGTAGCGATAGGTGCGCGTATCCATCGCATAGTCGTCGAACGGCGGCAGGTCGGCCGCCGAACGATAGATGGTGTAGGGAAGGCGCCCGGCGGGGTTGACGTCGCCGGCGAGCACGCGGGCAATCGCCGTGCCGCCCGCTTGGCCCGGATACCAGGCTTGCACGATGGCGTCGGCGTTGTGCTCGACCCACGGATCGGAGATCGCGCCGCCGGTGACGTACACCACGACGAGCGGCTTGCCGGTGGCTTTGACGGCCTGCAGCATGCGCCGCTGCGCTTCCGGCAAGTCGAGCGTCAACCGGTCGCCACCGCGAAAGCCGGGGTAGCTCACCTTCATCTCTTCGCCCTCCAGGTCCGGCGACAGGCCCACCAGCGCCACCACCGCATCGCTGTCGCGGGCAGCGGCAATGGCGTCGTCCAGCAGCGCATCCTTCGGCGGCACCCATTGCAGCGCGCTGTAGCGGTCGTTGATGGTGCGGACGTAGTCGATGCGCACCTTGTGTGGCCGGCTGTCGGTGAAATCGAGTTCGATCTTGTCGGTCTTCTGGTCGCAATTGCCGGCCACGCAGACCGCCGTGTTGGCGCCGCCGATGCCGGCCAGGGCCGGCGTGATGACCAGTTTGTCGTCGACGTAGACCTTGATGTCGGGAACCGGGCGGTCCTTGCGCACGACCATGCGGAAGGCCACTTCGTATCTGCCCGGTTTGGGCGGCGTGACGACGCCGCTCCAGCGCACCGAAAACCCGCCCGGTGTAAAGCCGGCCGGTGCGCCGTGCTCGAAGTTGAAGTTGACCTGCGGGTCGATGCGGGTCATGCGCGGCGTGCCGGCGAACGACAGGTTGTCGAAGTACTCGCCCGTCAGGCCCTGTTCGCGGCTGTCCGGGGACGGTTTGAGGTAGGTCGAAGGAATCGGCATGGCCATGCCGTCGATCAACGGCGCGCCGTCGGCGTAGCGTACCTTGTCGGCGCCGAAACGTTGGCGCAGGCCGTCCACCGGCAGCACCGGGTTGACGGCGGTGCCGTTGTAGTTGCCTTCCAGGCTTTGCAGCAGCGCCGCGTTGGGGCCGATCACGGCGATGCGCGCGCCCGTCTTCAAGGGCAGCACACCGGCGCGGTTTTTCAATAGCACCATCGCGCTTTCGGCCGCCTGCCGCGCCAGCGCGCGGTTTTTGGCGGATCCGACTTCATCGTAGGCGATCGCGTCGTAGTGGCTGCCGTCCAGCAGGCCCATGCGGATGCGCGCGACCATCAGGCGCTCCAGCGCGGCGTCGACATCCGCTTCCGTGATCAGCCCCCTGGCCACCGCTTCCGGCAGGCCACGGTAAGTCGGGCCGCAGTCGAGATCGGTGCCGGCCTTGAGCGCCATTGCCGATGCGTGGGCGATGTCGGGCGAGGTCTTGTGGGACTTGACCAGGTCGCCCACCGAATCGCAGTCGGAGACGATGAAGCCCTTGAAGCCCCAGTCGGTGCGCAGCGGGTCTTGCAGCAGCGGGCTGGCGCACATCGGATGCCCGTCCACCGCGTTGTAGGCGCACATCAGCGAGTAGGCCTTGGCGTCGACGATGGCATTGCGGAAGGCCGGCAGGTAGGTATCCTCGAGGTCGAAGGGCTTGACGTCGACGTTGAAGCTGTGGCGTTCCGGCTCGGGACCGGAATGGACGACGAAATGCTTGGGCGTGGCGATCGATTTGAACAGCACCGCGTCGTCGCCCTGCAGGCCGCGAATGAAGGCCATGCCGATGCGACCCGTCAGGTGCGGGTCTTCGCCGTAGGTTTCCTGGCCACGGCCCCAGCGCGGGTCGCGGAAGATGTTGATGTTCGGGGTCCAGTAATTAACGCCGAAGTAGCGTGCGGTGCCGCTCGGGTCCCGGGCCAGCGCGGCGTTGAAGTTGGCGCGGCCTTCCAGGGCGCTGGCGTCGGCGATGCGTTCGATCAGGGCCGTGTCCCACGTCGCCGCGAGCGCGATCGCCTGCGGGAAGACGGTCGCCTGGCCGGCGCGCGCGACGCCGTGCAGCACTTCGTTCCACCAGCCGTAGCGCTTGAGGCCCAGGCGCTCGATCGCGGGCGCGTTGTCCTGCATCTGCGCGGCTTTTTCCTCCAGCGTCATGCGGGACACCAAGTCCCTGGCGCGCTGCTCCGGCGCGAGGGTGGAATCGCGGAAGGCCGCAGTGTCGTCGGCGCGCGCCGATGGCGCCCATGCCATCATGCAGGCGATGGACGCGGCCAGCGCCAGGCGGTTGGGTTTCGAAGTGCAAGTCATGTGTCTCCTCGTTATGCTCGAGCGTGTTGTTTGAGTCGAGCATTGTGCAGACTGTTCGAGCGACTTGGCAATTATGAAAACCGCCAAGCGAGGGGTGGTTTTTTGCGATGCCGCGATGGGCGCCGAAGAAAGTCGCGCTGGCGTCCGACAGCACCTTGGCGATCGCCGCCGCGCGCGCCGGCGGCATCGATTCGCCGTGACTGGCTGCGCCGGAGTGCCGGTGGCGCCCGATCCGTCAAGCCTGCGCGGCCCGCCGCAGCCGCAGCACCACCGCGAAGCGACCCGCTTCGTCATGGCTGAACAGCATGGCGCCGCCGTGCGCCGCCATCACCTGTTCGACGATCGACAAGCCCAGGCTGCCGCCGGCGCGGTTGCCGCTGCGCGGCGAAAAAGGCGCGCGCACGGCTTCCTGGTTGGCGGTGGGAATGCCGGGGCCGTCGTCGATGAAGCGCACCTGCCAATACTGGCCCTGCGCGGTGACGTCGACATGCAGCAGTCCCGGTGCGCCGTACAGCAGCGCGTTGCCCAGGACGTTCTTGACCGCCTCGCGCAAGGTGGTGGTGTCGCCGTCGACCAGGCACGGCGTGGCCGGCAGGTCGATGCCGACGTCGAGCGCCTGCAGGTCGCGGTCGTGCCAGGACGAGAGCATGTCGGCCATTTCTTCGCGCACCAGTTCGGCCAGATCGAGGCGCGCCGGGATGGCGCTGTCGGCCCGGTGCTGGACCATGGCGTGGTTGATCAGCTGTCCGATCAGGCGCCCCAGGTTGGAGGTCAGCGACCGCAGCCGCGCCAGGTGCGCCTGCTTGCGCGCCTCGTCAGCCTGGCTCGATAGCAATTCTACTTGCGAGACCAGCGCGGCCACGGGCGTGCGCAACTGGTGCGCGGCGTCGCCGATCACGCGCCGCAGCAAGCCCTGGTGCAGTGCCAGACGTTGCATGAAGCCGTTGATGGCGCTCACCAGCGCGTGGATTTCGGCCGGTACCTCCATCGCCAGCGGCGCCAGGTCGTTGGGGTCGCGCGCGGCCAGGGCCCGCTCGATGCGCTCGAGCGGCGCGAGCGTCTGGTACAGCGTAAAAGTCGACGCCAACACCGTCAGGATGGCCATCACGGCGATGACCACCAGCGCGTTGCCGGACAGGCTTTTGGCGAACGATAGCCGCGCGGTCTTGGTCTGGGCCACCGCCACCACCGCCCACGGCCGCGCGCTGTCGATGGCCAGGCGCCGCCCTAGTACGGCGATGCGCACCTCGGCGTCCTGGTAGACGCCGTCGAACAGCAACGGCCCTTCGGCCAACCGGTCCCACGCAATGGCGGGCTTGAAATCCGGGTCGCCGGCAATGCTGCGACCCTGCGGATCGAGCACCGTATAAAACGTGCGCACGCCGGGCGTGAGCATGAACGCCGCGACCGGAACGTCGACGGTCACGCTGTCGCCCTGCAGCCAGGTGTTTTCGGCAATTTGCAGCGCGTTGCCGGTCAACAGGCGGTCGTAGGCTTCATTCGCCGCCATCTGCGTGGTGTACCAGATCGCCGCCAACAGCACCGCCGCGCTGGCGGCGATGACCAGGCTCACACGCAGCGCCAGGCGCGTGTACAGCGAGCCGCGCGCGACGATCACGCGACCGCCGTCATGTCAGCACCACCTGGTAGCCCAGTCCGCGCAAGGTGCGGATTTCGAAGCCGGCACCAACCAGTTTTTTACGCAGGCGGCCGACGTACTGCTCCACCGCGTTGGCGGTCGGGTTGTCGTCGATGGTGAACAGCCGGTCGATCAGCTCGTCCTTGCCGAAGATGCGCCCCGGGCGCGACAACAGGATTTCCAGCAGCGTCACCTCGCGCCGCATCAGTTCGAGGGGGCGGCCATCGAGCAGCACGCTGCGGGTCTTGCGGTCGATGCTGACCTTGCCGGCCACCAGCAAGTTGGTGCCGCCGCCGCCGCCGCGCCGCAGCAGCATGCGGATGCGCGCGTCCAGTTCGCGGTAATCGAAGGGCTTGACCAGGTAATCGTCGGCGCCCAGGTCGAGCGCGTGCACACGTTCCTCGATTTCGGCGCAGGCGGTCAACATCAACACGCTGGTTGACAGTCCCTTGGCCCGGACCTGCCTGAGCAGGTCGAAGCCGTCGACGCCGGGCAGCATGATGTCGAGCACCAGTAGGTCATAGTGGGGATCGAGCACGCGCGCCTCGGCCCGCGCGCCATTGGCCTCCCAGTCGACCACATGGCCGATGCGCGTGAGCGAGGCCACGATGGCTTCGGCCACGTCGACCGTGTCTTCCACAACCAGAATGCGCATGGCATCGCTCCATTTTTGTCAGTTTCATTACAGGTTCGCGGCGCAAGATTCGGCAAGCATTCACAAAACGTATGGAGACTATATGAAAAACACAGAACTTGCCAGCCAGGCCGGTTTGGGGCCGGTTCCCTTGCTCGAGATCGACAACGTCACGCTGCAGTACAAGACCACCGAGCATCTCGTCACTGCGGCGCAGGACGTCAGCTTCAAGGTGTACCCTGCCGATCGCTACATCCTGCTCGGCCCGTCCGGCTGCGGCAAGTCGACCTTGCTCAAAGCGATCGGCGGGTACATGAAGCCGGTGCGCGGCCGCATCCTGCTTAACGGCGGCGAGGTGCGCGAACCGAAT
This sequence comes from uncultured Duganella sp., assembly GCA_963513825.1. Lineage (GTDB taxonomy): Bacteria > Pseudomonadota > Gammaproteobacteria > Burkholderiales > Burkholderiaceae_D > Rugamonas. The sequence goes on from CAUPRW010000002.1 coordinate 22,315, forward strand.
CCCGAGCGCATGATGGTGTTCCAGGAGTTCGACCAGCTGCTGCCGTGGAAAACGGTGCGTCAGAACGTTGAATTCGCGCTCGAAGCGAGCGGTCGTCTGCACGGCAAGGCCGCCGCCGAACGGGCCGCCTACTATATCGACAAGGTGGGCCTGGCCAAATTCATCGACAGCTACCCGCACACGCTGTCGGGCGGCATGAAGCAGCGCGTGTCGATCGCGCGCGGCATGGCGATGGAGCCGGCCGTGCTGTTGATGGACGAGCCGTTTGCCGCGCTCGACGCGCTCACCCGCCGCAAAATGCAGGATGAACTGCTGCGCCTGTGGGACGACACCCGCTTCACCGTGCTGTTCGTGACCCACTCGATCGAGGAGGCGATCCGCATCGGCACGCGCATCCTGCTGCTCACGCCCCATCCGGGCCAGGTCAAGGCCGAACTGAACAGCATTCCCGGCGCCGCCATGGGCAGCACCAGCCAGGTGGCGCTCGAGGCCCGCATTAACGACATGCTGTTTGCACAACATTAAAAGGTGAGACGACCATGAACCCAGCCCTGAAAACCGCGCCGCCGGCCGGCCAGCCGCAACCCTACGAACGTCCGGAAATCGTGCGCCAGCCGGCCGTGCACGACGCCGCCGCCATCCAGCGCCCGCTGTCGACCTTTGAAAACCTGTACCGCCACGGCGGCGTGCGCAAGGTGGTGATCCTGCTGCTGCTGGCGGTGGTGTGGGAAGTGTATGGCCGCTGGCTCGACAACGCGCTGCTGTTCCCCAGTTTCAGCGACACCGTGCGCGCCTTTTTTTCCGGCATCGGCAGCGGCGTGCTGATCGACCGCGCCGCCGTCTCGATGAAAACCCTGCTGGTCGGCTACGGCATCGGCATCGTGCTGGCCACCTTGCTCACCACGCTGGCGATCAGCTCGCGCATCGGCACCGATTTCCTCGAAACGCTGACCTCCATGTTCAATCCGCTGCCGGCCATCGCGCTGCTGCCGTTGGCGCTGATCTGGTTTGGCCTGGGCAACGGCAGCATCATCTTCGTGCTGGTCCACTCGGTGCTCTGGGCCGTGGCCCTGAACACGCATGCGGGCTTTCGCGGCGTCTCGCAGACCATGCGCATGGTGGGGCAGAATTACGGCCTGAAAGGCTTCAAGCTGGTGCGCCTGATCCTCATTCCCGCCGCCTTCGGCAGCATCCTGACCGGGCTCAAAGTGGGCTGGGCGTTCGCCTGGCGCACCCTCATCGCCGCCGAGCTGGTGTTTGGCGTGTCGTCCGGCAGCGGCGGCCTGGGCTGGTACATCTTTGAAAACCGCAACCAGCTCGAAACGGCCAATGTGTTTGCCGGCCTGTTCTTCGTCATACTCATCGGCCTGTGCGTCGAGAACTTTATTTTCGCCACCATCGAACGGAAAACCATCCGCCGCTGGGGCATGCAGAACCACTGACACACCCGCGCCAACCCCATAAAAATACGGAGACACCATGAACCGCCTGACCCTTTCCAAACTCGCCCTCGGCGCCGCCCTGTCCATGTCGCTGCTGGCCGGCAACGCCCACGCCGAAGCCAAAGCGGTGCGCCTGTCGCACGGCTACGGCATGCTGTACCTGCCGCTGATGGTCATCCGCGACCAGAAACTGATCGAAAAGCACGCCAAGGCGGCGGGGCTGGGCGACGTCGCCACCAGCTGGGCCACGCTCGACGGCGGCAACGTCATCAACGATGCCATGTTGTCCGGGAACCTAGACATCGCCGGCACCGGCGCGCCTGGTTTCGTCACGCTGTGGTCGAAGGCGAACGGCATTCCCCGCTCGGAGGTGATCGGACTGGGCGCGCTGAGCACCGCCTCGCTGTGGCTGAACACCAATAATCCGAACATCAAGTCGCTCAAGGACTTCACGCCCAAGGACAAGATCGCCATCCCCGGCATCAAGACCTCGCTGTCGGCGGTGGTGCTGCAGATGGCCGTGGCCAAGGAATTCGGCCACGCCAACTATGCCAAGCTGGACCCGCTGACCGTCAGCCTGGGCCATCCGGAAGCGGTCGGCGCGCTGCTGTCGGGCAAAACCGAGATCACGGCGCACTTCACCTCGCCGCCGTTTTCGTACCAGGAAGCGAAGGATCCGCGCATCACCAAGGTGCTCAGCTCCACCGCCGTGTTGGGCAACATCACGCTCGACGTGGTGTTCGCCATGAAGCAGTTCACGGTGCAAAACCCGAAGCTGACCCAGGCCTTCGCGGCGGCGCAGGAAGAAGCGAACGCCTATATCGCACGCGACCGCAAGGGCGCGGCCGAGACCTTTTTGCGCATCTCGAAAATCAAGCTGACCCAGGCGGAAGTGGAAGCCATGCTGGCCGATCCGGACAACCAGTTCTCGACAACGCCGGTCGGCATGATGCAGTACGTCGACTTCATGGGCCTGGCCGGCACCATCAAGACCCGCCCGAAAGCTTGGTCCGAACTGTTCATCGACAGCGTCAAGAGCCGCAAGGGTTCGTGATGTAACAAGCGGCCGGCGTCCCCCGCCGGCCGTGGCGGTACCCACAAACACAATAACAATCATCCGGAGACACCATGAAACAACTGACCAGGGCCCTGGCCCTCTCGGCGGGCACGCTGCTGTGCGTCGCCAACGCGCACGCCCAATCGAAGGAAGGCACCGGCGTGAGCGTCTACGGCCTGCTTGACGTCGGCGTCGAGACGTCCAACAACAATGCCCCCGGCGGCGGGGGCACGGTGACTCGCGTTTCCTCGGGCGGCATGAACACCTCGCGCTTCGGCTTTCGCGGCGCGGAAGATCTCGGCGGCGGCCTGCAAGCCAACTTCAACCTCGAAGGCGCGCTCTCGCTCGACACCGGTGCCACCGACAGCGCGCTGTTCAAGCGCCAGGCCAACGTCGGCCTGCAAGGCGGCTTCGGCAAAGTGTTGATCGGGCGCTCGTTCACCACCGTCTACGACTTCATGATCGGCTACGACCCGATGGCCTATGCGCCGTACTATTCGTGGGCGACGACCGGCAACGCATCGAACCGCGCCAACGGCGCCGTCAACAAGTACGGCATGACCACCGGTTTCGACAACCTGGTCAAATACGCCGGCCAGGCTGGCGATTTCAAGTTCGGCGCCTCGTACGGCGCGGGCGAGCAGACGACCGGCTCGGCCGACAGCCGCAAGCTGGCCGCCGCCGTGGCCTGGGGCAGGGGGCCGTTCGCCACCACGCTGACATGGGAGCAGGTCAATGGCAACGTGCTGCCGGCCAGCGGACTGCGCGACCAGGCGCGCGCCATCCACGTCGGGCTGCTGTACGCCGGCAGCGGCTACAAACTGCAGGCCGCCATGCGCGCGTACCGGCAGGAGGCGGCCCGGGTCAACACGCCGGAAGTGCGGGCCAACCTGTACTGGGCCGGCGGCAGTTACCAGGCCACCCCGGCCGTAACACTGACCGGCGTGCTGTACTACCAGGACGTGAAAAACGTCGCGCCAGGCACCGACGCCGATCCGGCCATGTTGGTGGCCCGCTTCCGCTACGCGCTGTCGAAACGCACCGACCTGTACGTCACGGGCGCCTATGCCAAAGCGAAGCACAATCAGTTGATCAGCCTGTCACGCGATAGCGAGGGGTATGGCGACCACCAGCACGGTTTGATGGCGGGCATGCAGCACCGCTTCTGACGCGGCCGGTGCCGGCGGAAAGACGTTGGCCTCAGTCCCGGACCGCCGGCAGTTTCAGCCGCAGCCGGCGCTGCAGGTTGAGCGCCATGAGGTCGGCGCCGAAGGCTTCGTCGAGCAGGCGGGCTTTGAGTCCGCTCGCTTCCGCCGCTTTCAATGCCCGCTCGAGGATGGGACGATAGCGGGCGGCCGAGGCGTTCAGGTAGAAAACGAAGTCGGCTTGATACGCCAGCAGCAGATGCGGTTCCACCACCAATTCCGGATGGTCCCGCGCCTCTTCCATCACCTCCGTCACGCCGCGCGGCAGATAGTCGACGTGGCGGTTTCCGGCGGCGACCATCGCGTAGATGGTGCGCCATGGTTCCACGTGCTCGTACAGCGGCAAGCCGGCCGCCTTCAACACTTTGGCGTCGTGCCAGCCGGCGCCGAGTCCCGCGATGAAGCCGGTCCGCTTCAAATCGCCGATCGATCGGACCCGTGCAAACGCTTCGGCATCGGCGCGGCGTACTAAAAACACGCGCTGGCCGACCAAGCCGTTGGTCAACCCGTTGTGAACCGGAACGAGCTCCTTGCTGTCATCCTTGTCCTTCGATTGCATCCCGTAGAACAGGTTGATGTCGCCCCGACCCAGCATCCACCACATGCGGCGGGCGGGAATGTCTGTGACGTATTGGATGTTATAGGGCTGCCCAATCAACTGCAGTGATTCCTCCAACAGGCGGCTGAAGTAGGCGGCCCGTCCATCGGACACCACCGCCATGCGCAATTCGAGCGGCTCGACGGCCGATGGCGACCGGGGTGCCGACGTCGATGGCGCCGCTATGGACAGCGTGCAGGCGACCAACAAGATGGAACGCAGTGTAAGTATCATTGTCGGGACGCCGACGAAAAGTCGGCATCTTCGACTCTCAGCAATTTGCCATCCGCCGCGCGCGCATAACGGGTGAAGAACTTCCACAGCGCCTCATTGTCGGCAAGCCAGGTATGGCCGCCGCCCTCGGTGATGTAGGCGGTCACCACGGCGCCGTCCCGGCACCCGTCGTAGAGCTCCTGGTACACGTTTGCCGAAATCCGCCGCGTGACCGGGCGGCGTTCACAGTTGTTGAGTCCCGCCCATCGCATTTCGGCCGCATGCATCGGATATTGCCAATATTTGGCGCCACCGCCGGCTATCGGATTGGTCGTGTCGTTGTCGCCGGCAAACGCGAGGATGGGAACGGCCGCTTCAGGCCGGCAACTGCCCGGGTCGGGCATGCGCGGGTCCGATGCGAGCGGCGCGCCCGCGCGCAGGCCGACCACCGGCGCGATGGCGGCAAAGCGTGTCGACGCCACGCATCCCAGCCAGCTCGCCATGCGGCCGCCACCGGAAAAGCCCGTCACGTAGACGCGGCTGCGGTCGACCAGCCCTTGGTCCGCCATCACATCGAGGATGGACAGCACATACTTGACGTCGTCCCTGGCATTCGCGCCGGGGGCCGCGCCGCCCGTCGTCACCACGCCCGGCACATTCCACGCAAAACCTTGGTCCAACGGTATCGCGCCGGTCGGCGCCGCGATGACAAAGCCGTACTTGTCGGCCATCGCTTTCAAGTTGGAACGGTTCAAAATGGATGCGCCGTCGCCCGAGCTGCCGTGCAGCAAAAACACCAGCGGGGCCGGTGTTCCCGGCTTGACCGTCTCGGGACGATACATGGCGAAGGGCGCCGCGCCGGGCATATCGAATTGACGCTCGACTGCTTGGGCCTCCACTGTCGTCAAACGGCCGGCAAGCAAGAACGCGGCAAGTGCAGCGGAGATCAACGCCTTGATTGCGGGCGGGCAGTTGGCAGCGGTCATTCGGTATCTCCAGGTTGGGTCGGGAAAGCGCGCGCATGCGCAATTGTAGTCGCAAGTGCCCGGCGCTTGCCCGATCGTTCCTCCCCGCAATACAATGGGCCCGCGCCGGGTGACCGCCCGCGCCCGGTTCAACCTCCATAAGGACGTCATGACGAATATCGATCACCGCCGCCGCACAGTATGCATGGGATTGCTTGGAGGCCTCGCCGGCCTGTCCATCGCCGGGGGCGCCAAGGCGCTGCCGAGCGTCGACGCGGCGAGCAAGGTCTTCCGGCTCGACGGGGGCGCGGTCACGTATGCGTTCGGCGTCAATCCGGACGGCCGCCTGCAAACGCTGTATTGGGGCAGTTCGCTGGCTCCCGGCGACCAGCTGGCGGGCGCCGTGCCGGTGCCGGACAACTCCAGCAACGAAATGTCGATCACGGTCACGCCGTTCGAGTTCGCGGGCTTCGGCGGCGGGCTGACGGTGGAACCGGCGCTCAAGGTGACCTTTCCGGATGGCGTGCGCGACCTCGATCTGCGCTACGTGGACCACCAACTGGACGGCGACCAACTGGTGGTCCGGCTCAAGGACGTCAGCCGCGCGGTCCACGTCACGCTCACCTATGCGATGGACGCCGCCACCGGCATCCTCTCGCGCGCGGCCACGGTGGAGAACCGCACCAGCGGCCCGATCCAGATCGACCAGCTGGCCGCCGCCAGCGTCAACCTGCCGTACAGCGACGACTATCAACTGTCCTACCTGACCGGGCGCTGGGCCGGCGAGTTCGCGCTGCAAACCCGTCCCGTGACGCCGGGCGCCACGGTGCTCGAAAGCCGCAAGGGCATGACGTCCCACCAGGCCAATCCGTGGATCGCGATCAGCCGCGGCGCGACCGAAGAGGAGTCCGGTCCGGTATGGTTCGGCGCGCTCGGCTGGAGCGGCTCGTGGCGCATCAGCGTCGATATCGATTCGCTGGGCGGCTTGCGCGCGACGGCCGGCTACAACCCTTTCGATTTCGCCTACCGCTTGAAACCGGGCGAGCGCCTGGCCTCGCCGGCGTTCCACGCCGGGTATTCCGGTGCCGGCTTCGGCGGGGCGTCGCGCCTGTTTCACCGCTATCAGCGCGCGCGCATCCTGCCGGGCGCGCCGACGCCGCGCCCGCGCCCGGTGCTCTACAACTCGTGGGAGGCGACCGAATTCGCCGTCGACGAGGCCGGGCAGATGGCCCTGGCCGAGAAGGCGGCCAGCATCGGCGTCGAGCGCTTTGTCGTCGACGACGGCTGGTTCGGCGCCCGCAACGATTCGCGCGCCGGCCTGGGCGATTGGGTGGTCAACCGCAAAAAGTTTCCGAACGGGCTGGCGCCGCTGATCCGACGCGTCAACGACCTGGGCATGGAGTTCGGCCTGTGGGTCGAGCCGGAAATGGTCAATCCGGACAGCGACCTGTATCGCGCGCATCCGGACTGGGTCATCCATTTTTCCGGACGGGCGCGGTCGACGGCGCGCGACCAGTTGGTCCTGAACCTGGCGCGCAAGGATGTTTATGATTACCTGTTGCGGGTGCTCGACCAGCTGCTCGTGTCCAACAATATCGCATTCCTCAAGTGGGACCATAACCGCGCGTGGTCCGAGCCCGGCTGGCCGGACGCCGGGCCGGCCGACCAGCAGCGCCTGTATGTGGCGTACGTGGACAACCTCTACAAGCTGCTGGCCGAATTGCGCCGGCGCCATCCGCGTTTGGAAATCGAATCCTGCGCCAGCGGCGGCGGCCGCGTCGACCTGGGCATCATGCGGCTGACCGACCAGGTCTGGGTGTCCGACAACACCGATCCGTACGATAGGCTGCTGATCCAGGATGGCTTCAGCCGGGCGTACGCGCCGGCCATCATGATGGCGTGGGTCACCGACGCGCCGAATTTCGTCAACCAGCGCGTCACCTCGCTGGAGTATCGTTTCCTCTCTTCCATGCAGGGCGCGCTCGGCATCGGCGCCAACCTCAATCACTGGAAGGCCGACGACTTCGCCAAGGCGAAGCAACTGGTGGCCGCCTACAAGGCGATCCGCATGACCGTCCAGCAGGGCGACTTGTACCGACTGGTGTCGCCCCAGGGCGGCTCGGCCCGTTCGGCGACCCTGTCCGTGGCGCAGGACGGCCGGCAGGCCGTGCTCTTCGCGTTCCTGCACTCGGGTTCGCGGCGCGACGCGCCGCAGCGCATCCAACTGCGCGGACTCGATCCGGCCAGGGTGTACGCCATGCGTGTGGTGTCCGGCAGCGTCATGCCGGACACGCCGAAACAGGCCAGCGGCGCGTTCTGGATGGGACAGGGCGTGCGGGTCGACCTGCGCGGCGATTTCCAGGCCGCCGCCGTCGCTTTCGAGGCGGGCGCCGCGTAGCAAGGCATAGGCCGATGACGACGGCATGGGCATGCGTTGGCGCCGATGCCGTGCCCGACTACGGGCGCGCACCGGCGAGGCCGTGTCGACGCCGGTGTCGCCGGGCGCCGCCGCCGGCGCCGCAAAGCCTACCGCGCCGGCGGCGCCGTCACGCCGGCCTCGGTCTGCGCCACCGGCTTCATGGTGCCGTCGGCGTTGTATTGAAGGTGCTCGACGGTGACCGCGCGGCGCCCGATCGCGCCGTTCATATCGCCGATCGCCAGGGTGGCGTTGTGCAGGAACAGATACCAGTTGTCCTTGAACTGGACGATGCCGGGGTGGATCGTAAAGCTGTACTTGCCCGACCCCGTCAGCAGGCCGCGGTAGGTCCAGGGGCCGGTGATGGCGGGCGCCGTTGAATACGACACATGCTCGTCGCGTTGCGTGGACCGGTCGAGCGAGGCGTAGGTGAGGTAGTACAAATTGCCGCGCTTGTGCAGCCACGGGCCTTCCTCGAAGTGCGGCGGCGTGATTTCCTGGATCGGGCCGTCGAGCTCGATCATATTGGGTTTAAGTTTTGCGATGTAGCACTGCCGGTTGCCCCACGCCAGCCAGGTGGTGCCGTCGTCGTCGGTGAATACGGTGGGATCGATGTCCTCCCAGCTATGCGTGCCCTTGGGCGTCATCTTGTTGGTGACCAGGGCCGAGCCGCGCGCGTCGACAAACGGGCCGGTCGGCTTGTCCGATACCGCCACCGCGATCGCCTTGCCCGGATTGGTGGCGTCGTGTTCGACGGCCGCGTAAAAATAGAACTTGCCGTTCTTTTCGATCGTTTGCGAAGCCCAGGCGTCGGCCTTGGCCCACTTGAAGTCCTTGACGTTCATGATCGGCGCGTGGCTGGTCCACGTGCGCATGTCCTTGGTCGAGTAGACCAGCCATTCGCGCATGTTGAACATTTCGTCGCGCTGCGCCTCGTCATGGCCGACGTACAAATACAGCGTATCGCCCACCACCAGCGGCGCCGGATCGGCGGTGAATTTGTCGCGGATGATCGGATTCGATCCGGCGGCGGGCGCGGGCGTGGCTTGCGCGGCCGTCGCCAGCGCGATCGACAGGGCGCACGGCACCAGCCAGGCCCGGCTTCTTGGCGGGCGCGGTTTCCCTTCTTCTTGCATTGTCGTCTCCATTATTTTTGTCTTCGCTGTCGCTGCAATCATTCCCTAACATCAAATGATATGCGCTAACATTGGCGTGCTTTTATGGTAACTGTGGTGGCTTGCGAAGTCCAACAATATTTCCAGGATGGCCAGTCGGGCCGTCCGGGAACCACATGGAGACGACAAATGATCTTGGTAAAACAATTGAAAACGGCAGCGCCGCTGCGCGCGGCGCTGGTGATGCTCGCCTGCGCGCTGACCACCACGGCGCAGGCCGCCGAGGACGCCATGACGCCGATTCCGGCGCCGGCCCAGCCCGACGCGATCACCCTGGATACGGGCGCGCTTGCCGGTGCCACGGCGGCCGAGAGCTGGCACCGCCAATACGGCAGCGTGTTCGCCCGCAACGTCACGGTCGCCACGCTGACGCCGGTGTTGCCGCCGGCGGCGAAGGCGACCGGCGCCGCCGTCATCGTCGCCCCCGGCGGCGGTTTCCGCACGCTGTCGATGGATAACGAGGGCTGGGCGGTGGCCCGCGCGCTGGCCGACAAGGGCGTGGCCGCGTTCGTGCTCAAGTACCGCCTGAACCAGACGCCGGCGGACATGGCCGGCTTCGAACGCTCGATGGCGGAGATGTTTTCGGGCACGGCCAAGCGGCCGCCGGCCCCGCAGGATCCGGCGGCCGCCTATGCGCCGCAGATCGCCGACGCCCGCGCCGCCTTCGCGCTGGTGCGCGCGCGGGCCAAGGGATGGCATGTCGACGCCGACCGCGTCGGCATGCTCGGCTTTTCCGCCGGCGCGATGCTGACCATGGCGACCGCGCTGCATGGTCGGGACGCCAAGCCGGCCTTCCTCGCCAATATCTACGGGCCGCTGTCGGCGATGACGGTGCCGGCGGACGCGCCGCCGTTGTTCGCGGCGCTGGCGGCCGACGATCCGTTCTTCGCCAACGCCGGCTATGGACTGATCGACAGTTGGCGCGGCGCCAAGCGCCCGGTGGAGTTCCACCTGTACGAGCAAGGTGGCCACGGATTCGGCATGTACCAGAAGTCCACCACCAGCACCGGATGGTTCGATGGCTTCACGCGTTGGCTGGACATGCACGGCTACCTCAAACCGCGTTAGCGACGTCCCGGCGTGGCTGCCTGACCACAGTCGGCCATGCCGTCCGCTATGTCCGGTGTTATGTTAGCGCCTATCATTTTATCGATAACGTTCTATGGAGTGCTGTGCTGCGATATCGGTTTTGATATCGGTACAGGATAAAAAGTTATTGGTTATTCGATAATCAGATGGCTACATTCAGTTTTTAAGCAAGCGGGTTTTGGCTTTTACCAGACAACAACGTGCCACGGAGGTGATGAACAACGTTATCGGCAACATGGAAGCAGGGCGGCCAGACGACTCCCCGCACCACGACACACACTAAAAAAACAGATGGAGACCAAATGAAATCACCATGTCAACGCAGCTTGATGAACCTCGCCGTCGCCGGCGCCTGCGCGATGTTCGCCATGCCCGGCCATGCGCAGCAAACGCCGAACGAGACCACCACTCCTGTTAGCGCTACCAGCAGCGGCGAGCCGAAGCCCGCCGACGCCGCGGGAACGCCGGTGGCGCCACCAGCGCCCGCAGCCGTGGAGGCGGCCGCCGCCACGCCGGAAAACACGGTCGTCGTGTCCGGCTCCCGCATCGCCGCGCGCGGCTTCAACCAACCGACGCCGACCACCAGCCTGACCAGCGCCGACCTCGACAAGGCGGCCAAGCCCAACCTGTTCGAAACGCTGACCGAGTTGCCGGCCCTGCAGGGCAGCACCGGCCGCACGGTCAACACCTTCAGCACCTCCAGCGGCCTGCAGGGCTTGTCGTCGCTATCGCTGCGCGGCCTCGGCACCAACCGCACCCTGACCCTGCTCGACGGCCAGCGCGTGGTCGGCGCCAACGTCACCGGCGTGACCGACGTCAGCCAGTTCCCGCAACTGCTGGTCAAGCGCGTCGACGTGGTCACCGGCGGCGCCTCGGCGTCCTACGGTTCGGACGCCATCGGCGGCGTCGTCAACTTCATCACCGACAAGAAATTCAGCGGCTTCAAGGCCCACGTCGGCGGCGGCATGACCACCTATGGCGACGACAAGAACGGCACCGTGCAGGCGGCCTGGGGCAAGGCCTTCGCCGACGACCGCCTGCACGTGACCGTCAGTGGCGAGTTCACCAAGCAGGACGGCATCGATTCCCCAGGCTTCGGCGAAGTCGGTCCGAACGGACGCGACTGGTACAAAAATCCGGCGCTGCAGGAGTCGACCCAGGCCATGCAGGCGGCCGGCCTGCCGCGCTACACCAGCATCATCCACGCGCAACACGTGCAGTACGCCAAATACGGCCTGGTCACCGGCGGCGCGCTGCGCGGCACCGCGTTCGCGGCCAATGGCTCGCCTTATCCGTTCCAGTACGGCACCAACTGCGTGGGCAACTTCTGCGTCGGCGGTGATTTGTCGGGCAGCGTTGGCGCCGGCACCAACCTGGCGATGAACTTCAAGCGCAAGGTGGCCTACACGCGCGTGTCGTGGGACCTGGACCCGGACAATGAAATTTACGTCACCGGCAACTGGGCCGAGGTGACGTCGGTGTTCTCGCCCAGCCCCGGCGCGGCCAAGCAGGGCAACCTGGCCATCAAGTGCGACAACGCCTTCCTGCCGGCGTCGGTGGCGGCCGCTTGCGCCGCCGGTTATCCGGGCGGCACCATGCCGGTCGGCACCGCCAACGCGCAGTTCCCTGACTTGATCAACGTCCATCCGACGCGCACCCAGCGCCGCGTGGTGGTCGGCGCCAACGGCAAGTTCGGCCTGTTCGGCAAGGAATGGTCGTACGACGCCTACGCCGAGCACGGCGAAAACACCACCGTGCTGCGGGTGCAGGACATCACGCTCAACCCGCGCTACAACTTCGCCATCGACGGCGTGCGCGACGCCGCCACCGGCCAGATCGTCTGCCGCAGCGCCGCCGCGCGGGCCGCCGGCTGCCGTCCGATGAATATCTTCGGCAACAACGCCGTCGACGCCGACACCTGGAACTACGTCGCGCCGGGCAACGGGCCACGCCAGCACACGGATTCGAGCCAAAATGTTGTTAGCGCTAACATCAATGGCACGGTGGCCGAGGGCTGGGCCGGGCCGATCTCGATGGCGGCCGGCGCCGAATGGCGGCGCGAGAAGTACTCGGTCTACGGCGACCCATACGGCGCCGGCGTGAGCGACGTCTCCCCGTACAGCGCCAGCTACCCGCAGGACCCGACCCTGTCGGCGACCGGCGACAACTGGTTCGCGGGCAATTACCACAACGGCGCCGGTTCGTTCAACGTCAAGGAAGCGTATGTCGAATTCAACATTCCATTCCTGAAGTCGGCCACCTGGGGCGAGGCCAACCTGAACCTGGCCGACCGCGAGGAAAAGTACAGCACGGCCGGCAAGGCGCGCGCCTGGAAGCTCGGCGCCACCTGGCAGACGCCGGTCGACGGCCTGCGGTTGCGCGCGGTCAGCTCGGCCGACGTGCGCGCGCCGAACCTGAGCGAACTGTTCGCCGCCACCACGGTCACCAACCAGGCGGTCAACAACAACCAGGGCTCGTCGATCCAGATCCAGCAGCGCAACGTCGGCAACCCGAACCTCAAGCCGGAGGAAGCGCGCAACAACTCGTTCGGCATCGTGCTGAGCCAACCGAGCTGGGCGCGCAACTTCAACCTGTCGGTCGATTACTACGACATCAAGGTCAACAACGTGATCAGCTCGCTGGGCGCGCAGCAGGAGGTCGACCTGTGCTACGCCGGCTTCCAGCAGGTGTGCTCGGCCGTGTCGATCAACGGGCCGGCCGGCACCAACTTCGTGCAGGCGCAGGCGTTCAACTTCGCTTCGCTCCATACGCGCGGCATCGATTTCGAGGCCGCCTACCGCGCCAACCTGAAGGACTACGGCATGCCCGGCACGCTCACCCTGCGCGGGCTGGCCAGCCGCATGATCCACTCGGTGTCGGACCCCGGCCTGCCGGGCACGACGCCGAGCGAGGGCGCCGGCAACATGTTCGGCGCCACGCCGAAGTGGAAGGCGTTGCTGCAGCAGTCGTGGGACTACGGCAAGCTGGGCGTGACCTTGTCGGAGCGCTGGATCAGCGCCGGCGTGTACAGCAACGAGTACATCGAATGCCGCAGCGGTTGCCCGCTGCCCACGGCGGCGCATCCGACCATCGCCGACAACCACATTCCGGGCGCGACCTACGTCGACCTCGGCGCGACGTACAAGTTCTCGCCGCAGATCACCGTCTACGGCAAGATCGACAACCTGGCCGACCGCGCCCCCGTGCTGCTGCCGCAGACCAACTTGAGCTACGGCATCAACCCGGCCATCTATGACGTGGTGGGCCGCACCTACCGCGCCGGCGTGCGGATGGCGTTCTAACATGGACCGCGCCTTCACCACCGGGGTGCCGCGCCAGGCGTGGCGGGCGGCGTTGCTCATGGCGCTGGTCATGGCGACGCCGCCCGCCATGGCGGCCAACCCCATCATCCAGACCAAGTTTACGGCCGATCCGGCGCCGCTGGTGCACGACGGCGTGGTCTACCTGTACACCAGCCACGACGAGGACGACGCCAGCGACTTCAAGATGCGCGACTGGTTGTTGTACTCGTCGACCGACATGGTCAACTGGACTGACCACGGCGCCGTCGCCTCGCTGGCGACGTTCCCGTGGGCGGTGCAGGACAACGACGCCTGGGCGCCGCAGGTGATCGCGCGCAACGGCAAGTTCTACCTGTACGCGCCGGTCAGCGTGGCCGGCTGGCCCAAGAACGTCATCGCCGTGGCGGTGGCGGACAACCCTGCCGGTCCGTTCAAGGATGTGCTGGGCAAGCCGCTGATCGACAAGGCCGAGGGCTACTTCGACCCGACCGTCGCCATCGACGACGACGGCCAGGCCTATCTGTACTGGGGCAATCCGCACCTGTGGTATGTCAAGCTCAACGAGGACATGGTGTCGTACTCCGGCCCCATCGTCAAAAGCGATAGCAAGCCGGCCGACTACCAGGAGGGGCCGTGGTTCTACAAGCGCGACAAGCACTACTACATGGCCTACGCGTCGACCTGCTGCCCGGAGGGCATCGGCTACGCGATGGCGACGTCGCCCACCGGCCCCTGGCAGTACAAGGGCCCGGTGATGAAGTCGAACGCGGCCTCGAGCGGCAACCACCCGGGCATCATCGACTACAAGGGCAATTCGTATGTCTTCGGCTTTGACTACGAGCTCACTTTTGCCCAGTCGCCGGTGCACCGCGAGCGCCGCTCGGTCACGCTCGCCAAGTTCAGCTACAACGACGACGGCACCATCCCGGCGCTGCCGTGGTGGGACCGCGACGGCGTCGAGCAACTCGGACGCCTCGACCCGTACCGCCGGGTCGAGGCCGAGACGATCGCCTGGACCTCGCGCATCAAGCGGGACGTGGACCGCCCGTTCGACTGGGCCCCGGGCGTGCGCACGGCCAAGGGGCCGGGCGCCGGCATGCACGTGGCCGACATCGTCGACCGCACCTACATCAAGGTGGCCGGCGTCGATTTCGGCAACGCCGGGCCGTCGCGCTTTGCCGCCAGCGTGGCCAGCGGCGGCAGGGGCGGGCAGATCGAGATCCGGCTCGGCAATGTGCAGGGCCCGTTGCTGGGAACCTTGACCGTGCCTAACACCGGCGGTTGGCAGAATTGGCGCACGGTCGAGGCGCAGGTCGGCGGCGCCACCGGCGTGCATGACGTGTTCTTTGTTTTCAAAGGCAAGTACCGGGCGCCGTTGTTCAACTTCGACCACTGGCGCTTCTTCACCGGCGCGGCGCCGGCGGGTGGTCGCTAGCGCCGGGAGGTTGGCATCAAGTGGCGGGGACGCGGTGCACACCGAGTTTCAGTCCGGCGGCATCGAGCACGGCTAGCAGCGTTTTGACCGTTGGGTTGCCGCTCGGGGACAGCGCGCGGTAGAGGCTATCGCGCGGGATACCTGCGCGTTCCGCGACCACGGCCATGCCGTGAGCCTCGGCAACGTGGCGCAAAGCGGCCAGCAACGCTTGGCGTCCGCCGTCCTCGTTTACCTCGTCCATCGCTGCCGCGAGGTATTCGTCGGCAAAGCTTGGATCTTCACGCAGCATCTCCACTACCGCCTTGTCATGTGGCCGAGATGAATTTTTCATGGTGCGTTTCTCCTGTTCCAGTCTTTCCAATACGCGATAGCGATGTTGATGTCCGTGTGCTGCTTGCTTTTATCTCCACCAGCCAGCAACAGCAGGAGTTTCTCGCCGGCTCGCGCGTAGTAGATGCGGTAACCCGGCCCGTGGTCGATGCGCAGTTCCCAAACGCCATTGGCGAGCGCTTTACAATCGCCAAAGTTTCCGGCGGCCATACGCTGCAGCCTTGCCAAAACCCGCGCCCGGGTGCGCCGGTCGCTCAGGCTGGAAAGCCATTCCTTCACCGGGTCGCGACCATCTGCGGTCAGATAGTCGATGATTTTATACATCATGGTCTGGGCTATACGTTACACGCTTTTGAAACTGGACGTGGAAATGTCCTTCGGACCTTCATCATCTGTTCCCTTGTAACAATTGGCGAGAATCCATGTGGAATTGCTCGATATGATGTGAAGTTTTAAACTTCACAACAAAAGGCCACGATGAGCTTTGCGCTATCTCTTATTTGTGTCGTATTGATTGGGGTCTTGTTTTATCAGCACCGTCGGTCAACAGCGAAAATTCATCAAGCGGAGGCGATGTACGCAGCGGCAAAGGCAGAGCGGGATCGAGAGCTGGCGCGAATGCGCAGCGACTTCGAGGCCGCAGATGCCGCAACTCAAGCGGAGATCGCGGCGCTATCGCCCTTCAGACATGTGCGTGATGCCAGCCGTAAAGCCGAAGAGATCCGTATCCAGGCTTCGGAGTTCTTTGCAAATGCGCAAGCGGAGGGGCGTCAGGTGGAAAGGGATGCCGCCGAGCATGCTGCTGCGCTGGTTGCGGCGGCGCAAATCGAGGCGACAAGCCTCAAGGCCGGTGCCGAAAATGCGAGCCGGGCCCGCAAGATTGAGGCCGAATCACTCCTTGCCAATGCGACCCGACAATCCGAGAGCATAGTCCGAGCGGCGAATGAGAAGGCGCAGGAAATAGCAGGTGATGCGTTCAGAGCGCTCAACGAGGCCGACGCCATCGCCAAGGTCGCTGCCGCGATGCGCAATGTCGTGGAAGGATATGGGGACCGGTATCTGCTACCCTCATTCAGCCTTCTCGATGATCTTGCCGAAGAATACGGCTTTGAAGAGGCGGGACAGCAATTGCGCCTGTCACGAGAGCGCGCCAAGCGTATGGTGGAGGAAAAGCAGGCTGCCACTTGCGAGTACGTGGAGCCGCACCGACGAGATACCGCCATCCGTTTTGTCATTGACGCATTCAACGGACGGGTCGACTCTATTTTGTCGCGCGTCAAATCGGACAACTTCGGAACATTGGACCAGCAGATGCGCGATGCATACGCGATGGTGAATCACAACGGCGGAGCGTTCCGGAACGCCCGAGTGAGTGAAGCTTTCCTGTCGGCCCGGCGCGACGAACTCCGTTATGCCAGCCTGGTTCAGGCGCTCAAGGAACGCGACAGGGAAGAGCAGCGACGCATCCGCGAGCAAATCCGTGAGGAGGAAAAGGCGCGGCGCGAGATTGAACGGGCTTTGCGGAACGCCGAAAAGGAGGAAGAGGCGCTTCAGAAGGCGATGGCACGCATTCAGGCTCAGGTGGCGAAAGCGAACGACGAACAGCGAGCGATCTTTGAAGCGCAGCTTTTTGAGTTGCAAGCCAAGCTTTTGGAGGCGGAATCAAGGGGGCAACGGGCCATGTCGATGGCCCAGCAAACGAAGGCCGGCCATGTTTATGTCATATCGAATGTCGGCAGCTTCGGCGAGAACATGTACAAGCTGGGGATGACGCGCCGACTTGAGCCACTTGATCGCGTGAAGGAACTGGGCGATGCGAGCGTCCCGTTCAGCTTTGATGTGCACGCGATGATCTGGTCGGAAGACGCTCCGCGGCTCGAGGCGCAATTGCACAAAGTGTTCGTGCGTGCACAAGTAAACAAGGTCAACCCACGCAAGGAATTCTTCCGCGTTCCGCTCAGCGAAATTCGGGGTTATCTCGATCATCATGGCGTCAACGCAAACTGGACCATGGCTGCGGCGGCGGCGGAGTTCCGCGAAACTATCGCGCTCGAAAAGCGCCTTGCCGAGAGTCCCGCTATCGCCAGTGAGTGGCTGAGTTATCAGATGGCGGCTGCGGATGAACAACAGAAAGAATCCATGGAAACCGAAGTCGAATAGCTCGCAATACGGTTGGATACGCTGACGGTGTTGGGCCCGCTAGCCCGCGACACCGTCGATTGGGAAGGAAATGCTGAAGACGGCGCCGCCGTGGTCGCCGCGGTGGTAGCCGGCGCGCCCGCCGTGCGCCTGGGCGATGGCCCTGACCACCGCCAGCCCCAGGCCGCTGCCGCCGCTGGCGCGCGCGCGCGAGTCGTCGCCGCGCTGGAAGGCTTCAAACACGCGCGCCACCAGGTCGTCCTTGAGCCCGGGCCCGTCGTCCTCGACCGCGATGCGCAACTGGCTGTCGGCGACCCGCGCCTCGACCAGCACGCGGCCGGGCGCGGCGTAGCGGCGCGCGTTGTCGAGTAACGCCAGTAGCGCCTGGCGCAGGCGCGTGATGTCGCACACCACCTGCACATCGTCGAGCCGCAGTTCGATGTGCATGCCCGCCTCGCGCAGGACGGGGGCCAGCAGTTCGGCCAGCTCGCCGATCTCGTCGGCGATCGGCGCCGGCGCCATGCGCATGGTCAGGTGGCCGCCGTCGGCCAGGCTGAGCGTGCGCAGGTCGTCGATCAGCCGCGACAGGCCTTCCACCTGTCCCAGCAGGCTGCGGAACTGCGCCTCGTCCGGCGCGAACACGCCTTCGGCCAGCCCCTGCAACCGTCCGCGCAGGATCGTCACCGGCGTGCGCAACTCGTGGGCGATGGCGGCGTTCCAGGTGACCAGCTCGTGCGCGGTGCGCTCGAGCCGCTCGGCCATCGAGTTGAAGTCGTCGACCAGCGCGGCCGTCTCGCCCAGCGAGCGGTCGCCGGCGACCGCGCGCGCGTGCAACTCGCCATGGGCGACGCGGCGCACGCTGTCGGCCACCGAGTTCAGTGGCGTGAGCAAGCGCCGCGACAGCCTTTTCGCCGCCACCACCGCCACCGCCATGGCGGCCAGCACCAGCAGGCCCATGAAGATCCATTCGGGCCAGGTGGGGATCAGGTTTTCCGGCGGCGCCAGGCCCGATTCCGGATAGAACACGATCCACAGCGTGTAAAACGTGTACAGGCCGACCATCACGGTCACCGCCATGCCGACCCCGACGGCGGCCATCGACCACAGGATTTGGCGGCTCAGCCCCGGTTCGCGCATCATGTCGACGCCATCAAGCGGTAGCCGACGCCGCGCAGGCTGAACGGCATGCCGGCGACGCCGGCGTCCTCGAGCTTGCGGCGCAGTTTGCTGATGTGGCTGTCGACGGTGCGCTCGAGCGCGTCGCCCTCCGGCAGGCAGGCGGCCATCAGCTCGGCGCGGCTGACCACCCGTTGCGGGTTGCGCGCCAGGTACACGGCCAGGCGGAACTCGGTCAGCGTCAGCGGCAGCAGCGTGCTGGCGCCGTCGGCCACGGCGCGCGCCTGGTGGGTGTCGAGGTCGATCTCGAGCGGGCCGCGGCGCAGCATGCCGGCGTTGCCCGCGCCGGCCGCCGCGCCGGCGCGCGCGCGCCGCAGCACGGCGCGCACCCTCGCCACCACCTCGGCCGGGTTGAAGGGCTTGACCACGTAGTCGTCCGCGCCCACCCGCAGGGCCAGCAGTTTGTCGAGGTCCTGGTCGTGCGCGGTCAGCATGATCACCGGCGTGTCGCCACGGCGGCGCAATTCGGCCAGCACCTGCCAGCCGTCCGGCTCCGGCATTTGCACGTCGAGCAGCACCAGGTCGGGCTTGAGCGCCAGATGCTGGCGCAAGCCCTCGCGGCCATCGGCGGCGGAGGCGGTGCGCAGGCCGTCGCGCGCCAGGTAGGCGCGCACGATATCGACGATCTCCGGTTCATCCTCGATGATCAGCACCAGGCCATCGCCAAGGCGGGCGGTGGCGGCGGCGGGTGGGGGGGAGTGGGACATGCGCGTTAGTGATGAGGTTGGAAACACGGGCAATCTACCGCATTGGCGCCCGGCTTGCGAGCCTTTCCGCCCGCTGAGCAACTATTTTACGCCTCCATCGAATCTCCACATTTGCTGCATGTAATCCGCATGTCCGGCCACTAGACTGGCCGGCTGCCGATTAACCCATGTGAGACCAGGAAGTGGCCCGGATGATGACGATGAAAATGCAACGCCCCGCGCGCGGCAAGGGAGCGATGGCGCGCGCCGCGCTGCTGCTGATGGCCGCCTGCGCGCTGGCGGCCTGCGGCAAGCGCCACGCGCAGGAGGCGCCGCCGCCGGCCGCGCCGCAAATCACCACCTTGAAGCTGGCGCCGGTCACGCTCACGCTCGACGAGGAGCTGCCCGGGCGCGTGGCCGCGCTGCGCAGCGCCGAGATCCGCCCGCAGGTCGGCGGCATCGTGCTGCGCCGCTGGTTCGAGCAGGGCGCCGAGGTCAAGGCCGGGCAAGCGCTGTTCGAGATCGACCCGGCCGCCTTCAGGGCCGAGCGCAACGCCGCCGCCGCCGCGCTCAAGCGCGCCGAGGCCGTCGCCGCGCGCGCCGCGCTGCAGCTCGGGCGCCTGCGGCCCCTGGCGGCGGCCGACGCCGTCAGCGGCCAGATCGTCGACGACGCCGTCTCCGCCGCGCAGCAGGCCGATGCCGACGTGGCGCTGGCCAGGTCGACGCTGGAGCGCCGCGCGCTCGACGTCGCCCATGCGGGCGTGCGCGCGCCGATCGCCGGGCGCATCGGCCAGGCGCTGGTGACCGAGGGCGCGCTGGTGGGCGCCGGCGACGCCAATCCGATGGCGCTGGTGCAGCAGATCGACCGGGTGTATGTCGACGTGCGCCAGCCGGCCTCGATGCTCGAGGCGATGCGCGCGGTGGCCGCCGGCCAGCGCCAGGCCGACGTCGCCATCGTCGGCGCCAACGGCAAGCGGCTCGACGTCACGGGCCGGATTTTGTTCTCGGGCGTGAACGTCGACGCCGCCACCGGCGACACCGTGGTGCGCATCGAAGTCGACAACCGCGAGCGCCTGCTGCTGCCCGGCATGTACGTGCGCGCCCGCCTGCCGCGTGGCGGCCCGGCGCCGCTGCTGCTGGCGCCGCAGCAGGCCGTGCTGCGCGACAGCGCCGGCAAGGCGCAACTGTGGGTGGTCGACGCCCGGCAGCGCGCCCGGCTGCGGCGGATCGAAGTGGGCCCGCTGGTCGCCCACCAGTACGTGCTGCGCGCCGGCGTGGCCGACGGCGAGCGCGTCGTCATCGAAGGGCAGGACCGCCTGCAAGAGGGCGTCAAGGTCGTCGCCCGTCCGTGGAAGCCCGCGCACGACGCGCTCGCCACCGCAGAGCGCCAATAGGATAACGCCATGCCACAATTTTTCATCAACCGCCCGGTGTTGGCCTGGGTGGTCGCGCTGTTCATCATCCTGCTCGGCCTGATCGCCATCCCGCGCTTGCCGATCGCCCGCTTCCCGTCGGTGGCGCCGCCGAGCGTGACCATCAGCGCCGCCTATCCGGGCGCCTCGCCGCGGACCATGAACGACACCGTGGTCGGCGTGATCGAGCGCGAGCTCTCCAGCGTCAAGAACCTGCTGTATTTCGAATCGTCGACCGACACTTCCGGCTCGGCGTCGATCACCATCACCTTCAAGCCGGGCACCGACCCGGAGCTGGCCCAGGTGGACGTGCAAAACCGCATCAAGACGGTCGAGGCGCGCCTGCCGCAGACGGTGCGCCAGAACGGCCTGACGGTCGAATCGGCCTCCTCGGGCTTTCTGATGATCGTCGGCCTCAATTCGAAGGACGGCAAGTTCGACGACGTCGACCTGGGCGACTACATGGCGCGCAACATCGTCGAGGAGTTGCGCCGTATCGACGGCGTCGGCAAGATCCAGCTGTTCGGCGCCGAGCGCGCCATGCGCATCTGGGTCGATCCGGCCAGGCTGGTGTCGTACGGGCTGTCGATGGGCGACCTGAACGCGGCCGTCGCCGCGCAAAACGTGCAGATCGCGCCGGGCCGGCTCGGCGCCGCGCCCACGGTCGGCGGCCAGCGCGTGACCGTGCCGCTGACGGTGGACGGCCAACTGCTCGATCCGCAACAGTTCGCCGCGATCGTGCTGCGCGCCCGCGCCGACGGCTCCAAGGTGACGCTGGCCGACGTCGCCCGCATCGAGCTCGGCGCCCAAGGCTACGGCAACGCCACGCGCGAGAACGGCATGGTCGCCACCGGCGCGGCGGTGATCCTGTCGCCCGGCGCCAACGCCGTCAGGACCGCCGACGCGGTGCGCGCGCGCATGGCCGAGCTGGCGCCGACGCTGCCGTCTGGCATGAACTACTCGGTGCCGTTCGACACCGCGCCGTTCGTCAAGATCTCCATCGAAAAGGTGATCTACACCTTGATCGAGGCGATGGCGCTGGTGTTCCTGGTGATGTACCTGTTCCTGCAGAAGGTGCGCTACACGCTGATTCCGGCCATCGTCGCGCCGATCGCCTTGCTCGGCACCTTCGCCGTCATGCTCATGGCCGGCTATTCGGTCAACGTGCTGACGATGTTCGGCCTGGTGCTGGCGATCGGCATCATCGTCGACGACGCCATCGTGGTGGTGGAAAACGTCGAGCGCCTGATGGCCACCGAGGGGCTGGCGCCGAAAGAGGCGGCCTCGAAGGCGATGAGGGAAATCACCGGCGCCGTGGTCGGCATCACGCTGGTGCTCACGGCCGTGTTCATTCCGATGGCGCTCGCCAGCGGCTCGGTCGGCATCATCTACCGCCAGTTCACGCTGTCGATGGTGGTGGCGATCCTGTTCTCGGCGCTGCTGGCGCTCACGCTCACGCCGGCCCTGTGCGCGACCCTGCTCAAACCGGTCGCCCCGGGCGAGCACGCCGCCCGGGGCCGTTTTTTCGACTGGTTCAACCGTGGTTTCGCGCGCATGACGGCCGGTTACGAAGCCTGGGTGGTCAAGCTGATCCGCCGCAGCGGGCGTGCCATGCTGTTGTTTGCCGTGATCGTCGGCGCGCTGGCGCTCGGGTTCCACCGCCTGCCGTCGTCGTTCATGCCGGAGGAGGACCAGGGTTACTTCATCACCTCGATCCAGCTGCCGGCGGACGCCACCACCGCGCGCACGCTGGAGGTGGTCCAGCACTTTGAGCAACACTTGGCCAAGCGGCCCGGCATCGAGAACAACCAATCGATCCTCGGCTTTAGCTTCTCCGGATCGGGGCCCAACTCGGCCATGGCTTACACCATGCTCAAGGACTGGAACCGGCGCGACGGCGCCAGCGTGGCCGAGGAGGTGGCCAAGGCGACCGAGGCGATGGGCGTGATCAACGAGGGCAGCGCCTACAGCGTCATGCCGCCGGCGATCGACGAACTGGGCAATTCGTCCGGCTTCGCGTTGCGCTTGCAGGACCGCGCCAACCAGGGCCACGCCGCGCTGGTGGCGGCGCAGGACAAGCTGCTCGAACTGGCCGCCGGCAGCGACCTGGTGACGGGCGTGTACGCCGACGGCCTGCCATCGGGCACCAGCGTGCGGCTCGAGATCGACCGCCAGAAGGCCGAGGCGTTGGGCGTGTCCTTCACCACCATCGGCGACACCTTGACCGGCGCCATGGGCTCGACCTATGTGAACGACTTCGTCAACAATGGCCGGGTGCAGCAAGTCATCCTCCAGGCCGACGCGGCGGCGCGCATGAACGTCGACGACGTGTTGAAGCTCTACGTGCGCAACGCCGGCGGCGGCATGGTCGCGCTGTCGGAGGTGGTCACGCCGGTGTGGACCACGGCGCCGCAGCAGTTGCTGCGCTACCAGGGCTATGCGGCGGTGCGCATCACCGGCGGCGCCGCGCCGGGCGCCTCGTCCGGCGCCGCCATGGCCGAGATGGAACGGTTGGCGGCGCAACTGCCGCCCGGCTTCGCGGTCGAATGGAGCGGCCAGTCGTTGCAGGAGCGCGCCTCGGCCGCCCAGGCGCCGATGCTGATGGCGCTGTCGATGCTGGTGGTGTTCCTGGTGCTGGCCGCCTTGTATGAAAGCTGGGCCGTTCCGCTGTCGGTGATGCTGGTCGTGCCGCTGGGCCTGATCGGCGCGGTGGCCGCCGTGCTGCTGCGCGACATGAACAACGACGTGTTCTTCAAGGTGGGCATGATCACCATCATCGGCCTGTCGGCCAAGAACGCGATTTTGATCGTCGAGTTCGCCAAGCAGTTGCACGCCGAGGGCAAGGGGCTGGCCGAGTCGGCCATCGAGGCGGCCCGGCTGCGCCTGCGCCCGATTTTGATGACGTCGCTCGCGTTCGGCCTGGGCGTGGTGCCGCTGATGCTGGCCACCGGCGCCAGCGCCGAAACCCAGCACGCGATCGGCACCGGCGTGTTCGGCGGCATGATCAGCGCCACGGTGCTGGCCGTGTTGCTGGTGCCGGTGTTTTTCGTGGTCGTGCTGGGCGCGGCCGAACGGTTGCGCGGCCGCCTGGCCGGGCGCCGCGCGCCGCCGCCGGCGCCCGCCACTCATAAGGAATGATATGAAATACTTGTTGATGTCCGCCCTGGTGCTGTCGCTGGGCGGCTGCTCGCTGGTGCCGCCGTTCGAGCGTCCGGCCGCGCCGCTGCCGGCCCGCTACGACGCCACCGTCGTCGAAGCCGCCAACGGGGCCGACCTCGGCTGGCGCGACATGTTCACCGACGCCCGCCTGCGGCGCCTGATCGAGCTCGCGCTGGCCAACAACCGCGACCTGCGCCTCGCCACGTTGAACGTGGAGGCGGTGCGGGCGCAGTTCGCCATCGCCAATGCGGCGCGCCTGCCGTCGGTGTCGGCCTCGGCCGGCGCGACGCGCCAGCGCGTGCCGGCCGGCGGCGCTGGCGCCTCCGCCGGCGTGCAGGGGCAGGCCACGGCCGGCGTCGGCCTGAGCGCCTTCGAGATCGACCTGTTCGGCCGGGTGCGCGCGCAGTCGGAGGCGGCGTTCGCGCGCTACCTGGCCAGCGAGCACGGCCGCCGCGCCGCGCAGATCAGTCTGGTGGCTGCGGTGGCCGACGCCTATTTCGCCGAGGTGCTGGCCCGGCAGCAATTGCAGCTGACCGACGGCACGCTGGCCGACTGGCGCTCGTCGCTGGAGATCGCGCGCCAGCTGAACGCGGCGCGGCAAAACAGCGCACTCGATGTCGCGCAGGCGCAAGGGCAGGTCGCCGCCGCCGAAGCCGATTTGCAGGCGCGCCGCCGCGCGCTGGCGCAGGCCGGCAACGCATTGGAGCTGCTGGTCGGCACCACCGCGCCAACCGGAGCGGCCGACGCCGTGGCGCTCGAAACGCAAGCGCTGCCGACGGCGCTGCCGGCCGGCTTGCCATCGGACCTGTTGACGCGCCGCCCCGACATCCTGCAGGCCGAGCAGGCGCTGGTGGCGAGCAACGCCGACATCGGCGCCGCCCGCGCCGCCTTTTTTCCGCAGGTTTCGCTGACCGCCTCGCTCGGATTTGCCAGCGGGTCGGTGGGGGCGCTGTTCAACGGGGCGCACAAGGCCTGGAGCTTCAGCCCGCAGATCACGCAGCCGCTGTTCCAGGGCGGCCGGCTGCGTGCCGAGCTCGACTTGGCCAGGATCCGCAACAGCGCCGCCGTCGCCGACTATGAACGGGTGATCCAAATAGCGTTCCGGGAGGTCTCCGACGGGCTTGCCGCGCGCGCCACCTATGGCAACCAGATCGCCGCGCAACTGCGGACGGTGGCCGGCGCCGAGCGCGTGCGCGAGCTCTCGGAGCTGCGCTACCGCGCCGGCCAGGAAGGCCGCCTGCAATTGCTGGATGCCCAGCGCACGGCCTATGGCGCGCGGCAAGCGCTGCTTGAATTGCGGCGCGACCAATGGCGCGACGACGGCGCTGTACAAGGCCCTGGGCGGCGGTTATCAGGCGGCGCAATGATGCGATGTGACCGCTACCCGGTCCGGGCGGCGGCGCCCGGGCCGGGCAAGGGCTGGCGGCGCCGGCCGGGCGGCTACGGCTCAGCCGCCGCTGAAACGGGCGGCGTGGCCGCCGGCCCGGAAGCGTTCGATCACGTGCTCGACAAATACGCGGACCTTGGCCGGCACCAGCTTGCGGCTGGAGTAGTAGATCGTCAGCGGATGCGTTTCGGCATGCCAGTCCGGCAGCAGCCGGATCAATTCGCCACTGTCCAGATAGGGGAGGGCGTGCGGCAGCGGCAGCAGGGCGATGCCCAGCCCGCGCGCGGCGGCGCTGGTCATCGCCTCGGGATCGTCGAGCACGGCGACGGGCCGGATGTCGGCGACCAGCTCGTGTCCCGCCGTGTTCTTCAACGTCCACGGTTGCAGCCGGCCGGTGGCCAGCGAGCGGCGCAGCAGCCCGCGGTGGCGCGCCAGGTCGGCCGGCGTCGCCGGCGCGGCGTGGCGCGCCAGGTAGCCGGGCGAGGCGGCGAGGACGATGTGCACCCGGGCGAGCTCGCGCGCGATCAGCCCTTCGGTGAGCTCGATGCCGCCGCCGATGCCGACGTCGAAACCCTGCGCGATCAAGTCGACCTGCCGGTTATCGAAGTGCAGGTCCAGCACGACGTCCGGGTAGCGGGCGATGAAATCGTCCAGCAGCGGCAACAGATAGTTGCGGCCCACCGTGTGCGCCATCGACACCTTCAGCGGGCCGGCGGGCTTGCCGGCGCCCTGGCGCAAAGCGGTCAGGGCGTCGCCGACTTCGGCCCACGGCAGGCGCACCTGCGCGTACAGGCGCTCGCCATCGGTCGTTAGCGCCAGGCTGCGGGTGCTGCGCTGGAACAGGCGCACGCCCAATTGACTCTCCAGGCGCGCCACGCTCTTGCTGACGGCGGCCGGCGTCAGCCCCAGCTTGCGCGCGGCGGCGGAAAAACTGCCCTCGCTGGCGGCGGCGATAAAGGCGTCGAGATAGCTGCTGAGTTCGGTGAGCATACGGTGCGATCTGATAGCGATGGTTGAAAGTGTACACGCTAATTATGGTCTATACGGAATGAATTGGCGGGGCCATACTTGATCCATCAACTCACCCCTCGAAAGGAAATGATCATGAACTCGAATCTGAACGGCAAAGTCGCTTTCATCAATGGTGGCTCGCGCGGCATCGGCGCCGCCACCGCCCGCCGCCTGGCGCGCGACGGCGCCAAAGTGGCGATCGGCTACGGCGCCTCGGCCGCCGCCGCCGAAGCGTTGGTGGCGGAGATCGCAGCGGCCGGTGGCAGCGCGCTGGCCATCCACGCCGACGCCAACGACGCCGCCGCCTTGACCGCCGCGATCGACAAGGTGGCCGCGCACTTCGGCCGTCTGGACATCCTGGTCAACAGCGCCGGCGTGCTGCGCCTGGGATCGATCGAGGAATTCTCGCTGGACGATTTCGACGCCACCGTGGCGGTCAACGTGCGCGCCGTGTTCGTGGCCACCAAGGCGGCCGTGGCGCATATGAAGGACGGCGGCCGGGTGATCAACATCGGCAGCACCAACGCCCAGCGCGTGCCGTTCGTCGGCGGTGCCGCCTACGCCATGAGCAAGTCCGCGTTGACCGGCCTGGTCAAGGGACTGGCGCGCGACTTGGGCCCGCGGGGCATCACCGTCAACAACGTCGCGCCCGGCCCGATCGACACCGAGATGAACCCCGCCGAGGGCGATTTCGCCGAAAGCCTGCACGGCTTGATGGCCTTGCAGCGCCACGGCCATGCCGACGAAGTGGCGGCCATGGTGGCCTATCTGGCCGGACCGGAAGCCGCGTTCGTCACCGGCGCCGACCTGCTGATCGATGGCGGTTTCGCGGCCTGACCGGTCAAACCGCCGCTGCCGGGCCCCTTAGAACTTGAAGCGGGCCCCCACGGTGAAGTAGCGGCCGATGGTGTCGGCGTACGCCACCGACGGATAGCGCATGCCCGGCGAACCCGACCAGTAGTGGTTCTGGTACAGCTCGCCGGTCGTGTTGAACACGTTGCTCACGTTGACAAAGGCGGTCACCGAGCCGGCGCCGACCTTGATGTCGTATGCCAGGTTGACGTCGGTTTGGTAATACGCCGACACGTCAGGGTCGGTGTAGACAAAGCCGGTGCCGGCGTCGACGCGCGACTTGGAGATGTAGCGCTGCAAAACGTCGAAGGTGAAGCGCTCCTTCTGGTAGGTCGCCGACAGGTTGACCTTGTCCTTGGGCGCGTCGATGGTGCCGGCGATGTTGATCGCCTCGATGCCCGGGAAGGCGTTCGACGAGAGCCGGTTCTGGCGCTTCCACAAGGCGCGCAGCGTGACGTCGCCGTACTGCCCGAGCCCGTGGTGGTAGCCGGCCTCGGCGTCGAAGCCGCGCGAGCGCTGCACGGCCGTGTTCTGCAAGCCCGAATAGATCAGCGTCGGGAAATTGCCGGCGGCGGTGCTGTTGTACGACAGCGGCCGCACGATCAGCGCGCAGTACGGCGACGAGCCATCCGAGCCCAGGCACAGGCGCTGCGCGTTGGGATCGAAACCGTCGATGCCGGCGATGGCGTCGGTGATCTTCATGTTGAACACGTCGAACGACAAGCTCAGGTCGCGCAGCGACGCCGGCTGCCACACCAGCCCGAGCGTCTGGTTGTGGCCGATTTCAGGCCGCAGGTTCGGATTGCCGCCCGACACCGTGTTGATCGACCCGGCGACGTTGGTCAGCGGATCGATGCGCCCGGCCGCCGACACGAAGCGCGCCTGGTACAGCTCCCACAAGGTCGGCGCGCGGAAATCCTTCGACGTCGTGCCGCGCAGGCGCAAGCCGTTGGCGACGGCCCAGTCGAAGCCGGCCTTCCAGGTTTTGGACGAGAACTTGTTCGAATACTGTTCGTTGCCGCTGACGCGGTAGTCGGCCACCCGGTAGGCGGTGCTCAAGGTCAGGTTTTTGACGAAGGGCTTGTCCGCCAGCACCGGCAAATTCAATTCGACGTTCTTTTCGCTCACGTTCGACTTGCCGGAGGTGCCCGACGGCACTTCCTTGAAGTAGGCCAGGTTGCTGCCCGGGTAGCTGCCGGGGGCGGCGTTGCCGTCCGGCCCGAGGCGCAGGTATTGCGGATTGAAGGTGTTGTCGGCAACGGTCGGCGTCATGCCAAGCGTTTCGTGCCGGAACTCCCAGCCGGCGGCGAACTTGAGAGGCCCGGCCCAGCCCTCGAACAAGGTGCCGTTGACGTTGACGCCGACATTGCTCATGCCGTTGCTGGCGTGGTAGCCGGTGTCGTCGAACACATAAGCCATGGCGGCATCGCTGGCGCGCCCGGCGCCGAGCAGGTTGAGCGGCACGCAGCCGGGATAGGCGCCGGGCGTGGCGAGCGACACCCGGCACACGGTCCGGCCGGTCGCCGGGTCCACCACGGCGTCGGTGGCCGCGTAGAATTTCATGGCGTT
The DNA here is from genome assembly GCA_963513825.1 of uncultured Duganella sp. Lineage (GTDB taxonomy): Bacteria > Pseudomonadota > Gammaproteobacteria > Burkholderiales > Burkholderiaceae_D > Rugamonas. Next base: position 50,933 of record CAUPRW010000002.1, read on the forward strand.
GACGTTGTTTCGGGTGGTGTAGGAGTTGGAGTTGGAGCCGCGCGTGACGTGGGCGTCCCAGCGCCAGTCGCCGTGGCCGACGTCGCCGTTGATGCCCGAGGTGATGGCCCCGGACTTGAGCTGCTGGTCCAGGCCCAGTTGGCGCATCAGATCGTTGTCCATGCGGTTGAGGGCGAAGCCGGCGACGTTGGCGCCGGCCAGCGTGGCCCGTTGCGCGGGGCTGAGGAAGGCGTTGTCGCGGTAGATCCACAGCGGGTAGCTGCCGCCGGCGTCGGTCGGATTGGCGGCGCTGGCGTTGGAGACGTTGGTGTAGATCTGGTTGGCGCCGAAGTCCGAGTTCCTCGTCAGCCGGCCCTGGAGGTAGAAGTGCGTGTCGTCGGTGAGGTCGTAGTCGAAGCGCGCGAAGCCCTGCGCCGTGCGGTGCTTGAACAGCAGGTACTGGTGGTCGGCGCGGCTGCCGTCGCCGCCGACGGCCAGATTGGCCGTGCCGGTGGCGGTGCCGGGGTTGAAGGCGACGAGCGAGCCGTCGGGGGGCGAAGCGCTGGCCGGCGAACGGACCGGTCATCGCCAGCCCGCCGGAGGTCACGTTGCTCTGGTTGACGTTGAGCAGCGTGTTGAACGGCGAGGCGCTGGTGCCGGCGCCGACCACCGTGGCGCCGCTGCGGCCGAAGCCGCGGCTGGCCGTGTCGGACACGGCCGAGCGATTGTAGAATTCGGCGCTGCCGACGAAGTGGCCGCGTTCGCCCACGTTGGTGCCGACCGCGATGCCGGTCTTGAACGAGCCGGCGTCGCCGTAGTTGGACAGGCCGCCCTGGGCGATGCCTTTGACGCCGTTGAACTTGGTGTCGGTGATGAAGTTGACCACGCCGGCGACCGCGTCCGAGCCGTAGACGGCCGACACGCCGCCGGTGACCACGTCGACGCGCTTCATCAGCATCTGCGGCAGCATGTTGGTGTCGACCCGGCCGTCGAAGAAGGTCGACGGCACGCGGTTGCCGTCCTGCAGCACCAGGGTGTGGATGGCGCCCAGGCCGCGCAGGTCGAGGAAGTTGCCCGGCTGGTTGTAGCCGGCGCCGTTGGAGGCGATGCTGCTGTTGGGCGTGGCGGAACTGATGTTAAACGCGGGCAATTTCATGACGGCGTCCTGCACGCTCGTTGGCGTCGTCGCGTTCAGTTTTTCCACCGACACCATGGTCGTCGGCGTCGATTCCATGGCGCCGGTGCGGATGCGCGAGCCGGTCACCACCACCACCGGTTCGGCGGCGGGTGCCTCGGCGGCCGGCGCCGTTTGCGCGTCGGCGGCGTGGGCGCCCGTGTAGCAGGTCGTGGCGCTCAGGATCGCCAGCGCGCCGCCCCCGAACCGGCTGCGTTTGGATACAGGATTCATCTTTGGTCTCCTCTTTGGTGCCACCGACGCGGGCCTGCCCGGCGGCTTTTTTATCGTATGGTGTCGAGCCGTGGGCCGGCATCGATGGACGATCCGGCCAGGCTCGAGAAAAAGTCTAACCGGCGCCGGGACGGCCCATCTACATCGAATCGGCTGGCAGGCATACCAATTTGGCATGCCCTCTGCCATCATGCCGGTGGCGACGCATACAAATCGGGCATGGCCGGGTGGTATTTCGGCATACCTTGTCGTGCGCCAACCCGTTACGATGGCAAGGTTCGATCAAGGAGGGGTGCGATGGTGGACAGGCTCAAAGACAAGGTGGTGCTGGTGACGGGGTCGACGCTGGGCATCGGCAAGGCGGTGGCGACGCTGTTTTTGGCCGAGGGCGCGACGGTGGTGCTCAACAGCCACGCCGCCGCCGGCGACGCCGACGCGGCCGCCGTCATGGCCGCGCTGGGCGCCGAGGTGGCGCACGGGCGGGCGCTGTACCTGCGCGCGGACATCTCCCGGCGTGCCGAGGTCGAGGCGATGATGGCCGCCATCCTGGCCCGCTACGGGCGCATCGACGCCGTCGTCAACAATGCCGGCGTCAACGTCTTCACCGATCCGCTGGCGATGACGGGCGAGGACTGGGCCCGCTGCTTCGCCGTCGACCTCGAAGGGGCGTGGAACGTCATCCGCGCCGCGCTGCCGCCGATGCTCGAACGCGGCTACGGCAACATCGTCAACATCGCCTCGGTCCACGGCCACAAGATCATCCCGGGCTGCTTTCCCTATCCGGTCGCCAAGCACGCGCTGATCGGGCTGACCAAGTCGCTCGGCATCGAGTACGCGGCGCGCGGCATCCGCGTCAATTCGATCTCGCCGGGCCTGATTCTGACCGAAAGCGCCGAGGCGTGGCTGGCGTCGTGCCCGGACCCGGCCGCCGAGCGCGCGCGCCAGGCCGAGCTGCTGCCGGTGCGGCGCATCGGCGAGCCGCTGGAGGTGGCCTACACGGCGCTGTTTTTGGCCAGCGACGAGGCCCGCTTCATCAATGCCGCCGACATCCTGATCGACGGCGGCCGTTCCCAGCTCTACAGCGAATAAATCGGTGCCGTCAAGTTGGCGCGATCGGCCCCACGGGACCAAGCGCGGCTTGACCATCGGCCCCCATCACAACCATAACTCGAGACGGACATCCATGAAAAGGTTTTACATCATCGGCGCGGCGCTGGCCGCGCTGTCGGGCCCGGCCGCCGCCGACATGCTGTTGAAAGTGGATGCCAGCGCGCCGGCGGGCGCGCCGCTGGAGGGCCATGTGAAGCAGGGCGCGGCGGTGTCGCCGGCCGGCGTGCGCATCGGCATCAACAGCCGTTACCTGACGCGCGGCGGCCAGCCCTGGTATCCGGTCATGGGCGAGTTCCACTACACGCGCTCGCCGGCGGCGCAGTGGGAGCTGGAGCTGCGCAAGATGAAGGCGGCCGGCATCACCGTGGTGGCCACCTATATTTTCTGGAACCACCACGAGGAGCAGGAGGGCCGGTTCGACTGGAGCGGGCAGCGCGATCTGCGCCATTTCCTCGAACTGTGCAGGAAGGTCGGACTGGAGGCGGTGATCCGCATCGGCCCCTGGGCCCACGGCGAGGCGCGCTTCGGCGGCGTGCCGGACTGGGTGGTCCAGGCCATGCCCACGCGCGGCAACGATCCGCAATACCTCGGCCATGTCGAACGCCTGTACCGGCAAATCGGCCTGCAGGCCAAGGGCTTGCTGTGGAAGGACGGCGGGCCGGTGGTCGGGGTCCAGCTGGAGAACGAGTACAACCTGCGCGGGCCGGGGCAGGGCGCCGAACACATCAGCGCGCTGAAGCAGCTCGCGCTCAAGGCCGGCCTCGACGTGCCGCTCTACACCGTCACCGGCTGGGACGGCGCGCTCTATCCGCCCGGCGAGGTCACGCCCGTGTTCGGCGGCTATGTCGACGAGCCGTGGGCCGTCGGCACGGCCGAGTTGCCGCCGAAGGAGACGCACGCGTTCCGCTTCGGCACCCGCGTCAGCGGCGACCTCGGCGCGCAGACCGCCGCGCACGGCGTCGGCACGGCCGACGAGGAAATCGACAAGGTGCCGTTCTTCGGCGCCGAATACGGGCCGGGCTTGCCGTTCATGTACCGCCGCCGTCCGGTGGTCTCGGCCGACGACATCGCCTCGATGATTCCGACCCAGATCGGCTCCGGCGTCAACCTGCTCGGCTATTACATGTTCCATGGCGGACGCAATCCGCAGGGGCGCGGCTGGCTGCAGGAGAGCACCGGCAGCGGCGCCTACAACGACGTGCCCCTGATTAACTACGACTTCCAGGCGCCGCTCGGCCCGGACGGACAGCAGCGTCCCGTGCTGGCCGCGTTGCGCCCGTTCCACTGGTTCCTGCAGGACTTCGGCGCGCGCCTGGCGCCGATGGCCGTGCACCGTCCCGCCGTGGTGCCGAGCGGCCCGGGCGACTTGAGCACGCCGCGCTTCGCCGTGCGCAGCCGGGGCGACAGCGGCTTTGTCTTCGTCAACAACCATGTGCGCCAGTATGCGATGGCGCGCCATGAAGGCGTGCGTTTCGAGGTGGCGTTGCCGGGCCAGAGGCTGGTGTTCCCCAGCACGCCGGTGACGATCGCCGACGGCGATTATTTCGTCTGGCCGTTCAACCTCGACCTGGACGGCGTGCTGCTGCGCCACGCCACCGCGCAACCGCTGGCGCGCATCGACCAGGGCGCGCAAGGGGTGCTGTACGTGTTCGCCGCGCACCGGCACATCCCGCTCGAACTGGCCTTCGATGCGGCCCTGGCGCCGCGCCTGAAGGCGGCCGGCGCCACGGCCGCCACGCGCGACGGCGCGCTGGTGTTGTCCGGACTGACGGCGGGCACGGCCGAGGCGGTCGGCATCGCGCGGCCGCGGGGCGGGCCGGTGCGCATCTTGGTGCTCACCGCCGAGCAGGCCGGGCAGCTGACGATCGCCGAGGTGGCCGGCAAGCGCCGCCTGTTGCTCAGCGAGCAGCAGGTGGTGGCGGCGGCCGGCGAGTTGCAACTGCGCTCGGTCGGCCAGCCGGGCTTTCGCGTCGGCGTGTTCCCGGCGCTGGCCAGGGCGCCGACGGCGGCCGGCGCGCGCGTGGTCGAGGCGGCCGACGGCGTGTTCCAGCGCTTCGAAGCGAGCGTGCCGGCGCGTGCCTTGTCGGCCACCGTCACGCCGGTGCGCGAGGCCGGCGTGGCGCCGCCGGTGATGAAGGGCGGCTTGGCCAACGCCGCGCTCGAACCGATCCCCGAGGCGTTCAAGGCGGCCGCCGCGTGGCGGGTGGCGGTGCCGCGCGCGCAATTGCGCGGGCTCGACGACGCGCTGCTCGGCATCGATTTCGTTGGCGACATCGGCCGCTTGTTCTCTGGCGTGCAGCTGCTCGACGACTGGTATTACAGCGGCTACGGCTGGCAATTCGGCCTGCGCCAGGTGGAGGCGCGGCTGGACGGGCCGTTGACCGTGTCCGTGCTGCCGCTGCGCGCGGACGCGCCGATCTACCTGCCCAGGGAGGCGCGCCCGGATTTCAACGGCAAGGGTCAGGTGGCCGAGTTGCGCAAGGTGAGCGTCACGCCGGTCTACCTGCTCAAGCTCAAGTGGTAACCCTCGCCGGCGCCGAGCCGCTCGCCCAGGCGCAAGCGATTTGGCGGGGGCGGATTGGCGGGCCTGGCCCGCTAATTCGCCCTCGGTGATTGCGACATCCGCTTCACACGGCTCGGATAGTATTCAACCGCGACTTCGCGCAGCGCCGTCAGCATGGCCGCGGCCACCGGCGAGAGCTGGTGGCCTTTGCGCGTGACGATGCCGTACACGTCCATGCGCAGGCGCAGGTCGATCGGCACGGCCACCAGCAGGCCGGTGTCGATATAGCTCTGGATCAGCGCCTCGGGCAGCGCCACCACCATGTCGGTCGTCATCAACAGCGAGGCCACCAGCGGCGGCGAGAGCGTCTCGACCGTTTCCATCGGCGGCTCCAGGCCCTCGGACAGGAACAGGGCGGTCAGGCGGTCGCGCAGGATGCTGCCGGCCGGCGGCACGATCCACGACTGCTCCGCCAGCTCGGCCAGGCCGAGGTCGGTGCGCCCGGCCAGCGGATGGCCGGCGCGCACGATCAGCCGGTGGTCCTCGTCGGTGATCGGTTCGAAGTCCAGCACGGCGGCGCTTTCGGCGTCGAGGATGCGGCCGACGACCAGGTCGAGCTGGCCGTTGCGCAGGCGTTCGACCATCGATTTGCTGGTGTTCAGGTCGACCGATACCTGCACCCGCGCGTAACGCGACTTGAGCAGCTTGATCGCCTTCGGCAGCAGACCGGTGGCCGGCGTGAGCACGCTGCCGATATCGACCTTGCCGCGCAGGCCGGAGATCAGTTCGGAAATCTCTTGGTGGGCGGCCGTCATTTCGGCCAGCGCGATGCCGGCGCGCCGGATCAGCACCTGTCCATACCAGGTCGGCGTGACGCCGCGCGCCTGGCGCTCGAACAACTGGATGCCGAGCAGGTGTTCGAGTTCGCCGATCAGCTTGGAGGCGCCGGGCTGGGTCAGGTTGGACGCTTGCGCCGCTTGCGCGATCGAGCCGTTGCGGCCCAGTTCCACCAAAAGCACCATATGGCGCATCTTCAGATGCGCGCGCACGAAACGGTCTGCCTGGAAAGTATTCATGAGATCCTAATTGCTTATTGCTTCATGATATGGACATAAAGATATCCGGTCAATCTTTTATCCCGGCCGCCCGCAGGCGCGGCGAGGCATACGAATTGCGTATGCCGCCGGCGCGCGCGGGCATATCCGGCCGGCCGCGAAAAACCCTATCATGGGCGAACGTGCGCGGCGGTCGGCACGGATGGTGGTCGGCATCGCGGGAGGCGTGCAGTGGAGGGATTGATCATTGGTTGCGGCCACAGCGAGGCGCGCCTGTTTCCGCGGCTCGGCGGGGCGCTCGGCCACTGGCGCTGGAACGGCGTCGACATCGTCCGGCCCGCGCCGGTCGGCGCCGATATCGCGGCGATGGCCAGCTTCCCGCTGCTGCCGTACGCCAACCGCCTCGGCAACGCCGAGCTGCCCGGATTCGGTCGCCTCACGCCGAACGCCGCGCCCGAGCGCCACGGCCTGCACGGCATCGGCTGGCAGCGGCCGTGGCAGGTGACGGCGGCCGCGCCGGAGCGCGCCGAACTGACGCTGCGCCACGGCGCAGACGACCATTGGCCGTTCGACTTCGTTGCCGTCATGCGCTTCGCATTGGCGCCCGACCAGCTCACCACCACGCTCACGCTCACCAACCTCGATGCCAAAACGATGCCGGCCGGCGCCGGCTTCCATCCCTATTTTCCGCTCGACGCGCAGACCCGCTTCGACAGCGATTGGCGCGGCGTGTGGGAGATCGGCGGCGATCTGCTGCCGACGCGGCACCGCCCGCAAGGCAGGCCGGCGCCACGCGTGGCGCTCGGCTGGGACGTCAACAATTGTTTCACCGGGTGGGGCGGCGTGGCCAGCCTGGCGTACGCGGACCGGCGCGTCACCGTCCGCGCCGACGCCGCGTGCGCCTATCTGCAGTGCTACCAGCCCGGCGCCGCGCATCCCTACATCGCCATCGAGCCGGTCACGCACGCGCCCAACGCCCACCAGATGCGGGCGCCGGCCCGCCACGGCGTGCGCCAACTGGACACCGGCGCGTCGCTCACCATTGCCATGACCATCGCGGTTGAAGCGTTGGGCGGCAACGCGCTCAGCGCGGCGCGGCGGCGCTGAGCGCCAGGTCGTCGAACGGCGTGTCGGCCAGCCCGGTCGCGTCCGCTGGCAAGGCGGCGCGCAAGCCCCCACGCGCGCCGCTCAGCAGCAGCGTGCCGAGCCCGTCGCCGCCAAAGGCCATGCTGGCCGGCGCGCGTTCCGGCAGCGCGCCGACGCACAGCCGGGCGCCGTCGGCGCCGTGGCGCGCGAGCGCGCCGCCGCCCTGGGCGATCCACACGCAGCCTTGCTGGTCGACCAGCGCGTCGCGCACGGTGCCGGCCGGGCGCGCGGCGGCGGCGAACGGCCGCAAGCGGCCCACGCTGGCGAGCTCCGAGTCATAGTCCGCCGCGTGCAGGATGCCGTGGGCGGCGTCGGCGAAATACAACGTGGCGCCGTCGGCGCTGAAGCACACGGCGCTGGCCGACGCCACCGCCGGCAGCGCCAGGCGGCGCAAGCCATGTTCGGCCGAGTACTGGAAAAAGCTGCCGATCGGCCGTTGATCGGCGCCGATGTTGCGGGTGCCGAACACGAAACGTCCGCTGCGGTCGGTGCGGCCGTCGCCGATGACGGTGCGCGGCTCGGCGGCGTCGACCGCGCACAGCACGGTCGCCTCCGGCGCCTGCGCCTTGCCGCCGGCGCGGCCCGTCGGCATGGCCAGCAGGCACAGTTTTTTGGCAAAGCCGAGCAGCAGGGCGCCGCCGGCGCACGGCGCGAGCGTGTGCACCGCGTCGGGGAAGCGCTGCCGGGTCGGGACGCTGTCGTCGCCGTCCCAGCAAAACAGGCTGGCGCTGTGCGGGTGGGTCCACCACCAGCGGTGGCGCGCGGCGTCCCAGCGCAGCGCCTGGCATTGGGGCGTGATCGGCGTTGCCGTCGTCGTTGCGGTGCCGGCGTCGCTGTGGTGTGACAAGGTCGCCCCTCCAAGAAAGTGATGTCGGCGACGATAGCCTGCTTCGGGCGCGGCCGGCAATGCTATTTGCTTGGCCGTCCATACCAAATTGGGATAGGGCGGGCGCGCGCCGCGATGGACGCGCCGATCACGCTCCCGTGAGCAGGCGCAGCAGCTGGCCGGCGATCCAGCCGCCGTAGGTGCCCAGCGCGTAGCCGAGCACCGCCAGCAACACCCCGACCGGCGCCAGCGCCGGGTGGAAGGCGCTGGCGACGACCGGCGCGCTGGCCGCGCCGCCGACGTTGGCCTGGCTGCCGACGGCCATGTAGAACACCGGCGCCTTGATCAGCCAGGCCATGCCCAGCATCAGCGCGCCGTGGAAGCTGATCCAGATCAGCCCCAGCACGAACAGCTCCGGATCGGAAAAGATCGCGGCCAGGTTCATTTGCATGCCGATGGTGGCCACCAGCACGTAGATCGCCACCGAGCCGACCTTGGAGGCGCCGGCGCCCTCGAGCTTTTTGGCGCGCGTAAACGACAGCAGCAGGCCGAAGGTGGTGGCCAGCACCGTGACCCAGAAAAAGTTGGCCGTCAGGCTGAAGCGTTCCAGGTGCGGCGCATGGGTCTTGATGAACGGCACGATGTAACCGGCCATCCAGTGCGCCAGCCCGGTCGCGCCCAGGCCGTACGCCAGGATCAGCACCATGTCGTAGGCGCCGGCGATGCGCGCGCTCTCCAGCTGCACCTGCTCGACCTTGATGCGCAGCGCGTCGAGCGCGCGGGTGTCGGCGCCGCGCCAGGCGTCGAGGCGGGCGCCGCGGCTGGCCAGCCACAGCAGGAAGGCCATCCAGATGTTGGCGCAGATGACGTCGACCGCGACGAATTTGCCGAACACGTCCGCGCCCACGCCGTACACCTCCTTCATCGCGGCCTGGTTGGCGCCGCCGCCGATCCAGGCGCCGGCGGTGGTGGTCATGCCGCGCCAGATCGCGTTCGGGCCCTCCGGGTTCAGCAGCGACGGGTCGAACGCGCCCATGATGGCCAGCGCCACCGGCGCGCCGACGATGATGCCGGTCGTGCCCGTCAGGAACAGGATGATGGCCTTGGGGCCCAGCCGCGCGATGGCGCCCAGGTCGCACGCGAGCGTGAGCAGCACCAGCGCCATCGGCAGCAGGTAGTCGCGCGCCATCGGATACAGGCGCGACGTTTCGCCGTTGATGACGCCGAAGGTGTTGAGCAGGCCGGGGATGAAATAGCACAACAGCAGCGCCGGCACCACCGCGTAGAACTTGCGCCAGAACGGGTGGGCCGACCGTTCGCTGGCCATCACCAGCGCCAGGATGGTGACCAGGATGCCGAGTACCACCGGGTCGGCGGCGATGAGGGGGGCGGATGCGGTTGTGCTGGAGGCGGCCATGGATGTCCTGTCGAGGGGCTTGAGAGTGGGCGATATTACCCCAGCGAGGTTGCTACACGCCAGAAACAATTGGTAATCCGGAAGTAATGATAAGGCGGCTAGAATCCACCTTGCGCCATCCGCCATCGAACCCACGAAAGCCAGACCGACATGCCGACCCCCACGCCCACGCCTGCCCGCGGCGCTTTGATTCCAATGCTAGCGATCGCCCTGATCCTGGCCGTCCTCGCCGCGCTGTTCGCGTGGGTCGGCGGCTGGTTCGGCAACGCCAACCTGACCCCGCAAAAAATGATGGACTTGGCCGAGGGCTCGGGCAAGCAGGCGGCCGGTTTCCGGCGCGCGCACAGCAAGGGCGTGTGCTTTGCCGGCACCTTCGCGCCGACGCCCGAAGCGGCCAAACTGTCGACGGCGCGCGCGTTCTCGCAGCCGTCGATCGCCGTCATCGGCCGCTTTTCCGCCTCCTCCAACAACCCGTACGCGCCGGACGGCGCCTCGCCGGTGCGCGGCATGGCCGTGCAGTTAAAGACGGACGACGGCCAGGACTGGCGCATCGCCATGAACAGCTTTCCGTTCTTCGCCGCCGCCACACCGCAGGCGTTCCAGGCCATGAACGCGGCCGGCAAACCCGATGCCGCCACCGGCAAGCCGGACCCGGACAAGATGAAGGCCGTGCTGGCGGCCAACCCGGAGATCGCCGCCTTCCAGGCGTGGGCCAAATCGGCGCCCCGCTCGGACAGCCTGGGCAGCACCCGCTTCAACGGCGTCAACGCGTTCATGCTGACCGACGCCCGGGGCACCGAGCGCATGGTGCGCTGGTCGATGCGTCCGCGCCTGCCGTTCGTGGCGTTGAGCGCCGAACAACTGAAGACGGCCGGCAACGACTTCCTCATCGACGACCTGGGCCGGCGCCTCGCCGGCGGCCCGCTGGTGTGGGACATGGTGGTGCAGATCGCCGCCCCCGGCGACCCGATCACCGACCCGTCGAAGGCCTGGCCCGACACGCGGCCGGAGGCGACGCTCGGCACCTTGACCGTCGCCCATGCCGAGCCGCAGGCGAACGGCCCCTGCCGCGACATCAACTTCGACCCGCTGATCCTGCCGCCTGGCATCGCCGCCAGCGACGATCCGGTGCTGCACGCGCGCTCGGCGGCGTATTCGGTGTCGTTCAACCGGCGCGAGCGCGAAATCAGCGCCGGCAAGGCCGTCCAGGCCACCAACCCGAACGGGAGCGCACGATGAACCGCCCACGCCACTTCAACCTGCTGGCCCGGCTGCTGCACTGGTCGATGGCGCTGGCCATCCTCGCCATGCTGTTTGTCGGCGCCGGCATGGTCGTCACGCTGCGCCACCGCGAGCAACTGCTTGACCTGCACCGCCCGCTCGGCATCGCCATCCTGCTGCTGGCCGTCGTGCGCCTGGTCAACCGCCTGGCGCGGCCGACGCCGGCGCTGCCGGCGGACCTGGCGCCGATCCAGAAATTCGCCGCGCACGCCTCGCACTGGCTGTTGTACGCGCTGATGCTGGCGATGCCGCTGATCGGCTGGGCCATGCTGTCGGCCGGCGGCTACCCGATCCCGATGTTCGGCGGCGTGCACCTGCCGGCGATCCTGCCGCACAGCGCGGCCATGTATGGCCTGTTGCGCCCGCTGCACGGCGTGTTGGCGTACGTGCTGTTCCTGACCATCCTGGCCCACCTCGGCGCGGCGCTGTTCCACGCCTGGGTGCGGCGCGACGAGGTGTTCGGCCAGATGGCCAAGGGCGATTGACGCGGCCGGCTGGGCCGCTGTCGCCCCGCGGGGTCAAGTCTGACATTTGGACACGAGCCCGGCCGTTGAATACCGCGCCGCCGCGCATCGGGGCCATTTCGCCATCGAAGTAGTAGCTTCAAGGGTGCCAGTTGTGGTACCGTGATTGCTGCGGGAAATTAATTCTCTAATGGGAACTGGCTCCGGCATGACATCACGAAAATCGAGCCAGGGCCCACCCGGCCCGGCACCCTTGGCCGCCGGCGACGCCGCCGACGATAAGGCGCGCCTGGCCGCCATCCTGTTGCGCAATGCCGACGACAGCGACAACGGCATCGCCATGCTCGACGCCGGCAACATCTTCCTGTACCACAATCAAGCGTTCGCGCGGACGTTCGGCTTTCCCGACGACTCCATGCTCGGCAAGCACTACGACGACATGATGGTCTGGGCCTACACCCGCCGCTGCGGTCCGCACATCGAGGCCGAGTGCATCGAGGAATGGCTGCGCCACGTGCACAGCCGCCAGCGCAGCGCGCGCTTTCGCAGTTTCGAGGTCGACCTGATCGACGGCCGTTGGCTGCTGATCACCGAGCAGGTCAACGCCGGCGGCGAAATGGTGGTCATGTGCACCGACATCACGCGCCAGAAGAAGACCGAATTCGCCCTCAAGGAGGCCCATGTCGCGCTGCAGCGCATGGCGTTGACCGACGAGCTCACCGGCGTCCCCAACCGCCGCCACTTCTTTCCCCGGCTCGACGCCGAGTGGGAACGGGCGCGCCGCCACGGCCATCCGCTGTGTCTGGCGATACTCGACCTCGACCACTTCAAGTGCGTCAACGACCGGCACGGCCACGCGGCCGGCGACGCCGTGCTGCGCCACTTCGCCGATTTCCTCTGCCAGCGCCTGCGCGGCGCCGACGTGGTCGGCCGCCTCGGTGGCGAGGAGTTCGCCGTGCTGTTGCCGGACACCGCCATCGACGAGGCGCTCGATGTGCTGCGCCGGATCGTCGAGCAACTCGCGCTCGAAACGGTGGACACCGTCGCGCCGGGCTTCGCCTACACGTTTTCGGGCGGCGTGGCCGCCGCCGGAGACGCCGGATGCGACTCGCCGCAGCGGCTGATGGCCTGGGCGGACCGGGCGCTGTACCAGGCCAAGCGCGCCGGCCGCAAACGCATCGATGTCTATGCGCCGCGGGAGGGCGCAAGCGGCGATGACCCGCTTGGCTAGGCGCCCGAGTGGAAAACAGTTATCCTGTCGATAACTCCCGGCCACCGAACGGAATTGCCATGCACTCGCCGCTGACGATGTATCCCGCCCATTCTTCGCCCGCCGACGCGCTGCTGGCCCATGTCGGCCGCCGGCCACACCTGTATGTGTCGGTGCTGGTGCACGCGGTGGCGCTGGTGGCGCTGTACCAGCTGGGCAGCCGCCGCGTCGAGCTCGACGCGGTCGAGCGGCAGCGGCAGTTGGTCGAATCGGGCAGCCGGCTGACCGACAATGTCCGTCTCGAAAAGCGCGTGCGCGACATGGCGCAGGTCAAGTCCCTGCTCGACGAGGCCGCCTGCGACGGCGCGCCCAAGGCGGCGCCGCCACGGGACAAGGATGGCGAAGTCCAGTTCGCCGCCGCGCCGGCGACGCCGGCGGACCTGCTCAAGCAGGCGCGGGAACTGTCGCGCGCGATCGAGCGCATCGAGCGCGAACGCCAGGCCGACGAACTTGCCAGGCTGCTCCATATCCCGAAGGACCACGCGCTGGAACAGGTGGCGGAAAAGAGCCCGCCGGAGCAAGCGTGGGATGCCGCGCCGAAAACGCTTGCCGAGGCGGCGGCAAAGATCGAACGGCTCGAAGCGCGCGCGCGCGACGCGCTCGAACGGCGGCGCGAGCAGCTCGCGCGCCAGCGCGACGGCGCGGCCGTGAAGGGCGCCGGCGCGGGCAAGGCGGCCGGCGGCGGCGACGCGCCCTCGGCCGCCGCCAGCGCCTCCGGCCTTGCCGAGGGCGGCGGCAATTTGCGCGGCGGGCCCGAGCCCACGGTGCTGGAGCGGATGAGCGCCTTCGTCAATCCGGACCTGCCTGACGGCGCCACCAAGGCCTACCTCGGCGGCGGCCTGGGCGAGTTTTACGATCACGGCACCGGACGCCTGGCCGACGTCGACACCGCCACCATGGTCAAGGGCGCGGGGCGCATCATCGGCCCGGGCGGCACCTATGCCAACCGGATCTACGTCAACCGCTGGTACCTGATCGGCCCGTTCGAGGGCCAGCACGGCGAGGCGATGTTTTCCAACCCCCGCCATCCGCCCGAGCAGGCGGTGGCGCTGGACGCGGTCTACCGCGGCAAGGGCGGCCGGATGCTCGCCTGGGAATACGTCGACATGGCGCGCTATCCGCTGGTGCCGGCCGTGCAGGCGGAGGATGCCGTCTACTACGGCTACACCGAGCTGATGGTCGACAAGGAGCGCGACCTGACGGTGTGGGTCGGCGCCGACGACGACGCGCAGCTATGGCTCAACGACAAGCTGGTCTGGCGCGGCGGCAACGTCAACAAGCGCTGGTTCTTCGGCCGCATCTACGACCGCGAGAACACCTACGCGCGCGACTACAACCTGAGCGAAGGCGGCCGCGTGGTGCATCTGAAGAAGGGCCGCAACAAGCTGTTTTTCAAGCTCTCGAACGGCCCGACCCGCCTGTTTTTCTCGATGGTGCTGACGCCGACCTGACCGGCGGACCGCCATCGGTCCTGGCACGGCGGCATCGACGGCCCCCGTGGTCGCCCCCGCCCGCGCCTAGTGTCCTGAATTGCAGATTCGTTGAATAAATATGGCGAGAATCGGCCTGATACGGCGTCGCCAATGCGCGCAAGGCCCCGGCCTTGCTGTGCTTAGCTCCTTGTCTCAGGCCGATTTCGCCACATTGTTATTCAACGAACTAGCAATTCAGGACACTAGAAGTCGATCGTCGCCGACAGCGCGACGGTTCGCGGCTGCGCCTGGTTCAACCAGGCGCCGGATCCGCTGGCCCAGTAGTCGCGCCCGAACAGGTTGGTGACGTTGGCGCGCAACACGAGCGGGCGGCGCCACGCCAGCGTCGCGTAGCGCGCGCCGGCGTCCCAGCGGCTCCAGCCGGGGATGGCGCGGCTGTTGTCCTGGTCGACGACCTGGGCCGCGGTGGCCAGCAAGCGCGCCGTCAGCGTCAGTCCGGCCGCGCCCGGCACGTCGTACTCGCCGCCCAGGTTGAGTTGGCGGCGCGCCACGTTGGGCGCGAAGTTGTCGTCGTAGCGGGCGCCGTCGGTATGGGTCAGGCGCGCGTCGGTGTAGACCACGCCGCCGAGCGCGCGCAGGCCGGGTGCCGGTTCGCCGAAGACGGTCAACTCCAGTCCCCGGTTGCGCTGTTCGCCGTCGACCTTGTAGGTGGCGCCGCCGTCGGCGTTGGCGATGATCAGGCCGCTGGGGCGGGTGATCTGGAAAATGGCGGCCGCGGCGCCAAAGCTGCCGAAGTCGTACTTGGCGCCCACTTCGTATTGCCTGGTCTCTTTGGGCGCGAACACCTGGCCGGCGTTGGTGGTGCCGACCGGCGCCGTGTCGCCCTGGCTCAGGCCTTCGATGTAGTTGCCGTACACCGACACGTTGGGCCGCAGCTTGACCAGCAGCGCCGCCATCGGCGTCGTCGCGCCCTGGTCGTAGGTGATGGCGCCTGCGCCGGTGGCGGGGTCGTAGTTGGTGTATTTGACGTCCTGGCGGCGTGCGCCGAGCGTGACGGCGATGCGCCCGTCGGCCGTCGACACCGTGTCGGCGAGCGCGAACGAGGTCAGCTCGAGCTTGTCGGTCAGCGGCGCGCGGTTGGCGTAGCCGGCCAGCGACGGGGCGGCGACGAACGCCGGGCGGTAGATGTTGGTCGCGAAGCTCTGGATGCCGTAATAGTCGGTCGTGAAGCCGTGCTTGCGCTGTACCGAGGCGGCGTTGACGTTGATCTGGTGCTTGAGGCCGCCGATTGCGAACGCGCCGCGCACGCCGCCCTGGACGCTACGCAGGTCGTTGTAGTCGGGCCAGTAATAGGTCGTCGCGCTGGCGTTGCCGGCGGTGTCGGTGACGAAGACGTCGGTCGACAGGTACTCGAAGCGGTTGTTGCTAAAGCCGGCCGCGCCGTAGAGCGTCCAGCCGGGGGCGATGTCGTAGTCGGCCCGGACCAGCGCGTAATCGCTGCGGGTGTTCGCGTATTCCCAATCCTGCGCCGTTTGCCGGCGCGCGTCCGGCGCCGCCGCGATGGCCACGCCGTCGGCGAAGCCGATGCCGCCGGCGCCCAGTGGCGCCTCGTTGTTCATGGTCTGATGGCCGGCGTCGAGCGAGGCGCGCAGCTTGGCGTCGCGGTAATCGACGGCCACGGTGGCGGCGCGCAGGTCGACCTGCTGGCCGTCGGTGGCGGTGTCGCCGTTGCGGTAGACGCCGTTGAAGCGCACGCCCCATTGCTGGCGCTCGCCGAAACGCCGGCCGATATCGACATGGGTGCCGAGCACGCCGTCCGACAGGTAGCTCGCCGTCAGGCGCGTGAGCGCGGTGTCGCCGGCGCGCTTGGGCACCATGTTGATGGCGCCGCCGGAGGCGTCGTACGGCGCCATGCCGTTGAGCAGGGCGTTGGGCCCCTTGAGCACCTCGACGCGCTCGGCCGTCTCGACCGGCAGCGTGCGCGATGGCGCCACCCCGTACAGGCCGTCGAACAGCACCGAGTTCTGCACGTAAAAGCCGCGGATCATGAACGAATCGCCGGCGCCGGCCGCGTTGGTCAAGCCGTAGGACACCGTGCGCACCGACGGGTCGTTGGCCATCACGTCGGCCACGGTGACGGCCTGCTGGTTGGCCATCAGCTCGGCCGTGTAGCTGGTCAGGCTAAAGGGGGTGTCGATCAGGTCGCGGTTGCCAAGCAGGCCGAGCCGGCTGCCGGCGGCGACCTGGCCGCCGGGATACGCCTCGGGCAGCTCGCCGGCCAGCGCGCTGGCGTCGACGTTGACCATCGGCAGCGTGGCGTCGGCCGCGCTCGCCCGCGCGGCCGCGCGGATGATGAGCGTCGCGCCTTCCTGGTGCGCCTCGAGTCCGCTGCCGGCCAGCAGCCGGGCCAGCGCCTGGCGCGGGGCCAGCACGCCGTGCACGGCCGGCGCCGTTTTGCCGGCGACCAGCGCCGGCGGAAACGCCAGGGGAATACCGGAGGCGGCGGAAAATTCGTTGAGCGCGGCGTCCAGCGGCAGCGCGGCGATCGACCATGTGATGGGACGTTCGCCGCCGGTGTTTTGGGCGTGGGCGGCAAGCGGGACGGCCAGGGCCAGGGAGACGGCCAGGGCGATGGCCGAGACCGGCGAGGTCAAGGGAGGGACGGGGGCGCGGCGGGGCGGTGCATGACGCATGGGGTTAGGTCCTGATTAGTAATGGTTGAATGAAAATCGATCTCATTACTATCTAAGACGCACGAGCCGTCCGAATGTGCACCCCGGGCGCCGAATCAGTTGGCGCTGACCACCTCGAGCCGGCCGTCGGCGCGCCGCAGCAGCCGCACCGGCAGGATGTGGGGTAGCGCCTGCGCGAAGGCGGCCGGGTCGGCCGCCCGGTAGCTGCCGCCGATGGCCATGCGCGCCACGGCCGGGTCGCGGATGACCAGGTCGACGGGGGCGTAGCGCTCGAATTCGCGCACCGCGTCGGCCAGCGGCGTGCTGGCGAAGCGCAGCAGGCCGCTGCGCCAGGGCGCGATGCCGCCGTGGCCGACGGCGACGATGGCGCCCGGGCCGGCGGCGTTGACCCGCACCGCCTGGCCGGCCCGCAGCTCGGTTGAGACGCCCGCGCGCCCCGCGCCGGCCACGGCGACCCGGCCCGACTCGACCTCGACATCGACCACGGCGGCGCCACCCTGGCAGTTGTCGCAGCGCACGGCGAAGCGGGTGCCGAGCACCGTCACGCGCGCTTCGCCGGCCAGCACCGAGAACGGCCGCGCGGCGTCGCGCGCCACGCTGAACATGGCTTGGCCGCGCGGCAGGCGCACCTGCCGGCGGTCGCCGTACAGGCTGACTTCGACGCGCGTGTCGGTGTCGAGCGTGACGGCGCTGCCGTCCGGCAGGGTGACGTCGAGCCGCTGGCCGCGCTCGGTGGCGTAGGTCTGGTCGAAGGTGGGCCGTTGCGTCCACACACGCCAGCCGAAGCCGACGGCCAGCAGCGCCACGCAGCAGAAGGCGACGGCGGCCGGCGTCGGCCTGCCTCGCGTGCGGGACGCGCGCCTGTCCGCCGTGGGTTCGGCGGCGGCCGGCGGTCGGCGGCCGCGCAGACGGGCGGTCTGTTCGGGCGGCAGGCGGCGCAGTGCGCGCAATCCGTGCTCCAACGCCGAGTATGCCCGCTGGTGGCCGGGGTCGGCTGCAAGCCAGCGCTCGAAGTCGGCCTGTTCGGACGGGGCCAGGCCTTGGTCGCGGCGGCCGTGCCAGCGCATGGCCTCGACGTCGACCGGGTCCTGGCCGTGCAGAAAGTCGGCCGATTCGCGCATGGCGATCTGGTCCGCTGTGAGCGGGCCGGGCGCGTCGGCGGCGTGGGGCGGTCGCTTCATCTTGCCCCGCTCACCCGCGCCGCTCGTCGCCGTCGAGCGCGGCGCGGCAGGCCGCGCAGGCCAGCTTGCCGCGCCCGATGTATTGGTTGACCATGCTTAGCGAGATGCCCATGCGGCGGGCGATCTCCTGGTTGGACAGGTCGTCGAAGGCGTACAGGCTGAACGCTTCGCGGCAACGCTCGGGCAATTGCTCGATGGCGCGCACATACGCGGCCGCCGCCTGGGCCGACGCGTACGCCTCCTCCGGCTGCAGATGGGCCGGTTGCGCCGGCATGTCCGGCTCGGCCAGCGCGTCGATGTCGTCGTGGCGGCGGATGTCGGCGCGGCGGTCCATGTCGATCTTCAGGCGCAGCGCCACCTTCCGCAACAGCGCGCGCGGTTCGAGGATCGCCTGGCCGGCGCGCTCCATGGTCAGCACCCGCATATAGCTCTCCTGCGCCAGATCGGCCGCGACATCACGGTCGCGCACGGTACGCAGGCAAAAGTCAAAAATTTCTCGATAATAATACGTGATCACAATCCAGTCCCGGCCGAACAAGCAATTCCCACCCGTGCAAGGCGCCGTCGCCGCAGCGGCGGCGTCAGGGGCAGGGGACATGCCTTTTCCCGGGCTGGCTATGGTAGCGTCTGGCTGGCGCAGGTCCGGAGCGGGCGCGCGATCGGCGCGGGTCGGACCCGTGCGGCGAACGGCGGCCATGCATGCACGGCGTGCCGTTCGGCATCTGGCGGGAAGGGGGCGCTGCGATATTATCATGGAACGGGCCGCTTCGCGGGTGATCCATGCCGGCGCGGGCCGACGCCGCCCGGCGACCGCGCCGGCCCCGAGGCAGCGCGATGCTACAATCGGCCCATCGCGACCCCATGGACCCGAATATGATGCGTTTGCCGCGTGGTCTTGCCATGCTGTGCCTGGCGGGGCGGCGTTGTCCGCCGGTCGCCAACCCACCTTGAGTTCGCCATGAATTACATCGCCCCGTTGCCGTCCATTTTGTTCGCGCTGCGCCATGTGGCGCAAGTATCTCGGCTGCCCGACTGGGATGACGACTTGGCCGCGCAAATTCTGGAGCAGGCCGCGCGCTTCATCGAGGCCGAGGTGGCGCCGCTCGACGCCGACATCGACGCCGCCGGCGTGACGTTCGAAGCGGGCCGCGTCAAGCTGGCGCCGGCGCTGAAGCTGACCTATCAACGCTACCGCGACGCCGGCTGGCCCTCGCTGACGGGGCCGGAGCGCTTCGGCGGCCAGGCCCTGCCGCACGTGCTGGGCTCGGCGATGTCGGAAATGATCGCCGGCGCCGGCATGGCGTTCCAGATGCTGGTCGGCCTGCCGCCGGCGGCCGCGCGCGTGATCGAGCTGGCCGGCACCGACGCCCAGCGCGCGCGCTACCTGCCGGCGCTGGTGTCGGGCCGGTGGCTGTCGAGCATGTGCCTGACCGAGCCGCAGGCCGGCTCCGACCTCGGCCGCATCGCTTGCCAGGCGCGTCCGGACGGCGAGGGCTACGCGCTGCACGGAGGCAAGATCTTCATCTCCGGCGGAGACCACGACGCCACCGACAACATCGTCCATCTGGTGCTGGCGCGCACGCCGGGAGCGCCGGCCGGCGTCAAGGGACTGAGCTTGTTCATTGCGCCGGCCGTGCTGGCCGATGGCGCGCGCAACGCCATCGCCTGTGTCGGCGTCGAGCACAAGATGGGCTTGCGCGGTTCGCCGACCTGCCAGCTGGCCTTCGATGGCGCCCGGGCCGAGTTGCTGGGCGGGGAGGGCGGCGGCCTGGCGCTGATGTTCGGCATGATGAACGCCGCGCGCATCGAGGTTGGCTTGCAGGGCGTCGGCCTGGCGGAGGTGGCGCGGCAGCGGGCGTGGGCCTATGCCAGCGAGCGTTTGCAGGGGCGTGGCGCGGACGGCCCGGGGCCGGTGCCGTTGACGGCGCATGCCGACGTGCAGCGCATGTTGCTGACGCAGGCGGCGCTAGCCGAGGGCTGTCGCGGGCTGTTATACCGGGTCGACGTCGAGCACGCGCTGGAGCCGCATTCGCCGCTGGTCGACTTCCTCACGCCGGTGTGCAAGGCGTTCGCGGCCGATTGCGGGGTGGAGGCGGCGCAGCTGGCGATCCAGGTGCATGGTGGCTACGGCTTCCTGCGCGAGTACCGGGTCGAACAGGTCTTGCGCGACGCGCGTGTGACGCAGATTTACGAGGGCGCGAACGGCATCCATGCGGCGGCGTTGTCGGAGCGCATGCTGCGCATTGACGGCGGGGCGCCGGCCGAGGCCTTCGATGCCTTTGTCCGGCAAGCTGCGGCGCTGGCGTCGCCGGCGATGGCCGCCGCGCTGGGTACGGCGCTCGACGCCTGGCGCCGCGCCACGGCCGTGCAGCGGCAGGCGCCGCCGGGCATGCAGGCTTACGACTATCTGCGCTTGACGGGGTTGCTGGCGGTTGGCACGGCTTGGGCGCGGATGGAGGTGGCGGCTGGAGACGCGCCGCATCCTGAACGTACGCGCGCCACGGCCGGCTTCTACCGCGACTGGCTGCTGCCCGAGTGCGGGCCGCTGGCCGGGCGTATCGCCGCTTTTGCCGGTCGGGCTTTGCTCCCGCCGAGCCTGTTCGCCGAATGATTGTGCGCTGCAATGTCGGGATCTGACCCCGACGCTGCGGCCGCCGACGGGTCTCTCAGCTATTTTTGATTTGACGGGAAAGCGATGTCAAATTGGCTATCGCTTTGCCGTAAAATGGCATTGGACATTTCAATTTCGATACGATATGGTGCCCCGGCGACCCCTGAGTCGGCGCCGGCCCGGGCCGGGCCGTTCTGCGGGACGCCTGATGGCAGACTCAGCAATTATTATAGACAGGGCCGGCAAGTGCCGGAGGCCCACTTTTTACGGACACTTCACAATCACATGATTATTTCCACCAGACCCGCGAAGATCTTCCTGCTCAGCACCCTGGCCGGCCTCAGCGCCTGCAGCCAGCTGCCATCCCGCGACGCCGACGCGTCCGCCGGCGTAACGCTGTCGCGCAAGCCGTTCGGCACGTTGTCGAACGGCGCGCCGGTCGAGGCCATCGTGCTGAAAAACGCGGGCGGCCTGTCGGCCACGCTGATCTCCTATGGCGCCACCGTCCAGAGCCTGAGCTTCCCGGACAAACAGGGCAACCCGGCCGATCTGGCGGTCGGTTACGACACGCTGGCCGGCTACGAAAAGACGCCCGGCTACACCAACGTCACGGTCGGCCGCTACGCCAACCGCATCGCCAACGGCACGTTCGGCCTGGACGGCAAGAAGTTCGCGCTCGATGTCAACGAAAAGCCGAACACGCTCCACGGCGGCACCATCGGCTGGGACAAGCGCAACTGGGTGGTCAAGAGCGTCGAGCAGACGGCCGAGAAGGCGTCGGTGACGTTCACGCTGACCTCGCCTGACGGCGACCAGGGCTTCCCCGGCACCGTGGTGGCCGACGTGACCTACGAGCTCAACAACAAGAACGACCTGACCATCCGCTACGGCGCCAAGACCGACAAGCCGACCGTGGTCAACCTGACCTGGCACAGCATGCTCAACCTGTCTGGCATCCCGGCCACGCGCCTGGCCACCGATGCCGAGGTGACCATCGAGTCGGACGCCATCCTGCCGGTCAACGAAACGCTGATCCCGACCGGCCAGCCGTTGCCGGTGGCGGGCACGCCATTCGACTTCCGCACGCCGGGTGTCGTCACCGAGCGCGTGAAGATGCAGCATCCGCAGCTGGCGCTGGCCAACGGCGGCATCGATCACAACTATCTGATTCGCGGTGGCAAGACCGCCACGCCTAAGCCGGCCGTCAAGATCGAGGACCGCAACTCCGGTCGCGGCATGACGATCGCCACCACCGAGCCGGGCATGCAGGTTTATACCGGCAACTTCCTCAAGGGCGAGGTCGTCGGCAAGGGCGGCCAGAAGCTGACCAAGTACCAGTCGATCAGCTTCGAGGCGCAGGGGTATCCGGATAGTCCGAACCAGTCGGCCTTCCCGACCACCCGCGTCGACCCGGGCCGCGATTACTCGCAAACGACGGTGCTGCATTTCTACAAGCTCGATCGCTGATATGTTGGGCGGATTAGCGCAGCGTAATCCGCCAGGCTCCGTCGGCGGCTCATGGCGGATTACGCGCGTTGCGCTAATCCGCCCTACGGGCTTGTCGGCGCCGCTCAGCGGCGCTGGTAGATTTCCACTTCGTGCGTGTACAGGAAAAATGACTGGTCCGGCCGATAGAACGCGGCGGCCGGATCGGCGTTAATCTCCAGCAGCGCACGCTCATAAGCGCGGAACGCCCCCACCGCCGCCGCGTTGCCGAACCACAGACTACCAACCCCCTCGTAAATCGGCGCATCCTTGCCGCCGAAGTAAGCCAGCATCGGATTAAACTGCGGCAGCTGCCGGTTGTGCACGCACCGGCGCAGCGCCGACGCCGCCTCCGCCGACGTCGCCAGCACCCGCGCGTGCGCCGCCTCCCAGCGCGCGAAGAACTCCGTCAGCTCCAGCCCTGGCGCCGCGCGCAGATAGTGCAGCACCTTGGCGCCGCAGCCGCCGCCGGGCCGCGCGACGGCTTGCTCGACCTCCGCCGCCACCAAACCGAGCGCCACGCTGGTGTCGCTGAAATTGCGGCCGTCGGGCCCGACCCTGGTCCGCACATGTTCATGCGAAAACGTCGCCTGCAGATCGGCGGCGTTGTCCCAATACAGTTCCGTGACCGAATCGCGCGCCACCGTCATCGTGTGGGCCGCCTCCGCCGCGCTGCCGAAGGCCGAGTCGAACACGTGGTTTTGCACATACGCGCGCAGCGCCAGCGGGTTTTCATTGCTGATCGCCGCGTGCACGTACTGCACGTAGGCGATGTACTCCGCGTGGGTCATGCCGGGGCGCCGGCAAATGGCCGCCATCATTTTGATCATATCCGTCCCTTTCCACCAATTAGGTTGTATCAGACCGCTTCCAGCCCGTCCCAGCACAGGTATTTGATTTCGAGGAATTCCTCGATGCCATACTGCGACCCTTCGCGACCGAGGCCGCTTTGCTTGACGCCGCCGAACGGCGCCACCTCGTTCGAGATCAAGCCGCAGTTGATGCCGACCATGCCCGATTCGATCGCCGCGCCGACGCGCCAGATGCGCGCCGCGTCCTTGCTGTACAGGTAGGCGGCCAGGCCGTATTCGGTGGCGTTGGCCAGTTCCAGCGCTTCGGCCTCGGCGTGGAAGCGGAACAGCGGCGCCACCGGGCCGAAGGTTTCCTCTTGGGCGATCTTCATCGACGGCGTGACGTCGATTAGCACCGTCGGCTCGAAGAAGCAGCCACCGAGCGCGTGGCGCTTGCCGCCGAGGGCGATGCGCGCGCCGCCGGCCAGCGCGTCGGCGATGTGTTCCTCGACCTTGGCCACGGCGCCGGCGTCGATCAGCGGCCCTTGCTGGACGCCGTCGTCGAGGCCGTTGCCGACTTTGAGTTCGGCCACGCGCGCGCTCAGCCTGGCGGCGAAGGCGTCATAGATGCCGTCCTGCACGAAGATGCGGTTGGCGCTGATGCACGCCTGGCCGGTGTTGCGGAACTTCGAGGCGAGCACGCCTTCGACCGCCGTGTCGAGGTCGGCGTCGTCGAACACCAGCACCGGCGCGTTGCCGCCGAGCTCCATCGAGCACTTTTTGATGGTGGCGGCGGCCTGTTGCAACAGCACGCGGCCGACCTCGGTCGAGCCGGTGAAGGTGATCTTGCGCACCAGCGGATGGCTGGTCAGCTCGGCGCCAAGCAGGCGCGTGTCGTTGCCGGTCAACACGCTGAACAGGCCCGGCGGCACGCCGGCGCGCAGCGCCAGCTCGGCCAGCGCCAGCGCCGTCATCGGCGTCTGGCTGGCCGGCTTGACCACCATCGCGCAACCGGCCGCCAATGCGGGTCCGGCCTTGCGCGTGATCATCGCCGCCGGGAAGTTCCACGGCGTGATGGCCGCGCACACGCCGATCGGCTGCTTGAGCACGACGATGCGCTGGCTGTCCTTCGGCGCCGGTATCACGTCGCCGCGCACCCGCTTGGCCTCCTCGGAAAACCACTGCAAAAACGACGCGGCGTAATCGATCTCGCCGCGCGCCTCGGCCAGCGGCTTGCCTTCCTCGAGCGTGATCAGCAGGGCCAGGTCGTCGCGGTTGGCGCGCACCAGTTCATACCAGCGGTGCAGCACCTCGGCGCGGTGTTTGGCTGTGGTCTTGCGCCAGGCCAGGAAGGCCTGGTGCGCCACCTCGATGGCGTGGCGGGCCTCGGCCTGCTGGCAGCGCGGCAGTTCAACCAGCACGTCGCCGTTGGCGGGATTGCGCAGCGCGTAGCCGCCGTGGGGCGTGTTGGCCAGCCATTGGCCGCCGACATATGCGGCCTCGCGCCACAGGGTGGGATCTTTGAGCAGGTGTTTCATCGCTTATCCTTTAGCGTGGATTGCGGCCGACGAAGAAGGCGTCGTCGGCATCAAGTGTGGGGTTCAGTCCGGAGGCTTCCTGGCCGCGGCGCAGGGCCACCATGTCGCGCGAGTACACGCGCGCCGTCGGATGGCGCAGCGGGCCGCCGTTGTAGCCTTGCAGCCAGCCTTCGTACTTCCACATCATGCGGTTGATGAGGCCATTGCCGGCCTGCGGCACGCTGCCGAAGGCCTTGCGCGCGGCATCGAGCTGGTAGAAGATCGCGGTCGCCTCGTCGACACGGCCTTCCTGGATCAGCTTGTAGACCTTGGGCAGAACCGGGCCGTAGAACGCGGAGTAGTTGGTGCCACAGAAGGGGATCGGGATCAGCTGCGCCAGCGGCACGTATTCGTGTTCCATCGGCGACGAGATCACCACCTCCTTGTGGAAGGCGCGGTGCACCTCGATAGCCGCCATGATGTGCGGCGCGCCGCCTTCGGCCTTGATGGCCGCCACGTTGGGGCAGTCGTCGATCAGGCGGCGCAGCAGTGGCAGCGACATGTCCGACGGATCGAGCCGGCCGAAGCCCCAGGTCGGAATCGGGAACAGCATCACGGCCAGGTTGGTGGCATCGCACAGGGCCTTGGTGTAGGCGTAGACGTCCTCCATCGACTTGGGATAGAAGTACGGCGGATAGCCGAGCAGCACCAGTTCGGCGCCGGCCGCCTCGGCCACCTTGAGCGCCTCGATGTTGTCCTCCAGCGTGTTGAATACGGCGTGGTGGACGATGAAGATGCGACCTGCCGCCTGGTCGACCGCGATCCGCACGAACTGTTCGTATTCGTCGAGCGTGATGGCCACTTCCGAGCAGGTCAGGGTGCCGACGAAGCCGTGGCCGATGGTGGTGTCGACGTCGTGGCGCACGGCCGCTTCGTTGAGGTGTTTGAAATCGGACGTCATCGTCGGGATGATGACGTTGGCCACGCCTTGCAGGCGTTCGCGCGCCCAGTCGCGGGCTTCTTTTTTGGTGTAACCGGCCATGATGGCTCCTTTAGGTGGTGCGTTGATTGGGATGGATTGATTACTTCGAGACGGGCACGATGCTGGCGGCCAGCGGCGTGCCGATGTCGCGCTCCCGGGCCAGCGCCAGCAGCATCTCTGCGATGACGACGTCCTGCAGCGCCGAGCCGACCGATTTGTAGACGACGATGTCGCGTTCGTTGCGGCGCGGCGTGACGGTGCCGGCGGCCAGCGCGGCCAGCGACACCAGCTTGTCCGGCAGGTGCACGCCGGCGCGGGTGGCGGCGATGGCGTCGCCGGTGTCGTGTTCGACTTCGTCGGGCATGTCGGCGACGATGCAGGCGGCGCGCGCCAGCGTTTCCTCGTCGACCTCGCGCTGTTCCGGCAAGGTCGAGCCGAGCGAGACGACCGTGCAGCCGGGCGGCAGCCAGGCGCCGCGCAGCACGGGGGACTCGTCGCGGCTGCGGGCCGCGCAGAGCACGACGTCGACCTCGCGCACGGCCTCCTCGGCGCTGTCGACGGCTTTGATGTCCAGGTCCGGGCGGAAGCTGTCGGCGAAGCGCTCGCGGCTCGCCGGCGTCGGGCTGTAGACGCGCACCGATCGCACCGCGCGCACCGTGCGCAGGCAGTCGAGCGCGCCGCGCGCCTCGAAGCCGGAGCCGATCACCGCCACCCGCAGCGGCCGCAGGGGCGCCAGCAGGTCGACCGCCAGGGTGGCCGTGGCGGCGGTGCGCAGGCCGGTCACGCGGTTGCCGTCGATGAGCGCGGCCAGCGCGGTGCTCTGCTGGTCGAACAGCGCGATCAGGTAGCTGGCGCGGCGGGCGCGGGTCGAGGCGGCGATCAACTTGCAGCCAAGGTGGCCACCGGACGGCGAGACGGCGGTCAGGCTGCGCAGCCAGTGGCCGTCGCCGCGCGCCATGGAGCGCGGCGGCACCATGGCGTCCGATACCGGCCGGGCATAGGCATCGGCCAGCGCGGCGACTGCGGCGGCCCAATCGGCCAGCGACGCGACGTCGTCGTCGGACAGGAACAGGGTGGGAGGAAGGGTGGTATCGGTCGGTTCGGACATGGCGCAGGCCCCGTGGTTTGGATGCCTTGACTATACGAGGCGCCAGTCAGGCGAGGAACCGCCGCCGGCGGAAAGCAGTTATGCGTACTATCGATATCGGGTGCGGCGGATTACGCGCTGCGCGCTAATCCGCCCTACGAATAGGATGCGAGAGCGCAGATCAGTCGCTTAACTTCTCGCGAGGCGCGCGTATGGGGGCGCCGTGGCGATACCGCCAGCACCACGTACCGCTCCAGTTCCGGCGATACAATGCGCGCCGCCGCCAAGCGCGGATCGAATCCTGCGGGCGGTGCGGCGGCGATCGCATAACCGCCACCAACGGCCGCCACTTCGTACTGCAACCGTACCGAATCGACTTCCACCGCCACGTTGAGCGCCAACGCGTGTTCGGCGCCCAGCCGGTCGAGGCGCGCGCGCAGCAGGTGGGGGCGGCCGGGCACGACCAGCGGCAGGCCGGCCAGCGCGGCGAACGATAGCTCCCCGTGCCCCAGCAGGGGATCGCCGGCCGCGCCGACGACATGCAATGCCAGCTTCGCCAGCAAATCCTCGTCACTGGCGCGGTCGTCATCCTCGCGCAGCACCACCGCCATGTCGAGCCGTCCTTCGCGCAAATGTTCGTCCAACTGCGCGCTCGCCCCCTCGGACAAATGCAAGCGCACCCCCGGCATCTGCGCGCGCACCGCCGCGAACAATGGCCCCGCGAGCCGCCCGACGGCCGACGGCAACAAACCGACCATGACTTCCCCGACCGGCTGACCGCGCACGCTGCGGATATCGTCCGCCAAGCGCTCCGCCCCGGCGGCCAGCTCGCCGATGCGCGGCAGCAGCTGTTCGCCCACCTCGGTGAGCACCACGCCGCGCCCGGTGCGCCGGAACAGCCGCTCGCCGCATTGCTGCTCCAGTTGGGCGATATGGCGGCTGACCATCGACTGCGGCATATCGAGCGCGGCGGCCGCCTTGCTCAAACTGCCGACGGCGACCACGCGCAGGAACACCAGCCAGCGCTGCTCGATGATGGCCGGATCGGGGGCGGTGATTCTGGCGCGCGCTTCCATGGCGGAGGGCTAGAGCGACGCCGCGACGAGGCGGTCGGCATCGCCGTCGTGCCGGAATCCGGCGGCCAGCGCCGCCGGCGTCCCCAGGGGCGGGAAACGTCCGAACAACCTTGTGATCACTTCGTCCTCCACGTGCGTGCACAAGGCGCGGCTTGGCGCCCCGTAACGCCGCGCGAGCGCCGCCAGCACCTCGTCCATGCTCAGGTGAAGCACCGGCAGCTGCCACGTGCGCGATGCCGGCGCGCCGGCGGTCGACATGGCCGCCGCGTGCAGCAGGTTGTCGACGCAGCACGGCAGCGACATCCACCACGCGGTGGCATCGGCCGGCACCGGGCACACATACGGCTGGCCGGTGGCGAGGCGGTGCATCACGAGGCTCATGAAGGCCGAGCCGTGGCCCGATTCGCTGGCCGGGCGGGCGACGATGCCCGGCAGGCGCAGGCTGACCGCGTCGAGCTCCCCGCGCCGGCTCAAGTCGGCCAGCGCGACTTCGGCCATCAGCTTGTGGGCGCCGTAGGTGATCGCGGGGTGGGCCGGCTGCTCTTCGCGCACCGGGTCGGTGCCGAGCTGGCCATAGACGGCGACCGAGCTGGCGAACACCACGCGTGCCACACGGCCGTCCCTCCGGCCTTGTCCGGCCAGGCGGTTGGCCAAGGCCAGCGTCGCCAGCAGGTTGACTTCGTAGCCAAGCGCCGGTTCGCGCTCCGCCTTGGAGCCCGGCACGCTGGCCAGGTGGAAGACGCTGTCCGCCGGCTGTTCGAGGACTAGGTCCAGAACGGCGGCGTCGCCGAACGAACCGCACACCTGGCGGATGCGGTCATCGGTGGACGGTTCGTCGAAGCGCTGGTCGATCAAGGTCAGGCGCCGCCTTGGATCGTCGCGCAGGCGCGCCACGAGGGCGCGACCGACAAAGCCGTTGGCGCCCGTGACCACCGTGTGGTTTGGCGCGGCACCGCTCATGCCGGCCGCTCCGCCCGCACCACGGTTTGTTCGATGATGCCGAACGGCCCTGCGCCGGCTCCCGGCCAGCGCGCCTCCATGCGTACCCGGTCGCCAAAGCGCATGAAGCCGGTGCGCGCTTCGCCCTGGTCGATCATTTCGATCACGCGCCGTTCGGCGATGCAGGCGGAACCGGCCTCCCTGCTGACGTTGGAGACGGTGCCGGTGCCGATGATGGTGCCGGCCCTGAGCCGGCGCGTGCGCGCGGCGTGGGCGATCAGGTCGCCGAAGCCGAAGCCCATCTCGCCGCCGTGGGGCCGTCCGAACGGCGCGTCGTTCCAGGCCACCTCCAGTTGCAGGTGCACGCGGCCTTCCGACCAGGCGTTGCCCAATTCGTCCGGGGTGACGGCCACCGGCGCGAAGCTGGTTGACGGCTTGGCCTGCAGGAAGCCGAAGCCGGTGCGCATTTCGCGCGGGCCCATGGCCCGCAAGCTCCAGTCGTTGAGCTGCACCACCAGCCGCACGGCGGCCAGCGCCTGCTCGGTGCCGCTGCCCAACGCCACGGCGTCGACGATGACGCCGAATTCGCCCTCGAAGTCGATGCCGTCCGATTCGCTCGGCATCGGCACGTCGTCGTGCGGGCCGAGGAAGTCGTCGCTGGCGCCCTGGTACATCAACGGTATCGTCTCCAGGTCCGGGATCGGCGCGGTGCCAAACGCCTTTTCCATCAGGTTGGCGTGGTTGAGGAAGGCCGAGCCGTCGCACCACTGCGGGCTGCGCGGCAGCGGCGCGGCGCAGCGGCGCGGATCGAACGGTTGGCTTTCCAGCAGGCCGGCGTTGAGCGCCTCATACCGCTGGCGCAATGGTTCTTCGACTTCGGCCCAGTGCTGCAGCGCGTGCAATAGCGTCGGCGCGAGGTCACCGGCTTGGACGCAGCAGGTCAGGTCGCGCGAGACGATCAGCAGGCGTCCGTCGATGGTGTGGTCTTGCAAAGTGGCGAATTTCATGGTGGTTCCAGGAGAGGGGACTTGGCTCAGCGCCGCGCCAGCGCGGCGGCGATGGCCGGATCATAGGCGGCGTCGATCAACACGAACAGCATGCGGCAGGTCCGGCCCGAGCGGTTGGCCCAGGCGTGGTTGGTGCCGCGCTGGATCACCACGCTGCCGGGCTTGAGCAGCACCTCGGAGTCGTCGAGCACCAGCGTCATCTCGCCGTCGATGACCACGCCGTAGTCGACCGACTCGGTGCGGTGCATCAGCGGATGCGGCGAATCGGCGGCGACGGTCGAGGCGGCGGCGTCGCCGGCCTGGGTGAAGGCGTCGTGCATGCGCGCCGCGCCGTGGGCGAGGAAGTCGTCGGTATCGGGCGGAATGTCGACAAAGCGCATGCGCGTGCCGTTGGCCGGCGGCGGCAGCACCAGCGCGCCGAGCGTCGGATCGGCGCCGTTGTCGGCCGGCGCCGGGCTGACGACGGTGCTCCACACCTCGTGGAACACGGTGCCGGGAATGGCGGCCAGTTCGACCACGGTGGGCAGGGCGCCGTCGCTGATGACGATGGCTTTTCCGGCGGCGTCATGGCCGGTGACGACGCGGTGTATCGGGGGCAGGGACATCTTGGAGCTCCAATCGTAAAATCAAGTCTGGTCAGGTCGGCACGGCCACGCGTTGGCGGCCGGCCTGGGCGAAACAGAAGACGGCCACGCAGGCGATCAGCACGGCGGCGCCGCCGAGCATGCCGTAGCCGGCGCTTTTGACCAGCGTGCCGCCCAACACGGGGCCGATGGCGGCGCCCACCATCAACATGGCCGGCGTGGCCGACAGGGCGCGGCCGCCGGCGTCGAGTTGGGCCACCAGGCCGAAGGCGAAGGTGTGGGTGAAGATCATCACCGCCGCGAACACGGCGCCGGCGCCGGCATAGGCGGCGTAACTGCTGCTGGCGGCGATGGTCAGCGCCAGTGCCGCCTGCAGCACCGGGCCGGCCAGCACCACCAGGCGCGCCGGCCAGCGCCGCTCCAGCAGCGCCGCGAGCGGCGCCGGGAACAGGTTGACGAAGCCTAGCGCGATCAACACGCCGGTGACGGCGCCCGGCGCGAAACCGCGGTCGGCGCCGATGCGCTCCAAAAAGCTGAACATCATCGCCTGCACCAGCCCCATGCAACCGATGCCGAAGGCCGCGAACCAGACCGCCGGCGCGATCGGTGCGACGGCCGCCTTGGCGCCGGTCTTGACCGTGGTATCGACGACGGCCGATGGAAACGCCAGTGCCGACACCAGCGCCGCCAGCAGCATCACCCCGGCGAAGACCTGGAACAGCACCGGACCGCCGAGGGTGGCGATCAGATTCGGCATCGAGCCGAGGAAGACGATGGCGAACACGCCCAGCCCGAGGCCTGCCAGCGCGAACATGCGGTGCGGGTTGCGGCAGCGGCCGATGGTCCCGTGGGTCATGCTCAGCGCCGCGCCGGCCGCCGCGCCGGCCAGCGCGTGCAGCAGCGCCATGAACGTGTAGTCGGTGGTGACGGAAACACCGGCGAAGGCGGCGGCGGCCAGCGTGAAGCCGCCGACGGCGACCGCGCCGCTGCGCACCCGGTGAAAGCGCGGTGCGCAAACCAGGCTGCTGGCGACGGCGCCCAGCAGGAACAGCGTGGCCAGCGCGCCGGCCCGTTGCGGATCGAGGCCGTATCCGGCGATCAGCGCGCCGACCCATACCGGCAGCGCCACCAGGTCGACCATGCCGGCGCAGTGCGCCACCACCAGCGCCAGGCGGCCGGGCCAGCGCTCGGCGCGCTCATTGAAGTTGTTCATGGCGGGCTCCCGGGGCTCAGATCGGCGCCGCGAGGGCCATGTGGGTGTCGTGCATGATGCGCGAATGTTCGGCCTTGTCGCCGCCGGTGATTTCGATCTCGCCGAGGCGGCCCGAGTTTTCCACCACCATGCGGCAACGTTCCCAGCGCCGCGCCTCGAAGCCGGCGAGCGCCTCCTCGATGGTGGCCGCGCCGTCCAGTTCATCGGCCAGCACGATGGCGTCCTCGATGCCGATGCAGGCGCCCGATGCCATGTGCGGCGTGGTCGCGTGCACGGTGTCGCCGATCAGCACCACGCGGGCGCGATGCCATGGCTGCGGAATGAGCAGGGACTCCAGCGGACGGTAGACGATTTGCGCGTCGGCGCCCATGTTCTTGACCTGCTCGCGGCACTGCTGCATCAACGGCGCGGAAAACGGCGCCAGCAGGTCGGCCAGCATGTCGCGGAATCTCGATGGCTCGATCTGCACGTTGTCGGCGCGGTCCTCGGTGACGAACAGGTACATCAAATCGCGCGAGACGGGGTTGACGCCGGTCTTGATCTTAGGCCCGAGCCACATCGTGGCCCGCTCGACCTCGGGCGGGCGTGGCAGCACCGCGCGCCACACGCATTGGCCGCTGTAGCGCGGCTTGGGCGCCTCGGGCATGATCGTCTCGCGCACCTTGGAGTACAGGCCGTCGGCGCCGATGACCAGGTCGTAATTGCCGACGGTGCCGTCGGTGAAGCCCACTTCGACGCCGTCGGCGTGCTGGCGCAGGCTGGTGAAGGTGCAGCCCAGGCGCACCTTGGCGCCGCTGGCGATGGTGGCGTCGGCCAGTATCCTGGCCAGCACCGGGCGCATGATGGCGCCGCCGCCGGGGACGTCGTCACCGGCCAGGCGCGGCGTCGGCAAGGTCGCCAGGTGCTGGCCATGCGGCAGCTTCAGGTCGGCGCCGTCGGCGGCCGAGCCGTGTTCGAGGAACTGCTCGAGGATGCCCAGCGTCTTGAAGGCGCGCAGCGTGGCGCCACCGAGGCTGATGCCGGCGCCGTAGGAGCGCCAGCCCGGATCGATCTCGGCCACCTCGACGTCCACGCCCAGCTTGCGCAGCTGGATGGCCGCCGACATGCCGGAAAAGCCGCCGCCGATGATCAGGATCTTGTTTGCTGGTGATGTCATGTGAGTCTCCGTTAATTAATTAGTATTGTTTTCGGTGGATGGTGATGGAATCGCGTCGTCCCGCACCTCACCCATCAAATGTACTTCGCCGGCGGCGTTGACCGCCAGCGTTACCGGCGTGAGCGCCTGCCCGAGGCAGGGGCCGCGCACGCAGGCCCCGCCGTCGATCTCGAACAGCGCGCCGTGCGCGGCGCAGACGATGTGGGTGCCGTCCGCGTTCAGGTAGGCGTGGCGGCGCCAGGCCATCGGCGTGTCGCCGTAGTGCGGGCACAGGTCGCGATAGCCGTGCAGGCGATCGCCCTGGCGCACCACCAGCACGCTGTCCTGGCCACTGGCGAGCGGGTCGAAGCCGCGCGCCTGGCCGTCGGGCAGCTCCTCGAGGTGGCATAGCAGGATGTCCGGCGCGCGCATATCGCCTCCTAGCCGACGTTTTCCGCAGGTTTGGCCGTCGGTTTGCCGGGCGGAGGGCCGCCCGGCGCGCCCGGTGGCGGACCACCGGCCGGCGCCCACTTGTCGCGCTGCTGGAACAGGAACAGCTGCGAGGCGTCGGCGCTCATCGGCACGTCGCGCGCCGTCCAGTTGGTGTCGTGCAGGTCCATGTCGGCGTCGTATTCGACGTGGCAGCCGAGCGGGCTGTTGAAGTACCAGAACCAGTTCGATCCCATCTTGTGGCGGCCCGGCCCCCAGAACGACTGGTAGCCCTGTTTGACGAAGCGCGTCCCGGCCAGCATCAACTCGGTCGGCCCGCCCAGGTGGAAGGTGAAGTGCTCGACGCCCTGCATGAACGGCGGCGTCTGGATCAGGAACAGCGTGTGGTGGTCCAGGGTGCCTGCCGGCTGCAGGAACGGCCCGGCGCCGCCAAGCCGGTCGGTGCAGCGAAAGCCGAGGCGATTGACATAGAAGGCTTCCGACTTGGCGATGTCCGGCACGAAGTAGACCACGTGCGACAGCGTGCGTGGCTGGATCACCGCCTGCTCGTCGACCGCCACCACGTTGGGCGCGCGCTGTGCCGCCGCGCCGGGGGCGTTGACCGTCTCGGCGGCCAGTTCGAACGGGCGCCGCACGGTGACCTGGAAGCCGAGCACGAAGCCGAGGTCGTCGCTCGCTTCAAGCGAGCCGTCGGGCAGGCGGCGCACCTCGCGGTCCTTGCCCAGTTCCGCCGCGATGGCGTCGAGCGTGGCCGCGTCGGCCACGCCGTAGACGGTCTTGCGCAGCATGGTTTTGGTCGGCAGCGGCGCTGGCAGCGCGGGGTCGTCCTGGCGGGCGATGACGATGGCGGTGCCGTCGAGCGCCTCGAAACGGCCGCCGGCGGCGCTCACGCCCACCGGCATGAGGCCGTAGTCGGTCAGGTACTGGCTGCAGGCGGCGACGTCGTCGACGCCGAATACGAGTGCGTCTGGTCCGATGATATTCATGGTTGCTTCCTTGTTGGTTTAGAGGGAGACGCGCCCGCCGAGGGTTTCCGCGACCCAGTCGGCGATGTAGGCGCCGGCGTTGGCGGAGTTGTCAAAGCTGGAGTGCTGGACGCCGCCTTCGCGTTCGGTGAAGATCTTCAGTTCCCGTTTGGGGCTGTTGACCAGTTGTTCGTAGGTGCGCTCGGCCCAATGCAGCGGGATCTGGCTATCCTTGCTGCCGTGGGTGACGAGGAAGGGCACCTTGATGCGCTCGACCACACCGTCGAGGTGGACGTTTTCGGCGATGCGCATGAAGTCCTCGATATCCTTGGCGCCCCACACCCATTGCACGTGCTCCCAGTAGTGCGGCACCGGGAAGCTGCCTTCCTTTTGCAAGCGCTTCTTCTGCACGTCGCGCCAGTCATGGTTGGCGCCCCACACCACGCCGCAGGCGAAGCGCGGCTCGAAGGCGACCGCGCGCGGGCAGTAGTAACCGCCCAGGGACACGCCTTCGCAGCCGATGCGGGCGGGATCGATGTCGTCGCGCGTCTCGAGCCAGTCGACCACCTTGCCGGCCCACACCTCGCTGTTGTAGACGGCGGTCAGGTTATGCAGGCGCAGCGCCTCGCCGGTGCCGGGTTGGTCCACCACCAG
This sequence comes from uncultured Duganella sp., assembly GCA_963513825.1. Taxonomy (GTDB): domain Bacteria; phylum Pseudomonadota; class Gammaproteobacteria; order Burkholderiales; family Burkholderiaceae_D; genus Rugamonas. The sequence goes on from CAUPRW010000002.1 coordinate 85,195, forward strand.
CGACGACACGCCGCGCTGCGCCAGCCAGCGTGGCAGGCCGACGCGGTATTTCATCTCCTTGGTCGAATCGAGGCCGTTCAACTGCACCAGCACCGGCGCGCGGCCGTCGACGCCTTCGGCGCGCACGTACAGCGCCGACAGGTGGCTGTCGCCGTAGGGGATTTCGACCCGCTCGCAGTTTTCGCCGGACAGCGCGGTACTGTTGGCGAAGACGTCGAGGAAGCGTTGGTACAGGGCCATGCGGCCTGGCGAACCGTGCGCCTGCAGCCGTTCGGCGGTCAGGTAGTAGCTGGCGGCGCGGCCGTATTTGTCGCCGGCCGAGATCAGGCGCCCGCGCGCCTCGTCGTCGGCGGCCAGTTCGCACAGCTTGTCGGCCATGCGCACCCAGGTGGCGCGGAACGCTTGCGAGCCGGCGGCGTCGGGCTGGCCGGCCGCTTCGCGCAGCGGCGCGCACATCTCCTCGATCTCGCCCATTTTTGCGCCCATCTCGATGGCGAGGTTGATGGAAAGGTCCCAGACATAATTGGTGGGGAAATAGCGGAACATGGATACTCCTTACGATAAAATCGGTTGGCCCGCCGGCGTGGCGGCCGGCTTGAGCAGGAAGTGCGACAGCGCCGGCACCAGGATCAGCGCGCCGAGCATGTTCCACAGGAACATGAAGCCCAGCAGCAGGCCCATATCGGCCTGGAACTTGATCGGGCTGGCGACCCAGGTGATCACGCCGATGGCCAGCGTGACGCCGGTCAGCATGACCACCTTGCCGGTGAAGAGCAGGGCGCGGTAGTAGGCGCTCGACAGGCTGGCGCCCTGGCGCAGCTGGGCCAGCGTGATGCTCAGGATGTAGAGCGCGTAGTCGACGCCGATGCCGACGCCGAGCGCGATCACCGGCAAGGTGGCGACCTTGACGCCCATGCCGAACACCACCATCAGCGCCTCGGCCAGCACGGAGGTGAGCATCAGCGGCAGCACGGCGACGAGCACCGCGCGCCACGAGCGGAAGGTGATAAAGCACAGCACCACGACCGCCGCGTACACCATGAACAGCATGCGCCGCCACGCCTCGTGCACGACGATGTTGGTGGCCGCCTCGATGCCGGCCGAACCGGCGGCCAGCAGGAATCGCACGTCCTTGCTGTCGTTGGCGGCGGCGAAGGCTTCGACGTGGGCCACCACGCGGGCCAGCGTGTCGGCCTTGTGGTCGCGCAGGTAGGCGTAGACGGTCAGCAGGCCGCAGCTGTCGTTGTACAGGCCGCGCGGGGCGCCGGCGGTGACGGTGTTGAGCATGTCCTGGTTGGGCAGGAACTCGTACCACTTCGGATTGCCCTCGTTGAGGCCCGCCAGCACGCGGCGGTTCAGCAGCGCCAGGCTGTTGGTGCTGTCGACGCCATCGATCTGGCGCAGCTGCCATTCCAGCGCGTCGATCTTGTTGAGGGTGTCGTACTGCGCACACTGGCCGTCCGGGGTCTTGACCATCACGGCCAGCACGTCGCTCGAGGCGCCGTAGGCGGCCGACAGGGCGGCCACGTCGCGGTTGTAGCGGCTGTCGGCGCGCAGTTCCGGCGCGCCCGGATCGAGGTCGCCGATCTTGAGCCGGGTGCTGAGCGCGTAGCCGCCGGCGGCCAGCAGCAGCGCCACGGCGATCGCGCCGAGCGCCCAGCGGCGGCCCGTGAAGCGGTCGAGGAAGGCCCACAGGCGGTGGCGCGCCTGGCCGTCGGCGTCGGCCGCCTCGGTGCGCAGGCTGCGCGCGGCGGCCGTGGCGCTCACGCCGGTGTAGCTGAGCAGGATGGGTAGCAGGATCAGGTTGGTGATGATCAGCATGCCCACGCCCAGCGAGGCGGCCACCGCCAGCTCGCGGATAACGTCGATATCGATGAACGAGAGCACCGCGAAGCCGACGGCGTCGGCCAGCAGCGCCGTCAGGCCGGCCAGGAACAGGCGGCGGAAGGTGTAGCGCGCCGCCACCAGCTTGTGCATGCCGCGGCCGATGTCCTGCATGATGCCGTTCATCTTCTGGGCGCCGTGGCTCATGCCGATGGCGAACACCAGGAACGGCACCAGGATCGAATACGGATCGAGCGCGTAGCCGAGCATGGGCAGCGTGCCGAGTTGCCACAGCACGGCCACCAGCGAGGCCAGCACCACCAGCGCCGTCGAGCGCGCGCAGCGGGTGTACCAGTAGACCATGGCCGTGGCGATGGCCACCGCGATGGCGAAGAACACCAGCACCGCGCGCACGCCATCGATCAAGTCGCCCACCAGTTTGGCGAAGCCGGTGATGTGCAGGCGCACGCCCTGTTGTTCGTACTTGGCGCGCAGCGCTTCGAGGCGCTGGGCGAAGGCGCCGTAGTCGAGCGCCTTGCCGTCGCCGTCGCGTACCAGCAGCGGCACGTAGATCACGCTGGAGCTGGCGTTGAACGCCACCAGCTGGCCGATCTCGCCGGAGCGGGCGATGTTGGCGCGCAGCTGCGCCAGGCTGGCGGCGCCGCCGTCGTAGCCGTCCGGGATCACCGGGCCGCCTTCGAGGCCGTCCTCGGTCACGCCGACCCAGCGCGTGCCCGGCGTCCACAGGGACTTCATTTGCGTGCGCGCCACGCCCGGCAGCAGGAACACTTCCTCGCTCAGCTTGCGCAGCGTTTCGAGGTAGGCGGCATCGTAGATGCTGCCGCGCGGGTTGTCGACGGCGATGCGCACGGCGTTGCCCAGGCCCGTCAACTCGGCCTGGTGGGCCAGATAGTTCTGGATGTACGGGTGGTGCGTCGGGATGGTTTTTTCGAAGCTGGCGTTGATGTTCAGTTTGGTGGTTTGCCAGCCGAGCAGGATGGTCACCAGCGCGCACGCCAGCATCACCAGCAGGCGGTGGTTGAACAGCAGCCGTTCGATCGGCGAGCCGGAGGCGCGGTCGAACCGGTTCAGGTTCTCGGACATGTTCATGGGTGGCTCCCGTTCGCGCGGGCGACGGCGACGACCGACACGCCACGCGCGCCGAGCGCGAGCAGCTTGCCGTCGTCGAGGGCGAGTACGCCGTTGAGCGGCGCCAGCGGGGCACCGGCCAGCGGCACCAGCGCGTCCCGGTCGGTGGTCAGCAGCACGCCGGCCTGGTTGGCGAACAGCAGCGAGCCGTCGGCCCGCGCCGTCGACGCCGTGATCGTCACCGGCATCGGGCTGGCGAGCTGGCGCCAGCTGGCGCCGGCGTCGGCGGAGCGCCAGACGTTGCCGCGCAGGCCGGCCAGCAGCAGTGCGCCGTCGGCGCCCAGCTCCGCGCTGAAGAAGCTGCCCTGATAGGGCACCTGCAGCTGCTTGAAGGTGCGTCCCTTGTCCGTCGACAGCAGCGCTAGCCCGCGTTCACCGCCGATCAGGATGGCGTCGCCGCGTCGGCGCACGGTGTTCAGGTGCAAGCCCTTGGGATTGTCGATGCGGTCCATCCACGACGACCAGGTGCGCCCGCCGTCGGCGCTGGCGAAGGCCAATCCGTAGGCGCCCACGGCCAGCATGCGGCCGTCGCCGAACAGGCAGACGTCGAGCAACGGCTTGTCGGCGCCGTCGGCCACCAGGCGTTCGGCGTCGCGGATGGCGGCGGCGCTGGTGCCGGCTCGCGCCGCCTCCAGCGCGAAGGTGGCGATGCGCTCGCCGTCCATCACGCTTTGCCAGCTGGCGCCGCCGTCGGCGCTCACGAGGATGACGCCGGCGTGGCCGACCGCGACGCCGTTTTTTGCGTCGGCGAAGCGCACCGCCGTCAGCGTGACGCTGACCGGAACGGTGGCCTGGCGCCAGCTTTTACCCTCGTCGTCGCTGAGCAGGATGATGCCGCGCTCACCGACCGCGACGACGCGCTTGCCCGCCGTGGCGGCGCCCAGCAGCACCGACCGGGCGGCGTCGCGCGCCATGACGGCCGGACGCAGCCGAGCCGCCGTGACGGCGCCGATCGGGCCGAGCGGGCCGGCGAGGGAAGGTTTGGCCCCGACCGCAGCGCCGGCGCCCGACGTGGCCGCCGCCGATGAAGCCGAAGCAGCCGAAGCAGCCGATGTCGCCGATGTCGCCGAAGTTGGCGCCACGGTCGCGGGCGCCGCCGGCGCGCCATCGGCCAGCACGGCGGCGGGCAGCGCGCCCAGGGCCAGCGCGCCGAACTTGACGCTGTCGCGCACGAAGGCCTTGAGCGGCCGGTCCGGCCAAGCGCGGATGAACGAGCTCAATAACATCAGCGCGCACCTTCGCCGGTCATCGCGTCGGGCGTGAAGACGCTGTCCTGGTAGCGCGGCTTGAGCGGATACTGCGCCGCCTTCGACGTCGACAGGTCGCCGACGAAGGCCGTGCCGGAGATCAGGTCGGTGTAGCCGAAGGCGCCGATCACGGTGCCCGGCAGGTCGGGCGCGACGAAGGTCTGCGACCACAAGGTCTTCCACAGCTGGCCGTTGGCGTCCCAGCGGTCGCCCAGCACGCAGTTCCAGGTGTCCTCGTCGCAGTAGTAGCGGCTCTTCGGCGCCTGGTGGCGCTGGCCGGCGCGCAAGGTGGCCTCGACCACCCACACGCGGTGCTTCTCCCAGCGCACATGGTCGGGATTGAGGTAGGCCTTGCCCAGCAACTCGGCGTCGGTCTTCGGTTGCAGCAGCTTGTTGCCGTTGTAGGGAATCAGCAGCTCCTGCTTGCCGATGATTTTCCAGTCGAAGCGGTCGGTGCGTCCGGTCCAGGTGGACAGCTCGTCAAAGCTCATCACGCCGGCGGTCGACGGTGTCGGCGTGTCGCAGCACGGATTGGGCAGCTTGCGCACGCGGCGCTGGCCGGTCAGGTAGACCCATGCCTGGTCCTTGCTCGCGTCCATGCTGTTGCGCCCGACGATGGCTTCCCCGGCGCGGATCGGCGGGCCGGAATTGATCAGGCGGATCAGCCATTGCTCGTTGGTCTTCGAGAATTGCTCCAGCGAGCTTTCCGGGAAGTAGTACGGCATTTGCTCGTCGGCCACGCCGGCGGTGGTCAGCACGGCCTTGCCGTCGGCGGTCAGCTGGTACTGGTTCAGCGGCACCTGCCACGAGGTGCCGCGCCAGCGCAGCACGTGGTTCCACATCACCTCGGCGCCGGTCTTGGGGATCGGAAAGGGAATGCCGCCGAAGGCGCCGCTAACGACGTCGGCCGCCAGCTTGGCGCGCGTGGCGTTCTTGAACGTGTTGTCGTACACCCACTGCGGCGCGGCGGCGGTGCGGTGGGTCTGGTAGACGTCGAGCCGGTACTCCGGATATTTTTTCAGCATGGCCTTGGTGCCGTCGCTGAGCAGGGCGGCGTACTGGTCGGCGTTCTTGCCGCTGACGACGTATAGCGGCTTTTCGTCCTTGAACGGATCGCCGCGGCGGCCGCCGGCCTTGTCGCCGGCGATCGGGGTGGTGTGGCCGCCGGTCCAGGCCGGAATGCTGCCGTCCTTGTTGCCGGCTTTTTCGCCGCCCAGCGGCGTCAGCTCCGTCTTCAGTTTGGCCGCTTCCTCGGGCGTGGCGGCGCAGGCGAGGGTGCAGGTGGCCAGCGCGGCGAGCGCGGCGAGGGTCGATATCGAATGCTTCATACGGTCTCCGGAGTGGTTATTAGAAGGTGCGGCGCAGCGACAGCGAAACGTAGTCGCGGTCGGCCAGCGCGTTGCCGCTGGTATAGACGGCGGCGCCATTGGTCAGCAGCGGGCGGTAATTGACGAACGGCTCGGCCTTGCCCAGGTATTTGTTGAAGCTGAGCGAAAATTGCCATACGCCCTGGTAGGTGCCGTCGACGCCGAAGGTGGCCGTGCCGCTGTGCTCGGCGCCCCAGCCGAGGCCGGTGACCGACGAATAGCCGTCCAGCGCGTAGCGCAGGCCGACCGGCACGCTCAGGTCCAGCCCCGGCAACGCCTGGCGGTAGGTCGGCGTGTAAATCATTTGCAGCGCGGTGGCGTCGCGCGTGCGCAGGCCGTCGAGCGTGTGGTTGGGATCGTTCTGCGACAGTGCCCGGTTCCACGCCAGCTCGCCGATGAACGACGATTCGCGCGCCAGCCAGTTCGGGCCCAGCGAGCTTAGCCACGACAGGTTGACGTGGGCGGTGCGGCCGGTGGCGTACGCCGGCTGCGGCTGCACGTTCGGGTAGACCACGTTCTGGTTGGTCAGCGGCATGTTATTGCGCACCGACGCCTCCACCGCGAAGCTGGTGTTGCCGATCGCGTGGGTGGCGCTGGCGCCCCAGGTGGTGATGGCGTCCGGGAAGATGTAGTACCAGCTGCCCGGCGCGGCGCTCGTCACGTTCAGGCGCGAGTAGAACTGGCCGGACTTGTCGTGGTAGCGCGCGGCGTAGAAGCCGATATCGGTCTCGTCGAGGCGCCATTTCAGTTGCGCGCCGAACTGGCCGTTGTCCGACGGCTTCTGGTCGGCGCCGGGCAGCAGCACGTTGCCGCTGATGATCTCCGGCAGCGGCGAGCCGCCCCAGATATTGTTGGAGGTGTTGAAATAGCTGCCGGCCGGCGCCATGCGGTCCGCTTCCCAGCGGAACTGGTAGTAGGCGCCGACGGTGACGTCCGGGCTCAGTTGCAGTTGGCCCGACACCTGCGGCACCGGGCGGATGATTTCCTTGAACTGGGCGTTGGGCGAGGACTGCAGCTTCATCACGTCGGTCGGTCCCTGGGCGCGGGCGATGCCGTTGTCGCCGAAGAACAGCGTTTCGCCGTAGACCAGCGCGTGCTGGCCCAGGCGCGCGCTCAGCTTGTGGCCCGGGCTGAGCTCCCAGCCGCCGAAGATGAAGGCGTCCAGCAGCTCGGCCTTGCGGCCGGCCAGCTTGCGCGTCGATTCGGGGATGCGGTCGTACGGCGTTTGGCCGTTGTGGGTGTCGGCGGCGTCGGTGCGGCCGTCGTAGGCCTGGTCGTACCAGCCGGCCGCGCTGATGCGCAGGCCGAAATCCTTGCGGTAGACGGCGTCGAATTCGCTCAGCAGGTCGACCCGTTTGGACACCAGGCCCTTGTTGCGGAAGTTGTCGTCGCCGGCGTTGAAGTTGAGCGCCTGTGGAAAGGCCGAACCCGGCACGCCCGGCACCAGCAGCCGGGTGGTGTCGGCCAGCGCCGGATCGGCGTCGTGCACGCGGTACATGGTACTGATTTTCAGCGTGTTGTCAAAGCGGACCGTCCAGTCGGGATTGGACAATTCAAGCTCGGCGGCGTGGCCGTGGACGGCGGCCAGGGTGGCTGCCGTCAGCATGCACAGACGCAGAGCCGCAGGCCGGGCTGCTGTTGCCAGGATGTTATTCATCGTTGTCTCCATCTATATTTTTATGTGGTGCAATCAGTTTGCCAACGGCGTGCGTATGTGTAAAATTGATTGTATGCATTCGATGTATCGATGCTGTCGATGCATATAAAAATAGAGGAGACCGCATGCGCTTCAACAAGCTGGATTTGAACCTGCTGGTGGCGCTCGACGCCATGTTCACGCTGCGCAGCGTCAGCCGCGCGGCCGAGCAGCTGCACATGAGCCAATCGGCGCTGAGCAGTTCCCTGGCGCGCCTGCGCGAGTACTTCGGCGACGATTTGCTGGTGCAGGTGGGGCGGCAGATGGAACTGACGCCGCGCGCCGAAGTCCTGCAGGAAGCCGTGCGCGACGTGCTGGTGCGGGTGAATACGACCATCACGGCCACGCCGCATTTCGACGCGGCCCGTTCGGACCGGGAGTTCCGCATTTTCGTGTCGGACTTCACGATGTCGGTGCTGGTGCCGCATCTGCTGGTGCTGGCGCGCGAGCAGTCGAGCAGCGTGCGCTTCCACCTGCTGCCGCAAACGCGCCAGCCGCAGCGCACGCTCGAGCACGGCGACGCCGACCTGCTGGTCATCCCACAGGAATTCTGCTCGCCGGAGCACCCGACGGAAGCCTTGTTTGCGGAAGAGTTTTGCGCCGTGGTGTGGGACCAGAGCCGCTACGCGCGCCAGGGCGCCATTTCGCTGGCCGAGTACCAGGCCGGCGGCCACGTGGTGATGCAGCCGCCCGGCATGGACCGCACCTTCGAGTACACGTTCATGGAAAACACCGGCATCAAGCGGCGGGTGGAGGTGACCACGTTCAGCTTCCTGGCCGCGCCGTTCCTGGTGGTGGGAACGGATCGCATCGCCACGGTGCACCGGCGGCTGGCGAAAGAGGTGGCGCGCGGCCTGCCCGTGGTGCTGCTGGACATGCCGCTGAAGGTCAAGCACATGGCGCAGTCCATGCAATGGCACAAATACCGCACCCAGGACCCGGGGCTGGTCTGGCTGCGCGATGTGCTGCACCAAGCCGTGAAAAGGATGGACGGCGCAATGGAGAACGGCGCAAGCGGTGGGGCGGATTAGCGCGCAGCGCGTAATCCGCCAAGCGCCGCCAGCATCGCCTGCCCAATCCTGCCGGCCCGCCTATCGACGCCGTCAATGGCAGAAATCGACAGAAGTGATTGTACAGCGCGGCGCCGCGCGCCTAGCATGGCGGCTTCTGACCTTGAAAGGAAGTATATGCCGCGCCGCTTTGTCGACCTCTCGATCTACCTGGAAAACGAGGTGCTGTCCGACCCGCCCATGCTAGCGCCGAAGATCGAATACCAAACCCACGCCGACACGCTGGGCGAGTTCATGCACATGCTGCCCGGCACCAAGGCCAGTGACTTCCCGGACGGCGAGGCGGCCGCCGCCGAATGGGTGCGCCTGACCACCCATAGCGGCACCCACCTGGACGCCCCATACCATTTCCACTCGACCATGAACCGCAAGCTCGGCGAGGCCGAGCGCTCGATCACCATCGACGAAGTGCCGCTCGAGTGGTGCTTCCAGCCCGGCGTCAAGCTCGATTTCCGCCACCTGCCCGATGGCCACGTGGTGTCGGCGGCCGAGGTCGAGGCCGAACTCAAGCGCATCGGCCACACCCTGCAACCGTTCGAAATCGTCGTCGTCAACACCCGCGCCGGCGAGCGCTACGGCAAGCCGGACTACGTCAACAGCGGCTGCGGCATGGGCTACGAGGCAACCATGTACCTGCTCGAGCGCGGCGTGCGCCTGACCGGCACCGACGCCTGGAGCTGGGACGCGCCGTTCAGCTACACGGCCAAGAAGATCGCCGAGACGGGCGACGTCAGCCTGATCTGGGAAGGGCACAAGGCGGGTCGCGACATCGGCTACTGCCACCTTGAAAAGCTGCACAACCTCGAAGCGCTGCCGCCGACCGGCTTTACCATCAGCTGTTTCCCGCACAAGATCCGCGCCGCCTCGGCCGGCTGGACGCGCGCCGTCGCCATCTTCGAGCAATAGCGCCCTACGCTTTGACGGTTCCGGCGTGCTCCGCGGGCTCGCCGTGCCCGCGCCCGGCCGGCGCCACCGGCGCCGTACCCGCCGCCGGCTTGGCCGTCGGCCGCAGCAGGAAGTGCGCCAGCGCCGGCAGCAGCACCAAGGCCCCCACCATATTCCACAGGAACATAAAGGCCAGCAAGATGCCCATGTCGGCCTGGAACTTGATCGGCGAGAAGATCCACGTCGCCACCGCGATCGCCAGCGTCACGCCCGTCAGCAGCACCACCCGGCCGGTGAATTCGAGTGCGTGGTGGAACGCGTCCGACAGGCTGGCGCCGCCGCGCATCCTGGCCAGCACCACGCTGAGCACGTACAGCGCGTAGTCGACGCCGATGCCCACGCCGAGCGCGATGACCGGCAACGTGGCCACCTTCACGCCCATGCCCAGCCACACCATCAGCACCTCGCACAGGATGGATGTGAGCACCAGCGGCAGCACCGCCACCACCACCGCGCGCCATGAGCGGAAGGTCGCGTAGCACAGCAGCGTGACGGCGCCGTAGACCCAGAACAGCATCTCGCGCATGGCCTTCTTGACGACGATGTTGGTGGCCGCCTCGATGCCGGCGCTGCCGGCCGCCAGCAGGAATTTGGCGTCCGCCGTGCCATGCGCGGCCGAGTATTGCTCGACCAGCCCGACCACGGCGCTCAAGGTGGCCGCCTTGTGGTCCTTCAGGTAAACATACAGCGACAGCATCGAGCAGCTCTGGTTGAACAGTTCGCGCGGGGCGCGCGTCTGCACCGCGCCCAGGGCGCTCTGGTTCGGCGTCAGGTTGTACCACTTGAAGTTGCCCTCGTTGTAGCCGGTGGCGGCCAGCTTGCTCAGCAGCGCCATCGAATTGGTCGCCTCCACGCCCGGCAATTGTTCCAGTTGCCAGGCCAGGGCGTCGACCTTGGCCAGCGTGCCGTACTCGATGCACTGGTCGGGCGCGGTCTTGATCATCACCACCAGCAAGTCCGCGCTGGCGGCGTAGTTGCTGACCATGAAGGCGTTGTCGCGGTTGTAGCGCGAGTCGGCCCGCAATTCCGGCGCGCCGGGATCGAGGTCGCCCACCTGCAACTGCAGGCTGACGGCAAAGCCGAGCACGGCCAGGACGGCGCTGGCGATCAACGTCGCGCCCGCCCAGCGGCGGCGTGTGAAGCGGTCGAGGAACACCCACAGCCTCGGCTTGGGCATGCCGGGCGCGCCCGCTTTGAGGCTGCGTTCGGCGGCCGTCGCGCTCACGCCGGTGTACGACAGCAGGATCGGCAGCAGCACCAGGTTGGTGAAGATCAGCACGGCCACGCCGATGCTGGCGATCACCGCCAGGTCCTGGATGACCTTAATCTGGATCATCGTCAGCACCATGAAGCCGACCGCGTCGCACAGCAGCGCGGCCATGCCGGCGGCGAACAGGCGGCGGAACGTGTAGCGCGCGGCCACCACCTTGTGCGTGCCGCGGCCGACGTCCTGCATGATGCCGTTCATCTTTTGCGCGCCGTGGCTCATGCCGATGGCGAACACGAGGAAGGGCACCAGCACCGAATACGGGTCGAGCTCGTAGCCGAGGGTGGCCAGCAGGCCGAATTGCCACAGCACCGCCACCAGCGAGCACAGCATCACCAGCATGGTGCTGCGCCAGCAGCGCGTGTACCAGTACAGCACGGCCGTGGCGATGCCGATCGCCACCACGAAGAACACCAGCACCTGGCGCAGGCCGTCGATCAGGTCGCCCATGATCTTGGTGAAACCGGTGATGTGGACCGCCACCCCCTGTTGCTGGTACTTGGCGCGGATGGTTTCCAGTTGCCGCGAGAAGGCGTGGTAATCGAGCGCCTTGCCGGTGGCGGGATTGATCTCGAGCAGCGGCACGAACAGCACGCTGGAACGGTAGTCGGCGGCGACGATCTGGCCGATCTCGCCCGAGCGCGCCACGTTGGCGCGCAGCACGTCGATGCTGGCGGCAGAGCCGTTGTAGTCGTCCGGCACCACGGTGCCGCCGTCGAGGCCGTCCTCGGTGACGGCCGTCCAGCGCGTGTTGGCGGTCCATAGCGACTTCATGAACGGGCGGTCGACGCCGGGCAGCAGGTAGATCTCGTCGTTCATCTTTTGCAGCGTGGCCAGGTAGGCCGGCGTGAAGATGTCGCCTTCGGGCACGGCCACGGCGATGCGCAGCGCGTTGCCCAGTCCGCTCAAGTCGGCCTTGTTCCCGAGATAGTTGACCACGTAGGGATGGGTGGTCGGGATCATCTTTTCAAAGCTGGCGTTGAGCGTGAGGCGGGTCGCCTGGAAGCCCAGCAGCGCCGTTATCAGCAGGCACAGCAGTACTATCAGCGGACGGTGGTTGAACAGCGCGCGCTCGGCCAGGTTGCCGGAGCGCTTGTCGAAGTCGCGCAGCGCGCGGATCACCGGTTGCTGCTGCAGGTCGTTGTCAGTATTCATGAATGTCAATCGGTGGCGGTGAGCGTCTGGCGTTTGAGGCCGCGCAGGCCGGCGACGACCAGGTGGCGGTCGTCGGCCTGGACCAGCGCGGCGGCCGGCGACGGCTGTGGGTTGGCTTGGCGGGCGAAGCTGCGGCCGCCGTCGGCGCTGAGCAGCACGTCGCCGCCCTGGCTGAGCAGGGCCAGCCTGCCGTCGCCCAGTTCGATGCCGGCGCTTAGCGTCTGTTGCGTGCCGGTGTCGACCGGCCGCCAGCTATCGCCCTTGTCGCCGGACCAGTAGGCCGTGCCGCGCAGGCCGAAGACGACCACCTCGCCGCCGCGCGCCGTCACCAGCCCGAAGTAGCTGCCCTTGTAGGGCGAGGCCAGGGCCTCGAAGCTGTCGCCGCCGTCGAGCGAGCGGAACAGGCTGCCCTGTTCGCCGACCAGGTACAGCGCGCCGCCGGCCGCGCCCATGCCGTACAGGTGCAAGCTCTTGGGATTGGGCACGCGGCCCTGCCACGGCGTCCAGGTCTTGCCGCCGTCGGCGGTGCGCAGCAGCAGGTTGTAGGCGCCGAGGATGAAGCCGGTGTTCGCGTCCTGGAAATACAGGTCGAGGAAGGGCTTGTCCGGGCCGTCGGCGCGCAGGTGCTCGGCGGCGGCTTTCTCGCGCGGGGTGGTGGCGGCGCGCAGCGCCAGCTCGGCGGCCTCGATGCCGTCGAGCTGCTTGCGCCACGTCTGGCCGCCGTCGGCCGTGTGCAGCACCACGCCGAGGTGGCCCACGGCCCAGCCGGCGCGCTCGTTGGCGAAGCGCACCGCCGTCAGGCTCACCTGCACCGGCGTGGCGACCTGGCGCCAGCTGCCGCCCTGGTCGTCCGACAGCAGCACGATGCCGCGCTCGCCGACCGCCACCAGGCGCTTGCCGGCGCGCGCCACGGCCAGCATGGCGGCCGTGCCGGCTTTTGGCGCGATGACGGCGGGCCGCGTCAGCGCGTCCGGCACGGCCGGGCCGGACGATGGGGGCGGGGTTGCCGGCGCCGGCGCTTGCGCCAACGCCGCGGCCGGCGCCAGCGCCGCCAGCAGCAGCGCCGCCAGCACGTGTGTCGAAGTGGTCATCATGTCCTCAGCGCGCACCCTGGTTGGCCAGTTCCTCGGGGCCGAAATAGCTCAGCGGCAGGCGCGGGATGGCCTTGTACTGGTTCGGCGTTTCGTTGGCGGAGGCGTTGAGCAGATAGGCGCCGGTCTGCACGTTGTAGACGCCCCACATGACGTTGGCGATCAGCGCCGGCAAGTCCGGCGCCAGCAGGGTGAGCGCATAGTTGGCGCGCCAGATCTGGCCCTGGGCGTCGTAGCCGTCGATCTGGATGATCTGCCAGGTGTCCTCGTCGAGGTAGTAGCGGCGCTTGCCCACCACGTGGCGCTTGCCGGGGGCGACGGTGGCCTCGACCTCCCACACGCGGTGCAGTTCCCAGCGCACCAGGTCGGGGTTGAGGAATTGCGGGCCGACCAGGTCGGCGATCTTGGCGGCGGCCGCCCGGTTGTTGTTGTACGGGATGTACATTTCCTTCTTGCCGATCAGCTTGAGCTGGTGGTGGTCGATCGGCCCGAACAGCATGAACGCCTCGTCGACGAAGCCGATGCCGGAGGCGACCGCGTCGGGCGTGTCGTAGGCGACCGACGGCGCGCGCCGCACGCGGCGCTGGCCGACCAGGTATTGCCACAGAGCGCGCGGGGCGGCCGCGTTCAGGCCATCGTGCGCGAGGATGCCTTCACCGGCCTTGGAGGCCGGCGCGCGCGTGATCAGGCGGCCGTACTGGTAGATGCCGTCCGTCTTGTCGAGCGCGCCTTCCTTGAAGTAGTAGGGGCGGGTGATGGTCTGCTCGGCCTCGTTGGCCAGCGTGCGCTTGCCGTCCGGGGTCACGATCCAGGTGCGGCTGGCATAGATGTTGGTGTCGCCGACCCAGGCCAGGCGGTGGTTCCAGATCGCCTCGTAGCCGGTTTTGGGGATCGGGAATGGAATGCCGCCGTAGGCGCCGTCCACGCCATACCCCTCGTCGACGGTCTTGGCGCTGGTGGCGTTCTTGAACGTGTTGTCATACACCCAGTTCGGCGCGCCGCCGGTGCGGTGGGTCGGAAAGACGTCGAGCCGGTAGGTCGGATACTTTTTCAGCAGCGCGACCGTGCCGGCCGACAGCTTGGCCGCGTACTGGTCGACGTTCTTGCCGGTGATGGTGAGCACCGGCTTTTCCGCCGCGAACGGGTCGGCGCGCGCGTCGCCCGGCTTATAGCCCGGCGCGACCTTGTTGTAGACGCCTTCCCAGGCGGGGATGGTGCCTTCCTTGTTGGCGCCTTTTTCGGCGCCGAGCGGGGTCATTGTGGATTTGAGCGCGGCGGCCTCCTCGGCGGTGGCGGCGCGCGCCTGGTCGGCGACGGCGGCGACGGAGAAGGCGATGGCGATGGCCAGCGGCAAGGCGCGTGCGCGGCGGTTCGATGCGTGGTTCATGATGTTTCCCTGTTCTTAGAATGCGCGTTTGAGATTGAACGAGATGTAGTTGCGGTCCTTGAGCGGCTGGGCGTAGCTGAGCATGGGCGCGCCGGCGGCCGGGTTGTTCTTGAGGAACGTGCCCGAGCCGCCGAGGAAACGCACATAGCTGATGCCGAACTTCCAGTCCTGCTGGTAGGCGCCGCTGAGGCCAATGCTGAGGTCGCCGCCATGTTCGGCGCCGCCGTTGAAGTTGAAGACGGTCGACGAGCGGCCGTCGAGGTTGTAGCCGATGCCGATCGGCACCGTAATGTCGAGCCCGGTCAGCACCTGGTAGTAAGCCGGTTCGAAGGCGATGCGGATGGCGCTGGCGTCGCGCGTGGTGTTCACGTCCAGCGAGCCCTGGTGGGTGACGCTCAGGCGCCGGTTCCAGGCCAATTCGCCCAGCAGCGAACCGCCCTCGAACAGGCTGTTGGTCGGCATCACGTACACCGCCGACAGGTTGACGTGGGCGCTGTTGCCGACCGCGTAGGCCGGGTTGTCGCTGTTGTTGGCGATGATGCCGACGCCGCGCGCCGACAGGAAGTTCGGTACCGGGCCGCTGACGAGCGGGTTGTTGCGCCGGATCGAACCTTCGATCGCCACGTTCACGCCGCCGAGCACGGTACTGGCGCTGGCGCCGTAGGTCTTGATGCCTTCGGCGTAGACGGCCTGCACGGTGGCCGGTGCGCCCGGCGGGAAGGCCGGCGCAAAGCCGAGGTAGTAGTTGGCGCCCTTGTCGTGGTAGCGCGCCGCGTACAGGCCGAACTCGACGTCCCAGCCGACCGGGGCGATGCGCAACTGCATGCCGCCCTGGCCGGAATCCTTGGCGTTCAGGTCGTGCTGGGTGACGAAGTACGGCGCGCCCGAGCCGACCGGGGCCACCAGGAAACCGGTGGCGCCGGCGCCGGCCGCGTCGTAGGAACTCAGATAGCTGCCCACGCCGGGAATGATGCTCGGCTTCCAATCGAACTGGTAGTAGGCGCCGAACGAGACGGTCGGCGTCAGTTGCAGCTGGCCGGAGATCTGGTTGACCGGGCGCAGGATTTCCTTGAACTGCGCGCCCGGCACCGACAGCAGCTTGACCAGGTCGACCGGCCCCTGGGCGGCGGCGATGCCGTTGGCGCCGAAGAACAGGCTCTCGCCGTATTGCAGCGTGTGGCTGCCGGCGCGCAGGTTGCCCGACAGGCCGCCGACGCTGCCCTTGACGTAGACGAAGGCGTCGAGCAGTTCGGCCTTGCGCCCGTGCAACCGGCGCGTGCCGTCGGTGAACTCGTTTGTGGCGACGCCGGCCAGCACGGCCGCGTTCGAGGAGGCAGAGTCGTTGTCGTTGCGGCGGTTGTAGACCGTGTCGTACCAGGCGGCGCCGGAGAGGCGCACGCCCATGTTGTGGGTGCTGATGTCGAGCTCGGTCAACCAGTCGACGCGGTTCGAGACGATGCCTTTCTTGCGGAAGTTGCGGTTGCCGTCGTCGAGGTTCAGGCCGGTGAAGTCGCCCGGACCGGCGGACGGGTAGCCGCCGGCCAGCAGGCCCGGATCGGCGTCCTTGAGGCGGTAGGCGCCGCTGTACTTGATGGTGTTGTTCCAGCTGACCTTGATGTCGGAGCCGGTGTCGAATTCGAACGCCAGCGCCGATTGGCAAGGCAGCGCGGCGGCCACGGCCAGGGCCAGCAAGCTGGTCTTGCGCACGGCGCGCGGTTGCGGTGTGGTTGTCGGTTTCATGTCTCCCCCAGGGATATTTATAGGTATGGTTGAAGTGGTCGTGCGGTTTAGATGAAGGTCGACATCAGCCCTCCATCGACAGGAATGTTGACGCCGCTGACCCAGCGCGACGCGTCGGCCATCAGGAAGGCCACCACCGGCGCGACCTCGTCGGCGTAGGCGGGGCGTTTCATGCGCTGCGCGTTACGCTCGACGAACTGCTGGCCGAGCATGGTGACGAAGTCGCCCAGGATGGGCGTGAAGACGGGGCCGGGCGAGACGCAG
The DNA here is from genome assembly GCA_963513825.1 of uncultured Duganella sp. GTDB lineage: Bacteria > Pseudomonadota > Gammaproteobacteria > Burkholderiales > Burkholderiaceae_D > Rugamonas. The sequence goes on from CAUPRW010000002.1 coordinate 101,397, forward strand.
TTCATGCGCACCGAGCGCTCCAGGAACCAGCGCTGGGACTGGACGAAGGTCCACACCAGCAGTGCTTCCTTGAAGTATTGGTAGCAGGTTTCCTGCGGCACCGGGTGCTCGCGTAGCCAGGCTTGGCCCTGGTCGAAGCCGCCGACGTTGGCCAGTTCGCGGTGGGTTTCGAGGCGTTGCTGCCAGTCCGCGCCCAGGGCCGAGGCGATGTTGACGATGGCGCCGCCGGCCGGCATGCGTTCGAGCACGCGCTCGGACAGGTGGCGCAGGCCGAGATAGTTGACGCGGGCGACCAGGGCGCCGTCGGCGGTGCCGGGCACGCCGGCGATGTTGCATAGGGCGTCCACGCGCGGCGGCAGTTGTGCCACGGCGGCGTCGATGGCGGCCGGCTCGCCCAGGTCGGCCTGGATGAAGTGGTCGAGCGTGAGGGCGGGCGGGTTGCGGTCGATGCCGATCACGGTGGCGCCGCCGGCCCGGGCCAGGCGCGCGACTTCGGCGCCGATGCCTGAGCAGGCGCCTGTGATGACGATGGTTTTGTTTGGAAAGTCCATGGTGTTCCTCTGTTTTTGGGACGCTTGGCGCGTGATCGCCCATTGGCCGCCGGCGGAGCTCGGCGGATTGCGCGCTTTGCGCCAATCCGCCCTACGTTGCGGCGTTGCGACGGTGCTTAGCGGTTAGAAGGGGTATTTCGGCGCTTCGCTCTTGATCGTGAGCCATTGCCATTGCGAGAACTCGTCCCAGTCCGCCGGGCCGCCGTGGCGCGCGCCGTTGCCCGAACTGCCGGTGCCGCCGAACGGTACGTGCGCCTCGGCCAGCACCGTCTGGTCGTTGACGTGCGCGTGCCCGCACGGCACGCGGTTGACGATGTGCAGCGCGCGTGAGACCGACGGCGAAATCACGCCCAGGGCCAGGCAGCCTTCGGTGCCGGCCGCCAGCGCGATGGCCTCGGCGTCGGTGTCGAACACGGTGATCGACGCCACCGGCCCGAACAGCTCCTCCTCGAAGCAGCGCATGCCCGGCTTGACGCCGGTCAGCACGGTGGCGGGATAGAAGGTGCCGGCGGGCCGGCCGCCGGCCAGCAGCTCGGCGCCGGCGGCGACCGATTCCTGGACGATGCCGTGCAGGCGCTGGACCTGGCGCGCGTTGATCAGCGGACCGAGCGCGACCTGGCCGCTCATCGGGTCACCGACCGGCATGTGGCGCGCCTTTTCCACCAGCCGCCCGGTGACGGCGGCGGCGATGCCGCGCTGGAGCAGGATGCGGCCCGACGCCATGCAGATCTGGCCCTGGTGCAGATAGGCGCCCCAGGCGACGGCGGAGGCGGCCAGGTCGGGGTCGGCGTCGTCGAGGATGACCAGCGAGTTCTTGCCGCCCAGTTCCAGCGCGACTTTCTTGAGCGTCTTGCCGGCCAGCTCGGCCACGCGGCGGCCGACCTGGGTCGAGCCGGTGAAGGAGATCATGTTCACGCGCGGATCGAGGCACAGCGCCTCGCCGGCCTCGGCGCCACCGGGCAGGATGTGCAGCACGCCGGCCGGCAGGCCGGCTTGCTCGAGGATGCGGGCGATGATGACGCCGCCGCTGACCGGCGTTTGCAGGTCCGGCTTGTGCAGCACGGCGTTGCCGATCGCCAGCGCCGGCGCGACCGAGCGCAGCGACAGGATCAGCGGGAAATTGAACGGCGAGATGATGCCGACCACGCCATGCGGCAGGCGCCGGCCGATGCTCAATTGCTCGTTCGGCGAGGCCAGCAGCTGGCCGGTCGGCTGGGTCAGCATGGCCGCCGCCTCGTGCATATAGGCCACCGCCTCGCGCACCTCCAGCTCGGCCTTGGGCAGGATACCGCCCGTTTCGCGCGCGATCCAGGTGGCCAGTTCGGCGCCGTGCTGTTCGAACAGCGCGGCGGCCTTGCGGAAGATGGCGGCGCGGGCCTTGTAGTCGGTCGCGGCCCAGCCCGGTTGGGCGGCGCGGGCGGCGATGGCGGCGCGCTCGACGTCGCGCGCGTTGGCCCTGCCGGTGGTGCCGAGTTGCCGGCCGGTGGCCGGTTCGACGATGGGCTCGGTGCCGCCGTCGGCGGCGATCCAGCCGCCGTCGAAGATTTTTCCGCTCCAGAGCGCGTCGTTCAAGAATGCTGGTGTGGCCTCGGTGTTCATATTGTCTCCTGTATCGTTTATTGTTTGTGCTTGCAATCGTGTGCTGCGCGTCCTCTGCGGTACGTCGCGCCGGCCGCCTTATCGCGCCGGCAGTTCCAGCCATTCCTCCAGGGCGCGCAGCACGGCCCGCGGCTGTTCCATCGGCGCCATGTGGCCGCACGCTTCGATCAGCCGCAGCGCGCTGTGCGGAATCAGGCGCGCCATCTGGCGGTGCCGCTCCGGCGGGCTCCAGCCGTCCTCCTGGCCGCACAGCAGCAAGGTCGGGCAGGCGATCCGGGGCAGGACGTCGCCCGCGTCGGGGCGGTTGAGCAGCGCGTGGGTGTGCTCGGCGTAGACCTGCGCCGGCCGGCGCGCCACCATGGCCAGGATGTCGTCGACCAGCGCGGCGTCGGCGCGCCGCCCGGGCGCCAGCATGGGCAGGGCCCAGTCGGTGGCGATGGCGCCGATGCCGTGTTCGAGCGCGCGCTTGACCAGCGGCGCGCGGCGTTCCACTTCGCCATCGGCGGCGCCCTCGTAGCCGGTATCGAGCAGCGCCAGGCGTTCGACCCGTTCCGGCGCCTGGCGCATGACCTCGAGCGCCACGCGCCCGCCCATCGAATGGCCGGCCAGCGCGAAACGGGGCGGGGCGCCGGCCAGCACGTGCGCCGCCATCGCGGCGATCGTGTCGTGGCCGTCGAAGAACACCACGCGCACCTCGTGCCTGGTGCGCAGTGCCTGCGCCTGCGCTTCCCACACCCGGCTATCGCACAGGATGCCGCACAGCAGATAGATGCAGCGGCGTTCAGTCGACATAGCGCAACCCCGCTTGTTCGAGTGGGCCGCGCATGTTATACATGTCCAGGCCCAGCACGCCGGCGGCCAGCTTGGCGCGCTTGCCGGCCTCGTTGTCTTCGCGCGCGGCGGCGGCATCGGCCACTTGGCCGGCCAGCGCGGCCGGCACCACCACCACGCCATCGTCGTCGGCGATGACGACGTCGCCCGCGTGCACCAGCGCGCCGGCGCAGACGATGTCGATGTTGACCGAGCCGAGCGTCGCCTTGATGGTGCCCTTGGCGCTGACCGAGCGCGAGAACACGGGGAAGCGCATCGCCGTCAAGTCCTTGACGTCGCGCACACCGCCGTCGATCACCAGGCCGACGGCGCCGCGCGCCCGGAACGACGTCGCCAGCAGGTCGCCGAAGAAACCGTCGCCGCATTCGGCGGTGACGGCGGCGACGACGATGTCGCCCGGTTGGATCTGCTCGGCGGCGACGTGCATCATCCAGTTGTCGCCCGGTTGCAGCAGCACCGTGACGGCGGTGCCGCAGCAGTGCGCGCCGGTGTAGATCGGTTTGAGAATCGGCCGCATCAGCCCGACGCGGCCCATGGCCTCGTGGATGGTGGCGACGCCGAACCCGGCCAGCCGCGCCACGGCGGCCGGGTCGGCCCGCGCGACGCCGCGCTTGACGATGCCGAGCTTATTCATGTCCATGTTCATTGTGGGTTTCCTTGCTTGTGTTTGGCGGCCAGCGCCGCGTCCAGGCGCGGGAACACGCGGCGCGCGTTGCCCTCGTAGATGAGGAATTTTTCTTCAGCGCTCAGTTGCGTCGATGCTTCGATGTAACGCCGGGTGTCGTCGTAGTAGTGGCCCGTCTCCGGATCGATGCCGCGCACGGCGCCGATCATCTCCGAGGCGAACAGGATGTTCTTGACCGGGATGACCTTGGTCAGCAGGTCGATGCCCGGCTGGTGGTAGACGCAGGTGTCGAAGAAAATGTTGTTGAGCAGGTGCTCGCCGAGCAACGGTTTTTTCATTTCCTGCGCCAGTCCGCGGAAGCGGCCCCAGTGGTAGGGAACGGCGCCGCCGCCGTGCGGGATCAGGAAGCGCAGCGTCGGAAAATGCGTGAACAGGTCCGACGCCAGGCATTGCATGAAGGCGGTGGTGTCGGCGTTGAGGTAGTGCGCCCCGGTCGTGTGGAAGCAGGCGTTGCAGCTGGTCGAGACGTGCACCATCGCCGGAATGTCGTACTCGACCATTTTTTCGTACAGCGGGTACCAGTGGCGGTCGCTCAGCGGCGGCGAGGTCCAGTGGCCGCCCGACGGGTCGGGATTGAGGTTGATGCCGACGTTGCCGTACTGCGTGACGCATTTTTCCAGCTCCGGGATGCAGGTGGCCGGATCGACGCCGGGCGACTGTGGCAGCATGGCCGCGCCGACGAAGTGGCCGGGGAACAGTTGCGCGACCCGGTGGCACAGCTCGTTGCAGATGGCGGCCCAGGTGGACGAGACGTTGAAGTCGCCGATGTGGTGGGCCATGAAGCTGGCGCGCGGCGAGAAGATGGTCAGGTCGGAGCCGCGCTCGCGCATCAGCCGCAGTTGATTGGTTTCGATCGACTCGCGCAGCTCGTCGTCGCTGATGCGCAGCGAGGCGACCGACGGCCCGAGGTGCGGCGTGTTCAGATTGGCGACCTGCGCCTGGCGCCATTGCTCGAGCGCCTTGGGCGCGGTCGTGTAGTGGCCGTGGCAATCGATCACCAGCGGTTTATGGTTGGTCCTCACGCCGCCGCTCCCTTCCAGGCGGCGGCCGGGATCATCACCTCGCCGCGCATGATCAGGCGCGCAGTGCGCAGCAGCGCGGCGCGCACCACGCGCGAGGGATCGGCCGGATCGAGCCCGAGCGTGACGCTGAATTCGCCGCTGGGATGCTCGACCGAGATGGTCGGCGCCAGGCCGCCGGCGCCTTCGGCAAGCGGGTGGGCCACGCTGCCGGGCAGCACGCAGGCGGTGGCCACCGTCACCGCCGCCAGCACGCCGATGGCGTCGTGGCAGGTGTGCGGAATGAAGCAGCGGGTGCCGATGCTGCCGCCGTGGCGCGGCGCCGCCAGCAGGCACATCTTCGGATAGTTTTTGGCGGCGACGTCGCCCAGGCCCATCAGGTGGCCGGCGCGCAGGCGCAGCGCTTCGAGCGTGGTTTTGAGGGCGTCGTCGGCGTTGAGCCGGGCAACCGTTTCGGCGCCGGTGCGCTCGACGTCGGCCGCCCGCAGCAACACCATCGGCATGCCGTTGTCGATGCAGGTGACGTCGATCGCCGCGCCATCGTCGCCGAGCTCGATGCGGTCGAGCACGCGGCCGGTCGGCAGCAGGCCGGCGCACACCGAGCCGGCCGTGTCGAGGAAGTTGATCGAGATCGGCGCGGCGCCGCCGGGCACGCCGTCGATACGGACGTCGCCGCCGTAGCGGACCTGGCCGCCGACGGTTTGCACGGTGATGTCGCACTGCATGTCGGTGTTGAGGGTGAGCACGCGCACGGTGGTGCTGTCGCCCTGGAACGGCAGCAGGCCGCGCTCGAGGGCGAAGGGCACGACGGCCGCCAGCATGTTGCCGCAGTTGGCGGTGGTGTCGACGCTGTCCGCTTCCGGCTGCAATTGGGCGAACAGGAAGTCGAGGTCGACGCCGTCGCGCCCGCTGCGGCGCACAATGCCGGCCTTGCTGGTCAAGGGGTGGGCGCCGCCGAGGCCATCGATTTGCCGCTTGTCCGGCGAACCCAGCGCGGCCAGCAGCACGCGGTCGCGCGCGCCGATGTCGGCCGGCAGGTCGGACTCCAGGAAGAACGGCCCGCGTGATGTGCCGCCCCGCATCAGCAGGCAAGGCACGCCGCGCAGATCGGCTTTTTTCTCATGTTCCATGTTTGCTTCCACCAAGTTACTAACGTGAATCTAGTATCGGTGAAGCGTGCCCGGCCCGCTCTGCAATGTCCCGTGCAAAGCATTCGAATTTGCTTATCGGGGTGGCGTTGGGGCCGGCCCGGACTGGCTGGCGGCGAAGCGGCGGATGGTCGCCATCAGCTCCAGCGCGCCGGGGGAGGCGTGGCTGTCGCTGCGCTGGGTGATGCCGATGGTGCGGCTGGTGTGCGGCACGTCCACATCGAGCACCGTCAGCAGGCCGGCTTCGATTTCGTAGCTCAGTTGCTGGGGCGAGATGGCGGTCAGCGCGTCGCTGTTCATCAGCATGCCGCGCAGGATGGCCAGGTCGCTGGTCTCGACGGCGGCGCGCGGCGCCGCCAGTCCCTGCGACTGGAACGACAGATCGAACAGCGCCCGCGCCGGCGTGGCCTGGTTGGCCAGCACCCACTGCGCGCCGTCCAGGTCTGCCATGCGCAGGGCGCCGCGTTGCGTCAACGGATGGCCGCTGCGCACCACCAGCGACATTTGGTCGTCGAGCAGCGGCTCGCCGCGCAAGTCGCTCGCATAGTCGGCCGGGCGCAGTGCGCCGAGCACGAAGTCGATGTCGCCGGCGCGCAGCTGGGCGGCGAGTTGATCGAAAGGCCCCTCGATGGTGGCGAAACGCAGCCCGGGGTGGCGCAGCAGGACGTCGCTGATGGCGCGCGGCAGGATGGCGGTGCGTCCTAGCGGCAGGGCGCCGATGACGACGCGGCCTTCGGTGTTGCCGCGCAAGGCGGCCAGGTCGGCGTCGATGTGGCGCAGTTCGGCCAGCGCGCGCTTGACGCGGAATACCAGGATGTCGCCGGCCTCGGTCGGCTTCATGCCTTTGGAGGAGCGCTCGAACAAATGCGTGCCGAGGCTCGCTTCCAGGTCGTTGACGAAGGCGCTGACCGCCGGCTGGCTGATGCCGAGCGTTTTGGCCACCGTCGGCATGTGGCCCGATTCGGCCAGCCGGATCAGGCACAGCAGGCGGCGCTCGTTGAACATCGCCATCGGCACGCGGGCGCGGGCGAGGGCGTCGCAGCCCTGCTCGAATTCGGCCAGCACGCGTCGGGCGCGAAACAGCACCAGGTTGCCGAAGGCGGTGCGCAGCATGCCGCTGGTTTTGCGCTCGAACAGGTCGACGCCCAGCGCCGTCTCCAACTGGCGCACCGAGCGGGTGACGGCCGATTGCGCGCGGTATAGGGCGTCGGCCGCCTTGGTCACGCTACCCATGTCGGCCACGGCGAGAAAGGCGCGCAGGTGGCGCAGGCTGACAAGTTGCTGTGTGGCTGGTAACGAGCTCATCAAAATAGGCCGGTGGTGACTCCAATCACTTCAATGTATACATTAGGTCTCGCAATGTCGAGCTAAAAATGATTGATCATGGCTTTCAACTAGAGAAATTCCATCAATACCCGCCAATCGATAAGGAAATTCGATCCCTCGTTGCACGGAATGTATACATTCAAACGCTTCTTGCCGCCATAATCGATGTATCGAGTTGGTCTTCCAGGCCGGCGCAACATGGAGTACTCATGGCAAGAATCAGTGGCGCCCTCGCCACCAGCCAGGAACAGGCCGTCACCGGTTTGCGGCAAATGATCCTCAGCGGTGCGCTGGCGCCGGGGCAGCGCGTGACCGAGGCGGCGCTGACGCAGGCCCTGTCGACCTCGCGCACGCCGGTGCGCTACGCGCTCACGGCGCTGTCGCAGGAGGGGCTGCTGACTGGCGTGGGCAAGCGCGGCTACGTGGTCAGCAGCTTCCACATCGACGACGTGCTCGGCGCCGTCGACGTGCGCGCGGTGCTCGAGGGGCTGGCCGCGCGCAAGATCGCCGAGGCAGGCCTGTGCGCGCCGTTGCGCGCCAGCCTGTTCGCCTGCCTGGACGATGGCGATGCGCTGTTCGCCAAGGGCCACCTGGTGGCCGGCGATGCCGCCCGCTACGCCGACATGAACCGGCGTTTCCATGACTTGATCACCGACGGCAGCGGCAACGGCGCGCTGGCCGACCTGCTGGCCTTCAACCAGCGCGTGCCATTCGCCGCCGCCGGCGCCTTCGCCTTCGAGCACGCCGATTTGCCGGCGCAGTACAAAGCGCTGAACTTCGCGCACCTGCAGCACCACGCGATCGTGCAGGCGCTCGAGCAGGGCGACGGCACGCGCGTCGAGGCGTTGATGCGGGAGCACGCCCAGGCCGTCAAGCATAGCCTGCACCGGGAGGGCGAGGCGCTGTTCGCGCAGGGCGCGGCCATCATGGGGGAGGGGCCATGAGCCAGCAGGACCGCATTGTCTTGCAGCTGCGCGAACTGATACTCAATGGCGCGCTGGCGCCCGGGCAGCGGGTGCTGGAGGTGGCGCTGACCGACATGCTGCGGGCGTCGCGCACGCCGGTGCGGCGCGCGATCAAGATGCTGGAGGGGGAGGGGCTGCTGGTCGGCCAGGGCGCGCGCGGCTACCAGGTCAGGCGCTTTTCGTTCCGGGACGTGGTCAACGCCATCGAGGTGCGCGGCGTGCTCGAGGGCCTGGCGGCGCAGGAGGCGGCTCGGCGCGGCTTGTCGCCGCAGGCCTGCGCGCGGCTTGAACAATGCATCGAGACCGGACGCGCGATGGTCGACAAAAACGCCATGACGGACGGCGACGAGGAGGTCTTCGCCAACATGAACCTGGCCTTCCACGACACCGTGATCGAGGCTGGCGGCAACCGCGCGCTCAAACAGGCGCTGGCCTTCAACGACCGCTTGCCGTTCGCGGCGGCCGGCGCGGTCGCCATCGATGTCAGCGAGCGCGCCAGGCTGGCGCAGATGGAGTTGTTGATCAGCGCCCAGCGCGACCACGTGATGATCTACCAGGCGCTGCGGGCGCGCCAGGGCGCACGGGCCGGTGCGCTGGTGCGCGAGCACGCGTATGTGGCCGTCGAACATATGCGTTTGGCGCTGGCCGGCCGCGGCGGCGACGACGGTGGCGATGCCGGCGTCGATTCGATAAGCAGATTCGATGCTTGCGCGCCGCGATCGCGCTAGCGGCGGTCGCGCCGGCGTTTGAAAATGAATGGATGGCGGGCCACGAAGCAAAACAGGATTTTTACAATAACGGAGAACACAGCATGGAAACGACGCAGCACAATGAAGAGCGCCTGATCGAGCGCGAGATCGATGGCGCGATCGCCACCGTCACCCTGAACCGCCCGCACAAGCGCAACGCGCTAAGCCTGGCGATGGTGGCGCAGCTGCGCGCCGCCATCGAAACGCTGCCCGAGACCGTCAAAGTGGTGATCCTGGCCGGCGCCGGCACGCACTTTTCGGCCGGACTGGATTTAGCTTCGCTGAGCGAGGCCACGCCGGCCGAGGGCATGCTGCAATCGATGATGTGGTACGAGGCGTTCGGCAAGATCCAGTTCGGCCGGGTGCCGGTGGTTTGCGTGCTGCAGGGCGCGGTGGTCGGCGGCGGCCTCGAACTGGCGTCGGTCGCCCACGTGCGCGTGGCCGAGGAAAACGCCTACTTCGGCCTGCCCGAAGGCCAGCGCGGCATCTTCCTCGGCGGCGGCGGTTCGGTGCGGGTTAGTAAATTGATCGGCTTTTCGCGCGTGACCGAGATGATGTTGACCGGCCACGTGCTGACCGCCGCCGAGGGCTTTGCCGTCGGCCTGGCCCATTACGTCACGCCGGCCGGCGAGGGCATGCGCAAGGCGCGCGAGCTGGCCGACAAGATCGCCGGCAACGCGCCGCTGTCGAATTTCGCCATCCTCAACGCCTTGCCGCTGATCGCCGAGCAGCCGATGTCGCATGGCCTGCTGACCGAGGCGCTGATGGCCACCATCACGCAGTCGGCGCCGGAAGCGAAGGAGCGCGTCAACGCCTTCCTGGAAAAGCGCGCCGACAAGATCGCGCCGGCATCGAAGGATGGTCAGCCATGAGCGCGGTCCTCGACGCCATCGACGCCACGCCGTGGTTCCGCGCCATCGCGCTGGGGCCTTATGCGGGACAGGTCGAGCGGCGCGCCGACGGCGCCTTGCTGCTGCGCTCCGACCAGCCGCTGCGCGCCGGCGCGGCGCGCTACACCGAGCCGCTGCTGCGCTGGGCGCGCGAGCGTCCGAACCAGTCCTTCCTCGCGCAGCGCGGCGCCGACGGCCAGTGGCGCCACTTGAACTACGCCGATGCGCTGGCACGCGTGCGCAGCATCGGCCAGGCGCTGCTCGGGCGCGGGCTGGGGCCGGAACGCCCGCTGCTGATCCTGTCCGAGAACGATCTGGAGTCGGCCCTGCTGGCCTTGGCCGCCGCCCATGTCGGCGTGCCGTTCGTGCCGCTGTCGCCGGCCTATTCCTTGCTGTCGAAGGATGGCGAGCGCCTGCGCCACGCGCTCGAGCTGTTGACGCCGGGGCTGGTGTTCGCCGCCGACGCCGCCCGCTACGGGCGCGCCATCGAGGCGTGCGTCGATCCGGCCTTGGAGCTGGTGTTCACGCATGGCGAACTGCCCGGCCGCCGGTGCGCCACGTTCGCCGCGCTGCTGGAAACCGAGGCCGGTGCCCAGGTGGAGCAGGCGCACCGCGCGATCGGACCGGACACCGTCCTTAAATTCCTCTTTACCTCCGGCTCGACCAAGCTGCCGAAGGCGGTCATCAACACGCACGGCATGATGTGCGCCAACCAGCAGATGCACGCGCAGTGCTATCCCTTCCTCGACGAGCAGCCGCCGGTGCTGCTGGACTGGATGCCGTGGCACCACACGGCCGGTGGCAACCTGATCTCCGGCATGGTGATGTTCTGCGGCGGCACCCTGTACCTCGACGACGGCAAGCCGACCCCCGACGATTTCGCGAAAACGGTGCGCAACCTGCGCGAGATCGCGCCCACCATCTACTTCACCGTGCCCAAGGGCCTGGAGATGCTGGTGCGCGCCATGCAGGACGACAGCGCCTTGCGCGACCATTTTTTCAGCCGCCTGCGGCTGATCTTCCCGGCCGGCGCGGCCCTGTCGGCGCCACTGAAGGCGGCGGTCGACAAACTGGCGGTGCAGGCCTGCGGCGCGCGCATCCCGATGACCATGGGCCTGGGCATGACCGAGACGGCGCCGTTCGCGCTGTCGGCCCACCTGCCGGACTGGCAGGCGGGCTTGATCGGACTGCCGGCGCCGGGCGTGGGCGTGAAGCTGGTGCCGGTGGGCGATAAGCTCGAGGTGCGCTATCGCGGCCCCAATATCACGCCCGGCTACTGGCGCCAGTCCGAGCTGACCGCCGAGGCTTTTGACGACGAGGGGTACTTCTGCAGCGGCGATGCGGCCCGCTTCATCGACGATGCCCGGCCGGCGCTCGGCCTGCGCTTCGACGGCCGCATCGCCGAGGACTTCAAACTTATCAGCGGCACCTGGGCCAATGTCGGCAGCCTGCGCGGGGGCGTGATCGGCGCCGGCGCGCCCTACATCCACGACGTCGTCATCACCGGGCATGACCGGGACACGCTCGGCATGCTGGTGTTCCTGCTGCCGGCCGGCCACGCCATGCCGGCGGCGGAGCGGCGCGTCTGGTTGCAGGCGCTGCTCGACCGGCTCGCCTCGCAGGCGACCGGCAGCTCCCAGCGCATCATGCACGCCATCGAGATGGAGGAACCGGCGTCGATGGACCTGGGCGAGTGCACCGACAAGGGCTCGATCAACCAGCGCGCCGTGCTGCGCTTGCGCGCCCACCTGGTCGAAGCGCTGTACGCGCCGCCGGGCGACCCGCGCGTGCTGCACGCGACCATCACCAAAAACAGGGAGACCGTATGATCAACCTCGACGACATCGTCGCCATCGATATGCACATCCACGCCACGGTGTCGACGCGCAACGCGCACGACCCGGTGGCCAGCGCCTTCGACGCCGCCATGGCCAAGTACTTCAAGGAGCAGAGCGCGCGCCTGACGATCGCCCAGACGGCGGACTACTACCGCGAACGCAAGATGCTGGCCGTGATCTTCTCGGTCGACACCGAGCGCGCCAACGGCCAGGTGCGCATCGCCAACGAGGAGGTGGCCGAGGAGGCCGCCGCGCATCCGGACGTGCTCATTCCCTTCGCCAGCGTCGATCCGCTGCGCGGCAAGATGGGCGCGCGCGAGGTGCGCCGCCTGATCGAGGACTATGGCGTCAAGGGCTTCAAGTTCCATCCCTCGGCGCAGGAGTTCTACCCGAACGACCGCGCCGCCTACGAGGTGTACGAGGCGATCGCCCAGGCCGGACTGCCGGCGATTTTCCACAGCGGCCAGACCGGGGTCGGCGCCGGCATGGCCGGCGGCGGCGGCGTGCGCCTGAAGTACTCCGATCCGATGTTCCTCGACGACGTGGCGGTCGATTTTCCGATGATGCCGATCGTGATCGCCCACCCATCGTTTCCGTGGCAGGAAAACGCGCTGGCGGTGGCCACCCACAAGCCGCAGGTCTACATCGACCTGTCGGGCTGGTCGCCGAAGTATTTTTCGCCGCTCCTGGTGCAGTACGCGAACGGCCTGCTGAAAAAGAAGATGTTGTTCGGCTCCGATTTCCCGGCGCTCACGCCGGAGCGCTGGATGGCCGACTTCGGGCAGATCGGCATCAAGGACGAGGTGCGGCCGCTGATCCTCAAGGAAAACGCGATCCGCTTGCTGGGACTGGACCGCGATCCCGTCTACGGGCGCTATCAGCGCCTGCAACCGCCGGCCGGCGCCGACTGCTGCTGATCCCACCACCATACTCATACTGAAAGGTACGACATGCATTTACAAGACACGGCCGTCCTGGTCACGGGCGGCGCCTCGGGCCTGGGCGAGGCGACGGTGCGGCACCTGGCGCGCCAGGGCGCGCGGGTGGCCATCCTCGATATCGACGGCGATCGCGCCGGGACGCTGGCGCGCGAGGTGGGCGGCCTGGCGCTGCGCTGCGACGTCACCGACCCGGCCAGCGCCGCCGACGCCATCGGCGCCGCGCGCGAGCGCCACGGCGTGGCGCGGGTGCTGGTCAACTGCGCCGGCGGCGGCAAACCGAAGCGGGTGGTCGGCAAGGACGGGCCGATGCCGCTGGAGGACTTCGTCAAGGTGGTCAACCTGAACCTGTTCGGCGGCTTCAATATGGTGCGCCTGGCCGCCGCCGACATGATCGCGGCCGCGCCGCTGGACGGGCAGGGCGAGCGCGGGGTGGTGCTGTTCACCGCCTCGGCGGCGGCGTTCGAGGGGCAGGTCGGGCAGTCGGCCTACGCCGCCTCCAAGGGCGCGCTGGTGGCGCTGACGTTGCAGCTGGCGCGCGAATTCGCCCAGTTCGGCGTGCGCGCGATGACGGTCGCGCCGGGGGTGTTCGAAACGCCGTTGATGGCCAACGTCAGCCCGGAGGTGATGCGGGCGTTGATCGACGCCGCCGTCTATCCGAAGCGCCTCGGCGCGCCGGAGGAGTTCGCCGAACTGGTGGCCCATGTGATCGGCAACCGCTTCCTCAACGGCGAGGTGATTCGCCTCGACGGTGCCGTGCGGATGGCGCCCCGCTGAAAAATTGGCCGCAAGGCCAATTTCAAAAAACTATTTAACTTCATTAAATCAATGACTTGGGATATTTCAGGGTGCTTCTGAGATTTTAGATTGTATAAAATATCCAAAAGGATTATGATTCGGGTTCCCCTCCACCCGCCCATAATTTGAAGGACACACCATGAGCGACAATATCTTCACCGGCACCATCCCGGCCCTCATGACCCCCTGCACGCCCGAGCGCGCGCCCGATTTCGACGCGCTGGTCAAGAAAGGCCGCGAGCTGGTCGATCTCGGCATGAGCGCGGTGGTGTATTGCGGCTCGATGGGCGATTGGCCGCTGCTGACCGAAGCGCAGCGCCAGGAAGGCGTGGCGCGCCTGGTCGCCGCCGGCGTGCCGACCATCGTTGGCACCGGCGCAGTCAATTCGAAGGAGGCGGTGTCGCACGCGGCCCACGCGGCCAAGGTCGGCGCCAGCGGGTTGATGGTGATTCCGCGCGTGTTGTCGCGCGGCGCCTCGCCGGCCGCCCAGAAGGCGCATTTCGAGGCCGTGCTGTCGGCCGCGCCGAAGCTGCCGAGCGTGATCTACAACAGCCCTTACTACGGCTTCGCCACGCGCGCGGACCTGTTCTTCGAATTGCGGGCCAAGCATGCGAACCTGATCGGCTTCAAGGAATTCGGCGGCGCGGCCGATCTGCGCTACGCGGCCGAGCATATCACCAGCCAGGACGAGAGCGTGACGCTGATGGCCGGCGTCGACACGCAGGTGTTCCACGGCTTCGTCAACTGCGGCGCCACCGGCGCGATCACCGGCATCGGCAACGCGCTGCCGCGCGAGGTGCTGCAACTGGTCGACCTGTGCCGCAAGGCCGCCAAGGGCGACGTGACCGCGCGCCGCCAGGCGCGCGAACTGGAATCGGCGCTGGCCGTGCTGTCGTCGTTCGACGAGGGCACCGACCTGGTGCTGTTCTATAAATACCTGATGGTGCTCAACGGCGACACCGAGTACACGCTGCATTTCAACGAAACCGATGCGCTCAGCGACAGCCAGCGCCGTTACGCCGAGATCCAGTTCGGCCTGTTCCGTACCTGGTACGCCGGCTGGTCGAAAGAAGTCGCGGCCTGATCGGCGCGGCGGCCGGTGCCGGATGTTTTCCGGCGCCGGCGACAATATAATTTATACTGCCGCCTGCAAAGCCGGGGCGCCTGCCCCGGCATCCGACAGAAAGCCGCCATGAGTTCCACCGCCACCACCGCCGCCAAGGGCGCCGCCCCGCGCTTCGCGGTGACCACCGTCGCCGAACAGGCGGCCGACGCGCTGCGTCGCAAGATCATGGCCGGCGACCTGCCGGAAGGATTCCAGCTACGCCAGGACGCGCTGGCAGCCGAATTCGGCATCAGCCGGATTCCCGTGCGCGAGGCGCTGGTCCAGCTGGAAGGCGAGGGACTGGTGAGGATCGTGCCGCACAAGGGCGCGGTCGTGTCCGAGCTGTCGATCGATGAGATCAACGAACTGTTCATGCTGCGCGGCTTGCTCGAGCCGCTGCTGTTGAAAAAATCCGCCCCCAAGCTCACGTCCGCCGACTTCGCGCAAATCGACGCCATCCTGGCCGAATACAAGCAGGAACTCCACGCCCAGCACCCGACCCGTTGGGGCGAACTGAACACGCGCTTGCACGATCTGTTGATGTCGCGCGCCGGGCAGCCGCGCACCTTGGCCATCGTGGCCGGCCTGCTGCAGCAAACCGACCGCTACACGCGCCTGCAACTATCGTTGAGCATCGAGAGTTGCCAGCGCGCCGAGGAGGAGCATGCGGAACTGGTGGGCCTGTGCAAAAGCGGTGACGTCCGCGCCGCCGCCAGCCTGCTAAAGCGGCACATCGAACACGCCGCCGCCGAGCTCGAACGCTTCATCCGGACGCGCCGCCGCGCCTGATTGGCCGCTGGCGCCGCTCCCGGAACGGCGGCACGCTTTGTGCGCTTACGAACAGAGGATATCGCCACGTCGCCTTATGATGTGACGTTGTGGACGACGCGCAACCCGTTGCGCGCCAACGGTCGACCCGGTCGTCGCAACCTCATGTCGGAAAAGGAGTGCTCTTGCGTATGCGTTTTTTCAACAGTTTTATGCTCTGGCTAATCATGGCGCTGGCCGCGCCGCTGGCTGGCGCCGTCCCCGGTGCGCCCAAGTCCGCCGAGGCGCCCGCCGTTCCCGCCGACACGCTCGGCCGCGAAACGCCACGTTCCATGGTCGCCGGCCTGATCGGCGCGCTGGCCGAACTCGATTATGACCGCGCCGCCCAGTTTTTCGAAATTCCCCCTTCCACCAACAACAAGCAGCAGCGCAACGCAGCCAGCCAGGCGCGCACCTTCCACGCGCTGCTCGACGACCAGGGCTCGCTCAAGCCGTTCGCGGCCCTGTCGAACGCCGAGAGCGGCAGGCTGGAAGACGACCTGCCGCCCGATCAGGAAAACATCGGCGAGGTCACCCTGCAAGGCAAGGAAGTGCCGATCCTGCTGACCCGCTCCCAGGATGGCGAGCGGCAGATCTGGCGCGTTTCGAAGGAGACGCTGGCGCAGATGTCGGCCGCCGCCAAGCTGGCGCCGGCCGCGCAGCAGCCGGCCCGCAACGAATGGGTGTTCGCCGGCGCCCCGGCCAAGGATTGGGGCGTGTTGCTCGGCCTGGGCGTGGTGGTGTTCGGCGGGCTGTGGATCGTTTCGATTATCTGCGTGACGGTGATACGCCGGCTCGTGGCCGATCCGGCCGCCAGCGGCGGCTATCGCTTCGTCGAGGCGGCGCTGCCTCCGTTGAGCCTGGTGGTGGCCGTCATCGTGTTCTATAACTGGGCCGACCAGCTGCCGGTGTCGATCGTCGCGCGCCAGACCTTGTTGCGCTACACGGGTGTGATCACCGCCATCGCGGTGGTCTGGTTCGGGCTGCGGCTGGTCGACGGCATCGCCGACCTGGCCGTGGCGCGCATGCAGCGGCACCAGCGGCGCCAGATCGTGTCCGTCATCATCCTGGCGCGTCGCACGGTCAAGTTCCTGCTGCTCGCGTTCGCCGGCATCGGCATCCTCGGCACCTTCGGCATCGATGTGACCACCGGCATCGCGGCGCTCGGCATCGGCGGTATCGCGCTGGCGCTCGGCGCGCAAAAAACCGTCGAGAACCTGGTCGGCAGCGTGACCATCATCGCCGACCGTCCGCTGCAGGTGGGCGACTTCGTCAAGGTCGGCGACGTGGTCGGCACGGTGGAGGATGTCGGCATCCGCTCGTCGCGCATCCGCACCGGCGAGCGCACTGTCGTCACCGTGCCCAACGGCGACCTGTCGGCGCGCCAGATTGAAAACTTCGCCGAGCGCGACCGCTTCCTGTTCAATCCGGTGATCGCGATCGCTTTCGGCACGCCGTCGGCCAAGCTGCGCGAGGCGATAGGCATTGTCCAGCAGGTGCTGTTGGACCAGGAAAAGATGGCGGAGGGTGCGCGGGCCCGGTTGGGCAACATCACCGACCGCGCATTCAACATCGAAGTATTTTCCTACATCGACGTGCCCAGTTTCGACGAGCAGGTGGTCATCCGGGAAGATTTGCTGCTGACGATATACGAGCGGCTGGAAGCTGCCGGCATCAAGCTGGCGTTCCCGAGCCAGACCATCATGTGGTCGCCACGGCGGGCGGTGGACGGTGAGGCCGGGCACGGCCAGGCGGCGGCCGGCGTGCGGCCGGTCATCGCGCTGGCGAAAGAGTAACTGGCGGCGCCGACGGCGGCCCGCTACCCGCGGCAACAGACCCCGTTGCGCAGGTGCGCGGCGCATAGCAGTACCGCGCCCAGCACGCTGAACGTGCTTTCCGCCGCTGCGCCATAGACGGGACCGAGCACAAACACGGCGCCGGCCAGACTGGTCAGCCCGGCGGCGCCAAGCAGCGGTACCGCTACGTCGCGGTGAGCGAGATATCCGGGGCCGAGCGAGAGCAGCGCCGCCGCCAGCGCCACGCCAATCAGCAACTGGTGCAATTCTTCGCCGGCGGCCCAGCCCAGCGCTGGCAGCGCCAGCAGCAACAAGGGCATGACCAGGCAGTGCAGCAGGCACAAGGCCGATGCGGCCATGCCGGTGACATTGGCGATGCCGGCCAGTTTGTTCATCCGATTCCCCAGAAAAATAGCAGTGCGCGTTGCGTAATGTCGTGTGCCGAAAAGACGCCGGTGCTAGGCTAATTTCCACCACCCAACGCATCTGAGTTGCAATGATATCCGCGCCTCGCCATTAATGCAATATGGTTGCAATAGATGTTGACTTCGAACAGGTCGACTCTTATGCCCGCGTAAAAAAATATATGCGAAATCAAAGGTGTCACTTGACAACCGCCGATTCCAATCCTATTCTGGAGATCAGAAATGGCTCGTCCTCTTCATCCGAAAAAAGAAATCGAGCAAGCGCTTAAGCACGCCGAAGATCAGGGATGGCGTATCGCGGTTGGCGGAAGCCACGCCTGGGGCCGAATCTACTGCCCGTACAACACTGCCGAGTGCCGATGCGGGGAATTTTGCATCACGTCGGTGTGGAGCACGCCGAAGAACCCGGGCAACCACGCAAGCGCATTGCGCCGTGTTGTGGACAACTGCAGCATGCAGCGCAAGCGAAAAGACGCAATCGATGATTTCAAGGAGGAGAACATGGAATATATATTCACGTTGAAGTACCAACTAGCCGAGCATGATTGCGATCCGGATGCATTGGTCGAGCGGTTGGGTGGGGCAGGTTGCGATGATGCCTTGGTCGGCATCGGCCTGCCCGGACGGCTCGCGCTGGAGTTCACGCGCGAGGCGGAGAATGCGGACTCGGCGGTCCGCAGCGCGTTGGCGGACGTGCGCAACGCCATCCCGTCGGCCGGTCTGGTCGAGGTTGCCCCGGACCTGGTCGGCCTGACGGATGCGGCGGAAATTGTCGGCATGTCACGGCAGAACATGCGCAAGCTGATGCTTGCCCATCCCGACAGCTTCCCGGCGCCGATGCACGAGGGAAGCGCCTCGATCTGGCACTTGGCGGATATCCTCGCTTGGCTGCAAGCCAAAGGTGGATATGCGCTAGCCACGGATATCCAGGAGCTCGCGCACGTCGCACTACAAGTGAACGCCGCGAAGGAAGGGCTGCGCCTCACGCATCCGCAGGCCGACGACCTCAAGCTCCTGGTCGCGTGACTGGAAACGATCCCACCGAGCTTGGCAATTTTCCCCGGTTGCCGATTTTGTTATAAATTTTTCCGATTTTTTGCTACTTCCCGGATGTTGTCGATGCTACCATCTTCGCCATGCTAGAGAATGGTGGGTGGCGATGAGCACGAGGATGATCAGGATGGGCATGGTGGTGGCCACCGGCGACAGCGCATTGGAAAAGCACCAAAATTGCCTGAATGCCGACGGCGCCGCGCCGACTTCCGATTGCGCCGATTTTTTCTACCGCCACGGCATCTCCAGCCCCAGCGTGCTGTTCGACGACCTCCAGGATACCTATTATTTCGCCAAGAACCGGGCCGGCCAGTTCGTTTGGGGTAATCGCTTGCTTCAAGAGCAACATTCCCTGTCGAGCGTGAAGGACATCATCGGCAAGTCCGACCACGACTTTTTCCGCCGCGATATCGCCGACCGCATCCGCGCCGACGACGTGCAGGTCATGGAAAGCGGCGTCTCCGTCAAAAACAAGCTGGAAGTCATCGACGGCAACAACGGCGCGCTGACGTGGTTGTTCACCACCAAGGCGCCGGTGCGCGACCGCCATGGCGAGATCGTCGGCGTCGAGGGCTTCAGCCGCGACGCCCAGCGCTCGCAGGAGGCCATCGCGCCGTTCCACGTGTTCAAGAGCTGCATCGAATACCTGCAAGCCCATTTGACCGAGGACATCGGCATCGACCACCTGGCCAGCCTGTCGTGCATGTCCTTGTCCACCTTCGAGCGCAAGTTCAAGCAGCATTTCTCGATGACCCCCAAGCAGTACATCCTGCGCATGAAGGTGCACGAGGCGTGCCGCCTGCTGCCCGGCGCCAACAGCATCGCCCGCGTGGCGGTCGAAACCGGCTTCGGCGGCCAGAGTTATTTCACCAAGATTTTCCGCAGCGTGGTCGGCATCACGCCCAAACAGTACCAGCTGTCCTTGCTCGCCTCCGGGCGCGCGGCGACGGTCCCAAGGAGTAGTTGAACCAACGAAGCATTGGAGGAGACATGTTGCATGATCAACGAGAGATCGACGGACGCAGATCCGCTCTCATCAAACTGGCCGGCCTGTGCGGGCTGGCATTATCCGGGGACGCCCTGGCGGCGCTGGCCGCCGCCGGCAAGGCGCCCGCCAAGTCCCGCCTGCTGTCGGCCGAGGCCCTGGCGCTGACGGCCGTACTGGCCGAGCACGTCATTCCAGCGACCGACACCCCCGGCGCGCTGGCCGTCGGCGCGCACCTGACCATCGACCACATGCTGATGGCCTGCGCGACGGCGCAGCAACAGCGCGACTTCGCGGCCGGCCTGGAACGCATCGACCAGGTGGCGTTGGCCGCCGACCGCAAGCGCTTCCGCGCGCTGCCGGCCAAGCGGCGCATCGCGCTGCTGACCGCGCTCGACGCCGGCATCACGCCGTTCTCGGCCCAGGACCAGCGGTTTTTCCGCACCCTGAAGTCCTACACGCTGTTCGCCTATTACACCTCGGAAGCCGGCTCGACACTCGAACTGGCGTATCTGCCCGTGCCCGGCGGCTTTACCGGCAATTTCCCCGTCCGCAAGGACACCCGCACATGGGCCATCTGACATGACGCAGCCATCCTCGTTCTACATCAAGCAAAGCGCCGAACAATTTGACGCCATCGTCGTCGGCTCGGGCATCACCGGCGGCTGGGCCGCCAAGGAACTGTGCGAGCGCGGCCTGCGCACGCTCATGGTCGAGCGCGGCCGTCCGGTCGAGCACCGCAGCGACTACATCGGCGAGGGCGTCGATGAATGGAAGCTGCCCAACCGTGGCCTGGTCGATGAAAAACTGGCCGCCGACCAGTTCGCCGAGCAGCGCAAATGCTACGCCTTCGACGACCACACCAAGCACTTTTTCAACAACGACCGCGACATGCCTTACAGCACGCCGGAGGACCGCCCGTTCAGCTGGATACGCGGCAACCAGCTGGGCGGCAAGTCGCTGATGTGGGCGCGCCAGTCCTACCGCTGGAGCGACCTCGACTTCGAAGCGAACGCCAAGGACGGCCACGGCGTCGACTGGCCGATCCGCTACGCCGACCTGGCGCCGTGGTACGGCCATGTGGAACGCCACGTCGGCATCAGCGGCGCGCGCGAGAACCTGGCCGTGCTGCCGGACAGCGAATTTTTGCCGGCGTTCGAGTTCAACACCGTCGAGGCGGCGCTGAAGAAGAAGTTCGACGCCGCCTTCGCCCCCGCGCGCATGATCATGGGCCGCTGCGCCCACCTGACCGTGCCCAACGAACAGCATTTGGCCATGGGCCGGGGCAGCTGCATGGCGCGCAGCATGTGCCATCGGGGCTGCTCGTTCGGCGCGTATTTCTCCACCCAGAGCTCGACCCTGCCGGCCGCCGCCGCCACCGGCCGCCTGAGCATCGCCACCAACGCCATCGTCCACAGCGTGCTGTACGACGCCAAGACCAACCGCGCCACCGGCGTGCGGGTGATCGACGCCGAAACGATGGAAACGCGCGACTTCCACGCCAAGGTGGTGTTCCTGTGCGCCTCGACGCTGGGCAGCACGCAGGTGCTGCTCAATTCGACGTCGGCCGCCTTCCCGACCGGGCTGGGCAACTCTTCGGGCGTGCTGGGCCACTACCTGATGGACCACCTGTTCGGCGCCGGCGCCTCGGGCCGGGTCGAGGGCTACGAGGGCGATTACTACAAGGGACGCCGGCCGACCGGGCCGTATATTCCGCGCTTCCGCAACGTCACCGAGCAGCATCCGGGCTTTTTGCGCGGCTATGCGCTGGCCGGCGGCGCCTCGCGCGAGGGTTGGATGGGGCAGGGCAACAAACCGGGTTTCGGCAAGGACTACAAGGCCATGATACGCACGCCCGGCGATTGGCACTTCGGCCTGCACGGGCAGGGCGAAATGCTGCCGCGCTACGAAAACATGGTCAGCCTGCATCCCACCAAGAAGGACAAATGGGGCATGCCGCAGCTGCACATCGATTGCACCTACTCGGCCAACGACGACAAGATGCGCGCGGACATGGCCGACACGGCCGCCAACATCCTCGAGTCGCTGGGCGTCAAGGATGTGCAGAAATCGATCAAGACCACCGAGCAGTGGGCGCCGGGGCTGTCGATCCACGAGATGGGCACGGTGCGCATGGGGCGCGATCCGAAGACCTCCATGCTCAACGGCCACAACCAGGCGCACGACGTGCCCAACCTGTTCGTCACCGACGGCGCCAGCATGGCGTCGAGCGCCTGGCAAAACCCGTCACTGACCTTCATGGCCCTGACCGCGCGCGCTTGCGCCTACGCGGCCGAACAACTCAAACTTGGCAAACTCTAAGGAATAACAATGAAAATCTTCAACGCATACCAACGCAAGGCCCTGGCATTGTCGCTGTGCCTGACCTTTGCCGCTGCCTCCGCCCAGGCCGCCACGAGCCCGCTGTTGGGCGTTCAGCTGTGGTCGGTCAAGGACGAGATCAAGCAGGACTTCGAAGGCACGCTGGACAAGCTGGCCAAGCTGGGCTTCCAGGGGGTGGAATTCGCCGGCGAGCTGGGCAAGTACAAGGCCGACCCGGCCGGTCTGAAGGCCTTCCTCAAAAAGACCGGCCTGCAGTGCGCCGGCGCCCATGTGCCGCTGGCGCAGCTGAGCGAGGCCAACTTCAAGGCCACGACCGATTATTACAAGGCGGTCGGTTGCCCCCGCTTGATCGTGCCGATGGACACGCGCGCCGCCAACAAGGAGGGCACCGCCGAGCTGGCCAAGGAGCTGAGCGGCTTGTCGGTCAAGCTGCGCGGGCAGGGCCTGCAGTTCGGCTACCACAACCATGAAGCGGAGATGTTGGGCGCCAAGGGCCAGACCAACTGGGACTTGCTGGCCAAGAACACGCCCAAGGACTTCATCCTGCAGCAGGACGTCGGCTGGACCACCTACGCCGGCAAGGACCCGATCGCCTTCGTCAACGAATACCCGGGCCGCACCGTGACCACGCACTACAAGGCCAAGTTCGTCAAGGGCACCAATGGCACCAGCATCATCGGCCAGGACAAGACCGACTGGACCGGCCTGACCAAGGCCGTGCGCAGCGTCGGCGGCACCGAATGGATCATCGTCGAGCAGGAAGAGTATCCGAACGGCATGGGTCAGCTCGAATCGGTGGCGGCCTCGATGCGCGGCCTGCAGGCCGTGCTGGCCAAGATGCCGGCGCCGTGACCACCCGGGGATCCTCATGAGCTTGTCCGTACATTTTCAACACATCGTCAAGGAGTTCGGTCCGGTGCGCGTGCTGCACGGGGTCGACTTCGCGCTCGAACCGGGCCGGGTCTACGGCCTGCTGGGCGAGAACGGCGCCGGCAAGTCGACGCTGATGAAGATCCTGGCCGGCTACGAGCGCCCGAGCGGCGGCCAGTTGCTGATCGACGGCCTGGCGCGCGACTTCGCCGACGCGCGCCAGGCCGAGGCGCTGGGCATCGCGCTGATCCACCAGGAGTTCAACCTGGCCGAGCATTTGACGATCACGCAAAACATCTTCCTCGGCCACGAAAAAAGCGCCGGCTGGCTGCTCGACACCAAGGCCATGCGGGCCGACGCCGCCGCCTGCCTGGAACAGGTCGGGCTGGCCGTCAGCCCCGACACCAAGGTGGCGGACCTGATCGTCGCCGAAAAGCAACTGGTGGAGATCGCCAAGGCGCTCAGCCGCAAGGCGCGCCTGCTGATCATGGACGAGCCGACGGCCAGCCTGTCGTCGGGTGAAACGCGCAAGCTGTTCACGCTGATGGCGCGCCTCAAGTCCGAGGGCGTGACCATCGTCTACATCTCGCACAAGCTCGACGAGATGGAGGCCAACACCGACGAGGTGGTGGTGATGCGCGACGGCCGCTTCGTCACGCGCGCGCTCACGGCCGACATCGACCGCCACCAGATGGCCAACCTGATGGTGGGGCGCGACGTGTCGGACATGTTCGTGCCCAAGCGGCTGCCGGCGGTGGATGCCCGGCCGCTGCTCAAGGTCGACGGTCTCAACGTGCCGGGCTGGGTGCGCGACCTGAGCTTCGAAGTGCGCGCCGGCGAAGTGCTCGGCTTCGGCGGCCTGGTTGGCGCCGGCCGCACCGAGGCCTTCGAGGCGCTGCTGGGACTGCGTCCCCGCACCTCGGCGCGCATCGAGATCGACGGCAAACCGGTGGACATCCGCAATCCGCGCCAGGCCATGCTGCACGGCCTGACCTACCTGAGCGAGGACCGCAAGGGCAAGGGCCTGCACGTCGAGCTCGGCCTGCGTGAAAACCTGACGATGATGACGCTCGAGCGCGACTCCAAGCCGTGGCTGGACCTCAAGGGCGGGCGCGCGGCGCTCGACAAGGCCATCGCCGACTTCGGCATCCGCCTGCGCGACATCGACTGCAAGGCCGGCTCGCTGTCCGGCGGCAACCAGCAAAAGCTGGCGCTGGCCAAATACCTGCACAGCGATCCGCGCGTGGTCGTGCTCGACGAGCCGACCCGTGGCGTCGACGTCGGCGCCAAGCGCGACATTTACCAGCTGATCCACCGCCTGGCGGCCGAGGGCAGGGCCGTCATCGTCATCTCGTCCGAACTGATCGAATTGATCGGCCTGTGCCACCGCGTGGCGATCCTGCACGGCGGCAAGCTGCAAGCGATGCTGGACCACGACCACCTCACCGAAGAAGAATTGATCTCCCATGCAACCGACACCCACCACTAAAATGCCATTCGCCCTGCCGGGGCTGGCGCGCCTGCGGGGCTACGGCCCGGTCGTGGCGCTGATCCTGCTGTGCATCGCCGGCGGCCTGTTGAACCCGGACTTCGCCACCGTCGAGAACCTGATGAACGTGCTCACGCGCACCGCCTTCATCGGCATCATCGCGGTCGGCATGACCTTCGTCATCGTCTCGGGCGGCATCGACTTGTCGGTCGGCTCTATGGCGGCGCTGATCGCCGGCGCCATGATCATGCTGATGAACGCGGCGGCCGCCTCGGCGCAACCGATGGACCCGGTCACCACGGTGTTGCTCGGCTGCGCGCTGGCGCTGGCCATGGGCGGCGTGCTCGGCGGCGCGCACGGCCTGCTGGTCACGCGCGGGCGCATCGAGCCGTTCATCGCCACGCTCGGCACGCTGGGCATCTTCCGCGCCACGTTGACCTGGCTCTCCGACGGCGGCGCGCTCACGCTCGACAGCACCGTCTCGGACGTCTACAGCCCGGTCTATTACCAGAGCGTGCTGGGCGTGCCGATTCCGGTGCTGGTGTTCCTGCTGGTGGCCGTCGGCGGCGCCGTCATCCTCAACCGCACCGCCTTCGGCCAGCACGTGCAGGCGATCGGCTCGAACGAACAGGTGGCCAGCTACGCCGCCATCCGCGTCGACAAGATCAAGGTGCTGACGTATTTGCTGCTGGGCGTGTGCGTTGCCATCGCCACCATCCTCTACGTGCCGCGCCTGGGCTCGGCCACGCCGACCACCGGCATCCTGTGGGAGCTCGAAGCCATTGCCGCCGTCGTCGTCGGCGGCACCTCGCTCAAGGGTGGATCGGGACGCATCATGGGCACCGTCATCGGCGCCATTTTGCTGTCGGTGATCGGCAATATCGTCAACCTGACCAGCATCATCAGCGTCCACCTCAACGCCGCCGTGCAGGGCGTGGTCATCATCACCGTCGCCTACCTGCAGCGCGGCCGCCGTTAATTTTAAAGAAAAAGGAAAACAATGATCCCAATGAAACGCATCGCCAGCGCCTGCCTGCTGGCAGTGGCCGCCGGCTCGGCCGCCTCCGCCCTGGCCGCCGAAAAGGTCACGCTGGGCGTGGCCATCCCGACCGCCACCCACGGCTTTACCGGCGGCATCGTCTGGTGGGCCAACCAGGCCAAGAAGGAATTGGAGGCGGCCAATCCCACGCTCAAGGTCATCATCAAGACGGCCGCCAGCACGCCCGACCAGGCCAACCAGTTGCAGGACATGCTGGTGGTGAACAAGATCAACGCGCTGGTGATCTTCCCGCTCGAATCGGCGTCGTTGACGCAGCCGGTCACGCAGCTGAAGAACAAGGGCGTCTACGTCACCGTGGTCGACCGCGGCCTGACCAACCCGGCCGCGCAAAACGCCTATGTGGCCGGGGACAATACCGCGTTCGGCAAGCTGCCGGCCGAATACCTCGTGAAAAAACTCGGCGGCAAGGGCAACATCGTGGTCCTGCGCGGCATGCCCAGCACCCTGGACAACGAGCGCGTGGACGCGTTCAACACCGTCATCAAGGCCAACCCCGGCATCAAGGTGCTAGACACCAAATACGGCAACTGGAACCGCGACGACGCCTTCAAGGTCATGCAGGATTACCTGACCCGCTTCAAGCAGATCGACGCCGTGTGGGCGGCCGACGACGACATGGCCATCGGCGTGGTCAAGGCCATCGAGCAGGCCAAGCGCACGGACATCAAGGAGGTGTTCGGCGGCGCCGGCGCCAAGACCGCCGTCAAGAAAATCATCGATGGCGACAAGCTGATCCAGGCGAACGTCTCGTACTCGCCCAAGTTCATCTACGACGCCATCAAAATGACCGCCACCGCGCGCCTGAAGGGCGAAGCCCTGCCGGCGAAAACGGTCATTCCATCGGTCCTGATCACACGCGACAACGCCAAACAATTTTACTTCGCCGACTCGCCGTACTAACACGTAGGGCGGATTAGCGCGCAGCGCGTAATCCGCCAAGAGCCGCCGACGGCGCCGGGCGAAAGACGCCGCGCCAACGCGTTTAAAGCCAGCGGCGCCACCACCTTCAGCAGGAGTTTAGTATGAAAACCATCAAGGGACCGGCCATTTTCCTGGCGCAGTTCATGGGCGATGACGTCCCGTTCGACAGCCTGGAAAACCTGGCCGGCTGGGCCTCGGGCCTCGGCTACAAAGCCATCCAGCTGCCGTGCGACCCGCGCCTGTTCGACCTCGAGCAGGCCGCCGACGACCAGGCCTACTGCGACGCCATCGTCGCGCTGCTGGCCGCGCACGGCTTGCAGATCTCGGAATTGTCGACCCACTTGCAAGGCCAACTGGTGGCCGTGCACCCGGCCTACGACACGCTGTTCGACGGCTTCGCCCCGGCGCACGTGCGCGGCGACCCGGCCGCCCGCCAGACTTGGGCCACCGACCAGCTGCTGCGCGCCGCGCGCGCCTCCAAGCGCTTGGGACTGTCCGCCCACGTCAGCTTTTCCGGCGCGCTGGCCTGGCCCTACCTGTACCCGTGGCCGCAGCGCCCGGCCGGCCTGGTCGAGGAAGCCTTCGCCGAGCTGGGCCGTCGCTGGCTGCCGATCCTCGACGCCTTCGAGGAAGCCGGCGTCGACATCTGCTACGAGCTCCATCCGGGCGAGGACTTGCACGACGGCGTAACGTTCGAGCGCTTCCTCGACGCCGTGGGCGGCCACAAGCGCGCCAACATCCTGTACGACCCCAGCCACTTCGTGCTGCAACAGCTGGACTACCTGGCCTTCATCGACATCTACCATGCCCGCATCAAGGCCTTCCACGTCAAGGACGCCGAGTTCCGTCCCAACGGCCGGCAGGGCGTCTACGGCGGCTACCTGGGCTGGACCGAGCGGGCCGGGCGCTTCCGCTCGCTGGGCGACGGCCAGATCGACTTCAAGGCGATCTTCTCGAAGATGGCGCAGTACGACTACCCGGGCTGGGCGGTGCTGGAATGGGAATGCGCGCTCAAGCATCCCGAGGATGGCGCGCGCGAAGGCGCGGACTTCATCCGCAGCCACATCATCCGCGTGGCCGAGCGCTCCTTCGACGATTTCGCCGGCAGCGGCGCCGACCAGCGCCAGGTGCGCGCCTTGATGGGACTGGAGAACTGACATGGGCGCCACAAGACGACTGAGGCTGGGCATGGTGGGCGGCGGTGACGGCGCCTTCATCGGCTCGGTGCACCGCATCGCCGGGCGCCTCGACGATTGCTACGAGCTGGTGGCGGCCAACCTGTCGAGCAACGCCGAACGGGCGGCCGCCAGCGCCGCCGGTCTGCGGCTCGATCCGGCGCGCAGCTACGCCGATTACCGCGACATGGCGCGCGCCGAGGCCGCGCGGCCGGACGGCATCGACGCCGTCGCCATCGTCACGCCGAACTACCTGCACGCGCCGATGGCCACCGCCTTTCTGGAGGCCGGCATCCACGTCATCTGCGACAAGCCGCTGGCCATCTCGCTGGCCGAGGGCGAGGCGCTGGCGGCGCTGGCAAGCGAACGCAACAAGGTGTTCGCGCTGACCCACGTCTACGCCGGCTATCCGATGGTGCGCCACGCGCGCGAAATGGTCGCGGCCGGCGAGATCGGCGAGATCCGCCTGGTGCAGGTGGAATATCCGCAGGACTGGCTGGCCGAGGAAGCCAACCAGAGTGCGCACTACCAGCAAAACAACTGGCACAACGATCCGCTGCGCGCCGGGCCCAACGGCTGCCTGGGCGACATCGGCAGCCATGCCTATCACCTGGCCGGCTACGTGAGCGGCATGCTGCCCAACGAAATCCTGGCCGAGCTGCACGCGTTCACGCCGGGCCGCCGGCTGGACGACCACGTGCAAGTCATGCTGCGCTACGCAAACGGCGCGCGCGGCATGCTGTGGAGCAGCCAGATGGCGACCGGCTGCGAGAACGGCTTGCGCCTGCGCGTCTACGGCACCAAGGCCAGCCTGAGCTTTGAACAGGAAAACCCGAACGAACTGTGGCTCACGCCGCAGGGCGGCTGCGCCCAGCGCCTTACGCGCGGCCGGGTGCGCGGCGCGGCGGCCGGGGCGGCCAGCCGCGTGCCGTCGGGGCATCCGGAAGGGTACCTCGAAGCGTTCGCCCAGCTGTACCGCGACGCCGCCGCGCAGATCCATGCGGTCGACGCCGGGCAAGCCTTGCCCGAACTGACGCGCGGCATGCCGGACGTGGCCGACGGCGTCGCCGGCCTGAAGTTCATGGACGCGGCGATGGAAAGCAGCCGGCAAGGCTCGCGCTGGGTCAAGATTGCTGCGTAATCGGAAGACCAGGACCGTGATGGAACCGTAGGGCGGATTAGCGTAGCGTAATCGGCCAAGCGCCGTCGGCGGCTCATGCCGATCACGCGCTGCGCGCTAATCCCGCTCTACTAAAACGGCTCAGAACTTCACCGAGTGCGCCTTGCCCGTATAGGTGAACGATTTGGTGGCGTCAGCCGGCTCAATGGCCGTCGCGTTCTTCGGCCCCACCAGCACGATGTTGAGCTGGCGCGTTCTGACCAGGCCGGGATACGTGCCTTTGCGAGCGCCTACGGTCAACGATTTGGCGGCGTCGTTCCACGTCAGCTCGTAGGTCGCGTAACGACCCTTTTCGTAATCGTAGGTTTCGTTGTCGTCCTCGTAGACGGTGAACTTGCCATCGGCGCCGGGATAGACGCGGATCTCGTACGGCGCGTCCGGCCGCTCGGTGGCGTACTGCACCACCGGCCCCATCGGCACGATCGCGCCGGCGCGCACGTACAGCGGGAACACGTCGAGCGGCACGTCCTTGGCCACCGTCTTGCCGCCGGCAAAGCGCTCGTGGGTCCAGAAGTCGTACCAGTCGGCGCCGGCCGGCAGGTAGGTTTGCATTGTCGTGTCCGCTTTGCCGGCGCCGCCGGCACCTTGTGCCGTGGCCGCCCGTTGCGACGGCGTGCGCCACACCAGCCGCAGGTTGCGCTCGTTGGTGCCCTGGAAATACTCCAGCTTGACCGGCAGGCTTTGTCCCCGCTTCAACGTGACCTTGGCGCCGGCGTAGCGCTTGCCGCCGTTCTTCCAGTCCTCGGCGGCGAGCTTGCCGTCGAGGAATAGGCGGAAGCCGTCGTCGCCTTCGAGGCCGACTTCGTACTCGCCATCCTCCGGCGCGACGATGGCGCCGTTCCAGCGGGCCGAGAAGTTCTCCAGGCTGGCGAGCCCGCCCGGAATGTCCGCCAGCGGCGGACCGGGCCACAGGAAGTCGATGGTGGCGTCGACCGTCTTGCCCTTGGGTGTTTCAAACGCTGTGCCTTCGAAGTACTGCCCGGCCAGTCCCGGGGTGCCGTCGGGGGCGCGCAGCGCGCTCGCTGGAATGGTGGCCGGCGGCGGCGGTTGGAAGCGGTACATCTGGCGCGTGACCGGATGGACCAGCAACGACGGCCCGAACTGGAAGGCGTCGTTGATGTCGCGTACGCGCTTGTCGTCCGGGAAATCCATCGGCAGCGCGCGCATCATCGTGTAGTTGTCGTGCGTGACTTTCCAGCTCAGGCTGTAGATGTAGGGCAGCAGGCGGTAGCGCAGGTGGACGGCGTCGCGCAGCGACTTGTACATCTCCGGATCGGATTGCTTGAACAGATATGGTTCGCGCTCGACGTCGGTGCCGTGGATGCGCATGAGCGGATTGAAGGCGGCGTATTGCAGCCAGCGGGCATACAGTTCGCGGTACGAGGCGTTCTTTTCGCCGCCCGGGAAATCGTTGGGGACGAAAAAGCCGCCGGTGTCCTGGGTCCAGTAGGGGTTGCCGGTGATGGTGACGTTGACGCCGCCGTTGATCTGCTCAAGCAGGGTTTTCCAGCTGGCGCGGGTGTCGCCGGACCACGAGGTGGCGGCCGTCCTTTGCGCCCCGGCCCAGGCCGAACGGGTCAAGGTCATGGCGCGCCGGTTGCTGGTGGCGCGCTGCCCCTCGTAGGTGCCGAGCGTGGTCATCAGCGAGTAGGGATTGAGGTAGCGGGTGAAGTCGCCCAGCGCGTTGCTGCCGAGGCCTTTGATGTCGCGTTCGTTGTCGGCGGCGTTGTGGGCGGCCGTGCCCACTTCCACCTCGGTGCCGTCCATCCACAGCGCGTCGACGCCGACGTCGAGCAGGCCTTGCTTGACGTGCTTGAAGTAGATCTTGCGCCCCTCTGGGCTGAAGGCGTCGTAGATGCGGGCCTTTTTGGAGATCCAGTGCAGCGGTTCGAAGCGCAGGCCTTTCTGATCGAGCTCACGGGCCAGCGCCGTGTCGTTGCCGATCGACGGCCAGATCGACACCATCAGCTTGAGGTGCATGTCGTGCAGCGCCTTGGTCATGCCCTTCGGGTCCGGGAAGCGCTCGGGATTCCACGTCATGCCGCTCCAGGTGCCGTCCTTGTCGCCGCCCCAGTATTGCCAGTCCTGGACGATGTAGTCGAGCGGGAACCGCTCCTTGCGGAAGGTTTGCGCCACTTCCAGCAGCCGGGCTTGCGTCTGGTAGCGTTCCTTGCTCATGAACAGGCCGAAGGCCTGCTTGGCGTACATCGGCGCGGCGCCCGTCAGGCCGCGATAGCCGGCCACGACTTCGTCGAGCGTGGCGCCGCCCATGAAGTAGTAGTCGACGCCGCCCGGCGCGCTCTCGGCCCACAGCGAGGCGCCGTCCGGCGTATCCTTGAAGCGCATCTTGGAGTAGGTGTCCCACAGGATGCCGTAGCGCTCGGACGACATCATCACCGGGATGACGATGCCGATATTGGTCTGCACCAGCAGCAAATCCTTGTTGCGGCGATTGAGTTCGCCTTCGCCGACGAAGCCGAGGCCGTAGATGCCCTCGTCGGGCTTGAGCGTGAAGGTGTTTTCGGCCTCGTAGGTCGGCGCGCCGGAGATGTCGATTTTCTTCAGTGTCTGCGGCGCGCGCTGGCGCTCGCGGGTGTAGAGCTTGCCGTTGGCGTCTTCGAAGGCCAGGGCGCCGCTGGTTTTGTCGATGACGATGCGCAGCTGTTTGCTCTGCAGCGTCAGCGTGTCGGCGCCGTCGCGGGTGGTGAAGGCGATGGCGGCCGGCTTGCCGGTCACGACGATGCTCGGGTGGCGCCAGAAGTTGCCCTCCAACGTGGTGTTGACGCGCACCGTGGTCGGGCCGTAGAAGATCACGTTCTTGGTCATGCCGCCGACGCGGATCTGCACGCCGTGTTCGATCGGCGAGTAGGAAAACGTCGAGCTGGCGGACGCCGGTGTCGCGACTGGCGCCAGGTGGTCATTGGCGTCGAGGCCGGCCGGTGTGTTTGCGTGGGCGTTTGCGGTCAGGACGGCGATAGCCGCCAGCAGTCCGGCTGCGGGCAGCGTGGTGCGGTTGTTCATTTGTCTCCCCATTTCTGGATGATCAGGCTCTTGCGTAACGGCCTGGATTAGGGAGCAAACTATCAGAGTAGCGGCATTGCCACCAATTCCTATTTTGTTGTTCGCGATATCAAAAACGATATCAGGCCATCCATTGGGAGAGCATGTAGAAGGTGGCTTTGACGATGCCGATGATCACGCCCGATACCACGACGGTCGACACCATTGCCGCAACGATGCCGGTGGCGATGGCGTAGCCGTCGCGCTCCAGCAATCCCAGCGCCAGCAGGCTGATCGACAGGGCCGGCAGCATATTGCCCAGCGGGATGGGCAGCACCAGCACCACGGCCAGCAGCAGGCACACCAGGCCGACCACGTATTCGCACGGCGGCACGGTGATCACGCGCACGCGCGGGCGCAGCACTTTTTCCGCCCGTTCCAGCCAGGGCAGCACCTTGCGCACCATCGACTGGAAATCGGCGCGCGCCATCGAGCGCCGGCTGATGAGGCCCGGCAGCCACGGGCGCATGCCGAAGGTCAGTTGCGCGGCAAGAAACACCAGCGGCGCGCCGAGGATGCAGGAGGTGCCGGGCGGCACGGGCAAGATGTTTGGAAAAGCGAAAATGAACAACAGCGCGCCGGTGGCGCGGTCGCCGAGCGCGAGCAGCAGGTCGCCGATGGCGACGCGTTCGCGCGTGGTGTCGTCGGCCAGCTGGCGCAGTAACTGCGATAACGCGAGCCCGTCGCCCGCGCCGCTCATTGATTTGGCTTCATTTGGTTTGTTTTCGATGGGGATAGCCGACGCATGTTGATACCAGAATCTTAAGGGGCGATTAACCGGCTTTGAGAACGCCCACCGGCATGAAACTTGAGCCGGAATTGAGTGCCGACTGTGCCGCACGAGAGCTACCGCCTGGTGTATGAACTGATGGGGGACGTGGTCTGGGTGCTTGCGCTGATCCACACGGCCCGGCACTGGCCGCCCATTCGGGAATAGGCCCAAACCGCTACCAATCGCGCCGCACGCGCAGCATGGCGAACGGCTGCGTGCGGGTGACGTTGTGCTCTACGTAGTCGGCGTCGCCGTCCATGCGGTCGCCGTTGTAGTGGGTGCGGTCGTAGCTGATGACCCGGCTGGCGAGGTTGTTCAGCTCCAGGGTCACCGTCAGGTTCGACGACGGCCGGTAGTTGACGAAGGCGCGGGCCCAGCCTGTGCCGCTGCTGGTGGCCCGCTCGAAGATCTGCCAGCTATCGTTGCTCCAGCCGTTGTCGACCGAGAAGCCCCACGCCGTCCTTTGGCGCGGCAAGTCTTGCGAGAACTCGACGCGCCAGCCCAGCGCCTGCTCGCCAGAGAGCCGGCGCGTCTCCAGCGTGGTCGGATCGGTGACCGACGACGAGCGCCACGTGGTCGACAGCTTGAGCAGCCCCTGCGGCAGCGACCAGTTGTCGGTGGGCAGGTTCAGCCAGCCCGTGACGCTGTCGGCGCTGGCCTCGCCGATGTTGCCGGCGGCGTCGTAGGTGGCGTTGGCCAAGCGCACCGGCATGCGGTCGATGACGTCGCTGATGTGCGATTGCGTGTAGCTCAGCGCGGCCGCGCCCCGTTCCCAGAAACGGTATTCGATCGCGCCTTCGCACAGCCACGTCTTGGCCGGCACCAGCTCGGGGTAGTCGGCGCGCGACCCTTTGCCGGGTACGCCGAAGTAGCCCGCCGCGTCGCCGAAGTTGAGCTGGCTGACTTCGCGTTCCAGCCGCAGGCGCAGCTGCACGGCCGGCGAAGGCGACAGCGCCAGCCGCAACCGGGGCTTCGGATAAACATAGGCCTTGCCCTCAGGCTGGTCGGCGCCGATGCTCAGGCTTGAGTGCGCGAGCTTGAGGCCGGCCTCGGCGCTGAGGGTGCTGTCGACCTGCCACGCCGACGACAACTGGCCCTCGACGCGCTCCTCCTGCACCCAGGCCGCGCCCGACGGCACGGCGGCGGCGCTGGCGTTGGCCTGGTAGGTGTTGGCCAGGTCGTTGGTGTTGACGGCGCGCTCGAAGCCGCCGCGGATGACGACGCCGTCCACCGCCTGCCAGCTCAACTGGCCGGCGAGGATTTGCTCGGTGGCGCTGGTCTCGGCCACCGAGTACGAGCTGGTGCCGCCGGCCGTATAGGTAGATTCGGCGCTGACGTCGGACCTGCGGTACAGCGCCTTGAGGTCGAGGCTGGCGCCGTGTTCCAGGTCGCGCGCGTAGGCCAGGCCCTGTTCCAGCGTGCGCCCGGCGTTGTCGTTGCTGCCCATGGCGCGCGTGCCGGCGTCCATGCGCGACTGCGACTGGTAGGTCCACGGGTTGTATGCGCCGTTCCACGTCAGCTGGCCGTCGAGCAGCTCTTGCCCGTAGTTGTATTT
This sequence comes from uncultured Duganella sp., assembly GCA_963513825.1. GTDB lineage: Bacteria > Pseudomonadota > Gammaproteobacteria > Burkholderiales > Burkholderiaceae_D > Rugamonas. The sequence goes on from CAUPRW010000002.1 coordinate 135,330, forward strand.
GGCGACCCGGTTGCCGCTGACGCCGGCGCCCGCCATCGACACCTCGGCCGCCGCCAGCGGACCGGTGTAGATGGTGGTGCGGCGGCCCTGGCCTTGCGAGGTGTCCGGCGAGCGCGTCCAGCCGAGGGTGAGGTTGATGCTCCTGTCGCCGCTTTTGCGGCTGTAGCTGCTATCGACGGACGGCGTCAGCTCGCCATCCGGGGTCAGGTAGGTCGACACGCTGGTGCTGGCAGACACCAGGTCCATCTGCTTGAGCATCAGGTTGGCGACGGTCGGATAGCCCTGCATGTCGATGCCGTTGGCGCCGCCGTTGATGACGTCGATGCGTTCGACCGCCGCCGCCGGGATGCGTCCGAGCACGTCGCCGAGCGGCTCGGACTTGGAGGCGGGACGCTTGCCGTTGATGAGCACATTGCCGGCCACGCCGCGCGAGGCGTTGCCGCCCTCGAAGACAAAACCCGGCAGGCGGGTCGCCATGTCCATCGCCGTGGTCGCCTGGAAGCGGGTGAAGTAGTCGGGAGTATAAGACTGCGGCGGCGCGCCGTCGGCGGCGCCGGCCCGACCTGCGGCCGCCATGGACGCCAGGGCCGATAGCGCGCAAGCGAGCAAAACGGCGGGGTGGCGGGATGGCGGGGATCTCATCCCGACATTGTGCAATGAACACCATCGTCGCGCAATCACTGATTCCGGTTTTTCACCGTCCAGGGGGCGTTGCTGTGGAATCGGTTCCAAAATCGCCGAAAACCTGCTATCCGCTGCCCGTCTTTGCGTGTATATTCGCGTAACATTTTTACACAACAATTTACAAACGCACGGAGACAGGCATGACTCGGAACTGGATCGCACGTTCGGCGGCAAGCACGCTGCTCACACTGTTGGTCAATGGCGCGTGGGCGGCCGACGGCGCGCCGGTCGCCGACCGCGTCGAGGCGCTGCTGCGCCAGATGACGCTCGACGAAAAGGTCGGCCAGCTGAACCAGATCTCCGACAAGGAATTCATCACCGGTCCGGAATCGGACCAGCGCCGCAACCTGGAGAGCGATCTGCGCGCCGGCAAGGTCGGCTCCATGCTCAACGTCAAAGGCGCGGCCGACACGCGCGCCGTGCAGGCCATCGCCATGCAATCGCGCCTGAAGATTCCGCTGCTGTTCGGCCTGGACGTCATCCACGGCTACGAAACTGTGTTCCCGGTGCCGCTGGGCGAGGCCGCGTCGTGGGATCTGGAGGCGATCGAGCAGTCGGCGCGCATCGCCGCGCGCGAGGCCTCGGCCGCCGGCATCCACTGGACCTTCGCGCCGATGGTCGACGTCGGCCGCGATCCGCGCTGGGGCAGGGTGATGGAGGGCGCCGGCGAGGACGCCTTCCTCGGCAGCCGCATCGCCGAGGCGCGCGTGCGCGGCTTCCAGGGCGTCAAGCTCGGTGGCACCAGCTCGGTGATGGCCACCGCCAAGCATTTCGCAGCCTACGGCGCGGCGACGGCGGGGCGCGACTACAACGCCGTCGACATGAGCGAACAACTGCTGTACGAAACCTATCTGCCGCCGTTCAAGGCCGCCGTCGACGCCGGCGTGGCCACGTTCATGAACTCGTTCAATACGCTCAACGGCGTGCCGGCCACCGGCAGCGCCTTCCTGCAGCGCGACATCCTCAAGGGCGCGTGGGGCTTCAAGGGCTTTGTCGTGAGCGACTGGAACTCGATCGGCGAGATGGTCCCGCACGGCTACGCCAGCGACCTGTCCGACGCGGCGGCCAAGGCCATCACCGCCGGCAGCGACATGGACATGGAGAGCAACGCCTACTCCGGCTCGCTGGCGGCGTTGGCCGGCGCCGGCAAGGTCGACGTCAAGCTGGTCGACGACGCCGTGCGCCGCGTGCTGACCAAGAAATTCGAGCTCGGCCTGTTCGACGATCCTTACCGCTTCTCCGATCCACAACGCGAAAAGCAGGCCGCCAACGACCCGTCGCACCGGGCCGCCGCGCGCGCCACGGCCGCCAAGTCGATGGTGCTGCTCAAAAATGAAAACGGTACGCTGCCGATCAAGCGCGGCGTCAAGTCGATCGCCGTCATCGGCCCGCTGGCGGACGCCCGGCGCGACCTCGAAGGCGACTGGATCGTCAAGTCCAACGCGGCGCGCGTGGTCAATCTGGTCGATGCCATCCGCGCGCAGGCCGGCTCCGGCACGCGCGTGACCTTTGCCTCCGGTTGCGATGTGGCTTGTGCCACCGACAGCGGTTTCGCCGCCGCCGTGGCGGCCGCGCGCGAGGCCGAGGTGGTGGTGCTGGCCGTCGGCGAATCCTGGAAGATGAGCGGGGAGGCCAAGTCGCGCGCCGACATCGGCCTGCCGGGCCGCCAGGGTCGCTTGTTCGATGCGCTCAAGGCGGCCGGCAAGACGCCGGTGGTGGTGGTGCTGGCCGGCCGGCCGCTGATCTTCGAGAACGTGGCCGAGCAGGCCAAGGCGATCGTGTACGCGTGGCTGCCGGGTAGCGAGGGCGGCAATGCGATTGCCGACGTGTTGTTTGGCGCGGTCAATCCGTCGGGCAGGTTGCCGATGACGTTCCCGCGTCACCAGGGGCAGATTCCGATCACGTATCAGCAGTATCAGACGGGCCGTCCGGTGACCGATCCGCGCGATGTGCTCTACAAGTCCGGTTATATCGACATGGTCAACGCACCGCGTTATGCGTTCGGTCACGGCTTGAGCTACACCACGTTCGCTTATCGCGATCTCAAGCTTAGCCAGAACGCCATGAAGGCCGATGGCAAGGTGACGCTGTCGTTCACGCTGGTCAACACCGGCGCGGTGGCGGGCGCGGAAGTGGTGCAGTTCTACCTGCGCGATCCGGTCGCCTCGACCGTGCGGCCGTTGCAGGAGCTCAAGGGCTTCCACAAGGTCGCGCTAGCGCCGGGGCAGCAGCAGCAGGTCAGTTTCACCATCAACCGCGATAGCTTGGCGTTCTTTAACCGCAAGCTGCAGTGGGTGGCCGAGCCGGGACAGTTCCAGTTGATGGTGGGGGCGGCGTCGGATGATATCCGCTTGCGCGCGAATCTTGAGTTGACTGAGTGAATTGTCGAGCGGATCGTCGGGCGAGGCCTGCCGATCCGTCATGCCCCATCCCGTTCTGCCGCCCGTGACCCCACGGCGCCTGCCGTTGCCGGTTCCGTCCACACTGGCGGGGACGCAGGCGCTCGCTGCGAACCCCATCCTCCAGATCCAATTTACTGCCCACCCACTCCGCTGGTGCATGAGGGGGACCTGTACGCCAACGACGCCGAGCGAAGTGCTGCGGACTTGTAAGACGCTCGACTGGCTGCCCTAGTCGTTCACCGGGTTCCGTGCCCGATACCGCTTGATTTGTGGCGCGAACGCATCATGCGGACACAAAAAAATGATTGCGCTAGACATTGGCCTGCGGCTAACACCGGGCGTAGCGCATAAAGATATCATTTGCAGTATCAAAAAAGATAAAAAAGTAATTGGTTAAATGTTTATTCGAGGGCTAGATTCGCTACGTGGCCAGCCAGATCGTACGCTCGCCGAAAAATGATTGCGCTATCTTTTTTAACGGCGGTGCCTGGCGCCACGCGCACCACCGGCAAGGGAAAGGAGGACGGCCAAAGCGCCATGAGGCAGTTTCGTTTTATCCAGCAAAAAACGCGACCCGATAACGGGCGCACCAAAGGCCGTTGTGGCCACGATAAAAATATGGAGACATGGATGAACAAAAAAATTAAAGGCGCCCACACGCGCCGCACCGCGCCACGCCGCGACCTGCTGCTGTTGGGCGTGTTTTCTGGATTGTCGGGCGGCGCCTTCGCCCAGGCGCCGGCGCCCGCCGCCGCCCCGGAAGCGGTGGTGCCGACAGTCACCGTCAGCGGCTTCCGCAGCTCGCTCGGCCTGTCTGCGGCCGAGAAGCGCGACAACATCGGCCTGTCCGATACCGTCTTTTCCGAAGACATGGGCAAGTTCCCGGACCCTAACATTGCCGACGCACTCTCGCGGGTGCCCGGGGTGCAGGTCACGCGCGCGTCGATCGACGGCGAGGGCATGAACATTTCGATCCGCGGCATGGGGCCGGCGTTTACCCGCGTTCTGCTCAACGGCGCGCCGATGGCGTCGGCGTCGGCGGGGAGTTGGGGCGGCAACATCAGCGCCAACCGCGAAGTCGACATGGACTTCCTGCCGTCCGAGTTGTTCCGCAGCGCCAGCGTGTATAAAAGCCAGCAGGCCGGCGTCATCGAAGGCGGCATCGCCGGCACCGTCAACATGCGCAGCGTGCGCCCGTTCGACAAGGCCGGCCTGCGCTCGGCCTTCACACTGAGCGGCAATTATCGCGACCAGGACGGCAAGTGGGGCAACACCGGCTCGGCCCTCATCAGCAACACCTGGACCAGCAGCACCTTCGGCCGCTTCGGCATACTGGCCGGCGCCGCCTGGGGCAACACCAAATACAAGACCGACGCCTTCCAAACGGTCGACATGCGCAACCTCCAGCTCAAATCGTTCCAGGCCGCCGCCGGCGACAAGCCCAACAACACCGGCGGCGGCTCCCAGTCGACGCCGGACACCGTCCCCGCCGGTCTGCCGCTGAGCCAGTTGCCGGAATACGCCCGCTCGATCCTGGTGCCGGGCAAGCAAATCGATCGCGCGATGCTGCTGGCGCTCAATCCCGGTGCCACCATCGAGCAAATCGATAACGGCCTGATGGGCCGGCTGGGCCGCCACATCGTCTACCAGGGCGAGCGTGAGCGGGCAGGCGAGGTCATCAGCATGCAGTGGCAGCCGAACGACAAGTGGGATATCTACCTTGACACGCTGTTCGCCCAAAAGAAAAACAGCATGTTGTCCGAGGCCATGAACGTGGGCACCCGCGCCAACACGCCGATTCCGATCGGGCTCGAATTCGACCGCAGCGATTGCACCACCGGCTGCGTGATCACCAAGGGCATCATGGCCAACACGTTCTGGTCGCTGGAGTACCGGCCGATGCAGGAAAAGACCATCTTCCGCAGCATCAACCCCGGTTTCGAATGGCGCCTGGCGGATAAGTGGACGGTGGACGCGCACGCGAACTACACCAAGAGCACCTTCTACCGCGACATGCCGACGGTGCTGTTCGCGACACCGTCGGCCAGTTCGGTGATCAACTACGACAACAGCACCCAAGGCCAGACGCCGACCTACACCGGCAATCTGAATCCTAACGACCCGGCCAATTTCGGCTGGTACCAGGGCGGACAGGGCTTGTCCGGGCTGCGGATGGATTTGTACGAACGCAACAACACGACCAAGGGTTCGCGTTTCAACATCAACTGGGGCGACGCCGACTTCGCGATCAAGGCGGGCGGCGCCTGGGATGACATCGAGCGCCGCTACCGCGGTTACAGCACTGCCGACGCCTGGATGAATGTCGCCTGCGGCAACAACGTGAGCGCGCGCCTGTTCAACCCCAACACCCAGTTGCGCACGCCCGGCTGCGACGGCCGCAGCACGCCGGGACCGATCGCCGACGCCGCCACCGCCTATCCGGGCTACGGCACCGGCTACACCGCCGGACAGACGGCGCCGCTGACCTATCTCGGTTCGGTGGTGCCCAATTCGGCGGTGCCCGCTTACGCGCACGCGACCGACCACGGCTTTATCGGCGTCGACTGGAACAGGTTCGCCAAGGACACCGATTACCAATATTTCCGCGACAATATCCAGAACGGTTTCAACAGCGGCAGCGGCGGCTATATCCGCGAAGTGGTGTCGTCGGCCTACATGGAGCTCAACGGGCGCGCGCAGCTGTTCGGACGCACGCTGCGCTACAACGCGGGCCTGCGCCACGCGCGCACCAAGCAAACCATCGGCGACCTGACGGCGGCGGCCGATCCTCGCAACGCCACGCTGCTCAACGGGGGCTTTTATCCGAGCGTCTCGTCGTGGGCGTATGAGACCACGCGCTACAGCAACACGCTGCCGTCGGCCACGCTCGCCTACAACGTCTTGCCGGACATGATATTCCGCCTATCGGGATCGAAATCGATGACCCGGGCCAACCCGGCGGACCTGCGCCAGACCCGCCTGTCGATCGGCGACCAGGGAGCGCGCCAGGGCAACCTGACCAATCCCAACCTCAAGCCGTTCGCCGCCAACAACTTCGACGCCGGCCTGGAATACTACTTCACGCGCGAGGCGTACGTGGCGGGCAGCGTGTTCGGCAAGGACATCACCAGCCGTCCGGGGCTGCGCGTGCAGCAATACACGCTGGCCCAGCTGGACCAGATCTACGGCACCATCGGGTTGACCGACGCGCAGCTGCAGTCGGTGATCGCCAGTGGCGGGCGCGACGCGCATCTGGTCGAGATCACGGCGCCGTACAACATCGACAGCAAGCTCAAGGTCCGTGGCGTGGAGCTGACGTGGCAGCAACCGCTGGACATGCTGCCGGTGAAAGGTTTCGGCTTCACGGGCAACTTCACCTACACCAAGCAGACCGACGATGCGCCGAACGCGCCGCCGGTGTCCGGTGTGCCGCCGCGCACCAACAACTTTACGCTGTACTACGAACGCAACGGCCTGAACGCCAGGGTGTCGCGCCAGTACACGGCCGCTTACGTGGTCAACACCAGCACCGGCCTGACCGTGCCGGGCGGGGCCTACGCGTACACGACCGAGCGCAAGCAGATCGACCTGTCGGTCGGACTGAACCTCAAGCGCATGTTCGAGTTCCGCTACAACACCGATTTGACCTTGTCGGTATGGAACGTCAACAACGCGATCAGCCAAACCTACACGCAGTTCAGCAACGCGATCTTTGACGAGTACAAGCCGGGTCGCAGTTACACGCTGTCCATGCGCACCACGTTTTGATTGGCGGCGGGCGCGGATGCCGCGCCCGCCACATCGCCTCTCCTCCCGGCTGGTCCTACAGCCGTTCGCCGCCCGCCCTTTAGCGAGGCGGCTTTTTTTTGCCATGGGAGGCGGGCGCGGTGCCAGCCGAAGGGTGCCGGAAGGCGGCGTGGGGGCGTGCGGCTAGAGGGAAAAGGAGGCCGCCTCGGGTGGCCTCCGTGGTGCGCTTAGTTGGCGTCGGGATTGCGTGCTTGCGATGGCGGACCGAAGTAGGTGTCCGGCACCGGACTGTCGTAAAGAACGATCTTTTGCACCACGATGGTCGGGTCGACCATGATGAGCTTGAGGTCGTATTTTCCGGGCGCGTCGATCTTCACCTTGAACCGCATGACGCGGGCGTTGTCGCCGGCGTTCTTATAATGACGCTTGCCCAGGAAGGTCTCCGATTCGCGGTTGGCCGGCGTGAACACCTTGGCGATCTGCGGTGCCTGGTCGTCGATCGCCAGGGCGACGGCAAGCTCGCGGCCGGGATAATTGTCCAGCGTCGGGCCGGTCAGCAGGTCGACCTGCCAGGTGCCCGCGTAGGCGAAATACACCGGATATTCCAGCCGCGGGGCGTCGGCCAAATCGGCGACGCTGGCCGCCGTGACCGGGAACACGGTCATGGCGCCGCGCCCCCGGCCGTAGTCGGGTACGAGCTCCCAGCGCGCGTTTTTGCCCGGCACATTGCGCACCGCATCCTGGGCGTCGAAGGCGATCGGTCCGGCCAGGCCGCCGAACGCGCCGGCGCCGGCGCGCCTTTCATCGTCGGTCGCCAGGGTCGCGAACGCCCGCACGGTGAAACTTTCGCCGCCGCCGGTGATGGTGATGCGGGCCAGCTGGGCCTGCCCGATGGGAACCCGGGTCCAGTCGATGTCGACCCATAGCCGCTCGTCCTTGCCGGAGTCGGGCACCTGGCCGCGCGTCAGCTTAACCCAGGGTTTGTCGGCGGCGACGGTAAACCGCGGCGGCTGCCCATCCTTCGAGAACACGTCGATATGGGAGCGTTGCCGGTTGATCGAGTCGAAGCCGGGCAGCGTCGCCGCGTCGCCGCCCGCCGGCCAGGCTTGCGCCGAACCATCGACGGCGACCCCGATCGTACCGGGCGCGCCGGCCTTGACGGCCGTGGTGGCCGGCATCAGGTTGACGTTGGGCGAGCGCCAGTCCTTGTAGCCGATATGGGTCTGGTCCATCATGTGCTTCCACTTGCCGCCGCTCAGGCGGTTGTTGTAGAAGTCCGACAGCTCCTGGTCGCGGCGGAACAGGGCGCCAACGCGCTCGGCCTCGGCGTTGGCGGCGAAGCGGCCCTGCTCGGCGTAAAGGTGGTTGCGCCCGGTGGCGATGTACAGGTCGATGAAGTTCGACAATGCAAGGATCGGATGCAGCACCAGTTGGTAGTAGGCGTCCTGCCGCTCGGGCGGCACCTTGGCCTGCAACGCCGAGGCGCGCCGCCGCAAGTCGTCCCAGGCGGAAGCAACCTGCTCGGCCTCGCGGTAATGCGTCAGGCTGAAGGTGTCCGGCCTGACCAGTTCTGGCTTGCGCCAGGCGTTGTATTTGGCGTAACCGGCCACCAGATCGGCGATCTCGCCGGCGTGCTCGGCGCCGAATTCGCGCGTCGCCCAGCGGCGCGTCCATGCGGCGATGTCGTCCTTCCCAAGGGCCGCCGGGTCCCACGCCAGGCGCAGGAAGAATTCGATCGGCACCTCCAGCGGTTTAAGGTCGCCGACGTTGGCGATCCAGATCTGGTTGGCGCCGTACTCGTGCGCCAGGTTCATCTGCTCCCAGATCTTCGGCAGCGGATTGCTGTTGAGCCATTTGTATGAAAACGGGCCGCCGTTCATGTCCATGTGGAAGTAGATGCCCGAGCCGCCGGGGCGGGCGCGCTCGGCCGGCGTGGGCAGGCGGCGCAGGTTGCCGACGTTGTCGTCGGTGAACAACAGCGTGACATTGTCCGGCACCTTGAGGCCGTCGTCGTAGTATTTCTGGACCTCGGTGAACAAGGCCCACAATTGCGGCACCTGGCGCTGGTCGACGCCGCTCTGTTCGGTGATGATGCGTTGCTGGTCGCCGATAATGCGTTCGATCATTTTCTTGTTGGCGTCCATGCCGCCGGCGTCCGGCATGGCGACGTCGCCGTCGCCGCGCATGCCCATCGTCATGATGCTTTCGTAGGCGCGGTTGCGGCGCACGCCGTCGGCGAAGAAGCGCCGCACGCCGGCCTCGTTGGTCAGGTAGTTCCATTCGCCGTTGCCGTACTGCTTGCGGTGCGCAGTCCATTCCTTGTGGGCCCGTATCATCGGTTCGTGGTGGCTGGTGCCCATGACGATGCCATAGGCGTCGGCCAGGCGCGGGTTTTCCGGGTCGTCCTCGTTGAACGCGCTGCTCCACATCGCCGGCCACAGGTAGTTGGCGCGCAGGCGCAACAGCAGCTCGAACATGTGCGTGTACATCTTGGCGTTGAGGCTGCCGAATTTGGCGCGCGACCAGCCGGCCAGCGCCGGTTCCTCGTCGTTGATGAAGATGCCGCGATACTTGACCGCCGGCGGGCCCTGTACCCGCGTGCCGGGCAGGGCGAACAGCGCCGGCCTGCGCCGGGCGGGCACGTCGGCCCACCAATGCCACGGCGACACGCCGATCTGTTCGGAAATCTCGTAGACGCCGTAGATGGTGCCGCGCTTGTCGCTGCCGGCGACCACCAGGGCCCGTTCGACGCCCGGCATCGGCTGTTCGACGGTGGCGATCACGAACGACTCCCACTTGCCGCGGATGGCGGCCACATCGAGCTTGTTCGATTTGATCAAGCCGTCGATCAGGGCGCTCTTGCCGATGGTGCCGATCAGGATCGCGGTCTTCGCGCCTTTGACGGCGCCGCCGGCCGGCAGGTCCGGCCGGGTCCCGCTCACCTTTTCGATATCGGCCCGCAGATCCGAGGCGGCGCGCAGCACGCCCCAGTGGTCGGCCGGATCGAGCAGCAACGGCGCGGCCTTGCCCGACGCGGCAAGCGCGAGGCCGTTCCCGCCGGCGCTGTCGCTGATCAGCGGCTTGTCCATGCCCAGGCTCGGTTGCGCCGGCAGGACGGGGCTGGCAAGCAGGGCCAGCCATAAAAACAAAAAACGGGCCAGGCCGGATCGATGCGCGTTGCGTGCGCCCCGGGCGGTTGTTCTCATGCTGTCTCTCCAAAGATAGCCGGCGCCCAAGGCGCCGGATGATACACAAGGTGAGTTCCGCCCCAGGGGCGGGCGAAGAAATAAAACGCGTCGGCTAAGGGGCGTCTTCGGCGGCCTGCACGTAAGGCCCGATGACGACGCCGACAAAGCCCTTGGCTTTTTGGGTCGACAGGAAGGTCGCGTCGACGTGCTCTTTGAGCGTGTTGAGCCGGCCGCCGCTTCGGTAGCTGTAGGCGGAGCGGCCGCCGCGCATTTCCATGATCAGCTCGACGCGCTCGTCGGCGACCGGCGCCGTTGCCAGCAAGCTCTCCCTGCCGTCCTCGTATTTGTACAGCGCCACCATACGCCGCCCGGCCGCCTGCGTCACGCCCATGAACAAATAGTTGGCGTCGTTCTGGATGGCGACCAGGCCGGCGCGATCGCCATCGTGCCGTGGCGCGAAGTCGACGATGGTCGAGACCGTCGCGTCATGGTGTTGCTGACGCCGGCCGATGAAGCCCGGCGCGCCGTCAAGCTTGCCCAGCGGCCGGCCCGATCGCAGCACCAGCGCACCCTTGTCGATCCGGTAAAGCTCGCCGCGCGGCGTGCGCATGCCGGTCCAGGCCGGGGAGAGCGGCTTGTCGAATTCGTCGACATAGCCGAAGTCGCCGTTCATTGGCAGCGCCGGCGGCGGCTGGACCGGCAAGTTTGGCTTGGCCAGGGCGTACGGCACCGGCTTGCCCTGTTCCAGGATCGTCGGCCAACCATCCTTCCATGTGACGGGCAGGAGGAAGGTTTCCCGGCCGATATTGTAGAAATTGCCGGGGTAGGGGCGGGTGGCCAGGAACACCGCCCACCAGTCGCCTTGCTGGGTCTGCACCAGCTTGGCGTGGCCGGTCGTGGTCACGGGGTTGGGACGCTTCGGATCGAGGTCGCGCTGCGTCAGGATCGGGTTGGACGGTCCGGGCAGATACGGCCCCATCAAGTCTTTGGACCGCAAGATCACTTCCGAGTGGTTGTCGGCGGTGCCGCCCTCGGCGCACATCAGATAGTAGTAGCCGTCCTTTTTGAGCAGGTGCGGGCCTTCGATCCAGATCGGCTTTTTCGACGGATCGACACCGCCGTCGACCAGTACGCTGGCCTTGCCGATGCGCTGGAACGTGACCGGGTCGATCTCCGCGATCCAGATCGCGCGGTGGCCGTCGTAGCGCGGCGTGCCCTCCGGCGCGTCGTTGTGCACCACATAGGTCTTGCCGCCGTCGCGGAACAGCGACGGGTCGATCCCGTTCAAGCCTTTGATGACCACCGGCTTGGACCACGGCCCGGCAGGATCGGTGGCGGTGATGATGAAGTTGCCCTGTCCGCCGGGGCAGCTCGAGCACGTGGTGATGATGTAGAAGCGGCCGTCGTGGAACGAGATGTCCGGCGCGTAGATGCCTTGCGAGCCGCGCACGCCGGTGAAGTCGACCTGCTCCGGGCGGTCGAGCGCGTTGCCGATCTGGGTCCACGTCACCAGGTCCTTCGAGTGCATGACCGGCAGGCCGGGGAAGTTGGTGAACGACGAGTTGACCACGAAGTAGTCGTCGCCGACGCGCACCACCGACGGGTCGGGGAAATACCCGGACAGCACCGGGTTGCGGAATTGTCCGGCGGCCGGCGACACGCGTTCCTGCGCCGCGCCGGTGTAGCTGAAGCGCTCGAAGCGCGCGCTCGCGCCTGCCGCGTCGGCGGCCGCGCCGCTGGCCGGATGGGCCGCCAGAACGGCGGCCGCCGCCGCGCACAGCACGGCGGAAAATGAACGTGGTTTCATGTAGGGGCTTCCAAAAAAAAGGCCCCCGAAGGAGCCGTATTGCATGCGTTAGAACTTCATGCGCAGACCGACTGCGAAGGTGCGGCCCGGATCGTACTGCGACATGGTGGCGTTCGGGAACTGGAAGTAGCCGCGCCGTTTGGCCTTGTTCAGGTTGACGACGTCGAAGGTCAGCATCGGCCAGCCTTCGCGGTCGAACACCTGGTCAAGCTCGATGCTCGACGAGAAGTCCCACTGCTTGTACGTGTCGCTGAACAGCGCGGCCTGGGTGATGCCGCTCTGGTTGGCCGTGGCCACCTGGCTGCCCTGCGAGTACGTGTGCATGAAGCGCGCCATGTAGCCGTGGTTCTCGTAGTAGACGCCGAAGTTGTTGGTCTTCTTCGGCACGCCCAGCGCGATGAAGCCGTTGGTGCCTTCGCCGCTGGCCTTCTGGTTGATCAGCGTGAGCGTTTCGTTAAAGCCGAAGCCTTTGATCGGCAGCAGCTTGTCGAGCGGCTGCACCCAGCCCAGTTCCAGGCCGCGGATGCGCAGGATGCCGCCGGCGTTGCGCGGACGGGTCATGACGACGGTGGCCACGTCCGGGCCGCCGCGCGAATCGATCGCCAGTTGCTGCGTCGGGATCAGCGTGCCGTAGTTGATGCCGTACTGCGCCAGCGCGGAGAATGGCAGGGTGACGTTTTCGTCGACCGTGAAGCCGTTGACGCGCTTCTGGAAGCCGGTCAGCGAGACGTAACCTTCGCGGCCGGTGTACCAGTCGACGCCCAGGTCGATGTTGTCCGACAGGTAGGGCTTGAGGCCCGGGTTGCCCTGGGTGCCGGTATCGGCCGAGACGCCGGAGAAGTTCACGCCCGGACGCAGCGAGTTGGGGTTCACGCGCGTCATGCTGCGCGAGACGGCGGCGCGCACCACGACATCCTTGAACACGTCGACGGCCAGGGTGCCCGAGGGCAGCGTGTTGTTGTACTCCGAATCCTGATAGACCCACGAGTCGATGTTGGGATACTTGCTGCCGTTGAGCGGCAAGGTGGCGTTGCGCGGATCGCTGAACGAGTTGCGCGAACCGACCTGCTGCTGCGTGCGGACATAGCGCACGCCGACGTTCCAGCGCGTGTTGAAGCCGGCCGGCGACAACTCGCCGTTCGCCTCCAGGTAGATCGCCTTCGACTTTTCGCGGATGTAGCCGGCGCTGGCGCCGGTCGACGAGGCGCCGGTGTCGGGCGCGGTGCTGTTGAAGTAATCGTACTTCGAATCGTTGCGGAAGCGATCCCAGTCCAGCGCCAGGTTGCCGTACGGGCCGGGCACCAGATAGCCCGGCAGCGCGGCGTTGGTGATCAGCGAACCGCCGTAGGTCAGCGGCGTGGTCTGGCCGGCGGTGTAGCCGGTGCCGTAGCCCGGGTACAGCGCGGCGGCGCTGGCGCCCGGGGTGCTGGCGCCGTTGCATGGCGGCGCGCCGTTCGGGCCTTGCAGGAACACCGACGGGTTGTTGCCGCAGACGGCGGCCTGCCACGCGGCCGAGTTGTCCTGGCCGCGGATGGTGCGGTCGATGTCGTCCCAGGCGAAGCCGCCCTTGATCGTGAGCTTCTTGTCGCCCCAGGCCAGGTTGGTGTGGAAGCCCTTGGTTTCGGTTTCGCGCAGTTCGTTCTGGACGTTGACGCGGCCACCGATCCACTGGTAGCTGGCCGGATTGTTCAGGTCCAGGTTCGAGACGATCGACGGCACGCCGCCGCCGTTGGCGTAGGTGATGGTGTTGCCGCTGTTGGGCGCCGTGATCGGCATGACGGTCGGCGCCTCGTGGGTGAAGCGGCTGCGGTTGTAGTTGGCCGCGACGTCGAGCGAGAGCTTCGGCGTGATCTTCCACTCCATGCCCGGGTTGAGGCCCAGCAGGTCGACCTTGTCGTGGCGCGGGCCGAACTCGATGAAGTTGAGCGCGTTGGCGAAGGTGCCGCCGGTGACGGTGCAGCCGTTGGAGCAGTCGGACTTGTCGACCGTCATGTTGAGCGGGATCGCGCCGTTGTTGCGCACCGCCCAGGTGTAGCCGTTGCGCTGCATTTCGTCGTCCTTCTTGCTGTACATGGTGTCCAGGTAGAAGTGCAGGTTTTCGGTCGGGCGGTATTCGGCGGCGAACACGGCGGAGATCTTGTCTTTGTCGCCGTAGTATTCCATGGTGCGGCCCAGGCGCGGAATGATGGCGTTGTCGATCTGCTGGATGGTCAGGCCCGGATTGTGCGCCAGCAGGAAGGCCTGGTCGATCGGCGTGCCGGCCACCAGGCCGTTGCCCGCGCCGGCCGGCACGGTCGCCGGAATGGTCCAGTTGCCGCCGCCGGTGTTGTTGCGGCCCGGCGCGGTGCTTTGCGAGGCCGTCAGGTTGGGGTTGGTCCAGCCGACCGTTTCGAAGCCGGTGGTGCGCGCCTTCTGGCGCGAGAACGAGATGCCGCCGAGGATACCGAATTTGCCGTCCCAGGTGTTGCTGGCCATGACGTTGCCGCGGAAGCCGGCCTTGTCGGCGATTTGCTGTTTGGTGCCGGTCAGGCCCATCGACAGCTGCTTGCCTTCCTTGTCGAACGGACGCGCGCTGCGCAGGTTGACGACGCCGGCGGCGCCGCCTTCGATCTGGTCGGCCGTCGGGCTCTTGCTGACGGTCAGTTTGGTGAACAGGTCGGTCGGCAGCAGGTCGAGGTCGACCTCGCGGTTGGTGTTGGCGCCGTCGATCGGGCCGGACGAGGCCACCGCGATCGGCGAATTGTTCAGCAAGATCTTGGTGAACGACGAACCGAGGCCGCGGATCTGGATCGTCATGCCCTCGCCGGTGACGTCGCGCGAGACGCCGACGCCGGGCACGCGGCTGAGCGACTCGGCCAGGTTCTTGTCGGGGAATTTGCCGAAATCCTCGGCGTTGATGGAGTCCTGGAAGCCGACGGCCTCTTTTTTATCGCGCGCGGACGACAGCAGGCTGTTGCGGTAGCCGGTGACCTGGACGCTGGTGATCGGCGCGTCGGCGGCCGGGGTGGCGGCGGTCGCGTCGGGGGTGGTTTGCTGGGCGTAGGCCTGGGCGATCATGCCGGCCATCACGGTCAATCCCAGCGCCACGCGCCGGCCTGCGGTCTTTCGATGATTCATCACTTGTCTCCTGTTTTTTATCGGTGTGCCGCCGCGTCTTCTTTGTTTTTTTGAACACGACAGCGCCAAGTCTAGGAGCCGACCAGCGCAAAGTCAACAATTTCAAACATAATTTGATAAGCGCAACCATTTTGCGCAACACTTGAAATTCAAGGGCTTGTATGCCTTAAACAGGGAAGGAGGGGGAATTGGTCAGACCAAAATGATATGCGTTACCATTTTCGCCGGGACGAGCGTCCCGGCGCTTGTGCGCGATTCGTCATTGAGGCGGCTGCGGCTGCGGTTGCCCCGCCCCGGCGGCGGCCTCGCCGTTCTGGCCGGCGAGGCCGGCGTCCCGGAAGGCGGCGGCGTCGCCGGCGATCATTTCCTCGAGCTCGAGACGGCCTTTGCGCGCCAGCGAGACGATCTTGTCCTGGTCCTGCTGGTGCGGATAGGCTTCCATCAGCGTTTTGAGGTTGTGCGTGCGGAAGATGTCGGCCGCCTGCGCGGCCCGTTCGGCCGCAAAGCCCAGCTGACCCAGCAACTTGGCGCCCAGCTGCAGCGACGCCTCGAACGTCTCGCGCTCGATCAGCGTCACGCCCCGGTCGAGCAGGGCGTAGTAGTGGGTGACGTTGCGCGCGCGCGCCAGGATCGTCAGCGACGGGTGGCGCTCGCGCACGGCGTCGACCAGTTCCAGGCTGTCGTCGACGCCGTCGATGGCGATCACCAGCGCGGTGGCCTTGCCGATGCCGGCCGCTTCCAGCAAGTCGATGTTGGTGGCGTCGCCGTAGAACACCTCGTAGCCGAATTTGCGCAGCAGCTCGATCTGGTCGGGGTCGTGGTCGAGCACCGTCACGCCGATGCGGTTGGCCGACAGCAGCCGCCCGATGATCTGGCCGAAGCGGCCGAAGCCGGCGATGATCACCGGATTTTCCACCGAGATGGCGTCCGGCTCGCGCTTTTTCCTGGCCGTGCGCAGGCCCGGCGCCACCAGCCGGTCGTACGCCAGCAGCAGCAACGGCGTGGCCACCATCGACAAGGTCACCACCATCACCAGCAGGGCCGAGGTGTCGGGCGCGAGCACGCGCGCCTCGGCGGCGGTGCCGAACACGACAAAGGCGAACTCGCCGCCCTGCGACATCAGCAGCGCGAAAAACAAGCGCTGCCCGCGCGGGATGTCGAACCAGAAGGCCATGCCGTACAGGAGACCGCCCTTGACCAGCAGCAGCGCGCAGGTGAGCGCCACCACCAGCAGCGGCTGCGCCAGCAGCACGCCGAAGTCGGCCGACATGCCGACCGCCATGAAGAACAGCCCCAGCAGCAGACCCTTGAACGGTTCCAGGTCGCTGATCAGCTGATGGCGGTATTCGGAGTCGGCCAGCAGCACGCCGGCCGTGAAGGTGCCCAGCGCGAGCGACAGCCCGACCGATTCCATCAGCAGGCAGATGCCGATCACCAGCAGCAGCGCGAAGGCGGTAAACAGTTCGCGCAGGCCGGTGCGCGCCAGGAAGCGCATGGTCGGGTTGACCAGGCAGCGGCCGCAGGCGACCAGCGTCAGCAGCACGGCGGCGAGCTTGGCGACGCGCATCCAGCCGCCGCCGGCGTGCTCGGCGGCCACGCCGGCCAGCAGCGGCACCAGCGCGATCATCGGGATGGCGGCGATGTCCTGGAACAGCAGGATCGAGAAACTGGCCGAGCCGGCCGGGCTGGGCATGAGCTTGCGCTCGCCCAGGGTGGCCAGCACGATGGCGGTCGACGACAGTGACATGCCCAGGCCGGCGACCAGGGCGATTTTCCACTCGACGCCGAAGGCCGCCGCCGCTCCCGCCAGCGCGGCGGCCACGATGAGCACCTGGGCGCCGCCCCAGCCGAAGATCGGCCGCCGCAGCGACCACAGCTTTTTAGGTTCCAGTTCGAGGCCGATCAGGAACAGCATCAGCACCACGCCGAACTCGGAGACGGTCAGCACGTCCTCGACGTTGCCGATCAGCGACAGGCCCCACGGGCCGATCAGGGCGCCGGCGGCCAGGTAGCCGAGCACGGCGCCCATGCCGGCGCGCTTGGCCAGCGGCACCAGCACAACGGCCGCGACCAGGTAGAACACCATGTGTAAGAGGAAGCCGTGGGTCATAGGATTGCGTGGCAGGGATGGTCAAGCCTGCAAGTATCTCATCCGGACAACTTGCCGTCCATCATCCTCTGGGGGGGGGCAGGGGCTGAACTACTTTTCAAGATCCCGATTTGGGACTAAGCTCGACTCCATGCGTATTCTTTCGCTTCCCACCATCAGATCGGTTTATCAGCAGCCGGTTTGCGCGGATGCGAAGACTCCGGTCACGGTTTGGTACGGGTTGGTGCTCAAAGCGAAATGGTCGTCTCCCGGTTTCGCGCTGTCGTTGCCGGCACGCTCCGACGACGTCGAAGCGCGCGCCGGCATGCCGGATTTGAGGTCGCTGCTCGAGTTCGGCCCGCGCGTGAAAGTGCTGCTCGCCGAGCCGAGCGAAACGAGCCGGGTGCGGCTGGAATTGCCGCTACGTGCGCCGGTCGAGCTCGGAAGCGGCTTCCGCCGGCAGGGCCTGGTGTTCGAGCCGCGCCTGGTGCTCGAGGCACGCGACGCCACCGGCAACTGGCAGGCAGACGCCAACCTCGGTGTCGTGATCGGCAATGCCCGCTTGCACAGGTACTATTACGACGTCGCGCCACAATACGCCGCCGCGCAGCGTCCCGAATATCATTCCGGCGGCGGCCTGATGATGACGCGGCTTGGCGCCAGTCTGTCACGCAGGGTATCGCCGGACTGGCGCGTGTTCGGCTTCACCCGCTACGACAACTACAGCCACGCCGTCAACCGCGATAGCCCGCTGTTCCGCAAGAACAGCGGGCTATCGGTCGGCGCCGGCTTCACCTGGACAATCGACCGCTCCGCCGTGCGCGCGTGGGAGTAACCTTTACCAAGCGCGGGGCTTAACACCGACCGCGCCGCGTCATGTGTTGCCGCACCACATGTAAGCCTTCCTCACGAACTACTCCCCCATCTTGGCCTGCGTAGGAATCTCCCTGTTTCCCTGTCAGCCTTATCCTACTTTAAAGCGGATACTACCTATATGTGGTTTGGAAAAGGTTGCCTATCATCTTGCTACAGGGCGAATCAATTGCAATCGGTTGCCACTCAAACTGACGAAGTCCCGCCCGATACCGGCGCAACGCGGATGGCCCGGCGTGGATCCGCCTGCGATTCTTTTCCATCCTTTTGAATTATGAAAATTAGAGTAGTAGTGGTTGACGACCATTTTGTTGTGCGGCAAGGCTTGCTCCAGATCTTTAGTTTGTTTCCGGATATAGAGGTGGTTGGCGAGGCGGCCAATGGCGATGGACTATTGACGCTGCTGTCACGCACATCGCCTGACGTGCTGTCGCTCGATATGAGCATGCCAGGTCTATGCGGCGGCAAACTGATCGAGCACGTGCGGCTGTCATACCCCAGACTGCCGATCCTGGTGCTGAGCATGTTCGTCGACACACAGGTTGTGCTGGAGGCGTTGCGCGCGGGCGCCAACGGCTACGTTACCAAGGATAGCAAGCCGGCGATCGTAGCGCAGGCGATCTATGACCTGGCCGCAGGCGGGCGGTATGTCGTGGATCACGTCGCAAAACAGCTCGTGTTCGATTCCATTGCTCCAAAGAAATGCCCCATGGATATTCTGTCGCCGAGGGAGCGGGAGATTCTGGAAATGATCGTCTCGGGCGCGAGCAATGTCGAGATCGGTGACCTCTTGCATGTCAGCGCAAAAACGGTGTCAACCCACAAGACTAGGTTGATGCAAAAACTAAATGTGTCCAGCACATCGGAATTGGTGCTGCTGGCCAATTCCCAGGGCGTTGTGGTGTCGCGCAAGAGCAGCGGCATGTGATATGTCCCGGAGCTGGATGATCGCGGTGTCCTGTCGGGCATATCCTACGCAAAATCAGATGTTGCTTATATTCAATTATGGGACGGTCGTCTACCATGGCTGACGTAAAGTATGAATTGATTGCGCGGCTCAACGCGATGCGGGATGCGCTAGTGAGAACGTCGCTGCGTTGCGGGACCTGTACTAAGAGACGGATATGGAGTCCTGGCAAGCGGCCAAGGGTTGCGGCGACGCCGCGTTGAAACCACCCGCGGCGCACCGCCGCCGCTCGAGCGCTAGTGTGAATTTTCACAAACGACGCAGGACAGCTGTGCAACAAAACCAGGGGAATGTCATGAAGTTACGTATTGGCCAGAAACTGTTGGGTGTTATCGGCATTCTTATTTTTGCGCTCGCCGGCTTGAGCGCCTTCTTGATAGGCCGGCTCGACAACGCCTCCCGGGAACAGGGAGAACTCTATAACAACGACTTTCGCGCAGTTACCATGGTCGCCGCGATCGATGGCTTGCTGACACGGGTTGACATCAACATCCTGCGCATGATCGCCATCGGCGACCCGGCGTCGATCGCCACGTGGAAACAGGAGAACGCCGAGCGCTTCATGAAGGCCGACGGCGCCATCGCCGATTTGCTGGCCAACGGTGGGCTCGAACAACGTGCCGCGGTTCAAAAGCTGCAGCAGGCGTATCTGAAAATGCAGGCGGGCATGAAGCACCAAGTCGAGCTGGTGCAGGCTGGAGATATCAAGGGTGCCGGCGAAGTCAACCGTCTGGAGGTCAAGGATCATGCAACGCAAGTGTTCTCATTGTTGTCGGAGATGGGAAAACAATTGGATACCTCGGCGCACTCGCGCTTTGACAACGCGCAGGCCAACGCTGCAACGACGCGCCACGTTGCCGTCGGCGTGACGCTCGTTGTCGTGCTGCTGGCCGGTGGCCTGGGCGTGATCGTCGTGCGCAAGTTGCTTGCGCAATTGGGCGGTGAGCCCGAATACGCGAGCGCCGTCGCGCGCGCCGTAGCGGACGGCAATCTGGCCATGGACGTCGAGGTAAGGCAATCCGATCGGTCCAGCCTGTTGTACGCCTTGAAACAGATGCAGGCGCAACTGGCCGATCTGGTCGGCAAGATTAAAGCTTCCAGCGCGACCATCGCGACCGCTTCCGACGAAAGCGCGCAGGGCAGCGCCAGCCTGTCCGCCCGCACCGAGCAACAGGCCGGCTCGCTGGAGGAAACCGCTTCGGCAATGGAGGAGCTCACCTCGACCGTCAAGCAAAACGCCGAGAACGCCGGTCTGGCCAATAAGTTGGCAAGTTCGGCTTCCGAAGTGGCACTCAAGGGCGGCGAGGCGGTGGCGCGGGTGGTCGAGACCATGGGCGAAATCAACGATTCGGCCCGCAAGATTGTCGATATCATCGGCGTGATCGATGGCATCGCCTTCCAGACCAACATCCTGGCGTTGAACGCGGCGGTGGAGGCCGCCCGCGCCGGTGAACAGGGCCGTGGCTTCGCGGTGGTCGCGTCCGAGGTCCGCAACCTGGCCCAGCGCTCGGCCGGCGCGGCCAGGGAAATCAAGGCCTTGATCGGCGACTCGGTCGATAAGGTCGATGCCGGCAGCAAGCTGGTCGATCAAGCCGGCGCGACCATGGAGGAGGTGGTCGGCAGCGTCGGCAAGGTGCGCGAGATTATTGGCGAGATCGCCGTGGCGAGTGCCGAACAAACCTCCGGCATCGAGCAGATCAATCAAGCGTTGGTGCAACTCGAGGAGGGTACCCAGCAGAACGCGGCGCTGGTGGAGGAGGCGACCGCCTCGGCGGAAAACCTGCGGCGCGAGTCCGGCGATCTGGCGCTGATCGTCAGCCGTTTCACACTGGCGGCACCGGCCATCGCTGACCGGCAGCGCTTGCCTTCCCGCGTCGCGGCCGCGTCGACGCGCGCGCTGCTGCCGACGCGCTAGCGGCGGCATCGGCGGCCGGCCGCCGCCGGCATGATGGCGCCTGCGGCCGGATGCGCCCCGCGCGCCATCCGGCGGTCCGTCGGCGCCACCGACAGCAAACACAACTTGCCGGTCGCCGCCAACGTGCGCCATCGGCGTTTCCATTCGCTTGACCCGCACCCCGCGCACGCCACCCACATCAGCGATCTGCGCCCGGTCGGCGCGCGTTTCATTTCGCCACGCCGCCGCACTGCACCCTGAGGCAATGCATCCTGCGCTGCCGGGCTACCAACCCCTGCCTTTCCACCTATAGCCTGTAGGCTATTAACATGCTAGCAACGACAAGGTGCATCTGGGCACTTTCCGACAGGCCTTGGCGAAGTGCGCGATGGCCTGCCGGCAGGCCGTTGCTGCAACGAATCTAATCTTCAGACCTATGACAAAAAAGATAGTTGTCGTTGATGACCACTTTCTCGTCCGCGAGGGTTTGCTGCGGATTTTCAGTCAGTATCCCGACATCGAAGTCGTTGGGCAAGCAGGAAATGCCGCCGGGCTGTTCGAGCTCCTGTCCGCCAACGTGCCGGACGTGGTGTCGCTCGATTGGAGCATGCCGGGACTGAGCGGCGCCAAACTGGTCGCGCATGTGCGCAATGCCTATCCCTGCCTGCCCATCCTGGTCGTGAGCATGTTTGCGGACACGCAGGTCGCCTTCGGCGCGCTGCGCGCGGGCGCCAATGGCTATGTCACCAAGGACAGTGATCCCTCCACGCTGGCCCGGGCGGTGTACGAGGTCGCCGCCGGCGGCCGCTATGTCGTCGAACACATGGCCGAACAAATGGTGTTCGATTCCATCGCGCCACGCTTCAATCCGTTGGACATACTGTCGCCGCGCGAGCGCGAGATCCTCGGGCTGATCATGGACGGCGCCAATAATGTTCAGATCGGCGATTTGCTGCATGTGAGCGCGAAAACCGTTTCAACGCACAAGACGCGCCTGATGCAAAAGCTCAAGGTCTCCAGTACGTCCGAGTTGATCCTTCTGGCGAACCGGCACGGGGGCGGCACCGCCTCCCAGTGCGGATGAGGACGCCGGCGCTAACGCCGGGCCGGCCGCTGCGGCGCCGGCGCGCGCGGTTTTGCACTTGCTGGTAGGAAATGCCCTGTTTCCGTATCGGATGTTTCCTACAATAAACAGGACGTTTCCTATGTGAAATTTTCTTTCGGGTGATTATCATTGTTTGTACCAGATTAATGGAACAGACCCGGGCCGCAGCGGCGCCGCATCGTTCGAACCTGGTCCTATGACAAGCATTCCTACGAAAGGAAGTTCCGTGGCTCTCGTTAAAAAACCCTTGGTTGGTTTGGTCCCCCCGTCCATTTCCCTCGATGAACGTGACCGCAAAGGTGGCGCCCTGGCGCGGGAGGCCGAAGTGCAGCGCAAGCGCGCACGCACGCTGGCCAAACAACAACAGGCGGCCGAGCGCATCGCCGCCGCGACGGGAGAACTGTCTTCCGGCATCAACGAGGCGGCCTCGGCGGCGGAGGAATTGAAGCGGTCGGCCGACCAGATTGCCACCGGCGCGGAAGAGTCGTCCGGCGCGGCGCAAGAGTCGACGGCGGCATTCACCCAGGTCACCGGCGCCATCGCCCTGCAACTGCAAAACGCCGTGGCCAGTTCGGGCAAGGTCGACTCCTGCCAGGCGCTGACGGTGCGCGCCTCCAACGACATCGGCCGGCTGGTCGCCAACGTGGCCGCGGCCGGGCAGCGCCAGCTTGGATCGGTGGCCATGGTCAGCGAGCTCGAAAAGCAGGCCGCCAACATCGGCGACATCGTCAAGGCGGTCGCGCGCATCGCCGACCAGACCAATTTGCTGGCCCTGAACGCCGCCATCGAGGCGGCCCGCGCGGGCAAGCACGGCAAGGGTTTCGCCGTGGTGGCCGACGAGGTGCGCACGCTGGCCGAGACGTCCGAACGCAGCGCCAAACAAATCCAGGATTTGGTGGGCCAGATCCAGCAGGACGTCGGCGGCATCGCCGACGGCATCACCGCCTCGGCCACGGCGGTCGAAGGGGACGTCAAGAACGGCGAGGTCATCACGGCGCAGCTGGCCACCATCCTGTCCGAACTCGACGAGGCCGTGCGGGGGATCGCCGATATTTCCGCCGGCGCCAAACAATCGGACACGGCCGCGCAGCAAGCGCTCAAGGGCGCGCAGGACATTGCCGCCGCCGCCATCGAGCAGTCGGCCGCCGCCGAGGAGGTGGCCAAGACGGTCGACGAGCAATCGCAGGCGCTGTCCGAATCCGAACAGGCGGCGCAGGCGCTGGCCGAGGTGGCCGAGGACTTGAAAAATTCCACCGACGTCGCCAAGAGCGCCGAGGTGGTCGCTTCCAGCGCCGAGCAGCTGTCGTCGGCGGTCGAGGAAATCAACCGCGCCGGCGCGCAGATCATGTCGGCGCTCGACCAGATCCGCAAGGGCGCGCAGATCTCGGCCGCCGCCAGCGAAGAGTCGGCGGCGGCCGTCAACCAGATCGAAAAAGGGGTGGAGGTGGCGCAGCAACGCGCGCTGGGCAGCAGCGAGAAGGTCAAGAACGTCCAGTCGCTGTTGACCACCAACAAGCACTCGGTGCTGCTGCTGATCGAGCGCATCGCCGCGTCGGTGCGGGCCACCCAGGACAGCATCCGCCAGGTCAAGGAGCTCGAGCAGGTCTCGCGGCGCATCGACAAGATCGTCGAGGCCATCACCACGGTATCGATCCAGACCAATATGCTGGCGGTCAACGGCTCGATCGAGGCGGCGCGCGCCGGCGAGTTCGGCAAGGGCTTCGTGGTCGTGTCGACCGACATCCGCAACCTGGCCCGCGACTCGGCGGAAAACGCCGGCCGCATCAAGGACCTGGTCAAGTCGGTGCAGGACCAGATCGCCCTGGTCAGCGCCGACCTGGAGGACATCGTCAAGTCCGCCGTCGGCGAAGCCGAGCAGGCCAAGGGCATCGCCGCCGCGTTGGGGGTGATCGAGACCGACGTGGGCGAGGTCGAGCGCGGGGCGGCGCAGATCCTGTCTGCGTCGCACGAGATCGCCAGCGCGATCGCGCAGGCCAAGAAAGGCATCGAGCAGATCGCCGCCGCCGCGCAGGAGTCGGAGAAGGCCGCCAACGAGGCCGCCGGCGCCGCCTCCGAGCAGTCCAAGGGCGCGCAGGAACTGGCCTCGGCCATCGAGGAGATTTCCTCGCTGGCCGACGAACTGCAGAGCGCGGCGTAAGGGGGCGCCATGACGACAGACACAGTGGAGCGGGACACCCCGGCCCAGCGCGCCGCCGCCGACGAGGGCGACGGCGCGGCATCGACGATGCGCCAGTTCGTCACCTTCGTCGCCGGCGACGAGGTGTTCGCCGTGGACATGGCGCCGGTGCAGGAAATCATCCGCCTGCCCGAGGTGGTGCGGGTGCCGCTGGCGCCGGCCACGCTCGACGGCCTGGCCAACCTGCGCGGCAAGGTACTGCCGATCATTTCCTTGCGCCGCCTGTTCGGCTTTGCCGAGCGCGCCCCCGACGATAGCACCCGGGCGGTGGTGATCGATGTGGGCCAGCCGCTCGGCTTCGTGGTCGACCGGGTGGCCAGCGTGGTGGGCGTCGAGGCCGACCAGATCGAGGGCATGGACGCCATCAGCAGCGCGGTCGACACCGAGTTGTTGTGCGGTGTGATCAAGAACCTGGCCGGCCACGACATGGTCATGGTGCTGGACTTCGCAAAGCTCATCGCCCGGGAGTTCGCGCCCATCGGCGATGCCGCCGGCGGCGCCGGCCGCCCGGCCGACGCCATGCCGGCGGACGGGGTCGCCGGCGCCGTCGCTGGCGAAGAGCTGCAACTGGTCAGTTTTAAAGTGGCGCAACAGGAATATGCGATCGCCATCGAAGACGTCCAGGAGATCGTCCAGGTGCCCGACAGCATCATCCACGTGCCGCACGCGGCGCCCCACGTGGTCGGCGTCATGACGCTGCGCAACCGCCTGCTGCCGGTCATGGATCTGCGCCGCATGTTCGGGCTGCCCGCCTCGCCGCTTGACGACAAAAGCCGCCTGATCGTGTTGTTCCTGGACGGTGGCTCGGTGGCGCTGGCGGTCGATGGCGTGAGCGAAGTGCTGCGCGTGGCCAGGGGCGACGTCGACGCCATGCCGCCGTTGTTGGCACAGGACGCCGCGCTGGCCGACATCTCCGCGATCTGCCGGCTCGACGACGGCCGGCGCATGGTGTCGATCGTGACGATACGCAATTTGCTTGACAACCCCGCCATCCAGGAGGCCTTGCTCGCCGTGAACCATCTTAAATCCGACCGGGGCGACAACGCCAACGACCACCGCGACGCCGACGAAGCGCTCGACGACGACGAACAGGTCGTCGTGTTCCTGCTGGGACGCGAGGAGTTCGGCGTGCCCATCCAGAGCGTGCAGGAGATCGTGCGGGTGCCGGGGGAGCTGGTGCACGTGCCGCGGGCCGCCGGGTTTGTGGAAGGGGTGATCAATCTGCGCGGCAGCGTGTTGCCGGTGATCGACCTGCGCCTGCGCCTGGGCCTGCCGGCGCTGGCCCGCTGCGACGGCCAGCGCATCATGGTGTTCCTGCTGGCCGGCGTGCGCACCGGCTTCATCGTCGACCAGGTGGCCGAAGTGCTCAAGATCCCCAGGGCGGTGATCGAGCCGGCGCCGCGCCTGTCGGGCCAGCGCGGCGACTTGCTGTCGCGCATGGCCAACATGGAGCGCCAGGGGCGCATGGTGCAGTTGCTCGATCCCGACCAGTTGATCGACCACGAGCACATGGCCGCGCTCGAAGCGCTGGAGCCGGCCAGGTGATCAAGCTGCTCATCGTCGACGACTCGGCACTGATGCGGCGCCAGCTGGCGCTCATCTTCGAGGCGGCCGGCGGCTTCGAGATACGCCAGGGCAGGAACGGGCGCGACGCCGTCGCGCTCAACCGCGAGTTCGAACCGGACGTCGTCACACTCGACATCAACATGCCGGAAATGGACGGTCTGTCGGCGCTGTCGCTGATCATGGCCGAGCGTCCGGTGCCGGTGGTGATGGTGTCGTCGCTGACGGCGCAGGGCGCGCTGGCCACCTTCGAGGCGCTCAACCTTGGCGCGGTCGACTACGTCGCCAAGCCGGGCGGCACCATTTCCTTGTCGATGGGCGAGATCGAACGGCAGCTGCTGGAAAAGGTGCGCGTGGCGGCGCGCTCGCGCGTGCGCGGCGGCAGGCCGACGCCGGTGGTGCCGCGCGCGCGGCCGGTGCCGGCGCCGCCGCGGCCGGCCGGCGCCGCGCCGCGCCAGGGGCTGGTCGTCATCGGCGTCTCCACCGGCGGCCCCAGCACGCTGGAGCAGATCTTGCCGCAATTGCCGGCCGATTTCCCTTGGCCGGTGCTGGTGGCGCAACACATGCCGGCCGCGTTCACGCAGTCGTTCGCCCAGCGGCTCGACAAGCTGTGCCCGTTGCGCGTGGTCGAGGCCGGCACGCCGACGGCCGTCGAGGCCGGCACCATCTATATCGCCAAGGGCGGCGCCGACATGGTGGTGGCCCCGCGCGGCGGGCGCTTGTTCGTCCTGCCCAAGCCGGAGGCGGCGGGCTTGTTGTGGCATCCGTCGGTGGAGCTGCTGGGGCGCTCGGTGTTGGAGCACTGCGATCCCGAACAGGTGATCGGCGTCATGCTGACCGGCATGGGCCACGACGGCGCGCAGTCGTTCGCCGAGATCAAGCAACGCGGCGGGCGCACCGTGGCCGAGTCCGAATCTTCGTGCGTGGTGTACGGCATGCCAAGGGAATTGATCGACAAGGGCGGCGCCAGCGTGGTGCTGGCCGCGCACCAAATCGCCGCCCAGATCGTGTTCTGGGCTGAAAAATAGGGGACGGACATGGGATTAATTCAACGCAACACCGGCCCGCGGGCCGAGGCGGAGGCGGGCGGCCAACGGCGCACCTGCGCCGAGCTGCTCGCCGATCTGGAACATGGCGAGGCCGCCGTGCGCCGCTGGGCCGCGCGCGACCTGGTGGCCTGTCCGGGCGCCGCGCTGGCGCTGATCGGCCGCTTGCACGCCGAGCCGGTGCCGTCGGTGCGGGAGGTGATCCTCACCACGCTCATCGTCCAGGGCGACGCCGCCGCCGTCGGCGGCCTGGTCGATTGCCTGCGCAGCGGCGAGGCGGCGCGCCGCAACGAAGCCATCGAGGCGATGAAACAGTTGCCCGGCGAGGTCGCGCCGCTGATGGAGCAGTTGCTGGCCGATGCCGACGCCGACGTGCGCATCTTCGCCGTCAACGTGCTCGAATCGATGCGCCATCCGCAAGTGGAGGACTGGCTGATCACCGTGTTGCTGACGGAGCGGCACGTCAACGTGTGCGCGGCCGCCCTCGACGTGCTCAGCGAGGTGGCCACGCCGCGCGCGCGCGCCGCGCTCGAGCAGGTCAAGGCCCGCTTCGACGACGAACCCTACATCGAGTTCGCCGCCGACCTGGCGCTGCGCCGCCTGCGCGGGGACTGAGCCGACATGGGGCAGATA
This sequence comes from uncultured Duganella sp., assembly GCA_963513825.1. GTDB lineage: Bacteria > Pseudomonadota > Gammaproteobacteria > Burkholderiales > Burkholderiaceae_D > Rugamonas. The sequence goes on from CAUPRW010000002.1 coordinate 162,642, forward strand.
TCCATCAGCGACGATGATTTCCTGAAGTTCAAGGAGTACTTCTACCGCAAGACCGGCATCCACTTCGAGGCGTCGAAGCGCTACTTCGTCGACAAGCGCCTGATCGAGCGCATCGCGGCCACCGACTGCGTCACGTTCCGCCGCTACTTTTCGCTGTTGCGGTTCGAGGCCGGCGGCCAGGAGTTGCAGCGCCTGACCAATCTGATGACCGTCAACGAAACCTACTTCCTGCGCGAAGCCTACCAGTTCGATTGCCTGGTCGACTCGCTGCTGCCCGAGATCACCCGGCGCAAGGCCGCCGGCAGTCCGATCCGCATCTGGTGCATCCCCTCGTCCTCCGGCGAGGAGCCGTATTCGGTGGCGATGTATCTGCTCGAACGCTGGCCCGGCATCGCCGAGTGGGACGTCGAGATCATCTCGTCCGACATCGATACCGGCATCTTGGACAAGGCGCGCGCCGGGCGCTATTCGGCGCGTTCGGTCCAGCACGTGCCGCCGGCCTGGCTGGCCAAGTACTTCAGGCGCGTCGGCGACGAGTTCCAGATCGTCGACGATGTGCGCGCGGCGGTGGAATTTACCCGCGTCAATCTGTCCGACGCGGCCGACACCCGTGCCTACCGCCAGTTCGACGTCATCTTTTGCCGCAACCTGCTGATCTATTTCGACGACGTCTCGCGCAAGGCCGCCGCCGAGACCTTTTACGACGCCCTCAACATGCACGGCTTCATCTGCCTGGGCCACTCCGAATCGATGAGCCGTATCTCGTCGCTGTACAAGGTCCGAAAGTTCCCCGAAGCCATCGTGTACCAAAAATCCCCGGAGACCCCATGAAGCGCATCCTCATCGTCGACGACGCGGCCACCGTGCGCATGTACCATCGACAACTGCTTGAAGCGGCCGGCTACGCGGTGGACGAGGCCATCAACGGCATCGAAGCGCTGGAAAAGGCGCTCGGCACGGCGTTCGATCTGTTTCTGGTCGACGTCAACATGCCCAAGCTCGACGGCTACGGTTTTTTGCGTCAGCTGCGCGCCGAAGCCGTCGCCCACGCGCCGGCCATCATGGTATCGACCGAGGCGGCGGAGGTCGACCGCGCGCTGGCCTACCAGGCCGGCGCCGACGACTATTTGATCAAGCCGGTCAAGCCGGCGCAATTGCTGGCCCACGTCTGGCTGCTCACCGGAGGGCCGAAGCGATGAATCCCCTATTGGAACAATTTTTGACGGAAGCGCGCGAAGTGCTGCAAAGCATCAGCGAAAAATTGATGCAGCTCGAGCACCACCCCGGCGACCGCGAGCTGATGGGCGCCCTGTTCCGGCTGGTGCACACGCTCAAGGGCAACAGCGGGCTGTTCGACTTCCCCGACATGACGCGCGTGTTGCACGCCGGCGAGGACCTGATGGACGCCGTCCGGGCCGGCCGGCTGCCGTATTCGCAGCCGTTGGCCGACCGCCTGCTCGACGCCATGGATTTTGTCGGCATGCTGTGCGACGAGATCGAGCGCGCCGGCGGCGTCGACGCGGCCCACGGCGAGGACGCCGTGGCGCTGGCGCGCGCCCTGCGCGGCCTGCTCGGAGCCGGCCCCGCCGGGGCCGGGCAAGCCGCGGACTGCGTCGCGGCCGCCGCCCCGGCGGCGCCGGCGGCGCCGGCGGCGCCGCCGCTGGCCGACATCGCCGAAGCGGTGCGGCTGGACGCCTTCGGCCTGGCGCACGGCGGCGCGCCGTTGCACTGGGTTGCCTACGCGCCCGACCCCGAGTGCTTCTTCCAAGGGGACGACCCGTTCCATACCGCGCGCGGCACACCGGCCGTGCTGTGGGGCGCGGTGGTGGCGCCGGCCGAGTGGCCGCCGCTGCCGCTGTTGGACGCCTACCGCTGCGTGCTGCGCTTCCACATGCTGACGTCGGCCCCGCGCCATGAACTCGACGAGCACTTCCGGTATGTGCCGGAACACGTGGAGATCGTGGCCGTCGACCCGGCGTCGCTGGTGCTGCCCGAGGGCACGCCGGACGGTGCGCCGGTGGACGAGGATTTCGTCACCTATGCCGCCGCGCAGTGGCGCCGTGGCGATCTGGCCGCGCTGCGCGCGGCCACCGCCACCGTGCGCGATGCGCGCGATCCGCTGTCGCGCTCGGGCTCGACGCTGCGCTGGCTGCTGGCGTCGCTCGACCATGCCCCCGGCGGGCGCGCCACCATCGAAGGGTTGATCGCGTCGCTGCGCCCGGCGGCGCCAAGCGGGCAGGCCGCCGGCGGCGACCCGGGCGCGCCGCCGCCGCCGGAGGAGGCGGCGCTCGCCGCCGCGTTCGACGAGATCGTCGCGGCGCAGCAAGCGAGACTGCGCGCGGCGCCGACTGCCGCCGGCGGGCCGGAGCGCGCGCTCGCCGCCGTCATCGGCGTGCTGGAACGCTGCCGCGCGGCGCTGGGCGGGCATGCCGCCGCCGCCGGACTGGACGAGCTGCTGCGCCAGGCCGGCGCGGCGGGGGAGCGGGCGCCGCTCTTGGCCTGGCTGGCGGCGTATCGGCCACCCCAGGCCGCTGCGGCGCCCGAGCGGGCGGACGCCGCCAAGTTCGGCCGCCGGGCCGACGACGGCGCCGCGCCCACCAGCCTGAAGGTCGAGCAGGTCAAGATCGACCGCCTGATGGACTTGATCGGCGAAATGGTAGTGTCGAAGAACGCCTTGCCCTACCTGGCGCAGCGCGCCGAGGACCAGTTCGGCGTGCGCGAACTGGCGCGCGAGATCAAAGGCCAGTACGCGGTCATCAACCGCATCGCCGAAGAGATGCAGGACGCGATCATGCAAATACGCATGATGCCGGTGTCGTTCGTGCTGCAGCGCTTTCCGCGCCTGGTGCGCGACATTTCCCGCAAGCTCGGCAAGGAGGTGCGGCTGGTGCTCGAGGGCGAGCAGACCGAGGCGGACAAGAATATCGTCGAGGCGCTGGCCGACCCGCTGATCCACATCGTACGCAACAGCCTCGACCACGGCCTCGAAACACCGCAGGCGCGCCGCGCCGCCGGCAAGCCGGTGGTCGGCACGCTGACGATCCGCGCCGCCCAACAGGCCGACCAGGTGGTCATCGAGATCAGCGACGACGGCAAGGGCATCGATCCGGCCGTGATACGCCGCAAGGCCCTCGAGAAGGGCATCATCGACGCCGCCGCCTGCGAGCGCATGGACGAGCGCGAGTCGCTCAACCTGGTGTTCGCCGCCGGCTTCTCGACGGCCGAGGTGGTCTCGGACCTGTCCGGCCGTGGCGTCGGCATGGACGTGGTGCGCACAGCGGTCGAGCGCGTCAACGGCACCCTCGCGCTCGACAGCGTGCCGGGCCGCGGTACCAGCCTGCGCATCGCCCTGCCGCTGTCGATGGCCGTCACCAAGGTGATGATCGTCGAGTCCGACGCGCAATTGTTCGGCATACCGATGGACCACGTGGTCGAGACCGTGCGCCTGCCGCGGCACGCGATCCGTCCCATCAAGCAGCGCGAGACGGCCGTGCTGCGCGGCCAGATCGTCGCGCTCAACGGGCTCAACGCCGCGCTGGGCCTGGGGGCGGGGCAGCGCCCCAACGAGGACGGCGAGATGGCGGTGCTGGTGGTGCGCGCGGGCGCCCAGTCGCTCGGCCTGATCGTCGACGACTTCCGCGAAACGGTGGACGTCATCCAAAAGCCGCTCGGCGGCGTGTTGTCCGGACTGGCGACCTATTCCGGCTCGGCGCTGATGGGCGACGGCTCGGTGCTGATGGTACTCAACGTAAAGGAGTTGTTCTGATGCCCATTGACTATCTCGCCGATCGCGCGCTGTTGCGCGGCATCGTGTCGGTGGACGACGCTGAGGCCTTGCTGGCCTGGCTGCAGGGGCGCGGCGCCGCGTGCGTCGACCTGGCGGCGTGCGCGCACCTGCATCCGGCCAACCTTCAAGTGTTGCTGGCGGCCGGCGCGCGCGTGGCCGAGTGGCCGCAAGAGCCGGCGTTGCGCGCCTGGCTGCAACCAATTTTTAAACAAGCCCATACAACCAAGGAGCATAGCGATGGCTAAATCTGTATTTCTGGTGGACGACTCGGCGACCATGCTGATGAGCGTGCGCGGCAACCTCGAGATCGCCGGATTCAAGGTCGACACGGCCGAGGACGGCGTCAAGGCGCTGGCCAAACTCAAGGGCGGCTACAAGCCCGATCTGCTCATCACCGACATCAACATGCCGAACATGGACGGGCTCGAGCTGATCAAACAGGTGCGCGCGATGCCGGGTTTCCGCTTCATGCCGATCCTGACGTTGACCACCGAAAGCCAGGCGGCCAAGCGCGACGAGGGCAAAAAGGCCGGCGCCACCGGCTGGCTGGTCAAGCCGGTCGGCGGCGCCGACCTGCTCAAGATCGTCCGGCAAGTGCTGCCGGGGGTGTGATGCCGACATCCGCCAAATCGACGCCGCCGTGGTCCCCGTTGTGGCGCGCCGCGTCCGCGCTGCGGCAGTGGCGGCCGGCGCCCGCGTTCGGCGGCCGGGCGCCGCGCGTGTCGGCGGCCGCGCTGCTGGCGCTGGCGCTGGTGGCGTGGCTGGCGCCGGCAGACGGGCGCGCCGGCATCGCGCTGGCCGCGGTGATCGTCGTGGTATCGAACGCGGCCGTCGCGCGCGGCGCGCGGGCGTCGGCGGCCGGCCGGGCCGGCGCCGCGCACGGCCTGGTCGAACAGCACCTGCGGCTCGACGAGGCGATCGGCGAGCGCCTGCGGGCGTCGGTCGGCGACACCGAGTCGGCCGCCATGGCGCTGATCGGCCGGGTGCGCAAGATCCACGCCTCGGCCGACACGCTGGTCAATTACCTCGCGCATTCGAGCGTGCGCTCGGGCGACATGGAGCACGATCTCGACAGTAGTGTCGAGGCGCTCGCCGGCATCGGCCAATTCATCGAGCAACTGCCCGGGCGGCTGGCCGGCGACATGGCGGCGATCCGCGACGCCGGCGCGCAGATCCGCCAGTTGGGCAAGTTGATCGACACCATCAAGGACATCGGCCGCCAGACCGACCTGCTGGCCCTGAACGCGGCGATCGAGGCGGCCCGCGCCGGTCCGGCCGGGCGCGGTTTCGCGGTGGTCGCCGGCGAGGTACGCGAGCTGGCGCGGCGCTCGGCGCTGGCGGCGGCCGTCATCGATACCGGCTTGAAGCAGGCGCAACAGTCCGTCGAAACCGGGCTCAAATTCACATTCATCGAGGAGTCGGCCGAGCAATTGCGCGAGGCGGGGGCGGTCGTCGGCGCCGTGCGCGGCCTGCGCGACGGCTATGACGACATGCGCCAATATTACAAGACCTTGTTTGCCGTCGTGATGCAGCACAACACCGCGCTGGCCGGCGACATCGCCGAGATCCTCGGCCATATCCAATTCCAGGACGTGGTACGCCAGCGCATCGAGCGCGCCGCCGGCGCGGCGGCGGCGCGCAATGCGCTGCTGGGCGAATTCGCCGCCGGGCTCGACGCCGATGACGCCCGGCTCGGCGTGTTGCCGGAGCGGATGGGCCAGCTGGTGCGCGATTTCGTCGCGCAGGAGGCGCGCCACGCCGCCGTCGGCCGCGACGATGGCGGCGCCGGCGACGAACTCCCCAAATTCGAACTCTTTTAATCGTTTTGCGTTCCGAAAGGACATCCCTGTGACCAGTCCCACCCTTGTTATCGCCACGCTGCTGCAGCGCCACGGCGCCGAGCTCCACGCGCAGTGGATGGACGAACTGCAGCCGGCCGAACCGGCGCCGGGCGCGCCCGGCGCGGCCGAGGTGCGCGCGCTTGCCGACACCATCGTCGCCGCGCTGGCCGCGCACTTCGCGGCCGGGCCGGGCGCGGCGGCCATCGCCGACGACAGCGTGCTGGCCACGGCGGCGCGCCAGCTGAGCGCGCTGCTGGCGAGGAACGGCGGCAACGCCCGCCACGCCGGCTTTTACTTCGTGGCGCTGAAAAACGTCCTGCTGCGCCGGCTGGCGCAGGACGGCGCTGGTGCGCCGGCGCCGCTGGTCGATTGCCTGCGCGCGGCCAGCGGGGTGCTGGACCGGCTCTCGCTGCTGAGCTTTGAGGCCTTCGTCGCCGCGCGCGAGCGTGTCATCGCCCAGCAAAGCCTGTCGCTGCTCGAGTTGTCGACGCCGGTGATCCTGCTGTGGAACCGGGTGCTGTTGCTGCCGCTGGTCGGCGTGATCGACACCGTCCGGGCGCGCCACTTCACCGAGCGGTTGCTGGCGTGCATCGCCAAGCACGAGGCGGCGGTGACGATCGTCGACGTCACCGGCGTGCCGGTGTTCGACACCGGCGTGGCGCGCCATATCATGAAGGCGGTCGACGCGGCCAGCCTGCTCGGCTCGCGCATCGTCATGACCGGCATCAGCCCGGAGGGCGCGCAAACGCTGACCAAGCTGGGCATTAGCTTCGACAACGTCATCAGCCGCGCCACCCTGCGCTCCGGCGTGGCCGAGGCGCTCAAGCTGGTCGGCCGCCGGGTCGAGCCGATCGGCGGGGGGCGTGCGTGAGGATCCCGATCCTGCGCCTGGGCGGCATCCTGCTCAGCTCGATCCAGTTCGAGTTGTCCGACGTCGACGCGATGCAGTTCCAAAACGACCTGGTCAACAAGATCGCCGAACTCGAGGCCAACGGCGTGGTGATCGACGTCACCTCGCTCGACGTGGTCGATTCGTTCATGGCGCGCGTGCTCAACGACACCGCCAGCATGGCCCGCCTGCTGGGCGCCGAAGTGGTGCTGTGCGGCGTGCAGCCGTACGTGGCGATGACGCTGGTCGAACTGGGGCGCGACCTGCTCGGTGCCGATTGCACCTTCAACCTCGACCAGGCCGTGGCCCTGCTCAAGACCCGTATCGCCGGTCGTGGCGATGCCGCGCTGGCGGCGGAAGGTGGCGGTGCCGACGATGACCCATATTGAGCGGGTGCGCATCGACAGTTCCGCCGACATCGTCGCCGCCCGCGGCCTGGCGCGCCAGATCGCCGGCCACATCGGCTTCGGCCTGGCCGACCAGGCGCGCCTGGCCACGGCCGTCTCCGAGCTGGCGCGCAACGCCTTGCAGTACGGCGGCGGCGGCGTGTGCGAGATCGAGGACCGGTCGGACCAGGCCGCCTGGCGCATCCACGTCGTGGTGGAGGACCACGGCCCCGGCATCGCCAATGTCGAGTTGGCGCTGCGCGACGGCTACAGCACGCGCGGCGGACTCGGCGCCGGCTTGCCGGGCACGCGGCGCCTGGCCGATGTGTTCGACATCGCCTCCAGGCCGGGCATGACGCGGGTGAGCATCGCCCTGGTCCGGGCGCGCGGCCTATGAGCGCGCCGGTACTGCGCATGCTCGTCGCCAGCGAGCTCGACGTGGCGGAGGCGGCGAGGATGGCCGGGCGCCATGCCGGCGGCCTCGGCTTCGCGACGGTCGCGGCGTGCTACGTGGCCACCGCGGCCTCGGAACTGGCGGCCAACCTGCTGATCCACGCCGGGGAGGGGACGTTTGAATTGTTCCTGTTGAGCGGGCCGGCACAGCGGGCCGGGCTGGAAATGGTGGCCACCGACAGCGGACCGGGCATCGCCGATATCGCGCTGGCGCGGCGCGAGGGCTACAGCACCGCCGGCGGACTCGGCTGCGGCCTGTCCGGCGTCCAGCGGCTCATGGACGAGATGGACATCCGCAGCGCGGTGGGCGTGGGCACCGTGGTGAAGGCGCGCAAATGGCTCTGAACCTCAGCAGCGCGGCGCGGGCCATGGCCGGGGAGGCGGCCTGCGGCGACCAGTGCGGCTGGTGGATCGACGGCGCCCGCCTGGTGCTGGCCGTCGCCGACGGCCTCGGCCACGGCCCGGAGGCGGCGCGGGCGGCCTCGATGGCGATCGCGTGCATCGGCGCCCGTCTCGACCACCCGTGCGGGGCCTTGTTCGCCGAGTGCGACCGGCAGCTGCGCGACACCCGCGGCGCGGCGCTGGTGGTGGCGATCGTCGAGCTCGACAGCGGCGCGCTGAGTGTCGGTTCGGTCGGCAACATCCGGGCGTTGTGGCTCAACCGCCGGCGCGCAGTGCGGCTTGACGGCGGCCGCGGCATCGTCGGCGCCGGCTACCGGGATTTCGTACCGCAGACGACGCGCATGGCCGCCGGCGACACGCTGGCGCTGTTTACGGACGGGGTCGACGAGTTCCCGGCGCTGCGCCAGGTGCTCGACGACCCTTTGGTGTGCGCGGGCGCCCGCGCGCGTGTCATTCTCGAACGCTGGGGCCGCGCCAACGACGACGCGCTGGTGCTGTGTTACACGCATGAAGGAGCGCCCATTGCATAACTTGGCGGACAACGAGGTGGTGCAACGCTATGTCCAGATCCTGCGCGAAGCGGTGATGGCGGCCGACGGCCACGCGCTCGAGGTGCAGCTGACGGCGGCGTTCGAACTGGGGCGCACGCTGGTCGACCGCCAGGTGCCGCCCGACGAGCTGGTCGGCATTCATCACGCGGCGGTGCTGTGGCTGGCCCGTGCGCGCCCCCGCCTGACGCTGGCGCGCGTGGCCGACAAGCTCAATCGGCCACTGATGGAAATGTCGATGGCCTACGGAATGGCGTTCCGCGAGCAGATGGAGCGCCGCTACCAGCATCTGGCCAGCGCTTACGTCGAGCCTGCGGGCGGCGCCGATCCGAGCCGGCTGCGCATGGGCGATATCTTTAACGACTTCAACAATCTGCTGGGCAGCGTGATCGGGTTTGCGGAAATGGCCGGCGACGAATTGCCGGCGCAATCGGCCGGGCAGCACAGTTTGCAAAAGGTCATGGGCAGCCTGAACGCGCTCGTCAAGGCCGAGCAAACGATCCAGCAGACGGTGCAAACCAACGAGCGCCGCTTGCGCACGCTGCTGGACAACTCGCCGGACATCATCGTGCGCTACGACCTCGGCGGCAAGTGCGTGTTTGCCAATCCGGCCTACAGCCGCGAGACGGGATTGGCCAACGAGCAGGCGCTCGGCGCCTGGGCCGACTGTGCGATGTTGTCGCGCCAGAGCGACGAGCGCGGCGAGTTCGGCCGGCGCCTGGCGCAGGTGGCGCAGTCCGGCATCTCCGACATCATCCTGCTCGAATGGCGCCATCCGCTCGGTCACCAGGTCAGCCATGAGATGCACGTGGTGCCGGAGCACGACGCCGACGGCCGCGTGTTCGGCACCCTGGCCATCGGCCGCGACGTGACGGCGCGCGTGGCGGCCGAATTGAAACTGCACCACCAGGCCAACTTCGACCAGTTGTCCGGACTGCCCAACCGCCGTTTGCTGGAGGACTTGCTGCAACGGGAGGTCGGCCTGGCCCGCGAGCGCGGCCATCAGCTGGCGGCCATGTTCATCGATCTGGACCGTTTCAAAGACGTCAACGATACCTTGGGACACGCCGTGGGCGACCAGTTGCTCGTCGTCGCCGCCCAGCGCATCCGGGCCACGATCAGGGAGTCGGACACCGTGGCGCGGCTGTCGGGGGATGAGTTCATCGTGATCTTGCCGCAATTGGGCGCGCCGGCGACGTTGACCCGTATCGGCCAGGCGCTGGTCGACACCTTGTGCCAACCGTTTCAGCTGGGACCGCACAAGGCGCACATCTCGGCCAGCGTGGGCATCGCGGTGTTTCCGGACCACACCGATGGCGCCGTGTCGCTGATCGGCTGTGCCGACCAGGCCATGTACACGGCCAAACTGGCCGGACGCAATGGCATGTCGTTTTTCACGGCCGCCATGCGGGAGCACAACCTGCAACGCCATCGGCTGCTCAAGGACTTGCATGGCGCGCTCGAGAAGGGCCAGTTCGAGGTGCGCTACCAGCCCATCGTCAACCTGGCGTCCAACCGGATCTACAAAGCCGAGGCCTTGCTCAGATGGCACCACCCCGGATTGGGGTTGGTGCCGCCGGACCAGTTCATTCCTCTGGCCGAGGAGACCGGCATGATCCACGCGCTCGGCGCCTGGGTGCTGCGCCAGGCCGCCGCGACGGCCCGGCGCTGGAACGCCATGGACGGCGGCGGCGGCCGCCAGATAGGGGTGAACTTTTCGCCCCTGCAGTTCGCGCGCGGGGGCAGCGACACCGTGCTTGACGCGTTGCGCCAGACGGCGGTGGCGCCGGGGCATCTGATCATCGAGATCACCGAAGGGCTGTTGTTGGACGACAGTCCGAATGTGGTGATGCAATTGCGGGCGCTGCGCGCGGCCGGCGTCCAGGTCTCGCTCGACGATTTCGGCACCGGCTATTCGGCCCTGTCATACCTGAGGAAATTCAATATGGATTACTTGAAAATCGACCGGTCCTTCGTGCGTGACATGCTCGACTGCGCCGACCACCTGGCGATCGTCGAGGCCATCGTGGTGATGGCGCGCCGGCTGGGTATGAAAGTGGTCGCCGAGGGCGTGGAATCGGCGCGGCAGGCCGAGATGCTGGTGGCCGCCGGCTGCGACTACGCCCAGGGCTATCTCTACGGCAGGCCGGTGGCGGAGGAAGCGTTTTTGGCGCTGGTCACGCACGCGGGGGCGGCCGCGGCGGTCCCCGGGGCGGAGTGAGGCGACGATGGATTTTTTCGCGCAACGCTACGGCGATATCCTGGCGCAGGTGGTGCTCGCGGGCGACGCCAGCGCGATCGAGTGCCATTTGTCCGACGCCTTCGAGCTCGGGCGCCGCATGGTGGAGCGGGGCGTGCCGCCGGACGAGTTGATCCACATACACCACGGCGCCGTCGTCAGCTTGGCCGCGTCCCATCCATCGCTCATCGACGCCGGCGCGGCGCAACGGCTGAGTGGCCCATTGATGGAAATGTCCATGTCCTACGGCATGGCTTTTCGCCAGCAAATGGAGCGCCGCTACCAGGCCATGGTGGAAAACCGGCTCGAACATTCGCAAAAGATGGAAGCGGTCGGCACCCTGGCCGCGGGCATCGCCCACGACTTCAATAACATGCTCGGCGCCATCATGGGCTTTGCGGAGCTGGTCGGCGACGAGCAACCTCCGGGCTCGGTGGCCGGGCACAACGTGCGCCAAATCCTGACCGCCTGCGAGCGCGCGCGCGACCTGGTCGCCTCGATGCTGACCTTCGCCCGCCAAGGCCGGCGCACCACGCTGGCGCCCGTCGATCTGGTCGCCCATGTCAGGGAAACGCTCGATCTGATGCGGGCCTCGTACGGACCGGCGACCCGGCTGGTGTTCGAACCACGCGTGGCCGGCGCCCTGGTCATGGCCGATCCGGCCCAGCCGCAGCAAATCGTGCTCAACCTGTGCGCCAACGCCGCCGATGCGATCGACCACCTGGGCGAGATCGTGGTGCGCATGGAAGCGGCCACGATCGAGGTCGCGGGCCATGCCAAGGGCGAGCCGGCGGTCTGCCTGACGGTGACCGACCATGGCCATGGCATGCCGCCCGAAGTGATCGAGCGCATCTTCGATCCGTTCTTCACCACCAAGGCGCCCGGCAAAGGCAGCGGCCTTGGCCTGTCGGTGGTGCACGGGATTGTCGCGCAGCTTCACGGGGAACTGCGGGTGCGCAGCCAAACATCCGGTAACCACCGCGGCACCACCTTCAGCGTCCTGTTGCCCCTGATGCGGCAGGACGCCGCCGACCATCAACCCACCCACGGAGAACCTTAGAATGGCCCATATCCTGCTAATCGACGACGACGCCCAGTACCGGGACATGCTGACGCAAATGCTGCGCCAGGACGCGCATCAAATCAGCGTGGCCCACGATGGCCAGGACGGGCTGCGCCTGGCGCAACAGGCCAGGCCCGACTTGGTGATCACCGATATCTTGATGCCGCGCGTCGACGGCATAGAATTGATCATGGAGTTATCCCGCCGGGGCGACGGCATCCCGGTGATAGCGATCTCCGGCGGCAGGCGATCGATCAGCACGGAGTTCAATCTGGAGTCGGCAACCATGATGGGGGTGAAGGCCACGCTGGCCAAACCGTTTTCCCGGGCCGATCTGCGCCTGGCCATTGTGCAAGCATTGGCACGCTAGATCGGCGGGCCGTCCCGGGCCTCGCCCGGCGTCATGCCGAAGCGGCGTTTAAAGGTTCTGCAGAAGTGGCTGACGGATTGAAAGCCCCAGCGGAAGGCGATCTCCGAAATATGAAGTTGCCTGCAGGCGGGGTCGGTCAGTGCCCGCTGACACGCTTCCAGCCTTTTGCCGAGCATGTATTCGCCCACGCTGGTGCCGGTGTCGGCAAACAACAGATGTAGATATCGTACAGAAATCTGGTTGGCGGCGGCCACTTTTGCCGGCGTGAGATCGTCCACGTGTAAATGCTGCAGGATAAACTCTTGAACGCGTGCGCGGGTCATGGCTTGGGAGCCGAAGCCGGGGGGCGGTTCGGCGTCGCCCATTGCCGCGTTGAGCAACTCAAGCGTGGCGCTTTTCACCGCGCCGGCGGCCGGTCGGTTCAGCGCGTGGATTTGCCCTGACAGTATCGAAAGATGCGTTGCCAAAAATGCACCGATACCTTCGAGGGTGTTGAGAAGTTTGCATCGCGGTAATTGTTTGCGATCCGGGAAGCGGTGCTTTATTAGCGACCATGGCACCATCAGTGACACCGTGCGCAAACCATCTTCGGTGATATCCATCTCGATTTCCGCTTCGGTGGTCCACAGCAACAAAGTGCCGGCGCCCGCAGTAACGCCGCGCCCGCCGGTTCGGTAGATCGCGTTACCCGCTGTCGTCAGTTGCACACCAACAAGGTGGTCGTCCTGGCGGCGTCCGCGGTCCCTGGTACGCTTACTGAAACTTCCGCCACAACTCATATGCACTAATTTGACGCCTCCGATGGCACTGCTCCGGACCTCCGCAGAGAACGCCTCGGGCAACTCGAGTCGGGTATGCCAATCACCATAGTTCTCATTCAAAATGTATTGCCAAGCATCCGTTCGCTCTGCAAGGGGGACGTCGTCGCTTCTCCATTTGCCCTGTACATATGGCATGAGTCTCTTCGCTTTCCGGTTGCCTGTTTGCCCTAAAACTTTACTAGCGAATAGTGGCTTTGTCCAGAACAAACGGAACCGGATTGTCAATCATCCTCATGGCGTTGTCACATCTGGCGCGCAACCTCCGGCTCGTTAGAAGCCCGGCGCCGGCGTTTCCGGGATCTGGTTGTGCAGGCTGGCGTTGATGACGTTCCAACCGCGTATCGCCGCGATGGCGTAGCTCAGTTCGACGATGGCCGTTTCGTTGAAGTGTTCCTTGAGCCAGGCGTAGTCGGCGTCGGACGGCTGCTTGTGCGGCAGCGCGTTTACCGCCTCGGCCCAGCCGAGCGCGGCGCGTTCGGCGACGCTGAAGAACGACGCCGGCGCCTCGCGCCAGCCGGCGATGGCGTTCAGGTGGCGTGGTTCGAGGCCTTGCTTGATCAGGTCGCGCCAGTGCATGTCGACGCACACGCCGCAGCCGTTAATTTGCGAGATGCGCAGGTTGACCAGCTCGACCAGGCGGATGCCGAGCGAGCTTTTCTTGACCGACGTCGACAGCCCGATCATCGCTTGCAGATTGGCGGGCGCGGTTTGGAAGAAGGCGGGAATACGGGCGGATTGCGACATGATGATGCCTTTCAGGATAGCGGGGACGCACCATTGCGTCCTCCCTGTTAGACGGGCGGTCGGCGGCCGTTGTGACAGGTTTCAGAAAATACTTTGCGGCACGCCCGTAAGCTTGTCCGGATTGCGCACCACCATCACGGCGGTGATCAGTCCGTCCTCGATCACGAACGCTTGCGCCGACTCCAGCTTGCCTTGCACGTAGCGCAGCAGGCCCGGCTCGCCGTTGACGCGCGCCTGGCGGTAGGCCACCCGGCGCGGATACTGGTGTTCGAGCGACCAGAACACGCCCGCCACCCGGCCGGCGCCGCGCAGGATGCGCAGGAACGATTTGATCTTGCCGCCGCCGTCGGACACCAGCTCCACCTCGCCGGCCAGCATGGTTTTCATGGCGGCCCGGTCGCCGGCCTGGGCGGCGGCCATGAAGCGGCCCAGCAGCGCGTGATGCGTCTCGCGGGCGACGTCGAAGCGCGGCGCCTTTTGCCGCACCCGCTCCTGTGCCCGGTGCACCATCTGCCGGCAGGCGGCCTCGCTCTTGCCGAGCACGTCCGCGATGTCGGCATAGTCGTGCTCGAACACCTGGCGCATCAGGAAGGCGGCCCGCTCCTCGGGCGAGAGCCGTTCCAGCACCCATAAAAACGCCATCGACACCTCGCTGGCCAGTTCGGCGCTGCTTTCGGGCGTGCGTTCGTCGAGTTCGACCACCGGCTCGGGCAGCCACCAGCCGACGTAGTTGTCGCGCTCGGCCTGGCGGGCGCGCAGGCGGTCGATGGACAGCCGGGTGGTGAGCGTGACCAGCCAGGCCTCGGCCGAACGCACCGCTTCGCGGTCGCTGCCGTGCCAGCGCAGCCAGGCGTCCTGGACAACGTCCTCGGCGTCGGCCCGCACGCCGAGCATGCGGTAGGCGAGGGCGAACAGGCGCGGGCGTACTAGATTGAAAGTGTCAAGATCGGTCATGGCGGGGTAAATGGAGTGGTCTTGCATGCAAGACGCGCGGGCCGCATGTTTTGTGACATGCTACCCGATCCGCCCCGGCCCGGCCGTTTCAGCCCAGGCCGACGCCTTTGCGGATGCTGGCGTCGACCGGCCCGGCCGGCATGAACCGGCGCAGCTTGCTCACCAGCGCGGCGTGGCCGGGCGGCGTGTGGCGCATGCGCCATTTGCCCAGCGCCGCCTCGACCACCGTGTCGGCCACGGCCATCGGCGACGGTGCGCCGGCGATGCTGGCGGCGACGGCGCGTGTGACGATGCCGCGCTCGCCGGCATAGGCGCCTAGTTTGACCGTCGTTTCGGGCGAGTTGGCGTCCAGGTTGGTCTTGGTGTACGACGGCTGCACCAGGCTGACGCGGATGCCGAACTGGCGCACCTCGTGGTCGAGCGATTCCGAGATGCCCTCGACGGCGTGCTTGGACGCCGCGTACAGCCCCATGTACGGCGCCGGCAGGAAGCCCAGCACCGAACTGATATTGACGATGCGGCCGGCGCCTTGCTTGCGCATGTGCGGCAGCACGGCCTGCGCCGTGCGCAGCGGGCCGAGGACGTTGGTGTCGAACAGCTTTGCGGCCTCGGCGGCCGAGGTTTCCTCGACGGCGCCAAGCAGGTTGACGCCGGCGTTGTTGACCAGCACGTCGATGCGTCCGGCGCGGGCGATGACCAGCTGGATCGCTTGCTGGACCGACGCGTCCTGGCTGACATCCATTTCGACCAGCTCGACGCCGGTCAACGGCTCGGCCGTCGCCAGCGCGCGCACGGTGCCGAACACCCGGCAGCCGCGCTGGGCGAACCTGACCGCCGCGACCCGTCCGATTCCCGACGACACGCCGGTGATGAGTACAACTTTCGATTCCGACATGGTATTTCCTTTAGACAGTCGACAGGGCCGGAGCCGCGGTCTGGGATGGCGTGGCGGCGGGCGGCGCCTCCGGCCGGATCTTGAACCAGATCGAGTACATCGCCGGCAGGAACACCAGCGTGAGCACCGTGCCGGCGAGCGTGCCGCCGATCAGGGTGTAGGCCAGCGTGCCCCAGAACACCGAGTGGGTCAGCGGGATGAAGGCCAGGATGGCCGCCAGCGCGGTCAGCACCACCGGCCGGGCCCGCTGCACGGTGGCCTCTACCACCGCCTGGAACGGCGCCAGGCCGGCTTCCTCGTTGTGGTGGATCTGGCCGATCAGGATCAGCGTGTTGCGCATCAGGATGCCCGACAGCGCGATCAAGCCGACCAGCGCGTTGATGCCGAATGGTTGCGCGAACAGGATCAGGGTCGGCACCACGCCGATCAGGCCGAGCGGACTGGTGAGGAAGACCATGATCATCGCCGACATCGAGCGCACCTGGAAGATCAGGATGATCAGGGTCACCGCCAGCATGATCGGGAACAGTGGCAGCATCGCCGTCATCGCCTTGCCCGATTCCTCGATGGCGCCGGCCTCGTCGATGCTGTAGCCGGCCGGCAGCTTGTCCTTGAGCGGCTTGAGTTGCGCCGTCATGGCCGCCGACACGTCGTTCGGCTGCAAGCCCTCGGCGATGTCGCCGCGCACGGTGATGGTCGGCACGCGGTCGCGCCGGCGCATCACCGGTTCCTCGGCCCGCACCTCGACCGTGCCGACCTGCGACAGCGGAATGCGCTGGCCGTTGGCGCCGGTGAGCGTGAAGTCGGCGACGCGGGCCGGGTCGAGCCGCGATTCGCCGGCCGAGCGCGCCATCACCTGGACCGTGCGGATATCCTCGCGCACCGCCGTCAACGGCACGCCGCTGAGCAGGAATTGCAGTTGCTGCGCCACGGCGCTCGAGCTCAGGCCGACCGCCTGCAGGCGGTCTTGCTGCAAGGTGAAGTGCAGGGTCGGGGCGCGCGTGCCCCAGTCGTTATTTACCGTGCGCATCATCGGGCTGGCCACCAGCACCTGCTGCACCTCGGCCGCGATCGCGCGCAGCTTTTCCGGATCGGGGCCGTTGACGCGATAGGCGACCGGGAACGGCGAGTACGGGCCGAACACGAGTTGGGTCACGCGCAGGCGCGCCTCCGGCGCCATGCCGTCGGCGATGGCCTGGCGCAGCCGGTGCTTGAGCACCTCGCGCTGGTCCTGGTTGTCGGTGCGGACGACGATCTTGGCGAACGACGGGTCCGGCAGCTCCGGGCCCATGGCCAGGAAGAAGCGCGGCGCGCCCTGGCCGATGTAGGCGGTGACGATTTTCGCCTCCGGTTGCTTGGCCAGCCAGGCCTCGACCTTGGCGGCGCTGGCGCTGGTCTGCGCGATGGACGTGCCGTAGGGCATTTGCACCTCGACCAGCACTTCGGGACGGTCGGAGATGGGGAAGAACTGTTTCTTGACCACGCCCATGCCGACGACGGCCAGCGCGAACAGGCCGACCACGGCGCCGGCGACCAACCATTTGCGGGCGATCACACGGCCGAGCACCTGGCGGAAGCGGTTATAGCGCGGCGTGTCGTAGAGCGCCTCGTGGCCGCCCTCGACCTGCTTGAGCTCGGGCAGCATCTTGACGCCGAGGTAGGGCGTAAACACCACCGCCACCACCCACGAGGCGATCAGCGCGATGCCGACGATCCAGAACATATTGCTGGTGTACTCGCCGGCGGTCGAGCGGGCGAAGCCGTTGGGCATGAAGCCGACCGCCGTCACCAGGGTGCCCGAGAGCATGGGCGCGGCCGTGTGGCTCCACGCGTAGGCCGAGGCGGCCACGCGGCTGTAGCCTTCCTCCATCTTGACGACCATCATTTCGATGGCGATGATGGCGTCGTCCACCAGCAGGCCCAGGCCGAGGATGAGCGAGCCGAGCGTGATGCGGTCGAAGTTCTTGCCGGTGGCGGCCATGACGATGAACACCACGGCCAGGGTCAGCGGCACGGCGGCGGCCACCACGATGCCCACGCGCCAGCCCATGCTGACGAAGCACACCACCATCACCACCAGCAGCGCGACGAAGAACTTGACCATGAATTCGTCGACCGACGAGCTGATGTTGACGGCCTGGTCGGTGACCTTGGTCAGCTCCATGCCGAGCGGCATGTCGGCGTTGATGGCGCCGACTTCCTTGTCGAGCGCGGCCCCGAGATCGAGGCCGTTCCAACCGTCGCGCATGATGATGCCCAGCAGCAGGGCCGGCTCGCCGCCGTTGCGGATCAGGAAGGTGGCAGGGTCCTCGTAGCCGCGCTTGACGGTGGCGATGTCCGACAGCTTCAGGGTGCGGCCCTGGGCCACGATCGGCGTGTCGCGGATCTTTTGCAGTTCGTCGAAGGCGCCGTCGAGGCGCAGGAACACCGACGGCCCCTTGGTTTCCACCGAGCCGGCCGGCGTGAGCACGTTTTGCGCGTTGAGCGCGGCGAACACCTCCTGTGGGCTCACGCCCAGCGTGGCCAGGCGCTGGTGCGAGAACTCGACGAAGATGCGTTCCGGCTGTTCGCCGACGATGTTGACCTTTTTGACGCCGGGCACGTGCAGCAGGCGCTGGCGCAAGGTCTCGGCGTCGCGCACCAGCAGGCGCTGCGACTCGCCCTTGGCCTTGAGCGCGAACAGCGCGAACGTCACGTCCGCGTATTCGTCGTTGACCATGGGGCCGATCACGCCGGCCGGCAAGTTGCCGGCCTCGTCGCCGATCTTCTTGCGGGCCTGGTAGAACTGTTCCGGCACCTCGGACGGCGGCGTGCTGTCCAGCAAGGTCAGCGTGGTGAAGGCCAGGCCGGGGCGGGTGTAGGTCTCGGCGCGTTCGTACCAGCGCAGTTCCTGCAAGCGTTTTTCCAGCTTTTCGGCGACCTGGTCCTGCATCTCGCGCGCTGTGGCGCCCGGCCAGGCGGTGACGACGGTCATCACCTTGACGGTGAAGGCGGGGTCTTCGGCCCGGCCCAGTTTAAAGAAGGACAGCACGCCCGCCAGGGTGATCAGGCAGATCAGGAACAGCGTGATGGAACGCTCGCGCACGGCGAGCGCGGACAGGTTGAAACGACCTTCGCTCATGGCCGCGCTCCCGCACCGGTGGCAGCGGCGACGGCCGCAGCCGTGGCGGCCGGCACGCCGGCGATGCGCACCGCCTCGCCCTCGCGCAGCAGGTGCGAGCCCAGCGCGACGACCCGGTCGCCCTGTTTGAGCTGGCCGGCGACGCGCGCGTTTTCGTCGCTGATGCGTTGCACAGTGACGGGCCGCCAGCTCACCTTCGCGGGCGTGCCCTGGATGACCCACACGCCGCTGCCCTTGCCGGCGTCGTAGAGGGCGCCGATAGGCACGGTCCAGCCGGCCTGCGGCGCGGTCTGGGCATCGGCCAGCTGGATGGAGACCGTGGTCCCCAGCGGAGCGTCGGCCAGTTCGCCGTCGAGCACGTAGCGGGCTTCGAAGGTGCGGGTCTGGCGGTCGGCCGCGTTCGACAGCTGGCGCAGCTTGGCCGGCACGCTTGTGCCTTCCTTGCCGAACAGCGTGGCCTGGCCGGCCGAGCCGAGCGCCGGGCGCAGGGTTTCGGGCAGCTGGATGATGGCTTCGCGGTGGCCGGCGTGGGCCACGCGCACCACCACCTGGCCGGCGGCGACCACCTGGCCCGGTTCGACCAGCGTTTCCATCACCACGCCGTCGGCGTCGGCCACCAGTTGGCCGTAGCGGGTGGCGTTGCCGGCCACCTCGGCCTGGGCCTCGGCGGCGTTGAGCTGGGCCTTGGCGGCGTCGGCCGCCGCCTTGACCTGGTCGTAGGCCGACGCGGAAATGGCGCCGGTGCCGCGCAGGTCGCGGTAGCGGGCTTCCTCGTCGGCCGTTTGGCGGGCGCGGGCGCGGGCGGCGGCGACGCCGTCCTGCTGGGCGCCGGCCGCCAGTTTCAGGTCGACCGGATCGATGCGCATGAGCGGCTGGCCGCGCTTGACGCTCTGGCCGGCGTCGACCAGTCGCTCGAGCACCTTGCCGGAGACGCGAAAGCCCAGGTCGCTTTGCACGCGGGCCGCGACGGTGCCGGTGAACGTGCGCGAGGGGATGGCGGCGGCGCCTTCGACGGTGGTCGCGCGCACCAGCGGGGCCACGGTGCGCGGATCGGTGGGCGCCTTGTCGCCGCAGGCGGTCAGCGCGAGCGGCAGGGCGGAAATAACGGCGGATAAAGCGAAGCGATGGCCAAGCATGGTAATCCCGTGGAAGACTGAACAGGACTCCATTTTGTAACTAGTGACCGTTTTTGTCAACGGTCACATAAAATTTCACCGGTTCACGGGGAGAGGCTGCGCAAGACCAGGCTGGAAAGCTGGGCCGGCGCCTCGGCGGTGTGGTCGAGGCTGTGCTGCAGCATCACCGGATTGAGGTATGGCCGCAGCACCAGGAAAATGGCCGCCGACGTTTCGTCGAGCGGGGTCTTGCGCTCGAAATCGTCGCTCTCGCGCCCCTCGCGCAGCACGTCGCGCAGCAGGGCTTGGACGCGCTCCTCGTAGGCGCGCGTGGACGCCCAGCGTTCGGTCGCGGCCGAGGCGGCGATGTCGTACAGCTTGCGGTCCTCGAAAAACAAGCGCAGGCTCGATTCGACGCCGGCCCTGAACAGGCGGCGCATCTTCTCCGGCGGCCCGCTGGCGGCATCGACGGCGGCGCGGATATCGGACTCGATCTCGCGCAGGCAATTGGCGCAGATTTGCTCGCCGATGGCCTGCTTCGATTCGAAGAACTTATAGATATAAGCCTTGGAAAAGCCGATCGACTTGGCCAGGTCGGAGACGGCCGTTTTCTCGTAGCCATATAAACGGAAATGCTCGGTCGCGGCGGTGACGATCTGGTCGCGCACGTCGTGGTCGGCGGGGCCCCTGGAGGAGGCCGAAGGGATGTGTGATTTGGTCATGGCCTCTGGCTTGGCTGTTGCGTATTTGGTGTGAGCGCATTGTACAACGAGTGACGATTTAGTGATATAGTCACTTATCATCATTCTTTCTGGAATTTGTCATGTTGCTCAAACGCTCCCTCTTGCTCCTTCTCGCGGCCGGTTTGGCTGGTTGCGCCGTCGGGCCGGACTACCAACGGCCCGCCACCCCTTTGCCCGAGCGCTATCTCGGACAAGGCGCCGTCGAACAACGGCAGGCCGCCACGGCCGACCTGATCGATTGGTGGGGCGGCTTCGGCGATCCGCTGCTCACCCGCTATGTGACGGCGGCGCTGGAGCAGAACCTGGATCTGGCGCAGGCGTCGGCGCGGGTGGCGCAGGCGCGCGCGGGCGTGGGCGCGGCGACCGCCGCCTTGCTGCCATCGGGCACCGTCAGCGGGCAGGCCGCGCGCGCGCGCCAGTCGGTGGAAACACCGCTGGGCCGGGTGCTCGACGCGCAACCGGGCTTTGACCGCTACGGCAGCTCTTACGAGGCCAACCTTGGCGCCGCCTGGGAGCTGGACCTGTTCGGCGGCCTGCGGCGCGGGCGCGAAGCGGCGCTGGCCGAGTACCAGGCGTCCGAGGCCGGCGCGGCGGCCACGCGGTTGGCGGTGGCGGCGCAGACGGCCGACATCTATATCACCATCCGCGGCCTGCAGGCGCGGCTGGACGTGGCGCGAGGCCAGGTCAAGACGCAGCAGGAGTTGCTGGCCAAGCTCAATCTGTTGTATGGCAAGGGGCTGGCGGCCGAGTTGCAGGTCAAGCAAGTCGAAGGCGCGCTGGCGCAGGTTCGCGCTTCGGTGCCGGTGCTGGAGACGGGGCTCGACACGGCCATGAACGCGCTCGACGTCATGCTCGGCAGCGCGCCCGGCACGCATCGGGACGAGCTGGCGACGGTGGCGGCGATACCGGTGGCGCCGGGCATCGCCACCACCGGCACGCCGGGCGAGCTACTGCGGCGCCGGCCCGACCTGATCGCCGCCGAGCGCCGCCTGGCGGCATCGAACGCGCGCATCGGCGTGGCCATCGCCGAGTACTATCCCAAACTGTCGTTTAGCGGCTTGATCGGCAGCGCCACGTCCATCTCCGCCGGCAACTTGTTCACCAACGGCGCCAGCCAGGCATCGGGCGTGCTCGGCCTGCGTTGGCGGCTGTTCGACTTCGGCCGCATCAACGCCCAGATCGACCTGGCCAAGGGGCAGGAGGCCGAAGCGCTGGCCGCCTATCGCCTGGCCGCGCTGCGCGCCACCGAGGATGTGGAAAACGCCTTGTCGGCGCTGGTCAAGCGCGAAGACCAGGCCGTCATCCTGGGGCAGGGCGTGGAAGCGCTGGGCCGGGCCAGGGGCGCGTCGTTCGCCGCCTATGAAAAGGGCGTGGTCAGCCTGATCGAAGTATTGCAAGCGGACGACAGCCTGCTGCGCGCATCCGACCAGCAGGTGCAGGCCCGGACGGAATCGGCGCGCGCCGCCGTCGCCGCCTTCAAAGCGCTGGGCGGCGGCTGGCAGCCGGAGGGCAAGGCGGAAGTCGCCGCCCGCTAGACCCGCAGCATCGTAAGGGGGGATTGGCGGGCGAACCCGCCAATCCCCCCGGGGCCCTTCAAAGAGGCGGCCTACCTGGCCGGTAGGCCTGAATCGGCGGCACTCCGTTATCCGCCGTAGCCGCCGCCTGGCGGCATACGCGCCCATCCACTCCGAGGCGGCACCAAACTACTGCCGACTTGATCTGGATCATGTACCACGCGCACCGGCCCCGTCCATAATCAAACCAACGGCGCCCACGGTGGGGCGCACGATGGAGGTGAAAATGGAAACGACCGCTTGGAGCGCCCACATGGCGTTGGGCATTCCCTTGTTCGACGAGGCCCACCAGGCCATGGCCGAGCAGGTGATGCAACTGCTGGACGGCCCCGACCACGAAGTGGCGGCCGGCATGGCGCGCCTGACCGAGGCGCTGGAGGACGACTTCCGGCTGGAGGAGTCACTAATGGAAGCGATCGACTACCCGGAGATCCGCGCCCACCGCGAGCAGCACGCCAGGGTGCTGGCCGCGCTGCACCGGCTCGCGCCCGGCGACGTTGGCGCCGCCCGCGCAGCCGCCGGCCTGATCCTCCCCTGGTTCGAAATGCACCTGGCCACGGCCGATACCGCCCTGGCCCGGGCGCTGCAAGCGGTGGGGCGGGCGCGGACCGGCGCCGAAGGGCACGCCGACCTGCTGGCCGCCACCGCCTGACGCCGCCGCCCGCCGGTCAGTGGTCGGTGTGCAGATACGACGGCGTTTTCGGCACCCGCGTGCTGAAGAAGAAGGCGATCGCCATCATCACCGTCACATAGATGAAGAACCAGTTCTCGTGGCCGGCGTTCTTGAACGACAGGCCGACGAATTCCGCCGAGCCGCCGAAGATCGCGTTGGCGATCGCGTACGAGAACCCCACCCCCAGCGCCCGCACTTCCGGCGGGAACATTTCAGCCTTCACCAGCCCGCTGATCGACGTGTACAGGCTGACGATGGCCAGCGCCACGGTGATCAGCGCGAACGCGATATACGGGCTGCTGTTCCCACGCAGCATGGCCAGGATCGGATAGGTGGCCAGCGCGCCTAGCGCGCCGAACAGCATCATCGATTGCCGGCGGCCGATGCGGTCGGCCAGCATGCCGAACAGCGGCTGCATGCACATGTACAGGAACAGCGCGCCCGTCATGACCACGCTGGCCGTCTTGGCCGGCATGCCGGAGGTATTGACCAGGTACTTTTGCATGTACGTGGTGAATGTGTAGAAGATCAGCGAGCCGCCGGCCGTGTAGCCGAGCACGGTGATGAAGGCCGCGCGGTGGTGCTTGAAGATGCCCGCCAGCGTGCCGGCGTCCTTGTTGTTGAGGTCCTCGGCCTTGCTGGTTTCGTGCAGCGTGCGGCGCAGCAGCAGCGAGACCACCGCCGCGATGGCGCCGATCACGAACGGGATGCGCCAGCCCCAGGCCTTGAGCTCGGGCTCGGTCAGGAACTGCTCGAGCACGACCACCGTCAGCACGGCCAGCAACTGGCCGCCGATCAGCGTGACGTACTGGAACGACGAGAAGAAGCCGCGCTGGCCGCGCAGCGCCACCTCGCTCATATACGTGGCGGTGGTGCCGTACTCGCCGCCGACGGACAGGCCCTGGAACATGCGGATGAGCAGCAGCAGGATGGGCGCGGCCACGCCGATGGTGGCGTAGGTCGGCAGCACGGCGATCGCCAGCGAGCCACCGCACATCATCAACACCGAGATCAACATCGATTTCTTGCGGCCGACGCGGTCGGCGATGCGGCCGAACAGCCAGCCGCCGATCGGACGCATGAGGAAGCCGACGGCGAACACGGCGGCCGATTTGAGGAATTCCGTGGTGGGGTTCCCGCTAGGGAAGAACTGGCTGGCGAAGTAAATCGAAGCGAAGGAGTAGACATAGAAGTCGAACCATTCGACCAGGTTGCCCGAGGACGCGCTGACGATGGCGAACACCCGCTTGCGCTTCTCCTCGGCGGTGTAGTGTGGTTGTGCGGTTTGGGTCATGCTTGGTTCCTGACGAATAGGTGGTTGCTGATCACCGGCTAGCGATGTTGCATTGATGTACTTTTCAATTGTAAAGCATCAGGCGCCCTTGCGTGGAGCGTTTGACTTTTCGCCGGAAGCGGGCGAACATGCGATGAAAACGATTTCACACCACGGAGATGACAGTTGAAACCAGTTCCATTTTGCACAGCCACACCCCGACGTATCGTGGCGGCATTCGCGTTGCCGTTGCTGATAGTAATCGATGGCGCCGGACAGGCGCACGCGGCTGCGCCAGCGGGCGGCGCCGCCCCGATCAAAATCGACCAGCTCGGCTATTTGCCGGGCGCGGCCAAGGTCGCCGTGGTCCCCGCGGTGGCCGGCGCCGATGAGTTCAGCGTGGTCCAGGCCGGCGCCGACACCGTGGTCCTGCGCGGCAAGCTGGGCCCGGCGGCGGTCGACGCGCCGTCCGGCGAAACGCTGCGCCTGGCAAACTTCGGCCAGTTGGCCGCGCCGGGCCGCTATCAATTGCGCGTGGCCGGACTGCCCGATTCGGCCCCGTTCACGGTCGGCGCGGACGTCTACCGCGCCCTGAACGCGGCCGCGATCAAGGCCTATTACCTCAACCGCGCCGGCATCGCGCTCACGGCCAAACACGCCGGCGCCTACGCCAGGCCCGCCGGCCATCCGGACACCAACGTCATGATCCACGAATCGGCGGCGTCGGCGGCGCGGCCGGCCGGCACCGTCATTTCCAGTCCCAAGGGCTGGTACGACGCCGGCGACTACAACAAATACATCGTCAACTCCGGCATCACGACCTACACCTTGCTGGCCGCCTACGAGGACTTTCCGGACTTCTACAAGACGCAGGGGCTCAACATTCCCGAGAGCGGCAACGGCATCCCCGACATCCTCAACGAGGCGCTGTGGAACCTGGAATGGATGTTGACCATGCAAGACCCGGCCGACGGTGGCGTCTACCACAAGCTCACCGACAAGGCCTTCGACGGCATGGTGATGCCGGACCAGGCCAGGCAGCAGCGCTACGTGGTGAGCAAGAGCACCGCCGCCGCGCTCGACTTCGCCGCCGTCATGGCGGTGGCGGGCAGGGTGCTCAAACCCTACGACGGCCAGCTCAACGGCATGCCGGCGCGCATGCTGGCGGCCTCGAAGGCGGCGTGGCAATGGGCGCGGGCCAATCCGGCGGTGCTCTACAAGCAGCCCAAGGACATCAGCACCGGCGAGTATGGCGACGGCAATGTGAGCGACGAGTTCGGCTGGGCGGCGGCCGAGCTCTATATCAGCACCGGGGACGACGCCTACTACAAGGCCATCGGGGCGCCGCAACTGAAGGCGGGCGTGCCGTCGTGGAGCGACGTTGGTGGCCTGGCGTGGATGTCGCTGGCGCGCCACCGCAAGCAACTGAGCCCGGCGGCCGACCAGGCGCTGATCGCCGCCAGGATCGACGGCCTGGCCGCCACGCTGGCGCAGGCATGGCGGCGCTCGGCCTCGGGGCTGGTCATGCAGCAGGCCGATTACGTGTGGGGTAGTAGCGCCGTCGCCCTGAACCAGTCGATGATGTTGTTGCAGGGCTATCAGCTCAATGCCAAGCCCGAGTATTTGCAGGCGGCGCAGTCCGGCCTCGACTACGTACTCGGCCGCAACGCGGTCGGAGCCTCCTTCGTCACCGGCTTCGGCGCCCGCTCGGCGCTGCATCCGCACCACCGGCCGTCGGTGGCCGACGGCATCGACGCGCCGGTGCCCGGCTTCCTGGTCGGCGGTCCGCAGCCGGGACAGCAGGACAAGGCGCATTGCCGCGCGTCGTACGCGTCGGCGTTGCCGGCCAAGTCGTGGCTCGACGACGCCTGCTCCTACGCCAGCAATGAAATCGCCATCAACTGGAACGCGCCGCTGGTCTACGTGTCCGGCGCGATACAAGTGTTGACGCCGGCGCCGGCGGCGCGCTGAATGGACGACTAAAACACGCACAAATCGCGGCCGCGCATTGCTGCGCGGTCGTTTTGTACGCTGCCGCACATACCGAATCGGCGCACGATTCGGACGCCGGCGATTTCGATTATTATGGGCTGGCTTTCAATGCGCCACGCTCCTGATAATGAAAATATCCCCCATATCACTTCAGCTTTCCAGCCTGTTTGTTTGTTTGCTAGTCTCGTCGGCACCGGTGCGCGCCGAGGAGGGCCGCCTGTCCCTGATGGTGCAAAACGATGTGTTCGTCGGCAGCGACGGCGGCGGCTACACCAGCGGCATCACGCTGTCGCACCTGCGCACCACCGCGCCCGGCGAGGACGCGATCGCGCCGCTGCCAGGCATGGGCCAGGTGGCGCCGTGGTTCGGCGTCGGCCCGGCCGTGTCGACGCGCTTTTCGCTCAGCCAGATCCTGGTGACGCCGCACGATCTCACCCGCAAGGAACCCGATCCGCTCGACGCGCCGTACGTCGGCGCCTTGTGGCTGAGTGCGGGGCAGGTGTCGGTGCGGGATAACGTGGCCGACATGCTTGGCTTCCGTTTGGGCGTGTTGGGGCCGGCCGCCGGCGGGCGCCGTTCCCAGACCTTGATCCACCGCGTGATCGGCTCAGACCGCCCCGAAGGCTGGGACTCGCAGGGGCCGACCCGTCTGCTGCTGGGTGTGGAGCGCTATCGCGCCTGGCGCCTGGCGTCGTTTCCGGACGACGACGGCCGGCCGCATGCCGACGCCGTCGTCTCGGCCGGCGCCACCTTGGGCAACCTGCAATCGTCGGCCGGCGCCACCGTGCTGGTGCGCTACGGCACTGGGCTCAAGCGTAGTTTCCCGACCGCGATGCGGCAGGAAATCCGTGGCGGCGATCCGGTGGTGCTGGGTAACGGCTGGTTCGTCTATGGCGGCTGGATCGGCGACCGGGTGTTTTCGCACGCGGGCATCGGCCGCAACCATTATGCGGGCAACAACGTCGCCGAGCTGCGCCACAACCAAACGGTGGCGGTGGCGGGGCTGGCGTATGGTTTCCGGCAGGCGTCGGTGTCGTTCTCGCTGCAGCGGGCCAGCGCGCTGATCACCTCCAAGTCCAAGCGCGAGCCCTACGGTTCGCTGACGGTGGCGATTCCCTGGTGAGCTGGTCGTTTCTTGCGGGCGGCGCGATGTGGCGGGCCCCGCCCGCTAATCCGCCCCACGTTTTCGCGTTGGCGCTTGGCGCAGCATGGCTTGCAGCTCCCCTAGCTTTACCGGCTTGAGCAAGTGGTGGTCGAAGCCGGCCGCGCGCGTGCGCGCCCGGTCCTCGGCCGCGCCCCAGCCCGTCAGGGCGGTGAGCGTGACGTCTTCCAGGCCGGGCAGGCGGCGCATGGCGCGCGCCGTGTCGTAACCGTCCATGCCGGGCATGCCGATGTCGAGCAACACCAGGTCGGGCCGGAACTGCTCGGCGATGGCCAGCGCGCCGGCGCCGTCGTAGGCCACGCGCGTGGTGTGCCCGCCCGCTTGCAGCAGCTCGCGCAGCGTGTCGGCGGCGTCGTGGTTGTCGTCGGCGATGAGCACGCGTAGCGGCGGCGTCGCTTCGCTGGCCGGCGCCTCCACCGCAGCGCCGTTGCCGATGCCGGTGGCCAGCGGCAGCCGCACCGTGAACGTGCTGCCCAGGCCGAGGCCCGGGCTGGCCGCCGTCACGCCGCCGCCGTGCAGCTCGACCAGGCGGCGCACCAGCGACAAACCAATTCCCAGTCCGCCCTTGGAGCCGGCCACGCCGCGCCCGACCTGGGTGAACATGTCGAACACGCCGCCGATCGATTCGGCGGCGATGCCGATGCCGTTGTCGCCCACCTCGATGTGCAACTGGCCGTCCGCCACCTTCGCGGCGATGACGATGTGGCCGCCCGGTGGCGTGTACTTGGCCGCGTTCGACAGCAGGTTGCTGAGCACCTGGCTGAGCCGCACCACGTCGACCTCGACAATGGCGTCGGCGGCGGGCAGGCGCACGCTGAGCGTGTGGCCGGCCGCGTCGAGCAGCGGCTGGCTGGTCTCGACGGCCGAGGCCACCAGTGTGCGCAGATCGGCGTGTTCCTTCTTGAGCACCAGCTTGCCGCTCGAGACGCGCGCGATGTCGAGCAGGTCGTTGATCAGGTGGACCATGTGCGAGACCTGGCGCTCCATCATGGCGCGCACCTTGGCCATGGCGGCGGCGTCGCCGCCGGCCAGCTTCATCAGTTCGAGGCCGTTGCGCACCGGCGCCAGCGGGTTGCGCAGCTCGTGGGCCAGCGTGGCCAGGAACTCCGACTTGTGGCGGTCGGCCTCGCGCAGCGCCTCGGTCGCGCGCACCCGTTCGATGTGCGCCCAGCAGCGTTCCACCACGTCCTCGACCAGCGCCACCTCGTCGTCCGTCCACGCGCGCGGGTGCTTCTGGTGCACGGCCATCATCGCCACCAGCTTGCCGTCCTTGACCAGCGGGCAGCAGATGATGGCCTTGATGCCGATCTGGTTGAACATTTCGTAGCCGTCGCCGGCGGCCAGCTCGGTGTCGACGTTGTTGATTTGCAGCGTCTTTCCGACCCGCAGGTTGCCGGTGGCGCGGCTGCCGAACAGGTCGAGCGAGTACACGCCCACTGTGCTGAACGCGCCTTCGGTGGTCCAGTCGTGGCGGATGGTGAAGCGGTCGTTGTCGGCCTCCAGGTCGGCGTAGGCCACGCGCGTGACGTCCAGGTGCAGGCCGAGCAGGCGGGTGGCCTCGGCCATGATGGTCTTGGCGTCGGCGGCGATGCTGGTGGCCTTGCCGATCGTGTCGAGCAGGCGCAGGCGCGCCTCGACCTGGATCTTGGCGGTCGTTTCCGTGCACACGCAAAACACGCCGGCGACCGCGCCGTCGCCGTCGCGCACCGGGCTGACCGAGAAGGTGGCGTACATGCGCTCCGGATAGCCGTTGCGGTGCAGCAGGAAGGGCTGGTCCTCGGCGTGGGTGCAGGCGCCGGCCATGGCGCCGTTCAGCATCGGCCCGACCACGTGCCAGACGTCGCTCCAGACTTCGTGGAACGGTTGGCCCAGCAGGCGTTCGGGCCGCTCGCCGCGGGCGCCGAGGATGGGGCGGTAGGCGTCGTTGAACAGGAAGTGCAGGCCGGGCCCCCAGCCGATGTACATCGGGTGGCGCGAGCCGAGCATGATGCTGACCGTGGTGCGCAGCGCCGGCGGCCAGCTCTCGAGCGGGCCGAGCGGCGTGCCGGTCCAGTCGAGGGTGCGCAGCAGCTGCCCCATGTGTCCGCCGCCTGCGGCAAAGGCGATGTCCTGGGCGGGGTGGTGCGGCGGCTGATGCGGCATGGGCTAGCGGTTCCGGTGGTGATGGGTGGTGGGGCGAGCGCGGCGAATGCGCCGCGCGACCGGAACGATAGCATTTCCTTTCGTTAAAGACATCTATTATTGCCCTACGGTGCGCAGTCGCCCCGGTGTCAGGTGGCCAGCGGGCGCTCCTTGATGAACAGCGCCGTCAGCGCGCCGATGCCGCACAGCGCCATCACGTAATAGGCCGGCGCCAGCGGTTGTGTCTTGAGCATCAGGCTCACCATCACCGGCGTCAGGCCGCCGAAGATCGCATAGGCGACATTGTAGGAAAACGACAGGCCGGAAAAGCGCACCGCCGGCGGGAAGGCGCGCACCATCGCGCTCGGCACCACGCCGACCACGCCCACGCTCAGCCCGAGCAGGCCGTACAGCGGCAGCAGCAGCTCGGGCCGGGTCTTGAGGGTGGTGTAGAACACCCAGGTGCAAGCGGCCAGCAGCACGGAACCGATGATCAGCATGCGGCGCGCGCCGACGCGGTCGGCCAGCACGCCGTAGAGCACGCAGCCGAGCGCCAGGCACAGCGTGGCCAGCGCGTTGGCCGGCAGCGCCGTGCGGGCGTCGTAGCCGTACACTTTTTGCAGCAGCGCCGGCGTCATCAGGATCACCACGACGATCGCCGCCGACAGCATCCACGTCAGCAGCATCGACAGCGCCACCGCCCGGCGATGCTCGCGCAATACGGCCTTGAGCGGCATCTCGGCCGCCAGCGCCTTGCGCTGTTGCAGCTCGAGGAACACCGGCGTCTCGTGCAGCCAGCGGCGCAGATACATCGCGCCCAGGCCGAACACGCCGCCCAGCAGGAACGGCAGGCGCCAGCCGTGGTCGAGCACCTCCTGCGGCGTGAAGTAACTATTGACGCCGGTCGCCACCAGCGAGCCGAGCAGGATGCCGAAGGTCAGGCCGGCCGTCAGGGTGCCGCAGGCGTAGCCGATGTGGCGCGCCGGCACGTGTTCGGACACGAACACCCAGGCGCCGGGCACCTCGCCGCCGACGGCCGCGCCCTGGAACAGGCGCAGCAGCAACAGCAGCAGCGGCGCGGCCAGGCCGATGCTGGCGTAGGTGGGCAACAGGCCGATCAGCAGGGTCGGCACCGCCATCAGCAGGATCGACAGCGTGAACATGCGTTTGCGGCCCAGCAGGTCGCCGAAGTGGGCCATGACCATGCCGCCAAGCGGGCGCACCACGTAGCCGGCGGCGAAGATGCCGAAGGTCTGGAACAGGCGCAGCCAGTCCGGCATCGTCGGCGGGAAGAACAGGGCGCCGATGGAGGTGGCGAAAAACACAAAGATGATGAAGTCGTAGAATTCCAGCGCGCCGCCGAGCGCGGCCAGCGACAGCGTCTTGTAGTCCTGGCGGGTGAGCTGCCGTTGGGTCGGCCGGGAGGCGGTGGCGTGATCTTCGGTGTGCATGTCGGTTTGCCTTAGGGTTCGGTCCGGGGCGGCGCCAGCCGGGCAACGTATTATACAAAGATAAAGCCTGTCGAAACCGCCGGCCGGCGGTGCCGCCATTTAACATATCTTTCAGGTTTTCATGTACGATACCGGATTCGTCAATGCAAAACCCGGGGAAAGCTGTTAGCCACGATGGCGCCGCCTCTCCGGATGGCCGGGCGGCTGGCGCACAGGCAGTCGATGGTTCACCGTTATTGGTTGTTAATAGGTTTTTAATATTTGGGCAAGAGGATCATTGCACGTGCTTCCTTCATGTCCCGATCTCTTGGAGACGGAATGGGAGCTTCGCGCCCACCTTTACAGCGGGCAGCCGGCCTGATCGTCCTGGCATGCGTCCTGGCCGTGACCACCTCGGTGGCGGCCGAAGCGTGGCGCTGGTCGCGCGCCGGGCAACCCGGCGCCGCGCCGGCCGCCGTCGACACGGCCGCGCCGCCGGCCGTCACCCTCACCGAAGTCTCGCGCGCCATCATTCCCATGCCCAAGGGTGTGCCGTCGGCGCACGCCAGCGCGCTGGCCAGCCTGCCCGGCGGCGACCTGATCTCGTTCTGGTGGGCCGGCAGCCGCGAGAGCGGACCCGACGTCAAGGTCTACGCCTCGCGCTGGTCTGGCGACAAATGGAGCGAGAACTGGGAAGTGGCCAGCCGCGACTCGCTCGGCGCCGCGCTCGGCTTCGGCGTGCGCCGCATCGGCAATCCCGTCGCCTGGACCGCCGCCGACGGCACCGTCCACCTGTACGTCGTCGCCACCGGCCTGGGCGGCTGGGCCGCTTCGCGCGTGGTGCAGATGGAGTCGCGCAACGAGGGCGCCACGTTCACCGTGCGCCGCGTGCTGCCGATGTCGCCCGTGTTCAACACCAGCGCGCTGGTGCGCGCCGCCCCGATCGGCCTGGCCGACGGCGGCTGGTGGCTGCCGTCGTATTTTGAAATCGGCAACAAATACCCGATGCTGATGGCGTTCGACGCCCAGGGCGTGCCGCAACGGCTCACCCGCATCGGCAGCCGCAACCAGTCGCTGCAGCCGACCCTGGTGCCGGTCTCGGCCACCGAGGTGCGGGCCTGGATGCGCGACGCCGGCCAGGAGCGGCGCGTGCAGCAAGCCTTCAGCCGCGACGGCGGCGCCAGCTGGGAGGACATGGAGGCCACGCCGATCACCAACCACGGCACCTCGCTGGCCGTGCTGCGCCTGAGCAGCGGCACCTTCCTGATGCTGCGCAACGACGGCGGCCCCGGCAGCCTGGCGCGCAGCTCGCTGACGCTGTCGATGTCGACCGACGCCCACACCTGGCTGCCCGTGAGCGACATCGTCACCGGCGGCAAGGGCGACGAATTCTCGTATCCGGCCATGTACCAGGTCGGCGACGAGCTGCACATCACCTACACCTACCAGCGGCGCGCGATCGCCCACCACCGCCTGAAGATCCACCTGGGGAAGGACCCGTCATGAGTTTGCCCGATCTCGCCCTGCAGATCGTCTATGGCCGCCTGGCCTGGGCGCTGGTGGCCGCCGCCGTCGTGCTGGCGCTGGCGCCCGCGTTGCTGCCGGCGCTGTGGCCGGCCGGGCGCGCGCGCCGCACCACCGCGCTGGCCACCGCCGGTGCCGTGCTGCTCATGGCGCTGCCCGGCGCGGCGTCGCCGGCCTACTGGCTGATCCTGGTGTTCCAGTACCCGAGCGCCTTGCTGGTCGGCTTTAGCGTGGTGTCGCTGGGCGCGCGCTGGCGCGGCCGGCCGAGCACCTTCGTCATGCCGGCCGGGCTGGCGCTGCCGCTGGTGGCGGTCGGCCTGCTGTTGTATGTCGAAGCATTCGGCATGCTGGCGCTGGGCCTGTACGCGGGCGGCTTCGGCACCGTGGCCGCGCCGCTGCTCGCTTGCGCCGCCGCCGTCGGCGCCGCAGTCGCCATCGCGCGCGGACAGGCCGCCGGCCCGGCCGCGGCGCTGCTGATCGCCGTGCTGCTGTTTTCGCTGCTGCGCCTGCCCACGGGCAACCTGTGGGACGGGCTGCTCGACCCGCTGCTGTGGTCGTGGGCGCTGGGCTCGGCGGCGGTGGCCGTGGTGCGCCAGCGCGCCGCGCGCCGCGCCGGCCAGCTGGCGCCGCAGCCCGCGTCCGACGCCGGCGACCTGGAAGATCACGTGCTCGCGCACGCGGCCAACGAATAAATTTAATCAGTAATGGAGCAAGGCATGGTAACGAACAAATGGTACGTGCATCCGGTGGTCGCCGTCGGCGTGGTGATCAACGTTTTTGTGATGGTCGTGGCGATCCTGTTGAAGGGTGACCAGGCCGCGCTGTGGCGCCTGGTGGTGGAGGACGGTGTCGTCGAATGGATGCAGTTCCTGTGCTTTACCGTCACCGCCGGCATGCTCGGCTTCCTCGCCGTCGAGCAGTGGCAGCGCACGCCCAAGGTCAACCTGCAGCTGCTGGCCTTTGTCGGCCTGACGGCGCTGGTGGCCTTGGCCGCGCTGGAAGAGATCAGCTGGTTCCAGCGCGTGCTGCACATTGCCTCGCCCGAGTACTTCCTGACCCATAACCGCCAGTCCGAGACCAACCTGCACAACCTCGCGGTCGGCAACGCCAGCCTGCACAAGACGGTGCTGCTGAAGGTGATCGCCATCGTCGGCCTGACCCACAACATCATCCTGCCGCTGCTGGCGCGTTCGCGTCCCGGCGTGCGCACCTTCGTCGAGCGCTTCGGCCTGTACCTGCCGCCGTTGTCGGCGTCGGTGATCTACATCGCGCTGGTGGCCCTGTCGCACCTGCTGATCGACCATCCGCGCAAGGGCGAGCTGGGCGAGATGTTCGGCGCCGTCCACTACATGACCACCGTGTTCGCCGCCTACTACATCGGCGTCGGCTACGACAAGCGGCCGGTGTTCGAGCAGGCGGCCGACAGCCGCCGCGTCTCGACGCTGTTCGCGATGCTGGTGGTGTTCCTGCTGTTCACGGCATGGCTGATGAGCGCCGGCGCCGGCGCGCCGCAGTACATGGCCTCGCACCCGATCGCCGCCGGCGCCAGCGCCGACTGACGCCGCGACCAGGACCGCCATGACCTCCCGCTCCAACTCCTTATTGCAACGCTGCGCCGCCAGGCTCGAAAAACTCACCGCCTGGGCCGGCCCGTTTTCCAGCCTGCTGCAATTGCTGCTGCTCGGCCTCGTCATCCTGTCGCTGTCGCGCGCCGGGCTGGTGGCCTGGCAGTGGAGCCGCGTGGCGCCGACCGGCATCCCGCTGCGCATCTTCGTCCAGGGCGTGCGCGCCGACCTGATCTTGCTCGGCTACTTCCTGGCCATCCCCCTGGTGTTGGCGCCGTTGCTGGCGTACCGCCGCACGCAGCGCGCCTGGCGCCTGGTGTCGGTCGGCTGGGCCACGTTCGCGCTGATCTTCATCGTCTTCATGGAAGTGTCGACGCCGCAGTTCATCATGCAGTTCGACGTGCGGCCCAACCGCTTGTTCATCGAGTACCTGTCATATCCGCAGGAAGTCATCGCCACCTTGTGGAACGGCTTCCGCATCGCGCTCGTCGGCGGCGTGCTGTGCACGATCCTGCTCGGCGTCGGCCTGTATCGGCTGCTCAAGGCGG
Source organism: uncultured Duganella sp. (assembly GCA_963513825.1). Lineage (GTDB taxonomy): Bacteria > Pseudomonadota > Gammaproteobacteria > Burkholderiales > Burkholderiaceae_D > Rugamonas. Next base: position 196,875 of record CAUPRW010000002.1, read on the forward strand.
CGTCTGCCAACATGGTGCTGTGGCGTCCCGTCAAGCTGCTGCTGGTGTGGCCTTTGCTCGTGGCGCTGGTGTTTATCCAGGTGCGCTCGACCACCGCGCACCGGCCGGCCAACCCGGCGCTGTTCGCCCTGACGGGCGACTCGATGGTCAATTCGCTGATCATCAATTCGCCGTGGTCGGTGTTCGACGCGCTCAACTCGATGAGCAAGGAAGCCAATTCGTCCGAGATCTACGGCAAATACCCGCGCGAGAAGGTGTTCCAGAATGTCAAAGCGGCGCCATGGCTCAAGGACCTGGAGTTCACCTCGGCCGAGCTGCCGACCTTGCACAAGCAGGTCGCCACCGCGCAGCGCGCGCGGCCGCTCAACCTCGTCATCGTGCTCGAGGAGAGCCTGGGCGCGACCTTCGTCGAGTCGCTCGGCGGCCTGCCGGTCACGCCCGAGCTGGAAAAGCTCAAGAAAGAAGGCTGGTGGTTCGAGCAGCTGTACGCCACGGGTACCCGCTCGGTGCGCGGCATCGAGGCGGTCGTCGCCGGATACGGCCCGACGCCGGCGCGCAGCGTGGTCAAGCTGTCGCTGGCGCAGCAAAACTTCTACACGCTGGCGCTTGGCCTGGGCAAGCAGGGCTACCACACGGAATTCGTCTACGGCGGCGAGGCGCACTTCGACAATATGCGCGGCTTCTTCACCGGTAACGGCTTCCAGAAGGTGGTCGACCGGCGCGACATGAAGCCGGTGTTCGAGGGCAGCTGGGGCGCCTCGGACGAGGACTTGTTCGATAAGTCGCTTGAACGGCTCAAGACACTGCACGCGGCCAACAAGCCGTTCTTCAGCCTGATCTTCACGTCGTCCAACCACGAGCCGTTCCAGTTCCCGGACGGGCGCATCAAGCTTCACGACGCCGAAAAGCAGACCGTCAACAACGCCGTCAAGTACGCCGACTACGCGCTGGGCCGCTTCATCGCCCAGGCCAAGAAGGAGGCCTACTGGAAGGACACGGTGTTCCTGATCGTCGCCGACCACGACAACCGCGTCTACGGCGACAGCCTGGTGCCGATCAATAAATTCCACATCCCGGGCTTGATCATGGGGGCGGACGTGCAGCCCAAGGTCATCAAGACCATCGCCAGCCAGATCGACCTGGCGCCGACGATGCTGTCGCTGATGGGCGTATCGAGCGAGCACCCGATGATCGGGCGCGACCTGGCCAGGGACAGCGAGACGCCGGGCCGGGCGCTGATCCAGTTCGACAATTACTTCGCCTGGCTGGAAGGCACCTCGGCCACCATCCTGCGGCCCGGGCAGGAGCCCTTGCTGGGACATTATGATGCGCCCACCAAGACGCTGACGACCAGCGCGACGCCGCCCGACCCGCGGTTGGTCGACAAGGCCATGTCGCACGTGGTGCTGCCGTCCATCCTCTACCGTGAACAGCGTTACAAGTTGCCTAAGTGAGGTCAGCGGCCCGGCCGCGTCTTCTTGACCATGGCCGGCGCCGCGCGCGCGAACTGGATGGGGGCCGCGCCGAACAGCGCCGCCACCATCGGATCGCGCCGCACCACCACGGCGCTGGGCCGGACCGGGTAATTGGTGTCGTCGACCAAACGGTGGATGCGGTTGCCTTCGCGGCTGACGGTCATGCTCAACGCGGGGCCGTCATAGGCCTTGATTCTGGTCTGTTCCATGCTGATTCCTCTTGTTTTAGATATCGCGCCGCACGCGATCGCGCACGGCGTGGTCCGCGTTGGGCGAGCCACGTCGCGCCAGGGTGGCCGCCCAGCACAGGTTGAGCCACAGGCCGACGCAGGCGGCGCACATCAGCGCCGCCGCCACCCGCACCAGCGCCGGCCGATAGCAGGCCGCCACCAGCAGCGCCAGCGCCGCCGCGTGCACCGCCAATTGCAGGTTCGCCAGCCGCTGCGGAATGATCTTGCCCACCGCCGGCAGCTTGCGCCCGCGCGCCGCCGCCGCCGCGTCCTGCAGGTGGTACCAGGCCAGGAACGGCACGATCTTGTACAGCATCCCGTTGATGGCCGACAGCGCGAAGCCGACGATCAACAACACCCCGATCGCCAGCGGCCTGGCGTTCTGCGCCTGCGTATCGGGCCATAACCACAGCGCCAGTCCCGCCGCCAGGCTGCCCATCGCAAGGCGCCAGTACAGCGTGGTCGCATCGGCCGTTGGCCGCTTGCGGCGCGCCAGCAGGTACAGCGTGACGCCGGCGAACAGCGCATAGCCGGCCGCCAGCAACGCCAGGCAGACCTGGTGGAACGCCAGTCCCGCGCCGGGCAGTCCGCTCGATACGGAGGCCGCCGCCAGCAGCAGGAACATCACCATCATGTAAGCGCCCCGCAGCAAGGGCGGATAGGGTTCGGTGAGCATAAACATCGGCACCACCTGGAACGCCACCGCGATCACCAGCAGGCCCACCCAACCGAGCAGGCCCCACATCGCGTGCAGGTCGGTCAGGCGCTGCAACGGCAGGTGCTGAACGGACGGCCAGGCGAAGGCGCCGGCCAGCATGCCGCCCAGCGCGGCGGTGACCACCAGCGCCGTCAACGCCAGGCGGATGCCGGCCACCACCGCGCCCGAGCCGCCCGCGTGTTCATGCCACAGGCCGACGGTGCAGGCGCCGACGAACAGCAAAAAAGCCGACAGCAACAACAGCATCGCCAGCGCGAACCAGGCCGGCCGCCCGAACCAGAACGCGCACGCCAGCAGCACCGTGCCGGCGCCCAGCGCCAGGTGCACGGCGGCGCCGACGCGGCCAACGCGCGGCACGGCGGTGCCGGCCACCACGGGCAGCATCTGCAGCAGGGCGCCGATCATCGTCATGCTCAGGCAACCGAGCACCATCAGGTGCGTTAGCGCCAGCGTCAGCGGCGACCAGCGCGTCAACAACGCCGCCTCGCCCTGCCACGCCAACAGGGCGGCCGCCAGCGCGGCGAACAGCGGCGCGGTGAGGAAGTAGCGCAGCGGCAGCGACAGCGGTGGATTGCTGTCGAACGACAGCGCGCGCCGCGGCGCGCCAAGCGCCATCACGCGTCACCGCCGTCGGGCACCTGCCAGATCAGCACTTCGTAGCGCGCCTCGCTGGGCGTGGTGCGGTGCGCGAAGCCGTAGCGGCGCAGCACCTGGTACAGCGGCACCGGATCGCGGTCGATCATCACCCGCAACCGCTCGTCCGGCCCCAGCGTATCGAGCGCCTCGAGGATCATCACCATCGGTTGGGGCGGTTCCAAGCCGCCGACGTCAAGCAGGCGCGCGCTGCGGTTATGGTTGTTGTGCATCGTGTGGTCCTTGGTGATGTGCTGGACGGCATTGTCCCATTCGCCCAAGCACAATTTCTTTGATTCACATCAAGGATTTCCGGCTTGACGGCGCGCTACAGTTCGTCCGCCATCCGGCATCGACTTTTTTGCTTCCCGCATCTCCCATGATCCAAGCTCAATCCCCCGTTACCGCCGCCGCGCCGCCGATCGAACTGGTGTGCCCGGCCGGCAGCCTGCCGGCGCTCAAGGCCGCCGTCGACCTGGGCGCCGATTGCGTCTACCTTGGCTTTCGCGACGCCACCAACGCGCGCAACTTCGCCGGCCTCAATTTCGACGACGCCGCCATCGCCCAGGGCATCGCCTACGCGCACGCGCGCGGGCGCAAGGTGCTGCTGGCCCTGAACACCTATCCGCAGCCGCAGACGAGCGCGCTGTGGCGCGCCGCCATCGACCGCGCCTCCGGGGCCGGCATCGACGCCGTGATCCTGGCCGACCCGGGACTGATGCGCTACGCCGCCGACCGCTATCCCGATCTGCGGCTGCACCTGTCGGTGCAGGGCTCGGCCACCAATGCCGAGGCGATCAATTTCTATCATCGCCAGTTCGGCATCGCGCGCGCCGTGCTGCCGCGCGTGCTGTCGCTGGCGCAGGTCGAGCATGTGGTCGAAAACACCGACGTCGAGATCGAGGTGTTCGGCTTCGGCAGCCTGTGCGTGATGGTCGAGGGCCGCTGCGCGCTGTCGTCGTACGTGACGGGCGAGTCGCCCAACACGCACGGTGTGTGCTCGCCGGCCAAGGCGGTGCGCTGGCAGCAGAACCCGCGCGGGCTGGAGTCGCGCCTGAACGGCGTGCTGATCGACCGCTACACGCCGCAGGAAAACGCCAGTTACCCAACCCTGTGCAAGGGCCGTTTCGAGGTCAACGACGAAACCTATTACGCGGTCGAGGAGCCGACCAGTTTGAACACGCTGGAACTGCTGCCACGCTTGCTGGACATGGGCGTGCGCGCGGTGAAGATCGAAGGCCGCCAGCGCAGCCCGGCCTACGTGGCGCAGGTCACGCGCGTGTGGCGCGAGGCGCTCGACCAGTGCCTGCACAACGCGGCCCGCTACGCCGTCAAACCGGCCTGGATGGCGGAACTGAACACGCTGGCCGAGGGCCAGCAGCACACGCTGGGCGCCTACCACCGCGCCTGGAAATGAACAATATCGAATATGGAGGAGCTATGCTCAAACTAGCCCTGGGACCATTGCTGTACTACTGGCCGCGCGAAAAGGTAATCGCGTTCTACGAGGAGATCGCCGCCACACCGGTGGACATCGTCTATCTGGGCGAGACGGTCTGCTCGCGCCGCCACGAGCTGCGCGCCGCCGACTGGCTGGCGCTGGGCGCGATGCTCGAAGCGGAGGGCAAGGAGGTGGTGATGTCGACGCTCGCCCTGATCGAGTCGAGCGCCGACGTCACCGCGCTGCGCCGTTTGACGGCCAATGGCCACTTCACCGTCGAGGCGAGCGACATGGGGGCGGTGCATCTGCTGTCCGGGCAGGCGCCGTTCGTGGCCGGCCCGCATCTGAACATCTACAATCCGCAGACCCTCTCGTTGCTGGCCGGCCTCGGCGCACGGCGCTGGGTCATGCCGCTGGAGATGGGGCGTGAAGGCTTGCGTCACATGCAGCGCGAGCGGCCCGACGGCATGGAGACCGAGGTGTTTGCCTACGGACGCATGCCGCTGGCGTTCTCCGCCCGCTGCTTCACGGCGCGTAACCGCAACCTGCCCAAGGACGATTGTCGTTTCAGCTGCATCGAGCACCCGGACGGGCTGGTGATGCGCACGCGTGAAAAGCAGGATTTCCTGGTCCTCAACGGCATACAGAGTCAATCGGCGCTGGTGTACAACCTCCTCGGCGAGGTGGGCCAGTTGACCGAGCTTGGGGTCGACATCGCAAGGCTCAGCCCCCAGTCCCAGCACATGGGCAAGATCATCGGCGCCTTTGACGCCGTGCGGCGCGGGGTGGCACCGGCGGCGGCCAGCGCCCGCATGATGGCGCCATTGCTGCCGGCGGCCGCCTGCAACGGCTACTGGTACGGCAAGCCCGGGCTGGAACACCGCGTGGAGGTGCCGGCATGACGCCCGCGAGCCCGCATTCCTACGGCGTCCCGGTCGCCAACCCGGCCGGTGGCGCGCAGGCGGCCTCGCCGTTGCCGCCGTTGCTGGCCGCGCTGGGGCGACGGCTGCCGGCGCTGCCCGGCGCATTGCTGTGCGTGGCCGCGCTCAACCTGGTGCTGCGCCCGCACCTGCCCGAGGACGTGCGCGCCAGCCTGGCAGGCAAGCATCTGCGCGTGCGCGTTTCGGATGCCGGCGTGGCGTTCGACTTCACGTGGCGCGGGAAAGGTTTCGCCGCGATGGCCGCCCACGGCGTGGCCGATCTGGAGATCGGCGCCTGCGCGCGCGACTTCATCGCCCTGGCGCGGCGCGAGCAGGACCCGGACACGCTGTTCTTCTCGCGCCGGCTGGCGATGGAGGGCGACACCGAGCTTGGACTGCTGGTCAAGAACACGCTGGACGCGATTGATGTACCGTTGACGGAATTATGCAGGAGGGCCCTGTCGCCAACAGCCCGTATCCCATAACCCGTAACCCGTAATCCGCCGTCGGCGAGCCGTCGACAGCCCATGCACGGAGAACAACGCGCCGCGCGCCGAATCGCCCAACGAGACGGTATCAGTGACCGCGCCGCACCGCAAAGCGCGCAAACAGCGGCGCGATACGCGCCAAGGCGTCCCCGCCCGGATAGCCGGCGACGGCCGTGGCCACCAGCGCTTCATCTGCGCAACCGGTGGCCCGAAATTCCTGCAACACGTAATTGTCGACACCCATGGCCGCCAAGGTCGTCGCCAGCTCCACCAGCACCGGCGGCGGCAGCTGCGCCGGATGCACTGTGGTGCGGCACTCATAATCGACACCGCTGGCGATGATCGCCTCGACGCTCTCGCGCGCCGGCACGCCGCTGCCGGCCACGCCGGTGATCTCGGCGTAGCGCTCGAACGGGGCCTTGACGTCGAAGCCGACCCAATCGAGCATCGGCAGCACCTTCTTCAGGCGATCCGGATAGACGCACGCGGTCTCCAGCCCGACCTTGAAGCCAAGCGCGCGCACTTCTTCGATGGCGCCGCCGAGCGCCGGGTCCATGGTGGCCTCGCCGCCGCAGAACACCACCGCGTCGAGCAGGCCGACGCGCCGCTCCAGCGCCGCCAGCAGCGCCGCCCACGACAGCGGGCTGTCGCGCGTGCGTTCCTGCAGGTGCGGATTGTGGCAGTAGCCGCAGCGCCACGGGCAGCCCTGCACGAATACCACGGCCGATAGCTGGCCGGGGTAGTCGGTGGTGCTGAACGGCGTGTAGCCGCCGACCTTCAATGGCCTGCCGTTCATGTCAGGGGGCCTTGATGGCCGCTTCGCGGAAGTAGGTGCGTTCGTGGAACTCGCCTTGTTTGCCGGTGTTGAAGGATGAGACGGGGCGATGGTAGCCCATTACGCGGGTCCAGATTTCGCAGGGTTGGCGCTCGGCGTCGGTCAGTTCGATGGGTTGGGTGGTGCTGGTCATGTTGCTTCCTTCTTTTAGGGTTGGTAGGATTTTGATGGCGGTGTTTGTTTGGGCCGGTGGCGTCGCTTGTACGGCGGATTACGCGGTGCGCGCGAATCCGCCCGACGTGTCGATCATTTGTTTTTTCCTTGCCAGGAGGTCGGCGTCGCACTTGGGGCAGTATTTGTGGCTGCCGTTCAGGTAGCCGTGCTTGGGACAGATCGAGAACGTCGGCGTGACCGTGATGTATGGCAGTCCGAATCGGCCCAGCGCGCGCCGCACCAGCGTGCGGCAGGCGTCCGCGCTCGATAGCGCCTCCGTCATGTACAGGTGCAGCACCGTGCCGCCGGTGTATTTGCGCTGCAGCTCGTCCTGCTGTTCGAGCGCTTCGAACGGATCGTCGGTGAAGCCGACCGGCAGTTGCGACGAGTTCGTGTAGTAGGGCATTTGCTCCGTCCCCGCCTGGCGGATGTTCGGATAGCGCTTGCGGTCCTCCTTGGCGAAGCGGTAGGTCGTGCCTTCGGCCGGTGTCGCTTCCAGATTGTACATATGGCCGGTCTGCTCCTGGAATTCGATCATGCGCGCGCGCACGTGGTCGAGCAAGCGCAGCGCGAAGGCGCGGCCCCACGGCGTGGTGATGTCGTGCCGGCCCGCCGGATCGAAGTTACGTATCATTTCGTTGACGCCGTTGACGCCCAGCGTCGAGAAGTGGTTGCGCAGCGTGCCCAGATAGCGCTTCGTGTAGGGGAACAGGCCGTTGTCCATGTGCCGCTGGATCACCTTGCGTTTGATTTCGAGGCTGTCGCGGCCCAGCTCCAGCAGCCGGTCCAGCGCCGCCAGCAGCGCGGTCTCGTCGCCGCGATGCAGGTATCCGAGGCGCGCGCAGTTGATCGTCACCACGCCCAGCGATCCGGTTTGCTCGGCCGAGCCAAACAAGCCGTTGCCGCGCTTGAGCAGCTCGCGCAGGTCCAGCTGCAGGCGGCAGCACATCGACCGTATCATGTTCGGTTTCAGTTCGGAGTTGATGAAGTTCTGGAAGTAGGGCAGGCCGTAGCGCGCCGTCATCTCGAACAGCAGCTCGGCGTTCGGGCTGTCCCACGCGAAGTCCTCGGTGATGTTGTAGGTCGGGATGGGGAAGGTGAACGCGCGGCCCTTGGCGTCGCCGGTCATCATGATTTCGATATAGGCGCGGTTGATCATGTCCATCTCGTGTTGCAGGTCGCCATACGCGAACGGCATTTCCTCGCCGGCGATGTGGGGAATCTGCTCGCGCAGGTCTTCCGGACAAACCCAGTCGAACGTGAGGTTGGTGAACGGCGTTTGCGTGCCCCAGCGCGACGGCACGTTGAGGTTGTAGATCAGCTCCTGCATGTACTGCTTGACGTCCGCGTAGCTTAAACGGTCCTTGCGCACGTAGGGCGCCATGTAGGTGTCGAAGGAGCTGAACGCTTGCGCGCCGGCCCATTCGTTTTGCAGCGTACCGAGGAAGTTGACGATCTGCCCGATGGCGCTCGACATGTGGCGCGGCGGGCTCGATTCGACCTTGCCCGGCACCCCGTTCAGGCCTTCGTTGAGCAGCGTGCGCAGCGACCAGCCGGCGCAATAGCCGGCCAGCATGTCAAGGTCGTGGATGTGCAGGTCGGCCTGGCGGTGCGCTTGGCCCACTTCCGGCGGGTAGACGTGATTGAGCCAATAGTTGGCGATGACCTTGCCCGAGACGTTGAGGATCAGTCCTCCGAGCGAGTAGCCCTGGTTGGCATTGGCGTTGACGCGCCAGTCCTGGCGGTCGAGGTATTCGTTGATCGAGCTTTCAACGTCGACCAGCGATTGCCGGTCCTGGCGCAGCGTGGCGTGGCGTTCGCGGTAGATTACGAAGCGGCGCAGCGTTTGGCGGTAGCCGGCGTCGTATAGCACGTCTTCGACGGTGTCCTGGATTTGTTCGACGGTCAGCGCGTCGGGCGTGCGCGTGGAGGCCAGGTGCAGCAGCGCGCAGTCGGCGAGCTGGCGCGCTTCGCGCAGGTCGAACTCGCCGCTGGCGCGGCCGGCCAGCAGCAGCGCGGCTTCGATTTTTTCGCGTCTGAATGGTTGGGTGGCGCCGTCGCGCTTGGTGACTGCCGTGCTTGTGAATTCTTCTTCCACTTTTTATCCCTTAATACTATATGTAGTTGGTGTTGGCAGAATAAATACTGGATGTGGTGGTCGTCAACGGGATTTGCGGCTATTTCGGGATTTCTTGATCTGACCACGTTTTTTGGGAGTCGCGGGTAGCGGGCGGAGCTTGGTGGATTACGCTGCGCTAATCCGCCCTACGGTCATTCTTTTATTACGCTGGCGATGTGCTTGACGAATTCCGGGTCGGGGTTGACGTCCAGCCGCGTGCTTGCGGCGCGGGTGACGCCGGCCGCGTCGAGCAGCACCAAGCGCGTGGTGTGGTTGATTTCGCCGTTGGCCAGCTTGCGGTATTTGATGTTGAGCGCGGCCGCCAGGGTGCGCGTGGCGCCGTCGTCCGCCGCCACGGCGAGGCGGAAGCGGGCCGGGTCGAGCTCGTGCTTGCGGGCGAGCATGGACAGCGAGGCCGGCGTGTCGTGTTGCGGGTCGAGGCTGACCAGCACCACGCGCAGCGGCCCGCCCCCGCCCAACGCGGCGACGGTGCGTTTGACCGTTTCGATGATGATGGGGCAGGCGGCGTGGCAGTCGCCGTAAAACATCGTCACCAGCACCGGGGTGCCGGTCAGGTCGCGCAGCGTGAAACGATGGTCGCTGTCGTCGGTGAGGACGGTGCCGAGCTGGTACAGCGAGGCGCCCGGCAGCTCCGGCGTGGCCGCCGTTGCCACCTTGGCCGGCTTGACGGCGGCGGAGGTATCGGCTGCGGTCGCCGTGGTCGATGCGCAGCTCGCGGCGGTCAGCAGCGCGGCGGCCAGCGCCACCTGGCGCAGGGGTTTGGTGATGTTCATGGTGTGCTTTCTTGATTGAGGGGGAGGGCATCGCGCGCGCAGCGGAACCCGAGGTTGGCGCCGTCCTGCTGGCCTTCCATCGCCGCCAGCAGGGCCAGTCGGATCAGGATCGCGTAGTTGCGCCGGTCGGCCAGCGAGACGGCTGCGCCGCCGCAGTAGTCGAGGATCTTTTGTTCGCCCTTGACGCGGCTGTCGGCGTTGACGAACAGGCCGCCGTAGTCTTCCACCCATTCCCAGGCCAGGCCGTGCAGGTCGTGGATGCCGTGGAAGTTCGGCGCGGCGCCCGCCACGTCGCGCGGCGGCGCCTTGCCGGCGTCCGAGTACCAGTTGAGTATATGGGCGAGCCAGGCTTCATCGTCGCGCGCGTCGGCGCGGGTGGCGTCGGCGGCGGCGGCGAACTCCCATTCGTACCAGCGTGGAAGGCGCGCATGCTCGCTGGCGCAATAGGCCTGGGCCGCGTACCAGCTGACGCGCACCACCGGCGCGTTGCCGGCGAGCGGCGCGGGATTGTCGGCGGTGCCCCAGCCGGAGAGGTAGGTGGGCGCGGCCAACAGCGCCGGTGCCCGGCCGCGCCGCCATTCGGGATGGTCGCGCACGAAGGCGGAAAATTCGGCGTTGGTGACCAGGCGGCTACGCAGCAGATACGGCGCGACCGTGGCGTCGGCGGCCACGCCATCGGCCGGCAGCACGCTGCGCAGCGTGCCCCCGCCGATGGCGCGGTAGTCGACGTCGGGGCGGGGCGTGTCGGCCCGGGCGCCGCCACCGGCGCAGAGCGACGCCACGGCGGCCAGGGCCAGCGCCGGCAACAGGCGCGCGCGCATGGCTAGCGGCTCTTGCGCATGTCGCGCACCTGGGCGGGCGTGAGCACCGCCTTGCCCTGGTTGAGGTCCACGCTGACGTAGTTGATCACGGCCGCGATGTCGTCGTCGCTGAGGTCCTGCGGCGGCATGACGCCGCTGTAGTGTTCACCGTTGACGACCAATTCGCCGCTGCGGCCATTGAGCACGATGTGGGCCATCTCGTATGGACGCTGCTGGAAGAAGTCGGAATTGGCCAGCGGCGGGAACACGCCGGCCACGCCTTTGCCGTCGGGCTGGTGGCAGGCCGCGCAAGCGCTGTCGTAGACCGCCTTGCCGCGCAGTTGCTGGGCGTGGTCCGCTTCGACGGCCGGCGCCTTGACGGCGACCGTCTTCGCCGCCGCTTTGGCACCGGAGGCCACCGCCTTGGCCGGCGCCGGCGCTGCCGCCGTCGGGGTGACGGCAGCCAGCGGCTGTTTGACGCCCTTGCCATAGATGGCGGGACGATCCGGTCCGGTCACCGCCATCAAACCGATGGCGCCCTTGTTGAAGGCGCGCGTGAGCGAGTGGTCGACCAGCGTCAGGTTGCCCGGCACGCGGGGCACGAATTCGACGATCGTCGAGCCGCCGGCCGGCACCATCGTGGTCTGCACGTTTTCCTGGAAGTGGTTGCCGCCTTCGGTGTAGACGCGGTCGAAGATGGCGCCGATGACGTGGAAGCTGGACGTGATGTTCGGCCCGCCGACGCCGAAGTACAGGCGCACCTTTTCGTCGGCCTTGGCCGTCAGCGCGTTGGCGCCGGTCAGCGCGCCGTCGGCGCCGTTGAAGACGATGTAGGTGGGCTTTTCGTCGATGGCCTTTTGCATGTCGAAGTTCTGCAGGCCGGGCGCGCGGTAGGCGCCGCTGGTGTAGAAGTCGCCCTGCATCACATAGTATTCGCGGTCGACCGGCGCCATGCCTTCCTTGGGCTCGACCAGGATCATGCCGTACATGCCGTTCGCCACGTGCATGCCGACCGGTGCGGTGGCGCAGTGGTAGACGTACAGGCCGGGCGCGAGCGCCTTGAAGGTGAAGCTGGCCTCGTTGCCGGGCGCGATCAGCGTCTGGCCGGCGCCGCCGCCCGGGCCGGTGACGGCGTGCAGATCGATATTGTGGGGCAGCTTGTTGTCGGCCAGGTTTTGCAGGTGCAGCTCGACGGTGTCGCCTTCGCGCACGCGGATCATCTTGCCCGGCACGGTGCCGCCGAAGGTCCAGAAGGTGTAGCGGGTGCCCGGCGCGATCTCGCGCTCGACCTCCTCGACGGTCAGGTTGACCACGACGTGGGCGGCGCTCTTGCGGGTGATCGGCGGCGGCAGCAGCGGCGGCGCCACCAGTTCCTGGGTGATCACGGGCAGGGGCGACTCGGCCGCCATGGCGGCGTTGGCGGCCATGGCCAGCAGGGCGCCGGCGGTGGCGAGGCAGGCCGAGGCGAGTTTGAGTTGGGTCTTCATCTTGTTTCACCTTATGCGTTTGAATGGCTGCATCCATCGACGGGATGCGGCTTCATGCTAAGTTGGCCGGGCGCGGGAATCCTTGATCTGGATTGTCGATTGCGCAAGCGGTCAGGCGGCATCGACGAGGAAGTCGATGACCACCTGGCCCGGCTGGCGCGCCACGTAGGCCGCCTTGACGCGGCTGCCGTAGCGCTGTTCGATCTGCGACAGCAGCGGCAGCGGATCGTGGTCGTTACAGAAACGCATGATCTCGCCGGGGCGCAGCGATTCGAGCGCGCCGAAGATGGCCGCGTGGCGGAAGCGTTTGGCGACACCGCGCGCGTCGAACGGGTAGATGCCGTCCGGGCCGGACGGGATAGAGCAATCGTGGGACATGGCGTACTCCTTGGGTAAAGTGGGGGAAGCAATCCCGCCGGCGGCGGGAATGCGGGATGGCGGCCGCTAGGCGCGGTCGGCACCGGCGGCGCCGGCGACGAGCTTCGGTCTGCGCGCGCCCGTCAGCAGGCGCCAGGCGAACAGCGCCAGGAACAGCGTACCGAGGGCGAATACCACGTCGCCCGGCACGCGCATCCACACCAGCGTTTCCATGAACCTGGAGTGGACCACTTCCGGCGAGCGGGCGAACCACATGCCGGTGCTCACGCTCGCCCAGGCCTGGTAGATCCCGGCCGGCACCAGCGAGATGAACACCATCATCGCCAGGCCGATGTTCAGGCACCAGAACATCGGCGCCAGCAGGCGGTCCGACCAGGCCAGCCGGTCGCTCAGGCCGCGCAGGCAGAACAGCAGCAGGCCGATGCCCAGCATGCCGTAGACGCCGAACAGCGCGGCGTGGCCGTGGGCGGCCGTCATGTTCAGGCCCTGCATGTAGTACAGCGCGATCGGCGTGTTGATGGAAAAGCCCAGCAGGCCGGCGCCGATGGTGTTCCAGAAGCCGACGGCGATGAAGCACAGGATCGGCCATTTGTAGCTGTGCACCCACGGCGCGGCCTTCGAGCGCTGGTAGTTGCGCCACGCCTCGATGCCGATCATCGACAGCGGCACCACTTCGAGCGCCGAGAACATGGCACCGATGGCGATGACGAAGGTCGGCGTGCCGGTGAAGTACAGGTGGTGCAAGGTGCCGAGGATGCCGCCGAACAGGAACACGATGGTCTCGAGCACGATGGCGCTGTTGGCGGCGGCCGCGCGGATCAGGCCCAGGCGGGTAAACAGCAGCGCGATGACGGCCGTGGCGAAGACCTCGAAGAAGCCCTCGACCCACAGGTGCACCAGCCACCAGCGCCAGTACTCGATCATCGAATAGTGGGTGTGGCGGCCCCAGGTCAGCGAGGTGGCGTAGAAGCCGCCAATGCACAGCGCGGCGAGGAACACCATGACGATCAGGCCGCGGCTTTCCGACGGTTTTTTCAGCGCCGGCCACAGGGCGCGGCCCAGCAGCAGGACCCAGAACAGCAGTCCGACGAACAGCAGGATCTGCCAGATGCGGCCCATGCTGGTGAATTCGAGGCCCTGGTTTCCGAGCCAAAAGGCGAAGCCCGTGCCCTTGTGCCCGAGCGTGCCGAGCCAGCCCATGGCGGTCGAGCCGACCACGATGAACAGCAGCGCGTAGAACAGCACGTTTACGCCCAGCGCCTGGAAGCGCGGCTCGTGGCCGGAGATGGCCGGCGCGATGTACAGGCCCGTGGCCAGCCACGCGGTGGCGATCCACAGCACGGCGAACTGGGTGTGGATGGTGCGGCTGACAACGAAGGGCAGGATCTCGGCCAGCGGGTAGCCGAAGAAGCTGTTGCCCTCGACCGCGTAGTGGGCGGTGATCACGCCCATGCCGACCTGCGCCAGGATCAGGCCGATGACGACGAAGAAGTACTTCTTCGTCGCCCGCATCGACGCCGTCGGCTTCAGGTGGAACAGCGGATCGTCCTTCGGCGGCACGGGATCGGCTTCCTCCTTGGCCGTCGAATGGAACATCACCATGGCGGCGATGGCGCCGATCATCAGGATGATGCTGGCGATCGACCAGATGCCGGCGCCAGCGCTGGGCCGGTTGTCGATCAGCGGCTCGTGCGGCCAGTTGCTGGTGTAACTTAGGTCGGTGGCGCCGGGACGGTCGGTGGCGGCGGCCCAGGACGACCAGAACACAAAGGCCGGCAGCGCGCGCAGGTCGTCGGCGTCGGGCACCGAGTTGGCGCGCATCGCGTACTGTTCGCGCAGGGCGTCGAGCGCGCGGGCGTCGCCGAACAAGTCGGTGTAGTGGCGGGCGACGGCGCGCACGGCGGCGGCGCGGTCGGCCGACAGCACGATGGCGCCGCGCGCGGCGTCGTAGCTGTTGTGGCGCATCTCCTCCTTCAGGCGGGCGTTGAGCGCGGCCTGGGCCGGTTTGCCCAGCCGGTCGAAGTCGGTGCCGTGCTCGCGCAGGGCCCAGATCTGGCGCAGTTCGAGCGCTTCGCGGTGCAGCCAGTCGGCCGACCAGTCGGGGGCGACGTAGCTGCCGTGGCCCCAGACGGTGCCGAGCTGCTGGCCGCCGGCGGACAGCCAGGCCTGCTGGCCGCGGTCGACCTGGCCTTCGTCGAAGATCACTTCGCCGTCGGCGCTGACGATTTGTTTGGGGATGGGCGGCGCGGTCAGGTAGATCTCGGCGCCGACCCAGCCGAGGACGGCGAAGGAGAGGACGCAGATGACCGCGAGCCAGGTCCAGAGCTTGCGTGTGGCGTGCATGACATGGTTCCTTGTGGTTGCTGGATGGGGGCGCTTGCGCCCAACCCGCACATCGACGCAGGGGACGTACCCCTTGGGTACGTCCCCGTGGTGGATCGCCGTGCGGGGTACTGGCGGGCAGTGTAGGCCGCCCGTTAAAAGATGTATATTCGATGAATGTTTTACTTGATCCAGATTATGAACAATCGCCCGGCGCGTCAATCCCACCTTACGCCCTAGTCATTTCGGCGTAGCCGGCTAGTCTGCTTGCCTTGCCGACATAGCCGTCCTGCCGATTGGCGGGCTGTGCGGCGCCGCGTAACCTGATGCCATCCCTATGTGTATCAGGAGAATCAAGGTGTCAAATAACAATAAGGCAATCCGGGTGCTGGCCAGCAGCACCGTGTCGTTCACGATCTGCTTTGCGATCTGGATGATGTTCGCCGTGCTCGGCATTCCGATCAAAAAGATGCTGGGCCTGAACGAAACCGAATTCGGCCTGCTGGCCGCGATGCCGGTGCTAAGCGGCTCGCTGGTGCGGGTGCCGCTGGGCATCTGGTGCGACAAGTTCGGCGGCCGCATCGTGTTCTTCCTGCTGATGCTCGCCACGGTGCCGGCCATCTACCTGATCGGCATGGCCACCGAGTTCTGGCAGTTCCTGGTGCTCGGTCTGTTCATCGGCCTGGCCGGCGGCTCGTTCTCGGTCGGCACGCCCTACGTGGCGCGCTGGTTCCCGCGCGAGCGGCGCGGGCTGGCGATGGGCATCTTCGGCGCCGGCAATTCCGGCTCGGCGCTGACCAAGTTCGTCGCCCCGGCCATCATCGCCGCCTGGGGCTGGCAAGCGCTGCCGACCGTCTACGCGGCGGCCATGCTGGTCACGGCGTTGCTGTTCTGGGTGTTTTCGGCCACCGATCCGTCGCACCAGAGCGGCGCGAGCGTGCCGTTCTCGGAGCAGATCAAGGTGCTCAAGGACCGCCGCGTGTGGCGCTATTGCCAGTACTACTCGGTGGTGTTCGGCGGCTACGTCGGCCTGGCGCTGTGGATGACCAAATATTACGTCGGCGAATACGGTTTCGACCTCGGCTTGGCGGCCTTGCTGGCGGCGTGCTTCTCGCTGCCGGGCGGCGTGCTGCGCGCGCTTGGCGGCTGGATCTCCGACCGCTACGGCGCCTACAAGGTCACTTGGTGGGTGATGTGGGTGTGCTGGGTGTGCTTCTTCCTGTTGTCGTATCCGCCCACCGCGATGATCGTCAAGACCACGCACGGCGACGTCAGCATGCATCTGGCGCTGTCGCCATGGGTGTTTACATCTCTGCTGTTCGTGGTCGGTACTGCGATGGCGGTGGGCAAGGCGTCGGTCTTCAAGTTCATCGCCGACGATTTTAGCGACAACATCGGCGCGGTCTCGGGCGTGGTCGGCCTGGCTGGCGGCCTCGGTGGCTTCGTCCTGCCGATCCTGTTCGGCGCGCTGCTCGACTTTACCGGCGTGCGTTCGAGCGCTTTCATGCTGCTTTACGGCACGGTCTGCGTTTCGCTGGTGTGGATGCATTACTCGTTTCGGCCGGTGGCACCTCGGGCGGATTAGCGTGGTGCGTGGTTCGTTTCTTTGGCCGCCGACGGCGCATGCTTGGCGGATTACGCAGCGCTAATCCGCCCTACGGACTGGAATGTAACGATTTTTTTGGAGAACATAATGAGCAAATATTTGATTAACACTTGGGAGCCGGAGAGCGCCAAGTTTTGGAGTAGCGGCGGCAGCAACACGGCCAACCGCAACCTGTGGATCTCGATCCCGGCGCTGGCGCTCGCCTTTGCCGTGTGGATGGTCTGGAGCGTGGTGGTGGTGAACCTGCCCGCCATCGGCTTCCAGTACAGCACCAACCAGCTGTTCTGGCTGACGGCGCTGCCGGGCCTGTCCGGCGCCACGCTGCGCATCTTCTACTCGTTCATGGTGCCGATCTTCGGCGGGCGCAAATGGACCACCATCTCGACCGCCTCGCTGCTGATTCCGGCCGTCGGCATCGGCTACGCGGTGCAGGACGTCACCACCGGCTATCCGACCATGCTGATCCTGGCACTGTTGTGCGGCCTCGGCGGCGGTAACTTCGCCTCGTCGATGGCCAACATCAGCTTCTTCTATCCGAAGGCGAAAAAAGGCTACGCGCTCGGCATGAACGCCGGCCTGGGCAACCTGGGCGTGTCGGCGGTGCAGTTCGTCGTGCCGCTGGTGATCACCGCCGGCGTGTTCGGCAGCCTCGGCGGCGCTTCGCAAAGCGCCGTCAAGGCTGGCGTGACCACCACCATGTGGCTGCAGAACGCCGGCTTCATCTGGGTGCCATTCATCGTCGTCAGCAGCCTGTTCGCGTGGTTCGGCATGAACGACCTGGCCTCGGCCAAGGCCTCGTTCGCCGACCAAGCGGTGATCTTCAAGCGCAAGCATAACTGGCTCATGTGCTGGCTTTACACCGGCACCTTCGGCTCGTTCATCGGCTATTCGGCCGGTTTCCCGCTGCTGATCAAGACCCAGTTCCCGGACGTCAATCCGCTGCAATACGCCTTCCTCGGTCCTTTGGTCGGCGCGCTGGCGCGCGTTATCGGCGGCATCATCTCCGACAAGCTCGGCGGCGCGCGCGTCACCGTCTGGACTTTTGCCGCCATGATCGCCGCCGTCTACGGCGTGATCGTCTTCCTGCCGCAGGGCGGCACCGGCGGCAGCTTCACCGGTTTCTTCTGGATGTTCATGCTGCTGTTCGCCGGCACCGGCGTCGGCAACGCCTCGACCTTCCGCATGATTCCGGTGATCTTCCTGACCGAGCGCCAGCGCGCCGCCGCCGGCCAGCCCGCCGCCGTGCAGCAACAGGCCATCGTCGACGCCAACAAGGAGGGCGCCGCCGTGCTGGGCTTCACCTCGGCGGTCGCCGCCTACGGCGCCTTCTTCATTCCGAAGAGCTATGGCACCTCGATCGCCCTGACCGGCGGTCCGGACGCGGCGCTGTGGGGCTTCATCGCCTTCTACGTCAGCTGCATCGCCGTCACCTGGTGGTGCTACGCCCGCAAGAACGCGGACATGCCTTGCTAAGGGGAGTTTGACCATGCCAGCCGCCATCAAGCCAGCCACCGCGCCGGCGCAGCGGGTCATTCCGCTGACCCCGTCGGTGGAATTCGACGCCGCGCTGGTGCGCAAGCTCAACCAGTCCGGGCCGCGCTACACGTCGTATCCGACCGCCGACCGTTTCGACGGCGGCTTCGGGCCGGCCCAGTACCGCGCCGCCATCGCCGGCCTCGACGCGGACGGCAACCACGCGCCGCTGTCGCTGTACGTGCATATCCCGTTCTGCGCCTCGCTGTGCTACTACTGCGGCTGCAACAAGATCATCACGCAGGACGCCGGCAAGGCGGTCGAATACCTCGGCTACCTGTACCGCGAGATCGCGCTGCAGGGCGCGCTGCATGCGGGGCGCAAGCGGGTCGACCAGTTGCACTTCGGCGGCGGCACGCCGACCTACCTGACCGACGCCCAGATGGACGAGTTGCTGGCCACATTGCGCCGGCACTTCGACTTCGCCGGCGACGACGAGGGAGAATTTTCGATCGAGGTCGATCCGCGCACCGTCACGCCGGAGCGCATCGCCACCCTGCGCCGGCAGGGATTCAACCGCATCAGCCTGGGCATCCAGGACTTCGACCCGGCGGTGCAGCGCGCCGTCAACCGGGTGCAATCGCACCAGCAGACCATCGACGTGCTGGAGGCGGCGCGCGAGCGCGGCTTCCGCTCGATCAGCGTCGACCTCATTTACGGCCTGCCGCTGCAAAGCGTGGCCAGTTTCGGCCCGACGCTCGACAAGATCGTCGCCGCGCGGCCGGACCGCATCGCCGTCTACAACTACGCGCACATGCCGCGACTGTTCAAGGCGCAGCGCCTGATCGTCGAGGACGAGCTGCCGGACGCCGAGACCAAGCTTGCCATGCTCGGCTTGTGCATCGAGCGCCTGACGGCGGCCGGCTACGTTTACATCGGCATGGACCACTTCGCGCTGCCCGGGGACGACCTGGCGCGCAGCCAGCGCGAGGGCGGCTTGCAGCGCAACTTCCAGGGCTATTCCACGCACGCGGAGGCGCCCATGGTGGCGCTGGGGGTGTCGGCCATCAGCGCGGTCGGCGCCAGCTACAGCCAGAACGAAAAGACGCTGGTGGCCTACTACGAGCGGCTCGACCGTGGCGAGCTGCCGATCGCGCGCGGCATCGCGCTGAGCGAGGACGACGTGCTGCGGCGCGCCGTGATCGGCCAGTTGATGTGCGACTTCGAGCTTGACTATGCGCGCCTGTCGATACCCGGCGGCGCCGACGCCCGCGTGTACTTCGCCGCCGAGCTCGACCGCCTCAAGCCCCTGGAGGACGAGGGCTTGCTGTGCATCGGCAGCAAGGGCCTGAAAGTCAAGATGCGCGGGCGCCTGCTGATCCGCAACATCTGCATGGCCTTCGACAGCTATCTGCACGCGCCGCTGCCGGAAGGGCCGGCGCCGGCGCGGTATTCGCGAACCATATGAGGTAGTGGCATGGACAAGAAACACATCAAGGTGCAAACCTTCCTGGCGCGCATGCCGCTGTTTAACTCGATGGGGCCGGAGGAGATCGACCGCATCGCGCTCGGCACCACCGAGCGGCATGTCGAGCGCGGCGAGGTCGTGTTCCAGCGCGGCGAGCCGTGCATCGGCTTCCACCAGGTGTTGTACGGCCAGGTCAAGCTGTCGTTTACGTCGGTGTCGGGCGGCGAGAAGGTGATCGAGCTGATCGGGCCGGGCCACAGCTTCGGGCAGGCGCTCATGTTCATGGGCAGCCCGTACATCGTCTCGGCCCAGGCCACGGAGGACACGCTTTTGTTGCACGTGTCGAAGGCGGCGATCTACCGCGAGATCCACAACGACCCGGACTTCGCCTGCAAGATGCTGGCCGGCCTGAGCCAGCGCATGCACAGCCTGATGTGCGACATGGAATCGTACTCCCTGCGCTCGGGCACGCAGCGGGTGGTGGGTTACCTGCTCAAGGACTTGCCGGAGGACGGCCCGGCCGAGCTGACCCTGCCGGTGACCAAGGCCGTGCTGGCGTCGCGGCTGAACCTGACGCCGGAGCACTTCTCCCGCATCCTGACCGAGCTCAGCGGCCAACAGCTGCTGGAGGTCAAGGGGCGCAAGATCAACATTGCCGACGCCGCCGCCTTGCGGCGCAGCGCAGGCTGAAGGAACATCATGCAGGACATCGAGAAATTCATCAGCGGCTTCAGCCGTTTTCAACAGCACTATTTCAACGACAGCCAATCCCTGTACGACAACCTGCGCGCCGGGCAGCGGCCCCGCACCTTGCTGATCGGCTGCTGCGACTCGCGGGTCGACCCGGTGCTCATGACCGGCAGCGACCCGGGCGACATGTTCGTCGTGCGCAACATCGCCAACCTGGTGCCGCCGTGCACGCCGACGGCGTCGGCCGGGGTCAGTTCGGCGATCGAATTTGCCGTCTGCGAGCTGGAGGTCGAGCGCGTGATCGTGCTGGGCCACGCGCGCTGCGGCGGCATCCGCGCGTTGATGGCGCCACGCAAGGCCGAGCGTGAAACGGACTTCGTCGGGCAGTGGATGCGCATCGCCGAGCCGGTGGCCGCGCGTGTGCGCCGCGACCTGGGCCATCGCGACAGCGCCGAGCAGCACCACGCCTGCGAGCTGGCCAGCATCCTGCTGTCGCTGGACAATTTGCTGACGTATCCCTGGCTCAAGCGCCGGGTGGACGAAGGCAAGCTCAAGCTGCACGGGTGGTACTTCGATTTGGAAAGCGGCGCGCTGATGGCCTACTCGGCGCGGCAACAGCAATTCCTGCCGCTGGTGTGCCCGCTGCCCCGCAACTGATGCCCGGGATCCTCGCGTAGGGCGGATTAGCGTAGCGTCATCCGCCAAGCTCCGTCGGCGGCTCAAGGCGGATTACGGCGTACCGCCTAATCCGCCCTACGGCTGCTTTTTTGTCGGAGGCGGGGGCTGTGGCGCGTCCTTGGCGTTGAGGCCGAAACTGTCCCAATCCTCGCCAAACAACTCCACCGGATGTTGCGTGCGGTCCGACCCGTTGCCGCAGATCATGTCTCCGGCGGGGCAATACTTGTCGCAGCCCCAGCAAATCAACTCCGGCTTGGCCGGACGCAGCGGGAAGATCTTGGCCATGGCGGCCGCCCTACGCGTAGCTGAGCAGGTCGCCGCTGCGGTCGAACGCCAGCAGCCGCTCCATTTGGCCGTTCTGGATCGATGCCAGCATTTTGTTGAGCGCGGCGTCCGTTTGCTTGGGGTCGGGCAGCAGGCCGCCCTGGCCCGACAGCGTCGTCACCAGCACGACGTCCCAAGGCTGGCCCATGCGGCCGGCTTCTTCGGCCAGGTTGGCGAAGGTGTCCAGTTCGCCGACCTGCTTGTCGACGCACATCACGGGCACCAGCGTCGTGCGGCCCGTGGCGGCGTTCTCCTCGGGCTCGGCGACGGCGAACGTCATCAGCAGGCGCTGCGGCTGCGGTTGCACCGCGGCGGCGATCAATAATTCTTCAAACGTGGCGATATTCATGGGCTTCCTCGTGGGTTGGGGGAGGGCGCGCGATGCGGCGGCCCGGACCGGTGGTCCTCAGTCTCAGTTATACAGCGCCGTCGCGGCCCCGGATATCGACCTGAATGACTAGTGCGCCTAGTCCGTTCGCAGGGCACTGCGCTTGGAGATGCTTGATGCAGGTCATGGATCGCCGGCGTGGCGGCGCTCGACAATGCCTTCGCGCCACGGCTTGTGGCGGGTACGAGGAAAAGCATGATGGCGACAAGAATGAGGCGCGCCGCAGCCGGTGTGGCGGCGTTGGCGGTGGCGCTTTTGACGATGGCGGGATTTCGCGGGTATGGGCTGGCCGATGGGGGGGCGGCACCGCCCGCCGCAGCAGCGCGCTGCGAGGCGCCGCCGACATTGTCCGCGCTGCGGCAGCAAAAAGTCCTGGCGCAGATACGGTATGACAGTGGGTTGGTGCTGCGCTATTGCGGGCTGCATGAGATGTTCGCACAGTTGGGTGCGCAGGAGCAGCCGGGCCTGGTGCGTGCGGTGCTCGTGCTGGCCGGCGACGGTGAGTGGATTGATGCGCGCCGGGCGCGCTATGTCCGCAGGAACGGTGGGGTGGCGCTGGCGTCCGCGTTCAGTGGTCCAGAAATTTTTAATTACGTTCAGTTGTTGCGCGCGTGTGCGCGGGGTGGCTGCGTTGCTTGATGCGTTAGGCGCCGGGGGCGGCTCGGTGACGGATTACGGCGTGCCGCCTAATCCGCCCTACGTGCTGACGTGTCTGGTTCGACTAGTCACTTGTGCCTAGACCGCCTAGTCCTTCTCCCATCGTTTTGCCACCTTCTTGCCGATTCACATCATTCGGTGCGCTCCGTAGACTGTCTCCCATAGTCGAGTCCGTGCATGTCGCATGCGACCGCATACCTGGCTAGCGCCGGGTGCAAGTTAGGAGGCAGCATGAGTCACTTTCTGGATCGCCTGAAGTTCTTCAATAAAACCACGTCGACTTTCTCCGACGGCCACGGCGCCGTCGTCAACGAGGACCGCACCTGGGAAAACGCCTATCGCCAGCGTTGGCAGCACGATAAGATCGTGCGCTCCACCCACGGCGTCAATTGCACCGGCTCCTGCAGCTGGAAGGTGTATGTGAAGAACGGCTTGATCACCTGGGAAACCCAACAAACCGACTATCCGCGCACCCGTCCGGACTTGCCGAACCACGAGCCGCGCGGCTGCCCGCGTGGCGCCAGCTATTCCTGGTACGTGTATTCGGCCCAGCGCGTCAAATACCCGATGGTGCGTGGCCGCCTGATGGAAATGTGGCGCGAAGCGCGCAAGACCATGGACCCGGTCACCGCTTGGGACTACATCAGCCAAAACCCCGAACGCGCCGCCCGCTACAAGTCGATCCGGGGCCTGGGCGGTTTTGTCCGCGCCACCTGGGACGAGAGCAACGAGATGATCGCCGCCGCCAACGCGCTGACGATCAAGAAATACGGCCCCGACCGCATCGTCGGCTTCTCGCCGATTCCCGCCATGTCGATGGTCAGCTACGCGGCCGGCACGCGCTATCTGTCGCTGATCGGCGGCGTGGCGCTGAGTTTCTACGACTGGTACTGCGACTTGCCACCGGCGAGCCCGCAAGTGTGGGGCGAACAAACCGACGTGCCCGAATCGGCCGACTGGTACAACTCGACCTACCTGATGGTGTGGGGCTCGAACGTGCCGATGACGCGCACCCCCGACGCCCACTTCTACACCGAAGTGCGCTACAAGGGCACCAAGACGGTGGCCGTGTCGTCCGACTTCGGCGAAATGGCCAAGTTCGGCGACATCTGGCTGGCGCCAAAACAAGGCACCGACGCCGCGCTGGCCATGGCCATGGGCCACGTGATCCTGAATGAATACCATACCGCGCAGCAGTCGCAGTACTTCAAGGAGTACGCCAAGCAGTACACCGACTTCCCGATGCTCGTTCTGCTCAAGGAGCAGAACGGCATCCTGGCGCCGGAATACTTCCTGCGCGCCTCCCACCTGGCCAACAACCTCGACGAGACCAACAATCCGGACTGGAAAACCCTGGTCATCGACGAGGCCAGCGGCCGCATCGTGGCGCCGGCCGGTTCGATCGGCTTCCGCTGGGGCGAGGCCGGCAAGTGGAACCTGGAGATGAAGGAGGGCGGCAACAACGCCGCCGTCGATCCGCAACTGTCCCTGCTGGGCAATAGCGACGAGGTGGTCGCCGTCGGCTTCCCTTACTTCGGCGGCAAGGACAGCAGCGACATGTTGATGCGCAACGTCCCCGCCAAGCGCCTGACCCTGGCCGACGGCAGCAGCGTGCTGGTCGCCACCGTGTTCGACCTGACGCTGGCCAACTACGGCATCGACCGTGGCCTCGGCGGCGGCAACGTCGCCACCAGCTACGACGACGACGTGCCGTACACGCCGGCCTGGCAGGTCAAGCACACCGGCGTCAAGGCCGCAGACGTCATCACCGTGGCGCGCCAGTTCGCCGAAAACGCCGACCAGACCCGTGGCAAGAGCATGGTCATCGTCGGCGCCGCGCTGAACCACTGGTACCACATGGACATGACCTACCGCGGCATCATCAACATGCTGATGATGTGCGGCTGCGTCGGCCAGTCGGGCGGCGGCTGGGCGCACTACGTGGGCCAGGAAAAGCTGCGTCCGCAAACCGGCTGGACGCCGCTGGCGTTCGCCCAGGACTGGAACCGTCCGATGCGCCAGATGAACGGCACCTCGTTCTTCTACAACCACACCAGCCAGTGGCGCCATGAAAAGCTGCACACCGAGGAGATTTCCTCGCCGACCGCCGGCCCCGACGTCGCGCCGATGACCTTGTTGGACTACAACGCCAAGGCCGAGCGCATGGGCTGGTTGCCATCGGCGCCGCAGCTGCAAACCAATCCGCTGGAGGTGACGCGCGCCGCCGCCGCCGCCGGCATGACGGCGGTCGACTACGCCGTGGACCAGATCAAGAGCAAGAAACTCGAATTCTCCTGCGACGACCCGGACAATCCGGCCAACTTCCCGCGCAATATGTTCGTCTGGCGCTCCAACATCCTGGGCAGCTCGGGCAAGGGCCACGAGTACTTCCTGAAGTACCTGCTGGGCACGCAGAACGCGCTGATGAGCGACGAGGACAATTGCATCAAGCCGCGCGACGTCAAGGTGCGCCCGGCCGCCGAAGGCAAGCTTGACCTGCTGGTGGTACTGGACTTCCGCATGTCGACCACCTGCCTGTACGGCGACATCGTGCTGCCGACGGCCACCTGGTACGAGAAGGACGACCTCAACACGTCCGACATGCACCCGTTCATCCACCCGCTGTCGGAGGCCGTGCAGCCGCTGTGGCAGTCGAAGTCGGACTGGGAAATCTACAAGGGCATCGCCAAGAAGTTCGAGGAAATCGGCGGCGCCTACCTGGGCACCCAGCAGGATCTGGTGCTCACGCCGCTGATGCACGACACTCCCGGCGAGCTGGGCCAACCGTTCGATCCCAAGGATTGGCGCGCCGGCGAGTGCGAGCCCATCCCCGGCAAGACCATGCCGAACTTCACCGTGGTGGAGCGCGACTACACGCAGATCCACCAGAAATTCACCTCGATCGGCCCGTTGCTGGAAAAACTCGGCAACGGCGGCAAGGGCATCGGCTGGAAGACCGGCCACGAGGTCGACGTGCTGCGCGGCATCAACCGCACGGTGCAAACGGCCGGCGTGGCGCACGGCCAGCCGCGCCTGGACACGGCCATCGACGCCGCCGAGATGATCCTGTCGCTGGCGCCGGAAACCAACGGCCACGTGGCGGTCAAGGCCTGGGACGCGCTGTCGAAGATCACCGGCCGCGACCACACGCACCTGGCGCTGCCGCGCGAGCACGACACCATCCGCTTCCGCGACGTGCAGGCCCAGCCGCGCAAGATCATCTCCTCGCCGACCTGGTCTGGCCTGGAGTCGGAAGAAGTCAGCTACAACGCCTGCTACACCAACGTGCACGAACTGATCCCGTGGCGCACGCTGACCGGCCGTCAGCAGTTCTACCAGGATCACCGCTGGATGCGTGATTTTGGCGAGGGGCTGTGCGTCTACAAGCCGGCCATCAACACCAAGACCACCACGCAGATGCTGGGCGCGGTGCCGAACGGGAACAAGGAAATCGCGTTGAACTTCATCACGCCGCACCAGAAATGGGGCATCCACTCGACCTACTCGGACAACCTGCGCATGCTGACCCTGTCCCGTGGCGGTCCGCACGTGTGGCTGTCGGAGACGGACGCGAAGGAGGCCGGCATCGTCGACAACGACTGGATCGAGGTGTTCAACGTCAACGGCACCCTGACCGCGCGCGCCATCGTCAGCCAGCGCGTGCCGGAGGGCATGACCTTGATGTACCACGCGCAGGAAAAGATCATCAACGTGCCCGGTTCGGAACAGTCGGGCAAGCGCGGCGGCATCCACAACTCGGTCACGCGGGCCGTGACCAAGCCGACCCACATGATCGGCGGCTACGCGCAACTGTCGTGGGGCTTCAACTACTACGGCACCGTCGGCTCGAACCGCGATGAATTCGTGTTGGTGCGCAAGATGAACAAGATCGACTGGCTGGAAGGCCCGCTGAAAGAAGAACAAGGGAGCATGGTATGAAAATCAGAGCGCAAATCGGCATGGTGCTGAACCTGGACAAATGCATCGGCTGCCACACCTGTTCGGTCACGTGTAAAAACGTCTGGACCAGCCGCGACGGCGTCGAGTACGCATGGTTCAACAACGTCGAGACCAAGCCCGGCATCGGCTATCCGAAGCACTGGGAAAACCAGGACAAGTGGAACGGCGGCTGGCGCCGCACCGACGCCGGCAAGATCGAGCCGCGCCAGGGCAGCCGCTTGAAAATCCTGGCGCAGATCTTCGCCAACCCGAACCTGCCGCAGATCGACGAGTACTACGAGCCGTTCACCTACGACTACGAGCGGCTGCAAAACGCGCCGCTGTCGGAGACGCCGCCGACCGCCCGTCCAATCTCCGTCATCACCGGCAAGAAGATGGACAAGATCGAGTGGGGTCCGAATTGGGAGGACGACCTCGGCGGCGAGTTCGCCCAGCGCAGCCAGGACACGCTGTTTAACAACATGCAGAAGGAAATATACGGCACCTTCGAGAACACCTTCATGATGTATTTGCCGCGCCTGTGCGAGCATTGCCTCAATCCGACTTGCGTCGCCTCTTGCCCGTCGGGCTCGGTGTACAAGCGCGAGGACGACGGCATCGTGCTGATCGACCAGGACAAGTGCCGTGGCTGGCGCATGTGCATCTCCGGTTGCCCGTACAAAAAGATTTACTACAATTGGTCGTCGGGCAAGGCCGAGAAATGCACCTTCTGCTACCCGCGCATCGAGGCCGGCCAGCCGACCGTGTGCTCGGAGACCTGCGTGGGCCGCATCCGCTACCTCGGCGTGCTGCTGTACGACGCCGACAAGATCGAGGCGGCGGCCTCGGTGGCCGACCCGCGCGACCTGTACCCGTCGCAGCTGGGCCTGTTCCTCGATCCGCACGATCCGGCCATCATCGAAGAGGCGCGCCGCCAGGGCATTCCCGACTCGTGGCTCGAATCGGCCAAGCGCTCGCCGGTGTACAAGATGGCGGTCGAGTGGAAGGTGGCGTTCCCGCTGCATCCGGAATACCGCACCTTGCCGATGGTGTGGTACATCCCGCCGCTGTCGCCGATCCAGGCGGCCGCCGAATCGGGCCGCATGGGCAAGAACGGCATCCTGCCGGACACGGCCAGCCTGCGCATTCCGGTGCAATACCTGGCCAACCTGCTGACGGCCGGCGACCAGCCGCCGATCATCAGCGCGCTCGACCGCATGCTGGCCATGCGCGCCTACATGCGCAGCAAGAGCGTGCTGGGCGTGCCGGACCTCGACGTCATCAAGCAGGTCGGACTGTCGGCCGAGGTGGTCGAGGATATGTACCACATCATGGCCATCGCCAACTACGAGGACCGCTTCGTCATTCCGAGCAGCCACAAGGAAATGGCCGAGGACAGCTTCAACGAGAAGGGCAGCTGCGGCTTTAGCTTCGGCAACGGGTGCTCGGACGGGGTCAGCGACGCCAGCCTGTTCGGCAAGCGCAAACATGGCTCGGAAATCTTCATGTCGATGCCGAAATCACGCAAGAAAAAGGAGAACGTCGATGTCTGATATCCAACTCCACGCGCACGGCTACCAGGTGCTGTCGGCGCTGTTGCAGTATCCGGAGCCGGAGCTGCTGGCCGAACAGGCGCAGCTCAACCAGCTCCTGCTGGAAACGCTGCCGCAGTGGCACGCGCGCCTGCAACCGTTGTTCGCCCACCTGGGGCGCACCGCGCTGATCGACCTGCAACAGCAGTATGTGATGACGTTCGACCGCAACCCGTCGCACTCCTTGCACCTGTTCGAGCACATCCACGGCGAATCGCGCGACCGCGGCCAGGCCATGGTCGACCTGCTGGCCGAGTACAGCAAGCACGGCCTGCAAATGGTCGGCAACGACCTGCCCGACTACGTGCCGCTGTTCCTCGAATTCCTGTCGCAGCAGGACCGGGACGAGGCCGAGCGCCTGCTGGGCGACGCCATCCACGTGCTGGCCTATATCGGACGCAAGCTGGCCGCCAACGGCAGTCCCTACGCCTGCCTGTTCGACCTGTTGCAAACGCTCACGCCGGTGCAGGCCGAGGAGCTGGCCGAACCGCCCGTGCATGACATGGACGAGGCGCTGGAAACCTTCGGCCCCGGCGCCGACGGCGTCGAGCCGCTGCTCAAGCCGCACATGCAGCTGCCCGGCGGCGTCCAGCCGGTCAATTTCTATCCCAAGGCGGCAGCGCCGCAGCGTCACTGAAGGAGAGCGCCATGAACTACTTGCATCAATTTTTGTTTGGAATCTATCCCTACATCGCGCTGGCGGTCTTCCTCTTGGGCAGCCTGATCCGCTTCGACCGCGAGCAGTACAGCTGGAAGTCGGAATCGAGCCAGACCCTCAACATGGGCATGCTGCGCCTGGGCAGCCCGCTGTTCCACATCGGCGTGCTGGGCCTGTTCTTCGGCCACGCGGCCGGCCTGCTGACGCCGGTCTGGGTGTGGGACACGCTGGGCGTGACCCACGGCGCCAAGCAGCTGGTGGCGATGGTGGCCGGCGGCGTCATGGGGTCGCTGTGCCTGGTCGGGCTGTTGATGTTGCTGGCGCGCCGGTTCAGCAACGAGCGCGTGCGCGCCCGCAGCACCTTCAAGGACAAGATCGTGCTGTTGTGGTTGCTGGCCACCTTGTTGCTGGGCTTGTCGTCGATCTTCGCCTCGGCCGGCCACATGGACGGCCACATGATGGTGTTGTTGATGAGCTGGGCGCAGCACGTGGTGACCTTCCGTGGCGACGCCGCCGCCTTCATCGTCGACGCGCCGCTGGTGTTCAAGCTGCACCTGTTCATGGGCATGTCCTTGTTTGTGATCTTCCCGTTCACCCGCCTGGTGCACGTGTGGAGCGGCTTCGGCGCGATCGGCTACCTGGGCCGCGCCTATCAACTGGTGCGTTCGCGCTAAAAGGAGAACGATATGGGTATCGCGGTCAACGGCGTCGACATCGACGACAGCGCCATCGAGGCGGAGATCGGGCATCACCAGGGGGCGGACAACCCGCTGCGCGAGGCGGTGCACGAGGTGGTGCTGCGCCAGGTGCTGTTGCAGGAGGCGCGCCGGCTCGGCATCGAGGGCGACAGCGACGACGACCGCATCGAGGCGCTGTTCGTGCGCGAGGTGGCGGTGCCGCGGGCGGACGAAGCGGCCTGCCTGCGGTTTTACCAGAGCCGGCCGGAGCGTTACCGCAGCGGCGACCTGGTCGAGGCGCGCCACATCCTGTTCCAGGTGACGCCGGCCGCGCCGCTGGAGCTGCTGCGCCAGACGGCCGAGCTGATCCTGGCCGAGCTGCAGGCGCGGCCGGAGCGCTTCGACGAGCTTGCGCGGCAGTATTCGAATTGTCCGTCGGGGGCCGTCGGCGGCAACCTGGGACAGCTGGCGCGCGGGCAGTGCGTGCCGGAGTTCGACGAGTTGCTGTTCCGGCTGCGGCAGGGCGAGCTGGCGGGGCGCTTGCTCGAGACCCGCTTCGGCCTGCATATCGTGCAGGCACAGCGGCGGATCGATGGCAAGATGATCCCGTTCGAAACCGTGCGCGCGCAGATCGCCGACGAGTTGCAGCGGCAATCATGGCAGCGGGCGCTGCACCAATACATGCACATACTGGTCGGCAAGGCCGGCATAGAGGGCGTCGACCTGGAAGGCGCGAGCACGCCGTTGGTGCAGTAACCGCCCTCCCAAACTAGTCACAAAGAACTATCCCGCCTACCCCCTCCTGCGCAGTGCCAAGCGCGCGGGCGGCCGCTACAATGGCCTCACACCACACAACAGGAGAGCGACGATGTTAAGCGACCGGTTTGGTCGATCGATCGACTATCTGCGCGTGTCGGTCACCGACCGCTGCGACTTGCGCTGCACCTACTGCATGCCCAAGGACTTCAAAGGCTATGAAGACCCACCGGACTGGCTCGGCTTTGCCGAAATCGAGCGCGTCGTCGCCGCCTTCGCGCGCCTGGGCACCTCGCGCGTGCGCCTGACGGGCGGCGAGCCGCTGACCCGCCGCCATCTTCCGCAACTGGCGTCGCGCCTGTCGGCCTTGCCCGGCGTGCGCGACCTGTCGCTGTCGACCAACGGCACCCGCCTGGCGCGCCACGCCGAAGCGCTCAAGGCGGCAGGGGTGACGCGCGTCAACGTCAGCCTCGACACCCTCGACCGCGACTGCATGGCCGGCATCACCGGCCGCGACTGCCTGCCGGCCGTGCTGCAAGGCTTGCAGGCGGCCAAGGCCGCCGGCCTGGCGCCGGTCAAGATCAACATGGTCGCCATGCGCGGCGTCAACGACGCCGAAATCGACGCCATGGCCGCGTTTTGCATAGAACAAAGCTTCATGCTGCGCCTGATCGAGGTCATGCCGATGGGCGAGACGGGCCAGAACACCGCCTACCTCAACCTGGCGCCGGTGCAAGCGCGCCTGGCCGAGAAGTTCGGCCTGCGCCCGCAGGCGCTGGAACTGGGCGGCGGGCCGGCGCGCTACTGGAGCACCGCCGACGGCAGCGCCAGCATCGGCTACATCACGCCGCTGTCGCAGCACTTTTGCGCCACCTGCAACCGGGTGCGCTTGTCGGTCGACGGCACGCTGTACCTGTGCCTGGGCCAGGAACAGCAGTTCCCGCTGCGCCCCTTGCTGCGCGGCGGCGCCAGCGACGCCGAACTGGAACAGGCGATCCGCGCGGCCATCGAACTCAAACCGCGCGAGCACGACTTCGGCCGCCAGCCGGAGAAGATCGTGCGCTTCATGTCGCAAACCGGTGGCTGACGGCCCCGGCCGCGCGCTATACTTTGCCCCTTGTCATCGATTAACGGAGTCGCCGATGCCCCATCCCGTTCCCGCCCGCCCAGCGCGCCGGCGTCCCCCGCCGTGACCACGTCCGTATTGAAGCCGGCGCTGTTCGCCGGCTGGCAAAAACTGTCGACCCGCATCGTCGGCCTGCTGCTCAGTTTCCTGGCGGTGGCGCTGCTGGTGATCGGTTCGACATTGTTGCTGTCCTGGCAGCTGGAAGGCAGCGCCGCCGCCATCAACGTCGCCGGCAGCCTGCGCATGGATAGCTACCGGCTGGCGATGCTGGCCGGCCAGCTCGATACGCCGGCCGGGCGCGCCGATCCGCGCGCCGCCGGGCTGCTCGGCGCGCAGGTCAAGCGCATCGACGCCACGCTCGAGTTGCTGGCGCGCGGCGACCCGCAGCGTCCGCTGTTCCTGCCGCCCAGCACCGTCATTCGCGGCGTGTTCGCCGAGGTGAGCCAGCAGTGGCGCACCGAGCTGGCCCCGCGCACCGGCGCCTTGCTGGCGCGCCAGCCGACCCCGCCGGAGGAAGTGCTCGCCCTGCAACAGCTCGGCGAGCGCTTCGTGCTGCGCGTCGACCAGCTGGTCCAGCACATCGAGCGCGACAGCGAAGGCCGCACGTTCTGGCTGCGCGCCTCGCAGTTGCTGCTGCTCGCGCTGGCGTTGGTGGGCACGGTGAGCATCATTTACCTGTTGTTCAACATGATCGTGGCGCCCGTCACGCGTTTGCAGGGTGGCATCGAAAGCATGCGCGAGCGCGACTTCAGCGTGCGCCTGCCGGTCGACAGCAGCGACGAGTTCGGCGCGCTGGCCAACGGCTTCAACCAGATGGCCGACAAGCTGCAGGATTCTTACGCCAACCTTGAGCAACGGGTCCACACCAAGACGGCCGAACTGGAGCAGCAAAACCGCGAACTGGCGCTGCTCTACGATTGCTCGGCCTTCCTGCAACAGCAGCAACCGGCCGAGGCGATGTGCGAGGGCTTCCTCAAGCGCATCAGCGACTACTTCAAGGCCGACGGCGGCTCGGTGCGCATCCTCGACCCCAACCGCGACAACCTGCACATGCTGGTCCACCATGGCATCTCCGAACACCTGGTCGAGACCGAGCGCTGCCTGAAGGTCGGCGAGTGCCTGTGCGGCGAGGCGGTGGTCAGCAAGCTGGCCGTGATCCACGACCTGCGCCGCATGGACCGCGGCCACACCCTGCAGTGCCACCGCGAGGGCTTCGCCACCATCTCGATCTTCCACATTTTCGCGCAACGCCAGCACCTGGGCTTTTTCAACCTGCATTTCCGCGCCACGACCACCTTCAGCGCGGCGCAGACGGCCTTGCTCGAAACGCTGGGCCAGCTGCTGGGCACGGCCATCGAGAACCAGCGCCTGCAGGGCCGCGAGCGCGAGCTGGCCATTTCCGAGGAGCGCAACCTGGTGGCGCAGGGGCTGCACGACAGCATCGCCCAGGGCCTCAACTTCCTCAACCTGCAGGTGCAGATGCTGGAACAGTCGCTCAAGGGCGGGCGCGTGGACGAGGTCGAGAGCATCGTGCCGGCCCTGCGCGCCGGCGTCGAGGAAAGCTACCAGGACGTGCGCGAGCTGTTGCACAATTTCCGCACCCGCCTGCAGGAGGGCAACCTGGTGACGTCGCTCGAGACGGTGGTCGACAAGTTCCGCCGCCAGAGCGGCATCGCGGTCGACTTCGCCGCCGACAGCGACGGCGCGCCATTCCCGCGCGAGCACCAGTTGCAGTTGCTGTTCATCGTGCAGGAAGCCTTGTCGAACGTGCGCAAGCACGCCTCGGCGCGGCAGGTCTGGCTCAAGCTCACCGACGGCGAGGACTTCGACCTGAGCATCCGCGACGACGGCCACGGCTTCGATCCGAAGGGCCTCGACGCCAAGGGCGGGGCCCACGTCGGCCTGACCATCATGCGCGAGCGCGCGCAGCGCATCGACGCGCGGCTGGAGGTGGCCTCGGCCCCCGGCGCCGGCACCGAGGTGCGCCTGCACCTGGGCCGGGCCCAGCGGCGCGCCGCGTAACCATTTAACGAGAGAACCTTGCCATGCAGACCACCCCTAATCCCGACGCCATCAGCGTGCTGCTGGTCGACGACCACACCCTGTTCCGCAGCGGCATCCGCTCGCTGCTGCAACGCCATCCGGAGTTTTGCGTTGTCGGCGAGGCGGCCGACGGCTTCGAGGGCATCAAGCGCGCCTTGCAGTTGCAGCCGCAGGTGGTGCTGCTGGACCTGAACATGCCGGGCATGTCGGGCGTGGAAACGCTGCAGCTGATGCGCCAGGATTGTCCGGACACGGCGATCGTCATGCTGACGGTGTCGGAGGATGCCGACGATCTGGGCGTGGCGCTCAAGGCCGGCGCCAGCGGCTATCTGCTCAAGAACATCGACACCGAGTACCTTACGCGCGCGATCCGCCGCGCCGCCGCCGGCGAGACCGTGGTGGCCGAGGCGATGACGGCCAAGCTGGTGGCGCAGTTGCAAAGCGGGGCGGCGGCGCCGGTGGCGTCCGAGCTCGACAAGCTGACCCCGCGCGAGCGCGAAATCCTCGACTGCCTGGCGCGCGGCGAGAGCAACAAGAGTATCGCCCGCACGCTGGAGCTGGCCGAAAGCACGGTCAAGATCCACGTCCAGAACGTGCTCAAGAAGCTGCGCCTGAGCAGCCGCGTGCAAGCGGCCGTCTACGCGGTGGAGCAGAGGGCACAACAGCACCGTAGGGCGGATTAGCGCAGCGTAATCCGCCAAGCGCCGCCCGCGGCCCAAACCTCAACCGCCGCAGCAACCGCCGCAGCAACCGCCGGCAGTGGCCGGCTGCGCGACCAGCGGCTCGGGCGCGCCACCATGCGGATAAGACGGAAAACCCTCCATCGCCAGGCGCCGCATCAGCAAATGCGGCGAAGTGAGCGACTCGTCGATGCGCATGATCGCCATGCCGTCGCGCAGCGACACGCTCACTTCGCTGACACCGACGGTGTCGTTAAGAATCGCGGCGACCTTGTCGGCGCAGCCTTCGCCATCCATGGCGTTAATTTTCAGTACGGTGGTTTGCATCGCGTTTCCTTGTATGGATCATCAACCGTGGCCGGCGCTCCGGCCACACCGACAGGCTAAGCGAAAGCGCGGCGGCGGTCGATGCCCGGACGGCGCCGGTGGCCGCTTTTTCTGAATTTCTTGATTCAAGTTAAGCCATTCCGGCGGCGGCCTTCACAGCGCCCGACCCGGCGCCGACAATGTCCCCGAATTCACAAGGAAGACGATCATGACACTGCTGCACATCGACGAACCGGAGGGCCCCGCGAGCGCCCGCGTCAACCCCTGGCAGGGCGCCCACCCCATGTGGGGCCTGGGCTTCCGCCCGTTCTACCTCGGCGCCGCGCTGTTCGCGGCGCTGGCCGTGCCGCTGTGGATGGCCCAGTACCACGGCTGGCTCGGCGCCGGCCTGGGCGGCCTGCTGCACGTCGGCTTCGCCTGGCACATGCACGAGATGGTGTTCGGCGTGGCCGCCGCCGTGGTGGTCGGTTTCCTCTACACGGCCGCGTTCAACTGGACCGGACTGTGGACGCCGGTGCGCGGCAAGCTGGCCGCGCTGGTGCTGCTGTGGCTGGCCGGCAGGGTGGCGATGCTGCTGGCGCCGCCGCCGGCCGGCGCCGCCATCGACGCGTTGTTCCTGCCGTTGGCCGCGTGGCCGCTGTGGCAGGTGATGCGCCGGGCCGGCAACAAACGCAACTACTTCCTGGTCGGCTTGCTCGGCTTGATGGCGCTGGCCAACGTCGTATTCCACGCGATCACGCTCGGGATGGTGGCGCTGGCGCCGGCCGCGCCGATCGAGGCCGCCATCCTGGTGATCGTCATCATGGAGGCGGCCATCGGCACCCGCATCATTCCCATGTTCACCCGCAACGGCGCGCCCGGCGCCACGCCGCTGGTGCAGCCGACGCTCGACCGCGTCTCGCTCGGGCTGCTGGCCGCGGCGGCGCTGGCGTGGGTGGCGCGCACGCCGGCATGGCTGTTCGGGCCGCTGGCGCTGGCGGCGGCCGCGCTGGTGCTGCTGCGCCTGTGGCGCTGGCAAGCGCTGCGCGCGCTGGCGGTGCCGCTGCTGTGGATCATGCACCTGTCGTACGCGTGGATCGCCGCCGGCTTCGTCCTGCTCGCGCTGGCGCGCTGGCAACTGGTGACGGCCAGCGCCGGCTTCCACGCGCTGGCCGTCGGTTCGATGGCCGGGCTGATCCTCGGCATGATGACGCGCACCACGCTCGGCCACACGGGACGCCCCCTCAAGGCCGGCCGCGCCGAGCGCGCGATGTTCGTGCTGATCCAGGTCAGCGCGCTCGGCCGAGTGGCCTCGGCGCTGGGCTGGGAAAGCCGGACCGGCGCCGTGCTGCTGGCCAGCGCCGCCTGCTGGGCCGTCGCCTTCGGCCTGTACGCTGTCGTCTACCGGCCGTACTTGACGCGGGTGCGCGTCGACGGCAAGCCGGGCTGACGACGGCCACGCCGCCGTCTCCAAGCTGCTAGTCCACCCCCTGCCTCCCGGCCTGTCCCACAGGCCGAATTACCACTTCTTGCCTCCCGCCGATAGCTCCCCCTCGTCATCATTTGTGGGGACAGACGCTCGGGTTCGCCATGTCTAATATATACACACTAAAAATTTAACAATGTGTCAGCGGAAGAATCTTTATCCCTAAGACACGCCTGAACACTGGTCCATCATGCCTGTCATCGATTTTGATTCTCTAATGCAAGACGTTGACGGCGACGCTCCCTGCGGTCCCAATCTCGAATACGATCCCGACTTCGTCGCCCTCGAGGGCGAGGTGGTGGGCAAGCCGGAAGTGCAGTACGGCGCCACCATCACCGCCGCCGTGCCGCCCGACTGGAAAGCGGTCGACCGCGCCGCGCGCGCCTTGCTGCTGCGTAGCCACGACCTGCGTCTGGCCGTGCACCTGACGCGCGCCAGCCTGGCGCTGCACGGCATGCCGGGCCTGGCCGGCGGGCTGCGCCTGATCGAGCGCCTGCTCGAAGAGCAATGGGACGGCGTCCACCCGCAGCTCGACGCCGACGACGACCTGGACCCGACCTTGCGCCTCAATTCGCTCGTCATCCTGGCCGACCACGCCACCGTGGTGCGGGAACTGAAGGATGCCGCGCTGATCGTGCTGCCGGGCCTCGGCAAGCTGAGCTTGCGAATGCTCGAAATCGCCATCGGCGAGGTGGCGCCGCCCGAAGGCACCGACAAGCTGGCGATCGGGTCGATCGAGATGGCCCTGCGCGACGCCGACGGCGCGGCGCTGGCGGCCGCGCGCGAGGCGGTCAACAGTGCCTGCGACAGCGTCGGCCATATCGAAAAGCTGCTCGAGAGCCATGTCGGCGTGGCCCAGTCGCTCAGCCTTGACGCCCTGATCCGTCCCCTCAAGCGCGGCCGCGAGTTCCTCGGCGCCGACGCCGCCGTCCAGCCCGACGGCGACGGGCCGGAGGACGCCGCCGGCGGCGCGCCTGCCGGCGACGACGGCGGCAGGCGCGCCGCGCCGATCAGCGGCGAGATCGCCAACCGCGCCGATGTGGTGCGCATGCTCGACAAGCTGATCGGCTATTACGAACAGCACGAGCCGTCGAGCCCGTTGCCTATCCTGCTGCAGCGCGCCAAGCGCCTGGTACCGAAGAATTTTATGGAAATCCTGGAGGACCTGGCCCCCGACGGCATGCAACAGGCCAATGTGTTCCGGGGCCAGCAGGACGCGCCTGCGGAGTACTGAGGGGGCGGCGCCGGCGGACCGGGAGGGCGCGGTCCCGCCGGGCGGCCATCGTGTTGTTAATCATGGAGGAAGTATCGTGGCCAAAGAGAGTAGTCAGAAATTTATCGCGCGCAACCGCGCCCCGCGGGTGCAGATCGAGTACGACGTCGAGGTCTACGGCGCCGAGAAGAAGGTGCAGCTGCCGTTCGTGATGGGCGTGCTGGCCGACCTGTCGGGCCAGCCGGCCGACCCGCTCGCGCCCGTGGCCGAGCGCAAGTTCCTCGAGATCGACGTCGACAACTTCGACGAGCGCCTCAAGGCGATGAAGCCGCGCGTGGCGGTGCAGGTGCCCAACACGCTCACCGGCGAGGGCAACCTGAGCGTCGAAATGACGTTCGAGAACATGGACGACTTCACGCCGGCGGCCATCGCCCGCAAGGTCGCGCCGCTGAGCAAGCTGCTCGAGGCGCGCGGCCAGCTGTCGAACCTGCTGACCTATATGGACGGCAAGACCGGCGCCGAGGACTTGATCGCCAAGCTGCTGGCCGAGCCGGCGCTGATGCAGGCGCTCACGTCCGCGCCGAAACCGCAAGAATAATCTGACCGCCCCGGAGAAACACTATGGCTGAACAATTGGCACAATCGGAACAGGCAGGCGGCGCGCTCGAAATGAGCGACTTCGGCAGCCTGTTGCAAAAGGAATTCAAACCGCAGTCGGACAAGGCCAAGGAATCGGTCGAGAACGCCGTGCGCACGCTGGCCGAGCAAGCGCTCGCCGGCAGCAACCTCGTCTCGGGCGACGTGCTCGCCACGATCGAGGGCCTGATCGCCGCGCTCGACCAGAAACTGAGCGAACAGATCAACCTGATCCTGCACACGCCCGAGTTCCAGGCCGTCGAGGGCGCCTGGCGCGGCCTGCACCACCTGGTCAACAACACCGAAACCGACGAGACGCTCAAGATCCGCGTCATGAACATCTCCAAAAACGAGCTGGGCAAGACGCTCAAGAAGTTCAAGGGCACGGCTTGGGACCAGAGCCCGATCTTCAAGAAGATGTACGAGGAGGAGTTCGGCCAGTTCGGCGGCGAGCCGTTCGGCGCCATCGTCGCCGACTACTACTTCGACAACGGCGCGCCCGACGTCGAGCTGCTCTCGAGCATGGCCAAGGTGGCCGCCGCCGCCCACGCGCCGTTCATCGCCGCCGCCGCGCCGTCGGTGATGCTGATGGAGTCGTGGCAGGAGCTGGCCAATCCGCGCGACCTGACCAAGATCTTCCAGACCCCGGAACACGCCGCCTGGCGCTCGTTCCGCGAGTCCGAGGATTCGCGCTACGTCGGCCTGGCCATGCCGCGCTTTTTGGCGCGCCAGCCGTACGGCGCCAAGACCGACCCGGTCGAGGCCTTCGATTTCGAGGAGGACACCTCGGCCGCCGGCAGCAAGAACTACACCTGGGCCAACGCCGCCTACGCGATGGCGGTCAACATCAACCGCTCGTTCAAGGAATACGGCTGGTGCTCGCGCATCCGCGGCATCGAGTCCGGCGGCGCCGTCGAGGGCTTGCCGGTGCACTCGTTCCCGACCGACGACGGCGGCGTCGACATGCAGTGCCCGACCGAGATCGCCATCAGCGACCGCCGCGAGGCCGAGCTCGCCGCCAACGGCTTCATGCCGCTGGTGCACAAGAAGAACACCGACTTCGCCGCCTTCATCGGCGCCCAGTCGCTGCACAAGCCGGCCGAGTACGACGACCCGGACGCCAGCGCCAACGCCAACCTGGCGGCGCGCCTGCCGTACCTGTTCGCCACCTGCCGCTTCGCGCACTACCTCAAATGCATCGTGCGCGACAAGATCGGCTCGTTCAAGGAGCGCGACGACATGGAACGCTGGCTGACCAAGTGGATCATGCAGTACGTCGACGGCGATCCGGCCAGCTCGAGCGAAACGACCAAGGCGCGCAAGCCGCTGGCGGCGGCCGAGGTGGTGCTGGAGGAGGTCGAGGGCAATCCAGGCTACTACACCTCGAAATTCTTCCTGCGGCCGCACTACCAGCTGGAGGGCTTGACGGTGTCGCTGCGGCTGGTGTCGAAATTGCCTTCGGCCAAGGGTTAATCACGGTTTCAACGTTCATCAACGCCGGTCCGGCGAGGACCGGCATCACAGGAGAAGAGCATGGCATTAGATATGTACATCAACATGGGCGCCAACATCAAGGGCGAATCGCGCGACAAAGTCCAGGGTCCGAAGGGCGACATCGACGTGCTGGCCTGGAGCTGGGGCATGAGCCAGTCCGGCACCACCCACATGGGCACCGGCGGCGGCGCCGGCAAGGCCAACTTCCAGGACCTGTCGTTCACCAAGTACGTCGACAGCTCGAGCAACGCGCTGATGCACGCGCTGGCCAAGGGTACCCACGTGCCCGAGTGCGTGCTGATCGCGCGCAAGGCCGGCGAGGGCCAGAACAAGTACATCACCATCACCATGAAAGAGGTGCTGGTGACGTCGGTGTCGACCGGCGGCAGCGGCGGCGAGGACCGCCTGACCGAAAACGTCACGCTCAACTTCGCCAAGGTCAGCTTCGCCTACACGCCGCAGGACGCCAAGGGCACCGTGGCCGGCGACAAGACCTTTAGCTGGGACATCGCCGAGAACCACGGCGAAGTCAAGTAAGCGCCACCGCAGCACCGCTTGCCGCCGACCGACCAACCCCGCGGCAAGCGCCCCGATCCGTTCCACCCCTTATTGTCGCCGCCGCATGACGGCGGGGAGCCAGCCATGACCGCGCAACAGCACATCAAAGAGGGAAACCTGGCCGCCGCGCTAACCGCGCTGCAGGACGCGGTGCGCAACAACGCCGCCGACGCCAGGCTGCGCGTGTTCCTGTTCCAGTTGCTGTGCGTGCGCGGCGACTGGACGCGCGCGCTGACCCAGCTCAACGTGGCCGGCGAGCTCGACGCCGCGGCGCTGCCGATGGTGCAGACCTACCGCGAGGCCATCCAGTGCGAGGCGCTGCGCGCCGACATCTTCGCCGGCAAGCGCGCGCCGCTGATCTTCGGCCGGCCGCAGCCGTGGCTGGCGCAACTGGTCGGCGCCCTGCAACACGACCAGACCGATCCGGCCCGCGCGGAGGCCGCCCGCGCCGAGGCGCTCGCGGCCGCGCCGGCCACATCCGGCACGATCGACGGCGTGCCGTTCGCCTGGATGGCCGACGCCGACCGCCGGCTCGGCCCGGTGCTCGAGGCGATCGTCAACGGCCGCTATTTCTGGATACCGCTGTGTCGCATCAGCCGCATCGAACTCGACCCGCCGGCCGACCTGCGCGACGCCGTCTGGAGCGCCGCGTCCTTCACCTGGAGCAACGGCGCGCAAACGGTGGGCCTGATTCCCACCCGCTACAGCGGCACCATCGCCGCTGGCGACGACGCCCTGTTGCTGGCGCGCCGCACCGACTGGCTGCCGCTCGGCGCGCACGGCCAGGCCGGTATCGGCCAGCGCATGTTTGCCACCGACGTCGACGATTACGCGCTGCTCGATGC
Source organism: uncultured Duganella sp. (assembly GCA_963513825.1). Classification (GTDB taxonomy): domain Bacteria; phylum Pseudomonadota; class Gammaproteobacteria; order Burkholderiales; family Burkholderiaceae_D; genus Rugamonas. The sequence continues at coordinate 236,961 of CAUPRW010000002.1, forward strand.
GCGCGTGATCACCTTCGACACCGATAGCGGCGACGAGGCCGGCGACGACGCCGGCCAGGACGCCACCGCCGGCGCGCCGGCGCCGTCGGCGGAGCCGGCCCATGGCTGAGCTGGCGCCCCGCGAGCGGCTGCAGCCCGGCTTGCTCGACCGTCTGACCGACGACGAGCCGCAGCACAGCAGCGAGTCGCGCGAGCGGCGCGTGCTGTCGCTGCGCACCTTGCGCGAGGGCGTGCTGCGCGACCTGGCCTGGTTGCTCAATACCACCAACTTGCTGTCGGTGGTGGAATCGGCCAGGTTGCCGCACGTGGCCAATTCCGTGCTCAACTATGGCATCCCGGTCATGTCGGGCAACGCCGTCAGCGGCCTGAACGTCGCCCAGCTCGAGCGCGGCATCCGCCAGGCCATCTGGGACTTCGAGCCGCGGCTGATACGCGCCACCGTCACCGTCAAGGCGCGCCTGAGCACGACGGAAAAGAACACGCTCACGTTCGACATCGAGGCCGACATGTGGGCCCAGCCCTATCCGGAGCGGCTCTACCTCAAGACCGAGCTCGACCTTGAACGCGGCGCCGTGCTGATCACCGAACTCAACGGCAGGAACGTCGCATGAATCCGCGCTTCCTCCGCTACTACAGCCAGGAGCTGCAACACCTGCGCGAGGTCGGCGGCGAGTTCGCCCAGGCCTACCCGAAGATCGCCGGCCGCCTCGGCCTGGACGCCTTCGAGTGCGCCGATCCGTATGTCGAACGCCTGCTCGAAGGCTTCAGCTTCCTGGCCGCGCGCGTGCAGATGAAGCTCGACGCCGAGTTTCCCCGCTTCACGCAACACCTCTCCGAGCTGGTGTACCCGCATTTGCTGGCGCCGACGCCGTCGATGGCGGTGGTGCAGCTGCAGCCGGACTTGAGCAATCCGGCCTTGCAGACGGGCTTTGCGGTGCCGCGCGGCAGCGCCATGCGCAGCGTGCTGGGCAAGGGCGACGACACCGCCTGCGAATACCGCACCGCGCGGGCGCTGACGTTGTGGCCGATCGAACTGGTCGAGGCCAGGTTCGCCACCCACGCCGGCGCCCAGCCCGGGCTCAACGCGACGCTGCCGGCGGCGGTCAAGGCCGGCGTGCGGCTGCGCCTGCGCAGCAGCGGCGCCGCCTTCCGCGATTTGCCGCTCGATACGCTGCAACTGCATCTGCGCGGCGCCGACGAGCTGCCGGTGCGCATCTACGAGGCGCTGCTGGCCGGCGTCGAGGGCGTGCTCGTCACGCCGGTGGGGCGGCCCGCCGCCTGGCACCGGCTGCTGCCGAAGAAGAGCCTGCGGCCGCTCGGTTTCGACGAGGACGAATCGTTGCTGCCCAGCGGCCGGCGCAGCTTCCGCGGCTACCGGCTGCTGCAGGAATATTTCGCCTTTCCGCAGCGCTTCCAGTTCATCGAGCTGTCCGGGCTGGGCGCCGCGCTGCGCGAATGCGCCGGGCACGAGGTCGAGATCACCATCCTGCTCAACCGCGCCGACGCCCAGCTCGAAAAGACACTCGACGCCGCCAATTTCGCGCTGCACTGCACGCCCGTCGTCAACCTGTTCCAGCGCCGCGCCGACCGCATCAACGTCAGCGGCGAGCAGCTCGAATACCACGTGCTGGTCGACCGCACGCGGCCGATGGACTACGAGGTGTACCAGATCGAGGCGGTCACCGGCTACGGCACCGGCGCCGGCTCGGAGCAATCGTTCCAGCCGTTCTACGCGGCCAAGGACCTCGGCGCGCCGCACCAGGGACGGGCGTTCTTCCAGATCCGCCGCGAGCGGCGCCAGCTGTCGCAAGCGCAGCGGCGCGACGGTCCGCGCTCGAGCTACATCGGCAGCGAGGCCTTCATCGCCATCGTCGACGCCGCCGAGGCGCCGTACAGCGCCGGGCTGCGCCAGCTGGGCCTGTCGGTCTGGTGCACCAACCGCGACCTGCCGCTGTCGATGGCGATCGGCGTCGGCAAGACCGACTTCAACCTCGACGACGGCGCGCCGGTGGCGGCGGTGCGCTGCCTGGCCGGTCCCAGCGCGCCGCATGCATCGTTCGCCGAGGGCAGCGTCGCCTGGCGGCTGCTCAACCAGTTATCGCTCAATTACCTCTCGCTGCTCGACAGCGACCCGGCGCAGGGCGCCGTAGCGCTGCGCGAGATGCTCTCGCTGTATTGCCACCCGGCCGACCTGAACGCGCAGCGCCAGGTCGAGGGCGTGCGCGCGATCGCCTCGCGCGGCATCACGCGGCGCATGCCGTCGCCCGGCCCGATCACGATGGGGCGCGGCTTGGAGATCGTCGTCACGCTCGACGACGCCGCCTTCGAAGGCAGCGGCGCCTTCGTGCTGGGCGCCGTGCTGAGCGAATTTTTCGCCCAATACGTATCGATCAACGCGTTCACGGAAACGGTGATCCGCACCGTCGCCCGGGGCGAGATCATGCGCTGGACCGCCAGGGAGGGCGTATGCGCGATCCTGTAGAAGTCGACGAGATGCTCGAGCGCCAGGCCGCGCGCATGGATTTTTTCCAGGTGCTGCGCTTGCTCGAGAACGCCCATCCGACACTGCCGCGCATCGGCACCGCGCTGCGCCCGCGCGACGAGGCGGTACGCCTCGGCCAAGACCCGGCGCTGGTGTTCCACGCCAGCGCGCTGGCGCGCTTCAAGCGCGCCGACGGCGCGGGCAGGGCGCGGCTGGCGGTGAACTTCTTCGGCCTGCTCGGCGCCAACGGGCCGATGCCGCTGCACATCACCGAATACGTGCGCGACCGCCTGCGCCACGGCGGCGACGCCACCATGCTGGCCTTCCTCGACGTGTTCCACCACCGCATGCTGGCCCTGTTCTACCGCGCGCGCGCCAGCGCCGAGCCGGTCATCAGCCTCGATCGCGAGGACGGCGACCGCTTTTCCACCTTCGTTGGCAGCATGTTCGGCATCGGCGCGCCGGCGCTGCGCGCGCGCGACGACATCGGCGACTTCGCCAAGCTGCATTTCGCCGGGCTGTTGGCCAACCAGGCGCGGCCGGCGTCGGGCCTGGTGACGATCCTGCGCGCGTACTTCCAGCTGCCGGTGCGGCTCGAGCAATTCTCCGGCCGCTGGATGCGCCTGCCGGCGGAGGTGCAGAGCCGCCTCGGCCGGATCGAGGACGGCAACCGCCTCGGCGGCTCGCTGGTGCTCGGCCGCAGCGTCTGGGACTGCCAGCACAAATTCCGCATCGTCATCGGTCCGCTCGACCATGCCGACTACCAGCGCTTCATGCCCGGCGGCGCCAGCATGGCGCGTCTGCTGGCGTGGGTGCGCACGTATGTCGGCCTGGCGCTCGACTGGGACGTGCGGCTGGTGCTGAAAAAAGAACAGCGGCCGGCGCTGCGCCTCGGCGGCGGCGCGCGGATCGGCTGGAGCAGCTGGCTGGCCAGCGTGCCGGCCGCGCGCGACCCGGACCAAATGCTTATCAACCCGGTCGGCCGCGATGGCCGCGCCACCGCCTAGAACATCAAAAAGGGAACGTCATGGCCGACATCAGTCGTGTAGCATTGTTTGGAAAACTCAACGGCCTGTGCTATCGGGCGATCGAGAGCAGCACCGTGTTCTGCAAGCTGCGCGGCAATCCGTATGTGGAGCTGGTGCACTGGATGCATCAGATCCTGCAACTGCACGATTCCGACCTGGTGCGCATCGTGCGCCACTACGAACTGGATCCGGCCGGGCTGGCGCGCGACCTGACGGCCGCGCTCGACCGCCTGCCGCGCGGCTCGACCTCGGTCACCGACCTGTCGTCGCAGCTGGAGGAATCGGTCGAGCGCGCCTGGGTGTACGGCACCTTGATGTTTGGCGAATCGCAGGTGCGCTCGGGGCATCTGATCGTCGGCCTGTTGAAGACGGCCGGCCTGCGCAACGCCCTGTACGGCATGTCGAAGCAATTCGAAAAGGTCAAGCTTGAGCACCTGAGCGACAATTTCGCCAGCCTGCTGGGCGAATCGCCGGAGGCGAAGATGGCCGCCACCGACGGCTTTAGCGGCGGCGCCGCGCCGGGCGAGGCGTCCGGCGCCATCGCCCCGGCGGCGATGGGCAAGCAGGAGGCGCTGCAGAAATTCACCGTCGACCTGACCGAGCAGGCGCGCGGCGGCAGGATGGATCCCATCGTCGGGCGTGACGACGAGATCCGCCAGATGGTCGACATCCTGATGCGGCGGCGCCAGAACAACCCGATCATGATCGGCGAGGCCGGCGTCGGCAAGACCGCCGTGGTCGAAGGCTTCGCCCAGCGCATCGCGCGCGGCGACGTGCCGCCGGCGCTCAAGGACGTGCGGTTGCTCACGTTGGACGTGGGCCTGCTGCAGGCCGGCGCCAGCATGAAGGGCGAGTTCGAACAGCGCCTGCGCTCGGTCATCGACGAGGTGCAGGCCAGCGCCACGCCGATCATCCTGTTCATCGACGAGACGCACACGCTGGTCGGCGCCGGCGGCGCGGCCGGCACCGGCGACGCCGCCAATCTGCTGAAACCGGCGTTGGCGCGCGGCACCCTGCGCACCATCGGCGCCACCACCTTCGCCGAGTACAAGAAGCACATCGAAAAGGACCCGGCGTTGACGCGCCGCTTCCAGGCCATCCAGGTCGACGAACCGAGCGAGGAGCGCGCCATCCTGATGATGCGCGGCGTCGCCTCGACGATGGAACGGCACCACAAGGTGCAAATCCTCGACGAGGCGCTGGAGGCGGCCGTCAAGCTGAGCCACCGCTACATCCCGGCGCGCCAGCTGCCCGACAAATCGGTGAGCTTGATCGACACCGCCTGCGCGCGCGTGGCCGTCAGCCTGCACGCCACGCCGGCCGAGGTGGACGACAGCCGCAAGCGCATCGAGGCGCTGGAGGTCGAACTGGGCATCATCGGCCGCGAGGGCGCGATCGGCATCGACACCGGCAGGCGTGGCGCCGACGCCAACGGGCTGCTGGCGGCCGAACGCGAACGCCTGGCCGGCCTGGAGACGCGCTGGAACGACGAGCGGGCCCTGGTCGACCAGTTGTTGTCGCTGCGCGCCAGGTTGCGCGACGGCGCCCGGCCGGTCGAAGGGACCGGCAGCGAGCTCGAGGCGGCGGCCGGCGGCGCGGCGCCCGCCGCCGCGTTGAGCGACGGCCAGCGCGACGACCTCAAGGCGCAGCTGCGGGAGGTGCAGGCGAAGCTGACGGCGCTGCAGGGCGAAACCCCGCTGATCCTGCCGACGGTGGACTATCAGGCCGTTGCCGCCGTGGTGGGCGACTGGACCGGCATCCCGGTCGGCCGCATGGCCAAAAACGAGATGGAAACGATCTTGAATATCGCCGCCTCGCTGGCCAGGCGCGTCATCGGCCAGGACCACGCGATGGAGATGATCGCCAAGCGCATCCAGACCTCGCGCGCCGGCCTCGACAACCCGAGCAAGCCGATCGGCGTGTTCATGCTGGCCGGCACCTCCGGCGTGGGCAAGACCGAGACCGCGCTGGCGCTGGCCGAGGCCTTGTACGGCGGCGAGCAAAACCTCATCACCATCAACATGAGCGAGTACCAGGAGGCGCACACGGTGTCGACGCTCAAGGGCGCGCCGCCGGGCTATGTCGGCTACGGCGAGGGCGGCGTGCTGACCGAGGCCGTGCGCCGCAAGCCGTATTCGGTGGTGCTGCTCGACGAGGTCGAAAAAGCCCATCCGGACGTGCACGAGATGTTCTTCCAGGTGTTCGACAAGGGCTTCATGGAGGACGGCGAAGGGCGCTTCATCGACTTCAAGAACACCCTGATCATCCTGACGACCAACGCCGGCACCGACCTGATCGCCGGCCTGTGCCAGGACCCGGAGCTGATGCCCGACCCGGAAGGCATGGCCAAGGCGCTGCGCGCGCCGCTGCTCAAGGTGTTCCCGCCGGCGCTGCTGGGGCGCCTGGTGACGATCCCCTACTACCCGCTGTCGGACCAGATGCTCGGCTCGATCGTCAAGCTGCAACTGAACCGCATCAAGAAGCGGGTCGAGGCGCGCTACAAGATCCCGTTCGTGTACACCGACGACGTGGTCAAGCTGGTGGTGTCGCGCTGCACCGAGGGCGAGTCCGGCGGGCGCATGATCGATGCGATTTTGACCAACACCATGCTGCCGGATATCTCGAGGGAGTTTCTCAACCGGATGATGGAGGGCGCCGCGGTGGCGGCGGTGCAGGTGAGCGTGTTGGACAATAAATTGAGGTATCAATTCGGAGATAAGGGCGTGGCGGAGCCCTTGGCAAATTGAACAGCCAACATATGCCGGGCAGGTCGCCGCCTTTGCCATGCCCGACCACCTTTACTGCTTGGTATTAACATTTTGAACGAACTGGGATAAATCATGGCGACAGCTAAATCCGTGGGACGAGCGATAGGCAGTGTGGCGGTGGGGATCGTAGCGCTTCCATTTGCTCTGGCCGCAGCCGTGCCGGTCTCGATCGCGTCGATTGGCCTGGCCAATTGTCCGCATACGTCGCGCTTTAAGCGGCTGCACAAGGAGATAGGGGAGGATTTGAAGCGGATCGATAAAATTAGAAAAGAACCCAGCAACGGCCTCCGTGAATATTACGACCGCCAGGTCAGCAAGTATTTAAGACCGAATGAGCAGGTTGTTGAATCGTTGGGAATCGACTTGAAAAACTTGATCGATTTCTTCCAGGATCCTAAAAATGACGCCAAATGGTCCTACACCGGCATGGAATCGCCGGGCAAGCACGGTTTGCTGTTATTTATGGCATTCGGCCATGCGACGGTCGACGGCATCAGCCTTGGCGCGGACGCCGGGATTCGCATCGCCCCGAAGGCGTTTTGCCTTACCGACCAGGTACTGTCGGGTGTGATGCTTCACGAGGCGACACATTTCGTCCTGGGAACCCGGGACATCGCCTACGACACGTCAACCTGGATCGGACATGAACGGCTCAAAGAGCTCGCTCGCGGGGAACACTATCGAAACGCCGATAACTGGCGGATTTTCTATCAAAAAATGCGAAAGAAATTTAGACCGTGATCGCGTGTGGTCGCGACCGGGCCGCACCGTATGACCCCCTTCTACACAGGAAACCCAATGAATAGTCCCGTCCGCGCACGCAGCGCCACCGCAGTCGCAGCCAGTTCAACACGCGACATACTGCGCATTGCCAGCCACAAGGAATGGCTCTCCAGCACCAGCGCCACCGGCTGGCGCGGCAAGGAGTTGGGCGCCATCGACAAAGCCGTGTTGAGCTATCAGCTTGCCGTCACCGCCTACGCGCAGGATTGGTATTCGAACGATATCCGGATCGCCTTCGACCAATGGAAAAAGGCCGAGGGGGCCAAGTGGCGCGAGCACACCCGCAACAAGTCGGGGGCCTTCGACCGGCTTGCCGCCGAGCTGGCGATCCGTTTCCCGCATCCGGTCGTTGTCCGCCAGGACGCCGAGGTGGCGGCTACGTTGCGCCGCAACGTCGTCTATTGGCTGTCCGCCTGCACCGTCGCCGGCATGCCCGCGACGGCCGGCTCCATCCTGAACGACGCCACCGACCTCGGCAGCGACATGCACGAACTGGTCGACTCGGTGCGCGGCGCGGGATCGGCTTCGGTCGGCAACATCGTCCACGGACGGCAAGGCCCGGACACCAGCGACGGCTTCCTGAAAAAACTGGCGGACGTGATCGTCGAGTATTTGAAGAAGCTGCCCGGCGCGCTGCTCGATTATGGTGCCGACGCGGTCGGCTACATCAGCCAGCAACTACCCGGACTGCTCAAGGCCGCACTGGGGGGATTGTTGCAGAACCTGAGCGCCGCCAAGGAGATACTCGGCGGCCTGGTGCAAGCGGGACGCGCCGCCGTGGCCGTCTACAGCTCGCGCGACATGGCCATCGCCGGCGGCAATCCGAAGTTGATCGTCGAATCGGTGCGCGACCAGATCAAGGACAAGGGTTGGGAAGGCATCGAGACGGCGGTCAAGCAAACCCTGATCACCGCCGTCGGCGTCGCCAATCCGATCGCCGGCTCCATTTGCGGTGTGCTCGCCAGCATCTATGAATTTGTCACCGGCATCTACACGCGCTTGAAGGACCGCGCCAAGATGGCGGCGTTGATCGCCTTCGCCAAGCTCGAAATCAAGAAACCGGCGGGCACGGCCATTCATACGCGGCCGGACGCGTTCCAGGATTGGTTCGTCGCCGCGCTCGCGGACTTGCCGATCCTGTCGGCCTACTGCATGTCGATGCCTTATACGGGCAGCTATTTCGGCTTCCTGACCCTGGTGGGGACCGATGGCACCGAGATGTCGACCCAGCAACTCGAGCGCAGCTACGGCATCTTCAACGACGTCAAGCGGTGGGCCAGGGAGTTTGTGCGACAGGACCACCTGAAGCTGCGCTCGGAGGATTTGATGATCCAGCATTCGTTGACGGTGGCCCGCAACGACGGCGTGGCCGCCGAGTGCTCCGCCACGCTGAAGAGCCGTATCAAGAGCACCGCGATCGGCGTGGTCGAGGCCGTCGCTGGATGATGGGCCGCAAGGCGGGAGAGTAACGATGAACTTCAACGACATGGGATTTCTGGAACACGTCATCGGCATGCCCTACTGGCACAAGGACGCGTTCATCAAGGTGGCGCGCGAGCAGCAGGTGGTGATCATCGTGCGGGCCACCGGTCCGACCTGCCACGGCTTGCTCGACGAGGGCTATGACACCAAGGGTTACCGTATCCACGGCAAGTCCTGCGACTGGGGGCCGATGGCCGGCTTCGTGTTGCGCGACCCGCGCTTGAACAAGTACGGCGAGGCGCGCGCGTCGTTCAATCGGGACAAGCACAGCGAGGCGATCGACCTCGATCACGAGGGGCAGGGCTGGAAGGCCTCGGTCACGCCGCTGGTCATCTCGTCCGAGCGCATCGCCTGGCTGCGCAAAGCCGGCAGGATCGCGCTGGTGCACACGTCCGACAAACGTTTCGACGGCACCGCCAGGCACGGCGACACGCCGCTCTGTTTTAACTTCACGCTGCTGCGCAGCGACCACAATCCCGCGCTGTGGTACGTTTTCTTTAACTATGAGCAGGTTGGCCGCAACCCGGCCGCACGGGCCTTCCGCCAGGAGGTGGGTAGCAGCGCGCGCATTTTTCATCCGACCCTGGGCGCCGAATATGAGGCCATGCTGGCGCTGACCAATCCGATCGAGCACCGGCGTTCGCAACGGCCGCATTATCTGAACGCCATCACCGGCGATTACGACCTGTTCGCCGTCTGGGCGTTCTCCGGGAATTACCGGCGACATCCCTACACGAACGAACCGAACCGTAACCCCTACGATGCCAGCGCTTTCGGAGACGACCACCGGCCGCTCGGCACGGTGCGCGGACTGGCCGGCGCGCCCGGCGACCGCGGGTTCGCGTCGCAGGGCAAGAACATCGACGATCTGGAGCGCAATTTCGCGGCGACCGCCCGCGGTATGCAGGGTACGAAACTCGGTAACATCACGCCGCGCATCTACCGGGTGTGCCAGTTGGTTAATTCCCTCGTCGGCAACCAGGTCTTGTGGCACAGCGACGAGGCCGCGCGTCCCTATCTGGACGACGCGGACTTGCCGGTGATCGCCTTCACGCCGCGCGGCAACTACATCGGCATCACCGACGATACCGACTTCAGGGCCTTGATCAACTACTGTGACCGCGAGGGCATACACGTAACGCTGTCGAGCGCGTGGACGCTGGAATGGTCGCAGGCCAAGCCGAACCGCGTGGGCGCCGCATACGCCCGCTTCGTGCCTCCAGACGGCCGCCGCGTGATCGTTCCCGAGTGGTACAACCGGTGACGGGGCTGGAGTGAAGAACCGTGTCGACATGAAAACAATGCCAATGAAAGCCGCCAGTTGCTGCGTGGTGTGCGCCGCCGCCTTGCCGCCGGCGCTCCGGACAGGCGAGCCTCTGGACAATCCTTACCGCAGCTGCCAGGCCGTCGCCTGCCGGATGGTGGTGAGCCGCCGCGGGCAGATGGGCGAACCGGGGTTTCAATATTATCTTGCCTTGCAAGCCCGTCACCGGCGCGAGATGGCGGCGCTTGCCGCCGCCAAGGCGCGCAAGGAACTGAGCGAAGGCGCGGAGAACGCCGCCGGATGGCGCGCCCTGCGCGCCCGGTTGGGCGCCGGCCCTGGCGAGGCGTTACAGTTGCTGCTGCCGACGGGGCCACGACGCGCGCGGACTTTATCGGCCGGGCGCTACCAGCGTTATCGGTCCCATCTGCAGCAGATGGCCGCACAAGCGTGCGCGTTGCCGTCGCTGGCGGATGTGCCCCGCGCCATCGCCGGCGGCGGGTCCGGCGACACCGTCGTTGGCACGCCGACGACGGTGTCGTCCATGCCCGGGCAGCTATGCGCGCTGTGCGGCGGCGGATGCTGCACCAAGGGCGGCGAGCAGGCCTACCTGAGCGCCGCGACCATGCGCCGCTTCATGGATGCCTGGCCGCGGCTGGCGGCCGACGAGGTGGTGGCCGCCTATCTGGAGCGCGTCCCGGCGGCGCCGCAAGAGCGCTCCTGCATCAACCACACCGGTAATGGTTGCGCCTTGCCGCGCGAGATGCGCAGCGACATCTGCAACCGCTTTCACTGCGAGCCGCTGGCGCGCTTGCAGGTGGCGTTGCGCGCCGCCGAGCCGGTGCAGGTGGTGCTGGTGCTGCGCCGCAAGCAGGACCACTGGCGCCGCGCCGAACCGGGACTGGACAACGCCATAAACGCCCGTGCGCTGCTGCGCGAAGCCGGCGTCGAGCGCATCTCGGCGGGAACCCGGCCATGAAGCGGCCACGCTCAACGCCTCGCCGCCAGCGCCAGCCCGGCCACCGGCACATTGAGTTCGGTGCGCAGCACGTCGCGCCGCACCGACAGCACGGTCAATCCGGCCCTGGCCAGCGCCTCGCGCGCGTGGCGCTCGGTGTGGCTGTAGCGCCCGTGCGGGTTGAGGTGGTACGGCGCGGCTTCGCCGGCGCCGCCCGCTTCGGCCAATTCCTCGAGCGTGAACACCAGATGCCCGCCCGGGCGCAGCGCCGTCGCGACGGCCGCGGCGACGGCGTCCAGCGCGCCGAAGTAGCACAGCGTGTCGGCCGACACCACCAAATCGTAGCAGTGCGGGTGGGCGGCCAGCCAGGCGGTCAGCTCGGCGGCGTCGAGCCGGCGGTAGCCGCCGCGCTGCGCGGCCTTCTCGAGCATCTTGGGCGACAGGTCGACGCCGTCGAGCGCGCGCGCGTACGGCAGCAGGATCGGCGCGCACAGGCCGGTGCCGCAGCCGGCATCGAGCACGTCGAGCAGCGCGCGCGGGGCGCCGGCCAGTTCGGCCACGATGGCGCCGCACAGCGCCGGCGCCCGGTATTCGAGGCCGCTCAACACGTCGTCGAAGGTGCTGGCGAAGCGGTCGAAGGTGCTTTGCACATAGCCGTCGCTGGCGCGCGCCGGCGCCGCGCCGCCGGCCACCGCCGCGATCATGTGGGCGATGGCCGGGTTGTCCGGTTGCCGCTCCTGCCAGCGCCGGTAGACCTCGAGCGCCTCGGCGTGGCGGCCGCCGGCGACGAGCGCCTGGCCCAGGTTGTGGTGGGCGTCGACGCTGTGCGGCGAGAGCTCGATCGCGCGGCGATAGGCTGCCATCGCGTCCTGCGTTTCGCCCAGCGCGCGCAGCGCGTTGCCCAGGTTGGCCCAGCATTCGGCGTAATCCGGCTGCAGCGCCAGGCAGCGGCGGTAGGCGCCGGCCGCCTCGGCGCCGCGTCCCTGCGCCTTGAGCACCACGCCAAGGTTGTTCCACGCCGGCGCGAAGTCGGGACGCGCCGCCAGCACGGCGCCGTAGCTGGCGGCCGCCGCCGCGTGCAGTCCGCGTTCCTTCTGCAGGTTGCCCAGGTTGTTGCGGGCGTCGACGTAGTCGGGCGCGATCGCCAGCGCGCGCTCGATCAGCGCCATCGCACCGTCGCCGCGTCCCTGCTGGTGCAGCAGCACGCCGAGATAGTGCAGCGCGTCCGGATGGTCGGGCGCGGCCGCCAGCAGCGCGCGGTAGCGGCGCTCGGCCGCGGCGGGCTGGCCGCCCTGGTGGTCGGCGATGGCCAGCCGCAGCGCGGCGTCGAGCGGGGAAGGGCGGGCGCGGCGCGCGGTCTTTTTCATGCGGTCTTTTCCTGTCGGGACAATGCCGCCAGCTTAAAGCAAAACGTGGCGCCGATGTGCGCCGTCCCCCATGCTCACCACACAAAAAAACGTGCCCCTCGGCACAGGAGAACGAATATGCCGAACCAAGTGTCGATGGGGGCGATGATGACCTGCAGTTTCGGCGCGGCGCCGTCGTCGCTGGTGGTGCTGCCGGCCAACCGGGTGCTGTGCGAGGGGCCGCCGGCGGCCAACATCATGGACCACAAACCCATGGTCAACATCATGCCCTTCGGCGTGTGCAAGTCGCCGGCCAATCCGATGGTGGCCGCTGCCACGGCGGCGGCGATGGGCGTGCTCACGCCGATGCCATGCGTTCCGATGACGATGGCGCCGTGGGTGGCAGGCGCGCCGACGGTGCTGATCGCCAATATGCCGGCGCTCGACAACGTCGCCAAATGCCTGTGCTCCTGGGGCGGTGCGATCGCCTTCAGCACGCCCGGCACCGCCAAGACCATGATTCCCTGAACACGAAAGATAGCCACCGATGCCCCCATTGCAAGCCAACCGCGACATATCGGTCACCTCCGCGCTGGCGGACGACACGCTGCTGTTCCGTTCCATGAGCGGCAGCGAGCAGCTCGGCCGCCTGTCGGAGTATCGCGTCCAGCTCATCAGCCTGACCAGCGACATCGCCATCGGCGACGTGCTGGGCAAACCGATGGCCGTGCACGTCGAGCTGGGCGACGGTGCCCAACGCCACTTCCACGGCGTCGTGACCTGCTTCCGCACCAACGGCTGGAGCGGCGACGCGGCCTCGTACGAGGCCGTCGTCCATCCCTGGCTATGGTTGCTGACGCGGGCGTCGAACTGCCGCATCTTCCAGGAACTGTCGGTGCCCGACATCGTCGCCCAGGTCTGCGGCGACGGCGCCTACGGCGGTCTGGTGGCGATCTCCAACGCCCTCGACGGCACTTACGCGCCGCTGGCGTATTGTGTCCAGTACCGCGAGACGGACTTCAACTTCGTCTGCCGCCTGCTGGAGCAGGCCGGCATCTATTTCTACTTCAGCCACGAGGCGGACAAGCACACGATGGTGCTGGCCGATTCGCCCGGCGCCCACTTGCCGATCGACTGCGGGCCTTTGAAATACACCGACACAAAACCCATGCTGCTCGACGACGACCACGTGGTGTTCGACTGGTCGGCCTCGGGCCAGATCGAACCGGGCCGCTTTAGCCTCAACGACTTCGATTTCGAAAAGGCGGCCGGCAGCGTGGGCGGCGGACTGCTCGTCAAATCGTCCATCGCGCCCGCGTTCGGCCCGTCCGGCTTGGAGATGTTCGATTATCCGGGCGGCTACGCGCAGGCCGACCACGGCACGGCGCTGGCGCGCGCGCGCATGGAGCAGCGGCACGGCCAGTGCGAACGCATCGACGCCACCAGCACCGCGCGCGCGCTCCACACGGGGGGCCTGTTTACGCTGGCCGAGCATCCGCGCGACGATCAAAACCGCAGCTACCTCGTCACCGACGCCGCCTATACGCTCAAGGGTGTCGACTATCGCGGCGGCGGCGCCGGCGCGATGGAGTTCCAGGTGACGCTCGGCGCGATCGGCAGCGCGTTGGCCTTCCGCCCGGTGGCGGTGGCGCCCAAGCCTTGCGTGCAGGGCCCGCAGACGGCCATCGTGGTCGGCAAGGCCGGCGAGGAGATCTGGACCGACAAGTACGGCCGCGTCAAGGTGCAGTTCCACTGGGACCGGCTGGGCAAGTCCGACGAAAAAAGCTCGTGCTGGGTGCGCGTGGCGCAGGGCTGGGCCGGCAAGGGCTGGGGCGCGCTGACACTTCCGCGCGTCGGCATGGAGGTGGTGGTCAGCTTCCTCGAGGGCGATCCGGACCGGCCGCTGGTGACCGGCTGCGTCTACAACTCCGACGCCATGCCGCCGTACCCGTTGCCGGCCGAGCAGACAAAATCCACGTTCAAGTCCAACTCGTCAAAGGGCGGCGAAGGCTACAACGAGTTTCGCTTCGAGGACAAGAAGGGCGCCGAGGAGGTCTACGTGCAGGCCGAGCGCGATTTCAAGCGCGTGGTCAAAAATAACGACGTGCTCAAGGTCGGCTTCGAGACGGCCGACAAGGGCGACCAGGACATCGCCATCAAGAACGACCGCCTGCTCGACGTCGGCAACGACCACAAGGCCAAGGTCGGCAACAACGAGACGATCACCATCGGCAAGGACCAGACCGTGAGCATCGGCAAGGACCAGACCGTCGACATCACCGGTCACCAGAAAGTGACGGCCAGCCAGACCATCGTCATCGACGCCACCACGTCGATCGAATTGAAGGTCGGCGGCAGCAGCATCAAGATCGAGCCGGCCAAGATCACCATCAAGTCGGCGCAGATCGCCATCACCGCCGACGCCCAAATCGAAGCCAAGGCCGGTGCGATGGTGGAAATCAGCGGCGCAATAGTGAAGATTAATTAATGTGTACTCGAGCGAAGAAGTGACGATGTTAATCCTGACCGTACTGACGTACCGCAACCAGCCTGTCGCGCCGACGCCGCCGGCGCGCTTTACCGATGCCGGCGGCGCCATCGGCCGCGGCCCCGACAACCTGCTGGTGCTCGACGACCCGGGCAAATACATCTCGCGCACGCACGCCCAGGTGGTGTGCCGCGCCGGCGCCTACCTGCTGCAGGACGTGGGCAGCAATCCGAGCGTGGTCAACGACCGCCCGCTGGGCAAGGGGCGCGAGGTGGCGCTGGCCGACGGCGACCGCGTCGTCATCGGCGACTATCAGCTGGAGGCGCGCATGATGGCGGCCGAGGCGCCGGCCGCCGACTGGCTGCCGCCGGCGCCGCTCAACGACGCGGCGCTGCCGCTGTTCGAACCGCCGCCGCCGGCCGCGCCGCCGATGCTGCCGGCCTTCGATCCGCAGCCGCCGGCCGCCGCGCCGACGGGATATCAAGCAGCGCCGTTCGACGCCCTGGCCGGCGCCCGCATCCTCGACGTCGGTCCCGCCGACGGCGCCGGCCTGGCGCACGACGATCCCCTGGGCCTGAACCTGTTCGCGGCGGCGCCGCCTTCGGCAGCCGTCGCCGGCGACTTTGGCCTGAATCTGGCGCCTCAATATCGCGCGGCCGAAAGCGATCACGTTTCGCCGGAGCTGGTCCCGTTCCGATTGCCGGCGACCGACGCGCCTTCGCCATGGCCGGCGGCGGCCGCGCCAGCGATGGCGGCGCGCGCCGGTGGCGGCTTTGCGATCCCCGACGATTACGATCCGCTGGCCGACTTCTTGCCGCCGCCGGTGGCATCGGTCGCGCCGGTCGTGCCGGTTCCGGTACCGGCGCCGGCTCCGGTGCCGGTGCGCGCGCCCGAGCAGGTGGCCGGCGTTGGCGAAGCCACGCCAGCGTTGATGCCGTCCGCCGCCGCGCCGGGGCCACACGCGCCGCCGATGGCGGTGGCGCCGCAACCTGGCGCCGCTTCCGAGCCGCCATCGGTGCTGGCGCCTCCGCCACCACCACCCGCGACGCCGGCCCCGACCTACTCGCAACCGTCGGCCGCCATTGCCGCAGCGCCTACGTCCGCGCCGTCCCAGGGCGCCAGCGATAGCGAAATCCTGCAAGCGCTGCTGCGCGGCCTCGGCCTGCCGGACCTGCAACTGAACCGCTCCGGCGTGCAGGTGGCCGAAACGGTGGGCGCGATGCTGCGCGAGGCCACCACCGGCACGATGGACGTGCTGATGGCGCGCGCGCTGACCAAGAAGGAAAGCCGTATCGACATGACGATGATTTCGGTGAGCGCCAACAATCCGCTCAAGTTCTTCCCCAATCCGGACAGCGCGCTGACGCAGATGCTTACCAACACCATGGCCGGCTACATGGCGCCGGTGCAGGCGATGCGCGGCGCCTTCGACGATTTGAAGGCGCACGAACTGGCCGTCATCGCCGGCATGCGCGCGGCGCTGGCCGGGGTGCTGCACCGCTTCGACCCGGCCCACATCGAGAGCCGGCTGGCCGTGCCGAGCGTGATGGACAAGATGATGTCCTCGCACCGCAAGGCCAAGCTGTGGGACCGTCTGGTCGAACTGTATGGCGAGATCGCGCGCGAAGCCGACGACGACCTGCAACGCCTGTTCGGCGAAAAATTCTCGGAAGCTTACGAAGAGCAGGTCGAGCGCCTGCGCCGCGCCGGCAAATAACCGCGTCCCTAACAAAGAATGAGGCATCATGGGTTGGAAAAATAAAGTAGTCTGGTCCGAAGGCATGCTGCTGCAACCGCAGCACCTGCAGCAGCACGACCGGTATTGGCAAAGCCAGTTGGAGGCGCGGGTGGCCGCGCTTACCCCTTACGGCTACGGCTTCGCCGAGTTGCGTCTCGACGAGCAGCAACTGGCGCTGGGCAAGCTGGCCTTGCAGTCCTGCCGCGCGGTGCTGCCCGACGGTACGCCGTTCGACCTGCCGGCCGAGGACGACCTGCCGCTGCCGCTCGACGTGCCGGCCGACGCCCGCAACGTGCTGGTGGTGCTGGCCTTGCCGCTGCGCCGGCACGGCGTGGCCGAAGTGGCCAACGGCGACGGCGCCGACAACTTCGCCCGCCACCGCAGCGACGATTACGAGGCCTGGGACAGCAACGGCCTCGATAACAGCGCCCTGATGCAGGTCGGGAAGCTGCGCCTGCGCCTCGCGCTCGAGGGCGAGGTGGCCAACGCCTACGCCACGCTGGGCATCGCCCGCGTTGTCGAGCGCCGCGCCGACAACCGCGTCGTGCTGGATCCCGAATACTGTCCGCCGTGCCTGGACTTTCGCGCCGCGCCGCGGCTGGCCGGTTTCGCCGACGAGCTGGTCGGCCTGCTGCACCAGCGTGGCGAGGCGCTGGCCGCGCGCCTGTCCCAGCCCGGCGCCGCCGGCGCCGCCGAAATCGCCGACTTCCTGCTGCTGCAGCTGCTCAACCGCGCCGAGCCGCTGTTCGCCCACCTGGCCGGCGCCACCGGCACGCATCCGGAGCGCCTCTACAGCGCGATGGCGCAGCTGGCCGGCGAACTGGCCACCTTCACCGAGGCCGGCAAGCGGGCCGCCGCCTATCCCCCATACCGCCACGACCATCTGGCCGAGAGCTTCGCGCCGGTGGTGGCCGATCTACGGCGCGCGCTGTCGACGGTGATGGACGCGCAGGCGGTGCCGATCGCGCTCGAGGAGCGCCAGTTCGGCATCCGCGTGGCGGTGTTGGCCGACAAGGAGCTGCTGCGGTCCGCTTCCTTCGTGCTGGCGGTAAACGCGCAGATGCCGGCCGAGATGGTGCGCAACGCCTTTCCGCCGCAGGTCAAGATCGGCTCCATCGAGAAGATCCGCGACCTGGTCAACCTGCAACTGCCCGGCATCGGCCTGCGCGCCTTGCCGGTGGCGCCACGGCAGCTGCCTTTCTACGCCGGCTACACGTACTTCGAGCTCGATCGCTCCAGCGAGTACTTCGCCCAGCTTAACAACTCGGCCGGTTTCGCGATGCACGTGGCCGGCGATTTTCCCGGCTTGCAGATGCAGTTCTGGGCCATCAGAAGGTAGACACGCGTGAGCACACAAGACCCCCGCGATCCCCACCCAGATGCCAACCTCGACCCGGACGCCACCATGCTGGTGCCGCGTCCGGGCGGACGCCGTCCCGCCACGGCCGCCACGGCCGCCACGCCGGCGCCCGGCGCGCCAGGTGCGACGTCGGCAGACGCCCCGCGTGGCGGGCCATCCGTGCCTGCGGCCCCACTGGCACAGTCGGCGGCCCATACGCGGCCGGCCGCCACGCCGGGCTCTGCCGCGCCGGCCACGGCGGCCGTCGTCCATGGCGGCGGCCTCAATCCGCTGGTGCGCGCCGCCAATCCGCTGCTCGACCTGGTCGTCCCCTTGCGCACCACGACCCAGCCGCCCGATCTGGGACAGCTGCGCGAACGCCTGGCGCAGGCGCTCAAGACCTTCGAGGCCGACGCCCGCGCCGGTGGCGTCGACAGCGAGGCCATCGCGGCCGCCCGCTATGCCCTGTGCACGCTGCTCGACGAGACCATCGCCAGCACCGCGTGGGGAAGCGGCGTGTGGGGCACGCGCAGCTTGCTGGTGGCCTTCCACAACGAGGCCGCAGGCGGCGAGAAGGTGTTCCTGATCCTTCAACGTCTGAGCCAACAACCGGCCGCCAACCTCGACCTGCTCGAACTGATGTACCTTTGCCTGGCGTTGGGGCTGGAGGGTCGCTACCGGATGATCGACCAGGGCCAGGTCCAGTTGTCGACCCTGCGCGAGCGGCTGTTGCAGCTGATCCGACAGCACCGGGGACCCTACGAGGCCGACCTGTCGCCGGCATGGCGCGGCGAGGCCGTGCGCGCGCCGTCGCCGCTGCGGCGCGTGCCGGTGTGGGTGCTGGTCGCGGGGGCGGCCGTGGCGCTGCTGGTGGTGCAACTGGTGTGCGGCGTGCTGCTCAACCGCGCCTCCGATCCCGTATTTGCCGAGCTGTCGGCGATCCGTGTACTGCGCACCACGCCGGAGGTGCCGCGCGCGCCCGCACCGGCGGCCCCGCCGCGCATCGCGCGCTTCCTCGCGCCGGAGATCGCCCAGGGCCTGGTGAGCGTGCGCGAGACGGCCGAGCGCTGCGTCGTCACCGTGCGCGGCGACGGCATGTTCGGTTCCGGCAGCGCCGAGGTGCAGGACAAGGTGGCGCCGCTGCTGGCGCGCATCGGCGAGGCGCTGGCCACCTTGCCCGGCAAGGTGATCGTGGTCGGCCACACGGACGACACCAAGCCTGGCCTGTCGGCGCGCCTGCCGTCGAACTACGACCTGTCGAAGGCGCGGGCGGCCGGCGTGATGGCCGCGCTGGCGCAGCGCGCCGGCCCGGCCTCGCGCTACAGCGCCGAGGGCCGTGGCGACACCGAACCGCTGGTGGCGAACGACAGCGCGCTCAATCGCGCCCGCAACCGGCGCGTCGACATCATCGTGCTGACACCGGCGCTGGCGCCATGACGAACACCCATCTCCTCTTTTTGGGCCGCCACGGCGGACGACTATGAAACGAATATTTTCCTGGCTGATGAAACGCTGGGTGCTGTCCCTGCTGGGCGTGCTGCTGTTGTCGCTGCTGGTGTGGTTCGAGGGACCGCTGTTCGCCTTCGACGGCAACGCGCCGCTGGCGCCGGCCGGCGCGCGCTGGCTGCTGATCCTGCTGCTGCTGGCCATCTGGGCGGCCTATTTCCTGTGGAAGGCGCTCGCCGCGCGCCTCGCCAACCGCCGGTTGATGGCGAGCCTGGCGCCGCCACCCGAAGCTTCCGCCGGCGCCCAGCCGGCGCAGGCGACCGAGGCGCTGCGCGAGCAGGCGCTGCTGGCCACCCGCATGCGCCAGGCCATGGACGCGCTACGCAAGGCGGCACCGGGCAAGAAGCAGTGGAACGGACAATATCTGTACCAGCTGCCGTGGTATATGTTCGTCGGCGCGCCGGGCAGCGGCAAGACCACCACCTTGCTGCACTCCGGCCTGAAGTTCCCGCTGGCCGACACCCTGGGACCGGGCGCCATCGGCGGCGTTGGCGGCACCCGCCATTGCGACTGGTGGTTCACCGACGAGGCGGTGCTGCTCGACACGGCCGGCCGCTACACCACCCAGGACAGCGACGGTGAGCTCGACCAGGCCGGCTGGAGTGGTTTTCTCGGCCTGCTGAAAAAGCACCGGCCGCGCCGTCCCATCAACGGCGTGATCGTCGCGCTCAGCGTGTCCGACCTGCTGCAGCAGGGGGCCGCCAGCCGGCAGGCGCAGGCGCTGGCGATCCGCGCCCGCATCAAGGAGCTGCACGAGCGGCTCGGCAGCAGCTTTCCGATCTACGTCACCGTCACCAAGTGCGACCTGCTGGCCGGCTTCGTCGAGTTCTTCGACGGCCTTGGACGCGAGGAGCGCGCCCAGGTCTGGGGCATGACCTTCGCCGCCGGCGGCGACGACCAGGCCGCGCGGGCGCTGGCCAGCTTTCCGCAACGCTTCGGGGAGCTCGAGCGCCAACTGCAGGCGCGCGTTCTCGAGCGGGTGCAGAACGAACGCGATCTGCAGCGGCGCGCGCTGGTGTACCGCTTTCCGCAGCAGTTCGCGGCCATCGGCGAGGTCCTCAACGGTTTTCTCGGCGACGTGTTCGGCGCCACCCGCTTCGAACAGGCGGCGCTGCTGCGCGGCGTGTACTTCACCAGCGGCACGCAGGAGGGCAGCCCGATCGACCGCGTGATGGTGTCGCTGGCGTCGGCCTTCGGTCTCGATCGCAAGGCGCTGGCGCCGAACGCGGCCAGTGGACGCAGCTACTTCATCACCAATCTGTTGCGCGAATTGATGTTCAAGGAGGCCGCGCTGGCCGGCACCGACCGCCGCTTCGAGCAGCGCCGGCAGCGCCTGCGCTGGCTCGCCGGCGGCGTGGCGGCCGTGCTGCTGGTGGCGACGGCCGCCGGTTTGGCGTCCAGTTACGTGCGCAACCAGCGTTACGTCGACGAGATGGCGGCGCGCGCCACGCAGCTCGAACAACTGGCCAAGGCCGCGCCGCCGCAGGGCGGCGTGGTGGCGCTGCTGCCGCTGCTGAACTCCGCGCGCGACCTGCCGGGCGGCTACGCCCAGCGCCGCGACGGCGTGCCGCTGCTCAACCGCTTCGGCCTGAGCCAGTCCGACAAGCTGGGCGATGGCGCCCGCATCGTCTACCGGCGCCTGCTGCGCGCGACGCTGCTGCCGCGCGTCGCCGGCCGGCTCGAGGAGGTGCTGCGGCGCGGCGACGCCAACAACCAGGAGCTGCTGTACGAGACGCTGCGCGTCTACCTGATGCTCGGCCAACCGCGCCATCTGGACGCCGAGTCGGTGCAGGCCTGGCTGGGTTTCGACTGGCGCCGCAACCTGCCAGACGCCAGCGCCGACCAGCGCGACCAGTTGGCCACCCACGTGGCCGCTCTGCTCGACGCCGACGGCGCCGGCGCCGACAGCGCCGAGCCGCCGGTGCTCGACGCCGGCCTGATCGCCCAAACCCGCCTGACCTTGGCGATGATGCCGCTGCCGCAGCGCGTCTACAACCGCCTCAAGCGCCAGGTGGCGCAGGCGCGCCTGCCCGAGTTCAGCGTCAACCGCGCGGTCGGGCGCGACGTCTCGCTGCTGCTGGCGCGCGCCAGCGGCGAGCCGCTCACGCGCGGCATCGCCGGTGCCTACACCGTGGCCGGCTACCGCGAGCTGCTCAAGCAACTGCCGGCGGCCATGCTCGACATCGCCAAGGACAGCTGGGTGCTCGACCGGCGCGAGGCCGAGGGCGCCCAGGCGGCGGCCGCCGGCGAGCAGATGCGCGCGGCCGTGCTGCAGTTGTACTACGCCGACTACATCAGGCAGTGGGATGGTTTGCTGGCCGACGTGCGCATCGTGCCGTTCTCCAGCCTGGAGCAGGGCGCCCGCATCACCAACGCGCTGGCGGCGGCCGACTCGCCGCTGCGCGCCTTGCTGCAGGCGGCCGCGAAGGAAACCCGGCTCGATGGCGCCGGCGCCAAGCCGGCCGTGGCCGCGCTTGACGAGGCGGTGCGCGGCAAGCTGGCCGCGGCCCGCCAGAAGCTCGAATCGGCGCTCGGCAGCGACGAGGCGCCGCCGCCGGAGGCCAGGGCGGCCAATCCGGTCGACCAGCATTTCGAGGCCTTGCACAAGCTGGTGGGCGTGCCCGCCGGCGCGGCGGCGGCAACGCCGGCGCCGCTCGACGGCTTGCTGGCCATGCTCAAGGAGGCATCGCAGTACTTCGACGCGGCCGACGGCGCGCGCCGCGCCGGCACGCCGCCGCCGCCGGCCGACGCCATGCAGCGCCTCAAGCGCGAGGCCGACGGCAAGCCGGCGCCGCTCGGGGGCATGTTGAAAAACATCGACAGCGCCGGCGCCGGCCTCACCGTCGGCGGCGAGCGGGCGCGCTTGCAGGCGCTGTGGAGCGGCGCCGGCGCGGCCTTCTGCCAGGACGCCATCGCCGGCCGTTATCCGCTGGCGCGGGCGGCGGCCAAGGAGGTCACGCCGGACGACTTCGGACGCTTCTTCGCGCCGGGCGGGGTGATGGACGATTTCTTCGCCAAAAACCTGGCCGCGCAGGTGGACATGGGCGGCGCGCAGTGGAAGTGGCGCGACAGCGGCGCCGCGCCCGGCGTGTCGCAGGAGGTGCTGAACCAGTTCCAGCGGGCGGCCCGGATCCGCGAGATGTTCTTCGGCGCCGGCGGGCGGCAGCCGGCGCTGCGCTTCGAGCTGGCGGTGCTGTCGGCCGACCCGGCCTTGAGCAAGGTGACGCTCGATATCGATGGCCAGCCGGTGGTCTACACCGCCGGCGCGGCGGGGCGTCCGGTGCCGGTCTCGCTCCCCAGCGGCAAGGGCGGCGGACAGGTACACCTGGAGGCGACGCCGGCGTTGAAGGCCGACTTGCGCGGCGACGGGCCGTGGGCCTGGTTCCGCATGCTCGACAAGGGTGTGCTCGAGCCGAGCCCGCAGGGCGAACGCTATAAGCTGACCTATGACCTCGACGGGCGCAAGGTGGTGTACCAGCTGACCGCCAGCAGCGTGGTCAATCCGTTCCGGCGCGAGGCGCTGGAGCAGTTCCGCTGTCCCGCCGGGTGGTGATGGCGGCGCCGTGGTTGGCGCGCGCGGGCGGTTGCTCAGGCCCCGGTGCCGTCGCGAGCCACCAGGATGCCGGTGACCTGGAAGCGCACTTCGCCCGGCGCGTCCCCCGGCGTCGTTTCGATGTGCAGCTCGCGGATGCCGTGACTGTGCGCCTGGCGCGCCAGTTCACCGACCGCCGTCGCCAGTCCTCCGGGCACGTTCGCGGCGGTCGGCGCCGTTGCCGCCGGCGGCTCGGGCGGCGCGCCGTCGTCGCCGAAGAACTGCGCCACCATGGAGGCGAATTCACGCCGCGTCGTCACGCACCATACCGGCCGCGCGCCGGGAAAGGCGCGGGCGACGGCGCCGTCGGCGCGGGCCCGGTCGGGATCGACCGCCAGCACGAACAAGCCGTTGCCGCCGTCGACGATCGGCATCCATTGCTGCCGCAGCACGTCGGCGCGCCGGAACTGTTCGAGCAGGCGCACCGGGCGCCGGTGCGCGCTGTCGAACGTGAAGTAGGGCATGGCGTAGAAGTCGGCCAGCGCCCGCCCCACCAGTACGGTCTTGATGCCGATCTCGTCGATCAGCACGTCCTCGATGTCGCGCGTGTCGCCGGCCAGGCGCAGCGCGTGGTCGAGCTGCGCCCGCGACAGCAGCGCTTCGGGCAGCAGCGCGGCGAAGCGGCCGCGCTCGCGCAGCGGCGTGCCGCCCTTGCGCTTGAGCGCCGCCGCCAGCATCGGGGCCAGCTCGCGCACGCCGTCCTCGACGATGGCCGGGAAGGGGCCGCCGGCGCGGTTGTTAATCAGCTGGAGCACGCCCAGCACGGTGCCGCCGTCGTCGTCGATGGGCGCGACCAGCATCTCGCGCGTGCGGTATCCGGTGCGCCGGTCGACGCCCTGCTGGAAACGCAGCGACGGCGCGTGGCGCATCAATTCCTGTTCGTCGTAGACGTCGCGCAGGTTCAGTGTCCGGCGCGAGAGCGCCGCGTAGCCGGCGATGCTGTCGGCCGATATCGGCAGCTTGAGCTGCTTGAACGAGGTCAGTCCGGTTTTGACGCGCGATACCAGGCTGGCCTTGTCGTCGCCGACGGCATAGATGCTGAGGCGATCGGCGCCGAACAACTCGCAGATGGCGGACGACAGGTCGAGCATGATGTCGTCGATGTCGCCGGCGGCATCGAGCGTGGCGCCGACGCGCCGCAGGCGCTGCGTGAAGTCGGCCCGCCGCGCCGCGTGGTCGGGCGGCGCGCTCACGACGGCTCCCTTGGCGGCGCCGGCGCAACGAGACCGAAGACGATCGTGGTGTCGGCGTCGGCGTTGGCGTCGGGCGTTGGCGCGGCCACGCGCGTGGCGTCGGCGTCTTGCGGCCGATCGCGTGCCGTCGCGGCGGCCCGGGCGCCCACGCCCGAGGCGGCGCCGCCCGGCGCAGTCAGGAAGGGATTGAGGCCGTGCAGGTCGGGCGGCAGGGTGGCGTCGGCGGCGATGCGTTCGCCGGCCAGGGCGCGTTGCAGGTCGTCGCGGAAGGCGAGGGCGTCGCCGTAGCGGTGTTGCGGCTGTTTGGCCAGCGCGCGCAGCACGATGCGGTCGAACGCCGGGTCGAGCGCGGGGCTGAGCATGGACGGCGGCAGCGGCTGCTCGTAGAGGATCTTCTGCTGCAGGCCGAACAGGCCCTGGCCGCGGAACGGTTTTTGCGCCGTCAGGAACTGATACAGGATGATGCCGACGGCGAAGATGTCCGAGCCGGGGCCGGCGCCCCGGCCGCTGATCTGCTCCGGCGACATGTAGCTCGGCGTGCCGACCAGGGTGCGGCCTTCCTCGCCGGCCGCGCTTTCGAGGCAGGCGACGCCGAAGTCGGTCAGTTTCACGCGCAGCTGGGTGCCGAGCATGATGTTGGCCGGCTTGATGTCGCGGTGGATCACGCCATGCTGGTGGGCGTAGGCCACCGCCTCGAGCAGCTCGCACGTCATGCGCACGGCGTCGGCCAGCGTGAACTCGAGCGAAAAGGCCTGGTTCTCGTCGAAGTAGTTGCCCAGCTCCTCGCCGTCGATCAGTTCCATGACCAGGTAGGCGACGCCGTCCTCCTCGCCGAAATCGTAGACGGTGACGATGTGCGGGTGGTTCAGGCGCGCCACGGCTTGCGCCTCGCGCACGAAGCGCGCCGAATAGTCGGCCCGCTGCTCGGCGTCGAGCTGGGTGGTCTCGACGATCTTGATGGCCACCCGCCGGTTCAGTTTGGGATCGTGGCCGAGGTACACCAGTCCCATCGCGCCGCGTCCGAGCACGCGCCGCAGTTCATACCGGCCCAGTTGTGTGAGATCGTTCATGGCGTGGCGCGCGCGCCGGCGGGCCGGGCTGGGAATAATTTGGAGGCTGGCGCGGACGAGCGGCCTTGGGACAAAAAATATCGGTTATAGTGGGCGGCGCCGACGGCGCCGGCGTGCCCCGGCAGCGGCTTGACAGTGTAAAAGGCAATCGAAGAGGCATCATGATTTGGGAAAAAACACAGTCCGCGCCCGGCGCTTCGATCGACGCGCGCGCCGGTTTCTTTGGAAAAGTCACCAGCCACGGCGACTTCGTCGCGCGCCGCTGGGCGCCGGAGTTCCAGCAGGCGTGGGACGACTGGGCGCAGGCCGGCCTTCAGCGCAGCAAGGCGGCGCTGGGCGCGCGCTGGCTGCCCACCTACCTCAGTAGTCCGATCTGGCGCTTCGCGCTGGCGCCGGGCGTGTGCGGGACGCACGGGCGCGCCGGCTTGTTGATGCCCAGCGTGGA
This sequence comes from uncultured Duganella sp., assembly GCA_963513825.1. GTDB lineage: Bacteria > Pseudomonadota > Gammaproteobacteria > Burkholderiales > Burkholderiaceae_D > Rugamonas. The sequence goes on from CAUPRW010000002.1 coordinate 262,440, forward strand.
CCGGGTCGGACGGCACTTTCCGCTGACGCTGGCGCGCACGCTCGATGGCGCGACGTCGGTGCTCGATTGCGTGGCCGGCCATCATGGCTGGTACGCGCAGCTCGAAGCGCTGGCCCTGTCGTCGCTGGAGGAGGATTTTTCGCTCGACGATTTCGACGCCGCGCTGGCGGCGCTGGCGCCTCCCGCGCCGGCCGCCGGGCCGGCGGCGCCCGGCCCGCTGGTCGCGCTCGCGGGCATCGCGCCGCCGGCCGTCGGCGCGGGCCGCGACGGCGCCGCCCTGATCGCCGCCATCGCCGGCGCCGCGCTTGACGGATGCGCCCTGTGGTGGACCGATGGCTCGCCGCTGGTGGCGCCGTGCATGGCGCTCAGCCGGGGCCTGCCGCCGGCCGGCGCCTTCGCCGCGCTGCTCGACGGCGACTGGCGCGGGCATGGCTGGCCGGGGGCGTGATCCATCGGGCCTACCCCGCGCAGCAGGTGAGCAGCACGGTGATGTTGTCGCGCCCGCCGTACTGCTTGGCCAGCGCGATCAGCTGCGCGCAGTCGTCGTCGAGCGTGGCGGCGCTGGTGCCGGCCAGCACCCGCTCGATCTCGCCGTGCGGCACGGCGCCGTGCAGGCCGTCGCTGCACAGCAGCAGCACGTCGCCCGGCTGCACCAGTTGCGAGCGCACCTCCGGCGCCACCGCCGCCGCCGGCCCGACCGCCTGCAACAGCAGATTGCGCGCCGGTAGATTGTCGAACATCCCCGCCTCGAGCGCCTGCTGATACAGGGTCTGGTCGCGCGTGAGCTGTTCCAGGCGCTCGCCGCGCAGCAGGTACAGGCGGCTGTCGCCGACGTTGAACCACACCAGCACGGCCGACCCGGGCGGGTGCCACCAGCCGCACAGGGTGGTGCCCATGCCGTTGCCATCGCCCTGTTGACGCGCCAGGTTGCGGCCGTAGAGCGCCTGGTTGGCGACGTCGATGGCGTCGTGCAGCAGGGCCACCGCGTGCATGGCCAGGTCCGAGCAGGTGGCGTCGGCGTCGCCGTCCTGGTCTCCGGCCGCCTCGCCGGCGTGGCCGCGCAGGTGCTCGCGCAAGGCCGTCAGCGCCGCCTCGCTGGCCACTTCGCCGGCGTCGTGCCCGCCCATGCCGTCGGCCACCATCGCCAGTCCGAGTTCGGCGTCGATCAGGAAGTTGTCCTCGTTGCTCTCGCGTACCGGGCCGACGTCGGTGGCGCCCAGCGCCACGCCGATGGCGAGCCGGTGGCGGCGGCTGTCGGACAGCGCCGACCAGGCGCTCATGGCGTCACTCCGTGCTCGGCGAGGAAGCGGGCGCGCTCGGACGGCGTGTCGATCTGCGCGGCGGCCAGGCGCAGGAAGTCGTCGCGGTCGTTGGTCTGGCGCGCCGCCCGTTTGACCACCACCCGCGCGATCGGGCCGATCACCAGCGTCAGTTTGTGGGCTGTGGCTTCGACAAACGCCTCGTCGAAGGGGACCGGCGCGCGGATCGCCGAGCGGCCCGCCGCGCCGAAGCCGGTGCCCGCCGCGCCGCCGCCGACGCCCGATGCGCCGGCCGTCGCCGTGGCCGCGCCCAGCGTCGCGCGCGAGGCGCTGCTGCCGGTGCCGGTGCCGCTGGCGACGAGCTTGCGCTTGACCAGCGACACGCCCTGCTGGAACTCGACCTTGCCCAGGTCGGACGGAATGTGCTGCAGCAGCAGTTCGGACAACTCGTCGATGCCTTCGGCGCGCGCGGCCACCTTCTTGAGCAGGAACCTGGCCATCGGGCCGATCTGGCGCGACAGCATCGATTCGAGTTCCGGCAGCGCCTCGAGCTTCCACGGCGTCATCGTCGCGCCGCCGGTGCCGATGGCGCTGTCGGCCGGCCCCGGCCCCGGCGCCAGCCACGGTTGCAGGCCGGCGGCCATCACGGTGCGGTCGTCGTCGGCCGGCGCGCCGGCGTCCGCGCTGGCGGCGCCGCCCTGGCCGACCCGCGCCAGCGCGTCGAGGAAGGCGCGCGCCGACGCGTAGCGCTCGGCCGGGGCCTTGGCCATGGCGCGCGCCAGCACGGCGTCGTAGCCGGTGCCGAGCGCCGGCGCCACCCGCGACGGCGGCGCCGGCGATTCGTTGAGGATTTGCTGCATGACGATGGTGGGCGTGCCGACGAAGGGCCGCACGCCCGTCAGCAACTGGTATAGCACGATGCCGGCCGAGAACACGTCCGAGCGGCCGTCGACCGGCTCGCCGCGGAACTGTTCGGGCGACATGTAGCTCGGCGTGCCGATCATCGAGCCGGTCTGGGTCAGCGTCGACGATTCGATGCGGGCGATGCCGAAGTCGCTGACCTTGACCTGGGCGCCGGCGGTGATGAGCAGATTGGCCGGCTTGATGTCGCGGTGGACCACGCCGCGCGCGTGGGCGTAGTCGAGCGCCTGCAGCAGGTCGCCCATCCAGGCGGCCACGCGTTCCGGCGCGGTCGGCTGGCCGGCCACCATCAGCGTGTTGAGCGGCGTGCCGTCGACGAACTCCATGGCGATGTAGGCCGAGTCGGCGTCCTCGCCGTAGTCGTAGACGGTGACGATGTTGGGATGCTGCAGGCGACCGGCGGCCTGCGCCTCGTTCTTGAAGCGGCCGATCAACTCGGCCTGCTGGGCGTCGCTAAAGAGCTCCTTGCGGATGGTCTTGAGCGCCACCACCCGTTCGATGAACGGATCGAAGGCCTTGTAGACGACCCCCATGGCGCCCTTGCCGAGGGTGGCGTCGATGCGGTACTTGCCCAGTTGTTGCAGCGTGTCGGACGGCATGGCTTAGTCGTCGAGCATCTTCATCGCGCTCGCCAGGCTGGTGCGCATGCGGCCGAACGAGCGCGCCAGCGCCGACAACTCGTCGTTGCCCTCGATGTCGAGTTCCTCGGCGCTGAACTGGCCCATGCTGACCTGGTCGGCCAGGCGCGACATCTGCGTGATGCGGCGCGTGACGAACAGGTGCACCATGACGTTGAGCGCGATGAACAGGAACACGAAGATGCCCAGCATCGACAGCATGTAGGTGCGCAGCATGACGCTGGCGCGCGTGAGCGGCACGGCCATCGGCACCGACACCACCTGGGCGCCGATGATCTCCATGTGCTTCCAGCCGAAGCCGTTGTTGCCGCCGTAGATGTCGAGCATGGTCTTGGGGGCGCTGGCCGGCACGCTGTGGCAGCGCAGGCAGGCCGCGTTGGTGATCTGCAGCGGGCGCGCCACGTACAGGGCCGGGCCGATCGAGGTGTCGCGCTGGCCGACCATCTCCTTGAGTTCGGGCTTGGTGCGCAAGGTGTTGACGATGTCGGCCTCCCAGTCGGCGGCGCGGTCGCGCGGGTTGGTCGGGTTCAGCGTCGCCTCCTTGTAGCTGAAATCGGGGTAGGACTTGAGCAGCTGGTTGAGGTGCTCGGTGGCCGCGTACGAGGGGATCGACTGCGGCAGGAATTCATACTTGAGCTGCATGTCGAGCAGCGGCGCGATCTGGGTCGAGGTGTAGCTGCGCGCGGCGCTGGCCGCCTGCATCAGCACGCGCGCGCTTTGCAGCGTCTCCTCGCGGGCGTTCTGCTGCAGCAGGTAGTTGGTCACGGCGCTGGCGGCGGCGAAGCCGATCGCGAAGATGGACAGGAAGACGATATTGAATTTCGCCGCGAGCGACAATTTCATGGTGGGGCCTCGTGGTGGACGTCGGACACTTTACCGCCGAAGCGCGCAGGGCGTTGTCACCAGAACTGGGGACAAGGAAAATATTAAAATAAGATAACTTCACTGTTAAAATATAAATAAGCATTAATAGTATTGTAATAGTCACCGTTGGCGAGGCCCGATTGTCTTTTTCCAGTGTACTTTCGCGCTTGCCTCGCCGGCACCGCACCCGTTCGGCCTGGCGCCCGTTGGCGTGCCTGGCCGCGTTGCTGCTGTGGTTGTGGCAGCCGGCGGCCGGCGCGCTGGCCGCCGGGCTGCACCTGACGGCGGCCGACACCCAGCAGGTCGAGGCCGGCCGCTACACGGCGGCGCCGGCCAACGTCGACAGCGCCACGCTGCCGGCCGGCTGGCGCCCCGTCACCTTGCCCTACGCCCAGCCGGCCGACGTCGTCGGCCAGGCGCGCGCGGCGCCGGCCAGCGTCGCCGCCAAGGACGACATCGTCACCACCTGGTACCGCCTGGCGGCGCCGCGCGCGTCCGGCGGCGCGCCCGAGATGCTGTATTCGGCCCGGCTCAAGGCCTACGGGCCGATCGCCGTGTATGTCGACGGCCAGCTGCGCTACCAGCGCCAGCTCGAGGGGCCGACCTGGTACTGGATGCCGCTGTGGCTGGAGCTGTCGGCCGGCCCGCAGAGCGCGCCACCGCGCGAAATCCTGTTCCGCATGCAGCATCCACGCGGCAGCCGCACCGCGCTCGCCTCGGTCTGGCTCGGTTCGAGCGACGAGATCGGCTGGCGCTACCAGGGACGCCAATGGCAGCAAGTCTATGTGCCGCTCATGAGCATAGGCGCCTTCGTCGCCGTCGGCGTGTTTTCCGCCTTCGTCTGGATCTGGCGTGGCGTCGGCAAGGGCTATGGCTTGTTCACCGTGCTGGCGACGGCGCAGTTCCTGCGTTCGCTGAGCTTTTTCAGCGACGCCCGCATGGCCAACGATTGGCTGGCGTGGCTGATGCTCAATTCGCTGTTCTGGATGCTGACGCTGGTGCACGCCTTCCAGGTGATCGCCCACGGGCGGCGCCAGCGCTGGCTGAGCCGCTCGCTGATCGCGATCAGTGCGGTGGTGGGGGTGTTGACGCTGCCGGTGCTGGCCGACTGGCCGAACACGCCGCTGATCACGCCGGTCATCTATCTGTTGGCCATGCCGTGCGGCATCGTCATTGGCGTGGCCGGCGTGGCGGCCTCGCGCGGCCGCTCTGCCGAGGGTATGTGGATTTCGGTCGGGGTCGTATTTTGTGTGCTGTATGGTATCAACGACTGGGCGCTGCAAAGCAATTTCCTCGGGCCGGAGGCATGGTATCTGGGCCCCTATATGAATATGCAGAACTTCGGCATGATGTGCTACCTGATGTACCGGCGCTACATCGGCGCGCTCAAGCAGGTCGAGGATAGCAACGCGCAACTGGCCCAGCGCTTGCGCGAGCGCGAGGCCGAATTGGCTAGCAGCTACGAGCGCCTGATCGAGATCGAGCACAAACAGACGATCGCCGGCGAGCGCATGCGCCTGATGCAGGACATGCACGACGGACTCGGCTCGTCGTTGCAGAGCGCGCTGTGGGCGGTGGAACGGGGCCAGCTGGCCGACGACGCCATCCCCAGCATCCTGCGCGCCTGCATCGACGACCTGCACCTGACCATCGACTCGCTCGAACCGGTCGAGGCCGACCTGCTGCTGTTGCTGGCGACGCTGCGCTACCGCCTCGGCGAGCGCCTGCGCGTGGCCGGCATGCAGTTGCACTGGGCGGTGGTGGACGTGCCGCCGCTCGACTGGATCGACCCGCGCACGGCGCTGCACATCCTGCGCATCCTGCAGGAGGCGCTGAGCAACATCGTCAAGCACGCCAACGCCAGCGAGATCCGGGTCGCCACCGGGCGCCAGGGTGTCGGCGTGACGGTGTCGATCGATGACAATGGCCAAGGCTTCGACCATGCCCAGGCCAGCCAGCACGGCGGCAAGGGCTTGCTCAACCAGCGCCGCCGCGCCGCCGCCATTGGCGCCGCCATCGCGTGGGAGGCGGCGGCCGGCGGCGGCACGCGCGTCGTGCTGTGGCTGCCGCTAAGCCAGCCGGCATCGTCGTCCGGCCCGCTGCCGGCGCCCGGCGGCGGGGCCATCCCCGCCGCCTCACTCAACTAAGAAAGCACTACGATGAACGCTACGTCGCCACACCTGATCCGGGTCGGCATCGTCGAGGACGACATGGATTTCCTGCACGCGCTCGAGGGCACCGTCACCGCCGCCGGCGACATGGTCTTGACGGCGGTGGCCAGCACCCGCCACGGCGGCCTGCAGATGCTCGCCGGCGTTCCCTGCGACGTGCTGGTGGTCGACCTCGGCCTGCCGGACGGCTCGGGCATCGATGTGATCGCCGCGGCAGCCCACCAGTGGCCCGATTGCGCGGTCATGGTCAGCACCAATTTCGGCGACGAGCTGCACGTGATGCAGTCGATCGAGGCCGGCGCGGCCGGCTATTTGCTCAAGCACACCGAGCCGGCGTGCCTGGCCGGGGAGATCCGCAGCATCTTCCAGGGCGGCAGTCCGATCAGCCCGATCATCGCGCGCCAGATGCTGGCCCGCTTCCGCCACCTGCCGCCGGCGCCGCCGGCACCGGCCGCGCCGGCCGCGCCGGCGGCGGGAGGGGCGGGAGGGGCGGTGCCCGCCCACCTGTCGCCACGCGAGCAGCAGGTGCTCGAGCTGATCACCAAGGGCTTCACCACCGAGGAGATCGCCCAATTGATGCAGGTGTCGAGCCACACGGTGCTGACCTTCATCCGCCGCACCTACCGCAAGCTGAAGGTCAACTCGCGCGCCGAGGCGATCTACGAGGCCAAGATACTGGGCTTGCTCGGCTGAGGGCGCAGGGCGGCGCCGGTGGCCTATGCCGGCGCGGCGCGGGTGCGGTTATGATGTCGCCTCATCTATCCACGAAGGAACCGTCCATGTCTGATTTGCTCATGCGCCTGAACGGCAACCCGCTCACCAAGGCGCTGGCCAGGGCGATCGGCCTGCCCAATCCGGTGGCGCTGGCGCGCGACGCCGGGCCTTGCTTGGAGCGGCCGTTCGAGGGCAAGCGGGTTCTGTTGGGGCGCAGCGCCGGGGGCTATGCAGCCGACGCGGTGGCCGCGGCGCTGGCGCGCGCCGGCGCACCGCCGCTGGACTTGGCGCCTGCCGCCGGCTCGTCCGCAGCGCCGTCGAATGGGGGCGGCGCGCCGCCGGTGCCATCCGCCGTCGCCGGGCCGCTGGACATCCTGGTGATGGACGCCACCGGTTGCGCGGCGCCGGCCGACTACCGCGCCTTGTACGATACCATCCATCCGGTGGCGCGCCAGCTGGTTCGCAACGGCAGGGTGATGGTGCTGGCGGCCGAGCCGGAGCAGGCGGCCACGCCGGCGGCGGCGGCGGTCGCGCGCGGCGTCGAGGGTTTCGTGCGTTCACTGGCCAAAGAGACCGGCGCCAGGGGCGTGACGGTCAATCTGGCCTACGTCGCGCGCGGGGCGCTCGACCGCCTTGACGGCCCGCTGCGGTTCTTCTGCGGCGCGCGCACGACTTACGTGACCGGTCAGGCGTTCAACCTTTCGGCGCGCGTGGCCGCTCCCGCCGACGAGCGCTCGACGCGGACCTTGGCCGGCAAGGTGGCGCTGGTGACGGGCGCCGCGCGCGGCATCGGCCTGGCGGTGCTCGAGCGGCTGGCGCAGGAGGGCGCCCGCGTCGTCGCGCTCGACGTTCCGGGCGCGCAGGCCGAGTTGCACGCGGCCTGCGAGCGGCTGGGCGCGACGCCGTTCCTGGCCGATATCGCCGCCCCGGACACTGCCGCGCGGCTCGGCGCTTTCCTGCTGGAGCGCTTCGGCGGCGTGGACGTGGTGGTCCACAACGCCGGCATCACGCGCGATCGCACGCTGGCCAACATGCAGCCGCATTTTTGGGATCTGGTGGTGCAGGTCAACCTGGCCGCCGTGATCGCGATCGACCAGCAGTTGTTGGGGCGGGGCGTGTTGCGCGACGGGGGGCGCGTGGTGTGCCTGTCGTCGGTCAGCGGTGTGGCCGGTAACTTCGGCCAGACCAATTACGCCGCGTCGAAGGCGGCGCTGATCGGCTACGTCGCGGCGCAGGCGCCGCTGCTCGCCGCGCGCGGCATCTGCATCAACGCCGTGGCGCCGGGCTTCATCGACACGCCGATGACCGACGCCATGCCAATGTTCGTGCGCGAGATCGGCCGGCGTTTGAATTCGGTCAAGCAAAGCGGGCAACCGCGCGACGTGGCCGAGCTGGTGGCGTTCCTGTGCACGCCGGGCGCGTCCGGCATCAGCGGCGCGACGATCAGGGCGTGCGGGCAGGGCCTGATCGGCGCCTGATCACGGGTGCGCTGCGCCCAGCAGGGCGGCGGTGTCCTGCGCGCCCATCGTCTGCGCCAGCGACAGCGCCGTCATGCCGCGGCTGTCCACCGCGTCGACCCTGGCGCCGCGCGCCACCAGCAGCTTGAAGATGTCGACCCGGTTGAACATGGCCGCCATCATCAGCGGCGTCTTGCCGTCCGGGCTGGCGCCTTCGATGTCGGCGCCGTGCGCGAGCAGCAGTTCGGCGAGGTCCAGATAACCCTTGTAGGCGACGCCGGCGAGCGGCGTCTGGCCCTGGTCGTTGGCGACGTTGGGATCGGCGCCGGCTTCGAGCAGCACGCGCGCCGTGTCCAGGTGGCCGTGGTAGCTGGCCAGCATGATGAGGCTGTCGCCTTTCTCGTTGCGGAAGTTCACCGGCAAGCCTTTGGCGACCATGCCGGCCAGACGCTCGGATTCGCCGCCGCGCACCAGCGTGAAGACGCCGCGGATGAAGTCCAGGGTTTCGGCGTCCATCGCCGGGGCGGATGCCGCCGTTTTTTCAGTCTCTGCCATGTTTCGCCTTCATCAAGTTATGCTGGAACAGGCATGATTATGCCAAATTCCAACTTGGCCCGATGTGCGTTGTCGCACCGGTGGCCGATGGCCGCTTGTCGCGGACGAAGATTTGCAGGTCTTGGTTGAGGCTGTGTCCAAATGACAGACTTGACCCCGGCGGTTGCGCGAACTCGGGCACAGCGCCAGCCGGGATGCTCGCCGAAACGATAGACGCGGCGGCCGGCTTATATTAAAACTCGGTTAATCTGGGCGTAATGTTGGTTGCTTAAAGTCACCTCAATGCAACGAAATTGGGGTGCTTATGATCGATACCATCGCCGCTTTGCCCTCCGGGGCCGCCGGCGCCGCCGGGCCGGGCGCGGGCGTGCCGGCGGCGCGCCCGCGACGCGAGCCGCCGTTCGCCATCGAGCGCTTCGGCCCCGGCCAGCCGGGCCGGCGCGAGCTCGAAGCGTTCATCGCCGCTTCCTTCCTCGCCTCCTATGGCGCCGAGGTCAGCCACTTTTGCGACGTCCTGCTCGGTTGCCGCGACGGCGACGGCCGCTGGATCGCCGCGCTCGGCTACACCTTGGCCGCCGACGGTCCGGTCTTCCTCGAGCAATACCTGGACGCGCCGATTGAAACGGCGCTCGGCGGGCGCGCCGGCGCCGCGGTCGCCCGCGCCGACATCGTCGAAGTGGGCAACCTGGCCTCCACCCATCCGGGCGCGGCGCGCGCGCTGATCGTCAGCACCACGCGCCACCTGCACGGGCTCGGTTTGCGCTGGGTCGCGTTCACGGCCACCGTCAGCCTGCTCAATTCCTTCTCCCGCCTGCGGCTGCAACCGCAGGTGCTCGCCGCCGCCGATCCGGCGCGCCTGGCCGATGCCGGCCGGCGCTGGGGCAGCTATTACGATACCCAACCAAAAGTGATGTTTGGCGACATCCGCTACGGCTATGCACAACTTACCTGATTTGCTCGATACGCTTTCCGATCGTTTCGCTGCCGGCGTGCCGGTGCTCAGCGACGGCGTCCACACGCTCGACGGCGCCGCATTGCGCCGGCGCGTGGGCCAGATCGCCGCCGCGCTGCTGGCGCGCCGTGCGCCGCGCGCGCCGGTGGCGATCCTGGCCGATAACGGACCGGATTGGCTGGCGGTGGACCTGGCCACACAGCAGCTGGAACTGACGCTGGTGCCGCTGCCGCTGTTTTTCCTGCCGGCGCAATGGATGCACGTGCTGGCCGACAGCGGCGCCACGGCGCTGTTTTGCGCCAGCGAGGGGCAGGGCGCGGCGCTCGGCTTCGGCTCGCCCATCGCCACCGGCGGGCCGTTGCTGCTGTGCGAGGCGGCCGGCGCCGGACCCGCCGCCGCGCTGGCCGGCACCCAGAAAATCACCTTCACCTCCGGCACCACGTCGACCCCGAAGGGCGTGTGCCTGAGCGCCGAGCAGCAGTGGCAGGTGGCGCGCGCGCTGCGCGACGGCGTCGCCGGCCTGGGACTGGAACGCCATCTGTGCCTGCTGCCGTTCGCCGTGCTGCTGGAGAACATCGCCGGCCCGTACACGGCACTGCTCAGCGGCGCCACCACCATTTGCCCGCCGCTGGCCGAAACCGGCCTGGCCGGCGCCAGCCGCTTCGATCCGCTGGTGTGCCTGGCCGCCATCGAACGCCACCGCCCGCACAGCATCATCGTGCTGCCGCAGATGCTGCAGGCACTGGTGGCGGTGACGGCGCCCAACGATGCGCGCCTGGCCAGCCTGCGCTTCGTGGCCGTCGGCGGCGCCCGGACCGCGCCGCGCCTGCTGGCGGCGGCGCGCGCGCACGGATTGCCCGTGTTCGAGGGCTACGGCCTGTCCGAGTGCGCCTCGGTGGTGGCGCTGAACCTGCCCGGCGCCGCGCGCGAGGGCAGCGTCGGCCGGCCGCTGGCGCACCGCCCGGTGCGCATCGCCGCCGACGGCGAGATCGAGGTCGGCGGCGACGCTGCCCATTACCTCGGCCAGGCGCCCGGCCGCCCGGGCGACTGGCTGGCCACGGGCGACCTCGGCCACCTCGACGCCGACGGCTTCCTGCACATCGACGGCCGCAAGAAGGACATCCTGATCACCGGTTTCGGCCGCAACGTCTCGCCCGAGTGGCCGGAGACGGCGCTGCTGGGCACCGGCGCCATCGGCCAGGCGGTGGTGGTGGGCGACGGCCAGCCCTACCTGGCCGCGCTGATCGTGCCGCTGGCCGCCCACATCGGCGCCGACCGGATCGCCGAGGCGGTCGCGCGCGCCAACCTCGACCTGCCCGACTACGCCCAGGTGCGGCGCTGGACGCTGGCCGCGCCGTTCACGCCGGCCAACGGCCAGGCCACCGCCAACGGCCGCCCGCGGCGCGCCGTCATCCATCAACAATACGCGCCGCAGATCGCGGCCTTGTACGACACCACGGAGCCCCTCGCATGAATTTCTTCGACACCCTCAAGGCCGGCTCGGAAGCCGAACGCCAGCGCCTGTTTTCCATTCCCGTCATCCAGGACGCGCTGCGCGGCGCCGTCACCACCGCCCAATACGTGGCCTTCCTCGGCCAGGCCTACCACCACGTCAAGCACACGGTGCCGCTGCTGATGGCCTGCGGCAGCCGCCTCGACGCCGGCCACGAATGGCTGCGCGAGGCCATCGCCGAATACATCGCCGAGGAGGTCGGCCACCAGGAATGGATACTGTCCGACATCGCCGCCTGCGGTGGCGACGCCGACGCCGTGCGCCACGGCCAGCCGCACGCCAGCACCGAGTTGATGGTCGCCTACGCCTACCACCAGGTCGACCGCGCCAACCCGGTCGGCTTCTTCGGCATGGTCCACGTGCTCGAGGGCACCAGCACGGCGCTGGCCACCCACGCGGCCGAGACCATGCGCGGCGCGCTCGGCCTGCCGCCGGAGGCGTTCAGCTATCTGAGCTCGCACGGCAGCCTGGACCTCGAGCACGTGGCCTTCTTTGAAAAGCTGATGAACCGGCTCGACGCGGGCGACGACCAGCGCGCCGTGCTGCACGTGGCGCGCATGATGTACGGCCTGTATGGCGACGTGTTCCGCAGCCTGCCGCGCGGCGCCGCCCTGTTCGAAGGCGGGGCCTAGCATGGCCGCGCGCATCCCGGGCCGCCACCGCGCGGTCATCACCGGCGCCGGCGGCGGCATCGGCGCGGCCATCGCCCGCCGCCTGGCGCCGCGAGCGGACGCGCTGATCCTGGTCGGCCGCCGCGCCGCCCCCCTGCAGGCGCTGCGCGCCGAGCTGCCGGCGTCGGTGCCGGTGCAACTGGTGTGCGGCGACTTGACCGAGGCGGCCACGCTGGCGGCGATCGAAGCGGCCGCGCGCGCCGCCGGCGGCGTCAACCTGTTGATCAACAACGCCGGCGTGAGCGGCTTCCACAGCTTCGAGACCCAGCCGGCCGATGCCATCCGCGCCATGCTCGACACCAACCTGCTGGCGCCGATGCTGCTCACGCGCCAGTTGCTGCCGCTGCTGCGGCAGGCGCCGTCGGCGCAGATCGTCAACATCGGCTCGGTGCTCGGCGCGCTCGGCTTTCCCGGCTTCGCCGCCTACGGCGCCAGCAAGGCCGGCCTGGCCGGGTTTTCGCAGGCGCTGCGGCGCGAACTGTCCGACACCGGGGTCGAGGTGCGCCACTTCGCCCCGCGCGCCACCCGCACCGGCATCAACAGCGACGCCGTCAGCGCCATGAACGGCGAGTTGAAGACGGCCGAGGACACGCCGGAGGCGGTCGCCGCCGAGTTCATCGCCTTCCTCGACGGCACCGCCTGGCAGCGCACGCTGGGCGCCGGCGAACGGTTTTTCGTGCTGCTCAACAAACTGCTGCCGGGCCTGCCCGACGGCGCGATCCGCAAACAATTGCCGGTCATCCGCAAACACCTGCCCAAGTAAAGGAATCCAAATGAAAGCCACCACCATGCATCAACTGCGCCGCCGCGCGCTGGCCCTGCTCATGGCCGCCAACTTGCCGTGGGCGGCGCAGGCCGGCGTGCCGGAGGACGTCGCCAAACTGCAACAGCAATGGGAACAAATCCGCTACAAGACGCCGGCCGGCGCCCAGGAGCCGCAACTGGAGCGCCTGCTCGCCGAGGCGCGCAGCACCGCCGCCCAGCATCCGGGCAGCGCCGACTTGCTGATCTGGCAAGCGATCATCGAATCGACCTACGCCGGCGCCAAGGGCGGCCTGGGGGCGCTGTCGAACGCCAAGGGTGCGCGCCAGACGCTCGAGCAGGCGCTGGCCATCGATCCGGAAGCGCTGGCCGGTTCGGCCTACACCAGCCTCGGTTCGTTGTACTACCAGGTGCCGGGCTGGCCGATCGGCTTCGGCGACGACAAGAAGGCGCTCGAGTACCTGAAGAAGGGCTTGGCCGTCAACCCGGACGGCATCGATCCAAACTACTTTTACGGCGACTACCTGTTCCGCAAGGGCGACTACGCCGAGGCCGCCCGCGCGCTGAACAAGGCCCTGCAGGCGCCGCCGCGGCCGGGCCGCAAGGTGGCCGACGAGGGCCGCCGCGCCGAAATCCAAACATTGCTGGACAAAATCGCCGCCAAGCGCAAATAATCGGCCAGACGAGGAGGCACGCATTTGAGAATCCTGCTGGTGGAAGACGATCCGCTGATCGCGAGCGGCTTGCTGGTGGCGCTGCGGCGCGCCAGCTACACCGTCGAACACGTGGGCGACGGCCCGGCCGCGCTGGCCGCGCTCGGCCACAATCCGTTCGACCTGGTGGTGCTCGACCTGGGCCTGCCCACGCTCGACGGCACCGAGGTGCTGCGCGCCGTGCGCGCCGGCGGCGACCCGATCCCGGTGCTGATCCTGTCGGCGCGCGACGCCACGCGCGACCGCATCGCCGGGCTCGACCTGGGCGCCGACGACTACCTGGTCAAGCCGTTCGAGCTCGACGAGCTGCTGGCGCGCCTGCGCGTGCTGGCGCGCCGCCGCAGCGGGCGCCACGTCAACCAACTGGTGCTGGGCGGGCTGGTGCTGCAGCCGGAGAGCCTGGCGGCCACCTGGCAGGGCCGTCCGGTCGAGTTGCAGCGGCTCGAGTTCATGCTGCTGCAACAGTTGGCGGAACACCCGCAGCGCGTGTTCAACCGGGCCCAGCTCGAGGAATCGCTGTACGGCTGGGGCGAGGGCGCCGAGAGCAACACCATCGACGTCCATGTGCACCATTTGCGCAGGAAGATCGCGCCGGCCATCATCAAGACCGTGCGCGGGGTGGGCTACCGCATCGGCGACCTGGACCGATGAGCACCCGGCTCTATTCCGGGCGGCGCCGGCTGGTCGCGGCCACCTTGCTGTGCATGCTGGCCATCTTCGGCGGCATCGGCCTGGGCGCGCACCACGTGGCGCGGCGCGAATCGGACGAACTGTTCAGCGCGCGCCTGGCGACGTCGGCGCGCGTGCTCGAGGCGCTGGTGGCGCACCAGGTCGGTTCGGCCACGATCGGCAAGCCGCTGGTGATCGCGCTGCCGCGCGAGCTCGAGACCAGCACCAACGACGAGCCGCAGGTGTACGGCCACCACTACGAGACCAAGATCGCGTTCCAGGTGTGGCGCGACGACGGCGCGCTGCTGGCCAAGTCGGCCTCGGCGCCGACGGCGGCGCTGGCGCCGCTGCGGGCCGGCTTTTCCGAGCACCCGATCGATGGCGCGCCGTGGCAGGTGTTCGGCCTGCGCTCGGGCAATGTGTGGGTGCTCACGGCCGAAAAGGACGAGGTGCGCCAGGAGATGTCGCACGACGTCGGCATGTCGATCCTGACCCCGCTCGCCGTCGGCGGCCTGCTGATGCTGGTGGTGGTCAACCTGCTGTTGCTGCGCAATATGCGGCCGCTGTCGTCGCTGGCGGCGCTGATCGCCGCGCGCGCGCCCGAGTCGCTCGACATCGTCGAGCTGCCGGCCACGCCGCTCGAACTCGCGCCCATCATCACCGAACTCAATCACCTGCTCGACCGGATCCGCGCCGCCTTCGAGCGCGAGCAGCGGTTCCTCAACGCGGCCGCGCACGAGATCCGCACCCCGATCGCGGCGGTGCAGCTGCACATGGAAAACGCGCTGCGCGCCACCACACCGGCCCAGCTGCAAAGCTCGCTCGAATCGGCGATGGCCGGGGCGCGCCGCACCAGCAAGCTGGCCGAACAACTGTTGGCGCTGAGCCGCATCAGCGCCGGCGGCGACGCCTGCCAGATGCAGCGGCTGTCGCTGCGCGCCCTGTGCTGCGAGGCGATCGGCGCCGTCGAGCCGCTGATCGACCGCCGCGGACAAAGCGTCGGCCTCGACGCCCAGCAGGACTGCCATGTCCAGGGCGAGCCGTCGCAGCTGCAGCGCATGCTGCAAAACCTGATCGACAACGCCTCGGTGCACGGCGCCGCCCACGGCGACATCCTGGTCACGCTCGACGCCGTCGACGGCATGGCCTTGCTGGGCGTGTCCAACGACGGCGAGCCGATACCGGAAAAGGAGCTGGCCAATCTGTTTACGCCGTATTACCGGCTGCCCGGCGCGGCCGTCGGCGGGCACGGCCTCGGCCTTGCCATCGTCAAGGAAATCGTCGACCAACACCATGGCCGCATCGTGGTGCAGACCCGGGAGGACGGTCGTGGCACCTTGGTGCTGGTGAGCCTGCCGCTGGCGTAGCCGCTCACACCCACAACATCAGCGTGTTGGCCTTCGCCTGCAGCGCCGGCACGCAGCGCGCGCTCGCTTCGGCGCGCGACGAGCTGGCCGTCATCATCGACACGCTCAGCGCGCCGATCAGGTTGCCGCGCCGGCTCTTGACCGGCACCGAGATGCCGCGAAAGCCGATCTCGTACTGGTTTTCGGTGACGGCGAAGCCGCTCTCGCGGATCGCCACCAACTCCTCGAACAGCTGGCCCTTGTCGACCACCGTCAGGTGCGTGTAGGCGATCGGCTCGACCCGCGCCAGGTAGGCGTGCAAGGCCTCGTCGGGCATGGCCGAGAGCAGCACGCGGCCCGCCGTCGACGCGTAGGCCGGCAGCCGCGTGCCGGGCTCGAAGCCGGTGGTGAGCTGGCGCGGCGCGTTGACCCGGCTCATGTAGACCACGTCGTCCCCCTCCAGCACCGAGTAGTTGGTCGATTCCTGCAGCTCGGACGTGAGCTTTTGCAGGTAGGGCACGATGGCGCGCGGCAGCCGCGCCGAATCGAGGTAGGAGCGGCCCAGCGTCAGCACCTTGGGCGTGAGCCAGAAGGTGCGGCCGTCGGTGGCGGCCATGCCCGTGTGCACCAGCGTGAGCAGGTAGCGGCGCGCGGCGCTGCGGCTGATCGCCACCTTCTCCGCCAGTTCGGTGGCGGTCAGGCGGGCGCTGTCGTCGTTGAAGGCGGTGATCACGTGCAAACCCGTGATCAGGCCGTCGATCAGGTCGCGTTCGGCGACCTGCACATCCAGCAACTGCGGCTTTTTCATATTCTGTGCGCTAATCGCGCAAGTGGGGCGATTGGCGCAGTATAGCCGGTTTTCGTGGGTTTTTTTGCACGCGTGCGCTTCCTATACTGGCCTGACCGTCATCACGACGTCGGCACAAGGACACGGAGACACCATGATCATCAAGGAACAATTGCCGGAACCGAACAACCCGCTCGGTATCGCCGGTATCGAATTTATCGAATACGCCACCTCGCAGCCGCTGGCGCTCGGCGCGCTGCTCGAGCAGATGGGCTTTGGCGCGACGGCGCGCCACCGCTCGCGCGAGGTGACGCTGTACCGCCAGGGCGGCATGAACGTCATCGTCAACGCCGACCCGCGCGCGCTGCCGCAGGGCGAGGAGGGGCCGCAGGCGACCGTCATCAGCGCCATCGCACTGCGCGTGCGCGACGCCGACGCCGCCTACCGCCACGCCATCGACATGGGCGCCTGGGCCATCCAGACCCGCGCCGGCGCGATGGAGCTCAACATCCCCGGCGTGCACGGCGCCGGCGATTCGATCCTCTACTTCGTCGACCGCTACGCCGATTTCTCGATCTACGACGTCGACTTCAAGCCGATACCGCACGCGCCGCGGCCGCAAGCGGTGGCGGGCCTGCACTTCTTCGGCGTGGTGCAAGCCATCGGCGAGGGACGCAGCGCGGAGTGGATCGACTTCTACCAGCAGCTGATGGATTTCCGCGCGCTGCCGGAAGGGCGCTACTTCGGTGTGGTGCACAAGGGCGTGCTGCTGGAGAGCCCGTGCCACAGCTTTTACCTGCAACTGGTGGAGCCGCCGGCGGGCGCCGGCGGCCTGCAATGGGAGGAACAGTTGATTCGCGTCGGCCTCGGCGCGCCGGACGTGATGGCCGCCGTGCGCGAGCTGCAGCGGCGCGGCATCGTCTTCATCGACCGCGCGCCGCAGGCGCCGACCGAGCGGGGCGCGCTCACGCAGCTCTATCGCGGCGGCGTCAGTTTCGAGCTGGTCGCCAGCGACGCCGGAGGCGACCATGCTTGAGATTTCCGGCACCACGCGCATCTTCCCCGTGATCGGCTGGCCGGTCGAGCAGGTCAAGGCGCCCACGCTGTTCAACGCCTACTTCCAGCGCCACGGCATCGACGCGCGCGTCATTCCGCTCAAGGTCGCGCCGCAGGCTTACATCGCCGCCGTGCGCGTGCTGATGGGGATCGAAAACGTGGGCGGCATCTTCGTGTCGATCCCGCACAAGCCGATGAGCGTGGAGGCGGTCGACGAGCCGAGCAGCCGCGCGCTGCTGGCCGGCTCCTGCAACGCCATCTACAAGGACGCGGACGGCCGCCTCAAGGGCGACTTGATCGACGGCGAAGGCTTCGTGCGCGCCTTCGACCGCACGCTCGCCGGCGCGCCGTTCGGCTGGGGCGGCGCGCGGGCGCTGGTGGTCGGCAGCGGCGGCGTCGGCTGCGCGGTGGCCGAGGCGCTGGCCGTGCGCGGCATCGGCGAGGTGGCGATCTGCGACACCCGGCCCGAGATGGCGGCGGCCTTGCGCGGGCGCCTGCAGTCGGCGTTTCCGGCCTGCCGCGTGGTCGAGGGCCGGCCGGCGGCCGAGGGCTACGACCTGGTGGTCAACTGCACGCCGCTGGGCATGCACGCGGACGACCCGCTGCCGATCGATCTGCGTGGCGTCTCGCCCGATTGCATCGTCGCCGACTGCGGCATGAAGATCGAAACGACCAAACTGCTGGCGGAGGCGCTGCGCCACGGCTGCCGCATCCAGAAGGGCAAGGAGATGCTGATCGAACAGGCTCCGTTGTACCTGGCGCTGTTCGGCTGGCCGGGCGTGTCGTCCGATGAATTCCGTGAACTGGGGGCGCTATGAATCTCGCCAACTTCGGCATGGACAGCATCACGCTGGCCGGCCCGCTCGAATCGAAACTGCGCGCCTCGAAGGCGGCCGGCTTCACGCAACTGATGCTGTGGGCGAAGGACCTCGCCTCGCACCCGGGCGGCATCGAAGAAGCCGTGCGGGTGGTGCGCGCCAGCGGCGTGCGGGTGACCGGTATCCAGGTCATGCGCGACTACGAGGGCCTGGACGGCGCGCTGCACGACTACAAGCTCGATATCGCCAAGCAGATGCTATTGGTGTGTAAAGCGGTGGGCGCGCCGTTGCTGATGGTGTGTTCGAGCACCTCGAGCCACGCCGTCGGCGACATGGACAAGATCGTGCGCGACCTGTCCAAGCTGGCGACGCTGGCGGTGCCGCTGGGCGTGAAGGTCGGCTACGAGGCGCTGTCGTGGGGGCGCCACGTGAACCAATACCAGCAATCGTGGGAGGCGGTCGAACGCGCCGGCCACGCCAACCTGGGGGTGGTGCTCGACTCGTTCCACATGCTGGCCAACGGCGCGGACTTGACGGAGCTCGACGACATCCCGGCGCACAAGATCGCGCTGGTGCAGCTGTCGGACTATATGTGGCGCGACCTGCGCAGCGCCGAGGAACGGCTGGAGACGGCGCGCCACCTGCGCGTGTTCCCGGGCGAGGGCAGCCATGCTACGGAATTGTCCGTGATGCTGCGGCAGTTGAACCGCAACGGCTACCGGGGCGACTTCAGCTTCGAGGTGTTCAACGACGACTACCTGCAGTTTTCGCCGGAGGTGGTGGCGCAGCGCGCCTACCGGTCGGCCAAGTGGGTGACCGACCAGGTGCTGCGGCGCAGCCTGACCGTGTTGCAGGCCACGGCCGGCCACGCGGCCATGGCCTGAGGTGACGGACATGCGAACCAAAACCATCCTGGTGCTCAATGGCCCCAACCTGAACCTGCTGGGCAGCCGCGAGCCGGGCGTCTACGGCGCCCACACGCTGGCCGACGTCGAGCAGCTGTGCCGCGCCGCTTGCGAGGCGCACGGCGTGGCGCTGGACTTCCGCCAGTCCAACCACGAGGGCGCGTTGATCGACGCCATCCACGAGGCGGGCGCCGCGCAGTCAAGCGGCGCCTTGCTGGGCGCCGTCATCAACGCCGGTGCCTACACCCACACCTCCGTCGCCCTGCACGACGCGGTCAAAGGGGCGCGGCTGCGCGCGGTCGAGCTGCATATCTCTAACGTGCACGCGCGCGAGGCGTTTCGCCACCATTCCTTCCTGTCGCCGGTGGCGGCGGGTGTGCTGTTCGGCTTCGGCGTCGACGGCTACCGGCTGGCGATAGAGGGGGTGATGCGGCTGGCCGCCGCGAACGACTGAAAAACAACGAGGCGCGGTGCCCATAACCGTACCCATAACAACGACGAGACAAACATGAGACATCAATTGACAGCAGCCGGCCTGCTGGCGATGGCGGCCGCCTGCGCCAACGCCTACGGCCAATCCGGCCCCATCATCTACGGTAACTTCGACGAGTATATCGGCGTGATCCGCAGCAGCAGCGGCGCCAAGGTCACGGGCCTGAACGACGGCGCCATCCTGCGCAGCCGCCTGGGATTCAAAGGCGTCGAGGACATCGGCGGCGGCTACCGCATCACCTACACGCTGGAACAAGGCATCGGCGCCGACACCGGCAGCGCGGCCGATTCCTCGCGCCTGTTCGACCGCCAGGCATGGCTGGGCGTGGTCACGCCGATCGGCGAGTTCCGCGCCGGGCGCCAGAACACGCAGGTGTTCTACATCGGCGGCGCCATCGACTACACCGAGCGCACCACCTTCGGCTCCATGTTCAACACCTTCGGCGTGCCCTCGCGTTACGACAACGACCTGTCGTACAAGTCGCCGCGCCTGGGCGGCTTGCAGCTCGACGTGCACTATGCGCTGCCCGAAAACACCGCCGCCACCAACAACAAGGGCGTCTGGCAGTTGGCGCTCGACTACCAGGCCGGCCCCTGGCGCACCGGCTACGCGGGCGTGCTGGCCACGCCCAACCGCGCCACCGCGACGGTGGGCGAGCGGGTCGCGTATCACAATCTGTACGTGAACTACCAGTACGGCGCCGGAAAAATCTATCTGGCGGCCGGCCGCAGCAACAACAGCACGGCCAATGCCAATGGCGCCAACGCCGGCGCGATTTTCAGCCTGGTCGGAAGTCCCAACAACTTCTTCCCGGGGACAGATATCAACGCGCGTCGTTATTACAACCTGTGGGAGTTCTCGGCCGATTACCGCATCAGCCCCGCGCTGCGCGTCGGCGCCATGGTCGGCGGCGCACACGACACCAGCGGCGGCGGCGCCAATGTCCGCTCGGCCAACGTCGGCGCGTATTACGACCTGTCCAAACGCACGCAGTTGTATGGCTTTGCCAGCGTGATGAGGAACGACGACGCGGCCGGTTTCCGCTTCAGCAGCTCGGCCGCGCCGTCGGCCAATCTGGCGGGCGACGATATCAACGGCAGGCGCTTGACCGGCCTGCAACTGGGCATCCTGCACCGATTCTGACGCAACTGGGACTACACTTATAACTGGAGGAAGACATGGCTATCACAACGAGTTCAAGGCAAGCGTCCGCAGAGGCGCGTAGTAAAGGAGCGGCAGCGGCGCCGCAGGGCGCGCACGGGGAGCCGAAACGCTCGCCGCGCAAGGCGGCCTTCGCCAGCTGGATCGGCAGCGCCGTCGAATATTACGACTTTTTCATCTACGGCACGGCCGCCGCGCTGGTGTTCGGGAAGATCTTCTTTCCGTCGTTCGATCCCGCCGTCGGTGCGGTGGCGGCCTTCGCCACCTTCGGCGTGGCGTATATCACGCGTCCGCTCGGCGCCATCATGCTGGGCCACATCGGCGACAAGTACGGCCGCAAGAAGGTGCTCACCTTCACCCTGCTGCTGATGGGGGTGACCACGTTCGCCGTCGGCCTGCTGCCGACCTATGAACAGATTGGCATCGCCGCGCCGGTGATGCTGGTGATCCTGCGCATGCTGCAGGGCGTGTCGGCGGCCGGCGAGCAGGCCGGCGCCAACTCGATGACGCTGGAGCACGCGCCGCCGCATCGCCGCGCGTTTTTCACCAGCTTCACCCTGAGCGGCACGCAGGCGGGCCTGATCCTGGCCACGCTGGTGTTCCTGCCGATTTCCGCGCTGCCGGAAGAGGACATGCTGTCGTGGGGCTGGCGCATCCCATTCCTGCTCAGCGCCGTGGTGGTGGCCGTCGGCTTCTGGGTGCGCCGCACCTTGCCCGAGACGCCCGCCTTCAAGGAGGGCGAGGGCGCCGACAGTGACGACCGCATGCCGCTGGTGGAGCTAGTCACGTATCATAAATCGAACCTGGTGCGCGTTATCTTCGCCGCGCTGGTGTCGGTCGTGAGCACCATTTTCAGCGTGTTCACCTTGTCGTACGCGGTCAACACCATGCATCTGCCGCGTTCGACGATGCTGACGGTGCTGGTGTTGGCGAACGTGGTCGCGCTGTTCGCGATCCCGATGTTCGCGGCGCTGTCGGACCGCGTCGGCCGCAAGCCGGTCTTCATTTTCGGCGCGCTGGGGGCGGCGGCGCTGGCGTGGCCCTATCTGTGGTCCATCGCGACCATGAACGTGCCGCTCATCTTCACCTTCGGCTTGCTGCTGTCCGGTGTGGTGTACAGCGCCGCCAACGGCGTGTGGCCGGCGATGTACGGCGAGATGTTCGGTACCCGCGTGCGCCTGTCCGGCATGGCCATCGGCACGCAGATCGGCTTCGCGCTGGGTGGTTTCGCGCCGACGATCAGCGCCGCCATCCTGAAACCGGGCGAGTGGGGCTGGGTGCCGGTGGCGGTGTTCGTCACCATCACCAGCGCCATCTCGGCGATCGCGGCGGCGTCGGCCAAGGAAACCTACCGCACGCCGATGAACGAGCTGTAAGGCGGCGCCGCCATCATTCGTTACATGCGCTCGCCAGGCAGGCGGCTCGCCTGCCTGACCCAATCGGCGAAGCGCGCCTCGTCGAAGGGCGCGTCTTCGCGCACATCGAGATGGCGCACGCGCGGCGTCTTCGATGGCCCGGGCGGCGGTGGATCGAGCAGGGCGCCGTTAAAGAACGCCACCTTGACGTAGTGGGTGTAGCAGTGGAAGCCGAGGAACCAGCCCTGGTCCGCCATGCCGTACAGCGGCGTGTTCCACTTGACGGCCTTGTTCACGTCCGGAACCGTGCGGGTGATGATGTCGTCCAGGCGCCGTCCCACGGCGCCTTTCCAGCCCGGCATGGCGGCGATGTAGGCCTGCACCGGCGCGTCGCCATATGCCTTGGGGATCTGCGGGTTGCCGCCGGCAAGCATGGCCGGTTGCGGTGCCGGCTTGGCGGCCTTCGTGGGTTTGGTGGCTGCTTTGGTGGCCATGGCGTTCCCTCCAGCGATGTATCGACTCGATGCTAAAGAATAGCGGATTTTGACGGCGGTCCCCTTGCTCCGCACGCGTCTTGCACCATGCGGGTGCGGAAACGGGCCTGCGCATGGTTTTCCGATGGCACGCGGCTTGCATGATGGCCGTTACCATCCATTCCAAGGTCAGACGCCCTATGCCTTCCCGTTCCCCACGCTTGCGCGCCACCCTGTTGGCTGCCATGTTTGCCTTTGGCGCGTCCGCCGCCCACGCCGCGGCGCCGAAGCCGCTACCGGTCAAGGTCATGGTTATCAGCATGTTTGCGCTCGAGGAGCAGGTGTGGACCGACAAGCTCAAACTCGGCCGCGCGGTCAAGGTGCCCGGACTGTCACCGAGCTACCCGTCGGTGCGCTGCAACGCAGCCGGCGTGTGCCACGTGACGACCGACATGGGCAAGGCCAACGCCGCCGCCTCGATCTCCGCGCTGGTGCTGAGTGGTTTGTTCGACCTGAAGCAAACCTATTTTCTCGTCGCTGGCATCGCCGGCGTGGACCCGGCGCAGGGGACCATCGGCACGGCCGCGTGGTCGCGCTACCTGGTCGATTCGGACCTGGCATGGGAGGTTGACGCGCGCGAGCGGCCCGCCGGCTGGCCGAGCGGCTACCTCGGCATCAACACGTCGGAGCCCGGCGTCAAGCCCGACCTGGGCTACGGCACCGAGGTGTATCGGCTCGACGAGCGCCTGGTGGACGCGGCGCTGGCGCTGTCGCGCGGGGTCGCGCTGGCCGATTCGCCCGGTGCGCGCAGTTACCGCGCCCGCTATCCGGCCGCGCCGGCCAACCTGCCGCCGCGCGTGACGCAGTGCGACTCGATGACCGGCAATAACTGGTTCCACGGCGAGCTGCTCGGACAACGGGCGCGCGACTGGTTCAAGTTGCTGACCGACGGCCACGGCACCTATTGCATGAGCTCCCAGGAGGACAATGCCACCTACACGGCGCTCCAGCGCGGCGCCGCGGCGGGACTGCTCGACGCGCGGCGGGTGGCGGTGCTGCGCACGGCGTCCAACTTCGATCGCCAGTATCCGGGTCAAAGCGCGCTGGCGTCGGTGACCGCCGATTCCGGCGGCTTCGAGCCGGCCGTGAAAAATCTCTATCTGGCCGGCGCGCCCCTGGTGGACGATATCGTCAAGCGCTGGGCCTTGTGGAAGGATGGCGTGCCCGCGCGCGACGACGGCGCCCGCCGCCTGGCGCCCAAGGTCATGGTGGTCAATATGTTCGGCGGCGAGGCGGCGCCGTTCATCGGCGGCCTGGCGCTCAATTCCACCCACAAGGTGCGCGGTTTGTCGGCCCGCTATCCCGAGGTGCGCTGCAACGAGGCCGGCGACGTCTGCCAGATGACCACCGATATGGGCTACAGCAACGCGGCCGCCAGCATGACGGCGCTGATGTACGCGGCCGGCTTCGATCTGCGCCAGACCTATTTCATCATCGCCGGCATCGCCGGCATCAACCCGCTGCGCGGCACGGTGGGATCGACCGCGTGGGCCGACTACGCGGTCGACTATTCGCTGGCGCACGAGATCGACGCGCGCGAGATGCCGCAGGCTTGGCCGTCGGGCTATTTCGGCATCTTCACCGATGCGCCGGACAAAAAACCCAAGCCGAGCTACAGGACCGAGGTGTTCCAGCTCGACGCCGCGCTGGTGGGACGGGCCTACGCCTTGTCGAAGGATGCGGCGTTGAACGACTCGCCGGCGGCGGTGGCCTACCGCGCCGGCTTTCCGTCGGCGCCGGCCAACCAGCCGCCGACGGTGCTGCGCTGCGACACCGCGTCGACCGACACCTGGTACGGCGGCGCCGCGCTGGCGCGGCGCGCGCAGGACTGGTCGGCGCTGCTCACCGACGGCAAGGCCGCATACTGCACTTCGCAGCAGGAGGACAACGCCACGCTGGAGGCGCTGCGGCGCGGCGAGGCGGCGGGGAAGGTCGATTTCAAGCGCGTGCTGATCCTGCGCGCCGGCTCGGACACCGACCGGCCGCACCCGGGCCAGGCCGACAGCGATGTGCTGGTGAACTACAAGCGGCAGGGCGGCTTCGTGCCGGCGGCGCAAAACCTGATGATCACCGCGCGGCCGGTGATCGACGATATCGTCGGCCATTGGGAGCGCTGGCGCGCGGGGCGCTAAGACGGCGGGCGTCTAAACCGTGTAGACATCCGGGTCTGCTGCCGCTGGCGCCGACGCGATGCGGCCGCGGCGCCGTTCGATGATGAAGTAATCACAGTCCGGTGCGGGAATTGGATGCTGGCGCGCCATAAGTCCGTTAATATATTGGCACTTGACCAACTGAGGACCTTCCATGCCCCGCCACATCGCCAGCCTCGCCGCCATCCTGCTTGTTTTCACCGCGACCGCCTCGCGCGCCAGCGAATCGGCCAACGGCACCTTCACCGCGACCCAGAGCTGCGAGGCGTTTTCCTCGTTCGCCAGGCAAAACAACCCGGGCGCGCAAAAAGTGGTGCCCGGCACCGAATACACGGTGCGCGAGATTAACAAGGTCGATTACGACTGGATCAGGGTCGAGGTGCCGGGCGCCTCGCCGTCGTTGCGCTGGGTGCGCAAGGAGTGCGGCACGCCGGAGTTGGGCGAGCGCTTGACCAAGGCGCGGCGCGGCGATGGCGGCGCCGGCGGTTCCTGCGACATCGCCAACAAGCAGGATAGCTATCTGCTGGCGATCACCTGGCAGCCCGGCTTTTGCGAACACGTCAAGTACAACGGCAAGAAGCCCGAGTGCGACGCCATGAACAGCGGCGCCCTGCAGGCGAAAAACCTCAACCTGCACGGCCTGTGGCCGAACAAGAAGGAGTGCGGCACCAACTACGGCAGCTGCAAGGGCGAGCAGTTCTCGCTGAAGCAGGAGACCATCGACAAGGTCGCGCCGTGGATGCCCAACTTCTATTATGAGCGCACCTTCGGCGCCTATGAGTGGAACAAGCATGGCAAGTGCCAGTCGCTGTCGCCGGACGACTACTTCCTCAAGGCCGTGGCGGCGGTGCGGGTGGTGAACGATTCGGAGGTCGGCAAAATCGTCCTTGGCAGCGTGGGCAAGTCCTTCCGCGTCAACGAGTTCTTCGACCGCGTCAAGGCGCGCCATGGCGCCCAGGTGGCGTCCAGCATCACGCTGGTGTGCACGCAGCGCAAATACCTGCAGGAGATCCGGGTGTCGCTGCCGCTCGAATTTAGCGCCGACGGCGATCTGGCGGCCATGGTGGGCAACGCGGCGCCCGCGCCAGCGCGCGCGCAGGCCTGCGCCGACGAAGTCTACGTGGAGGGCGCCGGCCGCGATTGAGCGGCTCCGCCCTTTACACGGCGCTGGCGGTGCGCGCCTTCCTGCGCATGGCTTTGCACTTGTACATGGCGTCGTCGGCGAACGCGATCAGCTCGTCCGCGGTGGCGGCCGATTGCGGATAGACGGCCACGCCGATGCTGGCGCCGGCCAGCAATTGGTGGCCGTCGATCGCGTAGGGGAGGGCCAGCCGCTCGGCCAGTTTGCCGACCACGCCGGCCGCCTCGTCCTCGCCGGTGGCGGCCAGCACCACGGCGAATTCGTCGCCGCCTAGCCTTGCCGCCATGTCCGACCTGCGCAGTTCCGAACGCAGGCGCGCGGCCGCCTGTTTCAACAACTGGTCGCCGGCGCCGTGGCCGTGGGTGTCGTTGATGAACTTGAAGTTGTCGAGGTCGAGGTAGAGCACCGCCATCGATTCCTGGTTGCGCTGGGCGAGGCTGAGCTGATGGCCGAGGAACTCGGTGAACATGGCGCGGTTGGCCAGGCCGGTCAACGGGTCGTGCGTGGCCTGGTGCCGCGCCAGCGCGTGCATGCGCGAGGCCTTGACCAGCGCCCGTCCCACCTCGTTCGCCTCGCGCAGGCCGTAGGTGGCCGGTTCGATGCTGTCGCCGGCGCCGAGGGCGAGCGCCGGCGCCACCAGGTCGCGGATCGAGCGGCTGATACGCCCGCCGATCTGCCAGGCGAACAGCAGGCCGCCGCCGAGCAGGACGACGGTCGATATCACCAGCGTCCACAGTTTGCTGCGCAATTCGGCGTTGAGTACTTCGAGCGGAATGCCGATGGCCACCGTCCACTGCGAATTCCTGGCCTTGGCCAGCACCGCCAGGATCGGCTGGCCGTCCAGCGTTTTGGTCTCGAACGCGCCTTCCGGTTGTTCGCGCATGCGCGCCAGCACCTCGGGGATGGCGTGCTGGCCGACGTAGCGCTGCATGTCGGTGGTGCGCGCCACCACGTTGCCCTGGTTGTCGAGGATGGTGGTGATCCACTCGGCGGGGTACTGCTGTTCCTTGAGGATGGTGCCGAAGCGCTCCACCGTCACCACCGCGCTGAGGGCGTGGAAATCGTTCGATGGCCGGGTGACGGGAATCGCCACCGAGACCACGTAGCGCCGCGAGAGCTGGCCCATGAACACCTGCGAGATGGCGATATTGTCGTTGTCGCGCATGTAGGTGAGCAGGCGGTCGATGTTCGCGCTCGGCAGCGCCGTGCCGTACGGCGTGAAGGTGTTGATCAGCTGCTGCCCGGTGCCGTCTTCGAGCACGATGCTGAAGATGTCCTGGTTGGCGCAGATCAGGCGGGCCTGGTCGTAAAAAGGTTTGAGGTCGGCCCCGGGCAGATTGGGGGAGGTGGCGAGCGCCTTGAGGGTCGATTCGATGACGGCGAATTCGCGGTCGATCGCCATCGCGTTCGAATGGGCGGCCGTCATGGCGCTGCGGATGAAGGCGGCGCGCGCCAGCTGATAGTCGGCGGCGATCATCTTGACCACCATCAGCGCCGCCGGCACGATGCAGGCCAGCACCAACAGGATGAGCCGGGACCGGATGGACGGCGCATGAGCTATTTTCATTGTCTGTGCTACCTCGCTTTGTTTTCTTCGATGAGGCGCGCCGGCTTGATCGCTTACCTTGCAGGATGAAAAGTTCATCGCTGCATCAGTCTATCTCCCCGGCTTTATTTTCCGCAAGAAAATGTTGGCGGGACCGCAGTGCGCCGCCCGGTGTTTGAGATTTATCGTCTATGATGTTGAGCAGAATCAACTCAATTCCGAATACGGAGGTTCAATGCAACTCATCAGCTGTACCGAGGAGCGCCACGCGCCGGCCATCCTCGCCATTTTCAACGACGCGATCGCCAACTCGACGGCCCTGTATGAGTACCACCCGCGCACCATGGAAACGATGAAGAACTGGTTCGCCGCCAAGCGGGCCGGCGCTTATCCGGTCATCGGGCTGGAGGACGGGGACGGCGGCTTGCTGGGTTTTGCCAGCTATGGCGCGTTTCGCGGCTTCCCTGCCAATAAGTACTCGGTCGAGCATTCGATCTATGTACGCGGC
Organism: uncultured Duganella sp.; assembly: GCA_963513825.1. Taxonomy (GTDB): domain Bacteria; phylum Pseudomonadota; class Gammaproteobacteria; order Burkholderiales; family Burkholderiaceae_D; genus Rugamonas. Next base: position 290,098 of record CAUPRW010000002.1, read on the forward strand.
GACCAGCGCGGCAAGGGATTGGGCCGCACCTTGCTGCGGGCGGTGATCGACGCCGCGCGCCAGGCCGATTTGCATATCCTGGTCGGTGGCATCGACGCCGCCAACGCCGCCAGCATCGCCCTGCACGAGCAGCTCGGCTTCGTCCACGCCGGCACGATACGCCATGCCGCGTTCAAGTTCGACCGCTGGCTGGACCTGGCGTTCTACCAGTTGATGCTGGAGACGCCCGCCCATCCGGTCGACGGTTGACGGCCGCCTGCACTGCGTAGTATCCGCACGATGGCATGATCGTCTTGCAATTGAGCCGCCCCGGACCTATACTTCGCCGGTAGTCAGCTTCTGGTATCCGCAAACCCTCGTTTGTGGATTTAAATGGGAAGCCGGTGCGTCGCTCCGCTGGGAGCGATCATGCCGGCGCTGCCCCCGCAACGGTAAGCGAGGCCAAGGATTTGTACGATGCCACTGTGCGCGAGCATGGGAAGGCGCAAATCCAGGCGCGTCCAGACGGACGCCCACTCGCCAGCCCGGAAACCAGCCCGAAGCCATTAACACGTTTGTATCGCGGTGGGCGGTACGGGTGGAGAACTGCCAGGGTTGGTGCCGCGCGTCTTCGTTCCGGTTTTCCCTTGGCGCCGCAGCCTCTCCCGCCTGATCCCCCCCCGATGCGAGCTTTCCGGCCACGTGGCCGCCGCTGCTTTTCGGAGGAATCATCATGTCCGTCACCACCATCCACGCCGGCGCAGCCGGTGACCGTAACCGCGCCGTCGCCCTCAGGGACAGGATAGTCGCGGGCCTGATGGCCGCCGGACTGGGCGCGGCGCTGCTGTTCGGCGCCGGCTTCGCGTCGATGGAGGCGCTGCACAACGCCGCCCACGACAGCCGCCACTCGGCGGGCTTCCCGTGTCATTGAGCCGCGTCGATGCCGGCGCCGGCGCCGGCATGTTCAACCGGATGGTGCGCACGGCCGCCGCCGCGGGGCTGCTGGCCGGGCTGCTGCTGACCGGGGTCCAGCATCTGCGGGTGACCTCGATCATCGCGCAGGCCGAGGTGCTGGAATCGGCGCCGCCGGCCGCGCCGGCCGCGCCTGTGCATGCCGAGGGCGGTGCGCATGGCCGCGAGGCCGCGCATGAACATGCGCACGACGGCGGGCAGGAACACACGCACGGAGCCGAACGCGCGCAGCAGGCCGGGGATGGCGCCGAACATGGCGCCGAACATGGCGCGGCGGGCGAGGCGGCGCACGAACACGGCGGTTGGCAGCCGGAAGATGGCGTCGAGCGCACCATGTACACGGCGCTGGCCGATGTGAGCATGGCGGTCGGATATGGATTGCTGCTCGCTGCCGCCATCGGCGTGCGTGGCCGGCCGGTCGATTGGCGCGCCGGCCTGCTTTGGGGTGTGGCCGGATACGTGGTGTTCTTCGTTGCGCCTTCGCTCGGATTGCCGCCGGAATTGCCCGGCACCGCCGCCGCGCCAGTGGCGGCGCGCCAGGGCTGGTGGATCGCGACCGCGATGTCGACCGCCACTGCGCTGGCGATGCTGGCGTTCAGCCGCAACTGGGCGTTGAAGCTGGCGGCCGTGGCGCTGCTGGTGGTGCCGCACCTGGTGGGCGCGCCGCAGCCGCTGGTGCATGCCAGCGTCGCGCCGGAGCAGTTGCAGCGCTCCTTCGTCTACGCGAGCGCGCTGGCCAACGGCGTTTTCTGGCTCGCGCTGGGCGCGCTGACGGGATTTTTCCACAAGCGGTTTTCGGCGTAGATGAGAACCCACCACCGTCACGTGTTCATGTGCGTCGGCCCGCGCTGCGCCCCGGTCGAGGGACGCGCGCAAGCGGTTTTCGAACGCATGGGGGAACTGATCGACGCTCATCCCGAACTCGCCGTCAAGCGCACCCGCACGCACTGCATGGTGGCCTGCCGCTACGAGGGACCGGTGTTGGTGGTCTACCCGGAGGGCGTGTGGTACCAGCGGGTCGACGAAGCCAACGCCGAACGCATCGTCAACGAGCACCTGATCGGCGGGCGCGAAGTCGCCGACCTGGTTTTCCACCGCCTCGGCGAAGGCGACACGTGCGAACCTGGACCAAAAAATGACTGACCCGGCGGCCGCCCCGGCCCGCACGCCCGCGCACGCCCCGATGGCGCTGCTCACGCACGCCTCCAACGATCTGACGGTGCTGCACCAGGCGCAATCGCAACTGCCTGCCGGTTTCGGCGCGGTCGCCGGCGTCAATCTGCAGGCGCTCGACGCCGAGGGCGGCACGACCATGGCGCAATTGCTGGAGCGGGATCTGCGCTCGGCGCGGGTGATCATCGTGCGCGTGTTGGGCCGCCTTGGCGGCGTGCCCGGTTTTTCCGAACTGGTGGAGCACGCGCGCCGGCACGGGCGGCATCTGATCGTCGTCAGCGGCACCGGCGAGCCCGATCCGGAACTGGCGGCGGTGTCGGGCGTGTCGGCCGACGTGCTGCACATGACGCTCAATTATTTTCAGGCCGGCGGCAGCGTCAATTTGGCGCAGCTGCTGCGCTACCTGTCCGACCATTTGCTGCTGACCGGCTTCGGTTTCGAACCGGCGCACGCTTTGCCCGAACACGGCATTCATCATCCCGACCTGGCGCCCGGCGCCGGGCTGGAGGAATGGCTGGCGCTGCGCGACCCCGCCCGGCCCAGCGTCGGCATCGTGTTTTACCGCGCCCACTGGATGAGCGGGAACACGCGGTTCGTCGATGCCTTGCTGAGCGCATTGGAAGCGCGCGGCATGAACGTGCTGCCGGTGTTCACTTCCTCGCTGCGCGCGGGGGCGGGGGCGGGGAGCTTGCCCAGCGCGCTGCGCCTGATGGCCGATGCGTCCGGCGCGCGGGTCGACGTGCTGATTAATACCACTTCGTTCGCGATGGGCGAGATCACGCCCGGCGGCCCCACGCCGGCCGGGTGGTCGGTGGGCGTGCTGGAGGCGCTCGATGTGCCGGTGCTGCAGGCTATTACCAGTGGCATGACGCTGGAACAGTGGCGGCAATCGGCGCGCGGCCTCAATCCGCTGGATACGGCGATGAACGTGGTGCTGCCGGAGTTCGACGGCCGCATCGTCACGGTGCCGCTATCGTTCAAGGCGCGTGCCTCGGGTTTGCCGAACGAGGCGGTGGAGTACGAACCGGTGACGGACCGCGTCGCGCGGATCGCCGGTATCGCCGCCCGTTTCGCGCGGCTCAAGCGCTTGCCGAACGCTGAAAAACGCGTGGCCTTCATGTTCACCAATTCGAGCAGCAAGGCTTCCCAGATCGGCAACGCGGTCGGGCTCGACGCACCGGCATCGCTGATCCGTATTCTGGAGGCGATGCGGGCCGACGGTTACGACGCCGGCCAGGCCGGCGGCGACGGCACGGCGCTGATCCACGAGCTGATTGCGCGCTGCTCGTACGATAACATCTACGTCACCGCCGAGCAGTTGGAACATGCGGCCGGCAGGGTGCCGGCGGCGCGCTACGCGCAGTGGTTCGCGGAGCTGCCGGCGTCGATGCAGGAGAAGATGACGGCGCAATGGGGCGCCGCGCCGGGCGAGGCCTATGTCCATGGCGGCCATCTGTCGCTGGCCGGCATCGAGATGGGCAATGTGTTCGTCGCGCTGCAACCGCCACGCGGCTACGGCATGGATCCGGACGCGATCTACCATCAGCCGGACCTGCCGCCGACCCACCATTACTATGCGCTGTACCGCTGGCTGCGCGACGAGTGGCGCGCCGACGCCATCGTCCACGTCGGCAAGCACGGCACGATGGAGTGGTTGCCGGGGAAGGGCGTCGGCTTGTCCGAGGAGTGCTTCCCCGATGCGCTGCTGGGCGACGTGCCGCTGTTTTACCCGTTTATCATCAACGACCCGGGCGAGGGATCGCAGGCCAAGCGGCGCGGCCATGCGGTGGTGGTCGACCATCTGACGCCGCCGATGACCACCGCCGATACCTATGGCGCGTTGGCGCAGTTGACGCAGCTCGTCGACGAGTACTACCAGGTCGAGGTGCTGGACCCGGCCAAGCTGCCATTGTTGCAGCAGCAGATCTGGGAGCTGGTCAAACAGACCAACCTGAACGCCGATTTGCAGATGCGGCTTCTGCATCATGACCATGGCCACGAGCACGACCACGGCCACGGCCACGGACATCATCACCACGACCATGGCGACGGGCATGCGCACCCGCACGACCACGATCACGATCATGGCGACGAAACGCCGGCGGCCCTGGCGTCGATGGGTGGTTCCGATGTCGCCCATCTGATTGAGGATCTGGACGGCTACCTGTGCGAGCTGGGTTCCGCGCAGATCCGTGACGGCTTGCATATACTGGGCCGCTGTCCCGACGACGAGCAGATGCCGGACATGCTGGTGTCCCTTACCCGCCTGCCGAACCAGGACATCCCGGGACTGCAATCGGAAGTGGCACGGCTGTTTGGCCTGACCATGGAGATGCTGCTGGACCAGCAAACGCGCCGGCTCAACGTTGTGCCGGCGCTGGCCAGGCTGGCAGGGCGGCCGGTGGTCTCGCGCGCCAACGCGCTCGACGCGGTCGATGTGCTGTGCGCGCGGCTTTTCCGCGAACTTGGCGACAAGGGTTATGATCCGGCGCACATCGACGCCGTGCTCGATCGCGTGTTCGGCAACCTTGACGCAACGGCGGCCGCCGCACCGCTGCTGCAACCGGCGCTGCGGACCAATACGAACATGCTCTCGCAGCTGGGCAAGCCGCGCGCCAGGCCGGCGGCGCAGGGTCCCGCGGTCAACGCCGCGACCGTCGCCAAGACCGCTGCCACGGCCGCCAATGCCACCGCGCCCGCCGCCGGGCCGGCGCGCTTCGACGCCTTGCGCCGTATCCTCGGTTTCGCCTGCCGCGAACTGGTGCCGAACCTGGCGCGCGCGACCGACGAAATCGATAATTTGCTCACGGGCTTGTCGGGCCGTTACGTGCCGGCCGGACCAAGCGGCTCGCCGACGCGCGGCATGGCGCACATCCTGCCGACCGGTCGTAACTTTTACTCGGTCGATCCGCGCAGCGTGCCGTCGCAGTCGGCGTGGCGTGTCGGCCAGCAGCTCGCGCGCGAGGTGCTGGAACGCTATCAACGCGAAAGCGGCGACTATCCCGAGAGCGTGGCCATCAGCGTCTGGGGTACCAGCGCGATGCGCACCCATGGCGACGACGTCGCGCAAATCCTGGCGCTGCTGGGCGTGCGGCCGGTATGGCGTGCCGAGAGCCGCCAGGTGGCCGGTGTGGAAATCATCCCGCTGGACGAGCTCAAACGCCCGCGCATCGACGTCACCACGCGGATCAGCGGATTTTTCCGCGACGCCTTCCCGCAGTTGATCGATCTGGTCGACGACGCCGTCAAGCAGGTGATCCTGCTCGACGAGCCGCCCACGCACAACTTCGTGCGCAAGCACTATCTGGCGGAGCTGGCCGAATGGCTTGGGCAAGGCATCGAACCGGCCGAAGCGGCGCGGCGCGCCGGCTATCGCATCTTCGGCGCCAAGCCGGGGGCGTACGGCGCCGGGGTGCTGCCGCTGATCCAGCACCGCAACTGGGAAGGCGACTCCGACTTTGCCGAGGCCTACGTTAATTGGGGCGGCTACGCCTATGCGCGCGGCACGCAGGGCGACGACCAGCGTGACGCCTTCCGCACCCGTTTGAGCGGCGTGCAAATCGCGCTGCACAACCAGGACAACCGCGAGCACGACATCTTCGACAGCGACGACTACCTGCAATTCCACGGCGGGATGATCGCCACCATCCGCGCCTTGAGCGGGCAGCAGCCGCGCCATTATTTTGGCGACAGCCACGATCCGTCGCGCGCCCAGGTGCGCGACTTGAAGGAGGAGACCTTGCGCGTGTTCCGTTCGCGCGTTGTCAATCCCAAGTGGCTCGCCAGCATCCAGCGCCACGGCTACAAGGGCGGCCTTGAGTTGACCGCCACCGTCGACTACCTGTTCGGCTACGACGCCACCGCCCAGGTCATGGACGACTGGATGTACGAGGACGTGGCGCAGGCGTACGCGTTCGATCCGGTGATGAGCCAGTTCCTGCGGGACGCCAATCCGTGGGCGCAGAACGCCATCGCGGAACGGTTGCTGGAAGCGGCTACCCGTGGCATGTGGGCCGAGCCCCGCCCGGAAACGCTGGACCGATTGCGCGAGCTGTATCTGCGCAGCGAAGAACTGCTTGAGGAGCGTGGCGAGACGCCGCGCCAGGGATAGGACGTTGAACATGAATTTTCCTTTCACCGCCATCGTCGGCCAGTCGACTTTGCGCACGGCGCTGATGCTGTGCGCGGTCGATCCGGGCATAGGCGGGGTATTGATCCGAGGTGACAAGGGCACCGCGAAAAGCACGGCGGCGCGCGCGCTGGCCGATGTGCTGCCGCCGATCGCGCGGGTGCCGGGGTGCGCTTTCAACTGCGACGCCGATACGCCATGCGAGCATTGCGACGTCTGCCGCGAGCGCGCGCCGGTGTCGGCCACCGTTCCCTTCGTCACACTGCCGCTGGGCGCCACCGAGGACCGGGTGCTGGGCAGCCTAGATATTTCGCGCGCGCTGCAAGGCGGGCAGCGGGCGTTTCAACCGGGTCTGCTGGCGTCCGCCCATCGCGGCCTGCTGTATATCGACGAGGTCAACCTGTTGGCCGACCATTTGGTCGACGTGCTGCTGGATGTGGCGGCGATGGGCGTCAACAGCGTCCAGCGCGAGGGTCTGTCGATCAGCCATCCGGCGCGGTTCACGCTGGTCGGCACGATGAACCTGGAAGAGGGTGATCTGCGACCCCAGCTGCTGGACCGCTTCGGTCTGATGGTCGAGGTGACCGCTCCGCGCGAAAAGACCGAGCGCTCGGAGGTGGTGCGGCGCCGTATCGCCTTCGAGGCCGATCCGGCCGCCTATGCGGCCCAATGGAACGGACCGCAGGAAGCGCTGCGCACGCGCCTGGCGACGGCGCAGACCGTGCTGCCGGCGGTGCTGTTGGACGACGCCATGCTCGATTTGATCAGCCACCTTTGCTGCGAATTCGATGTGGCCAGCCTGCGCGCCGACATCGTCATGCACAAGACCGCCCGAGCCCTGGCCGCGCTGGATGGCCGCACCCAGGTCATTTTGCAGGATGTGCGCGCGGCGGCCGGGCTGGTGCTGCCGCATCGGCGCCGCCGCAAGCCTTTCGAACAACCCGGCCTCGATCAGCAGCGGCTGGACGACCTGCTGCGCGATGCGCAGGCAGGGCAGCCGCCGCAACAAGGCGAGGAGCCGGCGCCGCGGCAAAGTCCGCCCGGCGACAAGCCTGAGCGCCGTGACGATGCGCCGCCGCGCGATGCACAGGAAGACGAATCCGGGCAGGATGAAACCGAGGCGGAGCAACAGCCCGGCCAGGGCGGCGCCGAACAAGTGTTTGGCATCGCCGGAGGCGGCGCCGCGCCGCGCATAACGGTGGAGGCGACAACGGGCGTGGCGCCGGCCGGCGGTCGCCGAAGCGTCGCGCAGAACGCGGCCAGCGGCCGCATGCTGCGCGCCGTGCCGAACGAACAGCCGACCAGCATCGCCATCGGCGCCACGCTGCGCAGCGCCGCCCTGCGCGACCCGGAAAACATGCAAGTGGTGCGCGCCGATCTGCATCAACAGGTCAAGACCGGCACCGGCGCCAATCTGATTATATTCGTGGTGGACGCCTCCGGCTCGATGGCGGCGCAGCGGCGCATGGCAGCGCTCAAGGGCGCCGTCCTGAACCTGCTGACCGACGCCTACCAGCGGCGCGACGAGGTGGCGGTGGTGTCGTTCCGGGGACAAGAGGCGCAGCTGTTGCTGGCGCCGACCCGCAGCGTCGATCTGGCCGAAAAAAGCCTGCGCGAGTTACCGACCGGCGGTCGCACCCCGTTGCCGGACGCGCTGGTCAGGGTGATCGGGATTCTGGACGGCGCCAGGGCGGCGGGCGACCGCAAGCCGCCGCTGATGGTGCTGATGACGGACGGGCGGGCCAATGTGTCGCTGGTCGACACCGTCGACCCCTGGAGCGAAGCGTTGGGACTGGCGGAAATGCTGGCGGAGCGCAGCCTGCCGTCGCTGGTGATCGATACGGAAAGCGGCTACACACGGCTTGGCCGCGCCGCCAAGCTGGCGCGCGTGCTCGGCGCCGAATGCCTCACACTGGAAGACCTAACGGCCGACAACCTAACGCTAACGGTACGCGCCAGATTGGCATCGTAGGGCGGATTAGCGCGCAGCGCGTAATCCGCCGAGAGCCGCCGGCAGCGCCGGAAGGATCGCCCCAAGCGAAAGCGATAAAACCGCCAGCGCCAAAAAACAACCAAGGAGTACAAGAATGATCATATGCATAGGCGCCGGCCCTGGAGACATCGGCTACCTGACCCAGCGCGGCGCGCAACTGATCCGCGAGGCCGACGTCGTCGCCGGATTCGAAGCGGTGCTCAACGTCGTACGCAGCCTGATACCCGAAACGGCCAAGGTGGTTAGCATGGGCTACCGCGACCAGGTCGAACAGCTCGACAAGGTCGCGCTGGACCACCACGCCGGCAAGCGCTGCGTGGTGGTGTTCATGGGCGACATCCACTTCAGCGGCTTCCAGTACCTGGAACGGGTCGAGCGCGCGTGCGGCCACCCGGTCGAATCGCTGCCGGGCATCTCGTCGGCACAAATACTCGCCTCGCGCGCCAAGGTGTGCTTCGACGAGACCACCTTCGTTACCTTCCACCGCCGTGGCGACCTTGACCCGTTCAAGCGCCACCTCGTGCACGTGCTGCAGGACCAGCGCAACGCCATCGTCATTCCATGCCCATGGGACGCGGCGCGTTCGTTCATGCCGTGGCATATCGCCGCCTATCTGATCGAACAGGGCATTCCGCAGTCGCATCCAACCGAAGTGTGGGAGAACCTAACGCGCGGCGAGGCCGAGTGGCACGGCACGCTGGCCGAATGCGCGACACATCAATGCTCGGACATGAGCATCATGTTGATCCGCACGCTGGCGCCGATGGCCAGCCAGATCGAAGCGGCGCCGAACCCATGACGGCAGGCGAAAAATTCGGCATCGTCATCGCCGGCCACGGCAGCCGCGACCCGGACGCCGTGCGCGAGTTCGAAGCGCTGGTGGAACTGGTGCGCGAGCGCGCGCCGCTGGACGCGGTGAGCCACGGCTACCTGGAGTTTGCCAGCCCCACCATCGCCGAGGCGGTGGAACTCAACCTGGCAGCAGGCGCCAGGCAGGTGGCGGTGGTGCCCGGCGTGCTGCTGGCGGCGCGCCACGCCAAGAACGATATGCCCGCCGAAATGCAGTCCGTGGCGCGCGACCATCCGGAGATCGATTTCCATTTCGGCGCGCCGATGAGCCTTGATCCCAAGCTGCTGCAGCTGGCGCAGGAGCGCATCGTCGCCGCCGAGGCGACCTCGCCCAATACCGTTCGGCGTTCCGACACCTGCCTGGTGGTGGTCGGACGCGGCACCACCGACCCGGATGCCAACGGCGAGGTGGCCAAGATGGCGCGCATGCTGGAGGAAGGCATGGGCTTCGGCGCCGCCTTCGTGTGCTATTCGGGCACCGCCCAACCGCTGGTCGCCGACGGCTTGCGCAGCGCGGCGCGGCTTGGCTATGCGCGCATCGTGGTGCTGCCGTTCTTCCTGTTCGACGGCGTGCTGGTCAAGCGCATCTACGCCGCAGCGGATGATTTGCGCGAGCGCGAGAGCGCCGTGGAGGTGCTCAAGGCCGGCTATTTCGGCGTACATCCGCTGGTGGCCGACGTCATGATCGACCGCGCGCGCGAGGCGGTGGCCGGACGGGCGGCGATGAACTGCTCGCTGTGCAAATACCGCGTGCAGATCGTCGGCTTCGAGCAGCAGGTGGGCGAGCCGCAGCGCGCCCATCACCTGGCCGTGCGCGGCCTGTCGGCCCGGGCGGAGGCTGCCGCGCCGGCCTGCGAGCCGGCCTACAAGCCGTATGTGCCGCATCCGATCGAGGCGGAGAGCTTCCGCATCATCGCGGCGGGACGCGACTGGTCCGGCTTCCCGCCGGACCAGCTGACGGTGCTGCAACGGCTGGTGCACACCAGCGGCGACTTCGACGCCGTCGACGACATCTATTTTTCGCCTGGCGCCATCGACAGCGGCATGCGCGCGCTGTTGCGCTGCAAACGGGTGCTAACCGATGTGACGATGGTGCAGACCGGCCTGAAACGCGCGCTGCTCGAGGAGCTGGGCATCGATACCTGGTGCGGCGTGCATGATCGCGAAACGCATCTGATGGCCGAACAATACGGCATCACCCGTTCGGCGGCCGGCATCCGGCGCGGGTGGGAAAAGTTCGGCAACGATGTGGTGGTGTCGATCGGCGACGCGCCGACGGCGATCTTCGAAACGGTGCGCCTGATACGCGACCATGGCTGGCGCCCGCAGTTGGTGATCGCGCTGCCGGTCGGCTTTGTCGGCACGCGCGAGAGCAAGGACGCTTTGCGGCGCTGCCTTCAGGTGCCGCGCATTACCAACAGCGGCACGCGCGGCGGTTCGCCGTGGGCGGCGAGCGTGGTCAACGGCTTGCTGATCGATGCGCTGAACCAGCTTGCGGGATCGACGGGAAATGACGCTGGCTGAACGCCGGCCTTTCGACCTTGGCGTGTTGGCCTTGAACGGCCTGCGGCGCGGCCGCACGACGGGTAGTTGCGCGACGGCGGCGGTCAAGGCGGCGCTCAAGCTGCTGCTGCGGGGCGAGCATGAGACGCGGGTCGACATCAGCCTGCCCGATGGCGCGCACTTCCTGACGGTGCCGATACAGCACGTCGGCTGGCTCGATGGCGGCGCGGTGCGCGCCGAGGTGGTGAAGGATGGCGGCGACGACCCCGATAACACGCACGGCGCGACCATTTTCGCGGAAGTGCGCCGCAACGCCACCGGCGAGGTGCGCTTTTTCGCCGGCCGGGGCGTCGGCATCGCCACCGCGCCGGGCCTGCGGGTGGCGGTCGGCGAGCCGGCCATCAACCCGGTGCCGCGCCAGATGATGCGCATGGCGGTGGCGGAGGTGCTGGCCGAGGCGATGGACCAGCGGGCCGACGCCGGTTTCGACCTGAGCATCGGTTGCGAGGGCGGTGAGATCATCGCCAAAAAGACGTTCAACCCGCGGCTGGGCATCGTCGGCGGCATCTCGATACTCGGTACGTCCGGCATCGTCGAGCCGATGTCGCTGGCGACCTGGATCGCCTCGATCGAGGTGTATGTCCGCGTGGCCCTGGCCGGCGGCCAGCAGTGCGTTGCCTACCTGCCGGGCAAGATAGGACGGGAGTACGCGCGCGACGTGCTGCTGCTGCCGGAGCAGCGCACCGTGCAGATCGCGAACTTCCTCGGCGACGCGCTCGACTTCACGCAGCAGGTGCTGACCGAGGAAGGCCGCAGGCTGGAGGTATTGTGGCTGGCCGGTCATCCCGGCAAGCTGGCCAAGGTGTTGGATGGCTATTGGGACACGCATTCGAGCAAGAGCAATATGGCCATGGCGGGCGTGGCCCGGGTGGCCGCGCAGTGGGGTTACGGACCCGAAGTGGTAACCGACATGGAAACAGCAAACACAGTGGAAGCGGCAATGGAAAGACTAAAACGGGAACCCGGCGCGCCGGCATTTTGGCGCGAGATCGAACGCCGTATCGGCGCACTGGCGCGCGCGCGCGTGCCTGCGGCCAGGCGGGTGGAGGTGCGCCTGTTCGACCTCGCCGGCAACCTGCTCGGGCAGGACGCATGAGCGCCACCGGTACCCGCCTCGGCACATTTTGGGGCATCGGCGTGGGCCCCGGCCCGGCGGGCTATCTTCCGGTGGCGGCGCTGGAGGCCCTGCGCCAGGCCGACCTGGTGTACGCGCCGCGCGCGCGCGGCGCGGCCGATTCGGTTGCCTTGCAATGCCTCGCCGGCACCGGTTTCGAACCCGATCCCGCCCGGCTGCGCGAGATCGAGTTCAATATGGACCCGGACCGCACGGTGCTCAGCGAGCACTATGCGCGGCTGGCCGACGCCATTGCCGCCGAACTGCGCGCAGGGCGCAGCGTGGCCTACCTGACCATCGGCGATTCGCTGACCTACTCGACCTACGGCTACGTGCTGGCGGCGCTGCGCGAGCGCATCCCCGATCTGCCGCAGCGCACCTTCCCGGGTGTGACCAGCTACGCGGCGGCGGCGTCGGCGCTGGCCTGGCCGCTGGGCGAGGGCAAGGAACGGGTGCTGATCCTGCCATGCCCGGAGACCGCCGATGAGCTGCGGCGCGATATCGAAACCCACGATATCGTCGTGCTGATGAAGGTCGGCGCGCGCCTCGGCTGGGTGCTCGACCTGCTGCGCGAGATGGACATCGCCCGGCATTGCGCGTTCGCGCGCCGTATCGGACTGCCGGGCGAACTGCTCGCCTCCGGCGTCGACGACCTGATGGCCGACGAGGCGATGGGGTATCTGGCCACACTGCTGGTGCGCCGCAACGCTCGAAAGGAACGATGACATGAAGGTTTATTTTGTAGGTGCGGGCCCCGGCGCGGCCGATCTGATCACCCTGCGCGGCGCGCGCTTGCTCGGCAGCGTCAACATGGTGCTGTACGCCGGCTCGCTGGTGCCGACCGAGATGCTGGGCCACTGCGTACCCGGCACCGAATTGATCGACACCGCTGAACTCGATCTGGAACAGCAGCAGGCCTGCTACCTGCGGGCGCAGGCCGCCGGCACCGACGTGGTGCGCCTGCACTCGGGCGACCCGGCGATCTATGGCGCCACGGCCGAACAGATGCGCCGCCTGGACGCCCTCGGCATCGAATACGAAATCGTGCCGGGCGTGTCGTCGTTCACGGCGGCGGCCGCCGCCATCCAGTCGGAGCTGACCAAGCCGGAAGTGTCGCAGAGCGTGATATTGACGCGGGTGTCGGGCCGCGCCTCGGCGGTGCCGGAGCTGGAGTCGATCGCCCGCCTGGCGGAGCACCGCGCCACCATGTGCATTTTTCTCTCGGGGCCGCACCTGAAGAAAATCGTGGCCGACCTGTCGCTGCATTATCCGCAGGAGACGCCGGTCAGCCTGGTCTACCGCGCCACCTGGCCGCAGCAAAAAATCTATCAGGGCACGCTGGGGACGGTGCTGCAAGACACCAAGCGCGGGGCCTGGAACCTGACCACGATGATGCTGGTCGGCGCGGCGCTGGACAAGGGCATCGCCGCCGAATCGAGTTTGTATTCAAAGGACTTCACCCATCTTTTCCGGGTGGTGAAGAAGAAAAAGGAGGCGGCGTGACCGCATCGCTCGGTATCTGGCTGGTGCGCGGCGACGGCGAGGCCTTGGCCGCCGTGCTGCAACAGCGGCTCGGCGGCGAGATACACCGGCCATGGCTGGCGCACGGGATCGCCCAGCGCGAGCAATTTGCCGCCGCCTACCGTCGGCATACGCAATGGATCATGGTCGCGGCCAGCGGCATCGCGGCGCGCTTTCTCGACGGCCTGCCCGCCGACAAGCACACCGACCCGGCCGTGGTGGTGCTCGACGAGGCGGGCCGCTTCGCGGTGGCGCTGCTGGCCGGCCACGAGGGCGGCGCCAACGCGCTGGCCTATCGCGTGGCCAACGTGGTTGGCGCCGTGCCCGTGGTGACGACGGCCACCGAGGCGCTCAAGCCGCTGACGGTGGGGATAGGCTGCCGCAAGGGCGTGCCGGCGGCGCGCATCGAGGCGGCCGTCGCGCAGGCGCTCAAAGCGGGCGGTGATTACGGCATCCGCGACGTGCGTGAAATGGCGACCGTCGACCTGAAGGCCTGCGAGCCCGGTCTGCTGGAGTTTTGCGCCGCCCACGGCCTGCCGCTGCGGGTGTTCGCGCGCGCCACGCTGGCGGCGCGGCCGTGGGTCGGCAAGCCGTCCGAGTGGGTGCGGCAAAACGTGGGATTGGATGGCGTGTGCGAGCCGTGCGCGCTGGTCGCCAGTACGCGTGGCACGCTGCTGGTGCCGAAAACGAGCCTGGACGGCGTCGCCGTCGCAGTGGTACTGGATAAATGGATGGAAATCTGATGAGTGGTGTTTTGAATTTGGTGTCGGTCGGGCCGGGCTTCGACGATTTGATCGTGCCGCGCGCCATCGCCGCGCTGCGCGGCAGCGACGTGATCGTGGCCTATGAATTGTATCTGCGCTGGATCGCGCCGCACATCGAGGGAAAGGAGATCCACACGCCGCCGCTGACGCAGGAGCGCGGACGCGCCATGCTGGCGATCGAGCATGCCCGCCGGGGCGCGAAGGTGGCGCTGATCTCCAGCGGCGACATCGGCATCTACGCGATGGCGGCGCTGGCCTTCGAGGAGATGCGCGAGGACGACACCTACGAGGTCAACGTGGTGCCGGGGATTACGTCGGCCAATGCCTGCGCCTCGCTGCTCGGGTCCCCGCTGTCGCACGACTTCGCCACCTTGAGCCTGTCGGATTTGCTCTGTCCCTGGGAGTGGATCGAGCACCGCGCCCGCCATATCGCGCAGGCCGACCTGGCATGCGTGATGTACAACGTGCAAAGCGCCAGCCGCCAGGAAGGCGTCTATCGGGTGCTGCAGCTGATGCTTGAATCGAAGGCGCCGCACACGCTGTGCGGCGTGGTCAAGAACGCCTATCGTCCGGGCCAGGAGGTGAGCATCCACCGCCTTGACGAGCTGCCGTCGCTGCGGTTCGACATGTTGACCACCATTGTGGTCGGCAACCGCTTCACGGCGCGCAAACGTGGGCAGATCTTCACGCCGCGCGGCTACAACGACTGGGCGCAACCGGATGCGGCAGAAGCGTCGAAGGAGGCCGACCTGCCCGACGACGCGCTGTGGGTGTTCTCCGGCACCAGCGACGGCAACGCCCTGGCCGCGCAGCTGGCGCGGGGACAGTCCGGCAAGGTTGTCGTCTCGGCGGCCAGCGACCATGGCGGGGACATCGCACGGCAGGACTGTCCGGGCGTGAGCGTGTGGGCCGGCAGGCAGGGTGTCGAGGCGCGCCGCCAGGTGCTCACAAAAAAACGCGCGCGCTTGCTGCTCGATGCGACCCACCCTTACGCCAGCGGCATGTCGGAACAGTTGATGGCGTTGTCGAAGGAGTTGGGCATCGCCTACCTGCGCTTCGAACGGCCCAGCGAGTATCAGCCCGACGACGGAGAACTGTGCGCGTCGATGGAGCAGGCGGCGGCGCGCGCGGCCGGGCTGGGAAAGCGGATATTCCTGGCGACGGGGTCCAAGGACCTGGCGACGTTCCTGCGCACCGAGGGCGCGGCCGATCGCCAATGGTTCGTCCGCCAGACGGCGGAACCCGAATTGATCGAACGCGCGCTCGCGCTGGGCATTCCGCGCGAGCGGATCTGCGCGATGCAAGGGCCGTTCTCCGCCGAGTTCAATACCGCGCTGTGGCGCGACTGGGGCATCGACTGCGTGGTGACCAAGGATTCGGGCGGCGCCGGTGGTTATCGGGACAAGGTGCGGGCGGCCAAGGCGCTGGGCATTGCGCTGCTGGTGGTGGCGCGGCCCAAGCTGGCCTATCCCGCGCTGGTGGGCGACATCGCCGGCGCGTTGCGGGAGTGCGCCGGGTTATGAAGCAGTTGATCCCCGTGACCATCGTCACCGGTTTTCTTGGCGCGGGCAAGACGACTTTGCTGCGCGGCCTGGTCGAGCGGCGCCAGACGCGCCGCCTGGCCCTGCTGATCAACGAGTTCGGCGAGATTTCCGTGGACGGGGCGCTGATGCGCGACGGCGTCGGCGACGACGCGCAGGTGTGCATACAGGATTTCCCGCACGGCCTGATCGCCTACGGCGACGACGTGCTGTTCGTGCCCGCCATGCGGGCGCTGGCACTGCGGCGCGCGCAGATCGATCACGTGCTGATCGAGACCTCCGGCCTGGCGCTGCCGACGGCGGTCATGGAGCTGCTCCAGAGCGCGGAGCTGGCCGGCGATTTCATCCTCGACGCGACGCTGGCGGTGGTGGACACGCCGCTGCTGCTATCCGACCAGTTCGAGGATGGAGGCGGCGCAGGCGAGGGGGCTGCCGCGACGATGTTCGACCAACAGCTCGAATATGCCGACGTGGTGGTGCTCAATAAAATCGATGGCTTGGACGAGACGGCGTTGCTGGAAGCGGAGCAGCGGGTGCGGCGGCGCGCGCCCAAGGTCCGCTTTCTGGAGCTGGCCTACCACGCGCAGCTCGACGTGCGCCTGGCGTTGGGGCTGCGCTTGCATCAGCCGACCCGCACCGAGCACACCCACGTGTTCACGCCGCTGGCGGCCATGCCGGGACCGCTGGCGGCGCCGCTGGCGGCGCAAGGCCGGCTCAATGGCCACGCCCATTCCGGCCTCGGTGCGCACAGCCACGGACTGGCCACGCACAATCATTTTCATGAACAGGACCCCGGCTGGTTGTCGTTCGTGCTGCGTAGCGACGCGCCGCAGGACGCCGAGCGGCTGCAATCGGCGCTGCTGGAGGCGGCGCGGGCGGAGCCCATCCTGCGCAGCAAAGGCTATATCCGCCTGCGCGACAGTGACAGCGCGGTGCTGGTGCAGGGCGTGCGCGCCCGCCTGACCTTGCAGGCCGACGGCGCCAGGCAGGCGGCGCGGCGTTCGCAGCTGGTGTTCATCGGTTATCACATCAACCGCGTCAAGGTTGCCGCGCTGCTGTCGGAACGCACCGGCACCGCATGGCGCTGATCACTACCCATTAAATCCCTATTTAACTACCTGAAGGAGTACCGATGAAATCCAAATTGATCCTGGCGCTGCTGGCGCTGACCCATGTTGGCGCCGCGCTGGCGCATCCCGGCCACGCCGACGGCGCGCTCGCGGGCCTGATGCATCCGCTGACCGGCATCGACCATATTCTGGCGATGCTGGCGGTCGGGCTGTGGGGCGCGCAGCTGGGCGGGCGCGCGCGGTGGCTGCTGCCGGCCAGCTTCGTCGCCTTCCTCGCCGTCGGCGGCGCGCTTGGTGTCGGCGGCGCCGCGCTGCCGATGGTGGAGGCGGGCATTGTCACCTCGGTGCTGTTGCTTGGATTGTTGATCGGCTTTGCCGTCAAGCTCGAGAGCGTGCCGGCGGCGTTGATCGTCGGCGCCTTCGCCGTCTTCCACGGCTACGCGCACGGTACCGAAATGCCGGCCGCGGGCAACGCATGGCTGTATGCGATTGGTTTTGTGACGGCGAGCGCGCTGCTGCATGGCGCCGGCTTGTGGCTCGGCCGCGCCGTGCGCGCCGACAGCGGCTGGTTGCGCTCCGGTGGCGGCGCCATCGCGGTCGCCGGCATGTGGCTGGGTTTTGCGGCGTAATGGCGGGCGCGGCGGCTTGCCGGCGCGGTTAAATGTCGAGCTCGTGTCCAAATGTCAGACTTGACCCCGATTTTTTTTGCGTGCGCTGCATCCAAATGGCCGGTTACGGGGTAGTGTAGGACACGTCGATTAACTTTTAGATGAAAAGAGCCGCCTATGTCACTGCCAATTTTTAAGCTGCTGCTTGTTTCGGCCGTCGCCGCGTCGCTGACGGCCTGCGGTTTTACCGAGGATATCGATAAGGACGATGACAAGCCGCCGCAGGCCGGCGCCACCGGCGATGTCTTCGTCCTTACCGCCAGCAATAAGCTGCTGTCCTTCGACCGCGCCACGCCCGGCACCATCCGCACCACGGCGACCGTCAGCGGCTTGCAGGCCGGCGAGAACCTGCTGGGCATCGATTATCGTCCGGCCGACGGCCTGCTCTATGGCGTCGGTAGCACGGGGCGTATCTATACCTTGAACGGCGCCACCGGCGCCGCCACGCTCAAGTCGACGCTGGCGGCCGACGCCGCCGATACCACCGCGCCGTTCACGGCGCTGGCGGGCACCGATTTTGGCGTCGACTTCAATCCGGTGGCCGACCGCTTGCGCATCGTCGGCAATACCGGGCAGAGTTTGCGCGTCAACGTCGACACGGGGGCCACCACCACCGATGGCGCCATCAACGGTGGCGCGGCCAACGCCGCCGTCACCGCCGCCGCTTACACCAACAGCTTCACCGGCACCGCCGCCACGACCTTGTTCGTCATCGACGCGGTCAACGGCACGCTCTATACGCAAAACCCGCCCAACAACGGCACGCTGACCGCTCCGGTGGCGCTTGGGGTGTCGGCCACCGCCGTCGCCGGCTTCGATATCGATGCGCGCAGCAATACCGGCTATGCGGTCATGACCGTCGGCGGGGCGCGTAATCTTTACTCGATCAATTTGGGCGCCACGACCAATCCGGCCACGCTGGTTGGCGCCGTCGGCGCGACGGAGGACTTGCGCGGCGTTGCCGTGCGCACGCCCGCCGCGCCGCTCGCCTATGGCTTGACGTCCGATGGCCGAGTCGTCACCTTCAAGATCGCCACACCCAATACGCTCGACACCAACGTCGCCGTCGGCGGCCTTGCCGGCGGCGAGCGGCTGGTCGGATTCGACGTGCGTCCCAAGGATGGCCTGTTGTACGGCTTGTCCTCCAACGGCCGCGTCGTGACGATCGATCCCGTGACCGGCGCGACCACCGTCAAGGCGACGCTGAGCGCCGATCCGTCCGACGGCTCCTCGCCGTTCGCCAATCTGATCGGCACCGGCTTCGCGGTCGACTTCAATCCGCTGGCCGACCGCCTCAGGGTGATCGGCGACTCCGGCCAGAACCTGCGCGTGAACGTCGATACCGGCGCGACCATCACCGACAATCCCGTCAGCGGCACCGGCGTGACGGCGGCCGCCTACACCAACAATTATGCCGGCGCCACCGCCACGGTGCTTTACGACGTCAACACCACCGGGGCGACCTTGGCGATGCAGAATCCTCCCAACGATGGTGTGCTGGTCAACGTCGGGCCACTCGGTGTCGCCGCCGTCGGCGATGTGGCGCTCGATATAGCCGGCGGCGCGAATGGATTGGTGCTGGCGGCGTTGCGCACCTCGTTCAACGGGCCGAGTTGGCTGTATCGGATCGATCCCGGTACCGGCTCGGCGGCGTTGATTAACGGTTCCGCGGCCAGCTCGGCGATCGGCAACGGGCAGGTCGGCCTGATCGATCTGGCGATCGCGTTGAAGTGAGGTGCTTGTCGGGCGGATCACCCGCCCGGCGCGTCGACCTCGGCGCCCGCCGCAGTCCTGGCCGCGATGTACAGCAAGGTCTTGACGTCGTTTTCGCTGGCGATGGTCCTTGCCAGCACCTCGTGCCGGTACACCGGCGCGGCCGGGTCGTGGCGATAGTAGCGCATCAGTTCAATTTCGCCCGCCGGCGGATACGGCGCGGCGCAACGTCCCATCCCTCCCCATAGCGACGACGTGCCCTGATGGCCCCACGACCACCGGATGCCGAAAGCGCTGGTCAGGAACGCGTGGCCGATCTCGTGGGCGGCCGTCATCGCGAACATGGCGTCGCCGTCGCGGTCGTGCCATGGTTCGTAGTAGAGATTTCCAAGAAGTAAAGGATACGGATTGCGGGATCGGCTCGCCAGGGGGCCGAGCAAGCTGCTGCCGATGTCGGCAAGCACCAGCGGCATGCCCTTGGGCGATTGCTTCGCTGATACTTCCACCGTGTAGCGGACCCCGTCGAGCACGATCGTCCTGCTCCAGTACGCGCGCAATCCGGCGTTCGACAGGGCAATAAAGTGGAGGAAGCGTTGTTCGGAGGCGCGCCTGGCAAGGCCGGTCGCACGGGCCGCCAGCGATGGCATGCGATAGTCGATGGCCACCGTGATGCAAACCGTGCGCCTTGCCTCGTCGATTGATGCCGTCGCGTAGCGCACGCAGGAGGGGCTGCCGCGGCGTATTTGGGAGCAGTCGAGCTTGGCGATCAGGTGTTGCGTCATACGGTAAGG
Source organism: uncultured Duganella sp. (assembly GCA_963513825.1). Classification (GTDB taxonomy): domain Bacteria; phylum Pseudomonadota; class Gammaproteobacteria; order Burkholderiales; family Burkholderiaceae_D; genus Rugamonas. The sequence goes on from CAUPRW010000002.1 coordinate 309,938, forward strand.
AAAAAAATCGACGGACGAGCGGCCCGGGGACGGCAATGCCGCCCTCGGGCCGATCTCACATCATACTACGCAGCGCTATCGCGCGCGGCGCCGATTACTTTGCCGGTGGCGTGGTCTCAGGCGTGGTGGTCGCTGGAGGCGTGGTGGTGTCGGCCGGCGGCGTGGTGGCGCCTGGTGCCGGTGGCGTGGTCGCGTCCGGAGCCGGTGCGGGCGCGGCGACCGGTGCCGGCGCGGTGGCTTCAGGTGTCACAGGATCTTGCTTCTTGCAACCGGTGACGGCGGCTGCCGTCAGGATCAACGCAAAGGCGAACTTGGCTGGTGCATGCAGTTGTTTCATGGTGACCTCCTTGGTGTAGTGTTGGATACATATTAACTACACCTGAGCCTGGGCGGTATAGGCGTTTTCGCGGCGTGTTTGTAGGACTAGTCTTAAATGTTGTCGCCGAGCGAGGCGAAATTCACACTGGCGCGCCACCCCGTCCAACTCATGCTAGGCTGGAGGAAACAGATTTTTTGGCCTTCATGAACACTTCCTCCTCACCGATCGACCACGCCGACACGTTCCTGGCCGCCGAGAGCAATAGCGAAATGGCGCGGCTGATCCGCTCGCTCGACTGGTCCCAAACACCGCTCGGGCCGTTGTCCGACTGGCCGCACAGCCTGCGCACGACGGTCAGCTTGTGCCTGGCCTCCAACTTTCCAATCAATATCATCTGGGGGCCGGAGCACATCCAGATCTACAACGACGGCTACCGCATCGTCTGCGGCGACAAGCATCCGTCGTCGCTTGGCATGGACTACCGCGAGTGTTGGAAATCGGCCTGGCCGGCCATCGGCGAGCCGTTCGAGCGGGCCGTCGCCGGCGAGACGTCATTTCTTGAAAATCAACGCATGTTTTTGCAGCGCAATGGTTATCTCGAGGAGACGTTCTTCACGTTCTCGCTTAGCCCGATCCGCGCCGATGGCCAGGTGTGCGGCCTGTTCCATCCCGTGACCGAAACCACGCGCACCATGCTGGGCGAACGGCGCACGCGGGCGTTGCGCGAGCTGACGTCGTCGCTGGCGGACGCCGAAACGGCCGATGACGTGGCCCGCCTGTCCATTTCAGCGCTGGCGCCTTTCGAGCTGGACACGCCCTTCGTGTTGCTCTACGCGTTCGACAAGGCGTTCGGCGGCTACGTGCTGGCGGCGCACCACGGCGTGGCGCCGGCCAGTCCGATCTCGCCGGCATTGTTGTCGGCCGGCGCCGACCGCTGCTGGGGCACCGAGGCGCTCGAGCGCGGCGAGGTGGTCGCCGTCGACGGCTTGCGCGCGCTGCTGGCCGGCGTCGCCTGCGGTCCCTACGACGAGGCGCCGCAACACGCGCTGGCTTTTCCATCGCGTCAACAACGGGACGGCCGCCCGCGCATGCTGATGATGTTCGGCGCCAGCGCCCGCTTGCCGTGGGACGAAACGTACCAGCAGTTTCACCACCTGCTGTTCGCGGCCGTCAACGCGGCGCTGGACCGGATCGCCACGCAGGAACAGGAAAAGGCCCGGATCGAGGCGTTGGCCGCCGCCGACCGCGCCAAGACGCTGTTTTTCTCCAACGTCAGCCACGAGTTCCGCACGCCGCTGACGCTGATGCTCGGGCCGTTGAGCGACGCGCTGGCCGAACCGCTGGTCGACGACCAGCGCGAGCGCCTGCAAATCGCCGAGCGCAACGCACACCGCCTGCTACGGCTGGTGAACTCGCTGCTCGACTTTTCCCGCATCGAGGCCGGCCGCACGCAAGCGTCGTTCAGCGCCACCGACCTGGCGGCGCTGACGGCCGAACTGGCGAGCCACTTCCAGTCGGCCTGCGAGCAGGCCGGCTTGACGTTGACGGTCGACTGCGGGCCGCTGCCGCAGCCGGTCTTTGTGGACCGGACGATGTGGGAAAAGATCGTTCTCAACCTGCTGTCGAACGCGTTCAAGTTCACGCTCGAGGGTGGCATCAAGGTGTCGCTCAAGATGCGCGGCGACGGCGTCGAATTGAAGGTGGCCGACAGCGGCGTGGGCATCCCGCAGGCCGATGCCGCGCTAGTGTTCGAGCGCTTCCACCGGGTCGAGGGCCAGCGCGGACGGTCGATGGAGGGCAGCGGCATCGGCCTGTCGCTGGTCAAGGAGATGGTCGCGCTGCATGGCGGCGCGGTGCGGGTGCGCAGCGTCGACGGCAGGGGCTCGGTGTTTAGCGTGCGGCTCAAGCTGGGGGCCACGCACCTGCCGGCCGGGCAGATCGTCGAACAGCCGGCGCAGGCCGGGCGCTGGGCCGGCGCCGCCAGCTATCTGGAGGAGGCGGTCGGTTGGCTCGACCGCGAACGGGCGGCGCCCGCGCCGGCGCCGGAGGAGCGCGTGGCCGGCGCGATCAGCGCGCGCATCCTGCTGGCCGACGACAACGCCGACATGCGCTCCTATATCCAGCGCATCCTGGAACAAAACGGCCACCAGGTGGCGCTGGTGCGCAACGGCCGCGAGGCGCTCGAGGCGATCGCCGCCGGGCCGCCGCCGGACCTGCTGCTCAGCGACGTGATGATGCCCGACATCGACGGCTTCACGCTGCTCAAGACGCTGCGCGCCAGCGAGGCCACGCGGGACATGGTGGTGATACTGCTGTCGGCGCGCGCCGGTCCGGAGGCGCGGGTCGAGGGCCTGGCCGCCGGCGCCGACGACTACATGGTCAAGCCGTTCGATGCGCGCGAGCTGGTCGCGCGCATCGACGGCGCCATCAACCTGTCGCACCAGCGGCGGCGGTCGGCCGCGCGCGAGGCGGCGATGCAGGCCGAATTGCGGGCCGAGGAGCGTGTGCGCGAACTGGCCGACCGGCTGCAGTTCACGCTCAACGCCGCGCAGATCGGCGACTGGGACTTGAATCTGATCGACGACACCTCGCAGCGCTCGCCGCTGCACGACCGCTGCTTCGGCTACACCGAGCCCCTGCCGGCGTGGGGCATGGCCGATTTCATCGGCCATGTGCATCCGGACGACCGCGCGCGCGTGAAGGCGGCGGTCGATGCGGCCATCGCCGCGCAGACCGGATGGGACATCGAATGCCGCGTGGTCTGGCCCGACGCCAGCGTCCATTGGGTGGCGGTGCACGGCAGCGTGTACCACGTCGACAAGGTGGCCACGCGCGCGGTAGGCGTGATCCTCGACATCACCGCGCACAAACAGGCGGAGGAGGAGCTGCGCGAGGCGAGCCGGCGCAAGGACGAATTCCTGGCGATGCTGGCCCATGAGCTTCGCAATCCGCTGGCGCCGATCAGCGCCGCCGCCGAGCTGATCGGCATGGCCAGGCTGTCGGACGAGCGCTTGCGCCATACCAGCGGCGTGATCGCGCGCCAGGTCAGCCACATGACGGCGCTGATCGACGACCTGCTCGACGTCTCGCGGGTCACGCGCGGCCTGGTCGACATCGAACGCGCGCCGCAGGACGTGCGCAACGTCGTGTTCCACGCGATCGAGCAGGTGCGCCCGCTCATCGAGAGCAAGCGGCACCGGCTGGTCACCGATCTGGCGCCGGACGCCGGCATGGTGCTGGGCGACCAGAAGCGGCTGGTGCAGATCGTCAGCAACCTGCTCAACAACTCGGCCAAGTACACCCCGGACGGCGGACGCATCACCGTGCGCACCGAGGTGCGCGGCGACGAGGTCGAGCTGGAGGTCGAGGACAACGGCGCCGGCATCGCGCCGGAATTACAGTCGGCCGTGTTCGAGTTGTTCTCCCAGGCCGAGCGCACGCCGGACCGCGCCCAGGGCGGGCTCGGATTGGGCCTGGCGCTGGTCAAGAACCTGGTCGAGCTCCATGGCGGCACGGTGCGTTGCCACAGCGCCGGTGTTGGCATGGGCAGCCGCTTCACGGTCACGCTGCCGCGCACCCGGGCCGTTGTGGCGCCGGCCGCGCCGTTGCCGTCGCCGCGCGCGCAATCGAAGGAAGGCGGCTTGAAGATCATGGTTGTCGATGACAACGTCGACGCGGCCGAAATGCTCGAGATTATGCTCGACGCGGTCGGCCACGAGGTCGTCGCCGAACACAATGCCACCGACGCGATCCGCCGCGCGCAAGACGGCGCGGACCTGGACGTGGCCATCCTCGACATCGGCCTGCCCGATCTGGACGGCTACGAGCTGGCCAGGCGGCTGCGCGCCGACAGCCGCAGCGCCGGCCTGGTGCTGGTGGCGCTGACCGGGTACGGACAGGCATCGGACCGCGACAAGGGCATCGCGGCGGGGTTCGACCACTATCTCGTCAAGCCGGTCGCGCCGGCGACGCTGCTCAATTTGATGAGCGGTTTGACGTGATCCGCGACGTGATTGATTCGGCGTAGGCGTCGGTCTTGGCGGCGCCGCGCTTGGCCATGCGCGCCGGCGGCCGCGCGCGCGGGGCGGCGTCCGACTGGCGCCGCACCAGGGTGTAATCCATCAGCGTGTGCTCGGGCGCCAGCGGGGCGCCGTTGTGGCGGGCGCGGATGTGCTGCACCAGCATGCGCAGCGCCTCCTCGGCCATGCCGACGATGGGCTGGCGCACGGTGGTCAATTCCGGCCAGATGGTGGTGGCCAGCGCGGTGTCGTCGAAGCCGGCCACCGTCAGGTCGCCCGGCACGTCGAGCCCGAGCCGGTGGGCGATGGCCACGACGGCGGCGGCCATGTCGTCGTTGCTGGCGAAAACGGCGGTCGGCCGCGGCTCCTGCGTGAGCAGGATCTCGGCCGCGTCGAGCCCCGAGCGATAGGTGAACAGGCCGGGCGCGATCAATGCCGGCGACTCGTGCGCGTGGTGTTCGGCGATGGCCGCCTTGAAGCCGGCCAGCCGGCGCGCGCTGGCGCTCTGGTTGGGATGGCCGGCGACAAAGCCGATGCGCTGGTGGCCCAGCGCGATCAGGTGGCAGGCCATGGCGTGGGCGGCGGCGTAGTCGTCGATGCTCACGCCGCCGACGCGCGGATCGGGCTGGCCACAGGCGACCGTCACCGCCGGTGTGCCGGCGGCGTTGATCAGGTCAATCAGGTCGGTGGCGTCGCACAGGGGCGGCGGCAGGATGATGCCATCGACGCCATTGGCGATCAGTCGGCGCGCCTGCTCGAGGCCGTGCTGGCCGGTTTCGCATTTTTCCACCACCAGCTGGACGTTGTTGGGGCCCGCCTGGTTGAGCAGGCCGACCAGGAACTCGCTCAGGTAGCCGGCGCTCGGGTTGCTGTACAAGAAACCGATGCGGATCGAGCGCGAACCGGCCAGGCGGCGCGCCGCCTGATTGGGCACGTAGTTGAGCGCCGCGACCGCGTCGGCCACGCGGGTGCGGGTCTTCAGGCTCACCTTGGCGTCGCCGTTCATCACGCGCGACACCGTCATCGGTGATACTCCGGCCGCCCTGGCGACGTCGGTCATCGTCGGCGCCTGGGCTGGCTGATCGTGCGGGGCGTGCTCTTTACTAGTCATCGTATCTCCGGGTCATATCCGCAATGCTACACGAGCCGGGCCATCCGTGCTATTTTTGCCAATTTTTTACATCTAGCCCCGCCCCGGCGCATAGGGGAAATGGATCGCCTTGTAATACTCGAGCGGCTTGGGCGGCGGCGCCACGCCGGCCGGCAGCGGCAAGCCGTTGACCGATTGGAAATACGCGATGCAGGCGTCGCGCCACAACTGCGCGTTGGCGACCTGCCTGCGCAAGCGCTGCGCCACCTCGGCGTGGCGGCGCGCGTCGATCATCGGCTTGAGCGCCATCCAGCGCGCCTCCATGTCGCGCGCGCCGCGCACGCCGTCGTCGTAACGGTGCAGCAGTTCGGCCCACAGCGTGCGTCCCGACGGCATCGCGTAATCCCAAGGCAGATGGTGGAACCACAGCAGCAATTGCGCCGGCGTGGTGCGCGGATCGGCGTACTGGCGCGCGATCTCCGGCGCGTACTGGGCCAGCGCGTTGGTGCCGGAGGCGGTGCGGTCGAAGCCGATGCCGTCGCGGGCCGCGCGGTGGTAGTAGACGGGGTTCCAGTCGGGCCGCTCCAGGTTGTCGATCCACGGTGCCGGGCCGTGATGGTGGCCGGTGCCCATGATGTGATGCAGCCCGAGTGGCGTCATGTAGTCGACCACCGTTTCGCGCGACATCATCATGATGTCGACCACCGGCCCGGTCACGCGGGCGTCGGTGCTGAAGGTTTGCGCGGCCCATTCGACGGCGATGTCGCGCGCCGACGCCTGCGGATCCCACGCCAGGCGCCCGAAGGCGTACCAGTTGGCCTGGTCGAAGTGATGCCCGGTCCAGTTACGGTCGCTGCCGATATTGGCCACGCCGGCCATGCCGGTCAGGCCCGGACGTGGCAGGGCCGCGCCTTCGACGATCTGCGCCACCGTCAAGCCCTTGGGCGCGCGTTTGGTGTCGGCGTGCAGCGTCTCCTCGAACATCGTCCCCAGATAGGCCAGGTCGGTGGAGAAGCCGAGATACTCCTTGGTGATCTGGAACTCCATCATCAACGGCGTTTTCGGCATGCCGCCGAACAGCGGATGGAACGGTTCGCGCGGCTGGAAGTCGATCGCGCCGTTTTTCACCTGCACCAGCACGTTGGCCGCGAATTTGCCGTCGAGCGGCGTGAATTCGTCGTAGGCCTGCTTGGCGCGGTCGGTGGCCTTGTCGGCGTCCGGCGCGTAGACGAAGGCGCGCCACATGACGATGCCCTGGTGCGGGGCGACGGCGGCGGCCAGCATGTTGGCGCCTTCGGCGTGGGTGCGGTGATAGTCCTGAGGCCCTGGCTGGCCCTCCGAATTGGCCTTGACCAGGAAGCCGCCGAAATCCGGGATGGCCCGGTAGATCTCGTCGGCCTTGGCGCGCCACCATGCCTGCACCTCCGGCGCCAGCGGGTCGGCCGTCGCGGTTTCGTGCAGCTCGAGCGGCGTGGAGAAGCGCGCCGACAGATAGACCTTGATGCCGTAGGGGCGCAGGATGTCGGCCACCGCCGCCGCCTTGGCGATGAACGCCGCCGTCAGCACTTCCGGCTTGGAGTTGACGTTGTTGAGCACCGTGCCGTTGATGCCCAGCGAGGCGTTGGCGCGCGCGTAGTCGGTATAGCGGCGGTCGGCGATATCGGGCAGCGCCCACCAATCCCAGATCGAGGCGCCGGCGTAGCCGCGTTCCACGGTGCGGTCCAGATTGTCCCAGTGGTTCAACAGGCGCAGTTGCAGCTTGGGCGCGGACGCGCCGTCCGCAGGGGCGCCGGCGCCGATGGCGGCGGCGCGCAGCCAGGCGAAGGCGCCATACAACAGGCCGATGTCGCTATTGGCCGCGATCAGCGTTACGTCGCGGCCCTGCACGCGGGTGCGGCGCAGCAGATAACCTTCCCGTCCCAGTGCCGCCAGTTCGGCGCGCAGCGGGGAGGAGGGCGCGGCCAGCTCTGGCAGGCCGGCGGGCGTGGCCAGCACCAGGGCGCCATCCTGTATCGTGGCCGATGTCGACGGCGCCGCGCCCAGCAACCCTTGCAGTCCCTTTTGCAGTTCGCCCAGCGCCGCCTGCGTGGTCGGCGACGGCTTGCCCGCCAGGACCAGGCTGCGCGCCTGGGGCTTGAGCTTCGCCTGCGCAGCGCGCTCCAGCGGGCGGTAGCGCAGCCACAGGTCGTAGCCGTCTTCGTCGGCGGCGTGCGCGGGGGCGGCGGCCGCCAGCGACAGCAACGCCATCGCCAGCATTTTGATCAGTTTGTTTACCATCTTGTCTCCGTTTGTATTTTATTGGTTTGCGCGTGGGCTCTCGGGCGGACCGAGGTAGCTGTCGCGCTGTCCGCCGGCGTCGACGACCAGTTTTTGCAGCACCAGGGCCGGGTCGATCACCCAGAACTTGAGCGTATGCTTGCCCGCACTGTCGATCCGGTGGCGCGAGGTCATCACGGTGGCGCCATCCGACACACTGCGCTCCCAGGCTTTTTCAGAGCCGTCGGCATGCAGGTTGACGATTTGCGGCGCCTCGTCGTCGAACGAGATCGCATAGCGCAGGCCCGGTCCGGGCTGGATCTTTTGCGTCGGCGCCAGCGTGGCTTGTACGCTGACCTCTCCGGCGGAGCGCAACAGCATTTGGTATTCGAGCCGCATGGTCGGCACGCCGTCGGCCGGGGCGTCCACCGGCAGCGTGGTCATGCCCGACAGCGTGCGCCCGTGGTCTGGAATGCGCAGCCACTCGCGCCCGGGCGGCGCCACGGCGCGGCTGTAGTGTTCCGCTTCCATCGACACCACGCCCGCCGTCTCGATGAAATCACCCTTGCCCGCCTTTGGCGCGTCGCCCGGCCGGCGCAGCGCAATGGCGACGCTGGCCTTGGCGCCGTCGGGGCCGACGACGTTAAGGCTGGCGCGATCGACGCCGGCCGGCACTTCCGACCAGCGCACGTCGACGTTGACGCGGCGCTCGCGCTCGACGCGGCCCGTTGGCTGATCGAGCACGATCCACGGCGCGCTGGCGGTGATCTTGTAGTCGAACGGCTGCTGCCCACGATTGAATATCTCGACGTAGCGAGGGCGCCGCTCGAAGGCGTCGAACTCCGGCAAGGCCAGCTTGTCCCCGGCCGGGCCGGGCCAGACGTCGGCTGCGCCTTCGACCGCCACGCCCATGTCGCCCTGTTTGGGCAACTGGACCTCGGTCACGGGCGGCATCACGTTGCGCGGCGGCTGGTTCCAGTAGGTGTAGCCCAGGTGCGTCTGCGACATCATGTGGTTCCATTTGCCGCCGCTGATGTCCTCGTGATAGCGCCGCGTGAGCTCCGCGTCCTCCTGGAACAGCGCTCGCGCGCGCGCAGCCAGGTCGTTGGTGGAGGCACGTCCCTGCAGGCCGTAAAGGCGGTTCATGCCGGCGGTGACATACAGTTCGTTGACCACCGCGCTGGCCCGCACCGGATAGAGCACCAACTGGAAGAAGGCATCGCGCTTGGCCGCCGGCAGCGCCGCCGAAATGCGTTCGGCGCGCGCGGTGATCTCGCGGTAGTCGTCGACCACGCGCGCGGCCTCGCCATAGTTGACCAGGCTGTAGGTGGTCGGTTCGAGCTGCTCGGGTTTGCGGCGGCCGTTGTACTTGGTGTACTTGGCGACGATGTCGGCGATGTCGTCGGCGTGCTCGGCGCCGAATTCGCGCGTGGCCCAGAGCTTCAGATAGTCCGACAGGCGCTGCGCCGGCCAGGCGGCGGGATTCCACGCATAGGTCAGGAAGAACTCGATCGGCACCTCCATCGGCTTGAGGTCGCCCACGTTGACGATCCACATACGGTTGGCCTGGTACTTCCACGCCAGGTACATCTGTTCCCAGATCTTGGGGAGCGGTGTGACGTTGAGCCACTTGTACGAGCGGGGGCCGCCGACGTAATCGAAGTGGTAGTAGACGCCGGCGCCACCCGCGCGTTTGCGCTCTTCCGGTGTCGGCAGGCGGCGGATATTGCCCCAGTTGTCGTCGCACCACAGCAGCATCACGTCGTCCGGCACCCGCATGCCTTTTTCGTAGTAGTCCTGCACTTCCTTGTACAGCGCCCAGGCTTGCGGCACTTTGGTCACGTCGGGATCGATCACGCTGGCGATGGCCTTGCGCTGATTGGCAACGATACGTTCCAGCAGCGCGACATTGGACTCCTCGGACATCGGTTCGTCGCCGTCGCCGCGCATGCCGATGGTGATCATTTTCTCGTAGTCGCGGGTGTTGCGCAGGCCCTTGCTCCAGAAGTCATCGAGCACGCCGGCGTTCCTGGTGTAGTCCCACGGTCCCTTGCCCTGGCGCTTCCACTCCTGCTGCGCGCGCATCATCGGCTCGTGATGGGAAGTGCCCATGACGATGCCATATTCGTCGGCCAGCTTGCCGTTCAATTTGTCGTCGTCGTAAAAAGCCGAGTTCCACATCGCCGGCCACAGGTAGTTCGCGCGCAGGCGCAGCAGCAGTTCGAACACCTTTTCGTAGAAATGGTGGTTGTAGCCGCCGTAGCGCTGCTGCACCCATCCGGTCAGCGCGGGCTGTTCGTCGTTGAGGAAGATGCCACGGTATTGCACCACCGGCGCGTCAGCGACCGCCACCGGCGCCGAGGCGTGGATGCTCGGGTGGCTCGGCGCCGGCACGTCGGCCCACCACTGCCATGGCGATACGCCGATTTGTTCGGAGATTTCGTAGATGCCGTAAATGGCGCCGCGCTTGTCGCTGCCGGCGATGACCAGCGCTCGTTCGACGCCGGGCAGGGGATTGCGCAGCGTCTGGATTTGCCAGCCTTCCCATTTGCCTTTGACGGCGGCGACGTCCAACTTGCCGGCGCCGATCAACTGGTCGATCAGCGCGCTTTTGCCGATGGTGCCAATGATGATGACGTCGGCACCGGCAGGCTTGGCGCCTGGTTCGAGCGCGGGGCGGGCACCGCTGACGCGGGCGATGTCCTCCTGCAGGTCGCGCGCCGCGCGCAGCACGCCGGGGTAATCAGCCTTATCGACAACGATGGTGGCCGCGCGGCCGGCGTGCGCCAGCGCGACCGCGCCGTCGGGAGGGTTGTCGAAGGCCGTCAAGGCCCTTTGACCAAGCCCGTGTGCCGGCAGCGCCGTGCAAAGCAGGAGCAGCAAGGCTGCGCCCGCGCGGTGAAACTGTCTCATTATAGTTATCCGTCTTTTAATTGGCCCGTAGGGCGGATTAGCGCAGCGTAATCCGCCAGGCGCCGTCGGCGGCCCATGACGGATCAGCTGTGACCATCAGCGCCCGGACTTGCAATCGCCGCGCAGGATCTCCAGCGGGACGGCGTCGGCAAGCGCCCTGTAACCCGCCAACGAAGGATGCAAATGATCGCCGGAGTCGAGCGCCTTGCTCATTTTTTGCGGCTGCGCCGGATCGCGCACGGCCGCGTCGAAGTCCACCACCGCATCGAACACGCCCGATGTGCGTATCCACTGGTTGATTTGCTGCCGGTCCGCCTCGTTCTCCGGCTCCGGATGATAGTAGTCGCTGCCGACATAAGGGGTAATGGTTGCGCCAATCATACAGATCCCGCGCCCCCGCGCGCGCTCCGCCAGTTGCCGATGCGCCAGCCGCAGGTCGGCCAGCAGCTTCTCGCGGTCGGCCGGCAGGTCCGGCGTATTGCGGTGCTGGCCACCCAGATCATTGACGCCAATGAACACCAGCGCATGCGTGACGCCGGCGCGCGCGAGCACGTCGCGCTCGAAGCGCGACACCAGGTTCGGCCCGATCCCGTCGCGCAGCATGCGCCCGCCGCCGATGCCGGCGTTGACCACGCCCAGTTGCCGGCCGTCCTGGCGCAGACGCGCCGCCAGCACGTCCGTCCAGCGGTCGTTGCCGTCGGTGGTCACGCCGTAGCCGTCGGTGATCGAATCGCCCACGGCGACAAGGGCGCCGGCGCCGCGCGGCGCCTGGACGTCGACATCGCTGACGATGAACCAGCGTGGAATGGTGGCCGCCGCCGCCCAGTCGGCGTCCATGACGCGGTTGCCCTTGACGTAAAAGCTGGTCGCGCGCGAGCCGGAGTGGCTGGTCTGGCGCGCCGGCGCCGCGGTCAAATACATCGACACGGCGAGGTCGCCGGCCGGCTTGACGTCGAGCGCCACCGGATCGCTATAGTATTCCGCGCCCGCTGGTATCATCACGGAAGGCTTGCCGTCGAAGGTGAGCGCGCGCAGGGTGGTGGCGTCGATGGCCGGTTTGCCCGGCGCCAGCGCCAGCGCCACGCTGGCCCCTTGCACGGTCAGCGGCGCGTTGCCGTGCACGTTGCTGAGCCTAACCCGCAGGCGGCTGCCTCCCAGCGAAAGGTGGAAGGTTTGGCGCAGGCTGCCGTCGCGCCAGCCCGCGGCCGGCAACTCGTTGGGGGCGTCGGCGATTTGCTGCGCGGCGCCCCAGGAGGCCACCCAGTGGCTCTGCGCGCCGGGCGCCCCGCCATCGGCGCCAGCGGCGGCGCCGAGCGGCGCGCAGGCGGTTAGCATGATGCAAGGCAGGATTGCCGCCAGCGCGGAGACCAGCAACCCGCTCCGGCGGGGGTATGACGCGTGTTGACTTGGTCGCATAAATCCTTCACACTGGTTAAATGTTAGCGCTTATCATTTTAGGATAAAGGCATGGTGCAGGCAACAAATTTAGAAAATTCGACGGCGCCCGTGATCACGGAAATGCGCGTCATCCCGGTGGCTGGGCGCGATAGCATGCTGCTCAATCTGTGCGGTGCGCACGCGCCTTACTTCACGCGCAACCTGGTGCTGTTGAAAGACAGCGCCGGGCACACCGGCATGGGCGAGGTTCCCGGCGGCGCCGGCATTTTGCGCGCGCTCGAGAGCGCGGTGCCGCTGGTGGTGGGCACCTCGATCGGCCGCTACAACCGCACGCTCAACCGCATTCGCGACGCCATCGCCAACAAGGACGTCAGCGGCCAGCAGTACCAGGTCACGTCGGAGGCGGAGGCTCAAGTGCTCAAGCAGCCGCACGAGATCAACCTGCGGCTCGAGAACGTGGTCACGGCCGTCGAGGCGGCGCTGCTCGATTTGCTCGGCCAGCACCTCGGCGTGCCGGTGTGCGAGCTGCTCGGCGCCGGCCAGCAGCGCGACAGCGTGCCGATGCTGGCCTACCTGTTCTACATCGGCGACCGCGCGCGCACCGACCTCGATTATCTGGCCGGGCAGGGCGACGCGGGCCACTGGTATCACTTGCGCCACCAGGAGGCGATGACGCCGGCGGCCATCGCCCGCCTGGCCGAGGCGACGGTGGAGCAGTACGGCTTCCGCGACTTCAAGCTCAAGGGCGGCGTGATGCGCGGCGCCGAGGAGATGGAGGCCGTGGCGGCGATCAAGGCACGTTTTCCGGACGCCCGCGTCACGCTCGATCCGAACGGCGCGTGGTCGCTGCGCGAGGCGATAGAGCTGTGCCGCGGCCAGGGCCACCTGCTGGCCTATGCGGAAGATCCGTGCGGTCCCGAGAACGGCTACTCCGGGCGCGAGGTCATGGCGGAATTCCGCCGCGCCACCGGCATTCCGACGGCGACCAACATGGTGGCGACGGACTGGCGCCAGATGGCCCATTCCCATCTGCTTGGCGCGGTCGATATTCCGCTGGCCGATCCGCATTTCTGGACCATGCAGGGCTCCGTGCGCCTGGCGCAGTTGTGCCACGAATGGGGGCTGACGTGGGGTTCGCATTCGAACAACCACTTCGACGTGTCGCTGGCGATGTTCACGCACGCGGCGGCGGCGGCGCCGGGTAAAATCACGGCGATCGACACGCACTGGATCTGGCAGGAGGGTCAGGAGCGGTTGACGCGCGAGCCGCTGCGCATCGTCGGCGGCGAGGTCGAGGTGCCCAAGGCGCCTGGCCTGGGCGTGGAGCCCGACATGGAGCGCATCGAAGCTGCGCATCAACTGTACAAAAAGGTGGCATCGACCGCGCGCGACGACGCGCTGGCGATGCGCTACCTGATCCCCGGCTGGACGTACTTCCCCAACAAACCGAGCATCGGACGCCCATGACATTTCAAATTCAGCCGGAGTGCATTTGGCCACTTGGCGCGACGTTGAGCGAAGGCCCGGTATGGCACGCCGAGAACAACGCTTTGTATTTTGTCGATATCAAGCAGCACAAGGTGCACCGCTGCGGCGAGGACGGCGGCCTGCGCCAGAGCTGGAGCCTGCCCGGCGAAGTCGGCTTCGCGCTGCCGATGCGCGGTGGCGACTTCGTTTGCGGGCTGCCAGGCCAGTTGATGCGGTTTTCGTTCGACAGTGGCGCGCTCGACCTGCTGCATGAAGTCGAGGGCGACCTGCCCGGCAACCGCCTCAATGACGGCTATATCGACCGCCATGGCGCGCTGTGGTTCGGTTCCATGGACAACGCCGAGGTGGCGGCCAGCGGCTCGCTGTACCGCGCGCTGCGCAAGGGGCAGCCGCGCCGCAAGGATAAAGGCTATGTGATCACCAACGGGCCGGCCTGCAGCCCCGATGGCCGCACCTTCTACCACACGGACACCCTCGAGAAGACCATCTACGCCTTCGACGTCGACGACGCCGGCCATTTGTCGAACAAGCGCGTCTTCGTGCGCATCGCCGGCGAGGGCTACCCGGACGGCACCACCGTCGATTCCGACGGCGCGGTGTGGGTCGCGCTGTTTGCCGGCGCGCGCATCGAGCGCTATTCGGCCGCGGGGGAGTTGATCGACACGGTGCCGATGCCATGCTCGAACATCACCAAGATCGCCTTCGGCGGACACGATCTGCGCACGGTGTTTGTCACCACCGCCCGCAAGGGCTTGTCGGAGGAAGAACTGGCAGCGCAACCGCTGGCGGGCGGCATATTCCGTTTCCGGGTGCCGACCCCCGGCCAAGTCCAGCACCAGTTTTAGTAGGGCGGATTAGCGCTGCGCGCGTAATCCGCCAAGCGCCGCCACGGACGCCAAAGTAAGCAATCCAGCCCAAGAAATCGTTTTCATATTATAGTAATAACAGCACCATCGCACCACCAACTAAAAAACAATTGGAGACGCAGCACATGAAAAGTAACCGCAGGCAGTTCCTGTCCTCGATGACCGGCGTGGCCGGTCTGTCAGTGATGTCGGCGCCGATGGCGTTGGCGGCCACGGCGCAGGCGCCGTACAAGAATTCCTCGCTGCCGCTGGAAAAGCGCGTCGACGATCTGCTCGGCCGCATGACGCTGGACGAAAAGGTCGCCCAGCTCCAATGCATCTGGCAGAAAAAAACCGAAATGCAGGATGCCGCCGGCGAGTTCTCCGCCGAAAAGGCGAAGAAGAACTACCCGCACGGCATGGGTATGCTGGGCCGCCCGTCCGACCGCCAGCTCGGCCAGGCCGCCGGCGCCGGCGACACCGGCGAAAAGGCCAACCGCAACGCGCTGGAGACGGCCAACTACGTCAATGCCGCGCAAAAATGGGCGGTCGAGCAGACCCGCCTTGGCATCCCGATGCTCACGCACGAGGAAGCGCTGCACGGTTACGTCGCGCGCGACGCCACCAGCTTCCCGCAGGCGATCGGCCTGGCGTCGTCGTTCGATCCGGAGTTGGCCGAAAAGATCTTCAGCGTGGCCGCGCGCGAGATGCGCGTGCGCGGCGCCAATCTGGCGCTGGCGCCGGTGGTGGACGTGGCGCGCGAACCGCGCTGGGGCCGCATCGAGGAAACCTACGGCGAAGACCCGTACCTGTGCGGCGAAATGGGCAAGGCGGCGGTGCTGGGCTTCGCCGGCAAGGACAGGATGCTTGCCAAGGACAAGGTCTTTGTCACGCTCAAGCACATGACCGGCCACGGCCAGCCGGAAAGCGGCACCAATATCGGTCCGGCCGAAATCAGCGAGCGCACGCTGCGCGAGGACTTCTTCCCGCCGTTCGAAAAGCTGATCAAGGAAACCAACGTCGGTGCCGTCATGCCGTCGTATAACGAGATCGGCGGCATCCCGTCGCACGCCAACCACTGGCTGCTGCACAAGGTGCTGCGCGAGGAGTGGCGCTTCAAGGGGCTGACCGTGTCCGACTATTTCGGCATCAAGGAACTGGTCACGCGCCACAAGCTGGCGGCGGACTCGAAGGAGGCTGGCTTGCTGGCGTTCAAAGCGGGCGTGGACGTCGAGACCCCCGACGGCGAGGGCTACCTGACACTGGCCGCGCTGGTCAAGGAAAAGCGCATCAGCGAAAAAGAGATCGACGTCGTCGTGCGCCGCGTGTTGACGCTCAAGTTCCAGGCCGGCCTGTTCGAACAGCCTTACGTCGACGCCAAGGTGGCCGACAGCCTGACGGCGACGCCGGACGCCATCGCGCTGGCGCGCTTGTCGGCCACGCGTACGCCGGTGCTGCTCAAAAACGACAAGGGCCTGCTGCCGCTCAACGCCAAGAAGGTCGGCAAGGTGCTGCTGCTCGGTACCCATGCCAAGGATACGCCGATCGGCGGCTACTCGGATATTCCGCGCCACGTGGTGTCGATCTACGACGGTTTGCTGGCCGAGAGCCGCGCGCAGGGCTTCGAGCTGGCCTATTCGGAAGGCGTGCGGATCACCGAGGAACGCATTTGGGGCAAGGACGAGATCAAGTTCATCGCGCCGGAGGTCAATGCGAAGCTGATCGCCGACGCGGTGCAGGCGGCCAAATCGGCCGACACCATCATCATGGTCCTGGGCGACAACGAGCAGACCAGCCGCGAGGCGTGGGCCGACGAGCACTTGGGCGACCGCGCCAGCCTTGACCTGATGGGCCAGCAGAACGATCTGGCGGCGGCGATTTTCGCGCTGGGCAAACCAACGGTGGTGTTCCTGCTCAATGGCCGTCCGCTGTCGATCAACCTGTTGGCGGAAAAAGCCGACGCGATCATCGAGGGTTGGTACATGGGCCAGGAGACCGGCAACGCGGCGGCCGATCTGCTGTTCGGCCGCGCCAATCCGGGCGGCAAACTGCCGGTGTCGATCGCGCGCAATGTCGGGCAGCTGCCGGTGTTCTACAACCATAAACCATCGGCGCGGCGCGGGTATATCGATGGCAGCACCAAGCCGTTGTATCCGTTCGGGTTTGGGTTGAGCTATACCACGTTCGATATCTCGGCGCCGCGTTTGACCAAGGCGTCGATCGCGGTGGGCGGGTCCACTTCGGTGCAGGTCGATGTGACCAATACCGGCAAGCTGGCCGGCGACGAGGTGGTGCAGATTTATATTCGCGACGATGTCAGCTCGGCGACGCGGCCGGTGCTGGAGTTGAAAGCGTTCAAACGCGTGAACCTGCAGCCCGGCGAGAAGCGTACGCTGACGTTCGAGATCAAGCCTTCGGATCTGTGGTTCTTCAATGCGCAGATGAAGCGGGTGGTCGAACCGGGTAGCTTCACCATCCACGCGGGGCCCGATAGCGTGAAGCTCAAGTCGGTGAAGTTGATGGTGGGGTAGGTCGGGGGACGGGCCGCTTGCGGCTCGTGGCGGATTACGCGCTTCGCGCTAATCCGCCATCTCAACCTAGCGATAGCGGTACAATTTCACCCGCTGCATTGTAAAGTCCCCGGTCACCAGCATGACCTGGCGACCCTGATGGATCTCGTCGCCATTGAGCCAGCGTCCATCCTGCCATTTTCCATTCTCGTAAGTCCCCTCGGTCACCTTCTCCAGTCCGACCAGATCGCCCGCGCCGGTGGCGTCGGTGAATTTGATGGTTAAGCCCTTGCCCGCCAACAGAAACTCGTCGTCCGACAGCTTGATGATCAATCCCCCACAGCCCTCCAGGTCCTTGCTGTCGGTCTTGGCCCATGGATTGCTGAAGCTCACCTGCAGCGCATAGCCGCCCATGGTCACGTTCTGCGGCGACGCATCGACCACGCCGTCATAGGAAACCTTGGCCTTGAAGCCGCGCATATTGCCGCTTCCCTGTACCTGGTTGATCAAGGGCGTCAACTGCCGCAGCAGCTTGTAAGCCTTCGGTAGCGGATCGCTCGGCGCGCTGTCCTCGACGCCGAACGGCGAGAATCCGAACGCGTCGAACTCGCCGATCGCATAGAAGGCCTTGGCCGCCGCGTCGTGCCGGCCGGCGTTGTCCGCCTCGGGAATGAACAGTGGATTGTCCGGGCGCTTGAACTGCGGCGCCCAGTCGGTGAAGTTGGGGAAGTAGGTGTCGATGGCCAGCACGTCGATCGATGGCGCGCCGGCCTTCCAGATGTCGAACAGGTGCGGCAGCGGGCCCGCGCTCGGATACTCGCCAGGCTTCTTGCCCGGCCGATTGAGCGCCGCGTTCACATACATCGGCAACGGATAGGCGGCCTTGCCGGCAGCCGTCATGGCCTCGACGAAGCTGGCGTAGCCCCAGGCCTGGAACACCTCCTCGGCGGCCACTGACGTGCCGAACACCTCCGCCCAGGTGCCGCTGGCGCGCTGGCCGTTGGCGGCCCACAGCGCCTGCACCGACGGATGCAGCGTGGCGCGATGGGCGCCCAGGTAGTCCATCAGCGCTTTCGGCACCTGGCCGGCGATGGCGGCGTTGGCCAGCGGGCCGTAGTCGCGCACGTCCGGCAGCATGCCGATCTCGTTTTCCACCTGCACCATGACGACCGTGCGCTCGGTGTCGGCCTGCTTGAGGTGCGCCAGCAGTGCGCGGTAGGCGGCGGTGTCGGCCGCCAGCGTCTTGTCGCTGAACGGCGTGAGCACCTCCTGTGCCACGCCGTTGCGCGCCAGCGAGCGCGGGAAGCGCTTGGTGTCGCGCTTGACCCAGGGCGGAACGTAGGTCGACATCGAATTCTTCCAGGCGCCGAACCACAGCAGGATCAGCTTCTTGTCGTTGGCGCGCGCCTGCTTGAGCATCCCATCGAGCACCGTGAAGTCGAAGCGGCCCTCGACCGGCTCGATCTGGTCCCACTGCACCGGCGCGAGCACGGTGTTGAGTTCCGCTGCCTTGAGCGCAGGCCACAGCTTGGCCAGGTAGGGCAGGTGCGAGGCCGAGGAGTTATGCAGCTCGCCACCGAGGACCAGGAAGGGCTGGTCGTTGACCATCAACTGCGTGGCCGTGCCCTGCTTGCGCAGGTAGGGCACGGAATTGGCCGCCAGCGCGGCGCTCCCTTCCAGCAGAAACAGCGCGAAGGCACAGGCGGAAAGCGCGGCGCGTCGTGTTGGGGCTTGCATGGTCTTCCTCGAGTCCAGATAAAAAAACACCGTCGCGGTAAGGCGACGGTGAACAAACTGCCCCGGGGGCCGGGGCAGGAGAGCTAGAACCTGATACAAAGCACGCTGTCATCGGCGGATGATTGCGCGACCATTTCAGTGTAGAAGGACTGGGTAGGTGTTGTCAACCGAAAATTCTTATAAATGTCATACGCAATCATTTCGCTATTTGACGAAGTTGTCTTTAAGCATATCCACCACATCGCCACCTCGCCCGCTGAGCACGGCCTTGACGGAGTACAGCGCCGTGCCCAGCACCTGCGAGGCTTGTATGTTGGGCGGCATCACCAACTCGAAGCGGTCGGTGGTCACGTCCAGCAGCGCGGGGCCGGGATGCGCCAGCCAGGCTTGCACCTCGGCCTCCAGCTCCGCCGCCGATTCGACGCGGCGCCCGTAGATGCCGACCGCCTCTGCCACCTTGGCGAAATCGGGATTTTTCAATTCAGTGTAGGCGTCGAGCAGGCCTTCCACTTTTTGCTCCAACTCGACGAAACCGAGCGAGCCGTTGTTGTAGACGGCGATCTTGATCGCGATATTTTCCTGCACCGCCGTGATCAGGTCGCCCATCATCATGGTCAGGCCGCCGTCGCCCGACAGCGAAATCACCTGCCGCTGCGGGAAGGCCTTCTTCGCGCCCAAGGCCTGCGGCATGGCGTTGGCCATGGTGCCGTGCGTGAGGCTGACCAGCGTGCGGCGCTTGCCGGTGGCGCGCGTATGGCGCAGCACCCACACCATCGGCGAGCCGCCGTCGGCGGTGAAGATGGCATCGTCGTCGGCGTGCTTGTCGATCAGCGCGGTCAGGTACTGCGGCCGTATCGTGGTGCCGTCGCCGATGGTGGCGCGCTCGTTGAGGTGGGCGACCGCCTTCTGGTGGCGTTCGAGGCAGTGGTCGAGGAACTCGCGTTCGCCGCGCGCCTGCACCCGTGGCAGCAGCGCGGCGAGGGTGGTGGCGATGTCGCCCACCGCGCCCATTTCGACCGGGTGGCGGCGGCCCAGGTGGGTGGGGTCGATGTCGATCTGGATGATGCGCGCGTGCGCCGGATAGTACTGGCGCCAGGCGAAGTCGCAGCCGAGCAGCAGCAGCGTGTCGCACTCGGTGACCGCGTGGTAGCCCGAATCAATGCCGAAGATGCCGGTCATGCCGACATTGTACGGATTGTTATATTCGACGAAGTCCTTGGCGCGCGAGGTGTGGGCGATCGGCGCCTTGATACGCTCGGCCAGCGCCATCAACTGCCCGTGCGCGCCCTCGCAGCCGGAGCCGGCGTAGATCGCGATCTTCTTGCCGTCGTTGAGGATTTCGGCGATGCGGTTCATCTCCGTTTCCGAGGGCCGCGTCTGCGGCTGCGGCAGGTGGATGGAGAAGTGCGGCTCGTCGACCGCCGATTCCTTCGACAGGTCGACCGGCAGGATGATGACGGCCACGCCGCCCTTGGTCATCGCCGCCTGCGCCGCCATGGCGGTGATGCGCCGCGCGTGCGCCGGCGTGCGGATCTCCTGGCAAAACACGCTGCAATGGTCGTAGATCGGCTTGTAGTTGACCTCTTGCGGGAAGTCCGTGCCCAATTCGTCGCGCGTGATCTGGCTGGCGATCAGCACCACCGGCGAGCGGTTGCGGTGCGCTTCGAACAGGCCGTTGATGAAATGCAGGCTGCCCGGCCCGCACGAACCGGCGCACAAGGTCAGTCGGTTGGCGACGGTGGCCTCGGCGCCGGCGGCAAAGCCACCGGCTTCCTCGTGGCGCACGTGGACCCAATCGATCTCGCTGCGGCGGATGGCGTCGGTGATGTAGTTGAGCGAATCGCCGGGAATGCCCCAGCAATGTTTGGCGCCTGCTTGTTGCAACGTTTCAATAACGACTTCGGCGACTGTTTTGGCCATGGCGGTGTCCTGGAGGTTGGAGGGGAGTTGCTAGCATCATGTGGCGGGCGCCATAATGCGTATGTTCGGAAACGCACATACGCCCGGAGATGCATCGCATGGACGGGTACGCTGGCGTACATACCGCCACGGAGAAATCGACAATGCTAAGAGTTAATTGTTAATGGATCGACCTATGGCCAAGCACCGCCCCGCTACCGAAGTTTCTCAAAATCACATTCGCACCGACACCGGCCCGGCCGGCTCTTCCGGGTACGTGCGCGTGCGCGGCGCGCGCGAGCACAATTTGCAGAATGTCGACGTCGACATTCCGCGCAACGCGCTGGTCGTGTTCACCGGCGTGTCCGGTTCCGGCAAGTCGTCGCTGGCCTTCGGCACGCTGTACGCGGAAGCGCAGCGGCGCTATCTGGAGTCGGTGTCGCCATACGCGCGCCGGCTGTTCCACCAGATGGCGGTGCCGGAGGTGGACGCCATCGACGGCCTGCCGCCGGCGGTCGCCTTGCAGCAGCAGCGCGGCGCGCCGACCACGCGCTCGTCGGTCGGCAGCGTGAGCACCTTGTCCAATTCGCTGCGCATGCTGTATTCGCGCGCCGGCGACTATCCGCCCGGGCAGGAACTGCTGTACGCGGAGTCGTTCTCGCCCAACACGCCGCAGGGCGCGTGCCCGCAGTGCCACGGCCTGGGGCGGGTGTACGAGGCCACCGAGCGCTCGATGGTGCCCGATGACCGGTTGACGATACGCGAGCGGGCCGTGGCCGCGTGGCCGACCGCGTGGCACGGGCAAAACCTGCGTGACATTCTCGTCACCCTTGGCTACGACGTCGACACGCCCTGGCGCGAACTGCCGAAGAAGCAGCGCGACTGGATACTGTTCACCGACGAGCAGCCCACGGTGCCCGTCTACGCGGGCCTGACCCCAGCCGAGGCGCGGCGCGCGCACAAGCGCAAGGAGACGCCGAGCTACCAGGGCACTTTCACCGGCGCGCGCAAATACGTGCTGCAGACGTTTGCCGGCACCGAGAGCGCGATCATGAAAAAGCGCGTGTCGCAGTACCTGGTCGGCCTCGATTGCCCGACCTACGGCGGCAAGCGCTTGCGCGCGGAATCGCTGTCGGTCACCTTCGGCGGGCATGACATCACCGAAATCGGCCGCCTGCCTTTGCAGCGGCTCGCGCAACTGCTGGAACCCTACGCGCAGGGCAAGCCGCCGGCCGCCAAGACCCGCGCCAGGGCAAAGGACGCGGAGCGGCACCCGGAAAAGGCGATCGTTACGCAGCGCATCGCGCAGGACCTGGTCGCGCGGTTGGCGGTGTTGCTCGACCTCGGACTGGGATACCTGAACCTTGAGCGCGGCACGCCCACCTTGTCGCCCGGGGAATTGCAGCGGCTTCGCCTGGCGACGCAGGTGCGTTCCAGTCTGTTCGGCGTCGTCTACGTGCTCGACGAGCCTTCCGCCGGGCTCCATCCGGTCGACACGGAGGCGCTGCTGCGGGCGCTGGACCGATTGAAAGCGGCGGGCAATTCGCTGTTCGTCGTCGAACATGCGCTCGATGTGATACGCCACGCCGACTGGATCGTCGATGTTGGACCGAAGGCCGGGCAACAGGGCGGGCGGGTGTTGTACAGCGGCGCGCCGGAAGGCCTGGCCGACGTCGGCGAATCGCGCACCGCGCGCTATCTGTTCGAGCGGGTCGCGCCGTCATCGCGCCAAGTGCGCGCGCCGGGCGAATGGCTTCGGCTACGCGCGGTTGAACGCAATAACCTCAAGGGCGTCGACGCTGATTTCCCCCTGGGGTTGCTCA
Source organism: uncultured Duganella sp. (assembly GCA_963513825.1). Taxonomy (GTDB): domain Bacteria; phylum Pseudomonadota; class Gammaproteobacteria; order Burkholderiales; family Burkholderiaceae_D; genus Rugamonas. Next base: position 332,235 of record CAUPRW010000002.1, read on the forward strand.
CCAGCGTGAGCGGCGTATCGGGTTCGGGCAAATCGAGCCTCGTCAGCCAGGCATTGGTGCAACTGGTGCAGGCGCAATTGGGCCAGGCGCCGGCGGCCGCCGATGCGTCGGGCGACACCGACCTGGTCGAGGCGGCGCTGGACGACGCGGGCAACGGCGAGGTGGGCGGTGGTGTCGTCGCCGGCATGCAAGGCGTCCGCCGCCTGGTGCAGGTCGACCAGCGGCCCATCGGACGCACGCCGCGCTCGAACCTGGCCACCTACACGGGGCTGTTCGACCATGTGCGCAAGCTGTTCGCCGCGACCAGGGCGGCCAAGGCGCGCCACTACGACGCCGGGCGCTTTTCGTTCAACGTCGCCAAGGGACGTTGTCCGAATTGCGCCGGCGAGGGTTTCGTCATGGTCGAGCTGCTGTTCCTGCCGAGCGTCTACGCGCCTTGCCCGGAATGCGAGGGCGCGCGCTACAACCCCGATACGCTGGCGGTGCGCTACCGCGACCGCAATATCGCCGAGGTGCTGAGGATGACGGTCGACGCGGCGTGGGAGTTTTTCGCCGAGGAGGCGCCGCTGCGGCACGCGCTGGAGGTGCTGCGCGCGGTGGGGTTGGGATATCTGCGGCTCGGACAGCCGGCCACCGAGCTGTCCGGCGGCGAGGCGCAGCGCATCAAGCTGGCGACCGAGTTGCAGCGCGCCAGCCGGGGCGACACCTTGTATGTGCTCGACGAGCCGACCACCGGGCTGCATCCGTCGGATATCGAGCTGCTGATGACGCAGCTGCACGGCTTGGTCGACGCCGGCAACACGGTGGTGGTGGTCGAGCACAATATGCAGGTGCTGGCCGACAGCGACTGGGTCATCGATGTCGGCCCCGGCGCGGGCGAGGAGGGCGGCACGATCGTCGCGGCGGGCGCGCCGGCCGATCTGGCCAAGGATAAACGCAGTCGCACGGCGCCGTATTTGCGCCGTGCGATGGGTGGACACGTCACTCGCAGCTGAAGTTCGCCGCGTCCTCGATGCTGCCGCTGCCCTTGTACTTGGCCGCTTTCGGGTACGGGCACAGTGGCCGCGTGCGCGTCGGCGACCAGCCGGCCGGGATGTCGGCATTGACACCGCCGGCGTTGCCGGCGCCGCGCGCGCTGGCGGTCACGCTGTCCGGCGCCTGGCCGCGCTCGACCCAGTTGACCAACGGCGTGAGCATGTCGAATTGCTCGGCCGACGGGCCGCCGGAGCAGTGGTTCATGCCCGGCACGCGGTAAAAGCGCGCGAAGTTCGACGCGTCCCCGCCGTTGGCCGTGCGCAGGCCCTCGTACCAGCTGGTGGTGTCGTCGCTGGAGAAGATCGGGTCGGCCGTGCCGTGGTAGACCATCATCTTGGCGCCACGCACCTTCATGACAGCGAGGTTGGTCGGATTGGGCGGCAGCATGAACGACAGCGCGCTTTCGGTATAGACACCGGTGGTGGCGCCCACCCGGGCCAGCATGGTGTCGATATTGCCGGTTAGCGCGAAGCGCGGGCCGTTGAAAGTCGCCAGATCCTCGGGCGGCGCTTCCCAGATCAGGCCCACGGCGCCGGAGTCGCGCGTCAATGGGCTGTTGAACTTCCAGTCGGCCCAGCCGTTGGTCGAGATGCCCGAGTCGTAAGGCCAGCTCGAATAGAACTTGGTTCCGGCGCTGGTTTTCGCGCCCGAGAACAGGCCGCCGATGGTGGTCTTCTGCGCCGCGCTCAGGCAGCTGCCGTCGCGCGCGCCGGTGCAGGTGGGCACGTCGCGATTGAGGTCGAAGGCGGCCTGGCACGCTTGCGTGTTTTGAATCAGGCCATCGGTGGCGCCATCGAGCGCGTCGCACTTGGCCAGCACGGCCTTTTCGACCGTGGCGCGTTCGGCCTTGGTGAAGCCGGTCGACAGGTCGCCCGGCGTGCTGGCCAGCGCGTTGTAGGCCTGGCCGCCGGCGATGTTGGCGATCGCCGCCAGCGGCAGCCGGAAGCCGGCATTGCCGACCAGGAAGCCGTCGTACTGGTCGGCGTAGCGCGCCGCCGCCACCATCGTGTGGCGCCCGCCGTTGGAGCAGCCGCCGAAATAGGAGCGGTCCGGCTTTTTGCCGTAGGCGATTTCGATCAGACTCTTGGCCATCGGCGTCAGTTTGCCGGCCGCCTGGTAGCCGTAGTCGAGCCGCGCCTGCGGGTCGATGCCGAAGACGGGCGTGGGCGCGCCGTGGCCGGCGTCGGAGCTGATGACGGCGAAACCCATATTGAGCGCGCTGTCGAGCGGACCGCCGCCGCCCACCGGGCCGGTTGCCGGGACGATCGAGCCATCGAGGCCGCCATTGCCTTGATAGAAGAAGCGGCCGTTCCAGTTCACCGGCAGGCGCATTTCGAAGCCGATCGCGTAGCGCGCGCCGTCGACGGTGCTCACGCGGTCGAACATGCGGCCGGTCACCTGGCAGTGGGCGGGCACCGGCTTGCCGGCGATGGTCACGGTGCCGGCGGCGATGCTGTTGGCGGCCGTGATGGTGGTATTAGCGAGTTGGATCCTGGTGGCGAGATCGGTACAGGAGGCCAGCGTGGCGCCGGTGGCGGCGGACAGGCGTGGCAGCCCCGAGCCGCCGTTGCTATCGATGGGGTCGTTGCCGCCGCCGGCGCAGGCGGTCAGCAGCAGCGCCGCCGTGGCGCCGACAGCGAGTTTGGCGCGGGATGGCGTGGTGGTGCGTTGGGTGTCGCGGCTTTTCATACGAGTTGTCTCCTCTGTTATTGCAAAGCGATGGACGTGCCGATCCCGCGCGGCGTTCTGGTGGCCGCGTCGGAATCGGTGTGGGGTGAGGCGGGGCGGGGCTTAGTTCGGTGCGACGTCCTTCAGGGTGCCGATCGGCTGGTTGACCAGCTTGCCGTTGACCTTCTTGACTTCGCGGATGTACATGTTCTGCACGATGTCGCGCGAGGCCGGGTCGATGCTGATCGGGCCGCGCGGGCTGTCGAGCTTCATCCCGGTCAGCACCTTCATCGCGGCCTCGCCGGTGACGGCGCCATCGAGCTTGCGGATGGTCTCGTACAGCATGGCCATGGTGTCATAGGCGGCCACCGTGACGAAGGTCGGCGGACGGGCGTTCGGCAGCGCGGCGGCGTAGGCGGCCAGGAAGGACTTGTTGACCGGGTTGTCGAGCGCCGTCGAGTAGTTCAGCACCGTGATGGCGCCGAGGGCGCGGTCGCCCAGCGCCTCGAGCGTGGGCGAATCGCTCGTCATGTCGCCCACGCCGAGGAACTTGATGCCCGCCTTGTCGAGGCCCTTGTCGCTGAAGGCCTTGAGCAGCGCCGTGCCGTCCTCCGAGCCCGGCGCGAAGAAGAACAGCGCGTCCGGTTTTTCATCCTTGATGCGCTGGATGAAGGGCGAGTAGTCGGGATTGGCCAGCGGTGCGCGGGCCGACCCCACCAGTTTGCCGCCGCCGGCCGTGAAGCCCTTGCCGAAGCGGGCCTCGGCGTCGATGCCGGTGCTGTAGTCGCTCACCAGCGTGTAGACCTTGCCGACCTTGTTCTGCGCGGTCCAGGTGCCGAACGGCTCGGTCATCTGCTGCATCGTCATACTGGTGCGCAGCATGTACGGCGACTTGGCGGTGATGCCGGTGGTGACGGCGTTCATGACGATCATCGGCATCTTGGCCTGGGTGGCGATCGGCGCCACCGCCAGCGCGCTTGGCGTGAGCGAGAAGCCGATCAGGAAGTTGACCTTCTCGCGCGAGATCAGCTCCTGCGCCGCGCGCTTGGACATGTCGGCGTTGGTGCCGCCGTCGTCGCGGTAGATGATTTCGATCTTCTTGCCCGCCACCGTGGCGCCGTACTGCTGCATATAGGTCTTGATGCCGTCCTCGAACGGTTTGCCGGTGTTGGCGAAAGGTCCCGTCAAGGCGGCGATGACGCCGATGCGGATGGTGTCCTGCGCCTGCGCCATGCCGGTGGCGCCGAAGGCCGCCACGCCAACGACGATGCCGAGGTTTGCCAGTTTTTTAAGTTTCATTGCTTGTCTCCGTTTTTTTATAGTCAGGCTGCGATGATTACTTGTGGATCGGTGCCGTCGTACAGCGCATCGACGGTGGCGGCGCGCCGCGTCAAAACGGCCGCCTGGTTGATCGACCCCTTGTCGGTCAGCTCGCGGTGGTCGATCGACGGTGGCTCCGCCTGCAGCAGCAGCCGGTCGATCCGCATCGACGAGCCGCTGGCATCCTGGTTCAACTGGTGCAGCAGGCGCTCGAACCAGGCCCGCACCGGAGCGCTCGACAGGACCTCGGCCGCGCCGGCGTCCGGACCCAGTGCGGACAGGGTCTGGCAATGCTCCATGCGCGGGAACACCAGCAGGCCGATGGCGGCGCGGTCGATGCCGGTGACCACCGCGTCCAGCACGTAGGGCGCGGCGGCGCTGATCACCTTGGCGCGCAACGGTCCGACGCTCACGAACGTGCCGGTATTGAGCTTGAAGTCCTCGGCGATCCGGCCGTCGAACATGAAGCCGAGCTCCGGGCGCTGCGGATCGACAAAGCGCAGCGCGTCGCCGGTGCAGTAGTAGCCGTCGGCGTCGAAGGCGGCGGCCGTCAGCTCGGGTGCGCGCCAGTAGCCGGGCATCACGTGCGGGCCGCTGAAGCGCGCCTCGAGCTTGCCGCCGGCCGGTACCAGCTTGACTTTGCAGCCCGGCGCCGGCACGCCGACGTAGCCGGCCTTGATGATGGAGCCGGTGCCGAAGGTGCACGACGGCGACGTCTCGGTCATGCCAAGGCCGGTGATGATGCGCACCGACTCGCCGGTTTCGGCGATGGCGGCGCCGTCCAAACGATCCCACGCGGCCTGCGACAGGCCGGCGCCGGCGCACAGGAACAGCTTGACCCGCGAGAAGAAGCTGGCGCTCAGTTCCTTGTCGGTCTTCATGGCGTCGGTGAGCATTTCAAACCCTTTGGGGATATTGAAATACATCGTCGGCGCGATCTCGCGCAGGTTGCGCAGCGTGACGGGGAAGTCGCGCGGCGTCGGCTTGCCATCGTCCAGATACAGCGTGCCGCCGTTGTAGAGCGCGATGCCGACATTGTGGCTGCCGCCGAAGGTATGGTTCCAGGGCAGCCAGTCGACCAGCACCGGCGGCTCCTCGCCCATGAACGGGAAGGTCTGCAGCAGCATCTGCTGGTTGCTGCACAACATACCGTGGGTGGTGGTCACCGCCTTGGGCTTTTTGGTCGAACCGGACGTGAACAGGAATTTGGCGACCGTGTCGACGCCAACGCCCGCATGCGCCGCTTCGACGCTCGTTGGCGTGGTAGCCAGCAGCGTGTCGAAACTGGTCGCCCGGTGGCCTGGCACCTCGCCGTGCGCCAGTATCAGTTCGGCGTCGGCGGGCATGACGGCGGCGATGGCGCGGCTGAAGGCCGCGCCGTCGGACGCGTACACCGCGCCCGGCGTCAGCTGGACCAGCATTTCGGCCAGCTTGCCGAAGTCGGTCGCCACCAGGGAGTAGGACGGCGACACCGGCGCGTACGGAATGCCGGCGTACATGGCGCCCAGCGCCAGCTGGTAGTGTTCCAGGTCGTTCCCGGACAGGATCACCAGCGGGCGTTCGGCCGACAGGCCGCGGTCGAGCAGCGCCTGGCCGATGGCGCGCGCGCGTTGCAGCGCCTCGGCGTAAGAAATGCGCAGCCAGTCGCCGTCGCCGCCGGCGCGGCGGCGCGCCACCAGCGTGCGTTCCGGGTGCGCGGCGGCGCCCGATTCGAGCCGGTCGGTGTAACGCGACGGGAAGGAATCGAGCGGCGTGACGGCGTCCACGTGCCACAGGCCGTCGACCTGGTAGGCCGAGATCTGTGGATTGCCCAGTTTGACCGGGCGTCGTTTTGCCGTGCCGCCGGGCTGCTCCGCGATCAATGCTTGATTCATGCGGAGCTCCTGTCAGATCGGGTAGTGGCGCGGCGTGGTCTGGATCGTGATCCAGCGCAGTTCGGTGAACTCGGCGATGGCCGCCTTGCCGCCGAAGCGCCCGTAGCCGCTGCCCTTGACGCCGCCGAACGGCATTTGCGCCTCGTCGTGCACGGTCGGGCCGTTGATGTGGCAGATGCCCGATTCGATGCGGCGCGCGACCGCCATGGCGCGGCCGATGTCGCGCGAGAAGACCGCCGACGACAGGCCGTACTCGCTGTCGTTGGCCAGCGCGATGGCTTCCTCGTCGGTGTCGAAGCGCAGGATCGAGACGATCGGTCCGAACGACTCCTCCTGATACACCTTCATCTCCGGCGTGACGCGGTCGACGATGGCCGGCTGCATGATGTTGCCGACGACCTGGTCGGAGCTCTGGGTGACGAGGGCGCCGCGCTCGCGCGCGTCCTTGAGCATGGCGGCCACGCGGGCCGTGGCCGACGGGTCGATCATGCCCGACAGCGGCGCGTCCGCTTGCGCAGCTTTCAAGGTGGCGGTTTTGGCGGCCAGCTTTTCCAGGAAGGCCGGCGCCACCTTGTTGTCGACCAGGATGCGGTCGGCCGACATGCAGATCTGGCCCTGGTTGAAGAAGGCGCTGAAGGCGGCCGCTTCGACCGCTTCATCGAGGTCGGCGTCGTCGAGGATCAGCAGCGGGTTCTTGCCGCCCAGTTCCAGCAGCACGGGTTTGAGGTGGCGCGCGCAATGCTGGGCGATGATGCGGCCCACATTGGTCGAGCCGGTGAAGTTGACGCGGCGCACGGCCGGCGCGGCGATCAGGCGCTCGACCACCTGCGGCGCGTCCTGCGGCGCGTTGGTCAGCACGTTGACCACGCCCGGCGCGAAGCCGGCTTCCTCGAACACGGTGCCGATCAGGCGGTGCAGCGCCGGGCACAGTTCCGACGCCTTGAGGATGACGGTGTTGCCGCAGGCGAGCGGCATGGCGATGGCGCGGGTGCCGAGGATGATGGGCGCGTTCCACGGCGCCAGTCCGACCACCACGCCGCAGGCCTGGCGCAGGCCCATGGCCATCGAGCCGGGAACGTCGGACGGAATGACTTCGCCGCCGATCTGGGTGGTCATCGAGGCCGCCTCGCGCAGCATGTTGGCCGCCAGCGTCACGTTGAACTGGTACCACATAGGGCTGCCGCCGGCTTCGGCGACGCCGCGCGCGACGAATTCGGCGCGGTACTTCTCCATCGTGTCGGCCGCCTTGAGCAGCAGCGCGCGGCGCGCGCCCGGCGCCATCGCCGACCACGCGGGGAAGGCTTCGCGCGCGGCCTTGACGGCCTGGTCGACGTCGGCCAATTGGGCGGCGGCGGCGCGGGTGACCACGTCGCCGGTGGCGGGGCTGCGCCGCTCGAAGGTGGCCTTGTCCTGGGCGGCGGCGCCTTGGCCGCCGATCAGCAGATCGGTATCAAACATGGTGGTCTCCTTTATTTTTGTTTTAGAGTTTAGCCGCGTTTGAACGTCTGCAGGCCCGGCTTGATGGTCTTATCGTCCAGGAACTGCTTGAGGCCCTGGGCCCGGCCTTTTTCCGGGTCGCGGTAGTTGGACTGGTCGACCTTGGCGTACAGGTAGTCCTCGTTCTGGTCCCAATTGAGTTCGCGGCAGCGCTTGAAGCCGTTCTTGGCGATGCGCAGCACGGTCGGCGCCTTGGCCAGCAGTTTTTCCGCCAGCGCGATGACTTCGTCGCGCAGCTGGGCGCGCGGCACGCTCTTGTTGATCAGGCCCATGGCGGCCGCTTCCTGGCCGGTGAAGGTGTCGCCGGTCATGATGTAGTGCAGCGCCTGGCGGTGGCCCATGGTGTCGGCCACGGCCTTGCTGACCAGGTTGCCGGGCGGGATGCCCCAGTTGATCTCGGACAGGCCGAACACCGCTTCGTCGGCGGCGATGGCCAGGTCGCAGGCGACCAGCGGCGAGAACGCGCCGCCGAAGCACCAGCCGTTGACCATGGCGATGGTCGGCTTGCTGTACATGCGCAGCAGCTTCCATTGCCACTGCGAGCAGTCGCGGCGCAGGCGCTCCTGGAAGATCTCGGGCTTGCCGTCGTTCTCGCGGAAGTATTCTTTCAAGTCCATACCGGCGGTCCAGGCGTCGCCGGCGCCGGTGAGCACCACGACCTGGGCTTCCTCGTCCAGTTCCAGCGTCTCGAGCACGTCGATCATTTCCCGGTTCAGGGTCGGGCTCATGGCGTTGCGCTTGTCCGGGCGGTTCAGGGTGATCCAGCCGATACCTTTTTCCACATCGACTTTGACGGTTTCCCAGCGGGCTTCATATTTGGACATACAATGTGTCTCCTTTTAGTTAGCTAATCTTTAGAATTCATTATCAGGCTACCTGATATGTGACTTATACTATACCCACCTCTTTCGATTTACAAGAAAATTTTTATGGTCAAAGCAGATTTTTCCGATAGCACCAAACCGATGGGTATCGCCTATCTGGTGGGGCGCCTCGATCACGTGCTCAACAAGCGACTGCGCGATTGTTGCGCGCCGGCCGGCGTCACCGTGCCGCAGTACACGGCGCTGTCGGTGTTCCGGGCGCAGGGGGCGCTGTCGAACGCGCAGCTGGCGGTGCGCACCATGGTGTCGCCGCAATCGGCCAACGAAATGGTCAAGTCGATCGAAGCGAAGGGCTGGATCGAGCGCACGCCCGACCCGTCGCACGGCCGCATCATCCAGATCCAGCTGACCGAAGCGGGGCACGCCATCCTGGCGCGCTGCGACGGCAAGGTGAGGGAGGTTGAAATGCAGATGTTCCCGGATCTTAGCCACGAAGAGCGGGTGCGCATGTACGGCCTGCTGCGCGGCGCCGTGCGCGCGCTAAGCCTGGAAGGAATTTGAACGTGGGGCGGATGAGCGAAGCGTAATCCGCCAGGCGCGAGCCGCCGCCGCACCTATCCGCGCGGCCAAACGGTCTCCATCAGCGGCTTGACACTCAAGCCATGCACCACGATCGACAGCATGATCACGAACAGCGAGATATGGGTCAGCCGCTGCGCCAGCTCCGGCGCCAGTCCCTGCTCGATCGCATACATCAAATAATAGATCGACCCGATGCCGCGCACGCCGAACCACGCCGTCATCGCGCGCAGGCGCATGCTGGTCGCGCCGCCGGCCAGTCCCATGAACACGCTCGCCGGCCGCGCCACGAAGAACAGGAACGCCGCCACCCAAAGCGCCTCCCAGTCCATGGACCGCAGCGAAATCATCCCGCCCAACAGCAGCACCAGGGTCAGCTCCGACAAGCGTTCCAGGTGCTCCTTGAACACCAGCGACTCGGTACTGACGGTCATCGGCACCTCGTGCGTCTCGCTGGTTTTGGCGACGGCCGACTTGGCCACGTCCTGCTCCAGCATTCCTTGCCGGTCCTTGGGCGCGCCGGCCAGCACCAACTCGGTCTGGCGCAGCGCCACGGCGGCGAAGAACACCGCCAGGAAGCCCCACGCGTGGATCAAACTGGATACGCCATAGACGACGGCGATCAGGCCCAGTCCCACCAAGTCGTCCATGATCTCGTGGCGCGGCTTGACGATGCGCAGGCGCCAGCCCAGCCGCGCCGTCAATGCGCCGCCCAGGTAACCGACCGCGATCGCCGCGCCCGAGGCCCACACCACGTCGACCAGGAACCAGCGCCAGTGGTAGGCGCCGGTGTCCTCGCCCATGCCCAGCATGGCCAGGCCGAGGAAGACGAAGGGGAAGGCGCTGCCGTCGTTCATGCCGGCCTCGCAGGTGAGGGTGAAGCGCAACTGGTCCTTGTCGCCGGCGTGGCGCACCTGCACGTCGGTCGCCAGCACCGGATCGGTCGGCGCCAGGATCCCGCCCAACAGCACGCCCGCGCCCAGCGGCAGCCCGAGGACGAAAAACGCGAACGCCGCCACCAGCGCCACCGTCAACGTCATCGACACCCAGGCCAGGCGCAGCGGCGCGTTCCAGTGGCTTAGCTTGAACGGCACCGGCATCTTGATCCCGGCCGAGAACAACGAGATGAGGATGGCGACCTCGGTCAGCACCTCCAGCAGGTCGGACTGCAGCATCGGATCGAAGTCGAGGATGTTGAGCACCGTCGGCCCGAGCACGATGCCAAAGCCGAGATAGACCATCGCCGACGTGAACGGCGAGCGCGAGATGGTGGTGGCGGCCAGGCCACGGGCCAGCATCAGCAGGCCGACCAGCAGGAACCAGTGGTTGGTATTCACGCCGTCTCCTTGGTGGCGGCAGGGCCGCTGTGACCGGTCACCGGGTCTGGTCAGCCCCGGGCTCGAGCGGACGCCGGGTGTTAGCTGGATCGAAAGGTTGCTTGCGGTATTTTTTCACTGACTGGACACTCCTGCCGCGATGTTAGCGACATCGGGCGGGATTGTCTGTTGGGTAGTGAACATCCAGCGTACGGATGGTTGGCCCGCGGGCCTGGCACCGCGCTACAGCGTCGGCGGCGTGCTCTTTGCGCCCCACCACTTGCGGTAATTGACGGCGTAAGCACCGCTCTTGACGTAATCGGCGACGAAGCCGTTGACGAACTTGAGCAGCTCCGGGTCGCCCTTGGCCATGGCGATGCCGATCGGCGTGTTGCCGTACAAGCCGGGCAACGTTTCGAGCTGGTTGTTCTGGCTGGCCAGGTAGTCGAGCAGCGAGGAATCCTCGATGCCCGCTTCGACCCGGTTTTGTTTGAGCAGCAGCACGCCGTCCGGCGCGAAATTGTCGGTGTAGACGAACACCGCCTGCGGCGCCGATTGCTTCAGGAAGGCGTCCGCCGTGGTGCCGCGGCCGACCACCACGCGCTTGCCTTTGAGGTCGGCCAGCGTCTTGATGCCGGCGCTTTTGTTTACGATCACGCGCAGCCCGGCGAGGTTGTACGGCCGGGAGAAATCCACCACCCGCGCACGCTGCGGCGTGATCGAGACGTTGGCCACCACCAGGTCGAGCTGCTTGGACATCAGCATCGAAATGCGCGCGTCCGACGACACGTCCGAAAAGCGCGCCGGCACGCCCAGTTTGGCCGCCAGCAGCGTGGCGACGTCGACGTCGTAGCCCACCGGCTCGTTCTTGCCGTTGCGGAAGCCAACCGGCTCGCCGCCGAGCGAGACGCCGATGCGCACGTAGCCGCGCGCCTTGATCTCCTCGATGCGGCCGGCGACGGCGGAACCGGCGATGACGGACAGGGCGACCGCCACGGCGGCCATGCGTTTCAGGTTCTGCATGCGGATGTTCCTTTCAATTTAGACGGCTGTGGCGACGCGCAGTTCGGGAGCGGCCATGCGCTCGTCCCAGTACCAGTAACGTATCTCTTCCTCGCAGCGGAAGCTGACCACCTGGTGCCAGCCCGCCGCGTCCATGGCGTGGATGACGACACCGGCCAGGAAGCCGGTTTTGAGCTCGCCCAGCTCCTCCACCGCCAGCTTGACGGCGTCGCCGAGCGAGTGCCCGAGGCGCAGCGCCAGCACGATGCTGCGCGAGGTCCCGCAGCGCATCGTCATCTCGCCGGTGTGGGTGCAGGCGGCGGCGCCATAGCGGCTGTCGGCATAGAAGCCGGCGCCGACGATCGGCGAGTCGCCGAGCCGGCCCGGATACTTCCACGCCCAGCCCGACGTCGACGTGACCACGCCGAGGCCTTGCGCGCCGTCGCGGGCGAGGAAGACGGTGGTGTCGCGCACGCGCTCGGGATCGGTGATGGCGTTGCTCAGCGGGGCGAGCGCGATATCCGGGAAGGCGGCCAGCTGGGCCGGCGTCATTTCCTTTTGCAGCCGCTCCCACCAAACCCGCTTGCTGTCCGGGTGCAGCACGTCGTCGACGGCGAAGCCGCGTTCGGTGGCGAAGCGGCGCGCGCCGGCGCCGGTCAGCATCACGTGCGGCAGGTGCTTCATCACCTCGTGCGCCAGCGCGGACACCGGCAGCGTGGCCGGCACGGCGCCGACCGCGCCCACCTCGCGCGTGGTGCCGTCCATGACGCCGGCGTCGAACTCCATCTCGCCGAGCATATTGGGCCAGCCGCCGTAGCCGACGCTGCGCACCTTGGCTTCGCGTTCGACCCTGGCGATGCCGGCCACCATGGCGTCGATGCCGGCGCCGCCCTGTTTGAGCAGATCGACGGTGGTGTCGAAGCCGGGCCAGGCTTCGGCGTTCGCAAGCAGCATTTTCATGGGTGGTCTTTCTTCATCTTGGACAGGAATTGGGCGATGCGCGCGTGCGCCAGGCCGCCGCCGGCGGCGAAGAACTCCCCGGTCGGCAAGTCGGCCAGCAGGCGGCCTTGTTCGAGGAAGACGATGCGGCTGGAGATCTGGCGCGCGAAGTCGATTTCGTGGGTGACGAACAGCATGGTGGTGCCGGCGGCGGCCAGCCTGGCGAGGATGTCGAGTACTTCGGCCGTCATCTCCGGGTCCAGCGCGCTGGTCACTTCGTCAAGCAGCAGGTAGCGCGGCTTCATGGCCAGCGCGCGGCAGATGCCGACCCGCTGGCGCTGGCCGCCGGAGAGCTGGGCCGGATAGGCGTCGGCGCGGGCTGCCAGGCCGACGGAGGCGAGCAGTTCGCGCGCGGCGTCTTCGGCCTCGCGGCGCGGCACTTTCAGTACTTCGACCGGCGCCAGCGTGATGTTTTGCAGCGCCGTCATGTGCGGGTACAGGTGGAACAGCTGGAACACGGTGGCGGTGCGCAGGCGGGCCTGGCGCAGCTGTTTCGGATCGTCGACGCGGAAGCCGTCGATGGAGATGGTGCCACGGTCGAGCCTCTCGAGGCCATTGACGCAGCGAATCAGCGTCGACTTGCCCGAGCCGCTGGCGCCGAGGATGGACACCACCTCGCCGGGCGCCACGCGCAGGTCGACGCCGTCGAGCACCGTGGCGGCGCCAAAGCTTTTGCCGACGCCTTTTATATCGATCATGCTACAGGCCTTTCCATTGGCTGTGGGCGCGCAGCCGCGATTCCAGGCGCGCGCAGGTGGTGGCGATCAATTTGGCCATCAGGTAGTACAGCAGGCCGACCACGGTCCAGACGATGAACGGCTTGAGAGTGCGCAGGTTGAGGATGGCGCCGACCTTGGTCAGATCGACCACGCCGATGACGGAGATCAGCGACGTCACCTGCAGCTGGTTCACCAGCAGGCCGGTCAGCGGCCCGAGGCCGAAGGCGGCCGCCTGCGGCGCGACGATACGGCGCAGTATCTGCCAGCGGCTTAATCCGAAAACACGCGCCGTTTCGAGTTGTTCGCGGCCGATCGATTCGATCGCGGAGACGGCGATGACGTAGATGAACGCGGCGGTGTTGCCCGACAAGGTGACCACTGCCGCCTGCACCGGCGTCAGGTCCGTCTCCAGCAGCACCGGCAGGCCGAAAAACACCAGGAACAGCTGCACCAGCACCGGCGAGTTTTTCAGCAGTTCGGCGATGGCGGCGAAACAGGGCGCCAGCAGCGGCGTGCGGTAGTAGCGCAGCACCGCCCACGCCAGGCCGATCGCCAGGCCGATGATGGTGGTGGCGGCGAACAGCGCGACCGACACGCCGGCCCCTTGCAGCAACAGCAGCAGGTCGTCGACCGTGAAGTCGGTGTGGCGCATCAGTTGGCGCCCAGGCCGCGCTCGCGGTTCAGGCGGCGGTGCAGCGCGCCGGCGCCCAGCGAGACGGCGTACGTGAGGGTGACATAGGCGAGCAGCAGCAGCGCGTACACCTCGAACGGCGCGAAGGTGTCGGCGGCGACGATCTTGCCGGCGCCGGTCAGCTCGTTGAGGGTGATGGCCGACAGGATGGACGAGGTCAGGATCAGGTTGACGAAGACCGCGCCCAGCGGGCGCACCGACGTGCGCAGCGCGATCGGCAGCACGATTTTTTGATGGATCACGCGGCGCGGCAGTCCGCTGACCTGCGCCGCTTCAATCACGCCGGGATCGATCGCCAGGATGCCGGCGCGGATCACGTCCGAGGTGAAGGCGCCTCCCGCCAGCGACAGCGCCAGCACGCCGGTGCTGAAGGCGCCCAGTTCGACGCCGATCTCCGGCAGGCCGTAGAACAGGAAGAACAGTTGGACGATGAACGGGACATTGCGGAAAATGTCGGTGTAGATGTTGGCCACGCGGCGCGCGCCCGCGCTGGCCGAAGCGCGCATGAGCGCCACCACAACGCCCAGCGCCAGCCCGCCCGCCAACGACAGCGCGCAGGCCAGCGCGGTCAGGCGCGCGCCGGCAGCGAGGTCGGGAAGATAGGGCGCCAACAGCGAAGGGTCGATCGTCAAGCGGCGTGCTCCAACCGCAAAGCGGAAAGGGGTTGATCAGGTTTCAAATCAATAGTCGACGAGTTTCACACAAACAGGGCGCCGTTTCAAGCGCGGGCATCCCGCCCGAAAACACATTATTCGGAATTGAGCGCGGCCTTGAGCGCGAGCACCCGCGCCATGCTGGTTTGGCGCCGCCCGCCGGTATCGAAGCCGAACGCCATCACCGGCGCAGTGCTGGCGGCCACCGGCGCCGAGCAGGACGCGTGCACCTCCCGCACCGGCAGCTTGTCGAGCAAGCGGCCGACGTTGTCGGCGCCGATGCCGGCGCCGGGCATGATGGTGATGCGGTCGCCGGCGGCGTCGAAGCAGCGCTGCAGGCCGCCGATGCCTTCGAGCGCCCTCGGCGCGCCGCCCGACGTCAGGATGCGCGCGAAACCGAGGTCGATGGCCTGCCTGGTGGCCTGCGCGAGGTCCGGACACAGGTCGATGGCCCGGTGCAGCGTGGTCTCAAGGCCGTGGTCGCGGGCGCGCCGCGTGAGGCGTTCCAGGGTCGGTTGGTCCAGCATGCCGTTGCGCAGCGAGGCGCCGAGCACCACGCCTTGCAAGCCGATGGCGGCGACGGCGTCGATCTCGTTGAGCATCAACTGGATCTCGACGTCGTCGAAACAGAAGTCGCCGCCGCGCGGACGTATCATCGCCACCACCGGCAGCGGGCTGGCCGCCGCCACCCGCAGCAGGCCGGAGGTCGGCGTCAGGCCGCCGACTTCCAGCGCCGCGCATAGTTCGATGCGGTCGGCGCCGCCGGCGATCGCCGCCGACAGCCCCTCGACGTTGTCTACGCACACTTCGAGCAGGATGGAGCGGGCGGGTTTATTCATCGCCGCCGCCCGCTTTTGCGAGACCGAGCCAGGCCGCGCCGATCAGGCCCGGCTCCGCGCCCGACTGGCCGACCACGACGATGGCGGCGCCGGTCTTGCGCAGGATGCGCGCGCGCACCGCCCGGTCTAGCAGCTCGATCAGCGGCGCGCTGTTGGCCAGGCCGCCGCCGACCGGCAGCACCGACGCGCCGATGGTATTGACCAGCATTGCCAGCGGACCGGCCAGGATGTCGATGAAACAGTCGACGGTGCGCGCGGCGGCGCCATCGCCGGCCTGCCAGGCGTCGATGATGGCACGGCTGTCCAGGACGGCCGCGCCGGGGTGCAGCGCCGCGTGCAGGCGTTCGATGCCGCGGGCGCCGCCGATCGCGTCCAGGCAGCCGGTCTGCCCGCAACCGCAGGCGAAGCGCGGTATCGCTTGCGGCGGCGTGCCGGCGTAGTGCGCGGCCACCGGGCCGTGGCCCCATTCGCCGGCGAAGCCGCCCGGCCCGCCGATCAGGCGGCCGCCGATCACCAGGCCGCCGCCGACACCGGTGCCCAGTATCAGGCCGAAGACGTTGGCGTGGCCGCGGCCGGCGCCGGCCCGTGCCTCGGCCAGGGCGAAGCAGTCGGCATCGTTGGCGATCCATACCGGAAGGTCGAATTCGGCCGCCAGGTCGGCGGCCAGCGCGCGGCCGTCGATGCAGGGGATGTTGGCGCACTTGATGCGGCCGTCGGCCGGATCGACGACGCCGGCGATGGAGATGGCCACGCCGCGCGTGGTGCCGGCGGCGCCGATCAGCCCTTGCATGGCGGCGGTGAAGGCGGCGAAGTCGGTCGTCGGCGTGGGCACGCGGCGCGGTGGGCCGATATGGCCGCCGGCGTCGGCGCTGGCCGATTTGATGGCGCTGCCGCCGATGTCAAAACAAGTGATCATGTTCGATTAGATAAAAAATTGGCGTGGACGTGGCGCCGCGCACACCCGGCCAGCATGCCCGCTCCGGCGACGTTTGACAATCCCCTTCAGAAAAACGTCACGATGAAATGAATCGCCACCCCGACCAAGCCGCCGACCAGCGTGCCGTTGATGCGGATGAACTGCAAATCGCGCCCGATCGACAGTTCGATCCGGTTGCTCATCTCCTCCTTGGTCCACGTGGCCAGCTGCGCCTCGATAAACGCGCCGACCTCGCCGCGATATTGGCGCACCAGCTGCGCGCTGCCGATCTCGATGGCGCGGTTGAGGCTTTCGCGCACCGCGGGGTGCTCGGTCAGCAACTGGCCGGCGTGCTCCACCAGCCGCCGCGCGCTGGCGGGAATGGCCGGCGTTTGGCTGCGCAGGTCGTCGAGCAGGCGCGCGCGCAGGCTGTCCCAGATGCCGTCGAACAGATGCTGCACGGTGTCGCTGGTGAGCGCCCGCTGTTGATAGCGGCCGATGGCCTCCTGCCAGGCCGGATCGCCCTTGAGGCGCAGCGCGCTGTTGGCGATCCATGCGCCAAGGCGCTGGCGCAGCTCGTGCGAGCGGTCCAGTCGCATCGCCGCTACTTTTTCGGTCGTCGAGCGGATAATCCTCGGCATCGCCTTGCTCAGCGCGTATTTCAATACCGAGCTCTCGGTGTTGACCGCGCTTTGCACCATGGCCTCGATGGCGGGGTGGTTGGCCGGCTCCGACAGGTAGACGCCAAACTGGTCGAGCGCCGCGTCCAGCAGCCGCTGCGGCTGGTCCTCGGCCACCAGCGCATCGACGCAATCACCGGCCAGGCCCGACAGGTCGACACGGCCAAGTTCGCGCGTGGCGACCTCGCGCAGCATGCGGCGTATCTTGTCGTGGTCGACCATGCGCAACAGCTGTTCCAGCGCCGGCCCCACCCAGCCGCTCAATTGCGCGGCGTTGGCCTGCATGTAGCGGCCGGCGCGCCCGGCGATATCGACCTCGGCGATGCGCCGGGCGATGCCTTCCTCGGTGATGAAATGGTTCTCGACGAAGTTGCCCAGGCTTTTGCCAATGCTGTCCTTGCTGTTGGGGATGATGGCCGTGTGCCACAGCGGGATGCCCAGCGGATGGCGAAAGAGGGCGGTGACGGCGAACCAGTCGGCGATCGCGCCGACCATGGCCGCTTCGGAAAACGCTCCCAGATAGCCCCAGGCGGGGTGGCCGCCGTGTTGCCAGCGCGCCAGCGCGAACAGCAGCGCGGCGAGCACCAGCAATCCGAGCGCGACGGCCTGCATGGTGCGCAGCCGCGCGCGTTTGATGGCGTCCTCGGTGTCGTCGAGTTGGCGGATGATGTCGATGTCACGTTTCATGCGGGTCGTTTCTGATAAAATCCGGGCCAGTCGAAAATGAGCTAGCCGGTTGGTACACTGGCAAGTGCCGTCCAGGCATGCTCCCGGCGCACACTGCGCGCGGACCCACGGCGCTGATCTTAACTGTTTTCAACGGTTGGGGGACGCGTTTTGGTTTCCGTTAGTATCCGGTTGGCCATCCGTCCCCCTCCACACTCGGAAGGTTTTTGGCTGATGGCACATGACAACAACTCCACCGTATCGGGCGAAGCGCTCGACCGCGCGGCACTCGAACACTATCTGGCGCAATCGGTGCGCGCCTTCGACGGCTGCACCTTCGACGAGGCCGACCTGTCCCGGCTCGACTTGCAGGGCTGCCGCTTCGAGCGCTGCACTTTTCTCGGCACCACGCTATTTGCTTGCAAGCTCGCGCGCAGCGTTTGGCTGCGCTGCCGCGCCGGCGGCGCCGACCTGGAATCGGTCGACGCCGTCGACGCGCGCTTCGATGGTTGCGACCTGAATAACACCAAGTGGCGGCGCGCCAAGCTTGCCTCGGCATCGTATCGCGGCTGCAAGCTGACCGGCGCCTCGTTCGAGGAGGCCGCCGCGCTGGGCATCGAGTTCGAGGAGAGCTTGCTGGTCGGTGCCGACCTGCGCGGCTTTTCGTTCCGCAAGGCGACGCTGAAGGAGCTCGATTTCTCCGACGGCTATCTGGCCGGCTGCGATTTTCGTGATGCCGTCTTCGAGGGCGGCAGCTTGCGCAACGCCGTGCTCAAGCTGGCCAAATTCCAGGGCGCCGACCTGCGCGGCACCGATATCGAGGGCGTCAAGCTGGCCGACGCGGCCATGTTCAAGGGGGCGGTCATCTCGCACTCGCAGGCGGCCGGTTTCTTGCGCGAGTTGGGGTTCATGGTCTGCTAGCCAGGATGGCCGGGCAGGCGCAGCGTGGCGCGCAGGCCGCCTTCGGCGCGGTTTTGCAGCGTCAGCTTGCCGCCCTGGCTGGTCGCCAGCGCCAGCACGATCGATAGCCCCAGCCCGCTGCCGCCGGTGGCGCGTGCGCGCGAACCATCGAGCCGCTCGAACGGCTGCGTCAGGCGTGGCAGCGCCTCGTCCGGCACGCCGGGGCCGTCGTCCTCCACCGTCACCAGCACGTCGCCGGCGTCAGCGGCGAGCGTCAGCCGCGCGCCGTTGGCGTAGCGGACCGCGTTGTCGACCAGGTTGTCGAGCATGCGCCTGAGGGCCAATGGCGCGCAGGCGACCGGAAACGTCGCCTGCGCGCCGTGCCATGCGACGTTTTGGCCCAGTTCGCGCCGCGCCGCCACCAGCGCCGCGATCTCGACGGCCAGGTCCGCCAGGCGCGGTGCCGGCGCGCGCGATGCCGATGCTTCGCGCGCGAAGGTCAGCGTATCGTCGAGCAGCATGTTCATTTCGTCGAGATCGGCGACGGCGCGGGCGCGCTGGTCGGCATCGTCGATGAACTCGGCGCGCAAGCGCAACCGCGTCAGATAGGTGCGGAAGTCATGGGCAAGCGCGGCCAGCATGTGTGTGCGCTCGTCCACCAACTGGCGTATCGTGTGCTTCATGTCGTTGAACGCGCGCGACAGGTCCTTGATTTCGGCCGGCCCGTCGAGCGGCAGGTCCGGCACCGCCATGTCGCCGGCCAACTGGCGGGAGGCGGCGCTCAAGGCCCGCAGCGGCCGCGCGGTTTGCCGCAGCGCCACCAGCAACACGGTGGCCAGGATGGCGCAGCCAAGCAGGCCGATCAGCAGCGCGCGGTCCATCAGCCGCGCCAGCGCCGGCGCGCGCGTGCGCTCCAACACCAGACTGTCGCCGTTGTTGAGCGTCAGTACCAGGGCCACGGGCGCCGCCGCGCCCAGATCGTCCGCGCCGATGGCGCCGATCCGGCCGCTACCTTGCACATCGACGCGGAACGGCCTGCCTTTCAAATCGTCGGCGTAGCGGGCGAACAGTCGCTCCAACCGCTGCGAGCCGTGGGTGGATGGCGCGGCTGCCGGCGCTACGCCCGCCGGCAGCAGCCTGACGAGCAGCGCGTCGCTGTTGAGGGCCAGCACGATGTCGGCGCGTAGTGCCGGCGGCGCCTTTTCCAGCGCGGCGGCCATGGCCAGCGCCTGTTTCGGCGACGGCAGCAGGAACACCGGCCGTGCCGGGCCGCCGGGCCAGAACACCACCGCTAGCAGCACCAGCTGGAACAGCGCCATGCCGGCCAGCACGGTGGCGCCGATGCGCACGGCCAGCGTGTCGAAGCGCAGCGGCTTCACAAGTTCTCCACGGCCGGCGCGAACAGGTAGCCGCCGCCGCGCACGGTCTTGATCATGTCGGAGGAGACGTTGTCGAGCTTGCGACGCAAGCGACTTAGCTGAACGTCGATGGCGCGGTCGAATGGCATGGATGAGCGCCGCCGGGTCCAGTCGAGCAACTGGTCGCGGTTCAGCACCCGTTGCGGATGCGATAAAAACACCATCAGCAGGTCGAACTCGGCACCGGTCAACTCCACCGGCAGGCCCTGCGCGTTGACCAGCTGGCGCGAGCCGGCGTCGAGCGTCCAGCCGGCGAAGGCGTAGCGCCGCGCGGCGAGCTGCCGTGGTTCATGGGTATCGCGGGTGCGGCGCAGCACCGCGCGCGTGCGGGCGACCAGTTCGCGCGGGTCGAACGGCTTGGCCAGGTAGTCGTCGGCGCCGAGCTCGATGCCGATCACGCGGTCGACCGCATCACCCTTGGCGGTGACCATGATGATCGGTATCGCCAGCGGGCCGCCGCGCAGGCGGCGGCAGATCGACAGTCCGTCCTCGTCCGGCATCATCAAGTCCAGTATCACCAGGTCGACGCGGCGGTGGGCCATGGCGCGGTCGAGGTCCTGGCCGCCGGCACAGGCCACCACTTCAAAGCCTTCGCGCCGCAGCAGGCCGGCAATCAAGGGCCGGATCTCGGGATCGTCCTCGACAACGGCGATCAGCGTGGTCTGTGTCATATATGCGTCCTGTAACGGGATATGGCCGAGTGTAAATTGCCCGCTTTTCGCGGCAAAGTCCAATATGCCATTGTTACACTTCGTTACGCTCCGCAACGGCCTTGTCGTGATGGCCCGGGGCCGGGCCGCTATGCTTACTCATCGACAAATCGGGGAGTTGGCATGAAGCTCAAGATAGCGAACGTGGCGCTGGCGGCTGTGGCATTGATGGCCTCGGGCTGCGCCTTTTCCCAGGAGCCGGAGCGCCCGCGCCTGCGCGACCGGCTGGCGGCGCGCAACACGGGCATGGCGGCGCCGGCCATCGCGGGCGCGGTCGAGACCACGCTTGAGTTTGGCGGTGCCAAGCGTAGCTATCTGCTGCTCGATGCCAGCCACGGCGGCGCTGCGGCGCCGCTGGTGCTGTTGCTGCACGGTGGCGGTGGCAGCGGCGCAACGATGATCGCGCGCTGGCAGGCCAAGGCGGCCGCCGAAGGCTTGATCCTGGTGGCGCCGAACGGCACCGGCCGACGGGCCGGCAGCGGGACTTGGAACGCGGGCGGCTGTTGTGGCGAGGCCATGACCAGCGGCCGCGACGACGTGCGCTTCGTCGGTGCCGTGCTCGACGACGTGACCAAATCGGCCAGGGTGGATGCGGGACGGGTCTACGTCGCCGGGCTGTCGAACGGCGCCATGCTGGCGCACCGGGTGGCCATCGCCTACCCGGGGCGGTTGGCCGGCGCGGCCGTCGTGGCCGGCGCGCTGTTCGGCGGCGAGCCGGCGCCGCGCGTGCCGGTTCCCATGCTCATCATGCACGGCATGAAGGATCAGGTGGTCGGGTTCGAAGGCGGCATGAGCCCGACGCGCCTGGTCGCCAGGGCGCAGTCCAAACCGTTCGAGCCGGTCAGCTACGCGGTGAATTTCTGGCGACGTGCAAACGGCTGCGTCGGGGCGCCCAGCGTCGCCACGGTGGCCGATGTGACGACCGAAATTAGCAAGGACTGCGGTGCCGGCGCTGAGGTGCGCTTCTACCGGCTGGCTTCCGCCGGCCACGGCTGGCCCGGTACCGGCGCCGGCGGGGCGGGGGCGGCGCAACGCCAGGGCGACGACGGGATCGACGCCACCGACGCCATCTGGGATTTCTTCAAGACCCACGCGCGCGGCGTGGGCTCGCAACAAACCACCTACTGATCTGGAGGATAGCGCCAATGGCAACCTATACGTCACACATCGCGTCAATGTTGGGAGCATCGATTTTCAGCGCCTGCGCGGTTTTTATCGCGGGCTGCGGCGGAGGCGGGAGCGACGGGGGCGGCGCCGAGCGCATCGCCTCCACCACGGTGACGGTTCCCTCGGTGTCCATCAAGGCGAACCAAAAGATCGATGGTTTCCTTAACGGGATAGATATGTATGTGCCGAGCAACGCCGAGGTGGCGGTGATTTTCTTGCACGGCGGCGGCGGTCATAAAGAAAGCTTCGCGTACGAACTGGGGATTAAAAACGACCCGGGTAGCGTCAGTTCGGCGACCTCGGCCGCTGGCGACGCGTGGTTGATCTCGAAAAAAGTACTGGCCATATTTCCACAGGGCCAATCCCAGCCGGGCTACAACGCCTGGACCTGGAGCAATTATGTGATGGATTCCGGCCAGGATGACGTGGCATTCTTGCAGGCGCTGGCGATGGCGATCCGGACCAACCCCGCGCTGCCGGCTATTTCCAAAATCTATTTGGTCGGGCACTCCAATGGCGGCATGATGGCCAACCGCATCTGGTGCGAATCGCCGGCCACCTTCGACGGCTATGGCGCGCTGGCGGGCCCGCCGTCGGTCCATCTCGGTCCCGATTTGCCCGCCTCGGGCGCCAACCATCCGTGCCGACCGGGCAGCGTAAAACCTTACATCGGCGTGGTCGGCGATTCGGATCAGGTATTGCGCAGCACCGGGAATATGGGCGACAAAAGCTGGATACTCAATCCGGTGCTGCATACCAATTCGGTATCGTGGGTGGACGCGCTGCCGGCGGTGCTAAACGAACAGATATTCCACGCGCGGCGTGTGGTGATGCGCTGCGCCGGCGCGCCGGCCGCGCCGACCGTCAGCGGTCAAATCACCACTTATTCCGATTGCGATGACTCTGTGCGCTCGGTGGTCATCGCGCAAGCCGTCGTCAACGGCCGCGCCACGGGAGGCGATCATTGCCTGCGCAACCTCAGCGGCCCGTGCATTTCCACGCTTGCGGGCGACACCGGTGTCGACTACAAATCGATACTGGTTGACTTCTTGAAAAGGTTTTGATGCGGAGTGGCCGTGCCCGCCGCAGTGGAGAGGAGGGCAGCGGCCGGGCGATCATTTTCCATCGATTTGCCTGGCAACGTCCTCGAGGTAGGTGCGCACCGTCTTTTCATGCGAAAAGACATATGCGGAAAAGAAGCGCCAAATGGGATTGGGCACGCTGCCCCGTTCGGTAATTCTTAGTTGGGTTTTGCCGTCCTGCTCGGCGATGTCAAAGGTCCATGTGCCGGAAAATGGAAGCGTGGCATCGTCGATGCGTGACACCATATGGGCGTTTTCGCGTTCCTCGACTATCCGGTAGGGAATCTTGCCATGGCCCGACTCTTCGATGTAGCGCAGCTCGCCGTCGCGGGCCATCGATTTGACGCCCGTTCGCCACTTCGGGTAGTCCTCGTAATTGCGCACCAGCGCATAGACGGTTTTGGCGGAGGCGTTGTAGTCACGCGCCATCGACGTTTCGTGGTCCTTGGCGGTACACATGCCAACGACCGCGATGGAAATCCCCACCGCAAGAACCATCCCCAGGACCATCAACGCATATTTCATACTTCCCCCTTTTGGTTGAGTGTTAGTCTGAATGTCGCAGCGGCGAGCAACTCAAGTCCTTCGAGTGCCTTCAACAATTCCCCCTCGCTGAGCACCGATAGCAGCGCAACGAGCCTGTCGGTCTCCAACACCGAGCACGCGCTCATGGCCTTCTGACCGGCCTCGGTCAGCATTAGCTGGTGAGAGCGTTTATCGATGTTTTCCCCCAGATGTACATACCCTTGGCCGACCAGGAACTTTATCGCTTCGGACATGGTGGATTTCGATATGCCGAGGTGTTTCGCCAGCAATGTCGGCGTGATCGGCGCTTGACGATCCAGGTGCGCGAGGATGGTCGCGTCACGTTGCGACAAGCCAGGCGCTGACGTTTGCTGGTTCTGATGGTGTCCATGGCAAGCGTGATAAATGCGGGGGTAGCTCGCCTGGATACGGTGGATGGCTTCGATTGGGTTCATCCAAGCAGTCTAGCGGCATCGCATTCGGTTCGTCAAAACGAACTAATTGAAGAGCAGGGACGCCCCGACGGCGCCGTATCGCTTGCAAACCGCAAGAAACATTTCATTAAAAAAACAACTACTGAAAAACTTGACTTGTCATATGCCTTGCTTTTACGATACATTTTCCACGTGGAAATTATCGGAGAAACTCTTTTGCTGTGAGGTTTTCGGTACGCCTCCCGGCTTCAAAAGAAATTCAATATGACTTTTAATTTCAATGGTTTGTGGTGCTTTTTAGATGTAATTTCGAGGTGGGATTCCGCTGGCTCGGATTCCAGGATATTGCCCTTAGATATGCAAACCTAGTCATACGATATCTGACCACATATTAAATAATCAAGCGATTGATTATTTTTGGGCCTTGGGTATCAGCCAGTACAGGCTGCTAATCTTAACTTTCATTCATCTTTTTGAGTGAGATAAGCGGGTCCTTCCAAGGACCCTAAAACAGACCTACAGGAGACACCCATGGCACCAAAACATTCCTTCATCTGCGCCGCGCTAGCGGTGCTTTGTTCCAGCGGCGCGTACGCCGCCGACGCCACGCTCGAGAAGGCGCCGGCCTCCGGCTGGGCCGGCACCAACGGCGGCACCAGCGGCGGCGGCGCCGCGCCGTCGACCGCCATCTACAAGGTCAGCTCGGCGGCGCAATTGGTGGCCGCGCTCAAGGCCCAAGGCGACAAGCCGAAGATCATCAAGCTGTACGGCACCATCGATCCGACCGCGGCCGACAACGGCGGCCCCTACAAAAACAAGGATGACCAGAAGGCCCGTCTGGAGATCAAGCTGGGCAGCAACACGACCTTGATCGGCATGGGCGGCGACACCAAACTGGTCAACGCCAACCTGGTCATCAGCGGCAAAACCAACGTCATCGTGCGCAATCTGAACATCAATCTGCCGTGCGACCTCTATCCGGTATGGGATCCAAACGATGGCAGCGCCGGCAACTGGAATTCGGAGTACGACGGCATCACGATCCTCGGCTCGACCAACGTCTGGGTCGACCACAACGTTTTCACCGACGCGCCCAAGACCGATGACAAGCTGCCCGTTGAAAACGGCAAGATCAAGCAGTGCCACGACGGCGCGCTCGACGTCAAGAACGGCTCGGACTACGTGACGGTGTCGAACAACCGCTTCGAGCTCCATGAGAAAAACAACCTGATCGGTTCGAGCGACGACAAAACCTCGGACGAGGGCCACTTGACCGTGACCTTCAACAACAACCACTACCTGAACGTCGGCGAACGGGCGCCGCGCGTGCGCTTTGGCAAGGTGCACATCTATAACAACTACTTCCAGGGCTCGCGCAGCCACCCGATCTACAAGCACCAGTACAGCATCGGCGTGGCCTATAAGGCCAAGATCATCTCGTCGAACAACGCCTTCGAGATCGCCGGCGCCAGCGCCTGCGCGGACATCGTCAAGAATCCGGGATCGTCGAGCAAGCCCGGCGCGATCACCGACAGCGGCTCGCTGTTGAACGGCAACGCGCTGAATGTGGCCGGCGCCTGCGGCCAGAGCAACGCGGTCGGCTGGACCGTGCCGTACAGCGTTTCGCCGCTCAATGCGTCGGCGGTGAAGGCTTCCGTGTTGAGCAACGCCGGCACCGGCAAATTGACCGTCAACTGACTGCACGATTAGCGTTTCACGCGCCCCGGTGCCGCCGGGGCGTTTTTCCCAGCCTGTCGAAGGCCTCCACGGTGGCGCCAAGATTCTCCCCGGGCGCGGTTCTGTTGCAGCATTTTCCAGTTCAAGGGCCCCATTGAAGGCCCGTCACCGACCCTCTAAGGAGATAATCATGGCACCAAAGTATTCCGTATTGTGCGCCGCGCTTGCCGCGCTGTTCTCGACCAGCGCCCAGGCCGCCGATTGGCCGAGCGGCTTTTCCAAGTGCGCTGACGAAGGCGGCACTTGCAAGGCCGGCACCGCCAGCCGCCAGGTTTCGTTCGGGCTGAAGGACAAGTGGGTGGTCAAGACGCTGTCCGGGAACGTCGCTTGCACGACCGCGACCTTCGGCTCGGACCCGAACCCCGGTGTGAACGAGAAGTGCGCGGTGGGGCCGGTGTCGTCAACGCCGACGCCCACGCCAACTCCCACGCCGACGCCAACGCCAACGCCAACTCCCACGCCGACTCCAACGCCAACGCCGACGCCAGGCGACGCCACCTATCAATCCGCGCCGGCGGCGGGCTGGGCCGGCACCAACGGCGGCACCACCGGCGGCGCGGCCGCGCCAGCGACGGCCATCTACAAGGTCAGCTCCGCCTCGCAGCTGATGGCGGCGATCAAGGCGCAGGGCGACAATCCGAAGATCATCAAACTATACGGCACCATCGATCCGACCTCGTCCGACAACGGCGGGCCGTACACCAGCAAGGATGACCAGGCGGCGCGCCTGCAGATCAAGCTGGGCAGCAATACCACGCTGATCGGGGTGGGCGGTGACGCCAAGTTGGTCAACGCCAACCTGGTAATCAACGGTAAAAAGAACGTCATCGTGCGCAACCTGAACATCAGCCTGCCATGCGACAAGTATCCGCTGTGGGATCCGGAGGACGGCAGCAGCGGCAACTGGAACTCGGAGTACGACGGCATCACGATCCTGGCCTCGACCAATGTATGGGTCGACCACAATGTGTTTAGCGACGCGCCGAAAACCGACGACCAGTTCCCGATCGAAAATGGCAAGCTCAAGCAATGCCACGACGGTGCGCTCGACGTCAAGAACGGATCGGACTATGTGACGGTGTCGAACAACCGCTTCGAGCTACACGCGAAGAACAACCTGATCGGTTCGTCCGACAGCAAGACCACCGACGAGGGGCATTTGACGGTGACGTTCAACAACAACCATTATCTGAACATCAGCGACCGGGCGCCGCGTGTCCGTTTCGGCAAGGTGCATGTGTACAACAACTACTTCGAGGGATCGAAGAGCCACGCCATCTACAAGCATCAGTACAGCATCGGCGTGGCCTACAAGGCCAAGATCATCTCGGCCAACAACGCCTTCGACATCGCCGGCGCCGGCAGTTGCCCGGACGTGATCAAAAATCCTGGCTCCGAGAGCAAGACCGGCGCGATTGTCGACACCGGCTCGCTGTTGAACGGCAGCGCGTTGAATGTCGCCGGTGCGTGCAGCTTCAGTAACGCGGTGGGGTGGACGTTGCCTTATAGCGTCACGCCGCTCAACGCCTCGGCCGTCAAGGCCTCGGTGCTAAGCAACGCCGGAACGGGAAAACTGACTGTCAACTAGATGGTGGCGAAGGGCGGATACGCGGGCGAGACCCGTGAATCCGCCCTTGTGGGCTGGGCGACGAGGCGCTTACCTGCCGGTAGTGGCGGAGCGCATCGCGCGCAATCCGCCAGGCTTCGCCAACAACATCAGTTCATCGCCGAATGCCTGCGCGCATACGTGAAGTAAATCACCAAGCCGATCGTCATCCAGATGACGAACGCGACCCAGGTATGCCAGCTCAGGTAAGTCATCAGCATCACGCAGAAAATCACCGCCAGCGCCGGAATCACCGGCACCCAGGGGCAGCGGAACGCGCGTTTCAAATCCGGACGCTTCTTGCGCAGGATTACCACCGCCACCGCAACCAGGCTGAACGCGGCCAGGGTTCCGATATTAATCAGCTCGGTGAGGATATTGAGCGGCACGACCGCCGCGATCAGCCCGAACACGATGCCCACCAGCCAGGTGGCGAAGAACGGCGTATGGAAGCGCGGATGCACGGTCGACAGCTTCTTCGGCAGCAAGCCGTCGCGCGACATGGCATAAATCACCCGCGTCTGGCCGTAGGCCATCACCAGAATGACGGTGGTCATGCCCAAAATCGCGCCCAGGTCGACGAAGGCAGCCACCCAGTTTTCGCCCGCATACTTCAACGCCAAGGTCACCGGATGGTCGACGCCGAGGAACTGCTGATATGGCACGATACCGGTCATGATTGCCGACACCACCACATACAGGATGGTGCAAGCGGCCAGCGAACCGATGATGCCGATTGGCAGATCGCGTTCCGGGCGCTTGACTTCCTCCGCCGCCGACGTCACCGCATCGAAGCCGATGAAGGCGAAGAACACCAGCGCGGCGGCGCTAAGCATGCCGTTGTAACCGTAGGGCATGAACGGCTGCCAGTTGGACGGCTGCACATGGCGTCCGCCGACGAAGATAAACAACAGCACGACACCGATCTTGATGGCGACCATGATGTTGTTGAGCCGCGCCGATTCGCGCACGCCCCAACTGAGCATGGCTGTCAGCACCAGCATGATGCACAGCGCCGGCAGGTTGATCCAGGTGGTCACGCCAGGCACCGCGCCCGGCGCGGCGGTCAACACCGTGGGCAGGCGCAGATCGGCGCTGGCCAGCAGCGACTGGAAATAGCCGGACCAGCCGACCGACACCGCCGACGTGGCCAAGCCGTACTCGAGCAGCAAGTCCCAGCCGATCATCCAGGCCGCCAATTCGCCCAGCGTTGCATAAGTGTAGGTATAGATCGAGCCGGCGACCGGCACGGTGGAGGCGAATTCGGCATAACACAGCGCGGCGAAGCCGCAGGCGACGGCGGCGACGATGAACGACAAGGTCAGCGCGGGACCGGCGGTGACGGCGCCGGTGCCGGTGAGCACGAAGATGCCGGTGCCGACGATGGCGCCGATGCCCATCAATATCAGGTCGAATGGACCGAGTACCTTGGCCAGCCCGCCCGGTTTGCGGGCGTTGGCGATCATGTCATCCAGATTCTTCGTTCTAAAAAGGCTCAAAATTGGGCTCCGTTTATTTTTTGTGTTTGTCTGTTTCGGTGTGGGGGCGACCCCGTGCGCCGGATCGCGGCGACGGCAAATGATACAGGAACTTGATACGAATTAAAGCTTTGCTGCTTGCCTCGGGGTCAAGTCTGACATTTGGACACGGGCTCATGCATAGAGGCGCTTTACGGATCAGGTCGTGTCCAAATGACAGACTTGACCCCGGCGCTTTTTTGGCGTGCCGGCTGGCGCGGACGCCGGAGTTCTATTTCGCAACCGGCGCGTCTTTGAATTGGTAGCCCAGCTGTTCCATCGATGCTCGCCAGGCATTGCCGCAAGAAGAGTAAGTGTCAGCGGAACCCGTATTCGGCGCGCAGCTTACAAATCGATGATCTTACGCAGCAGTCCGGGGGAGACACGCCACTGTTCGCCGTCACACAGCAGCGAACATGACTTCGCGTTGATGCGCGTGACAGTGCCGATG
>CAUPRW010000003.1:0-266191 GCA_963513825.1 uncultured Duganella sp.
AGCGACCTAAAACAGCCAAAAAGGAGAAAAATATCGACCCATCGTGACCGCACCGATTACAATTTAACCGCGTAACACCATCTCATGCGCAAGTGGGCACGATAGACCGGAATGGGTGGGCACGTTCACCGAAATACGCAGTTGGGCCACAGAGCCGCGCTTTGACAGAATACCTCGAGCTGATCGATAGTCTCATCCACGGAGCAGTTGTCACTGTAGCGATCGACAAAAAGGTCAGCTCGATCTTCGGGATGACCAAACGGGAAGCACATGCATCGATTACAAAGCAGCTCGAAGAGGGCGGGTTTGGAAAATGGACTGGCCACGTTGGAGAGAAAGTGCTTCGCGTTCTGCACATTCTCGCGGCGCTCACGGCGGCGATGACATATGATCAACAGCGTCTGTTCTGGTATAGCAATACCGACCAAATGTCGTTTGCTTGCCGGATTGACCCTCTCAGATTGACCCTCCCTTCAGGTCCGCGCGAACGCCGCGCCCCTGTCTTAAGACCCCTCGAATCCCAATTCCTTTAGGTCCTCATGGATCTTTTTCAGCGTGCGCCGCTGCTTGCGCGACTTGGCCGCCTCGGTCTTGAGGAGCGCTGAAAGCTGGAACGCGTATTTGTCGATGGCGCGGGTGGAGCGCCGCTCAGCGTAGGCTGGCTCTATGGTTTCCGAGCGCAGATAGCGTCGAACGGTGTTTCTGGAGATGCCCAACCGCCTGGCTATCTCTCTCAATGGGATCTGCTCGCGAATGTGCCAGCGTCGAATTCGTGTTAAACGCCTTATATTGGCGCTTCAATGAAACGTACAGGAAAGGGACCAACACCGGAAAGTCAGAAGAGCTGTAACAAAGGATCGGGATCCTCTTTTTATCGGATATTGGGCAAGCATAGATATACATGGCATGAAAAGGCGGATGAGATAGGTGAAATTTTGCGAATGACCAGATAATTCGCAATCCGTACGATGTGTCGAAGCTTCGGCCTTTGTACATCGTATCTTCGGCGGCTAGGTGGTAGCCGAGCTGGTAATGGTATTCTTGATGGTGCGCGCAGCAGCGCCATTTTATTCTTCAGAAAATTCAGAGCCTTATCTCTACCGCTTGATTCGGATCCAAATGATCTTCTACGGTAGGACGGGGTCGCGAACCTCGTTGGAAAATCTCTGCGTTTTACGCGGAATTTAGGCATTCGCTCCTGGAGTCGTTGATTTTCGGCGAGTCCGTTGTGCGGGCGCGATGACTTCCCGCCCTGGGGGCTGGCGTTCACCTGCCGGGCGAGACAGGACAGCAAGAATACGCAACCGTGTGACATTTCGCGCATTTTGCACAATGACAAGAGTGCTATCCTCGAGCAACGTTATGCTGCACAGTGACAGGTACGGCCGACGCCGAATTAAGCGCGTCTCACGTGGTCTCTGGCGCGCGATGGACGCAAACCCAACAACTGATCTTGGACCGGAGAGATGCTCGATACCCCATTGCCCAGTCAGGATGAGATGTTTGAAGCCACTGAAGTGGTCCGGAAATACTGCATCGATTATCAAGGCGTGCATCAGGAAGTACTGGGCGAACTTGGACAACGCCTGAGTCAGAACATCCAGTTGGCGGATCTGGATGCCAAACAGCGCCGCCGCGCGGTCGAGCATCGTTATCTCGACGCCATTTCGACCTTGCTTTTATTAGCGACCCCGCCGAACCAACAGACCTTGAAGCAGACTTTGAAGGAGCTGTCCGACCTCACCGGCGTGGAGTTGTCGGATGTGAGGGTATTTGACACCACCGCGCCCGGCGAGCGTGAATCACATTTGCTCTCAACAGAGTTACCGAAGAGTCCGAGAAGACGGTCCGCAGCAGAGCGCAGCTTGCTGGGCCAGTTCCAGGCACAGCTGCATGCAGCGGCGGACTGGCCGGATGACGATGCAATAGACCAGCAAGGAGGCCATTGAAATGACGGCTGCCGCGACGACCAAAAAAAAAGCGACCAGCAAGCAGGCCGGGAAAGCGTCTTTAGGCAAAGCGACGCCAGTGGTCAACAAGCCTGCGGCTGCCGCTTCGGCCACCGCGCCACAGGCCAGTAAAACCACGATCGCCAGCGCCAGCCTAAATGATCAGGTAACGCAATTGCTGGAAATTGCAGCGGGTGCGCCTAAGCAATCCTTCTCGAGTGCCAAGTCGGCATCAAAATTGTTTGAACTGGCCGTTCTCGCGCGGGTATTGAAGCGGTACGCCCTGAAACACGGCCAAAATAGCGTATCCGTGAAGAATGTAAACTCAGGGATTTTGTCGCTGGCCGGCGGACCGGCGTCGGCGGACGACAAAATCTATAGCTTTTTTGAAATGAAGAACAGTGCAGGCACGCTTCAACATGAGGCATGGGTGTCAGTTCAGGTAAAAACCCTCAGCTGGTCCATGTCCAGCGTCTCCCCCTTTCCACCGGCCGGCATGCACGAAATCGATGTGGCCATATTCGCAGCAGGTTCGCGCGGCCACCCACCGCACACCGCGTTGTTGGCCGGCTTCAGTTGCAAACACCTGAAGCCACAGAAAGCATCAGTCCGGGAAGCATTGGGGCTGCGTCGTGAAACAGCGCGCCTGTCCTCGGCGCAGGCGTCCAGCGTCCCTTGGCTCAAGTCCGTAGTGCCAGCCCGTCCTGCCTCGCCCATGTATCTGGCGGCATCATCGGCGGGAGTGCTATCCTATCGCCGCCCCGTAGACGAGGTCGGCGTCTATATGATGTGGGTGACATTCCCGTGACGCGAGAAGCGGCGGATGACGCCGTAGGCCTTCGACAGCGAGGTGCCGCCTTTGAACACCAGGTGTTCGGCATGGGGACCTGAAAACAGATGGCGCAACGCCCAGAGCACCCAGACATCCTTTTCCAACAGATGGGGCGGTAGACCCGAGGCGCTGGCGGCGACGTTTAGGGCCTCGAGACGTTCGGCTGCCCCGAGTTGGAGAAACTCAGGCATGCGGCACCAGCGCGCTGATTTCCTGCGCCATCCAGGTGGCAGACGCGAACGCGCCGCGACGACGTCCCGCAGCGCCGACGACGGCAGTGTTGACCGTAGCTGGTGAATGGCTTGCGCGGCGTTTTCCGGTCCCAGCCACGCCAGCGCGCGCACCACATCGCCGGCGGCCCGCCCGGGCAACATCAGTTGCCAAAACAGCGCACGGCGGAACTCCACCGTTTGCGCCCAACTTTAAACGACGGTTGGGGCCGGAGGTGAGGTAGACCGCCCGCATCGGTACCTGCGTGGTCAGTCCCAGCGCGTTGGCGGCGGCCGCGCCATGCGCGACGATGGTTTCCCCGTGCTGTTGCGCCAGGCCTTCGACCACTTTTTCGGTGGACGGCGCGCGCGTGCCAAAACGGCCTGCCACAGGCAGCGCATAGATGCCGCGCCCGACCCGCAGCAGCACGCTGCGGCGGACCAGGCGGGACAGCACTTGATCCACCGCCGCGCGATTGCCGAGATGGAGCAAGGCCTTGGCGACCAGCGGCGTTCCTTCCGGCAGTGCGGTGGCGTGTTGCAGAATCTGATGGGCGAGAGTGGGCATGCTGAGGTCTCCCAATGAGAGAAGTCAACCAGTTTCTGACAGTTTTCAAGCCGTTATGCCGGGAGACCGCTGAGTCCACGGGGTGAAGGTGCGGGTATTCCTGCCAAGGTTGTTCATGCCAAGTGAACAAATATTGGCAAAAGTGACAATTCGTGATTATTTAAATAATAATTTCAGATATGCTTGTAGGTGTAGTCCTACATATGTGGGCATTGTCTTAAAACTCTTGGGGAGCGCGAATGGAGCGTCAATCAGCTGTACGCAATGTGCTCGTGGTTGCCGCCGTAGCCTTGCTGGTCGCCTGCGCGAACCGCGCGCCGTGGCAGGATGTGAGGCGCGTCGATGCGGCGGAAGAGGTGGGGCACGTTTATGTTTCCGCCTACCCGGCGGTGTCATGGGACGATATCGGCGACAAGCTGGAGCCGAAGCATAATTTGTCCACCGCAGACGCGCGGGCGATGGCTGTCGTGACGACGCAAAGCCAGTTCGGTCAGACACTATCGAGCTTTTCCGCCGGCCTGGGACTGGGCTTGCCTGCGCGGAGCAAGAGCGACAGCCGCGCGGTGGACAGCAACGGGGTGGTCACCACCAGCAGCGCCAGCCAGTCGGGGCCCGGCGCCGTGCCGGCCAGCAGCGGGATGGTCTCGACCATTCCGGCGACCGGTGAAATTCAAGCGGACCTGAGCAAGGCGGGGCTGACCAGCGGCGTGGACGCCTCCACGCAGCTGATGGTCGGCACGGCGGTGTACCAGCTGGCCGCGATCCTGGACAACCAGCTCAGCAAAGGCTGGAAACTAAAGGGTTATCAGGCCAGCCTGATCACCTTTCAAATCAATCTGCAGCCGGGGCCGCGCGACCTGGGGTATGACACCTACGTCAACCTGACGCTGCTGCCGGGCGAGTGGCGCAAGAGCGTCGCCACCTCCAGCGGCGTCAACGAGCGCGCGTCGGCGTTCTCGCCGGTGGTGGTCTATCCGCTGGTGATTGCCGATGCCGCCGAGAGCAGCAGTGTGGCGATGAGCGCCGAGGTGGTGCGCCAGGCGGCGCTGTCGCTATCAGGGGTGGTCAACAATATCGGCGCCAATGCGGGACTGGGCGCGGTCAGCGACAAGCTCGACGCGATTCTGGCCTCGGACCGCAACAGCCTGACCACCGTGGGACGCATCAGCGATCATGCACTGCGCATCCGTATCGGCGCCCAGTTGCAAGGATCGAAAAAACTGGCCATGGTGCCCAAGACGCAAAATATCTCGGTGGTGGTGTTCACGCGCGCCGACGTCGAGCGGGACCGCTTTCTAGATCGACTCGCCGTGGTGAGCGAGGTGTCGTTCGCGGATGTGGAGACGGGAAAAATTTTACCGGCCAAAACCGAAAGCCAGCGCTTGCTGGATGCGCAGTTGCCGGTGCGCGCGCTGATGCGCCGGCATGACATGCATTTCTCCAGCGCCAAGGCGTGCGGCGGCGCCGCGATCGCGCCGACCAACGTGCTACGCGCGCTGGATCGCGGCGACTACGAATTTCTGAATGACTGCCTGGCGGTGGGCGACCCGGCGTCGCGTGGCAACCTGCCATTCGATGCCCCGGACGACGACCGGATGCTGAGCACTTACGCCGACACCCCGGGCGCCGCCGTGCGTCAATACGGCGTGCTCAAGGATCTGCTGTGCCAGGAGGAATGGAACGACTGGCTGGACGCATTGGCCAGGGCGGACACCCGCACCGCGCAGCCATCCCGTACGCCGGACAACAACGTGCCGTCCGTCGCCGACAAGCACAGATCCCAGCCAACTTGCTCGAATCCCCGCTTCAGCGGCGCGCTTGGCGACGGCCTGACGCCCGCGGTGGAAACCGAAATGCGCATGCTGTTCGCGGAGATGATGGGGTTGCAGGCGGATGCGCGTTTCAGCAAGCTGACGGTGGCCCTGCGCTTCAAGCCCTCGGCCGGTGAGTTGCCGACCGACCAGCAGATCGTCATGCTCAAAGACGACGGCAAGCGCGGCCAGGTCGTGGTGCGCGGCGGGGCCGACCTCGTCAAAGATAAAATCGACGCGCGATTGATCATCTCGAACAAGCAGGGCAAGCGCTACCTGTTGCCCGAGGCGCTCGAGGTGCAGGAAGGGAAGGTGGTGAGCCTGGCCTTCCCGTCGCTGTCGGGGAACAAGCTGACCGCCGACATCGACGACGTGCACCCGGCGCCGGCGGCCAAGGGCGTTGTGAAGGTCGCGCGCGGCAAGCCGGCGCCGGTAGCCGACGCCGCCCCGGTCCTGCTTCAGCTTCAGCTGCGTTACGGCAAGCTCGATGCGCCGGGATTGCAAGACCGGGTATATGCGATCACGCCGGTCGCCGGCCAGCCTGCTGAGGATAGCAATCCCTTGCGTGTCTCGTCTGCGGCGTTGATTGCGGATCAGGGCGGCCAGGCGAAACTGACCATCACAGTCGGCAAGGCCGATGCCACCGCCGTTCCGGGGTTCCGCATCAGCGGCGCCGAGGTGCGCTCGACCGAACCCAAACTGGTCTTCAAGGCTGCCGCGAATCTGTACGTGCTGCCGGCGGAGAGCCA
The DNA here is from genome assembly GCA_963513825.1 of uncultured Duganella sp. Lineage (GTDB taxonomy): Bacteria > Pseudomonadota > Gammaproteobacteria > Burkholderiales > Burkholderiaceae_D > Rugamonas. Next base: position 6,119 of record CAUPRW010000003.1, read on the forward strand.
GGTGGTCGTCACCCTAGGCAACCTGACGCCGGCGAAAACGGTGCAACTGCTAGGTTTCGCCGGCGACAAGGCGGTCGGCACGGCCATCAGCTTGCCGGTGCAAACCAACCGCTACAAGACCGAGTGAGCCGATTTGATCCCGCTTGCGTATCGTATCAAGGCTGGCCCGTCGGGGGCGGCCTGACGTTTGCCTGTTCAACGTGCAGTTGAAAAAACCACCAGCAATTACGATTCCCCTGATCCTGAGGAGCTTGACGATGCCGATGTATTGGAAATTAAAACATGCACGCGACGCCGATCGGATGCGCACCATCGATCACCTTCTCGCATTGCGCAAATGCATCGCGCAGACGGTGCCGCAGCGCACCACCGAGACCTTGCTGTTGGCCACCTGGAACCTGCGCGACTTCGATTCCAACAAGTTCGGCGAGGGGCCGCGATTGGCGGAATCGTTCCACTATATCGCCGAGGTCATCGCGGCGTTCGACCTGGTGGCGCTACAGGAAGTCAACGAGGATATGCGTGGCCTGGAAGTCGTCATGGACCTGTTGGGACCGGCGTGGCGCTACATCGCCACCGACGTGACCGAAGGACCATCGGGAAACAATGAACGCATGGTGTTTGTCTTCGACACCAATAAAGTTCATTTCAAGCACATAGCCGGCGAGCTGGTGATACCACAGTCGGGCTTGGTGGGCGGCACCCAGCAGTTCGCGCGCTCCCCCTTCCTGGTGCGCTTTCAGGCCGGCTGGTTCAAATTCAATCTCTGCACGGTCCATCTGTACTATGGCGACGATAGCGGCTTGGGCTACGAACGCCGCGTGCAGGAAATCGCCGCAGTGGCGAAATTTCTTAAAAAGCGCGCCGATGCCGATCAGCAAAATTACATTTTGCTCGGCGACATGAATGTGGTGAGTCCGGACGACGACACCATGAAGGCGCTAAAGAAGCAGAAGTTCCTGCTGCCCGCCGATCTGACGCTGGACAACGACGCGCTGCGCTGGGTCAGCAATATGAACCGCGACAAGCATTACGACCAGATCGCCTTCCTGGTCCGCAAGAACGAGCTTGAACTGGGCTCTAGCAAGAACAACGCCGGCGTGCTGAATTATTACAAGGCGGTGTACACAGAGGATGAAGCAGAAGTCTACCATCCACTTGGCAAGGCTAACGGCAAGTGGCCGACGACGCAGGCGGCGCGCAAAAAATACTTCGCCAGCAAATGGCGGACCTGGCAGATGTCGGATCACTTGCCGCTGTTTGTTGAATTGCGGATCGATTTTACCGAGCGCTACCTCCAACGTATCCGCGACCAGGCGCAGGCGGTCAATCCGGCCACGCCCGACGCCATCGACGGTTGAACGACCGCCGCGCCGTGCCCAATAGAGCGGGGTACCGGGCCGCCGCCATCGCGCTGGCGAGCGCCCTGGTTGGCGACGCGGGTCTTTTGACCGGGCGGTCCTATCGCCGCGAGTGCTCCCCGCAGCTCGGCCGCTTCCTCGCGGGCTTTGCTTAGTTCGCCGTGCAGTGCGGTGGCCTGCTGTGCCATCGATATCCGTTCCCGCTCCCATGCTTGACGCGCGTCCGCCATTTCATGCGCGTGCACGCTGCGGCTTTCGGCCAAGTCGTTGTTGGCCGCCACCAGCTCGGTATAGGCCCGGTCGAGCCCCCGACGTAAATCGTCGGCGCGCTTCTCGATCTCAGTGGCGCGCGCTTTGGCCTGTTCGGCGGCGGCGCAGACGATGACGTTCTCGTGCATGGTTTCGTCGGCCTGTCGTCGCGCGTTGACCAGGCGCGCATGCGCTTCTTCCAACTCGACACGTATAGCCTGAACTTCAGCCGGATTGGTTTCCCAGATCGAGGCCTGGACTTCGTAGGCGGTGATGCCGACCTGCTGCGCCAGGTGCTGCGTTACCGCGCCGAGCGCATGCTGGCGGTGTTGATGGCGGGCCGCTGGAGCGACGAATAGCGCAAGACGCGGCACGCGGGCCGGGTGGGGCGTCGGGGTCGGGCGGGTTGCCTGTGCGCTTAATTTGTCGGGCCTGCGGCCCTTCCTGGAGGTGTTGCGATGTCGTCGCGGCGACCCCAACGCATGGAAGGAGGAACATCCCGAAGCGGACGCATGGCGCCATGACGTTCGCGCCGCGCCTTCTGTAGCTGGTCGGTGGTGCGCCGGCCGCACCGTTGATCGCCGGCGGGCGTGCCCGCATGGCGGTTTAACCGAGGGGCCGCTTGGCGGCCCGATCGCGTTGCCGGCCAACGGCGGGGTGCTTGACCGGCTGGGTTTCCGTCCGGTGCGGTCTGCGGATCAACGGCGCGGCCCTCGGTGGCGGCATTGGCGCCGGCGAGCCGCTGCGATGGATGCACCGCGCGGCAAGCCATTTCTGCTGACTTAAAATCCCAGCTAACAATGATCTTAGGCCAAACGGCTGGTCCTTTTTAAAAAGGAGCTGCTCAGCCCGCATTATGCGCGTCGTCGCAGGTCCGTAGCCAGCGGCCTCTAACTTCTGTGGGAGCGCGCTAGCGTGATCGATTGGACCGCATCGGTCCTAGCCAGTTGCGACCGAACACACGCTGAGGTCAGTGGCCTATGGGGGAGGGAACAAATTTGCGTTGAAACCGGATACAGATTTGTGTTAATGAACGACAGTGGATGTTCATGAACAGATACCAACATAGGATTCGGTTTGACATAATATAAATTATGCGAAATTAACGCAATTCACGAAATGTCTGTTTCTTTGATCGAGCTCCACAACCGCAGCGCGATCAATCAGACGTTTAAAATTGCGCGCACCGGCGCAATCGAAGTGGAATCCACGCGCGCCGCGCCCATCAACGGCATCTCCTGACGTTCCTCCGCCAACATAATGATTGGCATTGAAACGACGGAGAACGCCCATGCCCTTTACCCCCAAATTCATCAGCTTCGACTGCTACGGCACCTTGATCAACTTCGAAATGGGCCCGACCGCGCGACGGCTGTTCGAAGACCGCGTACCGGCCGCGCACATGCCGGCCTTCCTGGACAGCTTCAAGGCCTTCCGCCTCGATGAAGTGCTCGGCGCGTGGAAGCCGTTTTACGACGTCGTCGCCAACAGCATCGAGCGCACCTGCAAATTGCACCGTGTGCCTTTCCGCGAGGCCGATGCGCAGGCGTTGTACGCCGCCGTGCCCACCTGGCAACCGCACGCCCATGTGGTCGAGGTGCTCGAACGAATCGCCCCGCACATCCCCCTTGTAATCCTGTCCAATTCGATGGATGACCTGATCCCGCACAGCGTGGCCCATCTGAAGGCGCCCTTCCACGCCGTGTTCACCGCCGAACAGGCGCAAGCCTACAAGCCGCGCTTCCAGGCCTTCGAACACATGTTCGACCAGCTCGGCTGCACGCCGGACCAGATGGTGCACTGTTCCTCGAGCCTGCGCTACGACCTGATGACCGCTTGCGACCTCGGCTTTATGGGCAAGGCGTTGATCGAGCGTGGCCACGAGCCGTCATCGGTAGACTATGGCGTCAGCCGGCTGAGCGACATTCGCGAGCTTCCCGCCCTGGTTGGCCTCTGATGCGGGCCACCGCCATGCCCGCAGCGACGCTCAGTACCAGCGCGCCGGCGCTCAGCCGCGACGAGTTGGCGGCCCTGGCGACCCGCCTTTACGGGATCGAAGGCGGCATGCAAGCGCTGGCCAGCGAACGTGACCAGAACTGCCGTATCACCGCGCTTGACGGCCGCAGCTACGTGCTCAAGATCGGCAATCCATCCGAACCGGTGGAGCTGGTCGATTTCCAGATCGCCGCGCTAGAGCACATTGAACAGGCCGCACCCGCCCTGCCGGTGCCGCGCGTGATCCGTACCGTCGATGGCCGCACCCGCGCCAGCGTGGACCTGGGCGGCGGGGTGCGGGCCAGCGTGCGCATGCTCAGTTATGTCGACGGGGTGCAGGCCAAGGAGGCGCCCCGCAGCGTGGAACAGCGGCTGGCCATGGGCAGCTTGCTGGGCCGGCTGGACCTGGCCCTGCAGGGGTTCGACCATCCCGCCGCCCGCCATGACCTGCCGTGGAACGTGTGCGCCGCGCACCGCCTGGCGGGCATGCTGGACGGTGTCGCCGATGGACCGCACCGCGCGCTGGCACAGCTGTTCATGCAACGCTTCATCAACGACGTGCTGCCGCGCCTCGGCGCCCTGCGCGCCCAGGTGATCCACAACGATTACCATTTCTACAATGTGCTCGTCGACCCGACGGCGCCCGCGCGCATCACCGGCATTATCGACTTCGGCGACATGCTCCACGCGCCGCTGGTGGGCGAAGTGTCCACCGCCGCCGCCTTCCACATGACCGGCAATGCGGACCCGTTCGAAGGCGCGGCCCAGTTCATTGGCGCCTACCACGCGGCGCTGCCCTTGAACGAGGCCGAGCAGGAAGTTCTACCCGGCCTGATCGCAACGCGCCACCTGATCACCGCCCTCATCACCGACTGGCGCGCGCGGCGCTATCCGGCCAACCGCACTTACATCCTGCGCCACAACCCGGCCGCCTGGGAAGCACTGTCCCAGTTGGCCGATGTGCCGGCCGGGCAAGCCCGCGCGCGCTTTTTGTCCGCTATCCGCTAACAGGAAACCACCATGAACAGCACCCTCGACCACAATATGGTCAACGCCTACATTCCGGGCCGCGCCGACCTGGCGCCGGATACGGCCGCCATGATCGCCCGCCGCGACGCCCTGCTCGGCCCGGCTTACCGGCTCATGTACGAGCATCCCCTGCACATCGTTCAGGGCGACGGCGTGTGGCTGATCGACCCGCAGGGGCGCCGCTATCTCGACGTATATAACAACGTCACCTCGCTCGGCCACTGCCACCCGGCCGTCACCGACGCCATTTGCCGCCAGGCGCGCACCCTGGCGACCAACACCCGCTACCTGCACCGCACCATCCTCGAACTGGCAGAGCGCCTGCTGGCCAGCGTGCCGGGCACCGCGCTGGCCCACCTGATGCTCACCTGCACCGGCAGCGAGGCGAACGATCTGGCTTACCGCATCGCCAAGGTGCGCACCGGCGGCACCGGCATCATCGTCACCGATACCGCCTACCACGGCATCACCGATGCGGTGTCGCAGTTTTCGCCGTCGCTCGGGCCCAGCGTGGATCTCGGGCCGCATGTGCGCCTGGTGCCGGCGCCGCGCCAGTACCATGCGGATGGCGCCGACCTGGCCGAGCGCTTCACGCGCGACGTCGAAGCGGCCATCGCCGACCTGCGCCGCCATGGCATCCAGCCCGCCGCGCTGATTGTCGACACCCTGTTTACCAGCGACGGCATCCTGCCCGGGCCGGCCGGCTTCCTGTGCGGCGCCGTCGCGGCGATCCGGCGTGCCGGCGGGCTGTTTATTGCCGACGAGGTGCAGCCGGGCTTTGGCCGCACCGGGGAGCACATGTGGGGCTTCCAGCGACATGGCCTGCAGCCGGACCTGGTCAGCATGGGCAAGCCGATGGGCAATGGCCAGCCGATCGCCGGTATCCTGGCCACCCACGACGCGTTGGCCCAGTTCGGCAAGCAGTCCCGCTACTTCAATACCTTCGCCGGCAATACGGTGTCGTGCGCGGCCGCGCTGGCGGTGCTCGAGACCATCGAGAAGGAGCAGTTGATGCGCCATGCCGGTGCCGTCGGCCGCTTCCTGGCCGAGGGTATCGGCGCACTGGCAGCGCGCCACGAGGCCATCGGCGACGTGCGCGGAGCCGGCCTGTTCGTTGGCGTGGAGCTGGTGTCGGAGCGCGCCGCGCGCACCCCGGCGCGAGCCCTGACCAGTTTCGTCGTCAACCGCATGCGCGACAAGGGCGTGCTGCTGAGCGCCTGCGCGATGGGCCACAACGTGCTCAAGATCCGCCCGCCGCTGGTGCTCACGCAGCAACAGGCGGGCCTGGTGATCGACGCGCTCGACCAGTCGCTGGACGAGGCGTCGGCCGAAGGCTTAACGGGATTAACGGCATCCCCGGACCAGTGATACCATCACCCCATGTCCGCCACCGTTCAGCTCGACCGCTACGACCTCAAGATCCTCGCCCACCTGCAGCGCGAGGGCCGCTGTTCGAACGTCGACCTGGCCGATTCAGTCGGGCTGAGCCAAAGCCCCTGCCTGCTGCGCACCAAGCGGCTGCAGGAGCTGGGCGTAATCCGCGCCTATGGGGCCGAGGTGGCGCTGGGTAAACTCGGCAGCAATGTCACGGTGTTTTCCGAGGTGACCATCGCCAGCCATCAGCCGCACGAGTTCCGGGCGTTTGAAAGCGGCGCCGCGCGCTATCCGGAGATCGTCGAGTGCTATAACGTCAGCGGCGGCTGCGATTACCTGCTCAAGATCGTCGCGCCCACGGTCGGGCACTTCCAAGCCCTGATGGAACGCCTGCTGGACGATGGCATCGGCATTGAGAAATTTACCAGTCGCATCGTTTTGCGCCAGCCTTTCGGGCCGCGCAAGCCGCCCGTCGAATTGATCCAGGCTGGCGCCAAGAGCTGGGAGTGAGGCGGCGCCGCGCGGCAGGATCGCCCCTGTCGGGCGCAAAGCGACGGCGACGAAATAAGCGCAATGTGACAAAGCGCGTAAATCGCCCGCCGGGCACCACGTGCTAAGCTCAACCTTGGCCGAAGCAAAGCTCAATCCGATGGGAACATGCCGATGAACCGCAAGCCGGTATTGCCGTTACAATTCAAACCGCTAACCTTCGATTACTTTCTCGAATCCGAACCTGACAGCAAGTACGCTAAACGCGCTCTCGAAGCGGCGCGAACCGCAGTGGACAGCCCCATAAGCTCCACGCCGCCAAGCAGCTTGCGCGCCCTTGCGGCACTGCTGCTTGCCGTTACGGCAGCCGACGCCAACGCCCATCCGCCGCCCGGAACCGCTACCATTCTCGTGCTTGGTATGATCCCCACGCTGCTGCTATTGATCGCATACTTCATCAGCCTGTTCAAGTCGCGCGCGCCGTGGCTGCATAAACTGTGGATGGGATTGGGCTTGGCCGGCAGCTTGATGCTGACGATAGTTTTGGCGGGCAACAATACATTCGACCTGCCGCTGTACACAACACCGCTGGTCTGGATTATTCCCGCACTGGTGTGGATGGCGATGTCGCGTTGGCTCAAGCGCAGGCGGCCTTCGTAACAGCTTGCCACGTCGCCCACCAAGAATTCGGCTACCCGACGCCCGATTTGGCTATAATTCCCGCTTTCATCGCATCGGATCACGCCATGACTTTGCTAGCCCACCAGCTCGAATTGCTGTCGCCCGCCAAAACCGCCGAGATCGGCCGCGAAGCCATCTTACATGGCGCGGACGCCGTCTACATCGGCGGCCCCGCCTTCGGCGCGCGTCACAACGCCAGCAATACGATCGAGGAAATCTCCGGGCTGGTGGAGTTCGCGCACCGTTACCGTTCGCGCATCTTCGTCACGCTCAACACCATCTTGCACGATGCGGAACTGGACGCCGCCCGCGCGCAGATCTGGCAGCTCTACAACGCCGGCGTGGACGCGCTGATCGTCCAGGACATGGGGTTGCTGGAAATGGATCTGCCGCCGATCCAGCTGCACGCCAGCACCCAGTGCGATATCCGCACGATGGAAAAAGCAAAGTTTCTCGGCGATGTGGGCTTCTCCCAGCTGGTGCTGGCGCGCGAGCTGACCATTGAACAAATCCGCGCGATCCACGCCAAGGTGGATACCCCGCTCGAGTATTTCGTCCACGGCGCGCTGTGCGTGGCCTATTCCGGCCAGTGCTACATTTCACACGCGGACACCGGCCGCAGCGCCAATCGCGGCGACTGCTCGCAGGCCTGCCGTTTGCCATACACGCTGAGCGACACCAAAGGCCGCGTCGTGGCCTATGAAAAACACTTGCTGTCGATGAAGGACAACGACCAGAGCAGCAATCTGGAGGCGCTGGTCGACGCCGGCATCCGCTCGTTCAAGATCGAGGGCCGCTACAAGGACATGGGCTACGTGAAAAACATCACGGCCCACTACCGCATGCTGCTCGACGAGCTGCTCGAGCGCCGCCCGGAGTTCTCGCGCGCCGCCAGCGGCCGCACCAACATCCTGTTCACGCCGGACGTCGACAAAACCTTCCACCGTGGCCACACCGATTACTTCGCCAACGGCCGCACGGACGACATCGGCGCCTTCGACAGCCCAAAATACGTCGGCGTCGAACTGGGCACGGTCACGCGCATCGCCACCGACCATTTCGACATCACGACCAACGCACCGATGGCCAACGGCGACGGCCTCAATTACATGTACAAGCGCGAATCGTTCGGCATCCAGGCCAACACGGTTAAGAAACTTGGCGAAAGTGCCGATGGCGAGCTGTGGCGGGTCTTCCCGAACGAACTGATCAACACCCTCCCCGGCTTCAAGGTCAACGTGACGCTGCTGCGCAACCGCGACCACCATTGGGAAGGCACGCTGGCCAAGAAGTCGTCCGAGCGCAAGGTCGACCTGCACCTGACGCTGAGCGAGCACGCCGACGGCCTGCGCCTGTCCCTGCGCGACGAGGACGGCATCGTCAGCGTGACCGACGCGGTGATCGGCTACCAGGCCGCGCAGCAGGCCGAGCAGGCCGAGGCCTCGCTGCGCGCCAGCTTGGGCAAGCTGGGCGCGACGATGTTCTCGGCCGCCAGCGTGCAGCTGGACCTGTCCAAACCGTGGTTCGTGCCGTCGGCCGCGATCAACGCGCTGCGCCGCGAGGCGATCGAGGCCCACGAGGCCGCGCGCCTTGCCGCATGGGATAGGCCCACGCGCAAGGCCGCCGCCGAACCGCCGGCGCTCTACCCGGACCTCCAGCTCAGCTACCTCGCCAACGTCTACAACGAAAAGGCGCGCGCGTTCTACATCAAGCACGGCGTGCAGCTGGTCGCGGCCGCCTACGAGTCGCACGAGGAGCCTGGCGAGGTGCCGCTGATGATCACCAAGCATTGCCTGCGCTTTTCGTTCAACCTGTGCCCCAAGCAGGCCAAGGGCGTCCAAGGCGTGCAGGGCCAGGTCCGCGCCGAGCCGATGACCCTGGTCACCGGCGACCACACCTATACGCTGCGCTTCGACTGCAAGCCGTGCGAAATGCACGTGGTCGGGGCCATGAAGCCGGCGATTTTAAAATCCGCGCCGCCGTCGAATATTCCCTATAGCCCGCTCGTGTTCCACCGCCAGCGCCCGCGCGTCAGTACCTGACCCTGCAGTGCCGACCCTACGCGACCACGCGCGCCACCTCGCCCGCCCACGGAATCGAAACCCTTGGCGCGGCGTCGGCAACCAGGTTGCTGACTTCGTCGAGCCGCTGGATCTGCTGCGCCGATAGCCGCACCGCCAACGCGCCCAGATTGTCGTTCAACTGGTCCAGGGAACGCGGCCCGATGATCGGGACGGCGCCATGCGTGCCCGCCCAGGCGATGGCGACCTGACCAGCGCTCACTCCCAGCTCATAGGCGATGGCCAGGACGGCGTCCAGAATCTCGGTCCGCTGTCCCGAGTTTTCCGCTTGAAACACGCGGCCGCCGAAGCCTTCCGCCCTGCCCTTTTCGCCTTGGCGATACTTGCCAGTCAACATGCCGCCGCCAAGCGGCGACCACGTCACGACGCCCAAACCCAAGGCCCGCGACGCGGGGAACAAATCGGCTTCCGGATCCCGATGAACCAGGCTGTGCTGGAACTGCGCGGCGGCGATCGGCACCGCATGGCTCAATTCGGCCAGTGTGACGGCCCTGGCGAGACGCCACGCGGCAAAGTTGGACAGTCCCGCGTAAAGAATCTTCCCGGCCCGCGCCAGGTCCTCGAAACCGCGAACGATTTCTTCCATCGGCGTGACGCCATCGGGCTGATGGGCCCAGTAAATATCGATCCGATCCGTTTTGAGCCGTTTCAGGCTGGCCTCGACCGAAGCGACCAGCGCCTTGCGGCTGTTGCCGGTGACCAAACGGTTGGCGTCGGGCGCGGCGCCGCTGGTGAACTTGGTCGCCAGGACAAAGTCCTCGCGCCGTCCCTGCAACAAGGTGCCGATCAGCTCTTCGGACTGGCCGAATTGATAGACGTCGGCCGTATCGATGAAGTTGCCGCCGGCGTCAGCGTAAGCGTTAAAGACCGACTTGGCGACGTCCGGATCGGCGCCATATCCCCAGCCGGTGCCGAAGTTGCCGGTGCCTAATGCAACCTGCGAGACCTGCAAACCGGTGCTGCCAAAAACATTGTATTTCATGCTGTTCTCCTGAGTTAAAACCGTGGGGCGGACGCCCGGATCACGGAACGGTGGACGGACGCGGCCGGTTCCCCAAGGACCGCTCTTCGGTGGTTCTCATCATGGCCTCCCGTTTTGCTTCACAGAGGCTACCATACATTGATGATGATCGTAATCAAAGATGTTTGAGTGAGGCTTAGCAGCAAAAGACGCAATCCGCTGGAACGGTTATGAGGCGGGGAGACTGAGCGGGCGGGCGTGGGGGGAATTGGCGGCGCGGCACGCTATTGGCGGGGTTTCGAATCGGCCCGCCGAACAAGAGCCTTCGCTCGGCGCTTGCTTGGGAGCTTGATTCATTTGATGACAGACCGGAAGGGCGACGCCGGCGGGCCGCCCTCTCATGGACTATCGTTAGCTGGTCGCCGCGGCCGCCTTGGCCCGCGCCGCGTGCAGCTTTTTATAGCTGTCGATCAGCCGCTCGTGCCGCTCCAGCCCCTCGAGCTTCATGCTGGTCGGCGTCAAGCCGTGGAAGCGCACGCTGCCGTCGACCGAGCCGATCACGGCGTCCATGCGCTCGTTGCCGAACATGCGGCGGAAGTTGACCTCGTAATCGTCCAGTTCCATCTCGTCGTCGAGCAGCACTTCCAGCACGGCGTTGACCGCCTGGTAGAACAAACCGCGCTCCAGGGTGTTGTCGTTGTACTGAAGGAAGGCTTCGGCCAGCTCCTTGGCATCCTCGAACTGCTCCAGCGCCAGATTGATCAGCAACTTCAACTCCAGCGTGGTCAGCTGGCCCCACGGCGTGTTCTCGTCGAACTCGACGCCGATCAGGGTGGCGATGTCGCCGTATTCGTCCAGCTCGCTGTTCTCCAGCCGGTCCAGCAGGGCTTCGAGCTGGTCGTCGTCAAGGCGGTGCAGGTTCAACACATCCTCGCGGAACAGCAGCGCCTTGTTGGTGTTGTCCCAGACGAGGTCTTCGACCGGATAGATTTCCGAATAGCCTGGCACCAGGATGCGGCACGCGGTGGCGCCGAGCTGGTCGTATACGGCCATGTACGATTCCTTGCCCATCCGCGCCAGGATGCCGAACAAGGCGGCGGCCTCCTGCGCGTTGGAATTTTCGCCCTTGCCCGAGAAATCCCATTCGACGAAGTCGTAATCGGCCGAGGCGCTGAAAAAGCGCCACGAGACGATGCCGCTGGAGTCGATGAAGTGCTCGACAAAGTTGTTCGGCTCGGTCACGGCGTTGCTGACGAAGGTCGGCCGTGGCAGATCGTTCAAGCCTTCAAAACTGCGCCCCTGCAGCAATTCCGTCAGGCTGCGCTCGAGCGCCACCTCGAAGCTCGGATGCGCGCCGAACGAGGCGAACACGCCGCCGGTGCGCGGGTTCATCAAGGTCACGCACATGACCGGATACTGCCCGCCCAGCGACGCGTCCTTCACCAGCACCGGAAAGCCCTGCTCCTCCAGACCCTTGATGCCGGCGACGATACCCGGATATTTGGCCAGCACTTCCGGCGGCACGTCGGGCAGCGCCATTTCGCCTTCAAGGATTTCGCGCTTGACCGCCCTTTCGAAAATCTCGGACAGGCATTGCACCTGCGCTTCGGCCAGCGTATTGCCGGCGCTCATGCCGTTGCTGACAAACAGATTCTCGACCAGATTCGACGGGAAATAAACCACCTCGCCATCGGACTGGCGCACGAACGGCAGCGAGCAAATGCCGCGTTCCACATTGCCGGAATTGGTGTCGTATAAATGCGAGCCGCGCAACTCGCCGTCCGGGTTGTAAATCTCGAGGCAGTATTCATCGAGTATCTCGGCCGGCAGTTTGTCCTTGCGGCCCGGCTTGAACCAGCGCTCGGTCGGATAATGGACGAACGGCGCGTTGGCGATATCCTCGCCCCAATAACTGCCGGCGTAGAAATGGTTGCAGTTAAGGCGTTCGATATATTCGCCCAGCGCCGACGCCAGCGCGCTTTCCTTGGTCGCGCCCTTGCCGTTGGTAAAGCACATCGGTGAATGGGCGTCGCGGATGTGCAGCGACCAAACGTTCGGCACGATATTGCGCCACGAGGCGATTTCAATCTTGATGCCCAGGCCGGCCAGCACGCCGGACATATTGGCGATGGTTTGTTCGAGCGGCAGGTCCTTGCCGACGATGAAGGTGCTCGACCCGGTGCCCGGCTTGAGCGTGAGCAGCGCCTGGGCGTCGGCGTCGAGGCTCTCGACGTCCTCGATGACAAACTCGGGACCGGCCTGCACCACCTTTTTCACGGTGCAGCGGTCGATCGAACGCAGGATGCCCTGGCGGTCCTTGTCCGATATATCGGCCGGTAATTCGACCTGGATCTTGAATATCTGCTGGTAGCGGTTGTCCGGATCGACGATATTATTTTGCGACAGACGGATATTTTCAGTCGGAATATTGCGAGTTACGCAATATAATTTGACAAAGTACGCCGCGCACAGCGCCGACGACGCCAGAAAATAGTCGAAAGGGCCCGGTGCGGAGCCGTCGCCCTTGTATCGAATCGGCTGGTCGGCGATGACCGTGAAATCATCGAACTTGGCCTCAAGACGCAGCTTGTCGAGAAAATTGACCTTAATTTCCATGGGGGAATTCCAATATATAGTGCTCAAAAGAGAAGTGCGCACATTATCCGTTGTTTTACCCGTGCGGCATAGGCTGTTCGCCGGCGCCCGGTTGAGTAAATATCATGAAATGGCTTGCTCATTATCGCAATTGCCGCCCGCGCGGGCGGCTCGCAAAATGGGTGGCTGTCCCTATCCCTACCCATAAATTCGGAGACCCACGAACATGCCAGATCACGCACGCGCCGCCACCCTGCTCGCGATGACCACCGTTCTAGCCGCCCTCGGTTCCGCGAAGGCGGAAACCATCACCGTCAAATCGCCCAACGGCAGCAACGTCGTGACCATCGACAGCGACAAACTGACCTATTCCGTCAGCCGCAACGGCAAGCTGATCATCGAGCCCTCGGCGCTCGGCATCAAGCTCGACATCGGCGTCATCGGCGCCGGCGCCAAGCTCACCGGCCAGACCGGCGGCAGCGTCAACGACACCTACGAGATCGTCGTCGGCAAGGCCAAGAGCGCTCCCGACCATTACAACCACGCCGACCTGGCCTTCGCCGCCGCCGGCAAGCCGCTCAACTTCCACCTGCTGGTGCGCGCCTACGACAACGGCGTCGCCTTCCGCTACACGCTGCCGGAACAGGCCGGCATCAGCACGGTCAACGTCAAGAGCGAGTCGACGCAATTCAACTTCGCCAAGGACTACGACTGCTGGGGCGCCAACATGGGCCGCTTCGATACCAGCTTCGAGGCCGAGTACGACCAGACCAAGGCGTCGAAATTCCGCAACTTCCACCATTACATCTCGCCGCTGGTGTGCAAGACGGGCGCCGGCGGCACCACCTTCGCCATCGCCGAATCGGACGTCAAGGATTATCCGGGCTTCTTCCTGGCCGGCCGCGGCGACGCCGGCCTGGGCGTGGAGGTGGTGCTGCCGCCGCGCTTCGACAACGACCGCAACTTCCGCTCGCGCAAGTCGGTCACGGCCACCGTCAAGCTCAAGGGTAACGGCTTCCAGACGCCGTGGCGCGTGGTCATGCTGGCCGACGCGCCGGGCGATCTGGCCGCGTCCTCGCTGATTCCGACCCTGGCCGCGCCGTCGCAAATCAAGGACACCAGCTGGATCAAGCCGGCCAAGACCTCGTGGGACTGGTGGAACGACTGGGCCGTCGACGTGCCCAACGCCGGCGTCAACACCGCCACCTACAAGGCCTTCGTCGACTTTTCCAAGCGCATGAAGCTCGACGACATCCTCATCGACGAAGGCTGGTCGGTCGGCAGCGACATCGAGCCGAACCCGAACGCCGACGTCACGCGCGGCAAGCCGGAGATGGACATGCCGGCCCTGATCGACTACGCCAAGTCGCAAGGCGTGGGCGTGTGGCTGTGGCTGCAATGGCAGCAGCTCGACGCCCAGATGGACGCCGCCTTCAAGCAGTACGAGGCCTGGGGCATCAAGGGTGTCAAGGTTGACTTCATGAACCGCAACGACCAGGAAATGGTCGACTGGTACCACAAGGTACTGGAGAAGGCGGCCGCGCACCACCTGATGGTCAACCTGCACGGCGCCTACCCTCCGACCGGCTTGAACCGCACCTGGCCGAACTACATCACGCAGGAAGGCGTGCTGGGCGCGGAGAACAACAAGTGGAGCGCGCGCATCACCGCCACGCACAACGTCACGCTGCCGTTCACGCGCATGATCCTCGGGCCGATGGATTACACGCCGGGGGGCTTCCGCAACGTCAAGCCGGCCGACTTCAAGCACCGCAACCACGAGCCGATGGTGATGCACACGCGCGGCCAGGCCATCGCCATGTACGTGGTCTACGACAGCCCGTTCCAGATGGTGTCGGACGCGCCGGCCGCCTACGACAAGGCCGACGGCGCCGAATTCATCCAGACCGTGCCGACGTCGTGGGACGAAACCCGCATCCTGGCCGGCGACATCGGCCAGTACATCGTCTCGGCCCGGCGCAAGGGCGACACCTGGTACATCGGCGCCATGACCAACGAGGCCGGCCGCACGCTCAAGGTGCCGCTGTCCTTCCTCGGCAAGGGCCCCTACACGGCGCAGGTGCTGCAGGACGGCGCCGGGCCGACGCGCCTGAGCGCCAGCGACAGCAAGGTGGCGGCATCGGGCAGCCTGACGTTGAAGCTGGCGCCGTCCGGCGGCGTGGTGGCGGTGATCAAGCCGTAGCCATCCGGCCCGCGGCGGGCGGATGGCTACGTTGCCGCGCGATCCGGCCGGCTCACCGCCGCGCCGGCGCCGCGCCCGCCCGGCGCAGCCGCAGCGCGTTGGCGATCACGGAAACCGAACTCAGGCTCATCGCCAGCGCCGCGATCATCGGCGACAGCAGTTGCCCGGTCAGCGGATACAGCGCGCCCGCCGCCAGCGGAATGCCCAACGCGTTGTAGACGAAGGCGAAACCGAGGTTCTGCCACATGTTGCGCACCGCCTCCACCGAAATCCCGCGCGCCAGCGCGATGCCGCGCAGATCGCCCTTGACCAGCGTCACATGGGCGCTGTTGATCGCCACGTCGGTGCCGGTGCCCATGGCGATGCCGACATCGGCCCGCGCCAGCGCCGGCGCGTCGTTGATGCCGTCGCCGGCCATCGCCACCACCCTGCCCTGGCGTTGTAGTTTTTCCACCAGCGCCAGTTTGTCCCGCGGCGTGACCTCGCCGTAAAATTCCCCGATGCCCAGCCGGGCGGCCACCGCCCTGGCCGTGCCGGCGCCGTCGCCCGTCGCCATGATCACCTTCACGCCGGCCGCGTACAACCCGGCCAGCGCGTCCGGCGTGCTGGCCTTGACCGCGTCGGACACCGCCAGCAAGCCTGCCAGCCGCCCGTCCGCCGCCAGGTACATCACGCTGGCGCCGTCCGTGCGCAGCGCCTCGGCGGTCGACCGCAGCGGCGCCCAGTCGATGCCGTCGGCCTCCATCAGCGCGGTGTTGCCGAGCACGATACGCCGCCCGCCGACCACGCCGCGCACGCCGATGCCGCTCGATGACTCGAACCCTTCCGGCTTGTCGAGCGCCAGCGCGCGCCGCTTGGCCTCGTCGACGATCGCGCGCGCCAGCGGATGCTCGCTGCCTTGGTCGAGGCTGGCCGCCAGGCGCAGCACGTCCCGCTCCTCAAAGCCGCCCGTGCCCACCACCCGTTGGAACGTCGGCTTGCCCTCGGTGAGCGTGCCGGTCTTGTCGACGATCAGCGTGTCGACCTTTTTGAGCGCCTCGATCGCGGCGGCGTCGCGGAACAGCACGCCCAGGGTCGCGGCCCGCCCGGTGGCGGCCATGATCGACATCGGCGTGGCCAGGCCCAGCGCGCAGGGACAGGCGATGATCAGCACGGCCACCGCGTTGACGAAGCCGAACACCCAACCCGGCGCCGGCCCGAACATGCCCCATGCCAGCCACGTCAGCAGCGCGACGGCCCCCACCACCAGCACGAAGTAGCCGGCCACGCGGTCGGCCAGGCGCTGCATGGGCGCGCGCGAGCGCTGGGCCTGCGCCACCATCTGCACGATCTGCGACAGCACGGTGCCGGCGCCGACCTTTTCGGCGCGCATGACCAGGCTGCCGCCGCCGTTGATCGTCGCGCCTATCAACTTGTCGTCGGCGCGCTTGGTCACCGGCAAGGGTTCGCCCGTCAGCATCGATTCATCGACCGCGCTTTCGCCCTCGACGACCACGCCGTCGACCGGCACCTTCTCGCCGGGCCGCACGCGCAGCGCGTCGCCCACCCGCACATCGGCCAAGGGGACGTCGTCCTCGGCGCCGTCGGCGCCGATGCGGCGCGCGCTCTTCGGCGCCAATCCCAACAGCGACTTGATCGCCGCCGAGGTCTGCGAGCGGGCGCGCAGCTCGAGGATCTGCCCCAGCAGCGTGAGCGAGACGATCACCGCCGCCGCCTCGAAGTAGACGCCGAGCGGTCCGTGCGCCCCGGACGACGCCGACAGCGCCGCCGGAAACGCCGCCGGCGCCAGCGTGGCGGCCACGCTATAGCCGTAGGCGGCGATCACGCCGGTGCCGATCAGCGTCCACATATTGGGACTGGCGGCGGCGATCGAGCGCGCCCAGCGCACATAGAACGGCCAGCCGGCCCAGGCCACCACCGGCGTGCTCAGGGCGAACTCGATCCAGTTCTGGTCCGGCAAGGCCTGTCCGAACACCATGTGTCCGAACATGGCCAGCGCGAAAACGATCGCCGTCAGCGGCAGCGTCCACCAAAAGCGCCGCCGGAAATCCACCAGTTCGGGATTGTCCTCCTCGTCGAGCGACGGCATGACCGGTTCCAGCGCCATGCCGCAGATCGGACAGCTGCCCGGGGCCGGCCGGCGTATGGCCGGGTGCATCGGGCAGGTGTAGGCCGCCCCCGCGGCCGGCGGGGCGGCCGAGGGGGCGGTCTGCCGGGGGGCGTGCGCATGGTGCATGCCATGGTCGTGCTCGTTCGGATTCATGGGTCATCCTTTCGGTGTCGGCGGGTTTGGATACCACGGTACACCCTCCCACGGTGGAAAGGTCAACATCGATCGGGCCGCTGCTGGCATAAATCCAATATTGCATTTTCTTTTTTTCAGGACTAGTATTGCCCATCGACGCCGATACGTCCCCATTCAAGGTTCGCCGGCGCCGACCCTGACCTGAGCGAACTCGGCCCCACCGCCCTCCTCGCAACGGCGACAGGTACGCAAGGTGCCTGTTTCAGCCATCGCCGTCCGGATGCTGAATGTAGTCCGTACCCACCCCGTAGGAAAACGTTCGCCGCGCCGCGCGGTGGCTTGCCGCCTCCGCCTCCGGCCGACGAAACCGCATTGCTTCACGCAAGGCGCCCACACGCGGGTACGGTTTGTAGCGCGAGCAGCAATCGAAGCGTCCGCAAAAGGACGCAGCCGCAGTTACTTCCACCTTGGAGACAAGCATGAACTACACGATCCTCGCCGCCAGCCTGGTGCTGGCCACGTCCGCGCAAGCGGCCATCGACGCCGCCACCCTGGTCGGCGCCAGCACGCCGCCGCAAACGGCCCAGTACGGCGTGCGCAACTACTCGGCGCCGGTGCTGGTCGACGGCCTGCACGACCCGGCCAGCTACATGGCCGCGCCCAAGCTGCCGGTGTGGCAATTCGCCTCGGCCGATCCGACCGGCGGCGTGCTCACCTTCGAGCGCCAGAGCGCGCCGGCGGCCGGCTGGCACGCGTGGTCGCGCAAGGGCAACGTCATCGTCACCGGCGGCGGCGCCGCCACCGCCAACCGCGTCTACACCGTGTACAACGGCCAGCAGCTGCTCGCCGCCATCGCACAGGCCGGCAACGAGCCGAAGATCATCCGCGTTATCGGCCACATCGACCTGCGCTGGAGCCAGAACAACACCGTGTTCCGCGAATACACCAGCTACTCCGACCAGAAATTCGGCGGCTCGATCAGCCTGCCGTCGAACACTACGCTGGTCGGCATCAACGACGCCCAGGGCCGGCCGGCGCGCATCACCGGCACCTCGCTGCTGATCGGCGGCGAGCTGGCGCTGGCGCCCGGTGGCGACCCGGAAACCGACTTCAAGAAATGGATCGCCGACGGCAAGGACGGCGAGGACTATCCGACCTGGACCCGCAACGTCATCGTGCGCAACCTGGCGATCGATACGCCGTGGGACGTCAACCCCGAGGACTCGGGCAACGCCTACGCCGACGGCGTCACGCTCGGGCGGGCGCAGAACATCTACCTCGATCACCTGACCATCAGCGACGGCGACACCCCCGATTCGACCGCCACCGGCAGCTACAAGACGCGCCATGACGGCGCGCTCGACGTCGTGCGCGGCAGCGACTACGTCACCATCGCCAACAGCCTGTTCGCCAACCACCACAAGACCACGCTGGTGGGCAACGGCGACTCGGGCCGCGCCTGGAGCGACGCCGGCCGGCTGCACGTGACGTTCTCGGGCAACTGGTGGAACGGCGCCACCACGCGGCTGCCGCTGAACCGCTATGGGCAGGTGCACATGTTTAACAACATGGTGAGCGGCAGCACCACGACCAAGAACGCCGACATCAAGTTCGAGGGCGGCAGCGACGCGCGCTACCAGTCCAACATGCTGCTGCAGAATAACTACTATACGATTGAGGGCTTGAAGCTGGAGGACTTCTGCGGCAAGGTCATCAAGGGTAAGAGTTTCCTCGGGTTCCGTTCGTCGGGGCATGTTTTCACCAGCGACCGCTCGGGTACGAACGCGGTCGATGGACAGTGCGGATATGCGCCGCCAAGCGCGGCTAATTTGTGGACGCCGCCGTATGTTTATGCTTTGCAGACGGCGACTGCGGCGCAGACGGCCGTGCCGGCGAACGCCGGCGCCGGCAAGCTGCCCTGACGGCCGCGTTGGGACCATTGGCGATGCGTGATCCGACGTTTGCGCGCGGCTTGCTTGGGCCGTTGATGCGGCCAACGGCGGCGCGGGCACGGCGGATTACGGCGTGCCGCCTAATCCGCCCTACTTCATCTACGTCATCTACGTGATCTACGTGGTCAATGGGTTCGGGGCGGTGGACATTTCCGTTCGCGCGCGCGTGACGACCTGCCTGGCGGCGCTCAGCGCCAGGCAGCCCATCACCAGCGCTACGCCGATATCGGGCCAGCCGCTGCCGGTGCCGAACACGCCTAACGCCGCCAGCATGACCGCGATATTGCCGATCGCGTCATTACGCGTGCACAGCCAGACGGAACGCATATTGGCGTCGCCGTCCCGGTACGCGTACAACAAGGCCGCAACCGTGCCATTGGCCACCAGCGCGGCGAAGCCTATGCTGCCCATCAACACCGGCTCGGGCACCGGCCCGGAATAAATATGCCAGGCCGCCTTGGCCAGCACGAACACGCCGTACGCTCCCATCGTCAAGCCCTTGAACAAGGCCGTGCGCGAGCGCCAGACCGCCGCCGAACCGAGCACCAGCAAGGACAGGGCGTAGTTGCCGGCGTCCCCCAAAAAGTCGACGGCGTCCGCCAGCAGGGCAACCGAATCGCTGCCCAGGCCGCCGGCCAACTCCACCCCGAACATCAAGGCGTTGACCACCAGCGCGATCCATAAAATACGCCGATAGCGCGGATCGACCACCGGCTTGGCCGGGCCGCATCCTCCAGAACAACAGTCAGACATGGGGACTCCTTTCCTGTATAGTCTCCATTAGAAACCCTGAAGTAGCTACAAGGTCAAGCCCATGGAACAGGACGCACTGAAAATCGGCGAACTCGCCACCCGCACCGGCTATACGGTCGAGGCGATCCGCTACTACGAGCGCGAGGGATTGTTGCCGGCGCCGGCGCGCTCGGACGGCAACTACCGGCTGTATCGCGGCGATCATCTGGAGCGCTTGCGCTTCATCCGCCATTGCCGTTCGCTCGACATGGCGCTCGACGAGATCCGCAGCCTGCTGGCCTTCCGCGACCATCCGGAGCGCAGCTGCGGCGACGTCAACGCCCTGCTCGACAAGCACGTCGTCGACGTCGCCGAGCGGATCGCGCAGCTGCAAGACCTGCAGCGGCAGTTGCTGCAATTGCGCGAGCTGTGCACCGAAGTCCACACGGCGGCCGATTGCGCCATCCTCCAGCGCCTCGGCACGCAGTAAGGGACTCAGACCACCCGCCCCTCCTTGACGTACTCGCGCATGATGGCCGCCTCCAGCATGGCGTGGTCGAGTTCGCGCCCGTCGTTGGCCAGCACCTGCAACGCGCAATGGTGGCAAATATTGAGGATGTTGGCGCCGCTGATTTGATGGTTGGCGGCAACCGCCGGCCACGACACGTCGCCGGCCAGGCCGATCTGCGGCGGCATGGTCATGCGCCAGATCGCCTCGCGCTCGGTCGCGCCCGGCAGCGGAAAATGGATGATCGATTGAAAGCGCCGCACGAAGGCGTCGTCGATATTGGCGCGCTGGTTGGTCGCCAGGATCACCAGGCCGTTGTAACTTTCGATCCGCTGCAATAAATACGCCACCTCCTGGTTGGCATACTTGTCGTGCGCGTCGCGGATGTCGGTGCGTTTGCCGAACAGCGCGTCGGCCTCGTCGAAAAACAATATCCATTGCTTGTTCTCGGCCTTGTCGAACAGCTTGGCCAGGTTCTTCTCGGTCTCGCCGATGAATTTGGACACCACCCGGGACAGGTCGATGCGGTACACGTCGAGCCCCGTTCGCTTGCCCAGCAAGGTGGCGGTGAGCGTCTTGCCGGTGCCGGGCGGGCCGTAGAACAGCGCGCGATAGCCGGGCCGCATCTTGCGCCCCATGCCCCAGTCGCGCAGCAGCGTCTCCTTGTGGACGGTCCAATGCTCGATCTCGCGGATCTGCTTGCCGGTCTCCGGGTTGAGCACGAGGTCGTCCCAATCCAACTCCGTCTGTTGCAACTCGGCCGGGAATTCGCTGCTGAAGCGCGGCTTGGCCACCTCGCCTATCGTCAGCAACTCCAGCACCTCGGGCGCCAGGATCAACCGCCCGCTCATGGCCGGTTCGCCGGCGGCGACCGGTTCCAGCGACAGGATGCGCTGGCGCGCGAACCAGTGGCCGCCGCCGAACATGCGCTGCACTTCCAGTCTGCTGACCAGGTCGTCGCCGGCGAGGATGAATTGCGCCGTCTCGCCGGTCGGCAGCACGCCACGGTGGGCGCCGGCGCGCATCCCGCCAAAGGCCGGAAAGTCGCCGCCCTCGGGCAGGCAGGAGCTAACCGTGTCACTGAGGAAAGTCGGATGCACGTTCGGCGCCAGCGCCAGCAACAGCACGATGTATTCTTCGAACCCGGGACGGTGGCGCTCGATGAACAAGGCGAACGGCGAGCCGTCGTCGAGCCATGCCGTGTCGTTGACCGAACGTTCCAGCTCGGCCGGGGGCGCGTCCCGCAACCGGGCGACGATGATGGCGCGCAGGTAGCGCAGCGAGGTTTGCAGGTTGATCGCTGACATGGACGGTTTAGTTCTTCTTGAGGCCGGAGATGATCATCTCCGGGTTCATTGCCCAAGCCCGTTTGACATGGCGGATATGTTCATCGAGCTTGGCGGGATTGTTTGCCATTTCCGGATGTTTGGTATCGAGGTTTTCCTGCAACATGCTGTTCTCGCGGCTATCACCGATGAACAAGTTGCGGACGTAGCCGAAGAACGCGTTGTAGCGCTTGGTGGCCGCCTTTTGCAGCGCATCGGCTTTCAAGGCGCTGACCGGCACGCGGGCCTCGGGCACGGAAGCCCGTTGTTCCAGCAACAACTTGCCTTGCGACGCTTTCTTTCCATTGAGCGAAGTCACGTAGTCCTGCGAGATATCGTGGGACGAGATCACATGCCGTCGCGCCAGGCTGCTGCTTTCCTCCAGATTGATCATGCGGTTCCTGGTGTCGGCGACGATATCGTCGGCATTCTTGCCACCACGGGCGATGTGGGCCTGGGCGATGCCACGCTTTTGCGTCACGGTGAATTCACCGCGCGGCAACTGAATTTCCGCCGCCCCGATATCGGGGTCGCCGCCCCACTCGACCAGCTTGCCGCCAATGAAGGTGCTCAGCGTGAGCAATTCGCCGTCCAGCTGGGTCATCAAGCCATCGGCCTCGTTGGCGGCCTGGGCCGCGGGGGTGGGCGCGGTCTTACCGTCGAGTATCACCAGCTGGTCCTGCAATTTTTGGATACCCTTTTCCATTCCCTTGACCGTATCGACCGGCTCCGAACGCTCCTTGCCCGTCTTCTTGGCGCGCGTCGCTTCCTTGCCCAGGAATTGCGACGGCAGTTGCGGAACCGAACGCACAACCAGTTTCGCGCCCCTGCCTTTGCCCTCGAAGGTCAGCGTATGCGGCGTGTCGCCGCCCGCGATCGGCTTTTTCTTGGTCCACCAATTGAGCAGCCTCTTGGCGGCGGCGCCCAGCTTCTTGAGCAGGGCCCCCAGCCAAGCGACGATCTTGTCCATGCCCTTGTCGATCGGCGCGCGGATTTTCTTGAGCAGCGCGACCAGCTTGTCCGGAATGCCGCCGAGCCCGGCGAACTTGGCGAGGAACGGGATCACCACGTTCAAGCCCTTGGCCATGGTCTGCTCGACCTTCTTGGCGGCGCCGGCCAATTGCCCGGCGGCGATGGCCGAGATCGAATCGATGAAGGCGGCCACCACCGCGCCGATCTCGCTGATCTTTTGCACGAACACGGTGATCGTGTTGTAGATGGCGATGATGGCCTGGATCACCGCGCCGGCCGGATTCATCATCATCACCAGCTTGGTCACGGCCGCCTGCACGATCTGCGTGGTGACCATCTCGATCACCTTGGCGATCATGGTCTCCTTCAGTTCGTTGAGTTCGTTCTTGATCTCCTGCCAGGCGGCCGCCGGGCCGTCGCGCACCAGCGTCACCAGCACCGACGCGGTCTTTTCGAGCACCACCAGCACCGGCTCGGGAATGATCTTGAGCAGCTTGCCGCGAATGTTTTGCCACGTCAGCCCCAGCACCGACTGGATCAGCTTGAGCACCTCGATCAGGGTGAAGGCCTTGGGCATGTAGACGCCGGCCGCCGCCAGCGGCCCGGTCAGCCACTTGATCAGCGCCGCCTTCAGGTGCTCGCCGATGTTCGAGGCGAACAGCTGGAAACCCATCCTCCCCGCGCGCACCAGGTTGCCGACGAAGCCGATCGGATTCTGGATGATGCTGCGAAACGCCCCCTGCGCCTTCTTGACGTAGGGGATCGCCCCCGGCGCCACCACTGAAAAGATAATCTCCAGCAAGGTGATCACCTGCGCGCCGGCCCAGCTGAAAAACTGTCCCGCGAAGTTGGCGAACGCGGTGCCGACCTTGCGGAACAGCCCGCCCAAAGTGAGCACATCCTCCCAAGTGATGCTGTTGAGGGTATCGACGATCTGTCCGGGAATGGCCGAGACAAAGCCCATCAAGCCCGCCATGGCGCCCTGGAACCAGGCCCAGGCGCGGGCGACGGCGTTGCCCTTCTGGATGTTCTGCCACACCTCCTCCTGGCCGATCAGCTTCATGAAGCCGCCGATCAACACCTCCGGCGAGCGCGCCACCTTGGCCCCGGTCACCGGGTCCTGCCCCAGCACGGCCTTGAGCAGGTCGTAGCCGGCCGTGCCCTCGGCCAGCGCCGCCAGCGGCAGCAGCACCACTTCCCTCACCATCGCCAGCAACTCCACCACCACCCCGGAACCGAACGAGACCAGCCGCGCGATCGGATTGGTGAAGATCGCCACCGCCCGGTCCCACACGCCGCCGAGGTCGAAGATGTCGTCCCAGCTCAGGCCGTCCATGAAGGCGGCCAGCCCGGCGACGATGTCGGCGCCGATGTCGCCCAGCGCCCCCAGCTTCTGCTCGACCCAGGCGCCGGCGCGGGTGAACACGCCGTGGTTGTCGAGCGCCTGCGACACCAGGCCGCCGCCGGGCACGACCTCGACCAGCGCGCGCAGGATGTTGCTGGCGCTGCGGTCGACGCTTTTCATGTTGATCGGGTTAAAGCCGAGCACGATGGTCAGCAGGCGGAAGCCGGGGATGTGGTGGGCGTGGTCGGTGAAGTAGCCGAGCGCGTCGGACACGCCCCAGCGCTGGATCGCCGGCGTGGCGCTGGATGTCGTCACCAGCGGACTGCGCCGCACGGCGCCGCCCTGCTGCAGCGTGTGCGTCAACTCGTGCGCCAGCAGGTGCTTGCCCGCGCCGCTGCCCGGCTGGTATTGGCCGGCGCCGAAGAACACGTGATTGCCGTAGGTGAAGGCGCGCGCGCTCAGACGGTTGCTCAGTCCGGCGGCCTTGCGGTCGTCGTGCACCCGCACCTTGCCGAAGTCGGCGCCGAAGCGCGGTTCCATGAAGCCGCGCACCTCGCCGGGCAAGGGCTTGCCGCCGGCCAGGCTGGCGCTCAGCGCCGACTGGGTCGCGTTGTCGACCGCCGGCGCCGCGCCGGTCTCCTTGCGCATCAGCGGCGCCTTGTCCCAGCGCCGCTCCTCGTGCGGCACCATGCCGCTGCCACCGGGACCGGCCCACGACGAACCGGTGCCCCCGGCCCACCCGGAGACGGCCGGCGCCTGCATCACATGGTCGGCCATGCGGTCGGCCTCGCGCTCGAAGCTGTCGCCGGGCTGGTTGACGACCGCCTTGGCCTGCACCTTCAGCGCCGCCGGCTTGGGCGGGAAGAACGCGCCGCCGGCGCCGCGGCCCGCCTTGTGGGCGGTCGCCGGCGTGGTGGTGGTGCTGACCTTGTCCGCGGTGGCGCCCATGCTAATTCCACTCCACCCACAGGATGCCCGTCATCCACGGCAGGCGCACCGCCGAATAGCCCCATGGAAGCTCGCCGAGCAGGATGTCGGTGGTCTGCCGCTCCACCTGCAACAGCCACTCGCCGCCACGCTCGCGCAATTTACCGGGCCGCAGCAGGAAGGCGCCACGCAGGCCATCGGGCGAGGTGCCGCGCAGCGCGCTCCAGTGCCCGATCACCGCCGCCAGCATCGCATTCGCCTCGGCCTGTTCGGCGGCGCCCAGCGCGGGGCCCTGCTCGACCGGCGCCGTCAACGGCAATTGGCACAGCAACTTGGGCAGCGCCAGCGCGTATTCGGGTGCCTGCGGCTGGCCGCTGGCAAGGAAGTGCAGCACCGCCAGCGCGCGGTCCGGATCACGCAGTTGTCCATCGCGCGCCAGTCCCAGCTCCTCGAACAGCGCCGGCAAAAAGGGATGCAGCAGCACCAGCCCGGCGTTGTCGATATAGATGCCGTGCTGGCTGTCCGGGTGCTCGTCGCCGGACGGTGTCGGCGGCGCGGGGGGCTGCGTGGCGTCGCGCGCGGCGGACGGCGCGGGCGCGGTCTTGAGCAAGGCGGCGGCCGGCCGCTGGTCGAGCTGCGCGCGCTGCACGAGCGACAGCGCGGCGCGCGCCGCGCGCTCCGGCACGCCGCGCCACAAGGCCTCGCGCATCGGCAGGCCGTCGATGGCGGCGTTGTCGTCGAGCGAGAGCTCCAGCGCGGCGCGGCACAGCAAGCGCTCGGCGGCGGCCAGCGCGGCGCCCTGCTCGCGTGTGCCCAGATAGCGCAAGGCCGACAGCAAAGTCGGCGCCAGCGCGGGCGTCAACCGCGCCACCAGCGCATGCTGGAAGGCCGGGGAAAACTGCCGCCCCAGCCGATCGAGCGCACCGCCCGCGCGCAGCGCCGCCAACAGCGCCGGCGCCACGGACGGCGCGCCGGCGCCGCCGAACAAGCCGGCCTTCGGCCTGGCCACGCCGAAGCTGGAGCCGGTGCCTTGCCAGGCGTCGAACAGCACCCGCTCGAAATCGCGCCCCGCCGGCAGGTGCGTCGACGCCGGCAGGGTCGCGTAACGAAGGAAGTACGCCAGCGCCTCGTCGAGCGCCTGCGTGATGCCGATGCCGCGCTTGTCCTCGCCGGCGCTGGCCGACGCCAGGCGCGCGCTCAAGGCGTCCTCCAGCCCGCGCCGCAGCATCGCCGGCAGTTCCTGCTCCAGCCGCGCCAGCGCGACGCTGCCAACCTCCACCTCCAGCCTGTCGATCCGCACGACGGCCTGTTCGGGCGCGTGCCGGTCCAGCGCCTGTTCGATCACCGGCGTCAGCGACGCCGCCAGAGCGGCCAGCTGGTGCTGCAGCGACAGCGCGTCCGCTTCGCTGCCGGCCACCAGCACCTCGAAGGTCTGCTTGCGGATGGTGTGGGGATGGACGGTTCGCATGGCCACCTAGCCCAGGTTGATCTGGCTGACGGCAAGCCGCAGGCAGCCGTACTTGGTGTAGGCGCACAACCTTATGCCCTTGGTCATGGGCGTGCGCGACACCAGCTGCACCGTGGCGGCCTTGCCGAAGGCGATGGGCGGGGCGCAGTCCTGCACTTCCCACGTGTACAGGACCGGCTGGTCGGCGCCCGTCGCGTCGACGCCGAGCGTGATTCCGCCCCGTCCCAGCTGGGCGGTGATCTTCAGCTCCAGGTCCAGCGGTTTGCACGCCTGCGTGCGCGGCCGACCGGGATCGCACTTGTCGATGTGGCTCACGTTAAAGGCCGGCACCACATGATCGCTATCGGCCATCGTGATCGTGGTGGCCGACGGATCGTAGGCGAACTTGATGCTGCCGTCCGGCGAACCGGGGCGCTGGTAGAAGGGATCGATGCGGATGTCGAAGTCGAGGCACTCGAAGGCCTCGATCCACAGCACCGGCATGCCGGCCGTCTTGACGTCGTATTCGAGGATCAGCCAATCCTTGGTGCCGATGGCTTGCGCGACCAGGTCGTTGATCCTCTTGATCCACGCGCGCACCACCTTTTCGTAGGACTGGTTGAGCTCATCGGCGGAGGTATTGGACAGGATCTCCTCCACGCCCTCGCGGAGGTCGACCGACTTGCCGTCCTTGAAGGTGAAGCTGAACGCCTCCACCTCCATGCCAAAGTTCTTGAACGGCCGCGCGGGGTCCTCGTCGGGCAGCCAGAAGCGATAGCCGCCGCGCTGGGCGATGCCTTCGCAAGGCAGGTCGCACTGGCGCTTGACCTCGTGCCGGTATTCGGCGGACGCCTCGCAGCCGGCGCTGTCCCGCACCACCACCTTGACCGCCTCGCCGCTGGCGACCGGCTTGGAGAGATAGGTGTTGATGTCGATGGCGCCGGTGTCGCTGGTATAAGGCATCACACCGCCGACGACCGGAACGCCGACCTGGTAGGTCATGGCCGACAGGTCGTCGACATAGCTCTCCTTGTCCAGTCGTAGCGTCGACGGCACCGACACCTGCTGCGGCGCCGATTCCGCGCCGGCGCTGTCGCGAATGACCAGCGTGTGCTCGCCGACCACCAGCGCTATCGGCCCGTCCAGCTTTTTATATGGCTGTCCGTCGAGCTGGTAGCTGACCGGTTGCATGCCGCCTTCGGGCGTGAGCGTTGCGGAGGCGACGCCTTTGGCATCGGTGCACCCGAGCGCGATGGAAAGGCCGAGCGGCGGCTGTGGCAGCACGTACTGGATGGCGCTGCCGTCGCCGCCGCAGCGGTACGGCAGGAAGAAGTCCGCCACCACCGTGCCGTTGGCGATACCGTCGGCGAAGTCGGCGATCGGCGTGGCCGCGAACGCGGCGGGACCGGCCGCGGCGAAGCCGGCGTCGTCATCGACGAGGGCGCTGATCAGGATCTGGACATCGGCGTCGCCGGCGTAGCGGTTGTCGCTGCCCAGGCGCTCGACCGCGCGCCGCATCGCCTCCGCGCGTGCCGGCCGCCTGGCGGCGCCGCGCGTGGCCGGCTGTCCGCGCTCGCCTCCGGGCGCCGCCACCAGGAAGTCCGTCGCCGCGCCGCCCGGTCCGGGCGGCGGCCCGTCGCCGTGGTACACGACGATGAAGGTGCCACCCAGCGGCACGCCCGCCTTGTGCTCGATGCCAGGGTGCTTTTGCAGGAAGTAGGCCAGCACATGCTGCTGCTTCAGTTCGCGTATGCGCCGCAGCATATCGTCATGCAGCGCACGGATCGCGTCGAGATGACAGCCATTCAAGACCCTGTCGAAATGGTCGATCAACTCCTCCGCCGGCATGTACTGCTGCAGATCCGCCGCCACCGTGCCGGCCTGCTGGTCGCGGAAGTGGTGGGTCAGCGCGATCAGGTCCTCGCACTTGTTCTCGAAGTCGGCGAACGCCATCGCCGCGAGCGTGGCGGGCAGCGTCTGCGCCAGCTTGGTCATGTAGTAAATCGAGACCACATGCGCGAAGAAGTTCGGCGACAACCCCGTCACCCCCGTGAAAATCGAGCAGTACAGCATGATGATGGCGTTCACGTCGATCTGTTTTTGATCGACCTCGATGTACGGCCGGGACATGAAGGCATTGAGGTATTTTTCGTACCACGCGCCGAGGGTGTTGGCGTCAAAGGTGAACTGCGGCGCGCGCTGCTTGAGCAGGAAGTGCTTGGGCGTGCCCGCCGGCAGATCCGTTTGTGCCGCGACGTCGTACATCACGCGGATGCCCTCCGCCAGCGTGGTCAGCACGTCCTCCCGCAGGACGTCGTACAGCGTTTCCAGATCCGGGAACCTGGCGGCGTCCTTGTCGTTCAACGGCGCGTCCTCCTCGAACGCGCCGGTGCGCAACGCCAGCACCTCGATCGGCAGGCGGTAACGCGTCCGGAACGTCAGCAAGGTATTAACCACCTGCTGGTACGGCCGGCCCAGATGGCCCTCCACCCGCAGGAAGTTGTGCGGCTCCAGGTCGAAGCGCAGCGCCTCGGTGACGAACAGCGGCGCCGCCGGCGTGTACTCGGTGCTGCGGTAGCCGAGCGTATGGTTGGCACGGAGACGGCGCCCGCGCGCTGGGCTCCACAAATGGTGCAGTGGCGGCGATCCGTCCAGCGCGTAGTAATAAGGCAGCGCTTTGTCCCCGACCGGTCCGGGGCCGAGGAAACTGGGCGTCAGCCGTATCCGGTTGTCCTGCGGCGTCGAGGTATCCTGCTTGGGCAGCGTCGGCTGGTGCGTGAAGCTGTCGACCATGCCGACCAGGCGCGCGAACAGCGTCACGAACTCGTCGCGCAACTGGTCGCCGGCGCAGGCGGGCTGGAAGCCGTTGCGGTAAAAGCCGGCGTTGATGCCATCGGCGCGCGGCACGCCCAGCATCAGGTGGCGCGGGAACAGCAGGTCCGATGCCACGCAGGCGCACAGCAGTTCGACGCCTTTCCAGCGCATTTCGTCGTACGCCCGCAGCAGATCGTCGAACAGGTCGTAATAGTATTGGAGGAATCCGATCTGCGCCGTGGTCCCGTAGCCGTCATCGAGGAAGCCCAGCTTGGCGGCGAAGCCCGAGAACGGATCGGCCGGATAGCGGTCGAGCAGCATGGGAGCGAAAGCGGCGTAGGCGGCGCTCAGCGCCTCGCCGGTGCCCTTCGCCAGTTTGGCGTCGTGGAAGACCGCGCGAAAAGCCGACAGCACGTGCTCCGTCGTCGTTGGCGAGGAATTTGGCAGGTCGTAGCGTGGCAGGCGCAGGTCGGGCAGCTTGAGGCGCGCCAGCATGCGCGCCTCAAGGTCCGAAGTCGTCAGGCCGCCGCCCTCCGCCGCGCCTTCGGCAATGACCTTGTCCAGGTCCGTGGCCGCCATCAGCAGGCGCCGCACCGTCACCGCCAGTTGCGATCCGCGGTCGTTGCAGTCGTTCGGACTGCAATTGCGCAGGCCTTCTTTTTTCAGCTCCACGAACAGCAGCACCGCCTTGTTGGACAGGAAGCCGCTCGGCGCGCTTAGGGCGGTCACCTCCGGCTCGCCCGCCGGGAACAGTTCCCACATCGGATAGGCGGGCCGCCCCGGTTGGCTTTTGTCGCGCAGGAGCGGATAGTCGATATCCAACGGCAGGTTGTATTCGCGGTAGGAGGTCAGCGCCACGGGATCGGCTTCGACGACCAGATAACCCTCGGTGGTGATGCCGCAGCCCGGCGCCAGATGGAGCGTGGTGGTGGCGTCGTCGAGCTTGAGCGTCAGGCCACAGGAGATGCCGATGCCGATCAAATTGGCGCGGGTCAGGCGTTCCTGCTCGCCCAGATAGTCGAACAGCTGGTTCAGGTGCAGGTTGGACAACACCTGATTGGCTTCGAAAAGCGGATAAGTGTCTTGGACAGCTTTCATGTTCAGCACCGTCTTTCAAAAGTGACGTATGAGTTGGACTGCCTATTTTTTATCTTTCGGGGCCTTGGCCCGCTTCCTTGGCGCACGGTCGGGCGCTGCCGCGATCGCGTCCGGCGTCGGGGATGGCTCTGGCAGCGGCGCAGGCTGCGGTGCTGGAGCCGGTGACGGATCGGGTATCGGCTCGGGTACAGGGTCGGGTGCAGGCTGCGGTAACGGCTCGGGCGCGGGATCGGGCACGACTTCCACTTCGGGCGCAGTCGCCGGGTTGCGCCGCCGCTGGCGGCCCAGCGCCGTGCTGCCCAGGCGGACCGGGTTCAGATCGCTGCCGTCGTCGCAGTCGTGCAGCGTGGCGCCGGGGTAGACATTTCGCAGTCCCGCCAACAAGGCCAGTAGCACCCGCAAACGGTAGGAGACCTCAGTGTAGGCCGCGTAACGCGACGCCAACAGCTCTTCGATGCGCGCGGCGGTATCGGCCTTGAAGCCCATGCCGGCGCATAGCTGCACCGGGTCCGGTGCGAAGGAGGTAAATCCGGCGGGTGCCCTACCTTCCGCCATGTTCGCCTCGATCCACGCGTCGAAAGCGATCCCGCGACTGGCGACGATGGCGGCGGCGCAGGCGCATAGCGCCGCTTCGCCGCCCGCCGGCAAGGCGTCCATGCCCTCGCGCAGGATGGCTTGCACGCGGGCCTGCGGCCGTTCGGTGCTCCAGTCGAACCGCGCGTTCGCCTCCAGCCACGCGCACCACGCGTTCTCGAAACGCTCAAACTGCCAGCCGGTCAGCACCACGTCGGCGAAATGCGCGAGCATCAAGTTCCTGACCTTGGCGAACAACGCATCTTCCAACACCATCGTGCACGAGAAGTCGGCCGCCTGCGGCTTGCCGGCGAAGGCGTCGACCAGCGCCGCCTCCAGCGCGTCGCGCCGCCAGAACGTCAGCGTCTTATCCTCGTACCAGCTATTGAAGACCGCCGAAAAGCCCTCGTACAGCGCCTCGGCACAGGCGCAGGCGGCGACCGCGCCAGGACGCTCGCCGTCGGCGGTGACTCCTTCCGCTTCCAGCAGCGCGGCCACCCCGGCCACCACCGGCTCGCAGGGATCGACGATGAAACCATCGTTACCCACCCAGCACACCTTGGCCAGTAAATGCGAGGGCAGCTCCTGCTGGACCGTCCGGTCGGCAAAGCCGCGCAGGTCCAGATTGTCGTTGAACGGCGCGGTCCATCCCGGCATGACAAAGCTGACACGGAACGAGTACGGATCGCCATCGTCGCAGCCGGTGCATCCACCATCGGAACACGGGACGATCAGCGCGTCGCCCGGGAACTTCGGCCGCAACAGCAGATGCTCAACGATGATGGCACGCTGGTTGGCGCTCCAGGAAAAAAGCTCCTCCATCGACTCGCTCGCCGCCGCTATGGACGCGAATTCGTCCGGGGCGGCGCCCATCGGCGCGCCGTCCTTGTCCCTGACTTTCAGGCGGAATTTCCCTCCCTGGCTAACGAGGTAATAAGCCTCCGGTTGGCTCAGGCGCGCAATGGTGGCGTCGTACGCGCGCTGGCGCGCCGCCTCGTCGTCGGCACCGGTGTACGGCGCGGCAAACGCGCCCTCGAGCCACACGCGCCCATAGCGGTCGCGCAAGGCATAGCCACCCACGCCGGCCGGCGCCGACATGGTCCAGGCAAAGCCAAGCTCCGGGTAACCGAGCAACAGGCTCACACGCAGCTTGATGCCGGCCACGTTGTCCGGCGCGCACGGGCGGCGCGAGTAGTCGAATGCCCGCGCGCGGTCGCGGCTGATGCGAGGATAACCGTCAAGGAAGCCGATCTTGTCGTCGATCAGGCGGCGCGCTCCGGTGCGCGCGCCGCCGGCATTGGTGAGCAGCAGCGCGTACTCGCCGAAATCCTCGCCGAAACGCGCCAGCAGATGATCGAGGAAGCGGTTGCGCCGTTGCTCGAATTCGGCCGGCGTCTCGGTCATCGCGTCGAGCTTCCCGGCCGTCAGGTCCTGCACCACGTCGTCATGGGCAGCGATCACCGTCGCATCGAGCACGCTGGCGAAGTAGCTGCGGCCCACGGTCGGGTCGAGCGAAAACAGGTCGGCCACATGGGACAGCTGTTCGCCCGCGTTGGCCAGCAGCTGCTCGAACACCATCAGGTAGGCCTGCAACTGGCGCGCCTGTGCCTTGCGCAGCGGCGAGGCGTTGGCCGACAGGCCCGCGGGGCCGATGCCGTAGGTGTCCGGGAAGCCGTACTGCACCGGGTAATAGCTGTTCGGGCGACGGAACGTCCCCGACGGCACCGGCAAGTCCAGCGACGCGTTCCTGATCTTGCCGCGCTCCGCCTCGCCCTGCAACTGCACCAGCGTGTCCGCCGCTTCGTCCATGCGGGCGCGGAACGGCAAACCGTTTTTTGTGAACAGAAAACGCGATCGCCTGAAGTACAACCGGGGCTGATGCAAGGGGCTCATATACAGCTGCCACGCGGCGCTGCCCTTGGACGTATCGAATAGCGGCGCGCCGCCGGCCAACGTCGGATCGGCCGCGCCTTTGACCAATTCGCCCTCGGCGTCGTACTTCGACAGCAGCAGGCTGCCGATCGCGACCACACCGTCGATGTCCATCAACAGGTTGATCAGGTCGGAGTTGCGCAGCACCGTCTTCAGGCCGGATGCGGCCAGCTCCTCCTGTTTGAGGAAACCGCCCTCGGGCACCGGCCCGTTGAAGATCTCCTCGACCGGCACGCCGTCGTCGAGCATCTCGGCCAGGCTGTAATGCGACACGGGCGGGTTGAAGTAGCGCTCGATGTGAAACCAGGCCTGCGCCTGCACCCACTCGATATCGGCGCCGGGCGCCACCTCGATGTCGGCGCAGACGGCGACATCCTCGATTTTCACCGTGCCGACACGGCACCAGTCCTCGTCGAGACTGCGGCTGGCGGCAAGCGTTCTCCGGCAGCCGTCCAACGCCGCCACGGTTTTACGGGACTTGGCACGGTAGCGCGCGAGCGCACCGTTCGCGCCGGCGTTGCGCAGCAACTGACCCAGTTGCGCAATGTCCGCGGCGGCGCGCGTTGGATTGTCGCCGAACAGATGGAGCGCGACGTCGCGGATCACCACCTTGACGGCACCGTCCAACGCCACCTCGAACGCAAGGTAGAACACGCCGTTCCAGTGCTGGCGCAGATACCGGTCGCGGCCAGCGTCGTCGAGGGCCGGATCGGCCAGCACGTCGTAGGTCCTTGTCGCCCCGAGCGACAGCAGCTTGACGGCAACCATGGCGCCGGCGCCGATGAAGGCGCCCCATTCGTCGGCGCGCGCCAGCTCCCAGTCGGGAAAGCGCAATTCCAGCGTCAGCGCGTGCGGTTTGGCGTCGGCGCCGCTGACCGTGGCGTCCAGCTCCACCTTGGCGTCGTTGAGATCACCCGATTCCGGGTCGGCCTCCAGCTCCAGCAAGACCTCGTAAAGTCCATGGACGTCGACCCGCCTGGACGAGGAAGCGCCCGCCGGCGGCTGGGCGTAACCGTAGACCTGGCGATCCAGTTCGCAGTAGCTGTAATAGACCACGTCGCACGCGCACTGCTTGCAGAAGACCCAGGCATTGCGCACCGGCCCCAGGCCGATCAGCAGCCGGCGGTAATCGTCCGGCGTGGCCGGGCTGACGGTCAATATCTGGCGGGCGGTGAAAAAAGTTTGATGCGGGTACGGTTGCGCCGGGTCGGCGGATGGCACGCCGGACATCAGCAAGTCCTTGATGTCCCAACCGTGCCGGTACGCCAGCTCCGTCAGCACGAAACACAGTTGTTCAAGGATGGTGATGCCGGGGTCGTGGGCGTTGTAGTCGGTCCAGGCGGCGCTGGACATCTGCTCGATGAAGCCGATACCCTCGCGCCGCAGGCCGTGGAAGTCCGCGGCCGGCCCCGGCGCCGGCAGGGCCGGGATCGTGATCGAGCTCCTGGTCGATTCGCCGCTCATGACGCCTCGCACGGACATTGTTCGGCGGCCCCCGCCACGTCCTGCGGATGCAGCACCACGACCGCGTGTTTGACGGCCGGCGCCGACACCAGTATCGACACCGCCAGCGAGCCGCCGACCTCCGCCAGATCGACCGTGCCCTGCACGCCACCGATATCGTGGAACAGCTGGAAGTCCGTGACATAGTCGACGTAGGGCCGTTCCTCGACAAAGTTGATCAGCACCGACTTGTGGATTTTTCCGCCGAAGGTGGGGCTGGCGCCGCCGGTGTAGGCCCACGGCGACAGGAAGCGCATGATCTCCTCGCGCAGCAGCTTGACGTGGTAGGACTCGTCGACGCCATCGCGCAGCCGCAGCTTGAACGCCAGGCGGACCTCCTCGAACTGGGGATTGCGCACGTGCAGGCGCACAAAACAGCCGCAGCGCTGACGCAGGAAGCCCTCGATCCGTTCCAGCAGATCGAGGCTGGTATAGGGCCGCAGGGGATCGCGCAAGTTCTGCGACAGCTGGTTGGGCACCGTAACGACGGTGACATGGCCCGGCGCCAGCTCGCGGTAAATCCCGCTACCGCCGCCACCGGGCTCGTATTGGGTGTGGTTCAGGCATTTGACCTTGTAGATCTGCGGGAATGCCTCGAGCACAAGGTGTTCGTAGTCCCACAGCGTGATCGCGCGGTCCTTGTGGCGCAGCCGCTCGCTGACCCGGGTCTGGAATTCGCCCGGCGCCTCCGCCGCGCGTCCTCCGAAGCCGGAAAAAGGTTGGGAGAGCTGCTTGACGGCGGCATCCGGCACCGCCAGCTTGGTTGCCGAGGCGGCCGGCAAAGGCGTCGCGGCGAAGGACGGATCGTTACCACGATCGGTGAAGCGGGCCTCCATCGCCTGCGCGCCGACCAACAGCAGGCGGCACGCGGCGTCGACTTTGCGCGTGACGGATAGGCGCAGCCAATGCAAGCCGGGAGCCAGCAGGGTGTTGTCGGAACTGGCGTCCGGCGGGACGGAGATCGTTACAATGCCGGAGTTGAGCAATCCGGCCGTGCCGTCGCCCACCTCGTTACCGCCAAAGGCCACCCATTCATTGTCGCGCAAATAACTCCAGGCGATATGCGCATCCGGTTTGGCCGACAGCGGATCGGCCGTCCCTGGGGCGACCTCGATCAACAGCGCCAGGTTCTGCGGCGGCCGCAGGCCGGCCACGCCGATATAGAACTCGGCGCCGCTCTCGCTGCCGGAATCGGCGCGCTGAAACGCGAACCGTGGCACCAGCGTCACCTTCTGCCCGTCGTCATGCAGCGGGTGGCGCTCCGCTTGCCCGAACGGGCCGACGTGGAAGAAGCGCGCCTGACGCTGGGCGTACACCGCCTCCAAGGCGCTATCGAGGACGATGGTCTGGCTGGCCGCGTAGTCGATCGTGATGGCGGCCAAGCTTGGCCCCAGCGGCGGCGTGCCCGGGTTGGTCGCCCCCTTGGAACCGCGCAGGAACGCGAACATCGCTTCCTGGTAGGCGGTCTGGCCGAAACCCTTGTCGAGTGACAGGCGCATGAAGCCGTGGCGCGCGCCGTGGTCGTAAAAGGCCGGCGGCGCCAAATCCGGCGCATCGCTCACCGGCAGTTGCAAGCCCGCCGTCAGCGATATTTGCGCCGCGCCCACCGCGACCGGCGCGATGCCGCTCGCCAGCCACTGCCCGCCGCTGAGGAAGGCCACGCTGACGGTGGGCAGTGGAGAGGCCGGGTAAGGATGCGGCGGCTCCTGCCACGTCAGCCGCACGGTGGCGCTGTCCAGCTTTTTCTGGAAAATTTCGCGCGAGCCGATGGTCACCGCGCTGCTCACGACCGGCTGCGCGCCAAACGGCAGGAACGGTTTCGAGGTATCGACGGGACCGAAGTCGTTGGACACGCTGAGCGACTTGAGCCCCGTCACCTTGACGTTGACGTGACAGGTGCGCACCACGATGTCCTGCAGGCGCGCGTAGACGAAATCGGCCTGTGGCCGCTGGCGCAGCAGCACCTGCATCACCGGCAGCGCCACGCCGAAGCGGCCGCCGTGGATCTTGGCCGACCAGGCGACGATCGCCGGGTCGGCGCCGTCCAGGCGCAGCGTCAGGCGCAGCAGGCCGCCGCCGGCATGCCAGTGCGCGGGCGACTTTTCAAGCCAGCCGTCGGCAATGCTCAGCAGGCAGACCGCATCGGCAGCCATGTCGCCGGCCGGCGCGGCGCCTTCCAGCGCGAAAGCGATCTCGATGTCGCGCGTTCCCTCGGCCAGCAGGAGATGGTGCGAAGCGAGCGCGAAGCCGATCGACGCCGGCGGCATGGCGATGGCGGACAATGCGCCATCCGCATAGAGCTTGTTATGGAACGGGTGCCACGAGGGTTGGTCCGGCGGCGTCGGCGCGCCCGATCCATCGGCGGAATTCGATACCGGCGAGGCATACAGGCGGTCGGCGTCATGGCCGGCGCTCCCCACAATCTTCTCGGCGTCGTGCCGGTACAACGTTTGTAGCGAGGCGACGGTCGCCTGGTTCAGCACCGTCGAGCGGGTCAATTCGAACAGCGCCTCCTTGCCACCGGCGTCCTTGCCGGCCTTGAGCAGCGTTCCCTCGGCCAGCAGGTAGGCCGGCACCTGCCTGGCAAGTTCCCCCAGCAGATGCACGCGGCCCGGCTGCGCGCCCTTCTCTTTCAGGTGCAGCACCTCGCGGTAATAAAAGTCCATATGGCGCGCGGTCAGCGTATTGGTCTCGGCGCGCACCCTTTCGTAGAGCCGCAGGAACGCCAGGAACAGACCGTAATGCGGCTCGTGCGCGTCGCTGTCGGTGAAGCTGGCCTGCAGCGCCGCACCGGCGGCGGCAACCACTCGGGCATACACCTTCAACAGCCGGTCGAAGATGGAGGTGAACAGGTTGTGGGTCGCGATGTGGTTGACCCGCTCGAACAGTGTCGCGCCAACGCCGTAGACGCCGGTCGGCGGATACAGCGCCGGATCGGCCAGGTTGTCCAGATACTGCGCCCAGCTGGTGGCGTTGTCGTCGCTGATCCAATCGGCCGACAGCGGCCGGTCGGCGGCGTGCAGCGCTTGTGGCAGCGTCAGCGCCGCGCCCAGGATCTCCACCGTCGGCGGCGCCTCCGTCAGATAGGGCCCGGGTGGAAGGGCGACGGGGGGCAGGCCGTCGCGGTGGTAGAGCAGCAGCGATTTGAGCGCCGGCGCCAGCTGCTTGCCTATGAGGTTGACCAGCATGGCCCGCAACGGCAGGTCCGCCGGCAAATCGCGCGCCAGCCGGTCCAGTTGCGCGGCCAGCGTGGCGGCTGCGCCGAACAGACGGCCCAGGCGCAGGCGCAAGCCTTCCGCGTCGGACTCATTGTCAAGGTTGTCGAGGAAATCGAAGGCGGCCTTTTGCGCCAACTTGTATTGATCGATATCCTGCACCGCCGCCACGGCCAGCTGCACGGAGACGTCGCTGGAAAAAAAATCCACCCAATCGCCGGCGGGCGCGTTCTGGTCGTCGAAAAACCGCAGATAGGCCGCATACGCGCGGGCGAAGATCATCCTGTGCGCCGGCTCGCGCTGGTCGACCGGCGCGTAGTCCGGCGCCAGCGCCGGCGCGCGGCGCTGCGCCTGGCTGCAGCCTTCGCGCGCCAGCTTGAACGGATCGATGTTATGCGTGCAGTCGTTGAGAGGCATCGGATACCCGCGCTATGGCAAAAGATTCACCGACGTGGTGAGGTTGATGTCCGTGCCTTCCAATTTATAAAACGGGAAGACGAAGTTGAAACGCGAGTTGGTCGACTTGACCCGGTAGACCACCTCGATCAGGATCACGCCTTCGAGCTGGCGGCTGTCGTCGAGCGCGACCTGCTCCACCTCGATGCGCGGCTCGAAGTAGAGGATGGCCGTCTCCACCTTGTCGGCCATGAGCGTCTTCATGCGGGTGTCGAGACTTTCGAACACCAGTTCATCGAGGTTGCAGCCGTAACGCGGCAGCATGGTACGCTCGCCCAGCGCGGTGGTCAGCAGTATCTCCAGGCTGGAGGCGATGTCGGCTTCGTCCTCCAGCATCACCACTCCGCCGCGCGCGCGGCTGAACGTCGGCGGAAAGGACCAGCCGCGGCCGAGATAGTCATGCGCCACGCTCAGCCCCCGATCAGCACGGTGGCCGCGCCGGGGCCGATGACGGTGCCGCCGCCGGCGGTGAGGTCGGCCAGCCGCGCCGCCGGCACGCCGCCGATCATCACCGTCGCCGAGCCCTTGATGATGACGTCGGCGCCGCAACTGTCGCCCATGCGCGCGGCGGGCATCCCCATGATCATGACGGTCGGCGCCCCCGGCGGGATGATGGGGGCCGGCACGCCGCTGGTGGCGGGGCTGACGATCATGTCGCTGATGCGCGCGGCTGGCAGCATGCTGTTCTCCCTGTTCGCTCGATGATGGATACGTATGATAGATACGGAAGATACGGACCGTGGAACGGTTCCCGGCTAATTAATCTGCACCATGCCGCCCTGGATCACCGCCGTCGCGCTGCCCTTGAGCGTGGCGCTGGCGCCGGACACCTCGGCGGTGGCGGTGCCTGCCGCCTTGAACCCGGCGCCGGCCTTCAGTTCTATGTTCACCCCGTCGAACTTGATGTCCTTGACGGCCTTGAACACCATGTCCTTGCAGCTCTCGACCTTGATGCCGCTGTCGTCGAGTGTGATCTTGTTGCCGTTCTGGTCCTCGATGACGATACCCTTGGCGTCCTCCGACAGCGTGAGGCGGTTGCCGGCCGGTGTCTCGAGCATCGCGCTTTTCTTGTCGTCGTCAAACAGCATGCGCAATTTCTCGCGGCTGACATACCCTTTCAGGTGGTTCTTGTCGGCCGGCGCCTCGGGCGCTGGCTTGGCGCTGCTATGGCACATGCCCAGCACGACCGGGTGGCGCGGATCGGCATCGAGGAAGCCGACCACCACTTCGTCGCCGATCTCCGGCCGGAAAAAGCTGCCGCGCTCCTTGCCGGCGTCGAGGCAGGCGATGCGGCTCCAGACGCCGTCGGTGGCGTTGTCGGCGAACGGCAGGCGCACGGCGATGCGCTGCTCGTGGGCGGGATCGCCTTCGAGCGCGGTGACCACGCCGATCTGCAGGCCGCCGACGCCAGGCACCAGCCCGGCGGCGGGCGGCGCGCGCAGCTCGGCCAGCGCCGCGAACTGCCGGGGCTCGAGCCCGAACTGGACGTCGGTCTCCCAATTGCCGCCGCTGACGCTGTGCCGCACGCCGGACACATACAGCTTGCCGGCGAAGCGCTGGCCCACGCCGTTCAACGCCATCACGTCGCCCGGCTTGAGCGCGGCCAGCCCCTGGCAGCGCGCCCGCCCGCGCACCTTGGCCAGGCGCTCGCGCTGCAGCCGCGCGTCGGCCCAGGCCTGCAATTCCGCCTGCGGCAGCGCGCCGCCGTGGCGCAGCAGCAGCGCCTTGCCGGCGGCCACCGCCGCCAGCGCCGACGGCGCCAGGTTGCCGCTTGAGCCGGCCGGCCCCTCGCTGGCCTCGGCCACCAGCAGCTTCTGGTCGGCGGCGTTCCAACTGCTGGCGTTGACCGCCTTGCTCTGCCAGCGCGCGTCGATCTCCGCATCGAGTTCGATCAGGCTGGCGCCAAAGCGCACGCTCAGCGCCTCGGCGGCGCTGGTGGCCGGGCGCATCACCCTGATCTTGCCGTCGTCGGCCAGCACCACCATGCCGTTGGCCTCCGCGCGGCACAGCATGTAGTCCCAGTCGCTGGCCTGGAACTGCACCAGTTCCGCCACCGGCGCGCCGCTCGACTCCACCTCGTGCGCCAGTCCGTGCGCGGCGACCAGTTGTTCGATCACCTCGGCGTCGGTCTTAGCCTGGAAGTGGCGGGTGGCCGGCTCGGTCGTCATCCTGACCGCCTCGTCGCGGCAATCGACGATCAGCTGGCTGGCGTTCTTGCGCACGCGGATGCCGTGCCGCACGATCACGCCCTTGAACACGGTCTCGTTCCTGGCCTGGTATCCGAGCTTGATTTCGATCTTTTTACCGGGGATGAAATGTTCGGTCTCGCTGGCGGCGAAGGTCGCCTGGGCGGCGTCGCCGTCCTTTAGCTCGATGGTGGCGGCCGGGATGCGGTTCAATTCGCGGTTGACCTCCACCAGCATCACGTGGAACTGACCGGAGACGTCCTTGCCGTCGACCAGCAGGGCGAAGGTGCAGACGTCGGCCTTTTCGGCGCCGGGCGTGATGGAGCCGTCGTTCATCGCGCCGCCCCTTCCTTGTCCAGCGGCGGGAAGACCAGCTGCTGGCCCGGCACCAGCGCGCGCAGGTCGGACAGACCGTTGACGCGCGCCACGTCGAGGTAGTGGCGCGGATCGCCATACACCTTGAAGCACATCAGCGGCAGCCGGTCGCCGGCGCGCACGGTGCGCACGTGGGTCAGGTCCGGCGAACGCCGGTCTTCCTTCGCGATGCGCTTCTGCTCCTCGATGCTGCCCTTGAACTTGGTCTTGGCCAGCGCGCGTATCGGTTGCCCGTCGGGGTTGAACAATTTATAGGTGATCCCCAGCTCGACCGCCCTGCCCTTGAACACCAGGTTCCCCCAGACCAGCTTGAGGTGGAACGGTTCGTGCGAATCGGGACGGTATTCGGTCAGCAGTTTGCGGAAGGCGTCGACCTGGCCGAACACGCCGTCCCTGTTTGGCTTGCCGTCGATGATGCCGGTGCTGTCGAACAAAAATTCGAACTCCAGTTCCTCCGGCATCGTGTAGGCGAACTTCTGCTGGGCGCCGCTGCTGCCCTGGCCCTGGCCCTCGGCCGTCTTGACCTTGTACTGCAGCGTGTAGGTCTCCGGATTGATCAACGCCTCGAAGCTGCCCTTGGCATCGAGCTTGCCGCCGGTCTCCGCCGCGGCCGAGGTCTCGAACGCCAGGATCAGCATCTTCTCAAGTTTGCCCTGGGTGGCCATCAGCGCTCCATTTTGTTTTGCAGGATGCGCAGGACCTGCTCGACGCACTGGGCGACGATGGCTTGCTGCGCCCGTTCGCCGGCAGCGTCGCCGGCGGTCGCGCCCGCGCCTGCGCCCCCGCCGCCCGACTGCGCCGGGCCGGTGCCCGTGACGGCCACCTTGATATGCAGTTCCCTGATTTCTATCGGCATGGCGCCCCCCTCGGTGCTACTGGATGTTGAAATAGCGGTAAGACAGCTCCATGGTCTCGATGACCACCGTGTTCTCGCCCGAATTGAAGTCGCTGACCGACCACTTCTTCGGTATCGCCTGCAGGATCTTCCAGGTGCGCAGCGGCTCGCCGGCCTGGTTCATCAGGATCACGTTGACGTCGGTCGGCACGAACACGCGGTCGCGGAAGGCGTCCATGAACCAGGCGATCAACGCCGAATCGGTCAGCATGCCGCGCTTGAGCACCAGGTCGGCGTACTTGGTGCGGCCCGGCAGCTTGTGGGTATAGCGGTTTTCGCCGCCCTCCTTGAACTCCTCCATGTCGTATTCCACGCTCAGGCCCGACGCCGACTGAAAGCGCACGTCGTTCTTGTTCTTGCTGGCGCCGAATTCGACCCGGTAGTAGAAGCTCCACGGCGGATAGTAGTCGCTCATGTCCGCGGCCGGCTCAGATCTTCATCAGCTTCAAGCCCTCGTGGGCGATCTCCAGCGTCTCGATCGCGGTCTCGTTGGCGTCCGACTTCAGGTCCGGCGCGCTGATCTTGACCGGGAAGCAGCGCGTGGCCGACCATGCCGCCACCGGCAGGTGCTTCTCGTTGAGCAGCCGGATGATGACGTCGCGCCGCCCCTCCGAGCGTTCGTTGGCCACTTCGTCCATCCACTTGTTGTAGTCGAAATCGCCCTCGAACTTGCCGCGCTTGAGCGTGATGTTCGCGTTCTTCATCATGCCCGGCATGGCGATCTTGTTGAAGTCCTTGCTGTCGCTGTGGCGGTACTCGATTTTTTCGCGCTCCATCACCAGGCCGGTCACCTCGGTGAAACTGATCTTGGCGCCACCCCAGTCGACCTGGAAGTGGAAGCGGGGAATGGGATATTCTTGTGCCATGATCTACTCCTTGCGTGGATGGTGGATGAAGCCCCGGATCACGATTGCGCCAGCTTGTGCGAAAAGCGCAGGATGATGAATTCGGCCGGCCGCACCGCCGCCAGCCCGACCTCGACGATCATGCGGCCCTCGAACAGGTCCTGCGCCGTCATGGTCTTGTTGAGCCCCACCGCCACGTAGAAGGCGTGATCGGGCTTGGCGCCCTGCAGCGCGCCCTGACGCCACAACACGGTGAGGAAGTTCTCGATCATGGCCTGCACCCGCACCCAGGTGTTGGCGTCGTTCGGTTCGAACACGAAGTCGGCGCAGGCCTTGTTGCACGATTCCTCGATGAAGATGAACAGGCGCCGCACGTTGATGTAGCGCCATTCGGCGTCGTTGCCGGCCAGCGTGCGCGCGCCCCACACCAGCGTGCCCTTGCCGGTGAAGGGGCGGATCGCGTTGACCGACTTGCCGCTGCCGGGATCGTCGTTGAGCAGCTCCTGGGTGGCGTTGGTGAATTCGATGCTCGGCTTGATGACGGCGTTGACGCTGACATTGGCCGGCGCCTTCCACACGCCGCGCGAGGCGTCGACGGCGGCGTAGATGCCGGCCATGGTGGAACCGGGCGGCAGCACGCAGGCCATGTCGCGCACGGCCGCCTTGGCGCTCTCGTAGAGCAGGCTGTTTTTTTCGGCCAGCTTGTCGAGCTCCTTCATCGAGGTGGCCTGGGCGTCGATCGGCTCGAAATAATTGACCTTGGTGGCGGTTTCGTCGAACGCGTAGTCGAGCACCGTGTCCAGATTGGGGGCGTAGGCGGCGCCGTATTTCAGGTTGTTGATGCCGAGCTTGTCGCGGAAGGCCTTGACGATATCGACGATGCTGGCGGCCGGGTCGCCCGGCGACGCGGCGCCGCCATGCACGTCCATGATCACAAAGCGGTCTTTGAGCTTGGCGCATTGGGCCAGCGCCGCGTTGTTGATCTTGCTGAAGTCATCGATGCCCAGGCCCTGCGCCTCGGGGATGACGATCAGCGTCGGCTCGTCGACGATCTCCAGCGCGTTGAGGGCGGCGAGCAGCTCCGCCTCCTTGAGCGCGGAAGGCTCCGCGTACAGCCCGGCCGAGACGACGTAGCACGCGCCGCCGCCATTGGCGAAGAACATCTGCATCGCGTAGTACAGCAGGTACTTGGAACGGGCGCCGGCGGCCAGCGTGGCGGTGAACTTCTGGCCCGTCACGTTGCCGGCCGGGTCGAGCGTTTTGGTGGCCGTGACGGCGATGCCCTTCTCTTTTTGCGGCAGGCCGAAATGCTGCTCGTACTCGACCATCGACGTGATGCGCAGCGGCTTGTTGAGCGCCGCCCCCTCGAGCTTCTGGGTGTAGCCGATAAAGGCGGGAATGGCCGTGTCCACGGCCGATATGATCGGCGGGAACTTCGGGATTTCCTCGATATAGACGCCGGGAGTCTTGTACACCTGTGCCATCGCTACACCTCTTTCAGAAAGGGTTAGGACTTATCGGGAGAACGCTCGACTGGGTTTCGACGATAAGCGGGGTCTGGGTCGGCGATCCCTGGAATCGCAGGTCCAGCATGCGCATCACGTACATCACGAACGGATACTGCTTGCCGCCGAGGGTGCCCCACAGGTGGTTGACCTCCTCCATGGCGGGCGAATACAGGTCGAAGATCAGGCGGAAGTTCGCCAGCCGGTCCAGCGCGTTGACGGGCGCGTTGAGCACGAGCGATTGCGGCGCCACGCTCGCCTCGGTGAAGGTGTTATTGAGTTGGAAAAAACGGATCGCGCGCGACAGCAGCAGCAAGGCGCCGGTGTAGCTGGTGTGCGTGGCCGCGATCAGGATCTGGAAATTGAGAAACACGGGCGGATTTTCGTACACCGCCTTGTTGCCGACCAGGTCGCGCGTGACGTGCGGCGTGTTCTTGAGCGACTTCTCTTCCTTGATGTTGACGACCTGCAGATTGAGCACGTCGCGCGAGACGCCACCGCCGCCGGCGACGGTCTTGAACCCTTCGGCGATATTGCCGAGTTCCACCATCGGCGTGGCCGACGGGCCGTACTCCTTCAAGTGGAGGTTGAGCTCGTTGACGATAATGGTCAGCGCGTGCGGAATCACGTGACGTATCTCCGGTGGCTTGCGGTGGGGCCCGGCATCCCTGTGTGCCTGGCCTGCGATGCTAACGATCGCTAACTCAGCAAGAAGACTAATCAGGCCGGGCAAGAATATCAAGCTTTAACGTTTGGCATGTCAAGAAAGCCACAACTTGCAAAAACGCAGCAAAAAAAAGGTTGCAATTAACTACAGCAACTCGTGTTATCGTATTGAAAATTTTTCTATTCGAGACAGTCATGCACCACATCCTCAAGGCTTGCGCGCTGGCAGCGCTGGCCTGCTGCGCCGCTTGCCCCGCCGGCGCGCAAACCAGCGCCGCCCCCTCCACTTCCACGCAAAGCGTCACCGTCGCCGGCTA
The DNA here is from genome assembly GCA_963513825.1 of uncultured Duganella sp. GTDB lineage: Bacteria > Pseudomonadota > Gammaproteobacteria > Burkholderiales > Burkholderiaceae_D > Rugamonas. The sequence continues at coordinate 50,970 of CAUPRW010000003.1, forward strand.
CAAAAAGGCCTCGCCCTGGTTCCGCGCCGAAAGCGCCCACTTCATCGTCTACGCCGACACCAGCCGCGAGGCCACCGCCGAGCTGCTCGACAATCTGGAACGGCTCGATTTTCTGCTGCGCGTCTACACCAAGCCGTTCCGCAAGGCCGGCGCGGCGCAAGGCAAGCTGACCTTGTACTACCAGGACCGGGTCGCCGGCCTGGACGGAATCGACGCCGCCATGCCCGCCGACGCGATCGGCCTCTACAGCAGCTGCACGGCCGGCGTGCAGGGTTTCGGTTTCGATCTGGGCGAGGCCTCGCGCAACGAGGGGCTCTCTTACATCTTCGAGGGCTACGCGCGGCACTTCCTGTACCGCCACACCGACATCCGCGCGCCGGCCGCGTTCATCGACGGCTTCGCGCAATACTTCGCCAGCGTGCGCTTCACCGACACGCAGATGCGCATCGGCAAGGCGCCGCCGAACATCGCGCATTACCTCGACTTCCTCGAAGAGGGCCACCGCTACAGCCTCGATTACGCCGACGTGCTCGAGGACCGCACGGCCAAAGCCCGGAACTACGCGGGCGAGCCCGGCGTGCGGCTCGAATTCGCCGCCAAGGCCTGGGTGCTGATGCACTTCATGCAATCGTCCGAGGAGCAGCGCGCGCGCCTGAACAAATACCTGGTCGCGGTGTACCAGGGCGCGCCGTCGAGCGCCGCGTTCGAAGAGGCGTTCGGGCTGAAGGTGGCGGCGCTCGGCACCGAGATGTGGCGCTACCGCCGCACGGCCGCCAAGATCCTGCTGGTGGACGTGCCCGAGCTGCCCAAGGCGGCGGTCGACTTCAACGCCCTGCCGGAGGCGGCCGGCCAATTCGTCATGCTCGACGCCGCCGTCAAAAGCTGTCCGGGGCGGCAGGCCGGCGAAGCGTTGCTGCGCAAGATAGGCGCCGAGGCGGCGAAGGTCCCGAAGAACGACTTCGCGCAGATGACGCTGAGCCGCGCGCAAATCGCCTACGGCGATCCCAAGCTGGCGCTGCCGTGGCTAACCGAGGCGGTGGCGCGGAACAACACCAACTTCGACGCCGTTTATCTGTCGGGCCTGGCCAAGCTGCGCCTCGCCGAGCAAAACCCCGGCGACGGCGCACAGCAAGCGGCGCAGCAACAGTTGCTGGACGCGCGCAGCCTCGACCCGGAATCGGCCGAAGCGGCGCACGCCTACTACCGCGCCGAGCTGCTGGGGCGCGGCGCGCTGAGCGAAACGGCGCTCGAAGGCGCGCTCACCGCCTGGCTCGGCGCGCGCGAGGTCGGCACGTACGCGCGCGCCGCCGCGCTCACGCAAGCGTACCTGGGCAACGACAAGCAAGCCAAAGTACTGCTTAAAAATATGGCGTTCAATCCGCGCGACGCCGCCAGCGCCGGCTGGGCCCGCGGCTGGCAAGCCAAGCTGGGCGCCGGCGCCAGCCGCGACGACATCATCGCCGCCATGCGCGCCGACGCGGCCGCCGACGGCGGCATCAAAGCCTGGACGATCGACACCAAAAGCGTCATGGACACGGTGCGCTACAACGCCGGCCTGGACGCCGCGCAAAACTACTTCTACGGCCAAACCGTCAATCCCGGCAGCCCCGACAAGGCCATGATGTCGACGCCGGTAAAGCGCTAGTCCAAACCAGGAGGGTCAGTGCCGACATTCGGACATTTGGGAACTTCTACAGCCCATAGAAGTTCCCGATTATTTGGATTTGTCCGAATGTCGGCACTGACCCTCGGCGGGGGTTTTATGCGCGCAAGCGCACGGTGGGGACGGCGGCGGCGCGGTATGGTGCTCCAATAATAAAGGAGCACGATATGATCTTCTGGGCAATTATTGTCTTACTGGTCGGCGTTCCCGCCGTCATCCTCGCGACGCCGGCGCTGCGCCGCAGCTTGCTGACGCCGCATATCTTCGCGCTGTTCAAGCGTATCTTGCCGGCGATGTCGGAGACGGAGCGCGACGCGCTCGAGGCCGGCACCACCTGGTGGGATGCCGATCTGTTCTCCGGCCGCCCCGACTGGAACAAGTTCATGAAGCTGCCGCGCCCGACGTTGACGGACGAGGAGCAGGCCTTCCTCGATCACGAGGTGCGCCACCTGTGCGAACTGGTCGACGATTGGGAGGCGACCCAGGTCTGGCAGGGACTGCCGGCGCCGGCCTGGCAGTACGCGCGCGACAAGGGCTTCCTCGGCATGATCATTCCCAAGCAGTACGGCGGCAAGGCGTTTTCGGCCTACATGCATTCGCAGGTGGTGATGCAATTGTCGACCCGCTGCTCGGCGCTGGCCGTGCAGGTGATGGTGCCCAATTCCCTCGGCCCGGCCGAACTGCTGCTCCATTACGGCACCGAGGAGCAAAAGAACCATTACCTGCCGCGCCTGGCCGCCGGCATCGAGATCCCCTGCTTCGCGCTGACCAGCCCCTACGCCGGCTCGGACGCCGCCGCCATCCCGGACACCGGCGTGGTCTGCATGGGCAGCTTCGAGGGCCGCGAGGTGCTCGGCCTGCGCGTGACCTGGGACAAGCGCTACATCACCCTGGGCCCGATCGCCACGCTGCTCGGCCTGGCCTTCCGCGTGGTCGATCCGGACGGCCTGCTGCCGGCCGGCAGCGCCACCGGCATCACCTGCGCGCTGATCCCCACGACCCACCCGGGCGTGACGATCGGCCGCCGCCACTGGCCGCTGAACGCGGTGTTCCAGAACGGCCCGACCAGCGGCAACGATGTGTTCATCCCCATGGAGTGGATCATCGGCGGCCCGGGACAAATCGGCAAGGGCTGGCGCATGCTGATGGAGTGCCTGGCCGCCGGCCGCGCCATTTCGCTGCCCTCGGCCAGCGTCGGCACGGCCAAGCTGGCGGTGCGCGGCACCAGCGCCTATTGCGCGATCCGCCGCCAGTTCAAAACGTCGATCGGCAAGTTCGAAGGCGTGCAGGAGGCCCTGGCCCGCATGGGCGGCAATCTGTACATGATGGACGCGGCGCGCAAGCTGTCGGCCCTGGCCGTCGACCTGGGCGAGAAGCCGGCGGTGGTGTCGGCCATCGCCAAGTACCATGTCACCGAACGTGGCCGCGCCGTCGTCAACGACGGCATGGATATCCTGGGCGGCAAAGGCATCTGCATGGGACCGAGTAATTTCCTGGCCCGCGCCTACCAGCAGATTCCGATCGCGATCACCGTCGAAGGCGCCAACATCCTCACGCGCTGCCTGATCATCTTCGGCCAGGGCGCGATCCGCTCGCACCCCTACGTGCTGCGCGAGATGCGCGCCACCGCCGACACCGACCCGCGCCGGGCCCTGCACGAATTCGACGCGGCCTTCTTCGGCCACATGCGCTTCGTGTGCGCCAACGCGGCGCGCGGCCTGTGGTACGGCTTGAGCGGCGGCGCGACGGCGCCCGTGCCCGACCAGGCGGCGGCCGAAATGGCCGGCTACTACCGCGCCATCGGCCGCATGTCGACCGCCTTCGCTCTCATGACCGATGTGTCGATGTTCGTCCTCGGCGGCGAGCTCAAACGCCGCGAACGCATTTCCGGCCGCCTGGGCGACGCGCTGTCGCAGATGTACCTGATCAGCGCCACGCTCAAGCGCTACGAGGACGACGGCCGCCAGCCGGCCGACGCGCCGTATGTCCACTGGTCGGTGCGCGACGCGCTGCACAAGGCGCAGCTGGCGCTCGACGGCGTGCTGGAGAACTTCCCCAACCGCGCCGTGGCGGCGCTCACGCGCCTGGTGCTGTTCCCGGTCGGCCTGCCGTACGCGCCGCCGTCCGATGAACTGGGCGGCGCCGTGGCCGAGGCCATGCAGACGGCCGGCGCGAGCCGCGAGCGACTGCTGGCCGACGGCTTCCTGGCCGACGACCTGCGCGATCCGGTGGCCTGCGGCGAACTGGCCTTCGGCCTGCTGCCGCAGGTCGAGGCGGTCGAACACCGCCTCAAGCCGGCCGTGCGTGCCGGTCAGCTCGAAAGCATGCCGCAAAGCCTGCCGCGCATGGAGGAATGGATCGCGCAGGCCGCGTCCCAGGGACTGGTGACGCCGGAGGAACGGCGCGCGCTGTCGGACTTCGCCCGCTTTACCGATCTATCGGTGCATGTGGACGATTTCGCGCCGGACCTGAACGCCGCCGCCGACGCCGACAAGCGCCGGCGCATGGCCGCCAAAGAGGCGCCGCTGACCGTGTAGCGGCGTCGAACTCCAATGCCGGGTCGTCCAGGCGGCCATCGCGACCCGGCGCGACGTGGCCGCCTGCCGACGGTTGGCGGTCGGCGGTTGGCGCGGCCAACGTCGGTTCGCACCGCGCCATCGTCGAGCGCTCGTCAATCACGCATCAGTCACAATCGTGATTAGATCGCCTCTGCCGTTGACACGACAAATCCAATTCCCGATACTCGCAGACACCGACGCCATGGGACCGCGCCATGGGATCGATTCGATTCGTGCTTTGCCGGATTTGCAAGATGCGGTACAGTCTCGCAGATACCGGCTTCAAACAGCCGCGCCGATCCCGTCGTCACTAACACTGGTAAATACATGAACCTTCGTCACATCCTGTTTGTACCGGCCGCGCTGGCCGCCTGCGGCTCCGGCTTCGCCGCCGAGCGCCTGACCGTCACCGTCACGCACAACCTCGATCAGCCGCGCCCCGCCGAGACGATCACCATTCCCTGGAGCGAAGTCAATCGCGTGCTGCCAGGCGCGCTGCTGCAGCATATCGAAGTCAAGGACGCCGCCGGCCGCGTGCTGCCCTACCAGGTCACCAACGTGGCGCCGCAGGCCAAGGATCCAAAGAACGTCGGCATCGCCTATGGCGAGCTGATTTTCCAGCATAACTTCGCCGCCGGCGAGAAAAAAGCCGTCTTCACCGTCGAAAAAATCGAGGCCATGGCGCCGCCCTTCCCGAGCAAAGTCTCGGCGCGCTACATCCAGGAGCGACTCGACGATTTCGCCTGGGAGAACGACAAGGTGGCGCATCGCACCTACGGGCCGGCGCTGGCCGCCCCCGCGCCCGAAGGCAGCGGCAAGGAAGTGTTGGTCACCAGCGGCATGGACATCTGGCACAAACGCGTAGCCTACCCGATCGTCGACCGCTGGTATAACAAGGGCCACGACCATTATCACCATGATGAAGGCGAAGGCATGGACATGTACAACGTCGGCAAGTCGCGCGGCGCCGGCGGCACCGGCATCTGGGACGGCGCCAACCTGTACACCAGCGTGAACTACGCCAAGTGGAAAGTCATCGCCAACGGTCCGGTGCGCGCCATCTTCGAATTGAGCTACGACGCCTGGGATGCCGGCGGCACCAAGGTCTCCGAGGTCAAGCGCTTCACGGTCGACGCGGGCACCTATTTCGACCGCATCGACAGCACCTTCACCTTCACCGGTCCGCAACACCTGACCGCCGCCGTGGGACTGAACAAAACCCCGGCCGACAAGGGCCAGGAAGCCGTCGTCACGCCGGCCAACATGGCGGCCGACCGCGCGCTGCTGCAATGGGTCGAGCAGAAGTCGAACGGCGCCTTCGGCACGGCCGTGATCCTGCCGACCGCCGACGAAAAAGGCTACGCCGAGGACAAGCTCAATACGCTGGTGCTGGCCAAGGTGGTTTCCGGCCAGCCGCTGCGCTACTACGTCGGTTCCGGCTGGACCCGCGGCGGCGACTTCGCCACCCGCGAGGACTGGCAAAAGTACGTGGCCGCGCAGGCGGCCCGCTTGCGCGCGCCGGTCAGCGTCACGCTGGGCGCCGCCAATTGACGTCATCCCAAGCAGATGTGGTTTAAACCGAGCACTCCTTCCCTGCCGGTGGCGCGCCGTCTCTCCTTGGCGCTGCTGCTGGCAGGGTTTTCTATTCTGGCGTTGGCGCCCGGCGCCCACGCCATCGCGGCTGCCGACACGCCGGCCGTAGCGCGCCAAACGGCAACCGCCGGCAATGCCCAGGCATGGCGCCTGGCCTTCGGCGGCGGCCAGCCCGCGCCGGGCTACACTTCGGTGGACGCCGACATGGAGTACGACGCCAAACGCGGCTTCGGCTTCGAAAAGGGCGCGGTGGTCCGCGGCGTGCGCGCGCCGGTGAGCCACATCACCGCCGACCGGCCGTTCTTTTTCTCCGTCGATCTCCCGGAAGGCAACTACAACGTCACCATCACCTTCGGCGGCGGCGATGGCGCTTCCCTCACCACGGTCAAATCCGAACTGCGGCGGCTGATGGTGGAGAACGTCGCCACCGCGCCCGGCCGCACCGCCACACGCACCTTCACCGTCAACGTGCGCACGCCGCGCATCCCCGCCGTCGATGGCATCGCCGCCGGCGCCGTCAACCTCAAGGCGCCGCGCGAAACGGTGCAGGAGGCCTGGAACTGGGACAAACGGCTAACGCTGGAAATCAACGGCGCCCATCCCGCCATCACCGCCATCGAGATCGTCCCGGCCACCACGCCGACGCTGTTCCTGCTGGGCGACTCCACCGTCTGCGACCAGCCGGGGGAACCATACAGCAGCTGGGGCCAGATGCTGCCGCGCTTCCTCAAGCCCGGCATCGCGGTCGCCAACCACGCCGAATCGGGCGAGACCTACCGCGACTCGCTGGCGCGGCGCCGGCTCGACAAGGTGGTCAGCGCCATGCGGCCGGGCGATACGGTACTGATGCAGTTCGGTCACAACGATCAGAAACAGATCAAGGAAAACAAGGGCGGTCCCTTCACCACCTACAAGGATGAAATCCGCGCCCACGTCGCCGCCATCCGCGCGCGCGGCGGCGTGCCGGTGATCGTGTCATCGATGGAGCGGCGCAATTTCGACGATGCCGGCAAGGTCGTGCCGACGCTGAAGGACTATGCCGACGCCGCGCGCGGCTCGGCCAAGGAGCTCGGCGTGGCCTTCATCGACCTCAATGCGATGAGCAAGCCGTTCTACGAGGCGCTGGGGCCGGAGGGGTCGAAAAAAGCCTTCGCGCAGCCGCAGCCGGGGCGCATCGACAACACGCACCACAACAACTACGGCGGCTACGAGCTGGCGCAGGCGGTGCTGAACGGCTTGCGCCAAAGCGGCGTCCCGGCCGCCGCCTTCATCGCCGACGGCTATGGCAATTTCGACCCGTCGCATCCCGATCCGGTGGCCGCGTTCGCGGTTCCGCCCAGTCCCACCTTCACCAACGAACGCCCGCTGGGCGACGAGGCAAACCAATAACATGAAGATCACGCGGCGCTTGGCCGTTGGCTTGACGCTGGCGATGGCCAGCTACGCGTCGCAGGCGGCGGACGCCTACCTGTTCGCCTACTTCACCGGCAACGGCGAGGACGGACTGCATTTCGCCGGCAGCGCCGACGGCTACAAATGGGACAAGCTGGGCGCGGGACGCAGCTACCTGACCCCCAAGGTCGGGAAATCGAGGTTGATGCGCGATCCGTGCATCGTGCGCGGGCCGGACGGCACCTACCACATGGTCTGGACCTCGGGCTGGAACGAGAACAACATCGGCTACGCCTCGTCCAAAAACCTGGTCGACTGGTCGCCACAGCAGCAGGTGCCGGTGATGGCCCATGAACCGGGCACGCTCAACGCCTGGGCGCCGGAGATCGTCTACGACGACAAGCGCGGTGAATTCATCATCTTCTGGGCCTCGACGATACCGGGGCGCTTCGCCGCCACCGACGGCTCGTCGGAGGAAAAATACAACCACCGGATGTATTACACGACCACGCGCGACTTTGTCACGTACGCGCCGACCAGGCTCTATTACGATCCTGGATTTAGCGTCATCGACGCCAGCTTCGTGCGGGCGAACGGCAAGAACTACCTGATGGTGAAGGACGAGACGCGCAATCCGCCTAAAAAGTATCTGCAAATGGCCGCCGCGCCGGACCTGCGCGGACCATTCGGCGCCTTGAGCGCGCCCATCACGCCGCCGGGGTTGTGGGTCGAGGGGCCGACCGCGCTGCAGATCGGGCAGGACGTCGTGCTGTACTACGATGCCTACACGACCAAGCACTATGGCGCAATGCGCTCGCGCGACATGGTGCATTGGGAGGACGTCACCGCCAAAATGCGCTTCCCCGACGAGGGCACGCCGCTGCGGCTGCGCCATGGCACGGTGATCGCGGTGCCGGAGGAACTCGTCGCAACGCTCAAACGTAGGGCGGATTAGCGCGCAGCGCGTAATCCGCCATCGGAGGGCCGCCGGCGGCGCTTGGCGGATTACGCTTGCGCTAATCGGCCCTACTTGACCAGCAACTGCAGCGAACTATCGTTGATCTCGAACTTGTTCGTCTTTAGCATGGTGATGATCTCCGCGCCGGCCAGCAGCACCGGCCCGTAGCCATGGGCGGCATAGACGTTCACCGGACGGTAGGCGTAGAAGGCGGGATCGAAGCCCATCCCCGTGCCCACACACACACCTTCGACCTGCCCCTTCGCATTGACCTTGGTCGCCACCGCATTCCAGGCCAGCATGACGGCCGGCGCATACGCCATCTTGTCGATATAGCCCTGGTTGATCGCGCGCGCCATCGAGTACGCGTAGATCGCCGTCGCCGACGTCTCCAGATAGGTGTCGTTGCGGTCCAGGAGCTGATGCCACAAGCCGGTGCCGTCCTGATACGACGCCAACCCTTTGACGTGCGCGCGCAACTGCTTGAGCACCATGTCGTAGCCCGGGTGGTTCTTCGGCAGCACGTCGAGCAGCTCCACCATGGTCATCACAGCCCAGCCGTTGGCGCGCGCCCAATGGAACTCGGGATGCACGTCCATGCCCTGCACCCAACCATGCATGTAGATGCCCTTGCGCTCATTGAACATCCGCTTCGAGAACTGGTCCACCTGCTTGACCGCGTCGTCGAAGTAGCTGGCGTCGCCGGTCAGTTTGCCCAGTTGCGCCAGCGCCGGCACGGCCATGAACAGATCGTCCAGCCACAAGGTATCGACCTGCGGACGCACGCGGCCTAACGTACCGTCCTTCAGCCGGTGCTCCTTGGTGCGGATGAAGCTGATGCAGCTGTCGAGCAGCGGCTTGACATCGGCCTGCAAACCCTGCTGTTTGGCCTTGACGATCGCCGCGCAGACGGCGCCGATGTCGTCGAGCGCGTGCGGCTCGAGCATGCCGCGCACCGGCGACTTGCTTTTCGGGTCGGCCTTCATGCGCGCCAGCGTGGCCGGCGCCATGTTCGCCAGCAGTGTCAGGCGCTTGTTGACGTATTCCTTGTAACGCTTGTCGCCGGTGGCGCCGCCCGCCGCCAGCATGCCGGCGTATGTCACGCCCCACTCGTAGCTGGTGAGGCGGAAATCGCCCGGCGCCAGCACGGTGTCGTCATCCATCTGGCTAAAGTTGGTGATCTCTTTTTTGGTCTTGGCGTTGATCGCCCGCGCCGGGGTGGCCGCGTCCAGGTAGGTGAAGACGCGGTCGAGCACTTTGGACACGTCGTCCACCGACGGATTTCCGTAAGGCGTAGGGTAGTCGGCCTTCATCAGGTGCAGCGGCGCCGTCATGTCGTTGGCCGGCTTGGCCTCGGCCCAGGCCTGGCTTGCCAGTGGCAGCAGCATGGCGGCGACGGCGGTCTTTTTCAGCAGAAGCTTGACTTTCATGTGATGTGTCTCGTTGTTGTTAGTGTTTTAAATAAGCTGCCAGCGGCTTGCCTGGCAAGGTGTTGAAGGCATCGACCACGCGCGCGGCGTTGAATCGCGCGCCTGCTTCATTGGTGTGCGTGCGGGCGTCGGAGAAGTACCCGTTGACCACCTCGGCGCCGGCTTGGCGGTAGCCGTCGCTGACGATCATCGTCAGGTCGGCGAACAGCGCCCCGCCCTTGCGCGCGACCTCCTCGTCCCATTGCGCATAGTTGGCGAAGTCGCGGCCCTGCTCCCACACGTCCCGGTGCGGCACCGGCGACAGCAGGATGACGGTGGCGCCCTTGGCCTTGGCGTCGGCGACATATCTTGCCATGTACCAGCCGAAGGTGTGAACCTGTTCGCGGGTGCCGTCGGGCCGCGTGTCCTCGACCGTTTCGGCGCCGGTGCCCGGCACCGAGCCGCGGTTCTTCCCGGCCGGATCGCCAATGCGGGCGCCGTCGTTGTGGCCGAACTGGATAGCGACGATATCGCCCGCCTTCACCTGCGCCAGCACCTTGTCCCAGCGCCCCTCGGTGAAGAAGGTGCGGCTGCTGCGGCCACCGATGGCATGATTGACGACGTTGATCTTATCGGTATCGAACCACGGCGCGATGCGCTCGCCCCAGCCGATCGCGCCATTCGCACCGCCGCCCTTGACGGTCGAATCACCGACCAGGAAAAGGCTGGGCAGCGATGGATCGCGCGGTTTTTCGCCCTCGACCTTGCCGGCATCGACCACCGGCCGGTCGTCCTCGGCGGCGGCGACGGCTTGTCCGGCCGCGCTCAAGGCTGTCATGACGACCGGCGTGCGCAAGGCCTTCAGGCCGGCCACCACGGTGCGGGCATTGAGTTCGGCGCCGGCCAGGTTGGTGTGGGTGGTCTCGTCGGGCGTCACCAGCGGGAACAGGCGCATGACGGCGTCCCTGCCCATGGCGTCGTACTGGCGGGCGATCAGCGCGTTCAGGTCGATGAAGCCGACCCTTTGCTGGCGCGCCACCTCGGCGGCCCAGCCGGCGTATTCGTTCTGGCTACGGCGGATTTTTCCGTCCTCGCCCCAGGCCTTGCGCGGCACCGGGGAGCAGATGACGGCGGTGGCGCCGCGCGCCCTGATGTCGGCGACGAAGGCGCGCAGATACCAGCCGTAGCTGTGCACCACCTCGCGCTCCCCCGTCATCAGGTTGTCGATTTCCTCGACCTCCTCGCCCACGCCCTTGATCGTGCCGCGCGCGCGGACATTGTCGTTGACCGGGCCGGCGTCGTTGTGGCCGAACTGGATCAGAACCACGTCGCCCGCCTTGACGAAAGCGAGCGTGCGCTGCCAATGCCTGGTGGTCAGGTAGGTGCGGCTGCTCAAGCCACCGATGGCGCGGTTGACGACGTTGATACGGGCCGGATCGAACATCGCCGCCAGCGGATTGCCCCATCCCCATTGGCCCGCCGCGCCCTTGCCCTGTCCATCGTCCTTGCCGTTGCGGACGGTCGAATCGCCAACCAGTATCAGCGACGGCAGCTGGGGGTTGGCCGGTTCCGGCAGCACCACCTGGGCGTTGCGCGGGTCGGTGTTGACGGCGGGAGGAGGAGTCTGCGCCGACGCCGCCATCGACGACGCCACCGCTGCGACGCAGCACAATTTCAGGACGAAAGCGAGGTATCTGTTCATGGCGCCAATTCTATGCGAGGATTTTTCGAGGCTTGTACTTTGCGCTTAAAGAATCAGAAAAATGAGCAATGTCGTCATCCGTATGAGCAGACAATCGTAACCTTTCAACCTGTTTTGAGCCACCGATGATTATCAAGATCCTCATTTGCGCAATCCTCCTCGCCTCGGGCGGCGCCCACGCGCAAATCGGCAAGCGCTTCCCGTCCGAGCGCAAGGTGGTGAAGGACCCGGTGACGGGCACCATGCTCACCTTCCTGACCAGTAAGCCGAACGGCGACTCCAAGATCTACCCCACCCATCCGCAATGGACGTCGGATGGCCAATGGCTGGTGTTCCGCTCCGCGCGCGTCAAGGGCGAGGCGATGGCCGTCAACGAGGAAACCGGCGATCTGGTGCAGGTCACCGAGGGCGGCTACGTGGGCATGCTGAACCTGGCGCGCAAATCGATGAAGCTGTACTTCATGCGCAAGGACGGCGATGCCAAGCGCTTGCAAATCGTCGAAGTGGACCTGGCCGCGCTGCTGGCCGACAGCAAAGCCGGCAAACTCAAAACCGCCGACGCCTACCAACGCATTTGCGGCACCACCGCGCCGGAGCTGGAGGCCGGCGGCGACATGGCGCTCGACGCCGACGAAGAGTGGGCCTACTTCCGCACCGGCCCCACCGAAGCCGCCAGGCACCTGGCGCCGGGCGTCAAGATCGAGCCGGCATTCGGACCGCGCCGCATGGGCGCGGGGCCCAATGGCATCTCGCGCATGAATGTGCGCACCGGGGAGGTCAGGCACGTGGTGTCGGTGCCGTTCCAGATCGGGCATATCCAGGCAAACCTGTGGAATCCTGGCGAGATCGTGTTCTGCTGGGAGACCGGCGGCAAATCGCCGCAACGCACGTGGACCGTCAAGGCCGACGGCAGCGGCCTGCGGCCCCTGTATCCGGAGGCGCCGTACGAATGGGTCACCCACGAGGCGGTGATTTCGAAGGATGAAGTAGCGATGGCCATCATGGGGCACCGGCCCATCGCCGAAGGCGGCGGCGGTGTCGGCGCGCCGGCGACCGGGGTACAGGGCGCCAACCCCGGTCAGGACGAGGGCTGGGGCATCACCCGCACGCGCGAAAAGCCGAGCGGACTGGCCATCGTCAACCTGCGCACACGGGAGATGACGATCGCCGGCCAAACCCCGTCCGGCAGCGGCTTGTGGCATGTGCACGGGTCGTCGGACGGGCGCTGGGCGGTGGGGGACGATTTCAGCCGCAGCGTCTACCTGATCGACCGCAAAACGCGCGAGATGATCATGCTCACCACCGGCCACAAGACCACGGCGGCGGACCATCCGCATCCAACGTTCAACGCCGACGGCACGCGCATCCAGATCCAATCGGCGATGCTATCGGAAGATGGGCGCAGCATGAACATATGCATACTCCCCGTACCGCCTGCATGGCTAAACCGTAGGGCGGAATAGCGCAGCGTAATCCGCCGAGCGCCGCCCGCGGTTCAATCCAATTCCAGCAACTGCACCCGGCGCAACTGATACGGCGCCCCCTCGAGCTGAAAGCCGATCCGTCCCGACGCCGGATCGGCGTGCGTAATCCGGTTCTGAAAAACGCCATTGATCGTGACCTCGACCTTGCCATCGCGGCTGATGATGTCGCACACATTCCACTCCCCCGCCGGCAGCTCGCTGTCCGCCGCGGTATGTCCTTTGATGCGCGGCTCGGCGCCATGAGCGGAGGTGAGCGGCTCGTCAAACGAAGCACCCGCCATCGGCAGCAGATCGCCGGCGTTGCCACGCTTGGTCTGCACCTGCAGGCTACGCGGCCAAACCCGGTCCATCGGACCGTCGCTGACATGCAGCAGTATGCCGCCGTTACCCGGCTTGCCGCTCCAGCGCCACTCGACGTGCAACTTATAGTTACGGTAGCTGTCGAGCGTCGCCAAAAACCCCGATGGCTGCCCGGTCGACGCGACCACGCCATCCGGCAGCACGCTGAACACACTGTCCACGCTGGCCGCCGGCGACGTCTTGAGTTCCCACCCGCTGAAATCGCGGCCGTTGAACAAATCCAGCGCGTTCGCCGTCTGGGCCGAGAAAAACAACAAAGCCGTGCATGCCATCCGATTCATCATCTGATACTCTCTCCGCTATGAAAAAAATCCTCATTACCCTGCTCCTCGGCGCCAGCGCCGGCTTCGCCGCCGCAAGCGCGGCCGCCGCCACCCCGACCATCATTCCATTATGGCCCGAGGGCGTGCCCGGCGCAAAGGCCGACATCGGTCCCGAAAAGAACGGCGGCGGCTCCACCTTCAACGTCAGCGAACCGACGCTGACGATGTTCGGCCCCGCCGTCGATCGCCCCAACGGCACCGCCGTCATCATCTGCCCGGGCGGAGGCTACGTGCGCATGTCGACCGCGCGTGAAGGCGAACAATACGCCAACTGGCTAAGCACCCTTGGCGTGACCAGTTTCGTGCTCAAATATCGCATGCAGGAATACGGACACCCGGCGCCGTTGCAGGACGTGTTACGCGCGGTACGCATGCTGCGCTCGCGCGCGGCGGAGTTGAACATCAATCCGGCGCGCATCGGCGTCATGGGCAGCTCGGCCGGCGGCCATCTGGCGGCAAGCGCCGGCACTTTGTTCGACAACCCCGCCGGACGCACCGGGGCGGCCATGGACGCCGTCAGCGCCCGGCCCGATTTCCTGATGCTGATGTACCCCGTCATCACGATGCATGATCCGGCGGCGCACGCGGGATCTCGCAAAGCCCTGCTGGGCGCCACGCCGTCAGCGGAATCGATCGAGCTGATGTCGCTGGAAAAACAGGTGACGCGCGCCACGCCGCCCACGCTGTTGGTCCATACCCAGGAAGACCAAACCGTCCCGGTCGAAAACAGCATCCTGTTCTATCAGGCGCTGACCCGCGCCAAGGTGCCGGCCGAAATGTACCTGTTCGAGCACGGTGGCCACGGCATGGGCATGCGCGACGGCCTGGGCACCTCGTCGCAGTGGCCGCGCCGCGCCGAGGAATGGCTGCGCGACCGCGGGCTTCTCACTCAGGCGAAGTAAAACATCGGCCGCAGGGGCCATTCGCGCGGCCGGTTGCCCGGCTCCACTTCCATCAGGTCGGCCATGTAGTCCCACCAGCGCTTCATCACCGGCTCGCCGGGCAAGGCCTCGATCGTGTTATCCGGCGCGAGCTTGAGCACCGCGAACAGATGCAGGGTCTCCTCGTCGAGGAAAATCGAGTAATCGTAGATGCCGGCCTCCTTGAGCGCCGCGCCGAGGTCCGGCCACAGCACGTCGTGGCGGCGCTTGTATTCGTCCACCGTGCCCGGTTTGAGCTTCATGCGGAATGCGCGGGTGTTCATGGTTTGCCTCCGTTGGCCATTTTTTTAAGTTCGGCGGCGGCCAGCAGGTAGCCGCCGACTCCGTAATTGTAACTGGACGCGGGCCGGTAGAAGGCCGGCTCGGCCCCGGTCTGCTGGATGCCTCCAAGGCGGCCGTCGGCGTAGACGTGTTTGAGTATGCCGGCCCAGGCGCGTTCGATCACCGGGCGATAGATGGCGCCATCAAGATATCCGCTGTTGACGCCATAGGCCATGCCGTACACGAACAGCGCCGAGCCGGAGATCTCCGGCAGCGGATAGCTCTCCGGCTCAAGCAGGCCGGCGTGCCAAAGGCCGTCCTTGCCCTGCAAGGCGGCGATGCGGGCCGACATCTCGCGCAGCTGCGTCACGTAGAACGGCTTTTGCGGATCGTTCCCTGGAATGTAGTCCAGTGTGCGCGCCAGGCCGCCGAGCACCCAGCCCTCTCCGCGCGACCAGAAAATCTTTTTGCCGTTCGGCCCGCGCTTGTCGATGTAGCTGGCGTCGCGCGCGTACAAATGCTCGTCTTTGTCGTAGAGCAGATCGTAGGTCTTGCGCCACTGTTCGTGCACGTAATCGAGGTATTTTCGCTCACCGGTCGCCTTGTACATCTTGGCCCACACGGGCGGCGCCATGAACAAGGCGTCGCACCACCACCAAGGCAGCCGTGCGTCGCCCGGCTTGAGCGTCTTTAACGTGATCAGGGTATCGAGCTCGGTTTTGGTCGGGCCGATGCGCTCCGGCGCGGGATCGCGCAGATACAGCTCCAGATAGGTTTGCGCCACGCTGATGTCGTCCGCGTTCGGGTACGGCGTGCGCAGCTTCCATTCGAACTTGTTCGCCATCGCCAGCATGGCATCGCGGTAGGCCGGATCGCCGCTTGCCTCGGATGCGGCCATGAAGCCGGAAAACAGCACGCTGGAGGTCCAGATGCGGTCCAGATGCGGCATGGTGCGCGCCAGCTGCCAGTCGGCCACCTTGCGCAGCGCCTTGTCGATCGCGGCTGGCTCCAATGCGGGCGACAGGTCGGTCGCGATCGGCCCGCCGTCGGCCGGCGCGTCGCCGAAGTGGCGGCTGGTGTCCTTGTCGACGATGGCCTGCATTTCCGGCGTTGGCAGCGGGTACTTGGGCTGGCCGTCGGTGACGGCGCAGCCGCCGGCCAGACTCAGAGCGGCCAGCAGCAGATACGGTGTCTTCATCAAGTCTTGTCCTGTTCCTCGAAACTCTTCTTGGATGGATCTTCCTTCGGCGGCGCAGGCCTTACGAGCACCGCGCCCGCCGGCAGGCCGCGCACCGCTTGCGCATCCTCGATGGCGACCGGCTGTTTGAGGCGCAGCCGCGCGTTCGTGAATTGCCAGGCTTTGGCATCATGGATATGGCCGCCCTGCTCCGCTTCGATATCCAGGTTCGCCAGATGGAAGCGCTCCAGCGGCACCTCCTTGTAGCCATCGACCTCGAAGGCGGTGGTGGCGCCGGTGGCCTTGATATTCCATATGCGCACATTGTGGAAGTGGGCGATCCCCTTCTCCCTCGGCACCGGCGTGGCCAGCACCTTCCAGTAGGGCGGATAGTCCTTGATCTCTTTTGGTATCTCGGCGTAGCTATAGCTTGGGTTCCAATTCATTGTGATGCGCAGCACGACCGGCGTGCCCTTCATCGTGAAATCGTGCAGGCTGAGGTTTTCGCCGAAGCCGCCGCGCGTGTGCGCCGATTTGAACAGGATGCCGACGGGGACTTTGTCGAGCACCGTGATGTTATAGGCCTCGATATTGCGGAAGCCGCCCGCCGTCTCGCTGCCGAAGGTCACGCCGGCGGCGCCGTCGCGCACGATGGAGTCGCGGATGACGACGTCCTCGGTCGGCCGCGCCACGCGCTGGCCGTCCGAGTCGCGCCCGGCCTTCAGGCACAGCGCGTCGTCGTTGACGGCGATGTCGGCGTTCTGCACCAGTATCTTTTTGGACGAGTCGATATCGATACCGTCGGTCGACGGTCCGCGTCCACCCTCGTTGTTGCGAATGACGACGCCGTCGACGACGACATCGGTCGAATAGCAGATGTGCAGCGTCCAGAAGCCCGACCGTCGCAGCAGCAGACCACCGCCGACCTTCACCTTCGACGAATTGAACACCTGGACCAGGCGCGGACGCTTGGCGTCGTAGTCCGAGGCCCAGCGCAGGCCGCGCGGCTCGTAGGTTTTGCGCAGCGTCCAGTAGCTGTCCCAGAAAATCTTGCCGTCGCCGTCGATGGTTCCTTCGCCGACGATGGCCGCGTCCTTTTGCTCATAGACGTTGACCAGGGCCGCCGGCCAGCTCATTTCGATGCCGGCGATCCGGGTCGGCATGACCGGGTAGTCCTCGATCCGCTGCGAGCCGAGGATGGTGACGCCCTTGTCGAGCCGCAGCGTGACGCCGGATTTGACGAAGATCGAACCACTCAGGTAGACGCCGGGCGTCAGCACCACCGTGCCGCCGTCCTTGGCGGCAACGTCGATGGTGGCCTGGATCGCTTTGGTGTTGAGGGTGATACCGTCACCCTTGGCGCCATAGCTGGCCGCGTTGTAGTCCTTGGCGCCTGCCGTTGTCATGCCGAGGACAAGGATGCTGGCCGCCGCAAGGCGTAGCCAATTCGTGATGTTCATGGAGGTTCTCATGGTTTGGGTTGCGCCAGCAGCCGCACCGGACCGAGCATGCCGGACGGCGTGGGCACGATCAGGTGCGTATCCTGCGGGACGAAGCGTTGGCCGTACCGTGCCGACAGCAAGCGGTAATCCGGTCGCTCCTGTCCCGCCAGCGCGTTGAGCGACAGATTGGCTACCTTGACTTCGATCTTGTTCACGCCCGCGCGCAGGCGGCTGGTGACGTCCAGTTCATACGGCGGATGCCACACCGCGCCGGCGCGTTGGCCGTTGACGAAGACTTCGGCCGCCTCGCGGATCGGGCCGTCGAGCATGGCGCGCATGCCCGCCGGGACCTTGGGCGTCGTTTCCAGCGGCGTGCCTTTGCCGAAGTCGAGCCGGATGGCGGCGCCGGCCAGCTGCGACGCGCTTAGTTCCACGTCTTTGCTGTACACGGCAACACCGGAAAAGTACCGGCGCGCCGGATCGTCGGTCCACGAGCGCAGTTCCGCCATCGCCAGCGGTTGGGCGCCGGGGAAGCGGATTTGCCAATCCCGTCCGAGGTCTGCGAGCACCTTGGGCTGTGTGCCTGGCGTGACGGTCGCAAGCGGACCGGCGGCCACGTCGTTGTCACTCAAGACCAGCACGCGCGACTCGTACGGGGCCAGTATCAATTGCAGCGAAGGCGTTACGGTGACTGCGCTGCGCTGACCGTCGTGCGGATTCCACCAGGCCGCCGATTTACGCGGCGAGCGCAATGTGGCGGTGGTGCGCACTTCGCGGTTGCTGGTGTTGGCGATGAAGTAGATATCGCCGTCCGCCAGTTTGCGGCGGATGAAACCCACGTCGGAAGAATGCGACGCCAGCTTGAAATCGGGCGCCAGCGCCTTGCCCAGCGCCGCGCCGACGGCCGCGTCGTCGGCCACCAGCGTTACACCGCCCTGCCCCTGCAAGGCTTTCGATGCAGCCGCGACGCGCGCGCCGATGCGCCGCGCGTCGGCAAAACCGGGGGCCAGCGAGGGCATAGCGCCGACGGCGATGATCTTGCCACCACCACGAACGTAAGCTGACAGCTTGGCCATCACCTCTGGGGCGAGCCGCGTGACATGCGGCATCACCAGCACCGGATGGTTGACGCCGAGTGCCAGGATCGATTCGGCGTCGACATAGTCCAGATTGTGGCCGGCGTCGAGGATTTGCTCCGTCAGTTCCGGCGTGACGTGCTTGTGCATTTCCGCCGACAGCGATACCTTACCCGGCGTCATGGCGGCGTAGACGTCGTCGTTCGGCAGCAGCACCGCGACGTCGTTGGCGGCACGGCCCTGGCGCAGCAGATAACTGGTGCGCGTCAAGTAGGAGGTCACGTCCGGCATGACGTTCCACCACGGCTGGTGGTCATTGAACACGGCGGCGGCGTAGAAGGCGTAGCCCGGCTCCGGCGCGCCGGGTGGCGTGTAGGGCCAGCCGTGGCCGACGAACAGGTTCACGCCCTGGAGCAGCATGCGGTCCGCCTCCGCCTTCATGTCCAGCGGCGTGGCGCTGAACGCGGGCGAGTGCAACCAGGTCCAGGTCTCGGCGGAGATCACCGGTTTGTTGTACAGATGGCCCGCCGATGTCGCCAGCCGCGTGAAGGAAAAGCTGCGGAACTGCGGCCCCTCGCCTTCCGGCAGGTCAACCAGACGGCTGCTCGACAGGGACACCGCCGGCTCGCCGTAGGTCTGGGAACGGAAGCGGGTGTTGTGCTTGCGGGCCCAGTCGTTGACCGGGGTCAGATAGCGCTCTTCGACCAGCTCCGTTTGCGTGCGCACCCAGTCGCGGCGCAGCGCGCCGGCGTCGGGACCGGTGCCGCTGTAGATCGCAGGCAGATGCGGCGTGAGGTCGTAGCCGCGGCGGCGTTGGAACTCCTCGAGGAAATCATTGGTCCAGTCGGTGCCATAGACTTCGAGGCTGTCCGAGAACACGGCGTAAGGCGGCTGGCCGCCGAACGCTTTTAACAGCGGCTCGGCGACGACGTCGAGGTGGTGGTCGATGGCCTTGCGGCTCAGATGGTCGAGCACGAAGCCCTCGGCACCGAGCGCGGCGCGCTTGACCTGTTGACCGGTACGGCTGGCGATGTAGAATACCATTACGCGTGCCTCGCCCGCCGGAGCGACCGCCGCGCGGCCAGGCCCGGCATCGGAGCCGGTGGAAGATGCGACAGGAAGCTCCGACGGCTTCAGCGCGGCGGCGTCGTACTTGCCGGCGTTGCCGGCACCGGTGAAGGCGGCGAGCAGCTTCTCGCCGCTCATGATGGCAGGCAGCGCGACCGAAGCCGCACCCGGCGCCAGCTCGGCCACCGCCACCCGCAGGCGCCCCGCCGATTCGGTGACCGGCACATGGGGCCCGCCGTAAGGCCAGCCACTGGCGAGCGTCATATCGACGCGCATGCCTTCGGCCCGCGCCTTGCGGTTGACGAATGCGACCGAATCGAGGAATTCTGGCGACAGATAAGGGACGTTGCGGATGCCGCGCGCCGGATCGTCCAGCTCCATCGGATACACCGGCTGGATCTCGACGCCGCCGAAACCGCCGGCTTTCATCGCCAGCAGCTCGCGTTCCAATTGCGACCGCACCACGGCCGGCCCGAACCACCACCAGCGCACCAGCGGGCGCGCGCCCGCCGGCGGACTGGCCAGATGGGCCGCAACCTCCGCCAACCGGTTCGACACGACAGGCGCATTGGCTTCGGCATGCGGCGCCAGACGAGCGTCCACACGAGCGTTGGCACGGGCGTCCGCCGGCGCGCCGCAAACGCCCGCCGGCAGCAGCGCCGCCGCGGCAATCGCGACGCAGGAAGCCGCCCTCGCCACCGACGTCGCCGGGCGGCGCTGTTCGCGCGGCCCCTTGATTGTCGGGGCCACCGTTTAGACGATGCCGCTGCTGCTGGCGCCCGCCTTGGCCGGACGGCGCTCGGCCGCCTGGGCGCGATAGCCGCTGGAGCGATAGAACGCCACCGGGTCGATGGCGCCGCCGGAGCGCAGCCGCGCCATCGCCAGGATGGCGCTGACATCGGTGCGGTAGGCATGCTTGAGCGTTTGCGCCGATTGCAGCGCGTCGTTGGCCTCCTGGTACTGGCGCAGCGCGGCGCGGTCGACCAGGTTGGCCTGGACGAAGGCGCGCTGCACCTCGACCGCGCTGTTCATCAGGCTCTCGATCGGATCGGTGACGTTGTGCGACTGGTCCAGCATGTAGGCCGGCGCGAACGAGGCGCCTTCGCGTTCGGCGGCGTCCGCCAGCTCGTTGAAGACCAGGAAGAGCTGGAACGGGTTGATGCTGCCCGAATCGAGATCGTCGTCGCCGTACTTGCTGTCGTTGAAGTGGAAGCCACCTAGCTTGCCGAACTGCGCCAACCGCGCCACGATCATCTCGATATTGGTGTTGGGCGCGTGGTGGCCCAGGTCGACCAGGCATTTGGCCTTTTCGCCCAGCGTCTGCGCGCAGGCGAAGCTGGTGCCCCAGTCGGCGATGGTGGTGGCGTAGAACGCCGGCTCGAACAGCTTATGCTCGATGAACATGTTCCAGTCATCCGGCAGCGCCGCGTAGATGCCGCGCGCGCTGTCCAGATAGCGCTCCAGCGCGCCGCGCAGATTATGCTGGCCCGGGAAGTTGGCACCGTCGCCCACCCACACCGTCAGCGCCTTCGAACCGAGCGCGCGGCCCAATTCGATACATTCGATGTTGTGTTCGACCGCCTGCGCGCGCGTGGCGGCGCTGTGCGCCGTCATGCTGCCGTACTTGTAGGTATGCTCCTGCCCGACCTGGTCCTGGAAGGTGTTGGAGTTGACGGCGTCGAAGTACAGGCCGTGGCTCTCGGCCTGCTGGCGCAGGGCCGCCGGGTCCGAGGTTTTATCCCACGGGAAGTGCAGCGATACGCCGGGCGTGGCGCAGGTCAGCTGATGGATGACGGCGCAGTCCTCCAGCTTTTCCACCACATTGCGCGGTTCGCCCTTGCCCGGGAAACGGGCGAAGCGCGTGCCGCCCGTGCCGGCGCCCCAGCTGGGCAAGGCCACCGCGAACTTCTGCGCCTGCGCGGTCAGCTGTTCGATGTCCTGGCCGCGACGGGCCAGCATGCCGCCCAGCGCCGCGTAGTCCTCGTCAAGGTTGGCGCGCAGTTTGGCGTTGTGTTCGGCCACGCGGCCGCTATCGATGATGCTCATAAGGTCTCCTTCGTTATTTTTATAGTGTGCTTAGCGCGTGAACGCGCCAGCGTTGCCGGCATCGACGTTGAGGATGTTACCGGTGCTCTTGCCCGCCTTGTCGCTGGCGAGGAAGTACACGGCTTCGGCGATGTCTTCCGGCAGGACGCTCAGTTTGAGCATGCTGCGGTCGCGGTAGAACTTTTCGACGTCGTCGGCCTCGATTTTATTCGACTGCGCGCGTTCCTGCTTCCATTTTCCGTCCCAGATGCGCGAGCCGCGGATGACGGCGTCCGGATTGACGACGTTGACGCGGATGCCGTGCGGTGCGCCTTCGAGCGCGATGCAGCGCGCCAGGTGGATTTCCGCCGCCTTGGCGGTGCAGTAGGCCGATGCGCCGGCCGACGCCACCAGGCCGTTTTTACTGGCGACGAAGACCATGCTGCCGCCCAGGCCCTGCTGCTTCATGATGCGGAAGGCGGCGCGGCTGGCCAGGAAGTAGCCTGTGACGAGGATATCCTGGTTGCGCTGCCAGATTTCCAGCGTGGTGTCCTCCAGCGGCGCCGACGAGGCGATGCCGGCGTTGGAGATCAACAGGTCGACGCCGCCAAAGCGCAGCGCGGCCGCCTGCAGCACGGCTTCCACCGCTTCCTCGCTGGTGATGTTGGCGACGATGCTGCCGACGCTGTCCTTGCCGGCCGATTTGGCCAGGTCGGTGTGCGCCTGGGACAGCGCTTCCGGATCGATGTCGGTCAACATGACGCAGGCGCCTTCCTGCAGCAGCTGTTTGGCCACCGCCTGGCCGATGCCGCCGGCGCCGCCGGTCACCAGCGCGATGCGGCCCGCCAGGCTTTTCGGCTTGGGCATGCGCTGCAGCTTCGCTTCCTCCAGCAGCCAGTATTCGATGTCGAAGGCTTCCTGCTCCGGCAGGCCGACGTAGGTGTCGACGCCGTTCGCGCCGCGCATCACGTTGATGGCGTTGACGTAGAACTCGCCGGCGATGCGCGCGGTGGCCTTGTCCTTGGCGAACGACAGCATGCCGACGCCCGGAATCAGGTAGATGATCGGATTGGCGTCGCGCACGGCCGGGCTGTTATCGTGCTTGCAGCGCTCGTAGTAGGCCACGTAGCCGGCGCGGTACTCTTCCAGCGCCTGATCGAGGCCGGCGACGAGCTTGTCGAAGTCCGGCTTGAGCGGGTCGAAGTCGATCACGAACGGACGGATTTTGGTGCGCAGGAAGTGGTCCGGGCAGGATGTGCCGAGGGCGGCCAGCGGTTGCAGGTCGCGGCTGCAGACGAATTCCAGCACGGCGGCGCTGTCGTCGAAGTGACCGAGCTTGTATTCGTCGCGGCTGATCTTACCGCGCAACAGGGGCATCAGCTTCGCGGCCAGCGCGCTGCGTTCCCCGGCCGGCAGCGGCTCGATGGCCTGGCCGCCGAACGACGGCTGCTTCGAGTTCGCGGCCAGCCATTCCTCGGCGCGTTTGATGATCGCCAGCGTGGTTTCGTAGCAGGCCTTGGCGGTGTCGCCCCAGGTGAACAGGCCGTGGCCTTCGAGGATGATGCCCTTCAGGCTGGGCTGCGCTTTCGATACCTGCTCAAGTTTGAGGCCAAGGTCGTAGCCGGGGCGCTGCCATGGCAGCCAACCGAGTTCGCCCTCGAAGATTTTTTGCGTCAGCGCCTGGCTGCCGGCGCAGGCGGCAATCGCGATCACCGCGTCCGGGTGCATGTGGTCGACGTGCTTGCGGTCGATGTAGGCGTGCAGCGGCGTGTCGATGCTGGCGGCGCGCGGATTGAGGTTGAACGTGCAGTGCGGCAGATAGGCGACCATCTCGTCTTCCAGCGCCAGGCCGCGGTAGCGCGATTTCAGGGCGTTGAGCTTGTCCATGTACAGCGTCGAAAAGCCGTCAAGCTTGATGCTGCCAAGGTCGCCGCCGGAGCCCTTCACCCACAGCACCTCGACCTGCTCGCCGCTGAGCGGATCGGCCATCATCACCTTGGCCGACGTGTTGCCGCCACCGAAATTGGTGATGCGCAGGTCCGAGCCGAGCAGGTTCGAACGGTATAGCAACAGCTCCGGCTCGCTCATGGCCGCCGCGGCTTTGTCGTCCCAAAGTGAAGTGATCGGGGCTGGCTGCTGGGTTACTTTCATTTACTGATCTCCGTTGTTTGATTGTTCGCTTTATGCCGCTTTTGGCAACTGCGACCAGTAGAAATCAGCGGCGCATAGGTGTCAATGCACAAGCGATCAAGATGATGACCAAGTAGGAAATAATCATATCGATGATTAAAACGTGATTGGATCCCCGTTTGGGTATCGAAACAATCAAATATTTGATCGACTAATGATTGACGGAAGATTTTGAAATGTTTAGTCTTGATAATTAATAAAGTCACGCACCGGATCGGTCCCCCAGCAAACTGTGGCAGCGACGGTAGCAGTGGCGTAAAAAAAGGAGACAGGAATGGTAAATCACAAGCGCCGTAAACGTTTGCTGAAGTTGCTCGCCGAACACAATACGGCCAGCGTGCCGCAGTTGGTCGACTGGCTCAGCGCCTCCCCGGCGACGGTCCGCCGCGACATCAGCTGGCTGGCCGCCCGCTCCCTGCTTACCCGCACCCGTGGCGGCGCGGCGAACCTGGAGCAGAAAAAACGCAGCTTCACCCTCACCAGCGAGACCTTCCAGCACAACATCCAGTGCTACGCCGAGCGCAAACGCGCCATCGCGCGCCACGCCGCCGGCATGTGCACCGAAGGCGAGACCATCATCATCAACGGCGGCACGACCACCTTCATGATGGCTGAATTCCTGGTCGACCAGCACCTCAAGATCCTCACCAATTCCTTCCTGATGGCCGAGCGTCTGCTGGTATCGAGCGAGAACGAGATCATTGTCCCCGGCGGCAAGGTCTATCGCGAGCAGAACGTCATCCTCAGCCCCTTCGACAACGACATCACCCAGCACCACTACGCGGCCAAGATGTTCATGAGCGTGTACGGCCTGTCGCTGCTTGGCTTGATGGAGGCAGACCCGCTGCTGATCCAGGCCGAAAAGCGCCTGATCTCGCAGGCCGAAGAACTGATCGTTTTGGTCGACAGCTCCAAGTTCGCCAAGAAGGCGGGCCTGATCCTGTGCGGCTTGAACCGCGTATCGACCGTGATCACCGACACATACGCCTCCGATTCGGCGGTGCAGCTGCTCGAACAATCCGGCGTGCGCGTGGTGACCGTGGAGCCGGAAGCGATTCCGGCCCAACTGGGCGCCAACCAGTTCAATCCACCGTTCGACTACCAGTCGGCGGCGATGTATCAGTCGGAGGTATCGCATTGAAGCGCAGGAAGATCGTATTGGCGGCCGTTGCCGCCGGCCTGCTAACGGCCATCGCCGGTTGCGGCGAAAAGAAAAATGAGAACATGCGCATCGCCATGGTCGTCAAAAGCCTGGGCAACGGCTTCTTCGACGCCGCCCACACCGGCGCCAAGGACGCGGCCAAGGAGTTGAAGAACGTCGAAATCATCTACACCGGCCCGACCACGCCGAGCGCCGAGGGACAGATCGAAATCATCAACTCTTTGATCAGCCAAAAGGTCGACGCCATCGTCATCTCGGCCAACGATCCGAACGCGCTGGTGCCGATCACTAAAAAAGCGATGGCGCGTGGGATCAAGGTGATCTCGTTCGACAGCGGCCTGGCACCGGAAGGCCGCCTGATGCAGCTGAACCCTTCCAACGCGGAGCTGATCGGCCTCAAACAGATCCAGATGGCGTCGGACGCCATCGGCGGCAAGGGCGAGATCGCGATCCTGTCGGCGTCGGCGCAGGCCACCAACCAGAACATCTGGATCGGCGTGATGAAAAAGACGCTGGAAAAGCCCGAGTACGCCAACATGAAGCTGGTCGCCACCGTCTACGGCGACGACCAGTCGGACAAAAGCTACCGCGAAGCGATCGGCCTGTTGCGCAGCAATCCTAACCTGAAGGCGATCATCGCCCCGACCACGGTCGGCATCAACGCCGCCAGCAAGGCGGTCGTCGACGAGAATTTGGTGGGCAAGGTGTTCGTCACCGGCCTCGGGCTACCGTCCGAGATGGCGGGCCACGTCAAGAGCGGCGCGGTGCGCGAGTTCGCGATCTGGAATCCGATCGACCTCGGTTACGCGGTCACCTACGCGGCCTACGACTTCGTCAAGGGACAGCCGACCGCCAAGCCGGGTGGCAGCGTGTCGGCCGGCCGGATGGGCAGCATCGCGCTGGACGCCAACGGTGAGGGCGCGATGGCGCCGCCATTCACCTACGACAAAGGGAACGTCGACAAGTTCTCCAAGATCTTCTGAGCTGGAGTCCTATGAATACCACTACCACCCCGGTGCTGCAGCTGACCGGGATATGCAAGCGCTTTGCAGGCATCGTCGCGCTGAACAACGTGGCGCTGTCGGTGCGCGCCGGCGAAGTGATGGCCCTGATCGGCGAAAACGGCGCCGGCAAGTCGACGCTGGTCAAAACCCTGACCGGTATCTATCGCCCCGACGAAGGCGTGATCGAACTGGCGGGCAAACCGGTCAAGTTCGCCAACGCGCAGGACGCGATGCGCGCCGGCGTGACGGCCGTGCATCAGGAAACCGTGATGTTCGACGAGCTGACCGTGGCCGAAAACATCTACGTGGGCCGCCAACCATGCAAAGGCGCGTCCGGCCGCATCGACTGGTCGCGCATCGAGGCCGAGGCCGAAAAGCTGTTCGCGCGGCTGGAGGTCAACCTGCCGGTGCGCGCGCGCGTCAAGGACCTGAGCGTGGCGCAGCGCCACTTCGTCGAAATCGCCCGCGCGCTGTCGCAGGATGCCCGGGTGGTGATCCTCGACGAGCCGACGGCCTCGCTGTCGCAGCGCGAGATCCATGAGCTGTACCGCATCATCGGTCAGCTGCGCGCGGCCGGCACGGCGATCATTTTCATCACCCACAAGTTCGATGAGATCTTTGCCGTGGCCGACCGCTACACGGTGCTGCGCGACGGCCAATTCATCGCCGAGGGCGCGATCGCCGACGTCACCGAGCCCGAACTCGTCGCCCTGATGGTGGGCCGCACCGTCAAGCAGGCCTACCCCAAGGCCGACGTCACGCCCGGCGAGGTGCTGCTGGAGGTGAAGAACCTGTGCCACCCGACCGAATTCGACGACGTCAGCTTTTCGCTGCGGCGCGGCGAGATCCTCGGCTTCTATGGGCTGGTCGGCGCCGGCCGCTCGGAGGTGATGCACGCGATCTTCGGCTTGAGCCCGGCCGCGCGCGGCAGCGTCAGGCTCGATGGGCAGGAGATTTGCGTGTCCTGCGCGTCCGACGCCATCCGGCACGGCATCGCCTACGTGCCGGAGGACCGCCAGCATCAGGGCGCGCACCTGTCGCTGCCGATCATGCAGAACATCACGCTGCCGATCCTGTCGCGGGTCGGCTTTTTCCTGCGCGGGCGCCGCGCCGAGGAGACGGCCATCGCGCGCCACTACGCCGAGCAGCTCGAGCTGAAGGCGGCGCACCTGACGCAAAATGTGTCCGAACTTTCCGGTGGCAACCAGCAGAAGGTCGTGCTGGGCAAATGGCTGGCGACCAATCCGAAGGTGATCATCCTCGACGAGCCGACCAAGGGCATCGACATCGGCTCCAAGGCCGCCGTGCACCGCTTCATCGGTGAGCTGGTCGGCAAAGGACTGTCGGTGATACTGGTGTCGTCCGAGCTGCCCGAGGTGATGGGGCTGGCCGACCGCATCGTCGTCATGCACCAGGGACGCATCGAACATATCTACAACCGCGCGCACGCCACGCCGGAAAACATCGTGGCGGCGGCCTCCGGCTGCGCGCTGCCCGTGGAGGAATGTGTATGAAGGCGTTGCTGAAACTGCGTGAAGTCCAGCTTGCGCTGTGCACCGTCGCACTGATTATCCTGGTCGGCACGCGCGCGCCGGTGTTCGTCACCGGCGCCAGCCTGGCCAACCTGCTCACCGACAGCACGCTGCTGATCATGCTGGCGCTCACGCAAATGCTGGTCATCGTCACGCGCGGCGTCGATTTGTCGGTCGCCTCCACCCTGGCGCTGGCGGGCATGATGTCGGCGCTGCTGGCGTCGCGCTTTCCCGGGCTGCCGCTGCCGCTGGTGATGCTGGCGGCCGTGGCGATCGGGCTGCTGCTTGGCTTGATCAACGGTTACCTGATCGGCTACCTGGACCTGGCGCCGATCGTCGTCACGCTCGGCACCATGAGCGTCTATCGCGGGCTGGTGTTCGTGCTCTCGGGCGGCGCCTGGGTGTCCTCGCATCAGATGCCGGCCGATTTCATCGCCTTTCCGCTGGCGCGGCTGTTCGGCGTCACGCACCTGGTGTGGATCGCCGCGTTGACGGTGCTGGCGGCGTGGTACCTGGCGCGCCATAGCCGCTTTGGCCGCGACCTGTACGCCATCGGCAACGAGCCGTTTTCCGCGCGCTATGTCGGCATTCCGATCGCCAGCCGCCTGATGTGGACCTACGGCCTGTCCGGCGCCATGGCCGGCTTGTGCGGCTACCTGTGGGTGGCGCGCTACGCGGTCGCCTACACGGAAATCGCCTACGGCTTCGAGTTCACCGTCATCGCCGCCTGTGTAATCGGGGGCATCAGCATCGCCGGCGGCAGCGGCAGCGTGGCCGGCGCGGTGCTGGGCGGGCTGTTCCTCGCCGTGATCGGCAACGCGCTGCCGGTGGTGAAGGTGTCGCCGTTCTGGCAAAGCGCGCTCACCGGCGCGGTCATCCTGACGGCGGTGCTGATCAACGCGCGCGGCGGCCGGCCGATCGGTCGGCAGATCCTGCCGCTGCACCTGAATAAACCCAATGCGACCGGGAGCGCTGCGTGAATACGAGTACCGTCATGTCCACTACCACAAACGCCCCGGAAAAAGCACCGTCCTCGCGCTACGTCATCGCCGACCGGCCGGGCTTCCGCCTCGGCGCCCTGCTGGGTCGGTGGGAGAGTCTGCTAGCGCTGCTGCTGGTGGCGGCCTTCGCCGCCAACGCCATCGTGCTGCCGCACTTCCTCGACCTGTACAACCTGGCCGACGGCACCTTCAACTTCAGCGAAAAGGCGCTCATCGCGCTGCCGATGGCGTTGTTGATCATCTGCCGCGAAATCGACATTTCGGTGTCCGGCATCCTGGCGCTGTCGTCGGTGGCGATCGGGCTGGCGCATACCAGCGGCGTAGCGCCCGAGCTGCTGCTGCCGATCGCGCTGGCCACCGGCACGGCCTGCGGCTGGCTCAATGGCTACATGGTCACGCGCTTCCGGCTGCCGGCGATCGTTGTCACCATCGGCACCGTGTCGCTCTACCGCGGGCTGGCCAGCGTGGTCCTGGGCGACAAGGCCTTCACCGGCTATCCGCAGTTGATGGCCGACTGGGGCCAGGGCTACTTCTTCGGCTTCATCCCGCGCGAGTTCATCATCCTGCTGGTGTTCGCCGGCGTGTTCGCGTTCGTGCTACACGCGACGACCTGGGGCCGCCGCATCTACGCCATCGGCAACAACCCGGTGGCGGCGCGCTTCTCAGGCATCGACGTCGACCGCTACCGGCTGGTGCTGTTCATGCTCACCGGCGCCATGGCCGGATTGGCCGCCTACCTGCTGACGGGCCGCATCGGCAGCACCCGGCCCAACATCGCCATGGGCTGGGAGCTGGAAGTGATCACGATGGTGATCCTGGGCGGCGTGAGCATCGCCGGGGGAGCCGGCACCATCGGCGGCGTGATGCTGGCGGTGCTGACGCTGGGCACCGTCACCTACGGGCTGTCGCTGGCCAACATCCCCGGCATCTACATGACCATCGTGGTCGGCATCCTGCTGCTGGTGACGATCGCCCTGCCACGCCTGCTGCGCGGGCGCAGGACCGCCAAATGACGGTGCCGATCGACGCGACCATCGTCCTCGACATCGGCAAGACCAACGTCAAGCTGGTGCTGGTGGACGCCGGTGGCGCGGTGCTGGCCGAGCGCCGCAGCCCGAACGCGATACTCAACGGCGGACAGTATCCGCACCACGATACGGATCGCATCTGGGGCTGGATGCTGGAGGGGATGCGGCAGTTTTCCGATCTGGCGCGGGTGGGCGCGGTGGTCGCCGTCACGCACGGCGCCACCGCCGCGCTGGTCGACGACGACGGCCTGGTGCTGCCGGTGCTCGATTACGAATACGAGATGCCGGCCCTGCAGGGCGTCCACTACGCCGCTCAGCGGCCGCCCTACTGGGCAACCTGTTCGCCGCTGCTGCCGGCGGGGCTCAACCTCGGGCGGCAGCTCGCCTGGCAGTCGCAAGCTTTTCCCGAGCAGTTCCGCCGCGCGCGGCACATTCTCCTGTATCCGCAGTATTGGGCCTGGCGCCTGTGCGGGGTGGCCGCCAGCGAAGTCACTTCGCTCGGTTGTCACACCGACCTGTGGCAGCCGTCGCGCCAGCAGTATTCGTCGCTGGTCGAGCGCATGGGATGGAACGACCTGTTCCCGCCGATGCAATCGGCGTGGACGGCTCTGGGACTGCTCAAGGGCGAGCTGGCGCGGCAAACCGGCCTGCCGGACGATTGCCGTGTGCTGTGCGGCATCCATGACAGCAACGCCTCGCTGCTGCGGCATTTCGCCGGCGCCGACGCGGACCGGGGCGAGCCCGCGCCGGCGGTGCTCTCGACCGGTACCTGGGTCATCGCCGCGGCGCCGGGCAAGGATCTCGACGGCTTGCGCGAGGCGGCCGACATGCTCGCCAACAGCAACGCCATGGGCCAGGCGGTGGCCTGCATGCGCTTCATGGGCGGGCGCGAGTTCGGCGAATTGGCGGGCGCCGAGCTGGAGGTGTGCGGTTTCGAGGAACTGTGCCTGATGATCGAACAGGGAACCATGGCGCTGCCCTGCTTTTCGCAGGCCGGTGGGCCGTTTGGCGGGCGGGCGGGCGAGATTGTCGGCCCGGCGCCGGTGGGCAAGCGGCAGCGCTATGCGCTCGCCACGCTGTATTGCGTGCTAATGAGCGACTACTGCCTCACGCAACTGGGCGTGGACGGCGCCGTGGTGGTGGAAGGCAGCTATACGGGCAATCCGTGGTTCGCCCCCCTGCTGTCGGCATTGCGCCCGGGGCAGGCGATCAGCAGCACCGACGACACCAGCGGCACCACCTGCGGTGCGTGGATGCTGCATCACTGGGGCAGCGCGCCGGTGGTGCGCAGCAGCGTGGCGTCGCCGCTTCTGCTTGATGGCTGGCTGGAGTACCGTCGGCGCTGGCTTGCCACTCTTTGAATCGGCGTCGGCGTAGGGCGGATTAGGCGGAACGCCGTAATCCGCCGCGAGCCGTCGGCGGCGCATGCATGGCGGATTACGCTGCGCTAATCCGCCCTACGTGAGTCGGGAACCGGTTCGCCGAACGCCGGCGTGCCGTCGGCGTTCCAGTGCAGCACCTGCGCGCGCGTGTGGCGGTTCGGATCATTCAACGGGTCGCCGACGATGTCGCGGTAGTTGCGCGCGTGGTAGACCAGGATGTCGGTCTTGCCATCGGGCGTGGTCGTGAACGAATTATGCCCCGGCCCATATTGGCCATTCGCCGCGCTGCTGACGAACACCGGTTTGGCCGACTTGCTCCACGTGCCCGGCTTGAGCAGGTCACCGCCCACCGGCGCCGTCAACAAACCCAGCGCATAGTTGGCGTCCGTGGCGCTGGCCGAGTAGGTGACGAACACGCGACCATTCTTCACCAGTGCCGCCGGCGCCTCGTTGACCGCGTGCTTGACCTTCTCCCACTCATATTCGGGCTTTGTCAGCAGCACCGCCGGTCCGGAAATCGACCACGGCGTATCCATCGGCGCGATGTAGATGTTGGTGGCGTGCGTAGTCGATTCCGGCGCGACCTGGGTCCACAACAGATAGCGTTTGTCGCCCAGCGCGAACGTGGTCGCGTCCAGCGAGAACGATTCCCAGCCGGTCTTGAGCTGCCCCAGCTCCTTCCACTCGCCCTGCAGCGGATTTGGCGAGCTGTTTTCCAGCACGTAGAGCCGGATCTCCCAGATCTTGTCCGAACGCCCCGCCGTGAAGTAGATATACCATTTGCCGTCGATGTGGTGCATTTCGGGCGCCCAGATGTGCGCGCCCATGATGCCGCTGGCGTGCTTGCGCCAGACCACCTTGGACTCGGCCGCGCCCAGGTCGTCGAGCGCGCACGCGCGCCGCAGTTCGATGCGGTCGTACTCCGGCGCCGTCGCCGTGAAGTAGTAGTAGCCGTCGCTGTGCAGCGCGACTTGCGGGTCGGCCCGCTGCTTGACCAGCGGGTTGTGAAACACCGGTTCGGCCGCGAATGCGGCCTGCGCGAACGACAAAGCGGCGGCCACGCAGGCCGCCGCTTTGACTCCGCGCGCAAAAAACGATTGCGCCATGGATGCCCTTAGTTTTTAGTCGCTCAGTTTTTGATCGACAGGCTGACAAAGTAACGACGTCCCGACCACGCCACTTCGTTCACGCGGAACGCGTCGCCGCCATCGGTGGTTTGCGCCTGGTCGGTCAGGTTCTTGCCTTCGATCGAGAAGGTGACATTGTCATTGTAACGATATTGGAACTTGGCGTCGAGGAAGCCGGTCTTCTGCTGGAAGGTCGGATTGCCCGCCACGTCGTTGTTACCCGTGTAGAAGCGGTCGCGGAAGTTGTAGGCGACGCGGGCGTTGATCTTGCCCAGGTCGTACCACAGCGCGGCGTTGTAGCTGTTTTTCGACAGCCCGGCGTACGGCAGCACCGTGCCGTCCAGTGGATTGATGCGTTCCGTGCCAGGCGCGTACTTGTACGTCATGCGGGTGTAGTTGACGTCCCCGCCGAAGCCTCCCAGCCATCCGGGCAGGAAGGTGAAGGCGGTGCGCGCCGTCAGCTCGATACCCTTGGTGGTGGCGCCCTCGCCGTTGATCGGCTGGATCACGTCATACCGGTTGCCATCCTTGAACAGGTCGACGCCCCTGACGGTTTGCTTTTCGAGGATGTAGCTGTCGATCTTTTTCTTGAACAGGCCGACGCTCAGCTGGCTGTCGGCGCTCGGATAGTACTCGAAGCTCAGGTCCGTATTGGTCGCGCGGAACGGCTTGAGGTCCGGATTGCCGGCCGTGCAATCGTCGTCGCCCTCGCCGCCAAACGCGGCATCCTTGCTGCCGGTGATGCAGCGCGCGTTTGGCACCAGCAGGTCCATTTTCGGACGCGCCATCACCTTGGCCAGGCCGAAGCGCACCATGAATTGGTCGGGAACGGCCCAAGCCATGACGTTAAGGCTTGGCAGATAATCGTGGTAGGTGTTTTCCAGCGTGGCGATGGTGGTGCCAGTCAGGTAGTCCGAATAGCCCAGCGCATTGGTCGGATTGGGCACGCGGACCCCGTACGTGCGCGAACCTGTCGACTTGTCGCGCGTTCCCGTGTAGCGCACGCCCAGGTTGCCCCAGATCTGGTGTTCATAAAGCTCGGTGTCGAAATCGACCCGCACGTAGGCCGACTTGACGCGCTCCTCGACCCGGTAGGCCGGTATCTGCGGATGCATATTACCGTCGGTGCCGATGCCGTTGTAGATGGCGTCGAAGTTGAACTTGGACGTGTCGAAGAAAGGCTGGGCCTGGCTGTAGACGGGCGTCATCCAACCACTCGGGATGTTACCGACCTTGTCGTAGCCGCCGAAGAAGGTGCCCGGCGAGCGGCCGCGCACCGCATCGACCAACTGCGCCATCTGGGCGGCGTTCACATAGCGGCTCGACCAGCCGGGATCGGCGATATTGAACCGGTCGGGCGCGCGTATCACGCCGCTGGTATTGTTGGGATCATAGGTCACCGTTTGGTTGATGTTGGCGCCGCCGACGATCAGGTCGTCGGCCGCGCCCACCAGATCCTTGCCGTTATCGAGCACATAGGCGTTGCCGTTGTAGCGTTGCGCCGACGATTTGCGCGCCTGCACGCCCATCCAGATCTTGCTGAAGAACGGCGTCGACAGGCGATACTTGAAATCGAGCTTGGCCTGGTCTTCGTCGTTTTTGGTTTCGTAGGGACGGTACTGCAGTTGGGCGCTCGTGTAGGAGCTGCTGTCTTCCGGCGAATAGCCGGCCGGGAAGGTAAAGTGCGGCAAGCCTTGCGCGTCGAGCGTGACCTTCAGGCCCGGCGCGTTCTGCGACAGCACGATGCTGTTGGTCTCGTTGTGGTAGTTCGAGCGCGAGGTGCCGGCCAGGCCTTCGACCTCCAGCGCCCCGCTCTTGTACGTGAAGCCGGAGCTGACGTAACGCGAATCGATCTTCAGGTCGAAGTCGCGCGCCTGGGTGCTGAAGGCGCCCTGCCCGCCGCGTCCACCCACGTAGGTGCAGTTACCGACCGTGTACTCGGTCACGTAGTGGTTGGCGACCGTCATGCCGGCGGGCGTGGAGCCGGTTGGCGCGGCGTTGCAGGTGGCGTTGGACGGCACACCGGCGGCCGAGTATGTCGGCGCGCGGCCGGCGCTCGCCAGCCGCGTGACATCGGTGAAATCGGTGCCGTAATTACGGTCGTTGAGGCGCTGGTCCTGCCGGTTGCCCTGGTAGCTGACGTAGGCTTTCAGGTCGTTGCTGAATTTGTACTGCGCGGTCAGTTCGGCCGACGAGCGCTTATGGTCGCGCGTCCAGATGCCGTAACGCGGGGTGCCGGGCGTGTAGTCGTACCACTGCTGGTCGCAGGCGGTGCGCTGGGTGGTGGACAGGCCGCTGGTGGCGCAGCCGCCAGGGGTCGACACGCGCGCCGCCGCCGGATCGAGCGAGGTGACGGTTTTCTCCGGCGAGAAGTCCCAGTCGCGCAGGAAGCGCCAGCTGGTGTTGCGGGTGTAGTCGTTGCGGGTGCGGACGTCGTCATAGACGATGTTGGCCATAACGCCCAGGCGGCCGTCGAGGTACTGGTCGGCGATCAGCAGGCTGGCGCGCGGCTGCACGCCGCCACGGCTCGACGCCTGCTCGCCCGAAACGGTGCTGGCGATGGTGAATTTTTTGAAGTCGAGCGGCTTGCGGGTGGTGATGACCACCGTGCCGCCGACGCCGCCCTCGGTGAGGTCGGCGGTGCTGCCCTTGTACACGTCGATCGAGGAAATCAGCTCGGACGCCAGCTCGCGCAGCTCGGCGCCGCGCCCGGCGTTGCCGTTGGTGCCCAGCACCGACATGCCGTTGATCTCGACCCGGTTCAGGTCCGGCTCGACGCCGCGGATCGAGATCTGCGAGCCTTCGCCAAAGTCGCGCGAGAGCTGCACGCCGGTGATGCGCGAAAGCGCCTCGCCGACGTTTTTGTCCGGGAACTGGTTGATGTCCTCGGCGACGAGCGAATCGGAGACGGTCGAATTGCGGATCTTGCGGTCGATCGCCGAGGCCACCGATTTGCGCGTGCCCACCACGGTGACGACGGCCGGCGCCGCGTCGTCCGGCGCGCGCGGCACGGCCTTGGCCGGCGCGCTCGATTGGGCCGCCTCGTCCGACTGCGCCATGGCCGCGTTACTGGCCAGGATGGAGGCGACGGCCGACGCCACCGCCGCTACGATGACACGCTGGGTGATGCGATTGCCGGCCTGATTGGAATGTGCGCCTGGGTGCTTGCTAGTTTTGTTCACTTGGGTCTCCCGTCGTCGGCCATGTATGTCTGGCCTGTGTTTTATGATCAGCTTGTGAGCGCATTCTAGTAGTGACTTGCGCATAAAAATCAGCGCCCGCTCAAAGAATCACAATGATGATCACCGACCGCTCTTCCTTTAGAATCTGGCGGTGCAGCATTTAACCGGGTTAAACTGTGACCATGACCACCTACGACACCTTCAAATCGCGCGTCGGCCAGGCGCTTCCGAAACTCGACCCGTCCGAGATCAAGCGCATCGAACGCTTCGGCGCGCGCGCCTGCTACCGCGACGGCGAGATGCTGTTCGAGGCCGGCCGCAGCACCTTCGGCATGTTCGTGCTGTTGTCGGGGAAAATCCGCATCAGCCGCTATGACGGACTGGGTAACACGTCGGTGATCACCGAACATTTGCCGGGCGAATTCGCCGGCGAGATGAGCCAGTTGTCGAACGCGCCGTCGCTGGTCAACGGCCACGCGGTGGGCGCCGTCGAGGTGCTGGTATTGACCACGCAATCGCTGCGCGCGCTGCTGGTGGCGGAGGCCGAACTGGGCGAGCGTATCGTGCGCGCCTTTATATTGCGGCGCGTCGAATTGATGGACAACGGCGCCAGCGGCGTGGTGCTGATTGCAACACCGGGCCATCCGCGCGTGCACGCCCTGCAGGGCTGGTTGAACAGCAATGGCATTCCGAACAAGGTGCTCGATCCGGCGGCGGACGCGCAGGCGCGCGCGCTGTGCGAGCATTATCTGCCGCAGGCGCAGGACCTGCCACTGGTGGTGTGCCCGGACGGCAGCGTGCGCAAAAACCCGTCGACGGTGGAGCTGGGGCGCTGCCTCGGCACCCTGCCCGAGCTGAACTCCAATCAAGTGTGGGACGTGATCGTGGTCGGCGCCGGCCCGGCCGGCCTGGCGACGGCGGTGTACGCGGCCTCCGAGGGCTTGTCCGTGCTGGCGCTGGAGACGCGCGCCTATGGCGGCCAGGCCGCCGCCAGCGCCCGTATCGAGAACTACCTCGGCTTCCCGACCGGGATCTCGGGCCGGGCGCTGGCCGGGCGCGCCTACGTCCAGTCGCGCAAATTCGGCGTCGAGATGGCGATCCCGGCGCCGGCCGGACGGCTGCTGTGCGACAGCTATCCGCTGCAGGTGGAAATGTGCGGCAGCCTGCAGCGGCTGCGGGCGCGCACCGTGGTGCTCTCGTGTGGCGCGCGCTACCGCCGCCCGTCGCTCGCCAACCTGACGCAGTTCGAGGGCAAGGGCGTGTATTACTGGGCCTCGCCGCTCGAGGCCAAGTTGTGCGCCAACGAGGAGGTGGTGCTCGTCGGCGGCGGCAACTCGGCCGGCCAGGCGGCGGTTTTCCTGTCAGGCCACGCGTCGCGGGTGCATATGCTGATCCGGCGCGACAGCCTGGCCGCGACCATGTCGAGCTACCTGATCGAACGCATCGAGGCCACGCCGAACATCGTGCTGCACACGCATTCGGAGATCGTCGCGCTCGAAGGCACGGCCGACGACGGGCTGCAACAGGTGCGCGTGCGCGACAACCGCAAGGATGGCGAGGCGGCGGAAACCGACTACGACGTGCGCCGGCTGTTCCTGTTCATCGGCGCCGATCCCAACACCGGCTGGCTGGGCGACTGCGGCGTGGCGGTCGACGACAAGGGCTTCATCCTGACCGGCTACGACGCCCCGGGCTCCCCGGCGGACAGTCCGCAGGCCAGCCTGGAGACCAGTGTGCCGGGGGTGTTCGCGATCGGCGACGTGCGCGCCAGGTCGACCAAGCGGGTGGCCGCCGCCGTCGGCGAAGGCGCCGCCGTGGTGGCGCAGATCCACGCCTTCCTGGCCGAGCGCCCGCTCGAGGCCTAACAGCGCGAATCGGCCCGGCGGCGGCAGCGTTCAGGCGACGATATTGAGCCCGCCGTCGACATAGACGGTGCTGCCCGTGAGCCGGTGCGCGTACGGGGTGGCGAGGAAGGCGCAGGTGGCGCCGACGTCGTCGATGTCGACCAGCTCCCCGAGCGGCGCGCGTTCGACCGCATCGTTGAGCAGGCGGTCGAAATCCTTGAGGCCCGACGCGGCGCGCGTTTTCAGCGGCCCCGGCGAAATGGCGTGCACGCGGATGCCGCGCGGACCGAGTTCATAGGCCAGGTAGCGGCACGACGCCTCCAGCGCCGCCTTCACCGGCCCCATGACGTTATAGTTCGGCACCACCTTGTTGGCGCCGTGGTAGCTCATCGCGAACATGGTGCCGCCGTCCGTCATCAGCGGCGCCGCCAGTTTGGCCATCCGCACGAAGGAGTGGCACGACACGTCCATCGCCTGCAGGAAGCCGTCGACCGAACAATCGAGCAGGCCGCCCTGCAGGTCGGCCTTGGGCGCGAAGGCGATCGAGTGCACCAGGATGTCGAGTTTGCCCTGCCCGGCCAGCGTGGCGAACAGCGCGTCGAGTTGACCCGGCACGGTGACATCCAGCGGCAGCAGCGCGGCGTCGATCCGCGCGGCCAACGGCGCCACGTGCGGCAGCGCCTTGTCGTTCAAATAGGTGAGCACGACGTCGGCGCCGGCCTTGCGGAAGGCCAGCGCGCAGCCCCAGGCGATCGAGTGCTCGTTGGCCACGCCGACCACCAGCGCGCGTTTGCCGGCGAGGATGGGAAAGACGGTGTCGACGCTCATGCGCCCTCCAGCAGCGCCAGCGTGTGGCGCGCGATCATCAGTTCCTCGTTGGCCGGCACCACCCACACCGCCACCTTGCTGTCGGCGGCGCTGATGCGCGCCATCTCGCGCGGATTGGCGGCGTTGGCATCGGCGTCGAGCCGCACGCCCAGCCAGGCGGCGTCACGGCAGACGGCGGCGCGCAGCGCCACGCTGTTCTCGCCGATCCCGCCGGAAAACACCAGCGCATCGAGCCCGCCAAGCGCCGCCGCCAGCGAACCGAGTTCGCGGCCGATGCGGTAGACCATCAAGGCGATGGCCGCCCGCGCGCGCGGATCGTCGCTCGCTTCGAGCGTGCGCATGTCGGCCGAGATGCCGGACACGCCCAGCAGGCCGGACTCCTGGTACAGCAGCTTTTGCACCGCCGCCACGTCCATGCCCAGTTGCTCGATCAGGTACAGCACCACGCCGGGATCGAGGTTGCCGCAGCGGGTGCCCATCGGCAGGCCGTCGACGGCGGTAAAGCCCATGGTGCTGGCGACGCTGCGCCCGGCCGCCATCGCGCACATGCTGGCGCCATTGCCCAGATGGGCCGCCACCACCTTGGCCGAGGCCAGGCCGGGCGCCGCCTCCGGCAGCCGGCTGGCGATGTATTCATACGACAGGCCATGGAAGCCGTAGCGGCGCACGCCCAGTTCCGTGATCCTGGCCGGCAGCGCGAAGGCTTGCGCCTGCTCCGGCTGGCCGACATGGAAGGCGGTGTCGAAGCAGCCGATCTGCGGCACTTCCGGCGCCAGCGCCATCATCGAACGCACGGGCGCCAGGTTGTGCGGCAGGTGCAGCGGCGCGAGCGGCACCAGCTTTTCCAGCGCCTCCACCACTTGCCGGTCCAGCAGGCGCGGGCCGCTGTAGGCGGTGCCGCCGTGGACGATGCGGTGGCCGACGGCGACCACGCGCCGGCCGTCCAGATGCGTCTGCGCGAAATCGATCAGGAAGCGCATGCCGGCCTCGTGGTCGATGGGCGCGTCCGCCCAGCGATGCTCGTCGACCGGCCGGCCTTGGGCGTCGACGGCGGCAAAGCGCGTCACGCCCGCGTACAGGTTTTCGATCTTGCCGCGCAGCGCCAGCGTGAGCGCGGGGCCGTCGAACAGCGAGAACTTGATGCTCGACGAGCCGGCGTTGATGACGACGATGCTATCGGCGGGCGCCATCACGTCACGCCCCCGTGGCGGCGGAAACGGCCGCCACTTTGTCGTGCGCGAGCAGCACCGCCACCGCGCAAGACGCCAGGCGCGCCTCGACCGAGTCGGCGCGGCTGGTGAGGATCACCGGCACGCGCGCGCCCAGCACGATGCCGGCCGCGCCGGCGCCGGCCATGAAGGTCAGGCTTTTGGCCAGCATGTTGCCGGCCTCCAGATCGGGCGCGATCAGCACGTTGGCCCGCCCCGCCACCGGCGAGACCAGGTGCTTGATGGCCGCCGCCTCCGGATCGATGGCGTTGTCCATCGCCAGCGGGCCGTCGAGGATGGCGCCGGTGATCTGGCCACGGTCGGCCATCTTGCACAGCGCGGCGGCGTCGATGGTGGACGGCATCTTGGCGCTGACCGTCTCGACGGCGGCCAGGATCGCCACCTTGACCGGGTCGAACTTGAGCACGTGGGCCAGGTCGATCGCGTTTTGCACGATGTCGACCTTCTCGGCCAGGCCGGGGTTGATGTTGACGGCGGCGTCGGTGATGATCAACGGCTCGGAGCGCCCCGGCACGTCCATGATGAAGCAGTGGCTCAGGCGGCGCGCGGTGCGCAGGCCGGTGTCGGCGGCCACCACGGCGCCCATCAGTTCGTCGGTGTGCAGGCTGCCCTTCATCAGGGCCGCCGCCTTGCCCTCGCGCACCAGCTCGACCGCGCGCGCCGCCGAGGCGTGGCTGTGCGGCGTGTCGACCAGCGTCAGCGCGGAAATGTCGAAGCCGGCTTCGTCGGCCGCCTGCATGATGCGCGCGCGCGGGCCGACCAGGATCGGCAGGATCAGGCCCAGTTCGGCCGCATCGAGCGCCGCTTCCAGCGCGCTGCGGTCGCAGGGGTGGGCCACGGCCACGGTGATCCTGCCGGCATGGCGGGCGGCGGCAATTAAACGGTCGTAGTTCGGATGCGGGGCGGTCGGGACGTTCATTCAGGCTCCTGGAGGAATATGCAACAGATCATAGCAACCCATGCAAAAAGCGCAACCCGAAATTGTGCGGTGCGACATACGCCGATCGCGCGCGCGCCGCATGATCCACGCCAAAAGACCGTTATTTATCGCGCGTCCGTTGTAAATTTTGAACTATCCTGAATCAGCTTACCCACCGCAGTCCAACCTGAAAACGAGGAGCCGCCATGACGTCGCCACATTCTTTCTGGGCCTGGTCGCCACAGATCCATTTCCCCTGGAGCGGGGGCGTAAAGCAGCATATCGAACCGGACCTGACCTGGTTCTCCAACTGGATCACCCCCGGCGCCGGCAACGCGGCGATCGAGGAAAAAGCCTTTACCAGCGTCGCTTCCTACGGCAAGCAGCTGGGACTGATCACCGAGGTGCTGCTCGCGCTCGTGGACCAGACCCACTTTGCCGGCGCGCCCAAGGCGGTGACGGAATTGCGCCGCATAAAAGACCGCATCGACAAGCTCAAAGCCATCGAATACACCCTGGACAACGATCAAATCGTCGCCCTGGTGAGCAAGGTGTGCGAACGCGACGGGCCGGAGCTGCGCGACCTGGTCCGGCAGCTGATGCCGATGCTGGTGGAAAAACCCCAGCCGAACATCCTGCCCGACTTGCACAGCAACGGCACGGCCCCGTAGCGGGTGCCGCCAGGCGGCTCGCGGCCCTCGGCGATTACGCGGTGACAGCGCCCTCGTCGCCAGCGATCATCACCCGGTTGCGGCCGGCCTGCTTGCCCCGGTAGAGCGCCGCGTCGGCGCGCGCCACGCAGCGCTCGATGGTTTCGCCCGGCCGGCGGGCGGCGGCGCCGATCGTCAGGCTGACCGACAAGGCCCGGCCGTGATCGACGATCCGCAACGCCGCCACATCGGCGCGCACGCGTTCGGCGACGATGGCGGCCTCGCTGGCGTCTCCGACGACGCAGATCAGAAACTCCTCCCCACCCCAGCGCGCAATCCGGTCTTGCGGGCGCACGACGGCGGCAATCGTGTCCACCACC
This sequence comes from uncultured Duganella sp., assembly GCA_963513825.1. Classification (GTDB taxonomy): domain Bacteria; phylum Pseudomonadota; class Gammaproteobacteria; order Burkholderiales; family Burkholderiaceae_D; genus Rugamonas. The sequence continues at coordinate 91,860 of CAUPRW010000003.1, forward strand.
CGCACCAGCACCCGGTCGCCGACCTCGTGGCCGTGTTCATCGTTGATGCGCTTGAAGAGGTCTATATCGGCCAGCATGAGCGTCGACGGCTTGCCGGCGGCCGGCAAGGCCTCGACCTCGTCCACCATCGCGCGGCGGTTCAGCGCGCCGGTCAACGGGTCGGTCGAGGCGATGGCGCGCAGCCTTTGCTCCGATGCCAGCACGGTCTTGTGATAGACATTGGCCAGCAAGGCCAGCATCAGGAAGCAGGTGCTGATGTTAAACCACCGCAAAAGCATAAGCACCTCGGCCGACAGACTGACCTGGGGAACGTGGGTATGCGTGTAAGCGTCGAGCGCGAGGTAGATGGCCAGCAGCAGCATGCCTTTCGATGCCTTGCGCCGCAAAGGCGCGCCAGGGCTGACGAAAATCAGCGGCAGCATCACCATCAGGTAGTAGTGGAAACCGCTGCTCCAGCCGATGAGCGCCACGGCCAATGCCGCGTGCGTGATGATTTCGAACCAGATCAATGCGATCGCCATGCCGTTGCGATGGCGCTTGAGCGCCAGGCGGGCCGCGGCATAGATCAACACGCTCAGGCCATTCACCCACACCATGTTGGACACGCCGACCGCGTAGAAGACGAGCGCGAACAGCGCGTGCGCCACCTGCGCGATCCGGCAACCGATCGACATCATGTGCCAAAATGAGCGTCCGCTACGACGCTGCCGCAGGAGGCCCGCTTCGGGCCCGTGCGCGGGTTGGAGATTCATGCCCGATTCCTCAGTTGGCCGCCAACGATTGTCGACAATCGTCGGGCGGATTAGCGCAGCGTAATCCGCCAAGCTCCGTCGGCGCCGCGTGGCGGCTTACGCGCTGCGCGCCAACCCGCCCCACGAAATCGCCTTGCCGTTAGCATAGCATGTTGCCCAAATGAAATGTCCTGTTTTTACCCGCGAATTGCCGCCTACGTGTTTTTACTGGTACTCAAGCCGCAGGCGCTGCATTTGCATGTCGTGCCGGTCGATCCAGCGGCGCGCTTCGTCCAGCTGCCATTCAAGGCGGCGGATGTAGTCGATCAGCTCGCGCCGTTCCTGCTCGCGGCGGCGGTCCTGTTTTTTGCTGTCGTCGTTGACCGGACGGTCTTTTGCCTCCTGGGCGCCGCGCATGTCACGCTCGAGGCGCCCCAGGCGCCGGTTGGCGTCGTATAGACGGCTTTCCAGATCGTTGGCATCGCTGAGCGCCTGCGCGCGCTTCAACGCCGCCACTTCGAAATCCTGGCCGCCGACATAGGCGCGCTTCAACTGTTCGCGCAGCTCGCCGCGGCACACCTCCACCGCCATGCCTTTATTGGCGCGGCCGGATTCGAACGCATTCGAAGGCACGCAGTACTTGGCGTTTTGCTCGTCCCAGGCGGCCGTGTAGACGGCGCGCGCGTCCGGTATCACGAACACGCCGTCGCGCGGGGCGCTGGCCATGCGCTCGTCGAGCATGAACGGTTTGCCGTAGCCGTCTTCCAGTCCGGCCTGGCGCCAATGTTCAATCAAGCGCTTTTCCCACGCCTGGCGGTATTCCGACTCGAACACTTTGAGGCCCTTCTGGCGCGCCTCCCTGCCGCGCGTGCCGAACTCCTTGCCGCTGACGGCGTCCCGCGCGCCGAGATTGCGCCAGTAGTTGACGATTTCCGCGTTCCAGGCGGCGCGGTAGACATCCTCCTGCACCTCCACGCCGGCGGCGCGCGCGGCGGCGGCGCGGTCGCGGAAGTGGCTGTCCGGCGTGCCGTCGCGCGCGTCGCCGCTGCCGGCCTCCTGCCAAAAAGCGCGATTGCCGGCGCGCCAGCCGTTGGCGTAGGCCGCTTCGTCGAAGCGCGCTTGCGCGGCGGCGGCGCGCGCGCGGTTGGCCTCTTTTTGCGACAAAGGCATGCCCTCCGCGCCTTCGCGCTTGCCGGTGTCTTCCCAGTACTGCGAATTACCCTTGATCCAGCCCTCGTCGTAGGCCGGCTGGTTCAGCGGCGTCTTGCGCTTGCGGACTTCGTCGCCGGCCGCGCGAGCGGCGTACTGCGACTGCGGCAGGCCTTTGGCGCCGTCGATGGCGCCGACGGCGGACCACATCTCGCGGTTGCCCTGCTCCCAGCCGGCGGTGTAGCGCGCGGCGGCATCGGCGGCGGCGGGCTTCTTGTCGTCGCCGTGACCGTCGCAGAAATCCTTGCGGTCGGCGAAGGCGGCCGGCGCGCCGTCAAGGCCGTCGGTGCGGCCGATCTGGTTCCAGTCTCCCGTCTTGCAAGCCTCTATTCGCTGCTTCATCGAGGCGCCGCAGCCACCCAGTACGAGGGGCAAAACGATCAAAAGCGGCAGCAGGCGGCGGATGGCGGTCATGGGATTGATATGCGAGTTTTAGCGGCGAGATTATAGATGCAAAGGTTGGAGAGATGATAATCTTTGGCTATTCGAATAGATACAATAAAAGAGAGAGACACACACCTTGCGCGTACTTGCCATCGACGCCTTCCGCGGCATCACCATCTTGGTCATGATCTTCGTGAACACGCTAGCGGGCGTGAGCGGCATGCCGCCCTGGATGTCGCACGTGGCGGCGGGCGTGGACGGCATGACTTTTCCGGACGTGGTCTTCCCCGCGTTTCTCTTCATCGTCGGCATGTCGATACCGTTTGCGATGGCGCAGCGCAGGTCAGCCGGGGACAGTGGCTGGAAGCTGTGGCGCCACGTGCTGGCCCGCGCCGCCGGCCTGCTGGTGTTTGGCGTATTCATGGTCAATGCGGAAGCGGGCTACAACGAGGCGGCGATGGGCATGTCCATCCATCTCTGGTCGCTGTTGTTTTACGCCTGTGCGATGCTGGTCTGGGCGGTCTATCGTTTCGACGACAAACGCGTGGCCTTCGCCGCGCGGCTCGCCGGCGTGGCCGGACTGTTGTGGCTCGCGCTGGCTTTTCGCGGCGGCGAGGACGGCGGCGAGCGCTTGTCGCCGCAATGGTGGGGCATCCTGGGCCTGATCGGTTGGGCTTACCTGTACGCGACCATCTTGTGGCGCTTGACGCGCGCGCGTCCGCTGGCGGTGGCCTTGGCGATCACCGCCTGCATTGCCTACTACTGCATCACCCATACCGGCGCCGCGCAATCGTCGGCGCTTTGGCGACTGCTGGCAGCGCAAGCCGGCGACGCCGTGCACACCGCCATCGCGCTGTGCGGCGTGCTGACGACATTGATCTTCTTCCAGGACGGGCGCCCGCACCCCGCCCCCTTCGGCAAGGCGCTGCTGCTGGCGGCGGTGCTGGCTGCGCTGGCGTTCGCGCTGCGCCCGTGGTTGACGATTTCGAAAATCGCCGCCACGCCCAGTTGGGGGCTCTACAGCGCGGCCATTTGCGTGCTGCTGTTCGCGGCCATGTACTGGCTGGTGGACGTCAGGCGGCGGCGCGGCTGGGTGGCGCTGTTCCGTCCCGCCGCCGCCAATCCGCTGCTGACCTATATCATCCCCTTCATCATCTTCGCCATGATGGAGCTACTTGGCCTGGCCTTTCCTTCGGCTTTCGGCGCCGGACTGCCCGGATTGAGCTGGGCGATCGTCTACGCCTTCATCGTCATGGGATTGGCCGCTGGCCTGAACCGCATGCACATCAAACTCCAACTCTGACATCGACTCTATGCGCATTAACTCCATCGACGCGGTACGCGGCCTGACCGTGGCGGCCATGCTAATCGTGAACAACGCCGGCGACTGGTCGCACATCTATCCGTGGTTCGAACACGCGCACTGGCACGGTTGTACGCCCGCCGACCTGATTTTCCCGACCTTCCTGCTGATAGTCGGCGTGTCGCTGCAGCTGGCGCTGGGGCGCCAGATCGACCACGACGCCGGCGCGCCGGCGCGGCGCGCGCTCTCGCGCACGGTACTGCTGCGCGGCGCGCGCATCTTCCTGCTTGGCGTGACGCTCAACGTGCTGTCGACGCTACTGATGGAAAACCACCCGTTCCGGCTACTCGGCGTGCTGCAGCGGATCGGCGTCTGCTTCGCGCTGGCCGGCCTGCTGGCGATACACGTGCGCGCGGCAAAGGCCCAATGGGCCATCTTCGCGGCGATCCTGCTCGGATACTGGGCACTGCTGGCGGCTGGCGGCCCGCTGGAGCCGAACCTGAACCTGGCCGACCGCGTCGACACGGCGGTCCTCGGCGCGCTGTCGTATCAGTACGATGCAGCGACCGGCCTGGCGCACGAACCGGAAGGCCTGCTGAGCACTTTGCCGTCGCTGGCGACGGTCATCCTTGGGCTGCGCGCCGGCGCGTGGCTGCGCGAGGGGCGCATCGAGCGGCTCGCCATCGGCGGCATCGCCGCATTGGTCGCCGGCGGCCTGTGGTCGCTGGCGCTGCCATTGAACAAGCAACTGTGGACGTCGTCGTTCGTGCTGTGGGCGGGCGGCTTCGGCATGCTCGCCATCGCCGTGGCCTATCAACTGATCGACGTGCGTGGCTGGCCGGCGCTGGGGCGCGCGATGGGCATCAACGCCATCGCCGCCTACACGGGGTCGTGGATCGCCACCTGCCTGCTGGCCTTCAGTGGCGTCCTGGGCCCCCTGTATGAGCGGGTGTTCGCGGCGCCGATCTCCCCGCGCTTTGGGCCGGAGGCGGCGTCGCTGGCGTTTGCAGCCAGCTTCACCGCGGTCTTCTGGCTGGCGACGGTCTACGCGAAAAAGCGCGGTTGGCGCGTGGTTATTTGACGGCGCGGGTGGCCGTGTACAGCGGCGTCACCTTCGGCATCAACGCGGTCAGTTCGCTCACGCGGGTCTGGTCCGACGGATGCGTGGAAAGGAATTCGGCGGGCTGCTTGCCCTTGTTGGCGGCGGCCATCTTGTTCCACACCGAGATCGCCGCGTTCGGGTTATAGCCGGCGCGGGCGGCCAGCTCGAGGCCCATGGCGTCGGCCTCCGATTCGTTCTGGCGCGAGTTGGGCAACACGTACAGATAATGCGCGACCTTGTTGGCGGCCTCGGTCTGCGCCTGGCTGTTGGGCGCGGCCGTCAGCGCCACCTGCGTCAAGGCGTTTTGCGCGTAGGCTTTCGACACGCGTTCGCGGCCATGCTCGCGCAGCGCGTGCGCCACCTCGTGGCCCATGATGACGGCGATTTCGTCATCCGTCAGTTTCAACTGTCGTACCAGGCCGGTGTAGAAAGTGATCTTGCCACCGGGCGCGCAGGTGGCGTTCATGACCGGCGCGTCGATGACGGCCAGTTGCCAGTCCCACTTGACGGCGTCGTCGCGAAAGGTGGACACCTGTTTTTGCAGCCGCGTGGCGACACGTTTGAGGCGATCGTACTCGGCGCCGCCGGCGAGCAGTCGGCCGGCCGACTTGGCCTCCTGGTTTTGCTGGGTGTAGCTGACCAGCGCCATTTTTTCGACGGTGTCGGCCGAGACCAGTAGCAGCTGCTGGCGCTGGGCGCCGACCACGCCGGGCTTGGTGGTCGAGGCGCACGCGCTCACGGCCAGCGCGACGGCAACGGCATACGTCATCATGTTGAAACGGTTCATGGAAATCCCATATTGAGTTTGGAACATACATTTTCCATCGGGGAAATATGAAGCTTCTAATCCAGATCAATAGGCGGGCAATCATTCGCTATAATCCAGCGTCGCCAACAACAGTGTAGAAAGCTTCGGATGATCAAGAATTTGCGTAGTCTTATCGCGGCCGGGGTGGCCTTGCCGCTGGCGTGCATGTCCGGGGCGGCCATGGCCGATACGTTTGAGACCATCGAGTCGGCGCCGTTGAAGGAAGTTTGGCTCAACGCCGGGTTTTATTCCTACCACTTCGACCGCGACAAGGATCTGAACGACAGCAATCCCGGCCTGGGAGCGGAGTACCGCTTTTCGACCGTGGCGTCGGCCACGGCGGGACGCTTTTACAACAGCGACCGCGCGTACTCGAACTATATCGGCGTGTATTACCAACCGTTCAAGGTCGGACCGGTGCGGCTGGGCGCGGTGGTCGGAGGCTTCAATGGCTATCCGAAGATGCGCGACGGCGGCTGGTTCCCGGCGCTGATACCGACGGCCAGTTTCGAATATAAAAGCGTCGGCTTGAACGTAGCGTTCGTGCCGAAGTACAAAGACCGATTGTACGGCGCCCTATCGTTCCAATTGAAGTTAAAAGTGTTCGAGTAGGCGGATTAGCGCAGCGTAATCCGCCGTGCATGCGTCAAGTTGACCCATGCACGGCGAACGCGCGCTCAAGACATCAATGCCGCGACTTGGCCGACACGGCGATCTGGTCAAGGATATGCTTCGGCACGGCCGCATAATGCTTGAACTCCATCGTGTACGTCGCCCTGCCCTGAGTCAGCGAGCGCAACGTCGTCGAGTAGCCAAACATTTCCGCCAGCGGCACCAGCGCACGGATGATCTTGCCCCCGCCGCCCGGGATCTCGTCCATGCCCTGCACCATGCCACGGCGCGCCGTCAGATCGCCCATGGCGTTGCCCATGAACTCTTCCGGCGTTTCCACCTCGACCTGCATCATCGGCTCGAGCAGCACGGGATCTGCCCGCTTCATGCCATCCTTGAACGCCATCGAGCCCGCCATGCGGAAGGCGTTTTCGTTCGAGTCGACATCATGGTACGAGCCGAAGGTCAACGTCACCTTGACGTCGACCACCGGATAACCGGCCAGCACGCCGCTGCGCAAGGTTTCCTGCACCCCCTTGTCGACGGCCGGAATGTACTCGCGCGGCACCACGCCGCCCTTGATGGCGTCGACGAACTCGTAGCCCTTGCCCGGCTCCATCGGCTCGAGGGTCAGCACCACGTGGCCATACTGCCCGCGTCCGCCGGACTGCTTGACGAATTTGCCCTCGACATCGCTGGCCGTCTTCTGGATGGTTTCCCGGTAAGCCACCTGCGGCTTGCCCACCGTCGCCTCGACGGCGAACTCGCGCCGCATGCGGTCGACCAGGATTTCCAGATGCAGCTCGCCCATGCCGGACATGATGGTCTGGCCCGACTCCTCGTCCGTGTGCACGCGGAAGGACGGGTCCTCCTGCGCCAGCCGGTTGAGCGCGATGCCCATCTTTTCCTGGTCGGCCTTGGTCTTCGGTTCGACCGCCTGCGAGATCACCGGTTCCGGGAAAATCATCTTTTCCAGCACGATCACGTGGTCAGGCGAGCTCAACGTATCGCCGGTGGTCACGCCCTTGAGGCCGACTGCGGCGGCGATGTCGCCCGCGTACACCTCCTTGATCTCCTTGCGCTCGTTGGCGTGCATCTGCAGGATGCGGCCGAGGCGCTCCTTCTGGCTCTTGGTCGGGTTGTAGACCGTGTCGCCGGAATTGACCACGCCCGAATAGACGCGGAAGAACGTCAGCTGGCCGACGAACGGGTCGGTCATGATCTTGAAGGCGAGCGCCGAGAACGGGTCGGCATCGCTCGGATGGCGCTCGATCGGATTGTCGTCCTCGTCGGTGCCGGCGATGGCGGGCACGTCCAGCGGCGACGGCAGGTATTCGACCACCGCGTCGAGCATCGCCTGCACGCCGCGATTTTTAAACGCGCTGCCGGCGAGCATCGGCACGATCTCGTTGCGGATGGTACGCAGGCGCAGCCCGGTCTTGATCTCGTCCTCGGTCAGCACGCCGCCGTCGAGATACTTTTCCAGCAGCTCGGGCGCGCCCTCGGCGGCGGCCTCGACCATCTTGTCGTGCCACTCCTGCGCCAGCGCCTGCAGATCGGCCGGAATTGCCTCGTAGGTGAACTTGACGCCCAGGCTCTCGTCGTCCCAGTTGATGGCGCGCATCTTCACCAGGTCGATGACGCCGTGGAAGTTGTCCTCGGCACCGAGCGGAATCTGGATCGGCACGGCCACGCCTTTCAAGCGGTTGGCCACCTGCTCGCGCACGCGGAAAAAGTCGGCGCCGACGCGGTCCATCTTGTTGACGAAGGCGATGCGCGGCACTTTATACTTGTTGGCCTGGCGCCAGACGGTTTCCGATTGCGGCTGCACGCCGCCGACGGCGTCATACACCATGACGGCGCCGTCGAGCACGCGCATCGAGCGCTCGACCTCGATCGTGAAGTCGACGTGGCCCGGCGTGTCGATGATGTTGATGCGGTGCTCGGCGAAGTTGCCGGCCATGCCTTTCCAGAAGGCGGTGGTGGCGGCCGAGGTGATGGTGATCCCGCGTTCCTGCTCCTGCTCCATCCAATCCATCGTCGCGGCGCCGTTGTGCACCTCGCCGATCTTGTGGTTGACGCCGGTGTAAAACAGGATGCGCTCCGTGGTCGTGGTCTTGCCAGCGTCGATGTGGGCGCTGATGCCAATGTTGCGGTAACGCTCGATGGGGGTCTTGCGGGTCATCACAAATCTCCTTGAACACAATGTGTCAGTAAGCCTCGGTAGTCTCAAATGCGGCGATCGGGGCCGAAATCAAGTGCATAAATACTTTCGTAATGTGCGACATACCTAACGGCAAGTAATGTAGTCTGTGTAATAAACTGCAAGCTTACATCTCACCTGGAAAAAATGCATGACTGTCCCACGTAAAACCGCCCTCCTCCTCTCCTTAGGCATGGGACCGGCTCTGGCTTTAGCACAGGCCGCCGCGCCCCAGGCTTCCGATCTTGAACTACGCATCGAACGCTGCGCCGTGCTCGGCGACGCCAGCGCGCGGCTGGCCTGCTACGACGGCCTGTCCGGCACCGGCCCGGTGGCCAAGGCGGCCGGCGGCGCGGCCGTCGGCGTGCCCGACCCCGGCAAGGACAGCAAGCTGGTCGGCGCGATCACGATGCCGGCCAACACCCAGCCGGCCGAACCGCCGGCCAAGGCCGACCCGGCGATACCGGAAAAGGTGGCCGAGCTGACCACCATTCCGCCACAGGACAAGGTTTCGCGCATGGTGCAATGGTGGGAGCTGGACCGTTCGGCCAAACGCGGCGTGTTCAACTTCCGCCCGCACCGCGACACGTACCTGCTGCTGGCCAACTACAGCACCAGCAACAACGATACGCCGTTCCAGGAGTTTTCACCGGACGGGCTCAAATCGAAGCACGTGGAATTGATGTACCAGCTCAGTTTCAAGATGAAGATGATCGAGCAAGCCTTCGGCTGGCCGGTCGACCTGTGGTTCGGCTACACGCAGGAGAGTTTCTGGCAGGCGTACAACCGGTCGGAGTCGAGCCCGTTCCGCGAAACCAATTACCAGCCCGAGCTGATGTTGACCACGCCGCTGGCGCTGAACCTGGGCGGCGTCGACGTGCGCTTCCTGACGATGGGGCTGGTGCACCAGTCGAACGGGCAGACCTCGACCTTGTCGCGCAGCTGGAACCGGATTTACGCGCAAGTGGGCGCCGAGAAGGGTAACTTCGGCGTCAACTTCCGCCTGTGGCGCCGGCTCGACAACGCCCGCTCGGACAACGACAACATCGACATCACCGATTACCTCGGTCACGGCGATCTGAACGTGGTCTACCGTCTGGACGGGCACGAGCTGTCGATGACGGCGCGGCGGAATTTCCACACCAACCATGGCGCGCTGCAGGCGGGCTGGGCGTTCCCGGTGTCGGCCAACCTGAAGGGGTATGTGCAGGTCTTCAGCGGCTACGGCCAGAGCTTGATCGACTATAACTACGCGCAGAAATCCATCGGCGCCGGCTTCAAGGTCGACTTCTAACGATTGCCGAGCCCGCCGCAAAGCCGCGCCGGAGCGCTTTGCGGCGTTTGTCCGGGTCGACACTGCCACACAAAATCTCCTTGCACAACGCCAAGAATGGCATTGCTTGTGTGGGCAGTTGCCAGCCAAAAGCCCGGCTCACCTGCCGGGCGAACCCCGCAGTACGCGCGCCGGCAACAACACTATGGCCCGCAGCAATTCGAACACGCCTTCGACGCCGATGCCGATCAGCCTGAATGGCAAAGTGATCAGCCAGAACACCGGATACAGCAGCAACGCCAGCAGGGCCAGCGGCCAGCAGATGAACAGCAAGCAAAGCCAAAGCAGAAAACCAAACATCCGACGCCTCCATCCAGTGATTTGTTTGTCGATGCTGTCACTGTAGAACCGTCTGGCGGCTTGGGCAATCGGCATGCGACCAACTGCGCCCCCGCGCGATCAATCGCGCAAAAGCGGGGATAAACGGCGGGTATGGTTGGCGCTTACTGGCCGAGGCAAATGATTTTGGTGGTGTACTCGTGGGCGTTCGGCTTCTTCTTGGCGGCCCAGGCGATGGCCTCGTTGGCCTGTTCGATGGTCAGGATCGACGCCTTCTCCTTCGATTTAATGAAGGACACGCCCTCGAAAGCACCGTCTTTGCCGCGCATGACCTTGGCGAACACGGGCGGTTTGGTCTCGCCGTCGGCGATCTTGTTTTGCTGGATGAGGTAGCGCTGGTCGTTCTGTTCCATATCTCTCTTTCTGTAAAAGACGAAATATACGCCGCCAACCGCCCTTCGTGGGAAGAAAATCGGGGTTTAGGCGAAGGCGCAAGAAAATCGGGGTCAAGTCTGACATTTGGACACGACCTGGACTGTAAAGGGGCTAGCCGGCCGAATTACAGCAGCCAACGGTCGCCGGGCGAGCGCCGTCGGCTGGGCTCGTGTCCAAATGTCAGACTTGACCCCGACGGGTTTAGGCGAAGGCGGGGACGGCGGCGGCTGGCTGGAGGGCGGTGTCGTAGACGATGTCGGCGCGCAGGCTCGCTTGCAGCGAGGGGATAGCGCCGCCGGCGCGGTACTGGAAACTGACCTGCAAGACGTCGCCCTGCTTGGCCTTGATCGGCATGGCCAGCGGTAAGGTCATGTAGTGGTTGAGCCAGTCGATCGTGGTCGAACGCTCGGCCACCACGGCCAGCACGTTCTTGGTGATGAAACGCATGGCGCTGATTTCGCCGGCACGTTCGATGATGAATTTGCCCTGCCAGGCATAGGCCAGCTCGTTGGGCTGGTTGAAATCGATGATGCTGTAGACCGCCGGCTGCGCCGCTTCCACCGTGCCCGGATATACCACGTTGGTTTCCTGGAATTGGACGATCGGCGCGTAAAAGCCTTCGAAATCATATTCCTGCTGCACCGGCTGCACCGCCATGATCACCGCCTCCGGCAGGAACACCGGCAACGGGCCGCCAAAACGCTCCAGGTAGCGGCGCTTGAACGATTCGATCACCTCGACCTGCTTTTCGCGCAGCATGGCGACGTGGATCATTTCGCAGATGACGACGTCGACCGGCTCCGGCGGCAGGTATTCGAAGGCGTCGGCGTGGACGACTTCGACCTTCTCGCCGTTGGGGTTGAGCGCGAGCATCTTGCGTGCTTCCTTGACCATGTCCGGATTGAATTCGACGCAATACACCTTGGCCGCCTTGGCCGCCGCGAACCACGACAGCACACCCGTGCCGCCGCCCAGTTCCAGCACCTTGGCGCCCGGCTTGACCGCGTAATCGATGGCCGACTTGAAGCCATGCATGCGGTTCTGATCCATCAACATGTTGTGATGGTAATGGACCGGGATGAATTGTCCCAGATAGCAGCTCTCGATTTCGCGTTCGTTTAACATAGGTTTCCTCGGTGATAGCGCATTGTGCTCTGATGCAATACGGTGGACCCATTATCGTTAAAATTGACGACCTGCCAAAAGACGAACTGCGCGGGAAAGGCGTGCCAGTTCCGGGATTCCCGATTGTAAGCGCCCGATCGCGTCGCAATTGGCGGCGCGGTCATCCACAGGCCGCCGGCCGCGTATCCGTGGCCGATTGCGGCGCGCCGCCTACTCGGCCACGCGTGTCAAATGTTTCAACGGCGACTTTTGGTAGCCAGGTGCGCTTCGATTTTCTTGGTGATCCACGGCTTGTCCGCCTTGGTGGCAAATTCAGCCGCGGTCAACTTGAAGCCACCGTCCTTCAGCGTGGCGTCTGCGCCGTGCTCTAGCAACAATTCGACCACCTTCTCCTGCCCTTCGCGCGCGGCCATCATCAATGGCGTCATGCCGGACGGCGATTCGGCGTCGATATAGGCATGATGCTCGAGCAGCAAATCGGTGATCTCGACGCTGCCGGCCGCCGCCGCGTAATGCAGCGCGGTCCAGCCTTGCTGGTTGACGTGCGCGCCGCGCTTGATCATGTCCAGCACCACCGGCTTGTTCTGGCGAAACGCCGCCATCATCAACGCGGTGTTGCCGTTGGGCGCCTTCGCTTCGAGGTCGGTGCCCGGATAGTCCATCAGCACCGTGGCGACCTTGAAGGCCTCATAACGCATGGCGACGATCAGGCCGGTCTCGCCGTTGGGGTCGCGAACATTCGGCGACAGGCCGCGCGCCAACGCGCTGCGCACGCCGCCGACGTTGTCGAGCTGCGCCGCGCGGAAGAAGGACACCTCGTCGTCCGACTGATCGAGCGCGCTGGCGGGCAAGGCAAGGCAGGCAGCAGCCACGCCCAACAACAAACGACGGCGTGCGGACGTTAGAATTGACATGAGAATATCACGCTACGACGTTGAATAATTTGAAGAAATTGGCCGAAGTTTGCTCCGCCACCTGTTCCACCGGTATCCCTTTGAGCTTGGCGATGTAGTTGCCAACGTGGGCCACGAAACCGGGCTCGTTCATCTTGCCCCGATGCGGCATCGGCGCCAGGTAGGGCGAATCGGTTTCGATCAGGATGCGCTCGAGCGGCAATTCCAGTGCCACGGCCTGCAAGTCCTTGGCGCTCTTGAACGTGACAATGCCGGAGAACGAGATGTAAAAGCCCATGTCGATGGCCGCGCGCGCCACTTCCAGCGATTCCGTAAAGCAGTGCATGACGCCGGCGACGCCGCCCGCCTCGGTGCCGGCGCCCTCCTCACGCATGATGCGGATGGTGTCCTCGCTGGCCGCGCGGGTGTGGATAATCAAGGGCTTACGCGTGATTCTTGACGCTTTGATGTGGATTCGGAAGCGCTCGCGTTGCCATTCCAGGTCGCCTTGCAGGCGGAAATAGTCGAGGCCGGTCTCGCCGATGGCGATGATTTTCGGGTCATCCGACAATTCGACCAGTTGCTCGACGCTCGGCTCGGGCGTGTCCTCGTAGTCGGGATGGACGCCGACCGAGGCGTAGATGTGAGGATATTGCTGGGCCAACGCCAGGACCTGGGGGAAATCCGGCAAGTCGACCGACACGCACAGTGCGTGGGTCACCTTGTTGTCGGCCATTTTGGCCAGGATTTCAGGCATGCGAGCAGCCAGCTCGGGGAAATTAATATGGCAATGGGAGTCGATAAACATAGCGCCATTGTACCCCGATCACGTATGGCGGATTAAGCGCGGCGTAATCCACCGAGGGCCGCCTGCGGCGCGACAATCAAGCACAGCAAGCCGCGTACTCCAACAACATATCCTCCAAAAACAACTTTGGCGACAATGGATGGTCCGACGTCGCCCGCCGCTCGTTGGTCGCCTTGATGGCCGCCAGCAGCCGGCTGACATGGATCTTGTTGGCCAACCCCGCCAATTCCTTCTGATAGCGCGGGTAGTAGCGGATACTGCCCGCCAACTTGTACGAGAACAAATCGTATAGCCAGCGCTGCAACCACGCCACCTGCGCACTGAGCGGCACCTTCTGCAGCTTGTCGGCCACCTTCAATGCACCCTCCACGCTCGGACGCGCCAACAATTGCAGCAGCACTTCCAGATCGTCGCGGTTGCCCGTTTCCGCCTGCGCCATCGCCGCCAGCGGCGCGCCGCCCTGCTCGCGCAACCAGCTATCGGCGTCGGCCACGCCCTGCGTCTTGAGCCACGCCAGCGCCTCGGCGTGGCTGGGCATCGGCAGCGCAAACTTGCGGCAGCGCGACAAAATGGTCGGCAACAGCCGATCCAGGCTGTTAGAAGCGAGCAAGAACACCGTTCCCGGCGGCGGCTCCTCCAGCGTCTTGAGCAAGGCGTTCGAGGCCGGCATGTTGAGCGCCTCGGCCGGATACAGCACCACCACCCGCAAGCCCTGGCGGTGGGTCGAGATGTTCATGAAATCGGCCAGGTTGCGGATCTGCTCGATCTTGATTTCCTTGGACGGCGCCTTGGCCGACTTGGCCGTTTTCTTGGTCTCGGCCTCGCCGTCCTCGCCGCCCTCCGCGCCAGGCTCGTCCTCGAGCGCCTCCGGCCGCACGCGCCGATAGTCCGGATGGTTATGTTGCGTGAACCAGCCGCACGACGCGCACTGGCCACAGGCGTGCCCGTCCGGCAGCACCGCCTCGCACAGCAGCCCTTGGGCGAAGCGCTCGATGAAGTCCGATTTGCCGATGCCGGCGGCGCCATGGAACAGGATGGCGTGCGGCATGCGCTGGCGCAGCTGTTGCAGCTGCGTCCACGACGATTGTTGCCAAGGATAGATGGAATTGCTCATTGTTCTGAAAATAATCCGTCAAGGATGCCGGCGATGCCGCGCTGGATGGCGGCGATCGTTTGCGTCGAATCGATGACACGGAAGCGCTGCGGGAACTCGGCGGCCCGGCGCAGGTATTCGTTGCGGGTGGCGGCGAAGAAATCGGCCTTCTCCTGCTCGAACCTGTCGAGCGAGCGGGTGGCGTCGAGCCGCGCGCGCGCCACCTCGAGCGGCACGTCGAACAGCAAGGTCAGGTCCGGCTGCAAATGCGGATGCACCCATTGCTCGAGCGCCTCGAGCTTGGCCAGGTCCATGCCGCGCCCGCCCCCCTGGTAGGCGAAGCTGGCGTCGGTGAAGCGGTCGGAGATCACCCACGCGCCCTCGGCCAGCGCCGGCGCGATCACCTGGGCGATATGCTCGCGGCGGCTGGCGAACATCAGCAGCGCTTCCGTTTCCAGGTGCATTTTTTCGTGCAGCACCAGCTCGCGCAGCTTTTCGCCCAGCGGCGTGCCGCCCGGCTCGCGCGAGCTCACCAGCGCCACGCCGCGCGATTTGATGTACTCGCCGACGAAGGCGATGTGGGTCGACTTGCCGGCGCCGTCGATGCCTTCGAAGGTGATGAATTTACCGCTGTGTTGAGTCATGTAATGATTATCGCTGATACTGATTCACTGCCCGGTTGTGGTCGGACAGGTTATCGGAAAACTTGCTGGTGCCGTTGCCGCGCGAGACGAAATACAGCGCCTGCGACTTGGCCGGCGCCATCGCCGCGGCCAGCGACTGCACGCCCGGCAGCGAAATCGGCGTCGGCGGCAGGCCGGTGCGCGTATAGGTATTGTACGGGGTGTCGGTCTCCAGATCCTTTTTGCGGATGTTGCCCTCGTATTTGCTGCCCATGCCGTAGATCACGGTCGGATCGGTTTGCAGCATCATGCCGATGCGCAGCCGGTTGACGAAGACGGCGGCGATCATGTTGCGCTCGGACTTTTGCCCGGTCTCCTTCTCGACGATGGAGGCCATCGTCAGCGCCTCGTACGGATTTTTGTATGGCAGCGCCGGATCGCGTTTTTCCCACGCCGAAGCCAGGCGGGTGAGCATCATCGCATGGGCCTGGCGGTAGATCTGCAGGTCGCTGGCGCCCTTGGCGAACAAATACGTGTCCGGGAAAAACAAGCCCTCCGGCTGCTTGTACTCGGAGGCGATGGCGTCCATCACTTCCTGGTCGCTCAGCGCGGCGGTGTCGTGCTTGAGGCCGCGATGGGCGGCGATGGCCGCGCGCATCTGGCGGAAGGTCCAGCCTTCGATGATCGTCAATTGCTCCTGCGCGAACTCGCCGCGCACCAGCTGGTCGATCAGCTTGAGCGGCGTGGTGCCCGGCTTGAGCTCGTAGGAGCCGGCCTTGAGCCGGCCGCTCTTGTTGGTCACGCGCGCCAGCAGGTTGAACAGCAACGGCCCCATCGGGATGCCGGCGTCGGCCATCTGCTCGCCGGCCGCGTGGGCGCCGCTGCCCGGGATGATGGTAAACGGAATCGGCTGGACGTCGCCGACAATAATCGGGGCCTGCGACCAATACATGAAGTAGCCGCCGCCGGCGATCGCCAGCAGCAGCCCGAGTATGATTATTTTTTTAATGAATGCCATGTTCGCGCCGGATTGTTGAAACAACTGAAATATCAATCAAGTATCTGTCACCAAAGCTTGCCACTTCCCGGACCGGTACGCCAGCGCGGCGTTTTGCACGCTTCCGACGCGATCTGCGGGACATCACTATAATGAGCCCGTAATGATAATGCTTTAATCGTCAAATTATTGGAAATTATGTCTTCTTGGAATGAACTTTTAGCACAGCCGTCCGCCCCGCTGACGACCACCGCGCTGGCGGTCGGCTTCGTCGCCCCCATCACCGACCTGGGCCTGATCGCGCTCGACGGCGAGGAATCGGCCGCTTTCCTGCACAACCAGCTCACCAACGACGTCGAACACCTCGGCCTGGGCGAAGCGCGCCTGGCAGGTTATTGTTCGCCGAAGGGCCGCCTGCTGGCCTCGTTTTTGATGTGGCGCAACGAGACGACTATCTTCCTGCAATTGTCCAAGGACATCCAGACCGCCGTGCAAAAGCGGCTGTCGATGTTCGTGCTGCGCGCCAAAACCAAGCTGAGCGACGCCACCGAGGCGCCGGCGCACCAGGTGGCGCTCGGCCTGGGCGGCGGCTTGGCCGAGACCGTGCTGCGCACGTGGTTCGACACGCTGCCGGCCGCGCCGTTCGGCAAGCTCGAGCATCCGCTGGGCACGCTGATACGCGTGGCCGACGCCTTCGACGCCGCCCGCTACCAGTGGCTGATGACGGCCGAGGTGGCGCGGACGGTCGCGGCCGAACTGGCCGACCGGCTCACCGTCGGCGGCAACCAGGCCTGGCAATTGTCGGAAATCCACGCCGGCATTCCGCGCATCACCAAGGCCACGCAGGAGCAGTTCGTCCCGCAGATGGTCAACCTGGAGCTGCTCGGCGGCGTCAACTTCAAGAAAGGCTGCTACCCGGGCCAGGAAATCGTCGCCCGCAGCCAGTATCTGGGCAAGCTCAAGCGGCGCACCACGCTGGTGGGCATTCCCGACGCCGCCGCCACGGCCGGCGCCGAGGTCTACGCCACCGCCGATCCCGAGCAGCCGTGCGGCATGATCGTCAACGCCGCGGCCAACGGCCAGGGCGGCGTCGACGCGCTGGTCGAGATGAAACTGGCCGCGATCGAGGCCGCCTCCGTGCGGCTCGGCTCGGCCCAGGGCCCCGCGCTCGAGTTCCTCGGCATGCCCTACGTGCTGGACCCGCTCGACCTCTAGCCATGGACCTCTATATTTATTACCAGGTCAAGGACGCCGACACGGCCTCCTTGCAGGCGGCGGTCGTCCCGATGCAGGCGGAGCTGGCGCGCCGCCACGCCGTCGCCTGCCAGCTCAAGCGCCGGCCCGAGGCCAGCGACGGCTTGCAAACGTGGATGGAAGTGTATGCCGGCGTGCCCGCCGGGTTCGCGGCCGGGCTGGCCGAAGCCGTCGAGCGCGCCGGCCTGGCCAAGTGGACGCACGGCGCGCGCCACACCGAAGTTTTTACGGATCTAGTCCCATGTGTCTGATTGTTTTTGCCTGGCGGGTGATACCGGCGATTCCGCTGGTGGCCGCCGCCAACCGCGACGAGTTTTATCAACGCGCCACCGCGCCGGCGGCGCCGTGGCCCGAGCATCCGCAAGTGTATGCCGGGCGCGACCTGCAGGCCGGCGGCAGCTGGATGGGCATCACGCAACCGACCGCCTGCGGCGGCGCGGCCCGCTTCGCCGCCATCACCAACATCCGGGCGCCGTCCGAGCGCCGCCAGGACGCGCCCTCGCGCGGCAACCTGGTGGCCGATTACCTGGCCGGCTGCATGTCGCCACAGGAATACGTCGACGCCATCCGCGCCGGCGCCGGCGACTACAACGGCTTCAACCTGGTGCTGGGCGACCGCGACACCTTGATCTGGTTCTCCAACCGGGGCGACGACGACCCGCGCAACGGCAAGCCGCTCGAACCGGGCGTCTACGGGCTGTCGAACGCCCTGCTCGACGCGCCGTGGCCCAAGGTCGTCAAGACGAAGGCGCAGTTCGCCAGCTTGCTGTGCCTGGGCGCGCCGGACGAAGCCTTCTTCGAAATGCTGGCCGACACCACGCCGGCGCCGGACCAGCGCCTGCCCGAAACCGGCGTGCCGCTCGACCTCGAGCGCATGCTGTCGGCGGTGTGCATCGAAAGCGAGACCTACGGCACCCGCACCTCGACCGTGGTCAAGCTGTACGCCGACGACGGCGCCACCTTGCACGAGATGCTGATTCAATAGCCGCCGCGGCGGCTTGTCCGACTACCAGTAGCCGAGCAGTTTCCACCAGGCGCCGCCGACCACGGCGAACACGGCCAGCTCGAGCACGCACAGCACGAAGCCGACCCGCCACCAGTTGCCCATCGTGACATAGCCGCTGCCGAAGATGATCGGCGAGGTGCCGGTGGCGTAATGGGTCAGCGTCATCATGATGGCCGAGCCGGCGGTCATCATCAGCAGGAACGGCACCAGGTAGCCGGCCGGCAGCAACTGCGCCCCCACCGACATGAACGCGAACAGCATGGCGCTGATATGCGCCGTGGTGCTGGCGAACAGGTAGTGCGAGAACACGAACGCCAGCAGCAGCACGGCGGCGGTGGGGAACCAGCCCATGCCGCTGGCGACGATGGCGTCCTTCATCGCCAGCGCGGCCCAGCCGATGACGCCGAGCTTGTTCAACTGCTCGGCCAGCATGACCAGCGCGCCGAACCAGATCAGCGTGTCCCACGCGCTTTTTTCCGACAACACATCGTCCCAGTCCAGGGTGCCGGTGCTGATCAGCACGAACAGGCCGAGGAAGGCCACCACGGTCGGATCGAGCGTCCAGGCCGGGCCGAACAGCATGGCCGGCAAGTTGGCCCACAACACCAGCAACAGGCCGAACGTGCCCAGCATCACCTTCTCCTTCGGCGACAGCGGCCCCATGCGATCGAGCTCGGCGCGCGCGTAGCGCACCGCGTCCGGCGTCGCCTTCAATTGCGGCGGCGACAGCAGGTAGATCACCAGCGGCATCAGCAACAGACACACCAGCCCGGGCAGCAGCATGCACAGCGCCCAGGTGGTCCAACTCAAATGGAAATTTTGGTGGCTGGCCTTGGCGACGAAGTCGACCACCAGCGGATTGGGCGCGGTGGCCGTCAGGAACATGGCCGACGTGATCGGGTTGGCGTGATAGTTGACCAGCGCCAGGTAGGTGCCGACCTTGCCTTCGGTGCCATGCGCCGGGTCGGAATCGAAGGCGTTGGCGATCGACTTCATGATCGGGTGGACGATGCCGCCACCGCGCGCGGTGTTACTGGGCGTGAACGGCGCGAGCACCAGCTCGCATACCGTCAGACCATAGCCGATGCCGATCGTGCGCTTGCCCAGCAGGGCGATGAACACCAGCCCGATACGGCTGCCGAGGCCGGTCTTTTTCAGCCCGCGCGAAATCAGGATGGCAACCACGATGAGCCAGATCAGCGGACTGGAAAAACTGCTCAGCGCGTCCGCCATCGCCCCTTTCGAGGTGTGCGACGTCACCTGCGACAGCGCCACGATGACGATCGCCATCATGGCCATCACGCCGATCGGCATCACTTTGAGGATGATGGCGACGATGGTGGTGAGGAAGATCGCCACCAGCGTCCATGCCTTGGGATCGAGCCCGGCAGGGCAAGGTATCCACAACAGCAACAGCAGCACTGCGGTGGCGATGGCAGCCGGCACCACGCGGAACGGCACCGCGCTGCCGAAATAGCGCAGCATGGCCGAGAGTTTGGAATACATAGATAACCTTTGAAAATATTTAGCGGCCGGGCGCCGGCGCCGGATCGACATGGAACGGGGATTGGTGCAGCGGGATGTAGAAGTGAAGGCGCTTGCCCTCATGGAAGACGCCGCGCAAGCGCTGGCAGGCGGACCACACCCGCTCGTATGAATCGGCCACCTCGATCAACGCCCACGGGCTGTCGCGGGCACCCTCACGTATCATCTTGACACGCTGGACGTGAAAGAACGGGGAAAGCCAGCTGGTCAGGCTTTGCTCGCTCGCCTGTTCGTTCAGCCCCCTCAAAATTACCTGCATCATTTCTCCTTGTTCACCACGCCGCGGCGATACGCTGCGGTGCAGCAATTCAATAGTACATTGTGGAAATATGATGGTGATATAGATCTAGATCAAAAAAAGGTGAATTAGGCGGGCACGGACGCAAATTAAAGTGGTCAATCTGGCACTTATGCTAGAGTTGTCCGTTCAGAACGACGAACTGGGAGATTCCATGAAACGTGTAACCGGCATCGGCGGCATTTTCTTCCACGCGAAAGACCCGGCCGCGCTGTGCGCCTGGTATAAGCGCCATTTGGGGATCGACGTGCAGGACTGGGGCGGCGCCGCCTTCAATTGGACGGACGCGGACGGCAAGCCGACGGGCGGCAGCACCATCTGGTCGGTGGGCGCGGCCGACAACGGCCACTTCGCGCCCAGCACCGCCCCCTTCATGATCAACTACCGGGTCGACGACCTGGCGGCGCTGCTGCAGGCGCTGCGCGACGAGGGCTGCAACGTGCTCGACAAAACCGACGACTCCGATTACGGCAAGTTCGGCTGGGTGATCGACCCCGAGGGCAACAAGATCGAGCTGTGGCAGCCGCCCGCGGGACAGTGACTATGCGGCCGGCTCACGCTCCGTGTGTCGGCCGAGCTGGCTTCTTGTTTTAGCGAAACGCGTGCCGCATATTGAGGTGGGCGATGCCCGCCTCGACAAATTCATCGCCTTCGCTGGTGAAACCGTGGCGCTCGTAGAACGGCGCGGCGTGGGTCTGCGAGCTCAGCAGCACTTGCCGCTGGCCGCGCGCCTTGGCCTGCTCCATCAGCGCGCGCAGCAAGGCGCCGCCGACGCCGGTGCCGCGCGCGTCCTTGCGCACGGCCATGCGGCCGATGTGGCCGTCCGGCAGCAGCCGACCGGTGCCGATCGGCGCGCCGGCCGCGTCGTAAGCCACCGCGTGCAGGCACAGCGCGTCCATGCTGTCCATTTCCAGCTCCGCCGGAACTTGTTGTTCCTCGACGAAGACTTCTAAGCGGATGGCCTTGGCGTCGGCACCCATGGTGCTCCAGTCGCCGAGGCGGATATCGTATTGTGCTGGCTCGTTCATGCGCGTGGTCCTTGATGGTCTGGAGCGCGATTGTCGCACGCGAGATGCTGTTCGAGGAAGTCCACGAACACGCGCACCTTGGCCGAGCTGGCCAACCGTTGCGGATACACCGCCCACACATTGGCCTCCTGCGTGTAAGCCGGCAAGACCTGCACCAACTGCCCCCGGTCGAGGTAGGCTTGCGCATCCCAACGCGAACGCAACACGATGCCGGCCCCTTCCACCGCCCACTGCAAGGCGATCTCGCCGTGGTTGGTCGACAACGGACCGTTCACCTTGACGACGCCCTCCTCGCCGGCGCCGCGCAAACGCCACACGCCGAAAGGCAAGTCGCGCTCCTTGATCGGCAGGCAGTCGTGTTGCTCCAGTTCGCGCAACGTGGCGGGCGTGCCGCGCCGCGCCAGATAGCTTGGCGCGGCGCACAGGATGCGATGATTGGTCATCAGCCGCCGCGCGATCAGTTGCGGCGCGATCTCCTCGCCGACGCGGATGTCGAGGTCGAAACCCTCGCCGACGATGTCGACAATGCGGTCGAACACCTCGAGCCGCACCTGCAGCGCCGGATGGGCGGCCACCAGCGCGGCGATCGCCGGCGCGACGACGTTGCGGCCGAAGCCGAAGCTGCTGCTGACGCGCAATTGTCCGCGCGGCACGCCCTGGCGCTCGGCCACCTCCTCGAACAGGCCGTCCAGGCTCGACAGTATGGCCAGCGCGCGGGCGTAAACCAGCTCGCCGTCGTCGCTGACCACCACCCGGCGCGTGGTGCGGTGGAATAGGCGCACGCCGAGCGCCTCCTCCAGCAGGCCAACGCGCTTGCTGACATAGGCCGGCGACATGCCGAGCTCCTCGGCGGCGGCAACGAAGCTGGCCTTGCGCACGACGGTGGCGAACACCCGCAAATCGCTGTTTTCAATATCATTATTCACGATGCGTATTTTATGAGATCACAATTAGACACATTTTAAACGACATGCGAGGCGCTATGCTGGCATTCATACCCATACACAGGAGAACACACCATGAAAACGCATAAAATCGCCGTCATCGCGGGCGACGGCATCGGCAAGGAAGTCATGCCCGAAGGCATACGGGTGGTGGACGTGGCCGCCAAGCGCTTCAATATCGGCATCGAGTGGACCACCTTCGAGTGGGCCAGCTGCGACTACTACGCGCAACACGGCAAGATGATGCCCGACGACTGGCAGGATCAGCTCAAGGGCTTCGACGCGATCTTCTTCGGCGCCGTCGGCTGGCCGGACACCGTGCCCGATCATATTTCGCTGTGGGGCTCGCTGCTCAAGTTCCGCCGCCAGTTCGACCAGTATGTGAATCTGCGGCCGGTGCGCTTGATGCCTGGCGTGCCGTGCCCGCTGGCCAACAAGCAGCCGGGCGACATCGATTTTTATATCGTTCGCGAGAATACCGAGGGCGAATACTCTTCCGTCGGCGGCAAGATGTTCGAGGGCACGGAGCGCGAATTCGTGCTGCAGGAGTCGGTGTTCACGCGCACCGGGGTCGACCGCGTGCTCAAATATGCGTTCGAGCTGGCGCAAAGCCGTCCGAAAAAGCATTTGACGTCGGCCACCAAGTCCAACGGCATTTCGATCAGCATGCCTTACTGGGACGAGCGCTTCGCCGCCATGGGGGCCGGCTATCCGGAGATCCGGCGCGACCAGTACCACATCGATATCTTGTGCGCGCGCTTTGTGCTGTCGCCCGAGCGCTTCGACGTGGTGGTGGCGTCGAATTTATTCGGCGATATCCTCTCGGACCTGGGGCCCGCTTGCACGGGCACCATCGGCATCGCGCCGTCCGCCAATCTCAATCCCGAGCGCAATTGGCCGTCGTTGTTCGAGCCCGTGCACGGGTCGGCGCCGGATATCTACGGGAAAAATATCGCCAACCCGGTGGCGATGATCTGGTCGGGGGCGATGATGCTCGATTTCCTCGGCAATGGCGAGGAAAACTACCGCGCGGCGCATGATGCGATCGTGGCGGCAATCGAGTCGTGCATTCAGGACAAGGCGAGCATTACGCCGGATCTGGGCGGCACGGCCGATACAACGGCGGCGGGCAAAGCCATCGCGGCGGCGCTGGGCTGAGCGCCATCGAAGGCGCTTGGAGGCGTGCCGGGCGGCACGCCGACAGCTCGGGACGGCGCCGGCGACGGCGCGGGCCCGAGCGATCCCACAAGCCAAGCGGGTTATTTGGCGGCGATGACGCCGCAGGCCAGGCGGGCGCCGGAGTTGCCGGTCGGCTGGGTGACCATGTCGTCCGGGGCGGCGTGCACGATCATCGAGCGGCCGATGACGCTCGAGCCGCTGCCGTTGGCCAGGTTGATTTGCGAGGTCGGCACGCTGATCGAGAACTCCGCCACGCCCTTGTCGTCGGCCTTGATGTTGCCGAAGTCGCCGCCGTGGTGCGCCGCTTGCGCCGGATCGCCGTGCTGCGTGGTCGCCGGGTTGAAGTGGCCGCCCGCGCTGGTGCCGTCCGGCGCCGAGCAGTCGCCCTTTTCGTGGATGTGGAAACCGTGCAGGCCGGGCGTCAAGCCTTCGATGCGGGCCTTGACGTTCAGCTTGTCGCCGTCCTGTTCGAAGGCCACCGTGCCACTGACCTTGCTGCCGGCGGTCGGCTTCAGCGGCGCCTCGGCGCTCAACGTCGCGGCGGACGCGGCGGCCATGACGGACATGCTCAGAATGCAGCTCACTACGGCGATTTTCATCATATTATTTCCTATTTTCAAGAGAGGGTCATGAGGTACTTCATGCAAGCCTAGGCTACGCCGGTTTTGCCGACTCGACAACAGTGGTCGCGCGGGGTGTGCGAAACACCTCACACTCACACCAGCTTGACCAGTTGCTTGCCGAAGTTGTGTCCCGCCAGCAGGCCGATAAAGGCTTGCGGCGCCGCCGCCAGTCCCTGCACCACCGACTCGCGGTATTTCAGTTTGCCGTCGGCCACCAGCGCGCCCAACTCGCGCAAGCCCTCGGGCCAGCAGTCCAGGTGCTCGGTGACGATGAAACCGCTCAGCGTCAACCGATTGACCAGCAGCAGGCGCGAATTCTTGATCGACATGTCGGCGCCGCCAAAGCCGGCGATCACGCCGCACAGGGCGATGCGCGCGAAGGCGTTGGTGCGCGCCAGCGCGGCGTCGAGCGTGGCGCCGCCGACGTTTTCGAAGATGCCGTCGACCCCGTCGGGCGTGGCGGCGGCCAGGTCACGCTCGAGGTTGCCGGCCTTGTAGTCGACGCAGGCATCAAAGCCCAGCTCGTCGACCACGTAGGCGCACTTGTCGGCGCCACCGGCGATGCCCACCGCGCGGCAACCGCGCAACCTTGCCAGCTGGCCGACCACGGAGCCGACCGCGCCGCTGGCGGCCGAGACCACGATGGTCTGGCCCGGCCTGGAGGCCATGATCCGGTTGAAGCCGTACCAGGCCGCCATGCCCGGCATGCCGACCGCGCCCAGGTAGGCCGACAGGGGAACGCGCGCGGTGTCGACCTTGCGCAGCGCGGCGCCGCCGGCGACGGCCATCTCGGTCCAACCCAGCACGCCGACGACGAAGTCGCCCGCCTGGTAGTCGGCATGGCGCGAGGCGAGCACCTCGCCGACGGTGCCGCCGATCATGGTGTCGTCAAGCGCCTGCGGGGCGGCGTAGCTTTTGGAAGCGCTCATGCGCCCGCGCATATAAGGATCGAGCGACAGATAATGGTTACGGACCAGCACTTCGCCGTCGGCCGGCGCCGGCGTCGGCACCGTCTCCAGGCGGAAATGCTCGGGCAACACCGGGCCCTGCGGGCGCGCGGCGAGGACGATGCGCTGGTGGGTGGCGGCGGTATCCATTCAGACCTCGTAATCCATGCATTGACGCTGGTCGCGCACGGCGCCGAAGAACGGCTTGAGCGCCACATGTTGCGGGTGCTCCTGGTAGGCGTCGAGCGCCGCCTTGTCGGTGAACGCCGAGTACAGGATCACGTCGTAGGTCGCCTCCAGCCCCGGCTGCGCCAGCGCCACCTCGAAGGTGACGATGCCCGGCACCAGCGCGGCGCAGGCGTCGAGCATCGATTTCATTTTCGCCGCGTTGGCGGCGCGGTCGCCGCCCTCGGCGTGTTCCTTCAGTTTCCACATCACGATGTGCTTGAGCATTGCTGTTCCTTATACGGGCACGAGGTCCGCCATCTGGCTTTACGTGCAATATTTTAGGCGGCCAGAATAGCATATGAACACCGCTGCCGAGGGTGCGTCTGTCAGTTTCGCGTAAGTTTGGAGCAAGCATGACGTAAGGTTCGGCGGCCACACTGCAATCAAGCTGACGGAGTACCAACTATCGCGGCTAGTGAAGTTCAAATAATTACAGGAGACAAATATGGCAACCCCAACAGGTACGGCAGACCTGCGCAACCCACCGAAGTCGACGGTGATCACCGCCGAAGAACGCAAGGTGATCTTCGCCTCGTCGCTGGGCACGGTCTTTGAGTGGTACGATTTCTATTTGTACGGCGCGCTCGCGCCCATCATCGCCAAGCAATTTTTCGTCGGCGACCCCACCACCACCTTCATTTTCGCGCTGCTGGCGTTTGCCGCCGGCTTCATCGTGCGTCCGTTCGGCGCGCTCGTGTTCGGCCGCCTGGGCGACATGGTCGGCCGTAAATACACCTTCCTGATCACCATCCTGATCATGGGCGCGTCGACCTTCATTGTCGGCCTGTTACCCGGTTACGCGGCCATCGGCATCACCGCGCCGATCATCCTGGTCGGCCTGCGCATCCTGCAGGGCCTGGCGCTGGGCGGCGAGTACGGCGGCGCGGCCACCTACGTGGCCGAACACGCGCCCAACGGCAAACGCGGTTCCTTCACCGCCTGGATCCAAACCACCGCGACCCTGGGCCTGTTCCTGTCGCTGCTGGTGATCCTGGGCACCCGCGTCTCGGTCGGCGAGGAAGCCTTCAACGCCTGGGGCTGGCGCGTGCCGTTCCTGGTGTCGGTGCTGCTGCTGGGCGTGTCGGTGTGGATCCGCCTGTCGATGAACGAGTCGCCGGCCTTCGCCAAGATGAAGGCCGAGGGCAAGACCTCGAAGGCGCCGCTGAGCGAAGCGTTCGGCCAGTGGAAAAACCTCAAGATCGTCATCCTGGCCCTGATCGGCCTGACGATGGGCCAGGCCGTGGTGTGGTACACGGGCCAGTTCTACGCGCTGTTCTTCATGACGCAGACGCTGAAAATCGACAGCGCCACCGCCAACATCATGACCGCCATCTCGCTGGCCCTGGCGACGCCGTTCTTCATCTTCTTCGGCATGCTGTCCGATAAGATCGGCCGCAAATGGATCATCCTGGGCGGCTGCCTGATCGCCGCGGCGACCTACTTCCCGCTGTTCGGCGCGCTGACCCACTACGGCAATCCGGCGCTGGAAACGGCCCTGAAGAACTCGCCGGTGGTGGTGGTCGCCGATCCGGCATCGTGCCACTTCCAGTTCAACCCGACCGGCACCACCAAGTTCCCGTCGTCGTGCGACATCGCCACCGGCATCCTGTCGAACGCCTCGGTCGCCTACACCAAGGAAGCGGCGCCGGCCGGCAGCGTGGCCAAGATCAAGATCGGCGACAAGGAAATCGCCGCCTTCAACGCGGTCATGACGCCTGACGGCCTGAACTTCGACGCCGACAGCAAAAAAGCCGAAGCGGCGCTGAAGAAGGAAGTGGCGGCATCGGTCAAGGTGGCCGGCTACCCTGCCAAGGCCGACGACGCGCAAATCAACAAGCCGATGATGGTCGCCATCCTGTTCATCTTGGTGTTGTACGTGACGATGGTCTACGGTCCGATCGCCGCGATGCTCGTCGAAATGTTCCCGACCCGCATCCGCTACACGTCGATGTCGCTGCCTTACCACATCGGTAACGGCTGGTTCGGCGGGCTGCTGCCGACGATCTCGTTCGCGCTGGTCGCGTTCAAGGGCGATATTTACTACGGCCTGTGGTATCCGATCATCATCGCCCTGATCACGGTCGTGATCGGCGCGCTGTTTGTCGGCGAAACCAAGGACAACAACATCTACGCCGGCGATTAACGCTGGCGCGCCACGGCGCCAGGGAGCCGGGTCTGTTCAGCAGGCCCGGCTTTTTTTCGCTCCGCGCTGCGCCGCAGGCGCGAGTTTGACAGTCGGACGCCGACAGCGCCCTCAAGGATTTAACGCCGCCAACAGCTCGATCTTGTTGGACACGCCCAGGCTGCCGTAGGCGTTCTTCAGGTAGCTGCGCACGGTCGCCGGCGTCAGGTCCATCAAGCGGGCGATCTCCTTGTACGAGTGGCCGCGCGCGTACAACATCGCCGCGCTCAACTCGCGCGGCGAAACCCGCGACGCGCGCCTGGCGTCGTCGACCAGCGACAGCACCGCCAACGGGCCGCTGCGGTCGAGCAGCAGCCGGCGTCCGCCCAGCGCGATGCCGCACGGCGCCCGCGACAGGCCGTCGACCACCCGCGCCGGCAAGATCGTGCCCTGCCAATTGTCGCAGGCGTTGCCCAGCAGCCGACCGACGCCACCACCCAGAAACGACAGGCGCCCCTGCATGTCGGCAATCGCCAGCGACGCCAGCGACGTGGCCTTGCTGGAGGCGCGCATGTCGGCCAGGCGATGTCCCCAGTGCTGCAGCAAATGGCGGCTGAACCCCAGGAACAGCAGGCTTTCGAGGTCGCTGAACGGCGCGCGCGGACAGTTGCGGTACAGGCAGACGAAAAACAGCACGCCGCTGCCGGGCAACTCGTCGGTAACGGCCATGGTCGCGCGCAGGCCGTGGCGCTCGACGAAGGCGGTCATTTCCTCACCTTCGTCCGGCGCCGCGCCGCCACCCTCGCGCACCACCACGCCCAGGCTTTCCATCGACGCGTGCGCGAAGCTGTCGGAGGCGGCCACCGTCTGGTTCCAGTCGCGCGCGAAATCGGCATTCAGGCCGATGCTGGCATGTACCAGGTTGCGCGGTCCCCGCACGACCGTCGGCGGACACACCTCGCCCCACCAGGCCGAGTCGAAGCCGATGCAGCGGCGCAGTATCAACAAGGACTCGCGCAGGAACTGTTCCGGTCCGGCCTCGCGCGCGAGCTCGCCGAGCGCCAGCAGCGCGGCGCTAAACGCCAGGTACACCGCTTGCGGCATATCGGCCGCCGTGCCGCAACCGGCCTTGATCCATGGATATCGCTCCCGCACGCGCCCTCCCCGATTAAACGCACACCCCCGCATTTGCGGAGGGCCGACCCGGCCGACCAGCCGGTAGTATCGATAGTATCAGGCAACCTGATAAATATCATCCATAACGATAACCGGAGACATTTCATGGCAATCACTCGAACCAAGACGCTGCGGGCCGGCGCGTTGATACTCGCTTGCGGTGCGGCCCTGTCGACCACCTTGCTTGCAGGCTGCGGCGACAGCACCGCGCACGCGGCAAACGTGGCCGGCTTCAAGGAGGTGTCGCTGGGCACGTCCTTCTGGGACATCACCGCCGTGCCGCCGGCCGGCTCCGCCCCCGGCGACATTTTGCAAGCCCAGCAACGCACCGACGCCCCGGCCGGCGCCAAGGCTTGGGACGTGGTCTACGTTTCGGAAATCCAGCCCGGCAAGCTGGTCTACGTGTCCGGGGAAATCTACATCCCCGCCGGCAGTACCGGCGGCCAACGCGACGTGGTGCTGTGGAACCACGAGACGGCCGGACTCGCCGACGCCTGCGCGCCGTCGCGCCGCAGCCGGGTCGAGGGCGGCCGCGAGCGCGCGCCCGGGCTGGAAGGCATGCTGGCCAAGGGGTACGTGGTGGTCATGAGCGACTACCCGGGCCTTGGCCTGCCCGGCCCGGCGTTCTACATGGCGGGCCAGCCGAACGCCCGCGCCTCGCTTGACATGTTACGCGTGGCGCAGAAGTTCAGCGAAGCCAACGCCTCGCGCCGCTATGTGATGTACGGCTGGTCGCAGGGCGGCCAGACCACGATGTGGACGGAAAGCATCGCCGCCAGCTACGCGCCGGAATTCACCGGCCTGGGCGCGGCGCTGGTGGCGCCGGCCGTCCGCATCAAGGACCTCACCCTCAATTCCATGACCAGCGCGGAGAACGCCGGTTATGTGATTTCCACCCTGCCCGGCATCCAGGCCTACTTCCCGGCGCTGAAATACCGCGACTTCCTCACGCCCGAGGCGATGGAACAGCTGCCGGTGCTGGCCGCCGGCTGCTTCGATGTGTGGAGCGCGGCCGCCGGCGTCAAGGACGCCTACGTGCCGGGCGCCTTGACGCCAGGCACGGCATGGTGGACGGCGATGACGGCGGTCGACAACTTCACGCCGCGCGGCTCGATGCCGTTCAAGATCTACCAGGGATCGGCGGACACCACCACCCCGGTTGCGCTGACCAAGCGCGAACGCGCCGCGCTGTGCAGCGCTGGCTCGGCTGTTGATTACCAGGAGTTCCCGGGACTGGACCACGAGGGGGTGGTCGCGCCGGCGGCCAAGGTGCTGCCGTCCTGGGCGGAAGAGCGCTTTAGCGGACGGGCGGCCGCCAGCAACTGCGGCGCGCCATAACGGCAGGAGCGGCGTGACAAAAAAAGGGGCCGCCATCGCTGGCGGCCCAAGTCTGAACCCACTTGTAGTTATGCGGTACTGATCAAGCTTTGCGGCGACGCGCGACGGCGCCCACCAGTGCCAGGCCGCCAAGCAGCATGGCATACGTTTCCGGCTCGGGCACCGGCGCCACGGTGGCGCTGCCGAATTCGACGCGCAGCCCGGTCGGGTTGCCGTCGTGTTGTGCCCAGTTGCTGACGACGAAGTCGAGCGTGTTGACGCCGGCGACAAAGCCGCCGTGCGAGGCGAAGCCGCTCCAGTCGGTAAAGCCGCTACCGTTGGCGATCACCTGGTTGTTGAGCATGACGACCACCGAGTTGTCGGCGGCCACGCGGCCGCTGAAGGCGGCGGTGCCGGCCTTGTAGCCGGTCAGGTCGAACGTTAGCGAGTAGGTGTAGCTGCCGTTGGCCGAGGCGTCGAAGGTTTGCGCCTGGTTGGCGGTCGGCGTGATCCACTTGGAGACGTCGTTGTTGGCCATCCATGGGCTGATCGGCCATTGGTTGTCGTAGGTGATGACGGGGACGGCGCCGGCGAGCGTGGTGTCGCTGGTGATGGCGGTCAATTTGTAATGACTGTCGAGCGCGCCGCCGGCGCCGACGCCGGTGTTGGCCAGGCCGTGGATGGTGGCCGCTTGGGCGGTCGACAGTGCGCTGATGGCGAGGGCCGCCGCGATGATGGTTTGTTTCATGTATGCCTCTAAAAAATGGTGGGGATGGGTTGTAACGTGGGCATCGATTAAGGATGCCGGGGTGCTCACGCTGCGACTCGAACCATTTTTTAGGGTGTCGATGAATTGGGTGGTGCTTTGCCGAATTATAGCGGCATTTTTTGAAAAATGCTTATGGGATATAAAAATTTCCTTTTGGCATACTAAAACAACATGCTTGTGCTGGATTGGTGTCGCGTAATCCGACAGGCGCCGTCGGCGGCGCATGGCGGATTACGCGCTTCGCGCTAATCCGCCCTACAAAACCGCTTGCCTTCGCGCGCCAGGCGCACCAGCAGCGGGGCGGGCTTCCATGCTTCGCCGTGGTGGCCGCCGGCGAAGCGCTCTATCGCTTCCACTACCTTGGGCAGGCCGACCGTGTCGGCGTAGAACATCGGTCCGCCACGGAACAGCGGGAAGCCGTAGCCGCTCAGGTACACCATGTCGATGTCCGATGCCCGCATGGCAATGCCCTCCTCCAGGATGTTGGCGGCCTCGTTGACCAGGGCGTACACCAGGCGCTCGACGATTTCCTGGTCGCCGATCGCTCGCCGGGTGATGCCGAGTTCGGCGGAATGCCGGACGATCATTTCATCGACCAGCGCGCTCGGATAAGCGCTGCGGTCGCCGGCCTTGTAGTCGTACCAGCCGGCGCCGGTCTTTTGCCCGAAACGCCCCATTTCGCACAGCAAGTCGGCCGTTTTGGAATACGCCAGCTCCGGCTTTTCCACCCGGCGGCGCTGGCGGATGGCCCAGCCGATGTCGTTGCCGGCCAGGTCGGCCATGCGGAACGGCCCCATCGCCCAGCCGAACGCCTCGGCCGCCTTGTCGACCTGCCCGGGCAGCGCGCCCTCCTCCAGCAGGAAACCGGCCTGGCGGCTGTACTGCTCGATCATGCGGTTGCCGATGAAGCCGTCGCACACGCCGGAGACGACACCGGTTTTCTTGAGCTTTTTCGACAGCGCCAGCGCCGTGGCCAACACGTCCTTGCCGGTTCGTGCGCCGCGCACGATCTCGAGCAACTTCATGACGTTGGCGGGGGAAAAGAAATGCGTGCCGATCACGTCTTGCGGCCGCCGGGTGAAGCCTGCGATGCGGTCGACGTCCAGCGTCGAGGTGTTGGTCGCCAGGATGGCGCCGTCCTTCATCACGGCGTCGAGTTGGCGGAACACGGCCTCCTTGACCTCCATCTGCTCGAACACCGCCTCGACGACGATGTCGGCCTGGGCGATGTCCTCGTAGGCCAGCGTGCCGTCCACCAACGCCATGCGTTGCTCGAACGCCGCCTGGCTCAACTTGCCCTTGCTCACGCTGGCCTCGTAATTCTTGCGGATCGTCGCCAGGCCCTTGTCGAGCGCCTGCCGGCTGGTTTCAAGCAGCTGGACCGGGATGCCGGCGTTGACAAAGTTCATGGCGATGCCGGCGCCCATCATGCCGGCGCCGACCACGGCCGCCCGCCGGATCGGGCGCACCGGCGTATCGGCCGGCACGTCCGGCACCTTGCCGGCGATACGTTCGGCAAAAAAGGCGTGCCGCAAGGCCTTCGATTCGGTGGTCTCGAGCAGCGCCATGAAACGCTCGCGCTCGAACCGCATGCCGTCCTCGAACGGCATCGTCACCGAGGCGGCGACCGCCTCGAGGCAGGCCGGCGGCGCCGGGAACGGCCCGGACGCGGCCTTGACCCGCTCGCGCGCCGAGCGCAGGAAGGAAGCGGGGTCCGCATGGTCGACCTGGCGGTCGCGCACCTTCGGCAGTGGCCGCAGGTCGGCGATGCCTTCGGCGAAGGCGATCGCCGCGGCCAGCAAATCGGCGTCGGCCGCGAACACGGCATCGAACAACGGCGTGCCGGCCAGTTGGTCGGACGCCACCGGTGTGCCGGTGACGATCATGTCGAGCGCCCGTTCGAGGCCGAGCACGCGCGGCAGGCGCTGCGTGCCGCCGGCGCCGGGCAGCAGGCCGAGCTTGACTTCCGGCAGCGCGATCTGCGCGCCCGGCATGGCCACGCGGTAGTGGCAGCCGAGCGCGAGCTCCAGGCCGCCGCCCATGCAAACGCTGTGGATCGCCGCCACCACCGGCTTGGAAGCGCCCTCCGCTGTGGCGATCAGCGTGTGCAGGTTGGGCTCGGCGATCGCCTGCGGCGTGTTGAACTCTTTGATGTCGGCGCCGCCCGAGAACGCCTTGCCGGCGCCGGTGACGACGATCGCCTTGACCGCGGCGTCGGCCAGCGCCCGCTCGATGCCGGCGACGGCGGCGGTGCGCGTGGCCAATCCGAGGCCGTTGACGGGCGGATTGTCGAGGGTGACGACGGCGATGGCGCCGTGGACGTGGTATGCAGCGGTCATGTCTCTTCCTTGTTGTTGTGTGAACGGAATGATTCCACTATACCGCAAAAAAAGAACGATCGTACCGGAAGCTGCGGCTCGGCGCACCGGCTTTTGAATCAAGCGCCGCCGCTTTTTAATGCGGAGAAACCGGCGCCGGAAGTGGAAAATAAGGCACACGGCGATGCCGAAATCAAATGGTGCAGCTTGTCTTTCAACTTGAATAAAGGAAATAATATAAGCATTGGCCGGGTATCGGCATCCCCGATAAAACATTATCTGGCCGCCATTATTATCCAATCCATTATCTCTGATACAGGAATTTTATGGACGCGCACACCCAGGCGATTCAATCCGGCGACCAGGATCTACAAGCGATCAACACCGCGCTGAACCGGGTGCAGGCGCTCATCGAGTTCGATCTCGAGGGCATCATCCTGCACGCCAACGAGAATTTCCTCTCGACCGTGGGCTACACGCTGGCCGAGGTGCAGGGCCGCCACCACGCCATGTTCTGCGATCCGGACTACGTCAATAGCGCCGAATACAAGGACTTCTGGGCCCGCCTCGGCCGCGGCGAATACGACCGCGGCGACTACAAGCGCCTGGGCAAGGGCGGCCGCGAGGTATGGATCAACGCCTCCTACAACCCGATCATCGGGGCCGACGGCAAGGCCTACAAGATCATCAAGTTTGCCACCGTCATCACCGACGCCAAGCTCAAGAACGCCGAGTACGAGGGCAAGGTCGCCGCCATGTCCAAGGCGCAGGCGGTGATCGAGTTCGACATGACCGGCCACGTGTTGTGCGCCAACGACAACTTCCTCGATGTGATGGGCTACGCCATCGACGACATTCGCGGCGAACACCACCGGATGTTCTGCGAACCCGAATATGCGACGGGGTCGGAATATAAACGTTTCTGGCAAAAGCTCAATCGCGGCGAGTTCGATTCCGGCCGTTATAAACGCATCGGCAATAATGGCAAAACGGTATGGATACAAGCGACTTATAATCCGATACTCGATTTGAATGGCAAACCATATAAAGTGGTCAAATTCGCCACCGATATTACCGCGCAGGTCAATCTGGAGAATTCGGTGGCCGCCCAGGCCGCCTCCGACGGCGCCAAGATCAAGCGCCTGCTCGAATCGGTCGAGCGGGCCGCCGCCGGCGACCTGACCAGCGCCATCGGCGTTGACGGCGACGAGGCGCTCGACCATCTGGCCGAGGGCATCAACAAGATGATCGCCGACCTGCGCCAGGTCATCGGCAAGGTGGTGGCCTCGGCCAACGGCTTCGCCGAGGCGTCCAACGCCATCGCCGAACGCTCCAACGGCGTGGCCACGGGCACCCAGGCGCTCGGCGCCACGGTCGAAGAGATGAACGCCTCGATCGACGGCCTGACGACGTCGATCGACATCATCGCCGGCAACACCGCCAACGCCAACATCCTGGCCAAGGACACCCAGCACGAGGCCGAGGCCGGCGCCAAGGCGGTGGCCAAGTCGATCGAGGCGATGGACTTGATCAACCGCTCGTCGGAGGACATCGGCGAGATCGTCAAGGTCATCAGCGAGATCGCCAACCAGACCAATATGCTGGCCTTCAACGCCGCCATCGAGGCCGCCCGCGCCGGCGAGCACGGGCTGGGCTTCTCGGTGGTGGCCGACGAGGTGCGCAAGCTGGCCGAGCGCTCGTCGCAGGCGACCAAGGAAATCTCCAAGCTGATCAACGAATCGGTCAAGCGCGTCTCGGCCGGCAGCGAGATCTCGCGCCAGGCCAGCGACGCCTTCGATCGCATCGTCGCCGGCGTGGCCAAGACCACGGTGGCCATCGCCGACATCTCCACGGCCAGCAACGAGCAGCTGCTGACGGCGCGCGAGGTCAGCACGGCGGTGCAGTACATCGCCGAGGAGGCCGAAAAATCGGCCGCCGCCTGCGACAGCATCGCCCGCTCGACCGAGGGCTTGAACGAGCGCGCGGCCGACCTGAACAAAACCGTCGCCGGTTTCGTCGTCTAAGTGGACGCGGGAGGCATCCGGCCGGCCACGCTGTCGGCGCTCATCGCCCTGGTGCGCCAGCATACCGGCATCGCCATGAGCGAGCGCAAAAGCACGCTGCTGGAGCGGCGCCTGCGCCCGCGCATGCTCGCGCTCGACATCGGCAGCTACCAGGGTTATGTGCAGCGGGTGCGCGACGACGACGCCGAGGTGCCCCATTTCATCGACCTGGTGACCACCAACGACACGCTGTTTTTCCGCACGCCGCACGTGTGGGACTACGTCGAGCGCGAATTCCTGCCGCGCTGGTGGCACGAGCATCCGGGCCGCACGCTGACGGTGTGGTCGGCGGCCGCCTCCAGCGGCGAGGAGCTGTATTCGATCGCCATGTTGTGCGAGCAGTTCCGCGCGGCCACACCGGCGTTCCGCTACCAGATCCTCGGCACCGACATCTCGCGCCAGATCCTGGCGCAGGCGCGGGCCGGCCAGTACGGCGGCCGTTCGGTCGAGCGGCTGCGGGCCTCGCACCCGGAATGGGTGGGCCGCTATTTCAACGATACGGGCGACGGCCTGCGGGTGGTCGACGCCCTGAAGGAAAACGTCACGCTGGCCCAGCATAATTTACTCACGCCGCTCAAGCCGCCGCGGCGCTTCGCGCATCAACAGTTCGACCTCGTGTTCCTGCGTAACGTCCTGATCTACTTCGACCAGGAACACCAACAGACCGTGCTGCACCAAATCCGCCACAGTATGGCGCCCCATGCCAGGTTGATCCTGGGAGAATCCGAATCGATCACAGGCCTCGAGACCGCCTGCCAGTTCGAGCGGCCATTGATTTATACGCTCGGAACGCCATGATCGCCACCTCGCCCACGCTTGCCGCCACGCAGCCCGTCACGCTCCCCGCCCTCGCCGCCCTGCAATGGGACGCCACACCGTCATCGGCCCAGCTGGCCGGGCCGTTCCGCCATGTCGGCATCGGCGAGCTGCGGGTCGGCGGCCGCACCGAACAATTGAAGGCGCTGCTCGGTTCTTGCGTCGGCATCGCCTTCCTCTGGAAAAAACGCCGCCGCTGCGCGCTGGCGCACTGCCTGCTGGCCGAAGCGGCCACGCCGCAGGGCGAGCCTGGCGCCCGCTACGTCAGCCACGCGGTGCCGTCGCTGCTGCGCCTGATGGGCGCGACCACGGCCGATTACGCCGACATCGTGGTGGTCGTCGCCGGCGGCGGCATGATGCTCGACGCCTGCTCGTCGCGCTTCCAGGTCGGCCGGCAGAACGCCGACGCCGCCATCCGCCACCTGCGGCTGTACGGCCTGAACG
The DNA here is from genome assembly GCA_963513825.1 of uncultured Duganella sp. Taxonomy (GTDB): domain Bacteria; phylum Pseudomonadota; class Gammaproteobacteria; order Burkholderiales; family Burkholderiaceae_D; genus Rugamonas. Next base: position 127,875 of record CAUPRW010000003.1, read on the forward strand.
TGATCGACTGCCGCGTCGGCGGCAATCGCGGCCGCACGCTGACGGTCGACTGCGCCACTTGCGGCTACCAGATCGATGAACTCGCCCCACACAGCCGGGAAATGCGCCATGTCAACGCCTGATCCGCACATCGGCGGCCCGGCCCCGGGCGCCGCGTCCGCCACGGAACTATTCGGCTCGTTCGTGCTGGGCCCGGATGAATTCGCGTTGCCGGCGCTGTGCATCCGCGAGGTGGTCAACTTCCCCGCCAAAATGACGGCGCTGCCGCTGGCGCCGCCTTACCTGGAGGGCATGTTCACCTTGCGCGGCAGCGTCATCCCGGTGGTCAACCTGGGACGGGTGTTCAACCCGGAGGCGGGCGCCGCCGATCCGGCGCACAAGATCGCCATCCTCGACTACGACGGCGTGCTGGTCGGCATCCTGTTCGACGCCACCGGCGAGATCCTGCGCGTGCGCCCCGAACAGCGCAGCACCCTCAGCTACGCGGCCGGCGATCGCCACGGCGTCGTCGCCGGCACCATTTTGCTCGACGACGGGGCGCGGCTGCTGCAGGTGCTCGACCCGGCCGCGCTGGCGCGCATCGAAAACGTGCCGCAGGTGCTGGCGCTGCAGGGCGCGCACCGGCAGGCGGCGCGCCGCGCCCAGGGCGAGCGGCGCCAGTGCGTCAGCTTCCGCGTCGGCAGCTCGTCGTTCGCGCTGGAGATGGCGGCGATCCAGGAAATCATCCGCGTGCCGGAACTGCAGGCCTCGGTGTTGAACAGCGCCTTGTGCCTGGGCCGGATGAATTTTCGCGGCAGCCCGGTGGCGGTGGTGTGCTTCCACGCGCTGCTCTCGCCCGGCCCGGCCGACGCCACGGCCGCGGCCGGGCGCGCCTTCCTGCCCGACCAGCGCGTGGTGATCGCCCGCATCGACGACGCCACCATCGGCTTCGTCGTCGACTCGGTCGACAACATCGTCAATTTCTTCAGCGACGAGGTCATGCCGATTCCGATGCTGGGCAAGGCGCGCGCCGGCATGTTCCGCGGCTGCATCTCCAAGCCCGAGCTGGGCGACATCATCCTGCTCGACGACCGCCAGATCCTGTCGAGCGCCGAGATCGTCGCGATGCGCAACGGCCACGCCAACCTGTATCCGGCCGGCGGGCCGGCCGCCGCCCCCGATGGCGCCGACGCCGGCAAGGCGCGCCGCCAGCAGCGCCAGGTCTACCTCACCTTCGCGCTGGAGAACACCTACGCGGTCGAAATCAAGCAGGTGCGCGAGATCATCGACTATTCGGACGCCGTCACCCACGCGCCCGGCATGCCGGCCTGCATGCGCGGCATGCTCAACCTGCGCCAGCAGATGATCAGCGTGATCGACCTGCGGGTGCTGTACCAGATGCCGCCGGCGCCGCCGGGCGGCCAGGCCAAGATCCTTGTCATCGAGCGCGGCCAGGACCGCTACGGGCTGCTGGTCGACGGCGTCGAGAACATCATGACGATCAACGACAACCGCCGCTTCGCCGCGCCCAGGATGATGCGCAACCACAGCGTCAACGACGGCCCGCGCGGGGAAATGGACGAGGTCATCGACATCGAGGGCGAAGGCGCCGCCCACCAGACCCTGAGCGTGTTCGAATGCGGCCGCCTGCTGCAGCGGCTGGCGCTGGAACTGCCGGCACTGGCGGCCTGAGCCGGGCTCGGTTACAGTAGCGGTGCCGGCGTCCGCCGGCGACGTTTTTTGAACGAGGCCCAGCATGTCCGCACCCCGCTTCCGCGCCCTCGCGCTCCTCCCGCTCGGCCTGCTGGCCGCCAGCGCGTACGCCCTCTCCCTTTCCGACCTGAGCAACAAGGACGCCTCGGGCGGGCTCAAGGCCGCGCTCGAGCAGGGTTCCAGTCTGGCGGTGGCCAAGCTGGGCGCCGAGAACGGCTTCCTCAACAATGAAAAGGTGCGCATCGAGTTGCCGAAGATCCTCGAGCAGGCGCGTCCGCTGCTGAAGATGACGGGCAAGGGCCAGAAGCTCGACGACCTGGTGGTGCAGATGAACCACGCGGCCGAGGCGGCCGTGCCGATGGCCAAGCCGCTGCTGCTGGACGCGGTCAAATCGATGAGCGTGACCGACGCCAAGAACATCCTTACGGGCGGCGAGACCTCGGTCACCGATTTCTTCCGCGACAAGACCTCGGCCAAGCTGGCGGCGCAATTCCTGCCGATCGTCAAGAAGGTGACGGACAAGTCCAACCTGGCGACGCAATACAACTCGACGATGGCGCTGGCGCCGAAGATGGGTTTCATTTCCGACGACCAGAAAACGGTCGAAGGATACGTCACCAAGCGCGCGCTCGACGGGCTCTACACGATGATCGGCGAGGAAGAGAAAGCCATCCGCGCCGATCCGCTGGGCGCCGGCAGCAAGCTCATCGGCAAAGTCTTCGGCGCCCTCAAGTAATTCCATGGGGGTCAAGTCTGACATTTGGACACGGCCTGGAGCGTGGGGGATAGCGCGCAGCGCGTAATCCGCCGAGAGCCGCCGACGGCGCTTGGCGCCTTACGTTACAGTCCGCTTCTCAACGACAGACGCCGGCGCGGCCATGGCTACACGGTCGAGCTCGTGTCCAAATGACAGACTTGACCCCGACCGGGGCCTGTCGGTTCGGGCGCGGTTCCGGTATCATTCGGCATGAATAAGATTTCTTTCCATCCTTTTGTTATTGGTGTGGCGGGCGGAAGTGGCAGCGGCAAGTCGACCGTTTCCCAGCAAGTGCTCGCTTCGTTCGGCGCCGACATGGTGTCGGTGGTGATGCAGGACGATTACTACCGCGACCAATCCCATCTCACCGCCGAAGTGCGCCGCCAGCAGAATTACGACCATCCGCAGGCGTTCGATTGGCCTTTGCTGGTGCAGCACGTCAAGGCACTGCGCAACGGCGAGACGATCGCCATGCCCGAGTACGACTTCACGCTAGACAACCGCTCGGACCGCACCATCGCCGTCAAGCCGGCCCCGGTGATCGTCATCGAAGGCTTGTTCGCGCTCTACGACGCCGATTTGCGCAAGATGATGTCGCTCAAGATCTTCGTCGACACCGCCTCCGACGTGCGCTTCATCCGCCGCCTGCAACGCGATATCACCGAGCGCGGCCGCACGCTGGAAAGCGTCGTCGGCCAGTATCTCGACACCGTGCGCCCGATGCACCAGCAATTCATCGAGCCCACCAAGCGCCACGCCGACGTCATCATTCCCCACGGCGCCAACGGCCCGGCGGTCGACGTCATCACCACCAAGGTGGCCAGCGTCATCGGCCAGCTCAAGCGCCCCTGACGTCGGTGACGTCGGGGTCAAGTCTGTCATTTGGACACGGGCTGATCGATAACGAGCGCCGGCGGCGCGCGCCGCTCAAATCGTCGGCAATTTGTAGTTGCGGTATTGGTCGCGCAGCTTGTTCTTCTGGATCTTGCCGGTGCCGCCCACCGGCAGGGCGTCGGCGAACACCACGTCGTCCGGCAACCACCACTTGGCGATCTTGCCGGTGAAATGGGCAAGCAGCTCTTCCCGCGCCAGCTGCTTGCCCGGCCGGAGCACCACCACCAGCAGCGGCCGCTCATCCCACTTCGGATGCGCCACGCCGATGCAGGCCGCCTGCATCACCGCCGGATGCGCCATGGCGATGTTCTCCAGGTCGATGGTGCCGATCCACTCGCCACCGGACTTGATGACGTCCTTGCTGCGGTCGGTGATCTGCATGAAGCCGTCGATGTCGATGGTCGCCACGTCGCCGGTCGGGAACCAGCCGTCCTCGAGCACGTCCCCGCCCTCGTCCTTGAAATAACGCGCCAGCACCCACGGGCCCTTGACCAGCAAATGCCCGTAACTGGCGCCATCCCACGGCAGTTCCTTGCCATCGTCGTCGACGATTTTCATATCGACCCCGAATATCGCATGCCCCTGCTTTTGCAGGATGGCGCGCTGCTGCTCCCTGGGCAATTCCATATGTTTGCTCAGCAGGCCGCCGGTTGTGCCCAGCGGCGACATTTCCGTCATGCCCCAGCCGTGGATGACCTGGACATCGAACTCGTCGATCAAGGTGTTCATCATCGCCGGCGGGCAAGCCGAACCACCGATCACCGTGCGGCGGAAGGTCGAGAATTTAAGCTTGTTCTCCAGCGCGTAATTCATCAGGCCGAGCCAGACGGTCGGCACACCGGCCGAGAACGTCACGCGCTCGCCCTCGAACAGTTCGTACACCGATTTTCCGTCCAGCGCGGCGCCAGGAAACACCATCTTGGCGCCCGACAGCGGCACCGAATACGGCAGACCCCAGGCGTTGACGTGGAACATCGGCACCACCGGCATGACGACATCGCACGACGACACGTTGAGCGCGTTGGGCAAGGCCGACGCGTAGGCGTGCAGCACCGTCGAGCGGTGCGAGTACAGCGCGCCCTTGGGATTGCCGGTGGTGCCGGAGGTGTAGCACAGGCTGGCGGCGGTGTTCTCGTCCAATTGCGGCCACACATAGTCGTCCGAATGGGCGTTGATCAAGTCCTCGTAGCACAGCAGGTTGGGGATCGTCGTCGTCGCCGGCATGCGGTCCGGGTCACCCATCAGGATGAACCCCTTGACCGTCTTGCAGTGCGGCGCGATCGCCTCGACCAGCGGCAGGAAACAGAAGTCGAACAACAGATACTGGTCCTCGGCATGGTTGCAGATGTAGGCCAGCTGCTCGGGATGCAGGCGCGGGTTCATCGTATGCAACACGGCGCCGGAACCGGAGACGCCGTAGTACGCTTCCAGATGGCGGTAACCGTTCCACGCCAGCGTCGCCACGCGCTCGCCCGGCCCCACGCCCAGTCCGTGCAGCGCGTTGGCCAGCCGCTTGGAACGCTGGTGGCAGTCGCGGAAAGTGTAGCGGTGCAGATCGCCTTCTCCTCGCCGCGAAACGATCTCGCTGCCGCCATAGTGGCGCGCGGCAAACTCGATGATGCTTGAGATCAGCAAGGGCACATGCATCATCTGGCCCATCAATGGCGCCGCAAGGGTACTGGTCGATTGCATGAACACTCCGAAACATGGACTTTTATGCAAACCAGTGTGGACGGGCCATGTGACCACAGTCAACGGTTTTCGATGCTGCGGCGCAGCATCCGGCGCCTGCGGTAAAATCATCGCATTACCGGCGGCGCTGCCGCCGAGCTCACTTGAACGGATACGACTATTACTGCCCATAACCTGCCGCTGGACAATTCCTTCGCGTCCCTGCCGCCCGCCTTTTATACCCGCTTGATGCCGACCCCGCTGCCGGCGCCTTATCTGGTCGCCGTCAGCGAACCGGCGGCCGCGCTGATCGGCTTGACGCGGGACCAGCTCGCCGGCAGCGTCGACGTCCTCGCCGGCAACGCCGTGCCCGGGCGCTCGCTGCCACTGGCGGCGGTGTACTCCGGCCACCAGTTCGGCGTCTGGGCCGGGCAACTGGGCGACGGCCGCGCCATCCTGTTCGGCGAGGCGGCCACCGCCGATGGCCCGATGGAATTGCAATGGAAAGGCGCCGGCCTGACGCCCTACTCGCGCATGGGCGACGGCCGCGCCGTGCTGCGCTCGTCGATCCGCGAATTCCTGTGCTCCGAGGCGATGCATGCGCTCGGCATTCCGACCTCGCGCGCGTTGTCGGTGGCCGGCTCGGACCAGGGCGTGATGCGCGAGACGGTCGAAACCTCGGCCGTGGTGGTGCGCATGGCCCCGAGTTTCGTGCGCTTCGGCTCGTTCGAACACTGGTTTTACCGGAACAAGCCGGAAGAATTGAAGACGTTGGCCGATTATGTCGTCGATCGTTACTATCCGCAGCTGCGCGCCGAGGACAACCCTTACGTCGCCCTGCTGGCGGAAGTCACGCGCCGCACTGCGCACATGATCGCGCACTGGCAGGCGGCAGGCTTCATGCACGGCGTGATGAACACCGACAATATGTCGATCCTGGGGCTGACGCTCGATTACGGCCCGTTCGGCTTCATGGAAGCTTTCAATCCCGGCCACATCTGCAACCACACCGACCAGCAAGGCCGCTATTCGTACGCGAACCAGCCGCAGGTGGGCCACTGGAACTGCTACGCGCTCGGCCAGGCCTTGCTGCCGCTGATCGGCGAGGTCGAAGCCGCGCAGGCCGCGCTCGACGTCTACCAGCCGGCGTTCGCGGACAAGCTCGACGAGCTGCTGCACGCCAAGCTCGGCCTGGCTCGCCTGGCACCCCATGCGGACGCCGACCGCGCACTATTTGACGCCATGTTCGCGCTGATGGAAGCGAACGGCGTCGATTTCACGCTCTTCTTCCGCCGCCTGGGCGGACTGAAGACGGCCGGCGCCAGCGGCGACGAACCGTTGCGCGACCTGTTCATCGACCGCCCCGCCTTCGACGCCTGGGCCGGCCAGTACCGCACGCGCCTGCAAGCGGAGAACAGCGACGACGCCGAACGCCAGCTTGCGATGAACAAAATCAACCCCAAATACGTGCTACGCAATTATTTGGCCCAGGTGGCCATCGAAAAAGCGCAAAACAAGGACTTTTCCGAGGTGGAGCGCCTGCTGGCGGTATTGCAGCGGCCCTATGACGACCAGCCCGAGCACGACCACTACGCCGCTTTGCCGCCGGACTGGGCAAGCCATCTTGAAGTTAGCTGTTCTTCTTAAAGCGAGCACGAATCCATGACCACTAAAGTGACCAAATCCGACGCCGAATGGCGCGACATACTGGACCCGATGGAGTATCAAGTCACGCGCCATGCAGCCACCGAGCGTGCATTTACCGGCAAATTCTGGGATCATCACGAGCACGGCATCTACACCTGCGTGTGTTGCGACACGCCGCTGTTCCGTTCCGACGCCAAGTTCGATTCCGGCTGCGGCTGGCCGAGCTATTTCGAGGCGCTGGACCCGGCCAATGTGATCGAGAAAACCGACCGCACCCATGGTATGCTGCGCACCGAAATCATTTGCGCCGTGTGCGATGCCCATCTGGGCCACGTGTTTCCGGATGGCCCGCCACCGACGGGCCTGCGCTATTGCATCAACTCGGCCTCGTTGCGCTTCGATCCACAAGACTAATAACGCTTACCACCACACCATGAAATTCCTGTTCGACTTTTTCCCGGTCCTGCTGTTCTTCGGCGCCTACAAGCTCTCCGGCGCCTACGCGGAGGCCTCGCAGCAATTCATCAACACTTATTTGAGCGGCATCATCTCCGGCGGGTCGGTCACGGCGGAGCAGGCGCCCATCGTGCTGGCGACGCTGGTGGGCATCATCGGCACGATGGCGCAGATCGCCTATCTGAAGCTGCGCGGACGCAAGGTCGAATTCCTGATGTGGTTCTCGCTGGGCATGTTCGTGTTTTTCGGCGGCCTGACGATTTACCTGCACGACGAGGTATTCATCAAATGGAAACTCAGTATCGTCTATTGGTTCTTCGCCGTCGGTTTGCTGGTGAGCGAATTCGTCTTTAAAAAGAATCTGATGCGCAAGTCGATGGGCGAAATCATCGAATTGCCGGACGTGATCTGGTCGCGCCTGAATCTGGCCTGGATCGGTTTCTTCGCCGCCATGGGTTTGCTCAATTGGTATGTGGCCTTCGTCCTATTTAAAGGCGACACCAGCGCGTGGGTCAGTTTCAAGGCCTTCGGCTCGACCGCCATCATGTTCGTGTTTATTGTCGCGCAGACCGTTTATCTGTCGCGCCACATGAAGGACCCGACATGAGCGATACCCGCCTGGAGCGCATGCGCGGCCGCTTCGAGGCCGCCCTGTCGCCGCTTGAATTGGTGTTGGAAGACGATTCTGCGATGCACGCCGGACACGCCGGCGCCGCCTCCGGTGGCGGCCACTACAATGTCAGAATCGTTTCGTTACAATTCGAAGGCCTGAAACTCGTCACAAGACATCGACTCGTGTATGATTCCGTGCACGATATGATGCATAGTGAAATACATGCATTGGCCATTACCGCATTGGCTCCGTCCGAAGTATGATGTAGCGCCCGGCCAGGAGCGGTCGTATCGGTCTTAAAAATTATTTGAACACGAAGACAGATAGCTGATCCAACTCCTTCCAGGCATTTCGCTAAAACTTTCCCCTTACAGGAATTAATAATGACTTTCAAGCCAGCCAGTTTGCTGATTGCACTTCTCGTTATCGCCGTGCCTGCTTTCGCACAGAATGTTGCCGTTGTAAACGGTAAAGCCATCCCGTCCTCGCGCGTCGACGCGGTCGTCAAGCAGGTTGTGGCCCAGGGCCAGCAGCCGGACTCGCCGCAGCTGCGCGACCTGATCAAGAAAGACTTGATCGGCCGCGAAGTCATGATGCAAGAAGCGGAAAAACAAGGTTTCGGCAAGGACGCGGCAGTCAAGGCGCAAATCGACAACGCCCGCCAAGCCATCATCATCAACGCGATGATCGCCGACTACATCAAGAAGAACCCGATCGCCGACGCCGACATCAAGGCCGAGTACGACCGCTTCACGGCCCAGGCCGGCGACAAGGAATACCACGTGCGTCACATCCTGACCACGACCGAAGCCGAAGCGAACGACGTCATCGCCAAGCTGAAAGCCGGCGCCAAGTTCGAAGACCTGGCTAAAACGTCGAAAGACACCGGTTCGGCTGCCAACGGCGGCGATCTGGATTGGGCCTCGCCTTCGTCGTTCCCACCTGCGTTCTCGGCCGCCTTCGTGGCCCTGCAAAAAGGCGCCGTGACCGAAAAGCCGGTGCAGACCCCGAACGGCTTCCACGTCATCAAGGTCGACGACATCCGCCCGGCCAAGCTGCCGACGCTGGAAGAAGTCAAGCCGCAGATCTCCGAAGCGCTGGCGCAGAAGAAGCTGCAGGCTTACCAGGAAGAACTGGTCAAGAAAGCAAAAGTGCAGTAATGTTATAGAAGGCGGCGCCCTGCGGGGCGCCGTTTTTGATTTTGCGTTGGTACAATGCACCGCCGAGTGCGATTTCTTGTTTTTTTATAGGATTTAATAATGATGTTGAAGCCAGCCCGTCTGTTGTTAGCACTGATCGCTGTCGTTGCAGCCCCGGTTTTCGCGCAAAACGTCGCGACCGTCAATGGAAAGGCTATTCCCGCCGCCAAGGTCGACCAGATGGTCAAACAGGTCGTCGCCCAAGGCCAGCAGCCTGACAGCCCGCAACTGCGCGAAATGGTCAAGAAGGAACTGATCGGCCGCGAAGTGCTGCTGCAGGAAGCGAGCAAGCAAGGTTACGGCGCCAAGCCGGAAGTGAAGTCGGCCATCGACAACGCCGCGCAAAGCATCACCATCAACGCCATGCTGGCCGACTACGTCAAAAAGAATCCGGTCAAGGACGCCGAAATCCAGGCCGAATACGACAAGTACAAAGCCGCCGTCGGCGACAAGGAATACCACTCGCGCCACATCCTGGTGGCCACCGAGCAGGAAGCCAAGGACATCATCGCCAAGCTCAAGGCCGGCGGCAAGTTCGAAGAACTGGCCAAGGTATCGAAAGACGGTTCCGCCAACAACGGCGGCGACCTGGGCTGGATGACGCCTGCCAAGCTGGTCAAGCCGTTCTCGGACGCCATGATCGCCCTGAAGCCGGGCACGTACACCGAAACCCCGGTCAAGACCGAGTTCGGCTACCACGTCATCAAGCTGGAAGAGTCGCGCGCGACCAAACTGCCGGCGCTGGCCGAGGTCAAAGGCCAGGTTGCCGAAGCGCTGCAACAGAAGAAGATCGCCGCCTACCGCGACGAACTGATCAAGAAAGCCAAAGTCCAGTAACACTGGCCTAGGCGGCGCGGCCCGTCCGCCCGTCCCCACGAACGCCCGGTGAAGTCATCGGGCGTTTTGCTTTTCAGCCCCGCTATTCAGGCTTGCCGCGCCGACGCCATTCGAACAGGCCCATGCCGGCAAGCATGGCCAGCACGAACAGCAGCGCCTTCGGCTGCAATAGCCCGACACCGACTAGCGCCGGGCCGGGACAAAAGCCCGCGATGCCCCAGCCGATGCCGAACAGCAGCGCTCCGATCACAAGGGGGCGGTCGATTTGGCGCGATGTCGGCAGACTGATCGACTCGCCGGTCAGCGTCCGCTTGCGCCGGGCCGCCGCGCCAAATGCGAAAAAAGCCACACCTATGGCGCCGCCCATGACGAACATCAGCGAGGGATCCCAGGCGCCCGCCAGGTCGAGGAAACCCAGCACCTTGGCGGGATTGGCCATCCCAGACATTATCAGGCCGAAGCCGAAAATCAGGCCGGCCAGCAAAGCGGTTAATATCGGCATGCGCCCTCCCCTAATTGAGTATCAAATGTCGGAACATATAGGTGGCTGCGAACCCGGCCGCCATGAAGGTTATCGTCGCCACCAATGACCGCGGCGACAGGCGGGATAAGCCACAGAGGCCATGGCCGCTGGTACAGCCGCCCCCGTATCGGGTTCCCACACCGACCAATAAGCCGGCGATTATCAGAATGCCGTAGCCGGCATCGATTTGGATCACCGGCAATTCCGTAATTAAACCGTAAATAAATGGTGCGCCCAGCAGGCCGCCGATAAAAGCGATCCGCCAGCAGACATCCCCGGCGACTGGCTTTAACAAGCCGCCGACAATGCCGCTGATGCCGGCTATTCGCCCGTTGAATAAAATTAACACACCCGCCGCGAGGCCAATTAATATGCCACCGGCAAGCGATGCCCACGGCGTGAAGGATGGCCAATCAATAGACATCATTGCTCCTTTTGGTTTTAGGATGGCAACCCGGATCGGGCGCATGAGGTATACACTATAGCACCTTGCTTTTCTGGCGGCCCCGCTGCGCCAGATCTTGGCTATTACATGCTGATATTTGGCTTACTCACACACATTGCAGCCCCTGCACGCCTGTGAACCGCGCTCTGGAAGACATCAGCCTCGCCTTGCGATGCGCCGCCGGTCCGGTGCGCCGCTTTCCTATGGCCGCCTATATGCGCGGCCAATTCGAGTTTCTCGGCGTCGCTATGCCAGCGCGCCGCAACGCTACCAAGGCGCTGTATCAGAATTTGAAACCGAACACGGCGGATCAGATAACGGCGCTGGCCCAGGCATTATGGAATTATCCCGCCCCGAATCTCAGTACGCAGCCATCGCTTTGCTGGCGGCGCACAGCAATAAACTCGATATTCAACATCTGCCGTTTTTGATCGGTTTGGTGCAATCAAAATCCTGGTGGGATACGGTCGACGCCATTGCCTCCGTCATCGGCAAGGTCCTGCGCTATCGCCACGACGGCATGGATCAAGCCATCGGCCACGAGAATATATGGGTCTGACGGGTGGCGATACTGCATCAATTGGGATGGCGGGATAAAACCGATCAGGTTTTACTCTTTTCCTATTCCCGCCAGCGCGCGCACGAAAAAGAGTTCTTTATTCAGAAAGCCATCGGCCGGGTGCCCAGGGATTACGCGCGCCACAATCCGCAGGCGGTGCGGGGATTTACTCCGGCGGAAAAAGCCCGGCTTTCCCCATGCCCTCCCGCTGGGCAATGAGCCTGAGCACTTCGTTCACGCCTGGCCTGGCCGGTTGGGGCTTCTTGGCCAGCACGTCGGCGGCATTAATTTCGGCCCAGTCGAAGTGATGCCCGGCGTCCAGATCCGGATTGGTTCGTCCTTGGCACATCAGATATGCAACGCGCCAGGCCACGACCATAAACATAGCCAGGGCACGTTCCAAACGGTCAATACCTGAGCGAGCCGGCGTGGCGATTGGTCAGCAAGCGCCATTCAACTGGCTTGGTTCCGACCGGCGCGTCCACCTCCCGCGCCACGATGTAAGACGGTGACCACACCACCTTTGCCAGCGCCCAGTTCCACGCGCCGTGCCCATAACTGTTGTCGTACCACCCGCTCTTTGACGCCATGGCGTGAGGCCATCGTAAAGCTGATCTCGCCCATGGGCGCTTCCCCGGTCGTGACGTCGAACAGCTTGCCTTGCGCTGGCCGTCTTCATTTCTCTTTTCACGCGCCCACATCCAAGCGTCAACCACGCCCAGCGCGACGCGCGCCGGCGTCACGGCGTATGTAGGATGCAAATACATGCCTCGTTGGCTGTCATAGCTCAACGGCCCAAGTCCCGCGACCTGCTGGTTTTCCCCTTGAGTTATCGGGAAGCGAATATACATCTCGCCTCCGGCATTTGAGCCCCGCCGATCACATCGCAGCCCGGCCGCGACGGCGATCGTGGCCGTCCAGCGCCGTTGTATTGGATGAAAATATAAAGCAATGAAAAATGCACCAAACACAATGTCAGTGCTATTATTGCAATGTCCTGACAAATTCTGTGAATGACCGGCATCCCCTCGTCGGCACGCTAGTGCCCTGAATTGCTTGTTCGTTGAATAATAATGTGGCGAAATCGGCCTGAGACAAGGAGCTAAACAGCAAGCCCGGGGCCTTGCGCGTGGGGACGCCGTATCAGGCCGATTCTCGCCATATTTATTCAACGAATCTGCAATTCAGGACACTAGCTCTTATCTACATAACTAGGGGAAAATGATGATGATGAAGAAATCCAGTGTGCTCGTGCTTGCTTTTTTGACAATTCTTGCCAGCCAAGCCCATGCACAGTTTGACCCGCAGCCGGCTGTCACGCCCGCCAACTACGCGCTCTTTAACGGTGACGGCCCATGGACCCTGGGCTACTCCTTTAGGGCCGACCAGTCGGCGGCGGTGACCGCCCTGGGCGCGTTCGACTGGGAGCATGATGGCTTCGCCGCCAATCATCAGGTCGGCTTGTGGGATGAAAACGGCAACTTGTTGGCCTCCACGAGCGTGGCCAGCGGCGATACGCTGATCGGTGATTTCCGCTACAACAACATTTCAGCGGTGAACCTGACCGCCGGGAGCGTCTACTACGTCGGCGCGAGCAACTTCGGCGTCGAAGATCCTTATGGCTATGACGGCATCGTCACCACGACCTCGGGCATCACCTACCTCGGCTCGGCGTACGCCTATGGAGCCGCCCTGGACTTTCCTGCGTACCGGAGTGGCGTGCAGACCGGCTACTACGGCGGCAATCTGCTGGTCGCCGCCGTACCGGAACCGGAAACCTACGCGATGATGGCCGCCGGCCTGGGACTGATCGGACTGGCGAGCCGCCGCAAACAGGCCCGCAACGCCACCTAAGCCTCGTTCAGCCGACGCGCACAAAAAAAGAGCCGGGCTATCAACCCGGCTCTTTTTTATTTAGCCCACGAACTTGCGGGCATTGCGGAACATGCGCATCCACGGCGAATCCTCGCCCCACGCCTGCGGATGCCAGGACTGCTGCACCGAACGGAACACGCGCTCGGCATGCGGCATCATCACGGTGAAGCGACCATCGGCCGTGGTCACCGACGTCAAACCCTGCGGCGAACCGTTCGGGTTGAACGGATAAGCCTCGGTGGCCGCGCCGCGCTGGTCGACGAAACGCATCGCCGCCACCGCTTCCGCAATGTTGCCGGTCTGGCTAAAGTCGGCATAGCCTTCGCCGTGGGCGATGGCGATCGGCGTTTGCGTACCGGCCATGCCGTTGAAGAAGATCGACGGCGAATCGAGCACTTCCACCATGGCGAAGCGCGCTTCGAATTTCTCCGACTTATTGGTGGTGAACTTCGGCCACGCGTGTGCGCCGGGGATGATGGACTTCAAATTGCTCATCATCTGGCAACCGTTGCACACGCCCAGGCCGAAGCTGTCGCCGCGCGCGAAGAAGCGGGCGAACTGCTCGGACAATGCGGCGTTGAACAGGATCGTCTTGGCCCAGCCCTCGCCGGCGCCCAGCACGTCGCCGTACGAGAAGCCGCCGACGGCGATGATGCCCTGGAAGTCATCGAGCTTGACGCGGCCGGCGATCAGGTCGCTCATGTGGACGTCGACGGCGGTAAAGCCCGCCTGGTGCATCACGTACGCGGTTTCGATATGCGAGTTGACGCCCTGCTCGCGCAGGATGGCCACGCGCGGGCGCACGCCGGTCGCGATGAACGGCGCGGCCACGTTGTCGCCCAAATCGAAGGTGATCTCCGGCGTCATGCCCGGTTCGGCTTCGTCGAGGATGCGGTCGTATTCGGCGTCGGCGCAGGCTGGATTGTCGCGCAGGCGGGCGATGCGCCAGCTCGTTTCGCTCCACAGGCGGTGCAGCGCGGCGCGCGGCTGGGTGTAGATCACCTTGGCGTCGCGCGTGAACTCAATCACGCCACGGTCGTTCGGTTTGCCGATGATATGGCTGCACGCGCCCAGGTTGAACGAGCGCAGCACGTCCATGACCAGCGATTTTTCGTCGGCGCGCACCTGGATCACGGCGCCCAGCTCCTCCGAGAACAGCGCGCGCAGGGTTTGCTCGTTGCGGCGCTCGGGGATCTGGCCGGCCCAGTTCTTGGCGTCGCCCTGGTCGGCGCCGTGGCCCTCTTCCAGGGTCAGGATGTCGAGGTTGATCGACAGGCCGGCGCGGCCGGCGAAAGCCATCTCGGCCAGGGTGCCGTACAGGCCGCCGTCGGAACGGTCGTGGTAGGCCAGCAGCTTGCCGTCGGCATTCAATTGCTGGATGGCGGTGAAGAAGCCTTTCAGATCCTCGGGGCTGTCGACGTCCGGGGTCTGGTTGCCCAGCTGGCCCATGACCAGCGACAGCACCGAGGCGCCCAGGCGGTTCTTGCCGCGCCCCAGATCGATCAGGATGATGGCGGTGTCGCCGGCGTCGGTCTTGATCTGCGGCGTGAGCGATTTGCGCACGTCGTACACCGGCGCGAAGGCCGAGACGATCAGCGACACCGGCGAGGTGACAGCCTTGGACTCCCCCTCGTCCTTCCAGGTGGTGCGCATCGACAGCGAATCCTTGCCGACCGGGATGCTGATGCCCAGCGCCGGGCACAGTTCCATGCCCACCGCCTTGACGGTGTCGAACAGCGCCGCGTCCTGGCCCGGCTGGCCGCAGGCGGCCATCCAGTTGGCCGACAGCTTGATGTCGGAAATGTCCTTGATCGGCGCGGCGGCGAGGTTGGTGATCGCTTCGGCCACCGCCATGCGGCCCGAGGCGGCGGCGTCGATCACGGCCAGCGGCGTGCGCTCGCCCATCGACATCGCCTCGCCCAGGTAACCTTCAAAGCTCATCGCGGTGACGGCGCAATCGGCCACCGGCACCTGCCACGGGCCGACCATCTGGTCGCGCACGGACATGCCGCCGACGGTGCGGTCGCCGATGGTGATCAGGAAGGATTTGTCGCCGACGGTCGGCTGCAGCAGCACGCGCCTGGCCGCTTCTTCGAGTTCGATGCCGGTCAGGTCGATGGCCGGGAAGTCGTTTTGCACATGGTGGGCGTCGCGCTGCATCTTCGGCGGCTTGCCCAGCAGGACGTCCATCGGCATGTCGACCGGCTCGTTGCCCAGCTCCGGGTCGATCAGTTTGAGCTGGCGCTCCTCGGTGGCGGTGCCGACGACGGCGAACAGGCAGCGCTCGCGCTCGCACAGCGCCTTGAACATCGGCAGGCTCTCGGGCGCGATGGCCAGCACATAGCGTTCCTGCGATTCGTTGGACCAGATCTCTTTCGGCGCCATGCCGCTTTCCTCCAGCGGAATCTTGCGCAGGTCGAAGATCGCGCCGCGCTTGGCGTCGTTGGTGATTTCCGGGAAGGCGTTCGACAGGCCGCCGGCGCCGACGTCGTGGATCGAGATGATCGGGTTGTCCGCGCCGAGCTGCCAGCAGCCGTTGATCACTTCCTGCGCGCGGCGTTCCATCTCCGGGTTGCCGCGCTGGACCGAGTCGAAGTCGAGGTCGGCCGTGTTGGTGCCGGTCGCCATCGACGAGGCGGCCGAGCCGCCCATGCCGATGCGCATGCCCGGGCCGCCCAGCTGCACCAGCAGGCTGCCGACCGGAATGTCGTTCTTGTGCGTGTGCTGGCCGGAGATGTTGCCGATGCCGCCGGCGATCATGATCGGCTTGTGGTAGCCGAACACGGCGGCCTGGCCACCGGCGAAGCGCTTGCCGATATTCTGTTCGTAGGCGCGGAAATAGCCGCCCAGCACCGGACGGCCGAACTCGTTGCTGAACGCGGCGCCGCCGAGCGGGCCTTCGATCATGATCTGCAGCGCCGAGGCGATGCGGTCCGGCTTGCCGTAGGCCTTGGCCGACGCGCTGTCGCGGTACCCGGACACTGGTGCGGTGACGTCGATATCGTTTTCCCAGGCCCGCACGGCGCCCGGCAGGTTCAGGTTCGACACGGTGAAGCCGGCCAGGCCGGCCTTCGGCTTGGCGCCGCGGCCGGTCGCGCCCTCGTCGCGGATCTCGCCGCCGGCGCCGGTGGAGGCGCCCGGGAACGGCGAAATCGCGGTCGGGTGGTTGTGCGTTTCAACCTTCATCAAGGTGTGGGTCAACTCGGTCATCGGCGCGTACTGCTGCGCGGCGCCCTGCGGGAAGAAGCGCATCACTTCGGCCCCTTCCATGATCGACGAGTTGTCGCTGTAGGCGACGATGGTGCCCTTCGGTTGCAGCTGGTGGGTGTTCTTGATCATGCCGAACAGCGACTTGGGCTGCGCCACGCCGTCGATGGTCCAGTCGGCGTTGAAGATCTTGTGGCGGCAATGCTCGCTGTTGGCCTGCGCGAACATCATCAGTTCGACGTCGGTCGGATTGCGGCCGGCCTTGGTGAAGGCGGCGTCGAGGTACTCGATCTCGTCGTCCGACATCGCCAGGCCCAGGTCGGTGTTGGCCTTCTCCAGCGCGCCCTTGCCCATGCCGATCACGTCGACCGACTCGAGCGGCTTGGCCTCGAGCGCGCGGAACAGGCCGGCCGCGTCGTCCGCCGAGCGCAGCACCGATTCGGTCATGCGGTCGTGCAGCAGGGCGGCGACCGTTTGCACCTCCGCGTCCGACAATTTCTTCGGCGCGCCGATGCTGCTGCCCAAAATGCCGGTCTTCAAGTTGACGCGGAACGCGATGCCGCGCTCGACGCGCTTGACGTGCGCCATGCCGCAGTTGTGGACGATGTCGGTGGCCTTCGAGGCCCACGGCGAGATCGTGCCGAAGCGCGGAATGACGAAGAACTCCTCGACCGCGCCTTCGGTGTTGTCGGCCTGCGCCGGCTCGCCGTAGGTCAGCAGCGCGCCCAGGCGGCCGGTCTCGTCGGCCGACAGCGGCGTGGCGGCGTCGATGAAGTGGACATAGCGCGCCTGCACGGCGGCGACGGACGGCAGCGCCGCTTGCAATTGGGTCAACAGGCGTTGGCTACGGAATGCGGACAGGGCGTTGGAGCCCGGCAGAATCAACATATGTGGAGGATGGTTGATGCAGCGTGGCTGCGGATTAAAGGGAGATAGAGCATGGGATACTTGTCTGGCAGAATTTCCTTTGCGCGCATTATACCCTTTACCCGCAGGCCTATACAGCGCCAATTCCCGGCCGGCGGCGCCCGAAAACTGCTCCCAAAGCAACATTTGAGCGCGTTTACGACCCCGAAATGCCGTTGCGCCGCCGCAAATACTTGGTTTCTGTAACGTTTTTACTTGCCTTGAGGTATGCTTGACCGACTATAAGCAAGGGTGGCGTCATGGCAGAATATAGCGATTTGTCGGTGCTGATCGTCGACCCGAATCCGGGCATGCGTGGCAGCCTGCACAATATGCTGAACCAGGCGTCGATCACCCGCATCGAGTACGCGGTCAGTTCCGGCACCGCGATCCGCCAGTTGTCGAAGAAACCCTACGACATCGTGCTGTGCGAGTACGACCTGGGCAACGGCAGCGGCGAGGCCAACGGACAGGACGGCCAGCAGTTGCTGGAAGACCTGCGCCACCACAAGCTCATCGCCCAGTGGACTATCTTTATCATGCTCACCTCCGAGGGCGTGTACAGCAAGGTCATCGGCGCGGTCGAGCTGGCCCCGACCGACTACATCCTCAAGCCGTTCACCGTCGATTCACTGCTGCAGCGCATCGGCCGCGCCGTCGACCGGCGCGAGGTGTTCTGGCCCGTGTACCAATTGCTGGCCGCCGGCAGCATCCGCAAGGCCATCACCAGCTGCAAGGAAGGCGAGGACAACAATCCCCGTTACGCCAACGACTACGCGCGCCTGCGCGCCGAGCTGCTGGTGTCGATCGACGACCTGGTCGAAGCCGAATTCGTCTACCAGACCATCCTGATGACGCGGCCGACGGCGTGGGCCCACTTGGGCCTGGCGCGCTGCCAGTTCGGGCTGCGCAAGTTCGTCGAGGCGCAGGGCACGCTGCTGCGCCTGCTCGAGGAACATCCGAAGTTCATGGCCGCCTACGACTTGCTGGCGCGCACCCACGAGGCGCTCGGCCAGCAGGAGTCGGCCAAGAAAGTGCTCGAGGACGCGGTCGTCATCTCGCCCAACATGGTGCGCCGGCTGCGCCACCTGGGCGAGGTGGCGCTCGAGACGGGCGACGTCGGCGTGGCCGAGAAAGCGTTCAAGCAGGTCGTCGCCAAGGCCAAGTATTCGGAGTTCCGCGATCCCGAGGACCATGTCAAGCTGGTCAAGACGCTGGTCAAGAAGGGCGACGCCCACCAGGCCGGCGGCGTGATCCGCGACATGGAGCGCTCGCTGCGCGGCAACGCCAACACCGAGGCCTGCCGCGCCATCGCCGCCGGCCTGGTGCAGGAAATGGCGGGCAACCTGGCCGGCGCGGCCACCGAGCTGACCGCCGCCGTGAGCGCCATCGAGCACGCGCGCGGCCTGTCGACGGGCTTGAAGATCGGCCTGGTGCACAGCTGCCTGAACGTCAAGCTCGACCAGCAGGCCGCCAGCGTGATGGTCAACCTGATGAACGACACCGACAGCGGCGTGACGATGGACGACGCCGTCGACGTCTTCGAAAAAGCCGGCCGCCACGACCTGGCCGAGGGCATGGGCGAGCACATCAAGCTGCAGGTGAGCGAGCTGCTGGCCGATGCGGCGGTATTGCGCCGCCAGGGCGACCTGCGCGCGGCCATCGACGTGCTCAGCGCCGGCCTGCGCAAGGCGCCGGCCAACATGGCGCTGCTGCCGGCGGCGGCGTCAGCCATGCTCAAGCAGCTCGACGACCTGGGCTGGGAGGGGCCGACGGCCGAACGCTGCACCCATCTGCTCGAGCGCATGCGCGCCGTCGACCCCGCCCATCCGCTGCTCGCGGAGCTGCAGGCGCACTACGCGCAAACGCAGCGCAAGTACGGCATCGCCACCAGCGCTTGACGACGGCCTCCCATGGGCCAATTTTCGCTGGCAAACGCATCACCGAGTGCTTGGCCCGGCTTGCTAAGAGCGCGGGCGCGCCGTTGTCTTATCGGTAGAAAATCGGCGCCGCCGGAAAATCGCACCAGTGATTAACCAGATACCAGCAGACGAAGTACAGGCCGCACAGAACAAAGGCGGAAACGACCGCCGCGTTCGGCGTGCCGCGTCCGCGCAAGAACCTGAAGAGTATTCGCATCATCGCCCCCGGGCTTCATAAAGTGCCAACTTTAGCGAGCGGGCCCGGGGACGACAAGCACCCACAAGGCGGTACCGATTGGAGCAGCCAAAGGTATCGCGGAAGGAATCCTGTTGCCCTCCGCCCAACACTGAGGGCCCACCCACGACCTATGATGCGGCGCAATAAATGATTGGTGCAATCATATTGCACAGTGTTATTATTGCCAGAAATTTTGGCAATGTGATTGTCGGCGTATTCACGAGGAAATAATGAGTAAAACAGTACCCCGCGGCTTTCGTGCGGACATCAATGGCTTGAGGGCCTGGGCGGTACTCGGTGTCATACTGTTCCACTTCAAAGTTGGCGGTTTCGACGGCGGCTACGTCGGCGTCGATGTGTTTTTCGTTATTTCCGGCTTCCTGATGACCGGCATCATCGCGCGCGCTTTGGGCGGTGGCGCGGCCAATACGCCGTTTTCTTTCTTATGGAACTTCTTCCTGGCGCGTGGCAAAAGAATCTGGCCGGCGCTGATCGTTATGTGTGCCGCGGTATTTATCGCCGGCTGGTTCTTCATGTCGCCGGAGGAATACAGCTCCTACGGCGAGCAGGCGCGCAGTGCCGTCCTTTTCGTCTCAAACATCAAATTCTGGCGCGAGGCGGGCTATTTCGCTCCCAACGCCCATGCCATCTGGCTGTTACACACGTGGTCGTTGTCGGTGGAGTGGCAGTTTTATATGCTACTGCCGATCGCCATGTTGGTGACGTGGAAAATTTCCCCATCGCCGCGCGCGCTGCTGTTGCTGCTGGCGGCCGGCGGCCTGGTGTCGTTCGGGCTATGTCTGTACATGGCGGCCAACAAGCCCGGTACCGCGTTCTTCCAACTGCCTTTCCGCGCGTGGGAAATGGTCGCCGGTGGCGTTGTGGCGCTGACGTCGGCGCGCCCGCCGCGCTCGACGGTGCTACGCCACGCTCTCGAGATCGGTGGTCTGGCACTGATCCTGTACGCGATCCTCGCGTTCGGCAACCAGGTGTGGCCGAACTGGCGCGCGCTGCTGCCGGTACTCGGTACGGTGCTGGTGCTAATCGCGGCCAAGGAAAACTCGGCGCTGACGAACTCGGCGCCGCTGCGCTGGATCGGCGAGCGGTCGTATTCAATGTATCTGTGGCACTGGCCGCTCGTGGTCGGCATTTATTATTTCGGCGAGCAGCATAATGTCGTTCAGATCGTTGGCTGCCTCGCGCTCACGGCGGTGCTCGGCCACCTGTCCTATGAATTGGTCGAAACGCGGATGCGACGGCCACTTGACACCATGAAGCGCGGCAGGGGATCGCTCACGCTGGTGGCCGCTTGTGCGGCTATCGCTCTGCCGGGAACCCTCATCGCCACCAGGAACGGCATGCCGGATCGCCTACCGGCTGATGTCCAACAATTATTTTCCGTCATCCGCGACAGAAATGATCGCATGCCCGGCTGCGACATCATGAAGCACGGCGACGACCGCGGTTGCTCGCTGGGCGGCCCGCGCCTGGGCGCTATCGTGATCGGCGACAGCCATGCGATCGCCATATTTGAAGCGGTGCAAAGTGCCTTGCCCGCGGCCGACACGCACGCGGTGCGTTGGGCCATGCATAACTGCGGCACAATGATGAATCTGCATAGCGTCAGCATACCATCGTACCAGTGTGACAAGTTCATGGCATGGGTGATGCGCAGGCTTGAATCGGTGCCATCGACGGTCCCGGTGATCATCATTAACCGCACCTCAAACTACACTGAAGGTCCGAACGAAGACCCGGCCGAGAACGGGTCTAAACCTCCAGACATGTATCTTGGGCACCCCTACGCAAGCCGCACGCCGCAATACTACCAAGAGATTCGACAAAACATAATCGACACCGCCTGCACCATCGCAAAAGTGCGCAAGGTCTACATGATGCGGCCAATCGCGGAAATGAAGCTCGATGTGCCGAGGACGACCGCCTATGCGATGTTGCTGGGTAAAAAGACCCACATTTTCGTCTCCAGCGACGAATACGCCAAGCGCCATCGGGTTGTACTGGAAGCACAAGACGCGGCGCACGCGCAATGCGGCGTCACCATCCTCGATCCGCGTCCCTATCTGTGCGATGCGCAACGCTGTGAATCGATGCGCGACGGACGGCCGTTGTACTTCGACGATGACCATCTAAGCCGCTATGGCGCCGCCTTCCTTAAACCAATGTTCGCGCAGGCGCTGACGGCCAGCGCCACCGCGGCACCGGCAAGCGACAAAGCGCCGTAGGCTTTCGCCGCGCCAAGGCGCTCAGCCCACGGCCCCGTCGCCATAGCCCCCGCCGCCCGGGGTCTCGATGACGAACACGTCGCCGGCACCCATGGCGACCTTGCCGATGTGGCCGAGCGCTTCGACCGTGCCGTCGGCGCGCAGCACCGTGTTGCGCCCCAACGCGCCGGGCGCGCCGCCGGCCATGCCGAACGGCGCGTGGATGCGGTTGTTCGACAGGATGGCGGCCGTCATCGGTTCGAGGAAGCGCACCTGGCGCACGCCGCCGTCGCCGCCGCGCCAGCGTCCGGCGCCGCCGCTGCCGGCGCGGATCTCGTAGCTGTCGAGCCGCACGGGGAAGCGGAACTCGAGGATTTCCGGATCGGTCAGGCGCGAGTTGGTCATGTTGGTCTGCACCACGCTGGTGCCGTCGAAACCCGGCCCGGCGCCGGAGCCGCCGCTGATGGTCTCGTAATACTGATATTTGGCGTTACCGAAGGTGAAATTGTTCATCGTGCCCTGCGCCGCCGCCATCACGCCGAGCGCGCCGTATAGCGCGTTGGTGATGCAGGTCGACGTCTCGACATTGCCCGACACCACCGAGGCCGGATAGCGCGGATTGAGCATCGAGCCGGGCGGTATGATCACCGTCAGCGGCTTGAGGCAGCCGGCGTTGAGCGGAATGTCGTCGTCGACCAGGGTGCGGAACACGTACAGCACCGCCGCCATGCACACTGCCGACGGCGCGTTGAAGTTGTTGTCGAGCTGCGCCGAGGTGCCGGTGAAGTCGATCTCGGCGCCGCGGCCGGCGCGATCGACCCGCACCGCCACCGCGATGCGCGCGCCGTTGTCGAGCTCCAACGTGTAGGCGCCGTCGACGAGGGTGGCCACCACGCGCCGCACGGCCTCCTCGGCGTTGTCCTGCACGTGGCCCATGTAGGCGCGCACCACGTCCAGCCCGAAGTGCGCCACCATCTTGCGCAGCTCGTCGACGCCCTTCTGGTTGGCCGCCACCTGCGCCCGCAGGTCGGCCAGGTTCTGGTCCGGATTGCGCGCCGGATGGCGCGCGCCGGCCAGCAGCGCGCGCGTTTCGGCCTCGCGCAGCACGCCGCCGGCGGCGCCGTCGACCAGCTTGAAGTTATCGATCAACACGCCCTCCTCCTCGATCACGCGCGAGTCCGGCGGCATCGAGCCGGGCGTGGTGCCGCCGATGTCGGCGTGGTGGCCGCGCGAGCCGACGTAGAACAGGATGGTCGCGCCGGCGGCGTCGAACACCGGCGAGATGACGGTGACGTCGGGCAGGTGGGTGCCGCCGTGGTACGGATCGTTGAGCATGTAGACGTCGCCCGCGCGCATGGTGCCGGCGTTGCCGCGCATGACGGTCTTGATGCTCTCGCCCATCGAGCCCAGATGCACCGGCATGTGCGGCGCGTTGGCGATCAGGTTGCCGTCGGCGTCGAAGATGGCGCAGCTGAAATCGAGCCGTTCCTTGATGTTGACCGAGTACGCGGTGTTCTGCAGCCGCAGCCCCATTTGCTCGGCGATCGACATGAACAGGTTGTTGAAGATCTCCAGCATCACCGGATCGGCGCTGGTGCCGATGGCGCGCCGCTCCGGCAGCGCCGCCACGCGCCGCAGCACCAGGTGGTCGTGCGGCGTGACCTCGGCCCGCCAGCCCGGTTCGACCACGGTGGTGGCGTTGGCCTCGGCGATGATGGCCGGACCGTCGACGACGTCGCCGACGCGGGTCGAGGCGCGCCGGTACAGGGCCGTCTCGCGCCAGCGCCCACCGGTGTACATCGGCACCATGGCGTCGGGGACGGGCGCGCCGTCTCCAACGCGGCGCGCCGCGTCCTGCCCGGCCTTTGGTTCGGCCGGCGCGTCGGACTTGCCGACCGCTTCGACCGACACCGCCTCGACCATCAGGGCCCTGGCCTGCATCAGGAACGAGTAGCGCTTGCGGTAGGCCGCCTCGAACGCGGCCAGCATGGGCGCGATGCCATCGTAGGGCACGATCAGCGCGGTGTCCGTGCCCTCGTAGCGCAGGTGCGCGCGCCGTATCAGCGTGATGCGCGCCTCGGGCACGCCCTGGCGCCGCAATTCGTCGCCCGCCTCGGCGCCCAGCGCGGCCAAGCGCGCCTCCAGCTGCGGCAGCAGGTCATCGGAAAGGCGCGCCTCGACGGCGACCTCGCGCAGCGCCGTCTGGTCGGCCAGTCCCATGCCGTAGGCCGACATCACCCCGGCCAGCGCATGCACGAACACCGTCTTCATGCCCAGCGCGTCGGCCACCAGGCAGGCGTGCTGGCCGCCGGCGCCGCCAAAGCTGGTGAGCGTGTAGTCGGTCACGTCGTGCCCGCGCTGCACCGAGATCTGCTTGATGGCGTTGGCCATGTTGCCCACCGCGATAGCGAGGTAGCCCTCGGCCACCTGCTCGGGCGATGGCGTGGCGCCGGTGGCGGCGCCGATGCGCGCGGCCAGCGCGGCGAAACCGGCGCGCACGGCCGCCGCGTCGAGCGGCTGGCGGCCGTCGGCGCCGAACAGGCAGGGAAAATGCGCCGGTTGGATTTTGCCCAGCATGACGTTGCAGTCGGTGACGGCCAGCGGGCCGCCGCGCCGGTAGCCGGCCGGGCCGGGATTGGCGCCGGCGCTGTCCGGGCCGACGCGGTAGCGGCTGCCGTCGAAGTGCAGGATCGAGCCGCCGCCGGCGGCCACCGTGTGGATGCTCATCATCGGCGCGCGCATGCGCACGCCGGCCACCTGGGTGTCGAACACGCGCTCGAACTCGCCCGAGTAATGCGACACGTCGGTCGAGGTGCCGCCCATGTCGAAGCCGATCACCTTGTCGAAGCCGGCCAGCGCGCTGGCGCGCACCATGCCGACGATGCCGCCGGCCGGGCCGCTCAGGATGCTGTCCTTGCCCTGGAAGGCGCGCGCGTCGGTCAGGCCGCCGCTCGACTGCATGAATTGCAGGTTCACGCCCGGCAGCTCGGCGGCCACCTGATCGACGTAGCGGCGCAGGATCGGCGAGAGGTAGGCGTCGACGACGGTGGTGTCGCCGCGCGCCACCAGCTTCATCATCGGGCTGGCCTGGTGCGACACCGACACCTGCGTAAAGCCGATCTCGCGCGCGGCGGCGGCCACCAGGTTTTCATGGTCGCGGTAGCGGTAGCCGTGCATGAAGACGATCGCCAGCGCGCGCAGGCCCTGCCCGTAGGCCGCCCGCAGGCCGGCGCGTGCGGCGTCCAGGTCCAGCGCGGTGACGACCTCGCCATGGGCGCCGATGCGCTCGTCGATTTCGATCACATGCCCGTATAGCAGCTCGGGCAGCACGATGTGGCGGTCGAACAGGCGCGGACGGTTTTGGTAGGCGATGCGCAGCGCGTCGCGAAAGCCGCGCGTGATGGCCAGCGCGGTCGGCTCGCCCTTGCGCTCGAGTAGCGCGTTGGTGGCCACCGTGGTGCCCATCTTGACGGCGCCGATGCGCGCCACCGGAATGGCGGCGCCGGGGGCGACGTCCATCAGCTGGCGGATGCCGGCGATGGCGGCGTCGGCGTAGTGCTCGGGATGCTCGGACAGCAGCTTCAAAGTACGCAGCGCGCCATCGGGCGCGCGCGCGACGATGTCGGTGAAAGTGCCGCCGCGGTCGATCCAGAATTGCCAATCCATGCCTGCCCCAAACGCCAAAGTGAAGCCGTATTGTAGTGTGTGGCGCCGGCGAGTGGGAAGCGCGGCGCCTGCCGTGCCGGGCCAAATTTTGATGCTAAGATGGCAGCATGAACAAACTTTACTCCGTTGCCGAAATCCGCGCCATCGAACACGCGGCCGCCGCCGTGCTGCCGGACGGCGCCCTGATGCAGCGCGCCGGCCAGTCCGGCGCCAACGCCGCGCTCGACCTGCTGCCGTTCGCCACCGACCGCGCCCGGGTGCTGGTGCTGGCCGGCCCGGGCAACAACGGCGGCGACGCGCTCGAGGCGGCGGCGCATCTGGTGCACGCCGGCGCCGACGTGACGATCCTGCATTATCCGCCGCTGGCCGCGCCTAGCGCCGAGCGCGCCAATGCGCTGACCCGGGCGCGCATCAGCGAAGCGCGCGTGGTCGACATCGCCGATGTGGACGGCGTGGCCGCCGTCGACGTCGTTGGCGAAGTTGGCGGCGGCGGCATGCTGGCCGGCGCCTCGATTGATGCGGCCAACGCCGGCACGGGCGAGGCCGCCCGCGCGCTGGTGGCCGGCACCGACTGGTCGCTGGTGGTCGACGGCCTGTTCGGCATCGGCCTGAAACGGCCGCTGACCGGGGCGATGGCGGAGCTGGTCGAGGCGGTCAACCAGGCGCGGTGTCCAGTGCTCGCGCTCGACGTGCCCAGCGGGCTCGATGCCGACACCGGCGCCGTCGTCGGACCGGACGGCGTGGCCATCCGCGCCACCCACACGATCACCTTCATCGGCGACAAACCCGGCTTGCACACTTGCGAAGGACGCGACCACGCGGGCCTGGTCGACCTCTCGCGCCTGGAGATCGACGCCGCGCTGTTTCCGCCGGCGTCGATGCATATCAACGACATCAAGCTGTTCGCCCGCCATCTGCAGCCGCGCCGGCATAATTCGCACAAGGGCAGCCATGGCAGCGTGGCGGTGATCGGCGGTGCCCATGGCATGGCCGGCGCGCCGCTGCTGGCGGCGCGCGCCGCGCTGCACGGCGGCGCCGGCCGCGTCTACGCGCTGTTCGTCGGCGAGCCGCTCGCCTGCGACAGCGGCCAGCCGGAGGTGATGTGCCGGCGGGCGGCCGATTTCGATCTGGAGTCGGCCACGCTGGTGGTCGGGCCGGGCCTGGGTGCCTCGGCGCAGGCGGCCGGCCTGCTGGCGCGCGCCATCGACGCCGGCGGCGCGCTGCTGGCCGACGCCGACGCGCTCAATCTGATCGCCGCCACGCCGGCGCTGCGGGCGGCGCTGGCCGACCGCAAGCACGCGGCCGTGCTCACGCCGCATCCGCTGGAGGCGGCGCGGCTGCTCGGCCGCACGGTCGCGCAAGTCCAGGGCGACCGCGTGCTGGCCGCGCGCGAGCTGGCCGCCGCGCTCAACGCGGTGGTGGTGCTCAAGGGTTCGGGCACGGTGATCGCCGCGGCCACGGGCGCGGTGGTGGTCAACACCACCGGCAACCCGGCGCTGGCCACGGCCGGCACCGGCGACGTGCTCGCCGGGCTGTGCGGCGCCCTGCTGGCGCAGGGCTGGCCGCAGTGGGAGGCGGCGCTCGGCGCGGTCTGGCTGCACGGCATGGCGGCCGACGTGCTGGTGGCCGACGGCGCCGGCCCGATCGGACTGACCGCCGGCGAGCTGATACCGGCGATACGGGTGGCGTTCAACCGCATGGTGCAGCACCACGGCCAGCGCAAGGCGGAGTAGCCGACCGGCACGCCGCCGCGTGCCGGCAACGCGCGGGCGCCAACGGCGCCGGGATTTACACCAGGCGCCCGGCCGCGATGGTGATGGTGCGGCCGCAGCGCGCCGCCATCGACTGGTCGTGCGTGACGAGCACCAGGGTCGAACCGTGCTGCCGGTTCAACTCGAACATCAGTTTGATCACCGACTCGCCGGTGGCCGCGTCCAGGCTGCCGGTGGGCTCGTCGGCGAACAGCAGCGGCGGTTCGGTGACGAAGGCGCGCGCCAGCGCCACGCGCTGCTGCTCGCCGCCCGACAAATATTTTGGATAGTGCTTCAGGCGGCTCGACAGGCCGACCCGGTCGAGCATCGCCTCGGCCCGTTCGCGCGCGTGGGTGGCGCCGCCCAGCTCGAGCGGCAGCATGACGTTTTCGACCGCCGTCAAATGCGCCAGCAACTGGAACGACTGGAACACGAAGCCGAGTTTTTCCTTGCGCAGCGCGGCGCGGCCGTCCTCGTCGAGGGCGTAGATGTCGACGCCGTCGAGCACCACCTTGCCGGCGCTGGGGGTGTCGAGCCCGGCCAGCAGGCCAAGCAAGGTGGACTTGCCGGAGCCGGAGGCGCCCACAATGGCAAGCGTCTCCGCTTTTTGCACTGTAAAATCCACCTCGTGCAAAATCGTCAGTTCGCCGCTGGCATCGGCCACCCGCTTGGCCAGGCCGCTGACGGCGATGGCGGCGGCCACGCCGGCGCCATGGGCGGCGGCGGTAACGCTGTTACCGGTACTATTACCACCGGGACCATCCGGAACGAAATTGGAAGACGCTTTAGGGAAATCGGGCATGCGAAATGTATTGGGTAAGTTGGTAACGGATTTATCGAAGAAACTAAGTGTACACGCGCTGGCCGCCCTGCTCATGTTGTCGGCAGCGGCGAGCGCCTATTCTGCACCAAAAACGGTGCTCGTGCTCGGCGACAGCCTGTCAGCCGAATACGGCCTGGCGCGCGGCACCGGCTGGGTGGCGCTGGCCGAGAAAAAGCTCAAGGACGAGAAGATCGACGCCGTCATCGTCAACGCCAGCGTCAGCGGCGAGACCACCAGTGGCGGGCGCACCCGCCTGCCGGCGCTGCTGGAAAAATACAAGCCGGCGCTGGTGGTGGTCGAACTGGGCGCCAACGACGGCCTGCGGGGCCTGCCCGTGAACGCCGCGCAAGCCAATCTGCGCGCCATCCTGGAGGCGGCCGGCAAGGCCGGCGCCAAGACCATGTTGATCGGCATGCGCATCCCGCCCAATTACGGGCGCGATTATTCGGACAAGTTCTTCGCCATGTACGGCGCCCTCGGCAAGGAATTCAACGCGCCGCTGGTGCCGTTCATGCTGGAGGGCGTGGCCGACAAGATCGCGCTGTTCCAGCCAGACCGCCTGCATCCCCTGGCCCAGGCCCACCCCACCATCCTGGCCACTATCTGGCCGGTGCTGCAAAAAACCATCAAGGCAAAATGAAGTATCCGGAAATTATCGGCTTCGACGACGTGCTGCGCCAGCTCGACCGCTTCGACGCCATCATCGACGCCCGCAGCCCCTCCGAATTCGCGCTCGACCACCTGCCCGGCGCCATCAACGCGCCCGTGCTCGACGACGAGCAACGCATCCGCGTCGGCACCATGTACAAGCAAATCAATTCCTTCGAGGCCAAGAAGGTTGGCGCGGCGCTGGTGGCGGCCAACATCGCCAACCACCTCGAGCGGCTGTGGCTCGACAAGCCGCGCGAATGGCGTCCGCTGGTGTATTGCTGGCGCGGCGGCAACCGCAGCGGCTCGATGGCGCACATCCTGGCCAAGATCGGCTGGCCGGTGGCGCAGCTCGACGGCGGCTACAAGGCGTTCCGCGCCCACGTGAGCGCGGCGCTCGAGGTGGCGCCGGCGCTGCGCTTCCAGGTCGTTTGCGGCACCACCGGCAGCGGCAAGAGCCGTTTGCTCGAGGTGTTGCACGCGCGCGGCGCCCAGGTGCTCGATCTGGAGCGCCTGGCGGCCCACCGCGGCTCGGTGCTGGGCAACCTGCCCAGCCAGCCACAGCCGAGCCAGAAGGCCTTCGAGACCCGTATCTGGGACACGCTGCGGCGCTTCGATGCGGCGCTGCCGGTGTTCGTCGAGTCCGAAAGCAAAAAGGTCGGCAACCTGCGCGTGCCGGCGGCGCTGATGGACGCCATGCGCGCTGCCGATTGCATCTCGCTGACCTTGTCGCGCGCCAACCGCGTGCGCTTGCTGATGGAGGATTACCAGCACTTCCTGGTCAGTCCGGCGTCGCTCAACGAGCAGCTCGAGCATTTGACGGCGCTGCACGGGCGCGAGACGATCGCCCGCTGGCAAGCGATGTCGGCGGCCGGCGAGATGGCGCCGTTGGTCGAGGAGTTGCTCGAGCGGCACTACGATCCGGCCTATCTGCGCTCGATCGACCGCAACTTCGCCAGGTTCGGCGCCGCCAGGGTGCTCGAACTGGCCGATATCGACACCGCCGCCTTCGACGGCGCCGCAGGCGAGCTGGTCGCCACGACCACGTAGGGCGGATTAGCGCAGCGTAATCCGCCAAGCATGCGCCGTCGCCGGCCCATCGATGGCGGATGACGCCGTTCCACCCACCCCACCACAGTGCATCCCCCAAATCAGTGCAGTCATGCGCGCCGCTTGTAACAACTTTGTTACAAAGCCGCGCATGCGGATTTCTGCACAAAATTTCGCCCCTCCCCCTCGTCCCGGCCGCCAATCCGTAAAAGTATTTACATAGCTTTCAGTTTGCTATCGTGGCACGTATCTTGCGATTAGGTAATTGTCGGTGCACCAGTTTCATGCTGGCCCGACACCCGCGCAGCCGGTCGCAACCGCGCCGGCGTCCACACAACCAGACCATAAAAAAGCCCCGGCGACGGGGTCTGGGGACACTTGCGCCCGATTTTCTTAAACTAGAAGGAGCGGCACCAATGAAGCATCCGATGCACATCAAAAAACGCCTGTTGACCCAAGCGGTAATGCTGGCGCTGTACGCCGGCGCCGCAGTAAACACGATGGCCGCCGACAATGAAGCGAGCGCGGCAGCCGATGCCGTCGCCGATGCCGCCGCCACGCCCGCCCCGGCCGCCGCCGCCGGCGACAACATCTCCGCCGTCATCGTCACCGGCACGCGCCGGGGCGGCCTGAAGGCCGTCGACAGCGCCTCGCCGATCCAGGTGCTCGACTCCGGCTCGCTGGAGCGCACCGGCCAGCCGGACCTGATCCAGGCGCTGGCGCAGAACCTGCCCTCCTTCACGGCCCAGGCCTTCGGCGGCGACACCGCCAACATGACCTTGTCGGCCCGCCTGCGCGGCCTGAGCCCGAACAACACGCTGGTGCTGGTCAACGGCAAGCGCCGCCACACCACCGCCAACCTGGCCGTGCTGGCCGGACCGTTCCAGGGCGGCGCCGCCACCGACCTGAACTTCATCCCGGTGGCCGCCATCGACCACATCGAAGTGCTGCAGGACGGCGCCGCCGCCCAGTACGGCACCGACGCGATCGCCGGCGTGATCAACATCATCCTGAAAAAAGACAGCTCGGGCGGCTCGCTGACCGGCACCGCCGGCCGCTACTTCGACGAGGGCGGCAAGACCGGCGACGCCGCCTTCAACATCGGCTTCGAGCCGACCGCCAACAGCTACCTGAACCTGACGGGCGAGACCAAATACCACGGCCACAGCATGCGCTCGGACATCGACCCGCGCGTGACCAACCCGGCCAACCTGGCGTCGATGCCGACCCTGACGCAGGCCGACGGCTACCCGTACGCCAACAAGATCTCCGGCGACGCCGCCTACCACCTCAACCTGCTGTCGCTCAACGGCGGCATCGACCTCGGCGGCACCGAGCTCTACACCATCGCCACCTATGGCAAGAAGGAGGCCGACTCGTTCCAGAACTACCGCGTGCCCAACCGCATCCCGCGCCTGTATCCGAACGGCTTCAACCCCAAGCAGACGCTCGACGAAACCGACATCGGCTTCACCGGCGGCGCCAAGGGCGAGCTGGCCGGCTGGAACTGGGACCTGAGCAGCACCTACGGCAAGGACAAGGCCGAGATCGGCGTCAAGAACTCGGGCAACATCTCGCTGTTCAACGACACCGGCGCCACGCCGACCACCTTCCACGCCGGCACGTTCACCGCCACGCAGTGGACCACCTCGCTCGAAGTCAACCGTGAATTCGCGGTCGGCTGGGCCTCGCCGCTGTCGGTGGCCGGCGGCGTCGAATACCGCCGCGACGGCTACGAGATCGGCGCCGGCGACCCCGCCTCGCGCTACAAGGAAGGCTCGCAATCGTATCCGGGCTTCTCGCTGACCGACGCGGGCAAGCACGACCGCAACAACAAATCGATCTATGTCGACGTCGCCGGCTCGCCGATCGCCAACCTCAAGCTCGACGTCGCCGCCCGCTTCGAGGACTACAGCGACTTCGGCAGCGCGCGCGTGGGCAAGTTCACCGGCCGCTACGACTTCACGCCGGAATTCGCGCTGCGCGGCACCATCAGCAACGGCTTCCGCGCGCCGACGATGGCCGAGCAATACTACTCGGCTACCAACGTCTCGCCGACGCAGGCGTCGGTGCAGCTGGCGCCGAACTCGCCGGCCGCCGCGCTGGTGGGCATCAACGGCCTGAAGCCGGAGAAATCGCAGAACTACAGCCTGGGCATGGTGTTCCACCCGGTGCCGAAGGCCACCGTCACGGTCGACGCCTACAGCATCAGCATCCACGACAGGATCGTCGGCAGCGGCACCTTATTCGGCTCGGGCAACACGGTCAACTCGCCGGCGGTGGTCGCGGCCATCCGCGCCAACGGCAACATCCTCGACCCGACGGTCACGCGCACCGGCATCAGCGTGTTCTCGAACGCGGCCAACACGCGCAACAAGGGCATCGAAGCGGTGCTGTCGTACGGCAGCAATTTCGGCGACCTGGGCCGGGTGGACTGGTCGGCGGCGGCCAACTACAACAAGGTCACGGTGACCAAGGTCAACCAGGCGCCGGCGCAGCTGCTGCCGCAGCGCCTGCTGGACCAGTCGGCCATCGCCTCGCTGGAAAATTCGTCGCCGAAGGTGCGCATCAACCTCGGCGGGCTGTGGAAGAAGGGGGACTGGACGGTCAACCTGCGCGAATCAATCTATGGCAAGTCGTCGGGTTACAGCTCGCTCAACAACGTCAATTACTTCGAGACCAAGATCGACGCCTTGTTCACGACGGACCTGGAGGTATCGTACCGGGTGACCAAGGCGGTGACGGTATCGGCCGGCGCCAACAATCTGTTCAACAAGTATCCGGACAAGATGAACCAGCAATACATCGCGGCGGCGCGGGCGGCGTTGAACACGGCGGCCGTCACGCAATATCCATCGTTCTCGCCGATCGGCATCAATGGCGGCTACTACTACGCGCGGGTCGGCTACACGTTCTGAGGCGCAGGGATAGGCGCGCGCGGCCGGGGCGTGATCGGCTAACGGCGGCGCCCGAACCCCGGCCGCTGTCGCCCCGACGCCGGCGTCACCGCTTAGGGGACGTACCCCGACGGGGTACGTCCCCGCGTGGCAGTGCGGGGTAGCAGCCGCGCAAACCGCGGCAAAACAAAAAGCCCCGGACGCTCTCGCGTCCGGGGCTTTTAACTGATCGCCTCGCGGCTTATTTTACTTCCGTGACCGTCACGCTCTGGAACGGCTTGAGGATCTTGACCTTGGCGCGCTCGCGCAGCATCTGGATGTATTCATACATCTCTTGCTGGGCGACGATGCTGCTGATCTGCTCGGCTTCGGCCTTGCGGCGTTCTTCATCCTGCACCGCCGGTTGCTGCACCTTCGAAATGCGGTAGATGCCGTAGCCCATGCCCGGCACGTCGATGCCGACGTAGGCCGGCAGCTTGCTGGTGTCGGCTTTCATGACCTCGGCCAGCGCCAGGCCGTTGATGCCTTCAGGCTTGGAACGCGAGACCAGCTTGGCCGCCGCAAAGCCGGTGGCGTCACCCGACTTCTTGAACGCGGCCAACTTGTCGGCGCCCGACTTGGCCGCCAGCTTGGCAGCCTCCTCCATCGTCACGCGCTGGCGGATCGCGGCATCGACCTCGGCCAGCGGACGCTTGCTCGCCGGCTTGAAGTCGACGATGCGCCCGGCGATCAACGTGCTAGGCGCGGCCTCCACCGCTTCCGTGTTGCGCTTGCTGGTGAGCGAGTCGTTCGAGAACAACGCGGCCAGGAACTTGGCGTTGTTGTACGGCGCCGGACCGGCCATCGGCGATGGATTGCGCGAGACGTTGGCGGCGCTTTCGATCTTCAGGCCCAGCTTGTCGGCGACAGGCTTCAGGCTGTCGGACTGTTCGTAGACGGTGTTGGTGAAGGTCTCGGCCATTTCCGAGTACTTCTTGGCGGCCTTCTGTTTTTTGAGCGCGTCGGCCACTTCGGTCTTGGCGGCGTCGAGCGGTTTGACGACGGCCGGCGTCAGCGCGGTCACGGTCAGCACGTGGAAACCGAAGTCCGACTGCACGGCGTCGCTGATCTCGCCCTGTTTGAGCTTGAGGACGGCCGCTTCGACGGTCGGCGGCAATGTGCCCTTGGTGACGACGTCGAGGTCGCCGCCCTGCTCGGCCGACACGGGGTCTTCCGACTTGGCCTTGGCGACCTTGGCGAAGTCGGCCGGCGCCTTGCGCAGCTCGGCGACGATGGCGTCGGCCTTGGCCTTGGCGGCCGCGGTCTCGGCGGCGCTGGCGCCCTTCTTCAGGGCGATCAGGATGTGCGCGGCGCGGCGCGTCTCCGGCGTCGTGAAGGCGGCCTGGTTGGCGTTGTAATAGGCGGCGACCTCGGCGTCGGTGACGGCGATCTGGTTCATCACGGCGTCGCTGTTGAGGACCACGTACTCGATCTTGGCCTGCTCGGGCACCTCGAAGAACTTGCCGTTCTTGTCGTAATAGGCCTTGACCATCTCGTCGGTGACCTTGACCTGGGGCACGAAGTCAACCACCGGCAGCAGCAACTCCTGCACCTCGCGCTCCTGGGCGCCGATGTCGGACAAGGCCTTGGCAACGGCGCGCGGGGCGAAGCCGGTGCTTTGCACCGAACCGGCCAGCTGCTGCAGCGCCATGTCGCGGCGCATGCGGGCGTCGTTCATGGCCGGGGTCAAACCCTGCGAAGCGAGGATCTGCTTGTAGCGCTCCATGTCGAACGTGCCCGGGCCGCCGAACAGCTCGGTGATGGCCTTTTGCAGCTGGACGTCGCTCACGCTCAGGTTGGCGCGGGTGACCTCGGCGGCGATGGCGCGCTCGGCGATCAGCTGGTCGAGCAGGTTCTGCTTGAATTCGGGCGTGTCGAACATCTTCTGGTCGAACTGCGCGCCCATGCGCTGGCGGTAACTGTCGAGCTGGTTGCGCAGCGCGTTGTCGAATTCCTGCTGGCTCACGGGCTGGCCGGCGACCTTGGCGATCGTGGTGGCGTCGTCGCCGAAGCCTTTGTAGCCCTCGAGGCCGACTAACGCGAACGAAGGCACGATGATGATCGCCAGGAGAATCTGCATCAAGCGTTGATGGGTACGAATAAATTCAAACATGGTCAGCCAATTCGGATTGAGTGGAACTTGCACATACAAAAAAGGCGAACTCGCGTTCGCCAATTCCGGTTGCCGGATTTTACAGTGCCCCCCTGCCCTTAGCAAGGGTAAATCATGGCGGAATGGCACCCGGCCCCGCACCCCGGCGGCCGGGGACGCGCCCCTCGGGGTACGCCCCCGGGTGGCCTTGCGGGTTAATATATCGATATATTCCGGACTTAATATAAAGCCGCCGGTGCGATATTCAAGCGCACAAAAGAAAAACCCCGCAGCTCATTATAAGCTGCGGGGTATCTTGTTCTTGGCGGAGCGGACGGGACTCGAACCCGCGACCCCCGGCGTGACAGGCCGGTATTCTAACCAACTGAACTACCGCTCCTTTGGGTCCTACACATTAGCATTTTGTTGGCGGAGCGGACGGGACTCGAACCCGCGACCCCCGGCGTGACAGGCCGGTATTCTAACCAACTGAACTACCGCTCCAACAAAACACTGGGTACTGCATTTTACCGCTTGCTACGTGCGCAAAACTGGTGGGCGGTGAGAGGCTCGAACTCCCGACCTAAGCCTTGTAAGGGCTCCGCTCTACCAACTGAGCTAACCGCCCGTCTTGCTGTGGTGAACACTCATTTGCATGAGCCGCTCACCGAAGTCCGTTAGTTTACAGCATCTTTCAAAGCTTTACCAGCTTTAAATTTAGGAACTTTCGCTGCCTCGATGGTGATCTCTTCCTTGGTGCGCGGATTGCGGCCGGTACGGGCGGCGCGTTCGCTCACGGAGAAGGTACCAAAGCCGACCAGGGTCACGCTGTCGTTGTTTTGCAGGGTCGTGGTCACGCCGTCGATCACCGCGTCCAGCGCGCGCGCGGCGGCCGCTTTCGAGATGTCAGCGGAAGTGGCGATATGGTCGATCAATTCAGTCTTATTCAAAGCAATTCCCCGTCACAAAGGTTATATCGTTTAGCCGCTAAACTCCGGTATTTAAAACCGCAGCGGCGGCCGAGAAAAAATCTCAGGCCGTATTAAACAAGCCAGCGCCGCCCCGTGTCAAGCGCTGCACTATAGAAAAGTGGGCCAAAATAAAAAACAGGCGCTATAAAAGCGCCTGTTTTTGCAATACGAGATACTAAAACTGAACAAACGTTAGTGTTTTACCACTTCTGTTTGGCCGTCCGCCTTGGCGGCGGCCGCCGCCACCGCTTCGACCGGCGCCGTTTCCGTCAACGGTTCCGGCAGGCGCTCCAACGCGATCTCCAGCACTTTGTCGATCCAACGCACCGGCACGATTTCCAGTTTGTTTTTGACATTGTCCGGGATGTCGGCCAGGTCCTTGACGTTCTGCTCGGGGATCAGCACGGTCTTGATGCCACCGCGCTGGGCCGCCAGCAGTTTTTCTTTGAGGCCACCGATCGGCAATACTTCGCCGCGCAGCGTGATCTCGCCCGTCATGGCCACGTCGGCGCGCACCGGAATGCCGGTGAAGACCGACACCATCGCCACCGTCATCGCCGCGCCGGCCGAAGGACCGTCCTTCGGCGTGGCGCCTTCCGGCACGTGGATGTGGATGTCGCTCTTCTCGAACACCTCATTCTTGATGCCGAGGCGGTTGGCGCGGCTGCGTACCACGGTGCGGGCCGCTTCGATCGACTCTTTCATCACGTCGCCCAGGGTGCCGGTGCGGATCACGCCGCCCTTGCCCGGCATTTGCACGGCCTCGATGGTCAGCAGATCGCCGCCCACCTCGGTCCATGCCAAACCGACCACCTGGCCGACCTGGTTTTCCTTTTCGGCCACGCCGAAGTCGTAACGGCGCACGCCCAGGAACTTGTCCAGGTTTTTCGGCGTGACGGCGACCTTCTTCTCCGACTTCTTCAGCAGCAGCATCTTGACGACCTTGCGGCAAATCTTCGACACTTCGCGTTCCAGCGAGCGCACGCCGGCTTCGCGGGTGTAGTAGCGGATGATGTCGCGCAACGCCGCTTCGCTGACGGCGATTTCCTCTTCCTTCAGACCATTGTTCTTGATCTGTTTAGGCAGCAGGTAGCGCTGGGCGATGCTGGTCTTCTCGTCTTCCGTGTAACCGGACAGGCGTATCACTTCCATACGGTCGAGCAGCGCCGGCGGAATGTTGTACGAGTTCGACGTCGCCACGAACATCACGTCCGACAGGTCGAAGTCGACCTCGATGTAGTGGTCCGAGAACGTGTGGTTCTGTTCAGGGTCCAGCACCTCGAGCAGGGCCGACGACGGATCGCCGCGGAAGTCCGCGCCCATCTTGTCGATTTCATCGAGCAGGAACAGCGGGTTGCGCACGCCGACCTTCGCCAGCGATTGCAGCACCTTGCCCGGCATCGAGCCGATGTAGGTGCGACGGTGGCCGCGGATCTCGGCCTCGTCGCGCACGCCGCCCAGGGCCATGCGCACGAACTTGCGGTTCGTGGCGCGGGCGATCGATTGCCCCAGCGAGGTTTTACCGACGCCCGGAGGACCGACGAAGCACAGGATCGGCGCCTTCAGTTTGTCGACGCGCTGTTGCACCGCGAGGTATTCCAGGATGCGTTCTTTCACCTTGTCGAGGCCGTAGTGGTCGCCCTCGAGCACCTTCTCGGCGTTCGCCAGGTCGTTGTTGACCTTGGACTTCTTCTTCCACGGCAGGCTCACCAGCGTGTCGATGTAGTTGCGCACGACGGTGGCCTCGGCCGACATCGGCGACATCAGTTTCAGTTTTTTCAGCTCGGCGGTGGCCTTGTCCAATGCCTCTTTCGGCATCTTGGCCAGCGCGACCTTCTTCTCCAGCTCGTCCAGGTCGGCGCCGTCCTCGCCCTCGCCCAGTTCCTTCTGGATGGCTTTGACTTGCTCGTTGAGGTAGTACTCGCGCTGCGACTTTTCCATCTGGCGCTTGACGCGGCCACGGATGCGTTTTTCCACCTGCAGGATGTCGAGTTCGCCCTCGAGCTGGCCCAGCAGGTGCTCGAGGCGCTTGGCGACGCTGAAGATTTCCAGGATCACCTGTTTCTGCTCGAGCTTGAGCGGCAGGTGCGCGGCGACGGTGTCGGCCAGGCGGCCGGCGTCGTCGATGCCCGACAGCGAAGCGAGGATTTCAGGCGGGATCTTTTTGTTCAGTTTGACGTACTGGTCGAACTGCTGGACGATGGCGCGGCGCATCGCTTCGATTTCCGAATCGTCGCCCAGCTCGGAGTCGAGCGGCGTCAGGTCGGCCACGAAGTGCGTCGGCGCGTCGGTGATGCGGTTGATGCGCGCACGCTGGGCGCCTTCGACCAGCACCTTGACGGTACCGTCGGGCAGCTTGAGCATTTGCAGAATATTGGCCACGCAGCCGATCTCGTAGATATCGGAGGCAGAAGGTTCGTCCTTGGCCGCTGCTTTTTGCGCGGCAAGCATGATGCTCTTGCCCTGCTCCATTGCGGCTTCCAGCGCCTTGATCGATTTCGGGCGACCTACGAACAGCGGTATCACCATATGCGGGAAAACTACAACATCCCGCAGGGGCAATAACGGCAGTTGAGTTTGCTCTGTTAATTTGGAAGTTGTCATGGCGTACCTTATGTAAAAGCGTGATTATGATGTGGGCGCTGATATGCCGAATCACAAGACCGACCAGAAGAAATAATTCCCTTAAAAAAGAGTCTTTTCAAATCAGCCAGGCCATTCTAAAAGTGCAATCCAATAAAAAAGCCACGCGCGACAGCGGCTGTCACGTGTGGCTTTTCGAATGAAGCCTGCTCTTTTATTGATTTAAATTGTACCGCCTTGCCCCACGGACGCGAAATGAATTTTGCGTCGGTGCGGGGCAAGTGTGCACAAGTTATTTAATTCTCACCAGACGCTTTGGCCTGGTCTTGATATATCAATAAAGGTTTGGCGCCACTGGTTATCGTATTCTCATCGATAACCACTTTGGTGACATTGGTTTCATTTGGCAGTTCGTACATCGTGTCCAGCAAAGCATGTTCCAGGATCGAACGCAGGCCGCGCGCGCCGGTCTTGCGGGCCAGCGCTTTTTTGGCGATGGCGTGCAAGGCGGCCGGACGGATTTCCAGCTCGGCGCCTTCCATGTCGAGCAGCTTCGAATACTGCTTGACGAGCGCGTTCTTCGGCTCGATCAGGATCTGGATCAGCGCCTCCTCGGTCAGCTCCGACAGGGTGGCGACCACCGGCAGGCGGCCAACCAGCTCGGGAATCAGGCCGAACTTGATCAAGTCCTCCGGCTCGGCTTCGAGCAGCACCTCGCTGGCGTTGCGCTCTTTCTTGCTCTTGACGCTGGCCGAGAAGCCGATGCCCGATTTTTCCGAGCGGTTGGCGATAACCTTGGCCAGGCCGTCGAACGCGCCGC
Organism: uncultured Duganella sp.; assembly: GCA_963513825.1. Taxonomy (GTDB): domain Bacteria; phylum Pseudomonadota; class Gammaproteobacteria; order Burkholderiales; family Burkholderiaceae_D; genus Rugamonas. The sequence goes on from CAUPRW010000003.1 coordinate 166,878, forward strand.
CGCAGATGAACATGATGTTGGTGGTATCAATCTGCACGAAGTCCTGGTTCGGGTGCTTGCGCCCGCCCTGCGGCGGCACCGAGGCCATGGTGCCCTCGATCAGTTTCAACAGCGCCTGTTGCACGCCCTCGCCCGAGACGTCGCGCGTGATCGACGGGTTGTCGGACTTGCGCGAGATCTTATCGATCTCGTCGATGTAGACGATGCCGCGTTGCGCTTTCTCAACGTCGTAGTTGCAGCTCTGCAACAGTTTCTGGATGATATTCTCGACGTCCTCGCCCACATAGCCCGCTTCGGTCAGGGTGGTGGCGTCGGCGATGACGAACGGCACGTTGAGCATGCGCGCCAAGGTCTGCGCCAGCAGGGTCTTGCCCGAGCCGGTCGGGCCGACCAGCAAAATGTTGCTCTTGGCCAGTTCGATGTCGTCTTTCTTGCCCAGGTGCTTCAGACGCTTGTAGTGGTTGTACACGGCCACCGACAGGATGCGCTTGGCCGTTTGCTGGCCGATCACGTACTGGTCCAGCAAGTCCTTGATTTCATGCGGGGTTGGCAGGTCCGACTTGGCGCCGGCGACCGACTCGATGGCCGAGGTTTCGTCGCGGATGATGTCGTTGCACAGGTCGATGCATTCGTCGCAGATGAAGACCGACGGGCCGGCGATGAGTTTCTTTACCTCGTGTTGGCTCTTGCCGCAAAACGAGCAGTACAGTAATTTTTCGCCGCTGGAGGATTTTTTGTCTGACATGGGGCAGTTTTCTTTGAGTTACAGAATGGCTTTGCTGTTGCAGCGTGCGTGGCGAGCCGGAAAAGTCCGCCTACCACCACATGCTACCCGAAATAAAAACGAAACGCCCGAACGATTGATCGCCCGGGCGCGTTTTACAGCAATACTGCGCAGCAATGCTGCGATGAAAGCATCAAGCCCGGTTGGACAACATTTTGTCGATCAATCCGTACTCTACAGCCTCTTCCGCCGACATGAAACGGTCACGATCGGTGTCTTTGGCGATCTGCTCGACGGTTTGGCCCGTGCGCTCGGCCATGATGGCGTTCAAGCGATGACGCAGGTACAAGATTTCCTTGGCCTGGATCTCGATGTCGGACGCCATGCCTTGCGAGCCGCCCGACGGCTGGTGAATCATGATGCGCGAGTTCGGCAGCGAGAAGCGCTTGCCCTTGGCGCCGGCGGCGAGCAGGAAGGCGCCCATCGAGGCGGCCATGCCGGTGCACAGCGTCGACACGTCGGGCTTGATGAACTGCATGGTATCGAAGATCGCCAGGCCGGCCGAGACGGAGCCGCCGGGGGAATTGATGTACAGCGAGATATCCTTGTCCGGATTTTCGCTTTCCAGGAACAGCAGCTGCGCGACCACCAGGTTCGCCATCTGGTCGTTGACGGGACCGACCATGAAGATGATGCGCTCCTTGAGCAGGCGCGAATAAATATCGTACGAACGCTCGCCGCGACCGCTTTGTTCGACCACCATCGGCACCAGGCCGAGCATTTCAGTGTCCAGCGCCGGATTACGGTTAAAACCAGTCATTCTATTTCCTTGTGAAGCAGCTAGGCCGGAGCGGCAATATTACACCAAATTGTTACATCCAACTTGGTGGATGTCGCCCGCTCCGGCCCGTGCTGAATTACGCTTGAGCGTTGCTTCCCATCAGTTCGTCAAAGGCCACGACCTTGGACGACGTCTTCGACAGGCCCAGGACGTAGTTGACGACGTTTTCTTCCAATACAAGGGCTTCGACTTCGGCCAGGCGGCGACGGTCGCTGTAGTAGTACTTCAGCACTTCGCGCGGGTCTTCGTAGCTTTGGGCGAAGTCTTCGACCTGGGCCTTGACCTGCTCCGGCTGGGCTTGCAGCTTGTTCTCGCCGACCAGTTGCGACAGGATCAGGCCCAGGCGCACGCGGCGCTCGGCTTTTTCAGCGAACAGTTCTTGCGGGAATGGCACGTCCTTGACGTTCATGCCGCGCTGTTCCATGTCCTGGCGGGTCATTTCGGCCAGGCGCTCGCTGTCTTGCGCGATCAGCGACTGTGGCACGTCCAGGGTGGCGGTTTTCACCAGCGCATCCATGACGGCTTCCTTGTTGCGGGCCTTGACGCGGCCGGCGACTTCGCGCTCGAGGTTGACTTTGATGTCTTCGCGCATTTTGGCGACGTCGCCATCGGCCACGCCCAGCGACTTGGCGAACTCGGCGTCAACTTCCGGCAGGTGCGCCCATTCCAGCTTTTTCAGCGTGATCGTGAACGAGGCGGTTTTGCCGGCCACGTCCTTGCCATGGTAGTCCTCAGGGAAGGCCAGCGGGAAGGTCTTCGCTTCGCCGACCTTCAGGCCGATGGTGGCCGCTTCGAATTCCGGCAGCATGCGGCCTTCGCCGAGCACGAACGGGTAGTCTTCGGCTTTGCCGCCTGGGAACTCAACGCCGTCGATCGAGCCGACGAAGTCGACCGTCACGCGGTCGCCGTTGGCCGCGACCGGCTCGCCGCCGTCGCCGTGTTCGCCGGCTTCGCCCTTGGTGTGGAAGTGCACGCGCTGTTTGCGCAGGATTTCAATGGTCTTGTCGATTTCCGCTTCCGAGACGTCGGCCTTGACGGTTTCGATTTCCACCGTGGTCAGGTCGCCGACGACCACTTCCGGGTAGACTTCGAAGGTCGCGTCGAAGGTCAGCACGCCTTCTGGCGAGTCTTCCTTCGGAACGATGTTCGGGTAGCCAGCCACGCGCAGCTGGGCTTCATTCGCGGCGTCGTTGAAAGCGCGGCCAACTTTGTCGTTCAACACTTCGGTCTCGATCTGATAACCGTACTGTGCTGCGACCATTTTCAGAGGAACTTTACCCGGACGGAAGCCTGGTGCCTTAGCCGTTTTGGCTTGCACTTTCAGGCGCTTCTCAACTTCGCTGCGCACTTCGGTCAGCGGGAAGGAGATCGTGATACGACGTTCGAGTTTGCCCAAGGTTTCGACTGCAGTTGCCATGTAAAAATCGTCCAAAAAAATAGTAATACAGTTGGTGCGAGGAGGGGGACTCGAACCCCCACACCATTGCTGGCGTCAGGACCTAAACCTGGTGCGTCTACCAATTTCGCCATCCTCGCGGCATGTTTGCACAAAAGCAAAGGGCGACCCGTAAGTGAAAACGGTCGCCCTGGCCCCACTCTGTTTACCGTGGGTGCTTTCAACTTCAACGCGGTATTCTAACGGGTTTTTTAGCGAAATGTGATGATTTTTAAACTAACGCGCCCTTTCGGGGTTTTTTCGCATATTTTTGCCCGTTTACCCCGCAAAGCGGCGGATCTTTGGGGACGTACCCCTTGGGTACGTCCCCGCCGTTAATGGGGTTTGAGCGCGTCGGCGGTCGGCTTTTTGACGCGGAACCAGGCCGCGTACAAGGCCGGCAGGAACAACAGCGTCAGCGCCGTCGCCACGATCAGGCCGCCCATGATGGCCACCGCCATCGGCCCCCAGAACACCGAGCGCGACAACGGAATCATGGCCAGCGCGGCGGCCGCCGCCGTCAGGATGATAGGACGGCAACGCCGCACCGCCGACTCGACGATCGCCGTCCACGGATCGTGCCCGGCCTTGATGTCCTGCTCGATCTGGTCGACCAGGATCACCGAGTTGCGGATGATCATGCCGAACAGCGCGATGATGCCGAGGTTGGCGACAAAGCCCAGCGGCCGCCCCAGCAACAGCAGCGCCATCGCCGCCCCCGCCACGCCGAGCGGCCCGGTCAGGAACACCAGCAAGGCCCGCGAGAAACTGTGCAACTGCAGCATCAGCAAGGTAAAGATGATAAAGATCGCCAGCGGCAGGTTGGCCGCGATCGAGGCCTCGGCCGTGCCGCTGTCGGCCGCCGCGCCCTTGATGGTGATCTGGTAGCCGGCCGGCAGCGAATCGCGCAGCGCCTTGAGCTTGGGCTCGATCTGGCTCGACACCGTCGGCCCCTGGATGTTGTCGCCCACGTCCGACTGCACGGTGATCGCCCATTCGCGCCCCTCGCGCCACACCACGCCCGGCTCCCACACGAAGTGCGCGCGCGCCAGCTGGCTGATGGTGACGAACTTGCCGCTATCGGTCGGGATGTTGGTGTCGTTGAGGATCGAAATCGTGTTGCGCTCGTCGATGGGCTGGCGGATCTGGATGTCGATCAGGCGGATGTCCTCGCGGAACTGGCCGACCGTCGTGCCCGACAGGATCGTGTTGGCCGCGCGCATTACCGTTTGCGACGTCACGCCGACGGCGCGCATCTTGTCCTGGTCCAGGTCGAGGCGCAGCACCTTGACCGATTCGTTCCAGTTGTCATTGACGCCGACCGTGTTCGGGTTGGCGCGCATGATGTCCTTGACCTGGTCGGCGATGGCGCGCACGGTGGCCACCTCGGTGCCGGTCACGCGGAACTGTACCGGGTACGGCACCGGCGGGCCGTTGGGCAACAGTTTCACGCGGCCCCGCACCTCGGGGAAATCGGTCTTGAACACGTCCACTATCTTCTGGCGCAACTCGGCGCGCGCCTTCAAGTCCTTGGGCAGCACGACGATTTGCGACACGTTGGTCTGCGGCAGGATCTGGTCGAGCGGCAGATAGAAGCGCGGGCTGCCGGTGCCGACGTAACTGGTCACGCTGACGACGCCCGGCTGGCCCTTGATGAAGGCCTCGAATTTCTTGACGTTGGCCTCGTTGGCGGCGAAGGTGGTGCCCTCCGGGGTCCACATCTCGACCATCAGCTCGGTGCGGCTCGAGTCCGGGAAGAATTGCTTCTCGATGAATTTGAAGCCGTACACGCCCAGCGCGAAGATCGCCAGCGACACCGCGATGGTGGTCCAGCGGTACTCGACGCACCAGTTGACGACCGCGCGGAAGCGGCGGAAGCCGGGCGTGTCGAACAGGTCGTGGTCGCTGCCGCCGGCCGCGTGCGGCTTGACCTTGAGCAGGATGAAGCCGAGGTAAGGCGTGAACGTGACGGCCACCACCCACGAGATCAACAACGCCAGCGCGTTGACCGAGAACAGCGAGAACGTGTATTCGCCGGCGGCCGACTTGGCCAGGCCGATCGGCAGGAAGCCGGCGACGGTGATCAGGGTGCCGGTCAGCATCGGGATCGCCGTCGACGTGTAGGCGAAGGTGGCCGCGTCAAAACGCGACATGCCCTCCTCCATCTTGCGCACCATCATTTCGACGGCGATGATGGCGTCGTCGACCAGCAGGCCGAGCGCGATGATCAGCGCGCCGAGCGAAATCTTGTGCAGGTCGATGTCGAGCATGCGCATGAACAGGAACGTCACGGCCAGCACCAGCGGAATCGACAGCGCCACCACCAGGCCGGGCCGCACGTCGAGCCGGAACGGCTTGGTGTGCAGGCCGAGCGCGACGAAACTGACGGCCAGCACAATCAGCACCGCCTCGATCAGCGTATGGACGAACTCGCCCACCGACGCCTTGACCGCCTCGGGTTGGTCGGACACGCGCTCGAGCTCGATGCCGACGGGCAGCTTGGCCTTCATCTCGGCCACGGTCTTGTCCATGTGCTTGCCGAGTTCGATGATGTTGCCGCCCTTTTCCATCGACACGCCCAGGCCGATCACTTCCTTGCCGTTGAAGCGCATCTTGTCGCCCGGCGGGTCCTGGTAGCCGCGCTTGACGGTGGCGAAGTCGCCCAGGCGGAAGGTGGTGCCGTTGGCGCGCAGCTCGAGCTCCTCGAGGTCCTTGACCGTTTTCAGGGCGCCGGTCACGCGCACCTGCAGGTTGTCGGTCGGCGTGACCAGCACGCCGGTCGACTCGACGCTGTTTTGCGTGGCGATCTGGTTGGCGATGGTCTCGATCGGAATGCCCAGTTGGGCGAACTTCTTGTGCGAGAACTCGATGTTGATCTTCTCGTCCTGCACGCCGAACAGCTCGACCTTGGACACCGACGGCACGCCGAGCAGCTGCTGGCGCGCGAAGTCGGCGTATTGTTTCATTTCGGCATAGGTGAAGCCATCGCCGGAGAGCGCGAAGATGGACCCATAAGTGTCGCCGAACTCGTCGTTGAAGAACGGCCCTTGCACGCCGGGCGGCAAGGTGCCGCGGATGTCGCCGATTTTCTTGCGCACCTGGTACCAGGACTGGGCCACCTCCTTCGGCGGCGTCGATTCGCGCAGTTTAAGCGTGATCAAGGTCTCGCCGGGCTTGGAATAGCTGCTGATCTCGTCGATGCCCGGGGTTTCCTGGAGTTTCTTTTCCAGCTTGTCGGTGACCTGCTCGGCCATTTGCAGCGAGGTCGCTCCCGGCCAGCTGGCGCGCACCACCATCGCGCGGAAGGTGAACGGCGGATCCTCGTCCTGGCCCAGGTTGCTGTAGCTGAGGGCGCCGCCGATCAGCAGCACCGCGATCAGGTAGCGCGTGAGCGGAATGTGTTCGAGCGCCCAGCGTGACAGATTGAAGCCGCCCATCATTTGGCCGCCTCGACCACCGCCGGCGCGGCCTCCGGAGCGACCGGCTTGACCGGCACTTCGCTGCCGAGGATCTTGACCTTCTGGCCCGGCTTGAGCAGGTTGACGCCGGCCGTGACGATGGTCTGGCCGGGCCGCACGCCGCTGCCGAGGATCAGGTCGTTGCCGGCGACGCCGGCGATGGTCACCGGCACCAGCTTGACGACGCCGCCCTCGACCACCCACACCGAGCTGCGCGATTTCTCGTTGAACAGCGCCGTGAGCGGTACCTTGATCTGCGGCGTGGCCGTTTTCGACGCGAAGCGCACGACGGCGGTCATGCCCAGTTTCGCTTCGGCCAGGCTGTCGGGGATGGTGACCTTGGCGGTATAGGTGCGGGTGGCGGGATCGGCCACCGGCGAAATCTCGCGGATCTTGCCGGCCACGGACTTGGCCGGATCGGCCCACAGGCGCACGTGCACGTCGGTGATCTTGCGCAGCGTATCGACCTTATCCTCGGGCAAGCCGATGACGATCTCCTTCTCGCCGGCCTTGGCCACGCGCACCACCTCGGTGCCGGGCTGGACCACTTGGCCGGCCTCGGCCGAGACCAGGGTGACGACGCCGTCGACGTCCGACACCAGCGCCGCGTAGCCGGCCTGGTTGGACTGGCCGCGGTAGGCGGCCTGGGCGGCGTCGACGTTGGCCTGGGCCGACTTGAAGGTCGACTCGCGCTCGTCGAGCACGGCCTGGCTGACGAAATTCTTGGCGCGCAGTTCCTGGTAGCGTTTCAGGTCGGCCTTGGCCAGGTCGCGGCTGGTCTCGGCCGAGCGCAGGGCCGCCATCGACTGCGCCTGCGACAGTTGCAAATCCTGCGGGTCGAGCTGCATCAGCACCTGGCCCTTCTTGACCAGCGCGCCGACGTCGACCTTGCGGCTGACGATCTTGCCGGCCACGCGAAAGCCCAGGCGCGACTCGACGCGGGCGCGCACCTCGCCGGAAAACTCGGCATTGACGTCGACATCGCTGCTGCTGAGCACGATGGCGCGCACGGGGCGGACGTCTTCGGTCTTCTCGACCGGTTTGGAACAGGCGGCCAGGATGGCGGCCATCAACAACGCAATGAACAACGGGGCAATCCGACGCGGGAATTTTGGGGCGACCACGGTACTTTCCTTTTCCTTGCTCTGGAGGGTAGTTGGCACTACCATTACGGGTTGGAAATAAATGACTTTCCGTTAATTAATTATAAGCCGAGCGAATTCGTTTGCAAATGACTTTTGCGTCATTAATCTAAAAATATTGCTTTGGGCTGGGTGTGTATGTCTGTCGATCACTACGAGAATTTCCCTGTTGCATCTATTTTATTGCCACGTCGTCTACGTCCGGCGGTCGAAGCGATCTATGCCTTCGCCCGCAGCGCCGACGACATCGCCGACGAGGGCGACGCCACGCCCGAACAGCGCCTGGCCGAACTGGGCGCCTACGAGGCCGCGCTCGACCGCATCGCCGCCGGCGGCGACGGCCACGCGCCGATGTTCGAACGGCTGGCGTCGGTGGTGCGCGAATATGGCCTACCGCTGGCGCCGCTGTACGCCTTGCTGTCGGCCTTCAAGCAGGATGTGGTGGTAAGCCGCTACCAAACGTATGAAGCGGTATTGGACTACTGTTCGCGCTCGGCCAACCCGGTGGGCCACCTGATGCTGCATCTATACGGCGCCGCAGACGAGCGCAACCTGGGCGACGCGGACGCCATCTGCAGCGCGCTGCAGCTAATCAACTTCCTGCAAGATGTCGCGATCGACCTGCAAAAGGAGCGTATCTACATCCCGCTGGACGACTTGAACCGCTACGCCATCCTGCCGGCAGCGCTCGACCAGCTCAGCGCCCGGCCGCGCTGGCGTTCCATGATGAAGTTTGAAGTGGACCGCGCCCGCGCGCTCATGCTGAGCGGCGCCCCGCTGGCGTTGCGCCTCAAGGGCCGCATCGGCTTCGAGCTGCGGATGATGATACAGGGCGGCCTGCGCATCCTCGACGCCATCGAAGAAGCGGAATACGACGTCTTCCTGCACCGTCCCAAGCTCACCCGGCGCGACTGGCTAAGCGTCTTCTGGGCCGCGCTCCGCATGAAACGCACCACCCCCTGAGCACCCCCTGAGGGTCACACCCCCTGAGGGTCAGTGCCGACATTCGGACATTTTGGAACTTCTCCGGATCGAAAAAGTTCCATTTTTTCGGGATTTGTCCGAATGTCGGCACTGACCCTCGCAACGCTGACCCTCGCAACGCCGCCCCTCGCAACGCAGTGGGCGAAATGTAGCGTCACGAATGTCGCAAAAACAGCGCTAGGGCCTTGACTTCATCGCTAAAGCCAGCAAATTCCTCATCGGTTATCAAGCCGTGGTTTCGTAGCGATAAGATGGTTAGCATTGCGTTTGAGCGCTTGATGTCATTGAACATCTGGCCCAGCTTGCGATCGCGGTCCTCGATAAGACGGTAAGCCGCGAGATAACGTGCGTGCGGAGTCTCATGATCATTGGACACAGTATGTTGGAGCTCCGACAGTATCTGACGACAATAGCGGTCCAACATGACCGGCTCGAGTTTTCGTAAGTATTTCCAGTCTGCTTCGCAAAGAGGTTTCATGGCGTAATAAGAACGTTGTAGATATAAAATTATTACCATTCAATACATAAAATTTCCCCGAAGCCCAAAGAAGGGGCCGCAAAGACGGGGCCGTGCCGACATTCGCACATTTTGGAACTTCTCCGGATTAAAAAAGTTCCATTTTTTCGGGATTTGTCCGAATGTCGGCACTGACCCTCCCCCGGGGTGGGTTAGCGGTGGGTGATCGGCAGGACGACGCGGAAGGTGCTGCCGCGCCCCACTTCGCTGTCGACCTCGATGCGGCCGCCGTGCGTTTGCACGATGCCGTAGGTGACCGATAGCCCCAGTCCCGTGCCTTTGCCCACCGGCTTGGTGGTGAAGAAGGGGTCGAAGATGCGCTTGAGGTTGTCCGGCGCGATGCCGCTGCCCGTGTCGCTGACCGAGAACCAGACGTGCTCGCCATCGCCCCCGGTGCGCAGCGTGATCCTGCCCTGCCCCGGGCGGATGGCGTGCGCGGCGTTGACCACCAGGTTCATCACCACCTGGTTGATCTGCGAGGACAGGCAGTCGATCTCGGGGATGTCGCCGTATTCCTTGACCACCTCGGCCGTGTATTTGATTTCGTTGGCGACGATGTTCAAGGTCGAGTCGATGCCCTGGTGCAGGTTGAAACGCTGCCAGGCCTTGTGCGTGTCCGCGTGCGAGAAATCCTTCAAGTCCTGGACGATGCGCCGCACCCGCTCCAGCCCTTCGGTCGATTCGGCCATCAATTCGGGAATGTCGGCGCGCAGGTAGGCCAGATCCATGCCGGCGCGCATCGCTTGCAGCCGCGCCGCCACCTCGGCGGCCCCCATTTCCGGCTCGGCCCGCTCGTACTCGCCTAGCATGTCGCATAACTTGCCGACATAGCGCTGCAAGGTGGCGAAGTTCGAGCTGATGTAACCGATCGGGTTGTTGATCTCGTGCGCGACACCGGCCGCCAACTGGCCGATCGATGCCATCTTGTCCGATTGCAGCAGCTGGTGGCGGGCGGCCTCGAGCTTGGCGTTCAATTCACGCAGTTCGGCGTTGCTCTCGCTGAGTTGATCCATCATCTGTTGCTTGCCCGCCAGTTGCTCGGCCAGCTGCCGGTTGCGCTTGCCCAACTCCTGCGACATCACCTCCAGCGTGTTTTCAATCAGCAGGCGGTCGTGCTCGAAACCGGCATAGGCGTCGTCGACCGCCTTGGCCAGGCCGTCCAGGTCGGTACGGCCGTCCCGGCTGAACTTTTTGAGCTGGCGCGCCAACAACGGATGCATCGCCTATTCCTCGCTGAAGGTGGTGACCGTCATGGTTTGATTGTGCAGCTCGCACCGGGTCAGCGCGCTGTGCGGCGCGATCTCGCCGTAGGAGTAGAAACCGGCCAGCGTCGCGCCCGGCCCCAGCACCTCGGCCACGCCCTCGGTCTCCTCCTCTATGCGTTGCTGCAACACCAGCTTGCGGCCGATGCAGCTGATCAGGATGGCCAGCTCGGGCGCGTGCCCGCCCAATTGGGTCAGCGTGTCCTCGGCCGCGCCGATGGCGCCGTCGACCAGCCGGTTGAAGTTGGCCTTCATCAGTCGCGCGCGGGCGCCGACCGGCATGTCGCCGGCAAAGGTCATGCTCTGGGCCTGCTCGTCGACGCCGAGGATGGTGCGCACCACATAGGTGTCGGCGTCGGGCAGGTGCAGCGCCAGCGGAAACAGCAGCCCCGACGACGGCAAGCCCTCGGCCTGCGCGCCGAGGTAGGTTTTGTACAGCGCCAGCGCCGACTCGCCGTCGAATTCGAACAGCGTGTTGTCCTTGGCGCGCGTGATGAGCCGGTCCGGCCCGAAGGCGTCCCAGCCGCCCAGCGAACCATAGCCGACCCGCAGGCGCTCGCCATAAAAGCCGATCGCGGCGATGCGGTGCGACGCCGCCGGCGCATCGGCCATCACCACCGTCAGGCCGAAGTCCGGGCCGTCGCCGGCCAGGCCGCCGGTGACGTTGACGCCGGCCGGCAGCGAGGTGCGCAACCCCTGCACCAGCTCGCTGCCGTTGACGGCCAGCCCGTCCGACAGCACCAGCACATGGCGCAGTTGCTCGCCCAGCAACTGGCGCGACAGCGCGGCGCCGGCCGCGCGGCTGTCGGCGGCCAGCTCGAGCGTGGCCGACACCAGCGCGACCCGGGTGGCGGCGAAGCGGACGGCGGTGAGCACCACGCTGCCGTCATGCACTTCCGTACCGTGGATCTCGCCGGCGGTGCTGCAACCGGCGATGACCGCGCTTGGACAGGCCCGGCGCAGCGCGGGAAACAGCGCGGCCGATTGCAGCAGCGCGCGGGCGCCGAACACCAGCAACAGGTCGGCGTCCGCCGGCAGCGCCAGCCCGTCGATCGCCGCGACGTCCGACGTGTGGAATTGGGCGATGCGCATGGGAGCTCTCCTCGTGGGAACGGCAAGGCCGAGGGGATCGGCCTGCAACGATTGTAGTGAAATCGCTGCGCGCTGTCGCCCAAATTCCCCTTCGGCAAGCGCGTTTTAGGGCCGGCGAGCAACGTTTTGCGCGCGCCGCGCGACCGGCGACGGGGCCGCGATCGGCAAGCCGCGCCCGATTTGATCGTTGCCGCTGCACAATAACCACTTCTCGTGTTATCGTCGCGCAAAATTACGAGGTGTCATCATGTTGTCACATAACCCCTATTTCGGGCTGGCCACGGGCCGCTCGCAGCGTCCGGACACGGAAACGTCGAAGATTGTCGAGCTTGGCGTGCGCCTGCAGCAAAGCCACGGCAAGGCGTTCGCGTCGGAATTCCTGGTGCGCCGCGCCATTCCGGTCAACGTCATCGTCCGCGTATTATCGGACCCGCCGGGACGGCGCCGCGCCAGCCGGATGCCGGCCGGAATTTAATGGCGAGATGGGCGCGTCCACGCGGCGCGCTCCGCCGAACGGCCCACGCGGTGCAATGCGCACCATCGATCGCCCACGCCGTCCACCGAACACTATAGAATAGCGCCTTCGAGTCATTCTTGCTTTTCTATTCATGTCCCCCGACGACTACTGCCAGCAAAAGACCGCCCAGAGCGGCTCCAGTTTTTACTATAGCTTTTTGTTTCTGCCGCCGGAACGTCGCCGCGCCATCACCGCCCTGTACGCCTTTTGCCGCGAGGTCGACGACACCGTCGACGAGTGCACCGACGAATCGGTGGCACGCATCAAGCTGGCCTGGTGGCGCAAGGAAATCGCCAACATGTACGAAGGCGCGCAAAGCCATCCGGTCACGCTGGCGTTGCAGCCCCACATCGCCATCTACCGGCTCGAACAGCAGCATTTGCAGGCCATCATCGACGGCATGGAGATGGACCTGAACCAGACCCGCTACCTCGATTATCCGGCGCTGAGCAGCTATTGCTGGCACGTGGCCTCGGTGGTGGGCATCCTGTCGGCCAGCATCTTCGGCGTGACCCGGCCGGAGACGCTCAAGTACGCCGAAAAGCTCGGCCACGCCTTCCAGCTGACCAACATCATCCGTGACGTCGGCGAGGATGCGCGCAAGGGACGCATCTACCTGCCGATCAGCGAGTTGCAGCAGTTCAACGTCACCGCCGCCGACCTGCTCAACGCGCGCCACAGCGAAAACTTCGAAAAACTGATGAAGTTCCAGGTCGCGCGCGCCCAGCAGGCCTACGACGACGCCTTCGCGTTGCTGCCTAAGGAAGACCGGCGCGCCCAGCGTCCCGGCCTGATGATGGCCGCCATCTACCGCACCTTGCTCACCGAGGTGGAGGACGACGGCTACCACGTGCTCACGCAGCGCATCTCGCTCACACCCATCCGCAAACTCTGGCTTGCCTGGAAGACCTATATTCGTGGCTAACGACGACGCCGTGACCGGCTCGCCGGAGGAAAAACGCTCGGCCGCCAAGGCCGAGCCGTCCAGTTCGCGCTCGATCGCCGTCATCGGCAGCGGCTGGGCCGGTTGCAGCGCCGCCGTCGAGCTGGCGCGGGCCGGCTTCAAGGTCACCCTGTTCGAGGCGGCGCGCACGCTCGGCGGGCGGGCCCGCCGCGTCGAGACCGACCGCAAGCTGCTCGACAACGGCCAGCACATCCTGCTGGGCGCCTACGCCGAAACGCTACGCCTGATGAAGCTGGTCGGCGTGGACCGCGACCAGGCCTTGCTGACCGTGCCGCTGCAGATGCGCTACCCGCCCGGCGCCGGCATGGACTTCGTCGCCGCGCGCCTGCCGGCGCCGCTGCACCTGGCGCTCGCGCTGCTGCGCAGCAAAGGCCTGGAGCGGGCCGACAAGATGAGCCTGGCACGGTTTTCCAGCGCGGCGCGCTGGATGGACTGGCGCCTGAACACCGATTGCACCGTCGGCGAACTGTTGACGCGCTTCGACCAGACGCCGCGCCTGATCCAGCAGATGTGGCGCCCGCTGTGCCTGGCGGCGCTCAACACCCCGCCCGAGCGCGCCTCGGCCCAGGTCTTCCTCAACGTGCTGCGCGACAGCCTCGGCGCCGGGCGCGCGGCGTCGGACATGCTGCTGCCGCGGGTCGACCTGTCGGCGCTGTTCCCGGACGCGGCCTCCGGCTTCGTGCGCGCCCACGGCGGCGCCGTGCGCACCGGCGCCAAGGTGCAGGCGCTGCGCTCGATCGAGGGCCGGCTGTGGCAGGTCGACGTCAGCGGCGCGGCCGTCGGCGGCACCTGGAGCACGTATTTCAACGGCGTGGTGCTGGCCACCGGCGCCGCCCAGGCCGCCACGCTGCTGCACGCCGTGCCGGACTGCGACACCACCGCCTTGTGCGCCAAGTTGACGGCCTTCGAGCCCGAGGCCATCACCACCGTCTACCTGCAATACCCGGCCGCGACCCGGCTGGCGCAGCCGTTGTTCGCCCTGCTCGAGGATCCGGACAATTACCAGTGGGGCCAGTTCGTGTTCGACCGCGGCCAGCTCGACGCCGACCAGGCCGGTTTGCTGGCGGTGGTCATCAGCGCCTCGGCGGCGGTGGCCGCGCAGGACCAGGATTTGCTGGCCGAAGCGGTGGCCGTGCAGTTGGCGGCGGCCTTCCAGCGTCCCGAGCTGGGCCGTCCGGAATGGTTCAAGGTGATCACCGAAAAGCGCGCCACCTACGCCAGCACGCCGGCGCTGGCGCGGCCGGCCAACGCCAGCGGCCTGCCGGGACTGGTGCTGGCGGGCGACTACACGGCCGGCGACTACCCGGCCACGCTGGAATCGGCGGTGCGCAGCGGGGTGGCGGCGGCGGCGTTGCTCAAGGGAATCTCTTAGCGCACCGTCGACGCGCCCTGTCACGGCATAATGTCGCCCAGCCCGCGATTTGCGCAGCCTGTCACATGGCGTTGGCAATCGGCGCGCCGATTGCGTACAGTTGCACCACCGACAAAGACGGTTATTGGAAGACAATCATGAGCAAGCAGCAATACCTCGACGCGCTCAAACAGGCGATGCAGGGACTGCCGCCGGAGACGGTGGCCAAGACCCTGGCCTACTACGAGCAGCGCTTCATCGACGGCCTGGTGGCCGGCAAGAGCGAAGCCGAGGTCCACCGGGAGCTCGACGAACCGCGCAAGATCGCCATGACCTTGCGCGCCAACGCCCATTTAAATGCTTTTGAGCAAAAAAAGACCCCGGTCAACCTGGCGCGCGTGCTGGTCTCCTTCCTCGGCCTGGCGATTTTCAACCTGTTCATGGTCATTCCGGCCATGGTGTACGCGGCGCTGCTGCTAGTGGTGTACATCTCGGCGTTCGCGTTCTACATCGGCGGCGTCGCCCTCACGGCCAGCGGCCTGTCCGGGCAGAACGAGCTCTCGCTCGAAGGTCCGCTGCACCACATCATGGCGCTGACCCATTCGCGCTTCGACACCAAGGAAGAGGAAGCGGCGGCCAAGGGCTGGCGGGTGGCCATCAACAACACCGGCATCAAGGTGAGCCGCGCGGACGGCGAGGAGGACGGCGACGCCGCCGCGCGCGCCGACGACGAGGCCGACCAGGCCAACCCGAGCCGCGCCGGCCGGCTGATCGACCGCGCCGAGGCCGTCGCCGCCGGCGACGTCCACATCACCACCGACTTCGACAGCGGCGCCCGCACCACGCAAAGCGCGATCGGCCTCGGCCTGATCCTCGGCGGCATCGGCCTGTGCCTGATCAGCATCGTGCTGACCCGCTACACGGTGATCGGCTTGAAACGCTATGCGGCGATGAACCTGTCGCTGCTGCGCGGACGCTAAGGAGACGACCATGCGCGCATTACTGAAAATTGGCACCGGCCTGCTGCTGCTGTCGTTCGTGCTGATCGGCGTGACCTACAGCATGCTCAAGGCCTACGGCAGCACCAGCCCGACCAGCGTGGCCGGCCGTTCGCTCGGCGGCGAAACCCGCAAGGTCGACGCGATGGTCGTCACCGTCGACCTGAACGGCCCGATCGACTTGATCCTCACGCAGGGGCCGACGGCGTCGCTCAAGGTGCGCGGCGAACAGCGCTCGCTGCAAAACATCGAGACCATCCAGGACGGCCGCGACCTGCACATCGGCACCAAGGGCATGCTGCTCAATCCGCGCAAGCGGCTGCAGGTCGAACTGGTGCTGCCGATGCTCGAGGAACTCACCGTGCGCAGCAGCGGCGACACCAAGGTCTCGGGCTTTAGCGGCGACCGGCTGGAGCTGCGCTTGCATGGCTCGGGCAACGTGAACTTTTCAGGGCGCTATCGGACCTTGATCGCCGGCGCCCACGGCAGCGGCAATCTGAACCTCAACGCCGGCAGCAGCGAGCACGTGGAGCTCGAACTGGTCGGTTCGGGCGAGATCAAGTCCTCGGGCAGTTGCAAAACGCTGGAAGCGCAGCTGACCGGCTCCGGCGACCTCGACGCGCGCCACCTGGCGGCGGACCAGGTCACGGTCGACCTGAAAGGATCGGGCACGACCCACGTGTTCGCCAAGCAGTCGGCCGATCTGACGCTGCGTGGCAGCGGCGACATCCGGGTGCTCGGCAACCCGGACCAGCGCAACGTCAACCGCAGCGGCTCGGGCGACGTCAGCTGGGAATAAGCACAAGCCCCCGGGACGGATTGGCCCGCCAATCCGTCCCGGGGGGCCTTCGAAGAAGCGGCCCACCTTGCCGGCAGGCCTAGAGAGCGTAGCGTAATCCGCCTGGCGCCGCCGATAGCGCCAGCAACGCCAGCAACGCACCCTAAGCCGTCCGCGTCCGCCAAGCCAGCGCGTCGCGCCCGGCCGCCAGCCCGCCGGCCAAACATGCCGTCAACAGATAGCCGCCGGTCGGCGCCTCCCAGTCGACCATCTCGCCGGCCACGAACACCCCCGGCAGCGCCTTCAACATCGTACCCGCCAGCGCGTCCCAGCGCACCCCGCCGGCGCTGCTGATGGCCTCGTCGATCGGCCTCGGCCTCAGCAACCGCACCGGCAGCATCTTGATCGCGGCCGCCAACTGTTGCGGATCGCCATAGCGCTCCTTGTCCAGGCACTCGCGCAGCAAGCCGGCCTTGACGCCCTTGAGCCCGAGCCGGCTCTGCAAATGGCTGGCCAGCGAGCGCGCGCCACGCGGCCGCGCCACCTCGTCGGCCACGCGCGCGGCCGGCCAATCCGGCAGCAGGTCCAGGTAAATGGTCGCCCCGCCATCGGCGGCGATCTGATCGCGCAGCGCCGCCGACAAGGCGTAAATCAAACTGCCCTCTACCCCGCCGGCGGTGACGACGAACTGGCCCTGCTTGCGCAGCGCCCGGCCGTCGGCGCCGGTCGAGGTGATGGCCACGGTGGTCAACGGTTCGCCGGCGTAGCGGCCGCTGAAATGCCCGCTCCAGGCGACGTCGAAGCCGCAGTTGGCCGGCGCCAAAGGCGCCACGCCGACCCCGCGCCCGGCCAGCAGCGGCACCCACGCGCCGTCCGAGCCCAAACGCGCCCAACTGCCGCCGCCCAGGGCCAGCACCACCGCGTCCGCGCGCACCAGCAGCTCGCCGTCGGGCGAGCCCAATACCAGGGCGTCGTCGCGCCAGCCCAGCCAGCGGTGCCGCATGTGGAAGCGCACGCCGTCCTCGCGCAGCCGGTGCAACCAGGCGCGCAGCAGCGGCGCGGCCTTCATATCGGTCGGGAACACGCGGTTCGAGCTGCCGACGAAGGTGTCCACGCCCAGGCCGTGCACCCAATCGCGCACGTCGGCCGGGCCGAAGGCGTCGAGCATCGGCCGCAAGGCCTGCGCGGCGGCGCCGTAGCGCGGCACGAAATCGGCGTAAGGCTCGGCGTGGGTGATGTTCATCCCGCCCCGTCCCGCCAGCAGGAACTTGCGGCCGACCGAAGCCATCGCGTCGTACACGTCCACCTGTGCGCCGCCGCGCGCCAGCGTTTGCGCGGCCATCAGGCCGGCCGGCCCGCCGCCGATGACGGCGACGCGAAAAGGTGTCAAACTAGACTGCATGTACACGGTCCGATACGATCGAGATGAACAACAATATGGATGGAGACGAAATGGGCGCGATATTCTGGATTAAACGCTACTTGCTGGCCGCCGTGCCGCTGTTTGCGATACTGGCGGCGGTCGAATGGTTCAAGGGCTCGACGGCGCATACCGACTATCTGCTGGCGGCGGCGTGGGCGCTGGGCGCCGCCGCGCTGTTCACGTGGAGCGCGTGGCGCCGCCAGCGCGAGGCCGCGCGCCGCGCGCCCCACCCATGACGTCATCCCGTAGGGCGGATTAGCGCAGCGTAATCCGCCAAGAGCCGTCTGCGGCGCATGGCCGATTACGCGCCGCGCCAATGTGACCGACCCAAGTCGCCTTTGGTTGGTGCGGGTTGCGCCACCCGCCGGGACACCTCAACCGCCCGTCACCGGAGGAAAAAACGCCACCTCCGCGCCATCGGCCAGCGCCGTCGCGTCCCCGCACATCACCTGATTACAGGCCATGCGCAAGGCCGGGCTGCCGAGCGCCTGCTCCCACGCGCCGCCGCGCGCGGCAAGGTGGGCGCGCAACGCCCCAACTGTTGATACGCCCGCCGGCAACTCCAGCGTCTCCGACGAAGCGCCAACGGCCTCGCGCACGCTCGCGAAAAATTTTACGGTAACAGCCATCAGTACATTAACTCGCTAAACGGTATAAACCGGACCATGTCTCCGCTGGAGATGGTGGTGCCGGGAGGATTGTCGATCACGCCATCGCCCCAAACGGTCGATGTCAGCACGCCGGAACCCTGGTTGGTAAACAGTTCTAGTCCGCCGCCGGCGTTGATGCGCGCGCGCAGGAATTCGTTGCGCCGGTCGGCCTTGGGCCAATCGAAATCGGCGCGCATGGCGAAAGCGCGCGGCGCCACGGAACCGGACACGCCCTGCAAGCGCAGGATGAACGGCCGCACGAACATCAGGAAAGTGATAAAGCTCGACACCGGATTGCCCGGCAGGCCGACGAAAAACGCGTCCTTGACCTCGCCGAACGCCAGCGGTTTGCCAGGTTTGACGGCGATCTGCCACATATTGAGCTTGCCCTCGGCCTCGACGGCCGGCTTGATGTGGTCCTCCTCCCCGACCGACACACCGCCGGAGGTGATGATCAAATCATGCGCCCGCGCGCACTCGCGCAGCACCGAGCGCGTCGCCTCCAGCGAATCGGGCACGATGCCGAAGTCGGTGATCTCGCAGCCGAGGTTTTCCAGCAGCGCGCGCAAGGTGAAGCGGTTGGAGTTGTAGATGGCGCCCGGCGCCAGCGGCTCGCCCGGCATCGCCAGTTCGTCGCCGGTGAAAAACACGGCCACGCGCAGCCGCCGCTTGACCGGCAGCTCGGCCAGTCCCACCGACGCCGCCAGACCCAGCTCCTGGCTGCGCAGGCGCGCGCCGGCCGGCAGGATCACGGCGCCGCTGGCGATGTCCTCGCCGGCGCGGCGGATCCACTCGCCCGGCTTGGGCGCGTGGCGTATGGTGACCACGTTGCCGGCCAGCTCGCACTGCTCCTGCATGACGACGGCGTCGGCCCCTTCCGGTATCAGCGCGCCGGTGAAGATGCGCGCGGCGGTCCCGGGTAGCAAAGGCTGGCCGACATGGCCGGCCGGAATCCGCTGCGACACCGTCAGCGCGGCGCTGCCGCCGGCGCAATCGGCGGCGCGCACCGCGTAGCCGTCCATCTGCGTGTTGTCCATGCCCGGCACGTTCATGCCCGACACCTGCGCGTGCGCCAACACGCGGCCGTTGGCGCCGAGCGTCGGCACCATTTCGTCCTGCGCCACCGGACGCGCGGCCGCCAGCATCAAGGCCAGCGCCTCGGCGACGGCCAGCATCGGCCTGGGCTGCGGCTTGGACGGCGCGGTGGACTCGGGTGCGCCCATGATCAGAGACCGGTGTTGGCCGCGATGTAGGCCTTCATCTTCTCGACATCGGGCGCCATGACGACGAACTTCTGCGGCAGCGCCTCGATGTCCTCGAAGCCTTCCGGACGCTCGGCGTCCTCGCCCAGCGCGTCGAGGATGGTCTCGTTGAACTTGGCCGCCAGCGCCGTCTCCAGCACGATCATCGTCACGCCCTTCTCCAGGTTCTCGCGCGCCACCTTGATGCCGTCGGCGGTGTGGGTGTCGATGACGATGCCGTAGTCGTCGGCGACGTCGCGGATGGTGTCGAGGCGGTCCTCATGGGTCGACTTGCCGGACTTGAAGCCGTACTTGGCAACCAGCTTGAATTCGTCGCCGTCGCTGCCCGGCTTGCCCGACAGGTCGAAGCCGCCCTGCGTTTCGACCTTGTGGAACAGCGCGCGCGTGCGCTCGCCGTCGCGCCCGACCAGGTCGTAGATGAAGCGCTCGAAGTTCGACGCCTTGGAGATGTCCATCGACGGGCTGCTGGTGTGGTAGGTCTCGGCCGACTTGCGCACCCGGTACACGCCGGTGCGGAAGAACTCGTCGAGCACGTCGTTTTCGTTGGTGGCGGCGATCAGCTTGTTGATCGGCAGGCCCATCATGCGGGCGATGTGGCCGGCGCAGATGTTGCCGAAGTTCCCCGACGGGACCGTGAACGACACCTTCTGGTCGTTGGCCGTGGTGGCCGACAGGTAGCCGCGGAAGTAGTACACCACCTGCGCGACCACGCGCGCCCAGTTGATCGAATTGACGGTGCCGATCTTCTGTTTGGCCTTGAACGGCAGGTCGTTCGACACCGCCTTGACCATGTCCTGGGCGTCGTCGAACACGCCTTCGATGGCGATGTTGAAGATGTTCGGATCCTGAAGGCTGAACATCTGCGCGGTCTGGAAGGCGCTCATCTTCCGGTGCGGCGAGAGCATGAACACGCGGATGCCCTTCTTGCCGCGCATCGCGTATTCGGCGGCGCTGCCGGTGTCGCCGGAGGTGGCGCCGAAGATGTTCAGTTCCGCGTTTTGCCGGGCCAACGTGTACTCGAACAGATTGCCCAGCAACTGCATCGCCATGTCCTTGAAGGCCAGCGTCGGGCCGTTCGACAGCGCCTGCAATACCAGCTTGGTGCCGTTTTCCTCTTCCAGCACGCGCAGGGGCGTGATCTGGCTGGCCTTTTCGCCGGCGCGGGCGTTGCGATAGACTTCCTTGGTGTAGGTCTTGGCGGTCAGCGCGCGCAGGTCCGCCTCCGGAATGTCGGTGGCGAACTTCCTCAGGATCTCGAACGCCAGGTCGGCATAGGACAGCTGGCGCCACGCGTCAAGCTCGGCGCCGGTCACTTGCGGGTATTCGGACGGCAGGAACAGGCCGCCGTCGGCGGCCAGGCCGCCCAGCAGGATGTCCGAAAATTGTTGGGGAGACGACGAAGCGGCCGATGCGGCGGCGCGGGTAGACACGTATTGCATAAATTAGAAAGTCCGGTTGGGCTGACAAGATTGGCTGGCAGCTATTGGCAGAACGTTACAAAGCGAGCGGATATTATAGTGCGCCGCGCCGTTTCCGGTGCGATTGTCGTTGTTTTATGGGGATAGGCGCCCCGGTTCGCGCCGCTTGCGTCGTAGCGGACTGGCATCACTATCGCTACGGCAATATACTGGGTGGCGGACTCGATATGAGGCGAGCCCGCGTTACGCGGTCCGCATCCGTAGCACCCGCCACACCGTTCCCATTTCCGCAGCCGCCGCAACCGATGATGATGAAGTTCTCCGCCCCCCGCAAGACCGCCCCGTTTGGAAGCATGCTGTGGGCCTGTTTCAGCGCCCTGTTCATCGTCGCCATCGCTTTTTTGCTGTACGTGTGGACGGAAAAACGCATCGACCACGCCCACCAGCTGCGCTACGATTCGCGCAACCTGATCGCCGAACTGCGCCAGTCCTCCGACGACCTGACCCGCATGGCGCGCACCTACGTGGCCACCGGCGAGGCGCAATACCGGAAAAATTATCAGGAAATCATCGACATCCGCGACGGCCGCGCGCCGCGCCCGGCCGGCTACGACAACGTCTACTGGGACCTGATGGACGAGCGCCAGCGCCCCGCCAACGGCGCCGGCCGTCCCGCCGCGCTGATGGGGCGGATACAGAACACCAGCTTCACCCCGGCCGAACTGTCGCTGCTGACCCGCGCCAAGGACGAGTCGGACCGGCTGACCACGATCGAAAACAAGGCGCTGGCCATGCGCGACTTCGGCGGCGACGATCCGCAGGCCGTCGCCGCCGCCCTGGCCCTGCTCTACGACGACGCCTACCACCGCGCCAAGGCGGCCATCATGGCGCCGATCGGAGAGGTCAACGAGAGCGTCGACCGGCGCACGCAGGCGGCGATCGCGTCCACCTCGTCCGACGCCACCATGGCCAGGACCGCCCTGCTGCTGTTCGCGCTGGTGTTGCTGGCGCTGCTGTGGCGCGCCAAGCGCGCGCTCGACGCGGCGCTCGGATGCTCGGTCGGACAACTCCAGGGAGCGATCGAGCGCCTCGGCCGGGGCGACGTCAGCGAGCCGCTGGCGGTGCGCGAGGGGGCCGGCGACAGCGTCTGGACCTGGCTGGCCGGCATGCAGCGCAACCTGGCCCGGCTCGATGGCGAGCGCGCGCTGGCGCTGGAGCGCTCGCAGCGCGTCGGCCGCCTGTACGCGGCGCTCAGCCAGTGCAACCAGGCCATCGTGCGCAGCACCAACGAGCACGAACTGTTCGACGACATCTGCGGCGCCGTCGTCACCTACGGCGGCATGTCGATGGCCTGGATCGGCCTGATCGAGGGCGCCGACGGCGACCATCCGGGCATCGTGTCGCCGGCCGCCAGCGCCGGCGAAGGCACCGAATACCTCAGCAACCTGGTCATCCCGCTCGACGAGGCGCTGCCCGAGGGACGCGGACCGCTCGGCACCAGCCACCGCGGCGGCGAGCCGTTCTGGTGCCAGGACTTCCTGCACTCGCCGGCGACGGCGCCGTGGCACGCGCGCGCGGCGCGCTACGGCTGGGCGGCGTCGGCAACCATGCCGCTGCGCCGCAAGGGGCGCATCATCGGCTTTTTCACGGCCTACGCCAATACGGCCGGCGTCTTCGACGCCGAGGTGCGCGACCTGTTCATCGAAATGGCGCGCGACATCGAGTTCGCGCTCAAGAACTTCGACCAGGACCGCCAGCGCGAGCTGGCCGAGGCCTCGCTGCGCAAAAGCGAGCAGCACCTGCGCACCATCATCGAGACCGAGCCCGAATGCATCAAGGTGGTCGACGCCCAGGGCCACCTGCTCGAGATGAACGCCGCCGGGCTGAAAATACTGGAGGCCGGGTCGCTGGAGGAGCTGCAAAAACATGTGCTGACGGACCTGATCCTGCCGGAGTACCGCGACGCCTTCATCGCGCTGCACCAGCGCGTGATCGGCGGCGAGAACGGCCACCTCGAGTTCAAGATCGAGGGCTTGAAGGGCGGCCAGCGCTGGCTCGAAACGCACGCCGCGCCGATGACCGGCGCCAACGGCGAACCGCGCATGCTGCTGGGGATCACGCGCGACATCACCGACCGCAAGCTGGCCCACGAGCGCATCGAGTACCTGGCCCATTTCGACCCGCTCACCGGGCTGCCGAACCGCGCGCAGTTGCAGGAGCACGCGCTGCACGCGCTGGCGCAGGCGCGCCGCAACCGCGAATCGATGGCGTTGATGATGCTCGACCTCGACCACTTCAAGGACATCAACGATTCGCTCGGCCACAGCGTCGGCGACGGCCTGCTGTGCGAGCTGGCCAAGCGCCTGCGCCAGGGCCTGCGGGAGGAGGACATCGTGGCCCGCCTCGGCGGCGACGAATTCATCTTCGTGCTGCAAAAGGCCGGCACGCAGGACGCCGCCGAGGTGGCGCGCAAGCTCCTCGAACTGATCGACCAGCCGTTCCGCGTCGGCACGCACGACCTGAAGGTGACCGCGTCGATCGGCATCGCGCTGTATCCGGCCGACGGCGCCGACATGGAAACGCTGCTGCAACGCGCCGACGCCGCCATGTACCAGGTCAAGCACGCCGGCCGGCACGACTTCCGCTTCTTCACGGCGGCGATGCAGCAGCGCGCCGCGCGCCACCTGCAACTGGTCAACGCGCTGCGTTACGCGCTCGAGCGCGACCAGATGCAGGTGCTGTATCAGCCGCAGGTGTCGTTGCCGGAGCAGCGCATCATCGGCGCCGAGGCGCTGCTGCGCTGGTCGACGCCGGAACTGGGCGTGGTCTCGCCGGCCGAATTCATTCCGGCCGCCGAGGAGAGTGGCTTGATACTGCCGATAGGCGCGTGGGTGCTGCGCCAGGCGGTACGGCAGGCGCGCGCATGGCTCGACAGCGGCCTGCCACCGGTGGTCATGGCGGTCAACCTGTCGGCCACGCAGTTCCGCAACAACGACCTGCCCGAGTTGATCACGCAGATCCTGCAGGAGGAAGGCCTGCCGCCGGAATACCTGGAGCTGGAGCTGACCGAGGGCGTGGCGCTGAACGATCCGCAGGGCGCGATCGCCATGATGAACAACCTGCACGAGCGCGGCATCAGGATGTCGATCGACGATTTCGGCACCGGCTATTCGTCGCTCAGCCACCTGAAGAAGTTCAAGGTGTACAAGCTCAAGATCGACAAGTCCTTCGTGCGCGACATCAGCACCGACGCCGAGGACAAGGCCATCGTCAGCGCCATCATCAACATGGCGCGCAGCCTGGGATTGAAAACCATCGCCGAGGGCGTGGAGACGGCCGAGCAGCTGGAGTTCCTGCGCCAGCAGCACTGCAACGAGATGCAGGGCTATTACTTCAGCAAGCCGGTGTCGGGACTGGCGTTCAGGCAGTTGATGTTGGAGGTGGTGTCGTAGTCGTTCTTGGGCCGCTGGCGGCGCTGTGGCGGATTACGCTGCGCTAATCCGCCCTACGGATCGACTCGCGGGCAAAATATGGCGGAACACGTAGGGCGGATTAGCCGGAACGGCGTAATCCGCCATCGAGCCGCCAGCGGCACCACCGATCAACAAGCAGCGTGATTAACGGTGATGACGTGGATCGCCAGCCCGCCGAGCGAGGTTTCCTTGTACTTGGCCTGCATATCGGCGCCGGTCTGGCGCATCGTTTCGATGACCTCGTCGAGGCTGACGAAATGCGTGCCGTCGCCCTTCAACGCCAGCGAGGCGGCGGTGATGGCCTTGACCGCGCCCATGCCGTTACGCTCGATGCACGGAATCTGCACCAGCCCACCGATAGGATCGCAGGTCATGCCAAGATGGTGCTCGATGCCGATTTCGGCCGCGTTCTCGATCTGGTTGTTGCTGCCGCCGAGCGCCGCCACCAGGCCCGCCGCCGCCATCGCGCAGGCCACGCCGACCTCCCCCTGGCAGCCTATTTCGGCGCCGGAGATCGACGCGTTGCGCTTGCAAAGCATACCGATCGCCGCCGCCGTCAGCATGAAGTCGCGGATCCCGGTAACCGGATCGCTGGGTTTGCAGTCCTCGGCGTAGTAGCGGATCACGGCCGGAATGATGCCGGCGGCGCCGTTGGTCGGCGCCGTCACCACCCTGCCACCGGCGGCGTTTTCCTCGTTGACCGCCATCGCGTACAGGCTGACCTGGTGCAGCGCGTCGTGCGGCAGGTGGTTGGCCCGGCTTTCGCTGGACTGGGACTGCGTCCACAGCTTGGCCGCGCGCCGCTTGACGTTGAGCCCACCGGGCAGCTGGCCGCCCGTGTCCAGGCCGTGGGCGATGCAGTCGCGCATGACCTGCCAGATCTTGTCGATGCCGGCGTTAAGTTCATCGTCGCCGCGCCGCACGCGCTCGTTTGCGCGCAGCATTTGGGGAATCGTCAGGCCACTAGCCTCGCCGTGCGCCAGCAGCTGGTCCATCGTATCGAACGGATAGGGAATGGCCGAAGCGGGAGCGGCGGCGTCGCCGGCGGCCGGCATTTGCGGCGCCTCGCCCTCCTCCTTGATGAAGCCACCGCCCACCGAATAATAGACCTTGCTGGCGGTCGAGCCGTCGGCGCGGGTCAACGTGAAGCGCATGCCGTTCGGATGCTCGGCCAACGATTCGGCCATATGGAACACCAGGTTCTTGCCGCGCTTGAAGGGCACGGCGCGGGAGCCCAACAGCTTCAACTCCCCCGCCGCCTCGGCCTCGGCCAGCTGCGCGTCGACCCGGGTCGGCACGACGTCCTGCGGCGTTTCGCCCATCAGGCCGAGGATGACCGCCTTGTCGGTCGCGTGGCCGATGCCGGTGAGCGCGAGCGATCCATACAGCTCGGCGGTGACGCCGGTGACGTCGTCAAGCGGAGCGCAATCGAGCAGAAAGCGGCGCGCCGCCACCATCGGCCCCACGGTGTGGGAACTCGACGGCCCGATGCCGATCTTGAACAAATCGAAAACGCTCATGTCCATCTGGTGTCCCTCTTTTTTATAATGTGTGTGGTCGCTTATGCGGCTTTGTTCAGGCGCACGTCGACATTGGCAAGCATGTCCGCCACCATTTCCTCGACGCCGATGCGCGCTTTCCAACCCCAGTCGGCGCTCGCGGTGGCGTCGTCCAGGCTTTGCGGCCAGGTGTCGGCGATGGCTTGCCGGCTATCGGGTTTGTAGGCGATCTTAAAGTCCGGCACGGCGCGGGTGATGGCCGCGGCCAGCTGCTCCGGATTGAACGACACGCCGGCCACGTTGTAAGCCGAGCGCACCTTGACCTGCCCGGCCGGCGCTTCCATCAATTCGATGGTGGCGCGGATGGCGTCGGGCATGTAGATCATCGGCAGCGTGGTGTGCGGGCCGAGGAAGCATTCATAGCGCTCGCCGCGCAGCGCCGAATGGAAGATCGCGATCGCGTAATCGGTGGTGCCGCCGCCCGGGGGCGACTTGTAGCTGATGATGCCCGGATAGCGGATGCTGCGCACGTCCACGCCGTACTTGATGAAGTAATACTCGCACAGGCGTTCGCCTGCCAGCTTACTGATGCCGTAGATGGTGGTCGGGTCCATCACCGTGGTTTGCGGCGTGTCCACGGCCGGCGTGTTCGGACCGAAGGCGGCGATCGACGAAGGCCAGAACACCTTCAACGGCTTGCCGACGATGCCGCGCTCGCGCGCCACTTCCAGGATATTGAGCAGGCCGTCCATGTTCAGCGTCCAGGCCTTGAGCGGCGCCGCCTCGCCGGTGGCCGACAGCATCGCCGCCAGCTGGTAGACCTGGGTGATGCCCTCGGACGTCACCAGCGCGGCCAGCGCCTCCTTGTCGAGCACATTGAGCGGCACGTAACGCGCCGCGTGATACAGGTTGGTCGGGCTGATGTCGCTGGCGATGACGTTGTTCGCGCCGTGTTTGGCGGCCAGCGCCTCGACCAGTTCACTGCCGATCTGGCCGTTGGCGCCGACCACGAGGATGCGTTGTTGTTCCATGTTGATTCCTGACTGTTCTATTTTTTAAGCAGGCCAAGCTCGGTGCCCGCCTGTTCGAATGCTGTGAGCACGGTGTCGAGCTGTTCGCGGGTATGCGCGGCGGACAGTTGGACACGCACGCGCGCCTGGCCCATCGGGACCACCGGGTAGAAGAAGCCGCTGAGCAGAACGCCCAGCTCATACATTCGTGCCGCGAATTTTTGCGCGACGGGCGCCTCGAACAGCATGACGGGAACCACAGGGTGCGTGCCCGGCTTGATGGTGAAGCCGATGCGCTCGATCTCCTTGCGGAAGTAGGCGGTGTTCTCGTGCAGGCGGTCGCGCAGTTCGGTCGACCGCGACAAGCGCTCGAGCACCGCCAGCGAGGCGCCGGCGATCGATGGCGCCAGCGTGTTCGAGAACAGGTAGGGGCGCGACTTCTGGCGCAGCATGTCGATCACTTCCTTGCGCGCCGAGGTGAAGCCGCCCATCGCGCCGCCCAAGGCCTTGCCCAGGGTGCCGGTGATGATGTCGACACGGCCCATGACGTTGTGGTGCTCGTGGGTGCCGCGGCCGGTCGCGCCCATGAAGCCGGAGGCGTGGCATTCGTCGATCATCACCAGCGCGCCGTATTGGTCGGCCAGGTCGCAGATTTTGTCCAGCTGGGCGATGGTGCCGTCCATCGAGAACACGCCGTCGGTGACGATGACCTTGTGGCGCTTGCCGGCGGCCGCCCGCAGCTGGGCCTCGAGATCGGCCATGTCGTTGTGCGCGTAGCGAAAGCGCGCCGCCTTGCACAAGCGGATGCCGTCGATGATGGAAGCGTGGTTGAGCGCGTCGGAGATGATGGCGTCGTTCTCGTCGAACAGCGGCTCGAACACGCCGCCGTTGGCGTCGAAGGCGGCCGCGTAGAGGATGGTGTCCTCGGTGCCGAGGAACTTGGAGATCGCCTGCTCGAGCTGCTTGTGCACGGTCTGGGTGCCGCAGATGAAACGCACCGACGACAGGCCGTAGCCGTACTTTTCAGTCGCCTCGATCGAGGCCTGCGCCACCCACTCCTCGCCCGACAGGCCGAGGTAATTGTTGGCGCACATATTGATCAGCGTGCGGCCGTCCTGGGCCACCACTTCCGAACCCTGGCGCGAGGCCAGCACGCGCTCCGGCTTGTAGAGGCCCTGGTCGCGCAATTGGTCCAGGGTCGCCTGCAGGCCGCTGAAGAAGGTGCTTTTTGCTTGGTCGGTCATGATAGTCCTTGTGTGTGGTACGATTTCGGCACAATATCTTGGCACCGGTGCACTGCCTTATGCGAAATCCGTTATGTCGAACTCAAATTCAATATATCGAATCTTACAGAGAACCAGTGAACAGCGCAAGACGGGAGCGTGCGGTTCTTGCCGCGCTTTTCCGACAGATTTACTTAGAATTTAGCCTATCCGCCGAATAAAACAATGAAAACACCTGTTTCGACGAACGCGCCACCCGAGGTCGGCGCGGCACTGCAGCGGCTGCGCCTCGAGCGCGGCCTGACCCTGGAAGACTTGTCGCGTATCGCCGGCGTCTCCAAATCGATGCTGTCGCAGATCGAGCGCGAAAAGGCTAATCCCACCATCGCCATCACCTGGCGGCTGTCCAACGCGCTGGGCGTGCAAATTGGCGAACTGCTGGCGACGGCCGAGAAGGAAGCCGAGACCATCCGCGTGCTCGACGCGCACGAGACCCCCACCCTGCCCGGCAATCACGCGGGGTACGTGCTGCGCATTCTGGGACCGATGGAGCTGGCCGGTAAGTATGAGTGGTATGAGCTAACGCTGGCGCCCGGTGGCGAGCTGGCGTCGCAGGGGCACGATCCGGGCGCGCAGGAGCATGTCACGCTGCTGCACGGATCGGTGGAGGTGGAGGTTGGGAACGTCAAGAAGAAGGTCAAGCTGGGTGGGACGGCGCGCTATCCCGGGGATCAGCAGCACACCATACGCAACGTCGGCAAGACGGAGGCCAAGGCGCTGCTGGTGGTGATACACCGCTGAGACCCGCACCCCCAGGCGGGGACGTACCCCTTGGGGTACGTCCCCTAAGTGGTGACGCCCGCCCATCGCCAAAGGCTGGCGGGGTTGGGTTGTTGGCGCCCTACCAGTTCGATTCGCGCTCCGGCGTGGACGTGATGCGATGAATGGCCAGATCCGCGCCCTGGAACTCGTCCTCGGGATCGAGCCGCAAACCGAGCGTCGCCTTCAACACGCCGTAGATGGCGAAACCGCCCGCCGTGGCAATCGCCACGCCCAGCACGGTGCCCGTCAGCTGCGCCGCGAACGACACGCCCCCCATGCCACCGAGCGCCTTCATGCCAAAGATCCCGGCGGCGATACCGCCCCACGCGCCGCACAAGCCGTGCAGCGGCCACACCCCCAACACATCGTCGATCTTCCATTTGTTCTGCGCCAGCGTAAACATCCACACGAAGATGGCGCCGGCGATCCCGCCCGTCACGAGCGCCCCCAGCGGATGCATCAGATCCGAGCCGGCACACACCGCCACCAGCCCCGCCAGCGGCCCGTTATAGGCGAAGCCTGGATCGTTTTTCCCCATCAGCAGCGCCACCAGCGTGCCGCCAACCATCGCCATCAGCGAATTGACCGCCACCAGCCCGTTCATCTTGTCGAGCGACTGCGCGCTCATGACGTTGAACCCGAACCAACCGACCGTCAAAATCCACGCGCCGAGCGCCAGGAATGGAATCGACGACGGTGGATGGGCGGCGATGGCGCCGTTCTTCATATAGCGCCCGCGCCGCGCGCCGAGCAGCAGCACGGCCGGCAGCGCGATCCAGCCGCCCACCGCATGCACCACCACCGATCCGGCGAAGTCGTGGAACTCGGCGCCGAACGCTTGCAGCAACCACTGCTGCACACCAAAGCGGTGGTTCCACACGATCCCCTCGAAAAACGGATAGACCAGGCCGACCAGCAGCGCCGTGGCGACCAGCTGCGGATGAAAACGCGCGCGCTCGGCAATGCCGCCCGAAATAATGGCCGGGATGGCGGCGGCGAACGTCAGCAGGAAGAAGAACTTGACCAGCTCGTAGCCATTTTTGGCGGCCAGCACGTCGGCCGGGGAGAAGAAGTTGACGCCGTAGGCGATGCTATAGCCGACAAAGAAGTAGGCGATGGTCGATACCGCGAAATCGACCAGGATCTTGACCAGCGCGTTGACCTGGTTCTTCTTGCGTACGGTGCCGAGCTCCAGAAACGCGAAGCCGGCGTGCATCGCTAAAATCATGATGGCGCCGAGCAATATGAACAATGCGTCGGCGCCGTCTTTGTGTAAGCCCATCAAAAATCACTCCCCAAAATAATGCACGATTTGAAAACGAATACCCATACAAGCAATATTTGTTCCAGATTGGTGCAAATTTTAAGTTCATGATTTAACTGTATTTTGTTTCCCGGGCCTAGCCTGCACCATCTCCGTGCGCACCGAAAAATGGCATCATTTTGGTGCGCGCCGCCGGCGGCATCAGATCGGCGCGCCCGGCGGAACCGGCGGCGCGCCGCGCAGTTTGGCGCTGCGCGGGTCCTTCAGATAACTTTCGATCAGCTCGGCCGCCTCCTTCCGGCTGCTCGCCGTCACGCCCTTGCCCGGATTTTTACGCATCCACTGCGCCAGCTCGCGCGCCGTTTGCGTGACCTCGGCGGCGACATTGGGATGGAGCTTGCCGCCGTCGATCAGATTGAGGATGCCATCGACCAGCACCCAGTTGGCGGCCAGCTGCACCGCTTCGCCGCCGATCACCGATGCCGGCACCGGTTCGCGCTGCCACGTCTTTTGCAGCAGCAGCGACAGCGCCTCCCGCACGCCCGGCTGGCTCGCGTCGCGCGCGTGCTGCCATGCGAGGCGGTTGACGCGGCCCGGATCCAGCAGGAAGCCGGCGGTTTGCGCGGCGCCCGCCTCGGCGATCGAGAAGGCGTCGAACACGGAACCCATGCGGGTGGCGAAGTATTCGCGGCCACGGTCGTGGCCCATCGCCGGCGGCGTCAACACATCGAGCACGTTGGCGGGCAAGGCCAGGTATTCGGCGCGCAGGCTGTCGGCCAGGCGGCCCAACGCCTGGCGCTGCACGGCGGCCGGCGTGGTGATGACGCCAGCCTTGCCGACGCCCGCCTTGACGTCGCCGCTGGTGGTGTAATCGAAGTCGCCACCGCCGATCAGGCGCGCCACGGCCTCGCCCTGGTAGCGCTGCAAAAGATAGACCGGCACCAGCCGCGCCTCCAGTTCGCCGATCTGGCGCGCGTCGGGCAGCACGTCGACCGAGAACGTTTGCAGCGCGCGCCGGCGCACGCCGCCCAGCAGGTCCCAGGTCTTGATGGAGTCTGGGCCGTAGTCCCACAACAGGCCGTCGGGGTGGCTGGCGCCGGGCGAGCGGTCGTCCTGGTCGCTGGAGTACAGCAGGCCGGCGGCCTTAGCGTCGGCGCGCAATTTGGCCAGCGCGGCCTGCTCCTGCGCGCCGCCGCCGAAATCGCCGTAGACGTATTTGACGATGTAGTCGTCCCACGGGCCGACGCCCACGCCATAGGCGCCGGCCAGATCGACCTCGCCTTTGGCGTCGAGCTTCAACATCGGATGTGGGTAATCCATCACCGAGCCGTTGCCGTCGCCCGCGCGGCTGGCGGAGAAGTTGTGCGCGAAGCCGAGCGTGTGGCCCACTTCGTGCGCCGACAACTGGCGCAGGCGCGCCAGCGCCATTTCTTCGGCCAGTTTGTGTTTGTCGGCCGGGCTGTTTTTGCCGTAGGGCGCGAGCAGGCTTTCCGCGATCAGGATGTCCTGGCGCACGCGCTGCGATCCGAGCGTGACGGCGCCACGGATGATCTGGCCGGTGCGCGGGTCGGTCAGCGCGTTACCGTAGGACCAGCCGCGCGTGGCGCGGTGCACCCAGTGGATGACGTTGTAGCGGATGTCCATCGCGTCGACGCCCTCGGGCAGCAGCTCGACCCGGTAGGCGTCCTTGAAGCCGGCCTTTTCAAAGGCGCTGGCCCACCACGACGCGCCTTGCAGCAGTGCGGTGCGCACCGGCTCGGGCGCGCCACGGTCGACGTAGTAGACGATCGGCTTCTTGACCGTGCTGACCGCCGCCGTCGGATCGGTCTTTTCCAGCCGGTGCCTGACCTGCCAGTGCACGTCGATGCTGTTGGCGAGCGGCGTGGCGAAGTCAAAGTAATTGACATCGAAGCCGCCGGAGAACGGATGATAGCTGCGCGGGCGCCAGCCGTCCTGCGCCCCGGTCGCCGGCAGGCGCACCATGCTGATGCGCTGGCGCATCGACAGGCTGGCCGGATCGGCGGCCACCTGGCGCACGTATTCGGCCTGGCCCGGACCGGCGAAGGTGAGCAGCGCTTCGAGTTCGACGTTGTCCGGGAAGGCCTTGGCCTCCTCCGCCAGCACGGCGCTGCGCGACGGATCGACCGCGTAGGCGCCCTGCCTGGCGGCCGCCAGGCGGGCGGCGATGCCGTGCCGGTCGGCCAGCAGGAAGCTGGAAAAATCGACCAGGTGCGCGCCGCCTTCGCTGGCAAGGATCTCGCCGGACCACAGCACCGCGCTGGCGAAGGACTCGTTGACGGCGGCCCGTTCGTCCTTGTCCGCCGACGCGGCGATGTAATTGGTGTTCTGCTGGACCAAAAACAGTTTGGCCCCGTGCTTTTCGAACCGCACCATGCGCATGTCGCCGGCCTGCCCGCGATCGAGGCCGACGTCGTTCGAACCCAGCGCGTAAGGCAGTGAGCTCAATAGCAGGAAGGGTTGCCCCAGCGCGGTGACCGACAACAGCACCCTGCCCTTGGCGCCGTCGCGCCAGACGTCGATGAACCCGGGCTGCGCCTGCAAGCCGCGCGTGGCGTCGGACAGGGTTTTGGCAGCGGCAGCGGTCGATTGCGCCAGCGCCGGGCCCACGGCCACGGCACCACACATCAACACGGCTAGCAGCAGCGGACCGGCGGCCGGCGCGGCCCTCATTGCGGACCCGCCGCCGGCTTGGCCACCGCCGCCGTCGTTTGCGCCGCCGGCGTCGCCGGCGCCGTCCCGTCCATTTGCAGCGCGCGGCTCAGGAAGTCCCAACGATCGGCCACTTCGTCGATCTGCTTGGTGGTCGGCTTGCCGGCGCCGTGGCCGGCCTTGGTGTCGATGCGGATCAGGATCGGCGCGGCGCCACCCTGGTCGGCCTGCGCCGTGGCCGCGAACTTGAAGCTGTGCGCCGGCACCACCCGGTCATCGTGGTCTGCGGTGGTGATCATCGTGGCAGGATAGCAGGTGCCTTTTTTCAGGTTGTGCAGCGGTGAATACTTGAACAAGGCCTTGAACTCGTCCGCATTGTCGGACGAGCCGTAGTCGGAGGTCCACGCCCAACCGATGGTGAATTTGTGGAAGCGCAGCATATCGAGCACGCCCACCTGCGGTATGGCGGCGGCGAACAATTCCGGACGCTGGGTCATCGCGGCGCCGACCAGCAGGCCGCCGTTGCTGCCGCCGCCGATGGCCAGCTTGGCCGGCGACGTCACCTTGTGGGCGATCAGCCATTCGGCGGCGCCGATGAAATCGTCGAACACGTTCTGCTTTTGCAGCTTGGTGCCCGCTTCGTGCCAGGATTCGCCGTACTCGCCGCCGCCGCGCAGATTGGCCATGACGTAGACGCCGCCCATCTCCAGCCATGCCAGGTTGGCGACCGAGAACGCCGGCGTGAGCGAGACGTTGAAGCCGCCGTAACCATAGAGATAGGTCGGATTGGCGCCGTCGAGCTTCAAGCCCTTTTTGGCGACGATGAACATCGGCACCTTGGTGCCGTCACGGCTGGTAAAGAACTCCTGGCGCGTCTCGAAGCCGCTCGGGTCGAAATCGACCTTGGGCTGGCGGTACACGCTGCTCCTGTTGGCCTTCAGGTCATAGCGGTAGATGGTGCTCGGCGTGGTGAAGCTGGTGTACGAGTAGAAGGTCTCGGTGTCGACGCGCTTGCCGCTGAAACCATCGGCCGTGCCGAGGCCAGGCAGCTCGATGTCGTGCAAGGGCTTGCCTTTGAGGTCGAACACCTTGACCAGGCTGTGGGCGTCGCTCAGGTAGTCGACCAGCAGCTGGTGGTTGACGATCGACGCCGACACCAGGGTGTTGGAGCTCTCGGGCACGATCTGCTTCCAGTTCAGCACCGAAGGCTTGCGGGTGTCGATGCTGACGATGCGCCCGCGCGGCGCGTTGCGCTCGGTGTGGAACCAGAACACCGGTCCGTCGCTGCCGACGAAGTTGTAGGCGGCGTCGAAGTCCTCCAGCAAGCCGACCACCTTGGCGTCCTTGCGCGTCAAGTCTTTGTAGAAGACGCGGTTCTTGTTCTCCGTGCCCTGCGACGCGGTGATCACCAGGAAGCGGCCGTCCTCGGTCACCTCGCCGCTAAAGCCCCAGTCCTTGTGGTCCGGGCGATCGTAGACCAGGGTGTCGGCGCTTTGCGGGGTGCCCAGCTTGTGGAAGTACAGCTTCTGGAAGTAGTTGACGTCGGCCAGCTTGGTATCTTCCCTGGGCGCGTCGTAGCGGCTGTAGAAAAAGCCGGAACCGTCCTTGAGCCACGCGGTGCGCGAGAACTTGACCCATTTGATGTGGTCCTCGACATCCTGGCCGCTGTCGATGTCGCGCACCTTGATCTCGTTCCAGTCCGAGCCCGAGGCGGCCGTGCTGTAGGCGAGGTATTTGCCGTTCGGGCTGACGGCCAGGCCGGCCAGCGCCACGGTGCCGTCGGCGGCCAGCGTGTTCGGGTCGAGCAGCGTGCGCGGCACGTCGGCCAGGGTCTTCATCGTATAGAGCACGGACTGGTTTTGCAGGCCGTCGTTACGGCTGTAGAAATAGCGCCCGCCCTCCTTGAACGGCACGCTGAAGCGCTCGAAGTTCCATAGCTTCGTCAGCCGTGCCTTGATCGTCTCGCGGCCGGGGATTTGCGCGAGATAGCCCTGCGTCAGCTTGTTCTGGGCATCGACCCATTGCTTGGTGTCGGCGCTGTTGGCGTCCTCCAGCCAGCGGTAGGGGTCGGCCACTTTGACGCCGTGGTAGTCGTCGCTCTGGTCGACGGTGCGGGTGACGGGGTAATCGAGGGCAGCGCCGGCGCCGGCGCAGGTTTGCGCCATGGCGCCTTGGGCCAGCAGGACAGTCGCCGCCAGGGCGGCTTGCTTCAAATGCTTCATGCGAGGATCCGTGGGTCTGAGTTGATGACGGCGCCCGTTCCACGACGGGCAACCAGATCGATATTAACTTGCTTTATAACAAATAAGCAACGTTAGGTAAGTGCTCTCGTCGTGTTTTATTCGGCGCGCAGCACGCCCTCGGTGGCGACGATGCGCACGTCGTGCATCTGGTCGAGGTAGGCCTCCAGATACGGCTTGTGGGAGGCGCCGACCACCACCAGCATGCGCTGTCCGGGGCGCCGGCCCACCGCCTCGCGGATGTTGGCGGCCATGCGCAGGTTGCGCGTCTCCCAGTAGGCGACGTAACCGCGTCCGTAGCGCTGCGGCGAGGGCTCCTCCAGCGCCGCGCCGAAATCGCTGTGGAACGCTTCCTCGGCGGCGCCGGCGGCGTTGTAGGCGCGGTACATGGCCACCACGTCGCCCGGCGCGTTCAGGTTGCCTTCAAGCTGGTCCGATTGTTTGATGCGGGCGGCGGTGTACGGGTTGTCCCACGCCTTGGAGATCGCCGCGCCGGCCGCTTTTTCATCCGGCGCCGTGTCGTCGGCCGTGTGGTCGTCCATCGCGTAGACCCGTTCGAGGCCACTGCGCGCGGCCACCGTGGCGGCGACCTGATAGCTCTCGTCCCGGCGCCGCATGATCTCCTCCATCAGCGTCGCCAGGCGTGGGCTCAAGCCGTCGCCGGCGCGCCGCTCATCGACCGGCAGGCGCAGCCATTGCACCAGCGCGGACGCGCGCTCACCGGCGGCCAGCAACAGCGCCGCCAGCTTGCGGCGTTCTCCGGCCGATGGCTTGGCCGGCCAGGCGGCCAACAGGCGTTCGGCCCGCGCGTTCGCTTCCGCCACGTCGATGCCGGTTGCGGCATTGGCGGGCGCCGGATCCCAGCAGTAGGATTTGATCGAGTCGGCGTAGCGCTGCGGGTAGCCGCGCAGGTAGGCGCACTGCATGCCGGACAAGCCCTCGATGGCGACGGCCTGCGGCTTCCATTGCGTCAGGCGCTCGTTCAACAGGCTTAGTTTGGCCAGGTCGAACGTCTTGGGCATCTGCGACAGGTGCGGTGAGCCGAGCACCATCACTTCGTTGATTTGGCCGTTTTGTAGCTTGAATTGACTCGGCGCGAAGCGCGGCCCCGTGTCGGCGGCCAAAGCGGGAAGGTGGACGATGGTGGCAACGATGACGCTGATTGGCAGGCGATGCATAAGGACTCCGGAAATGGGTGGGTCCTAAAAGTCTATGCCGGTGGCGCGGCGCGCGGGGGCGCCTTGCGACACGCTGCGGAATCGCTTGCATGAAATGCAAACTTCGCCGACGGACGGCGCCCGGTTTCATCGTGCTTTATTGAGCCCGCAATACCTTGTCGGTGGCGACGATGCGCACGTCGTGCATCTGATCGAGGTAGGCTTCGAGATAACCTTTATGCGAGGCGCCGACCACCACCAGCATGCGGATGCCGGGCCGCACGGTCATCACGTCGCGTATGTTGGCGGCCATGCGCAGATTGCGCGTCTCCCAATAGCCGACGTAGCCGCGCCCGAAACGCTGCGGCGAAGGCTCCTCCAGCGCGGCGCCGAAGTCGCTGCGGAAGGCGCGTTCGGCCGCGCCGGCGGCGTTATCGGCGCGATACAGCGCCATGACGCCCTGCGGCGTATCGAGGCGGCTTTTAAGGGCCGCCGATTCGCCGCGCCTTGCGGCCGAATAGGGGTTGTCCCAAGCTTTCATGATGGCCGCGTCGGAGGCTTTTTCGTCGCCCGCCGGGCCGGTCGCCGATTGATCGTCGATCGGATAGACCCGTTCGTGACCGCTGCGCGCGGCGACGACGGCGGCAACCTGGTAAGCCTCGTCGTGCAGCTTCGCCGTGGCCTCCAACAGGGTGACCAGTTCCTGCGCCAGGCCGTCGCCGGCGCGCCGCTCCCCTTCCGGCAGGTGCAGCCATTGCACCAGCGCCGACGCGCGCTCGCCGGCGGCCAGCAACAACGAGGCGAGCTTGCGCCGCTCGCCGGGCGTCGGCGCCGCCGGCCATGCCGCCAGCAAGGCGTCGACGCGCGCATTCGCCTGCGCCACATCCAGGCCGGTCGCCGCCGTGGCCGGCGCCGGATCCCAGCAGTAGGACTTGACGGCGCCGGCATAGCGCTGCGGATAGCCGCGCATGAAGGCGCACTGCAATCCCGATATCTCCTCGATGCCGATGGCCTGCGGCTGCCATTGCGCCAACCGCGCGTTCAGCAGGCTCAGATTGGCGAGGTCCAACGGTTTCGCCAACTCGGACAAGTGCGAAGAGCCAAGCACCATCACCTCGTTGGCGCGTCCGTTTTGCAGCTTGAATTGATTGGGCGAGAATGGCGCCGGTGTGTCGGCGGCGATGGCTGGAGCGTGGCAGAGGGCGGCGGCAACGAGACTAATGAACAGGCGATTCATGATGGCTCCGGAGGTGGGTGGTGATACGGCAGTCTATGCCGGACACCGCCCGCCCGGAACCGGCGTGCGACACGCTGTGAAATCGGCTGCCTGAAATGCGGCTGCCACGGACAGGCCGGCGCCGGTTCAGGTGACGACGGCGGCCACGCCGGCCGACGGCGAGCCGTCCCTGGCCGGCGCCTGCCATTTCTCCAGCCAGCCGATCAACTGGTCGCCGGGGATCGGGCGGCTCATGAAGTAGCCCTGCCCCTGGTCGCAGCCCAGGTCCGCCAGCAGGCGCCAGACCGCTTCGCTCTCGATGCCTTCGGCCACCACGCGCAGCCCCATGTTGTGGCCAAGGTCGATGGTCGAGCGCACGATCTTGGTGTCGCCTTCGTCGTTCTCCATATTGAGCACGAACGATTTGTCGATCTTGAGTTCATCGACCGGCAGCCGCTTGAGGTAGGCCAGCGATGAGTAGCCGGTGCCGAAATCGTCGATCGACAGGTCCACCCCCATGGCGCTCAAGCGCTCCAGCGTGGCCTGCGCGCGCACCGGGTCGTCCATGATGGCGCTTTCGGTGATCTCCAGGCAGAACGACGCCGGCGACAGCTCGTGGCGCTGCAGCAGGTCGGCGAACTTGGCCGGCAGGTCCTGGTCCAGCAAGTCGCGCGTCGACAAATTAACCGATACCTTCAGCGGATAACCCTTGGCCGCCAGTTCGCGGCACAATTCGGCCGAGCGCTCCATCACCCAGCGCGTGAGCACGCGGATAAAACCGGTCTGCTCGGCGAACGGTATGAACTCGTCCGGGAACACGTTGCCGCGCACCGGATGCACCCAGCGCACCAGCGCCTCCATGCCGACCACCTTGCCCGTCGCGAGCATGATCTTCGGCTGCACGTGCAGGCGGAACTCGTCGCGCTCGATGGCGTTGCGCAGCTCCGTGAGCAGCGACAGGCTCTTTTCGCTCGACTTGTCCATCGCCGCGTCGTAGACGACGGCGCCGTCGTTGCGCTGCTTGGCCGCGTACATCGCCACTTCGGCCATGCTGAGCAAGGCCTCGCCGTCGCTGCCATGCTCCGGGTAGCCGGCGATGCCCAGGCCGGCGCCGATGTCGACCGTCTGGTCCTCCAGCGACAGCGGCGTCTCGAGCGCCTGCAGGATTTCGAACGCCATGCGGCGCGCGGCCTCAAGGTCGGACGCCGGCAGCAGCACGGCGAATTCGTCGCCGCCCAGGCGCGCCACCTGGGCCGACGATTGGCGCCGGTTCGCCAGCAGCAGTTGCAGGCGCCCGGCCACCTGGCGCAGCAGCGCGTCGCCGAAGCCGTGGCCCATGACGTCGTTGACGTGCTTGAAGCGGTCCAGGTCCATCATCAGCACGAACACCGCCTCCTCGCGCTTGCGGGCGTGCTCCATGGCGTCGTTGAGCAGCAGCAGGAACTGCGCGCGGTTCGGCAGGTTGGTCAGCGTGTCCCAGTAGGCCAGGCGGCGGATCTCCTGTTCGCGCTTGGCGATCCCCTCGCGCATCGAATCGAAGGCGTGCGCCAGCGCGCCGATCTCGTCCTCGCGGCTGGTGTCGATCTGGCCCTTGTAGTCGCCCCGTTCGAGGCGGCGGGCGGTGTCGGCCAGTTCGCTGATCGGCTGGGCGATGCGCTTGGCGGTGAAGATGATGGCCAGCGCCGAGATGGCGATGCCGCCGGCGGTCAGGAAGATCAGCCAGCGTTCGAGGCGCGCGTATTCGGCCGTGGCCTCGTCGATCGAGCGCGCCAGCAGCACGCTGGCGCTCTGGCCGTTGTCCTCGCCGATCGACGTCAGGCGCGCGCTATAGTGGCTGGTCTCGACGTCGAGGTCGAACGGTCCGGCCGGCACGCGCGGCAAGGCCTGCAGCTGGTCGACCACCGCTTGCGCCGAGGCGCCGACCCAGGTCGAGCCGGCCGAGGTCCATTTGCCCCGCTGGTCGCGCGTGAGCACGGTGGTGTGCAGCGCGCTGACGTCGCGCATCTCCCCGGCCAGCTGGCGGTCGATCGGGAACGTCATGACGATCCAGCCGATGGTGACCGGCGCCTTGATCGGCATGACGACGATCTGGTATGGGCGCCGTTCGACGATGGCCACGCCGTTGGCGCCGTCGCCCGCCTCGGCGGCGTCGAGCATGCCGGCCACCATTTTCTCCAGCATGGCCGCCTGGCCGTTGTTGGTCGACACGCTGATCTTGCGCTCGGCGTCGACCAGCATCGTCAGCGAGGCCTTGATGCGGCGGCCGCTGTTGGCCAGCGCCGATTCGATGGTGGCGCGGTCGCCTTGGTCGTTGTTGCCGATGGCGGCCAGGAAGGCGGTGTCGCGCGCCAGCAGGCGGGCGCCGAAGCGCAGGCTCTGGGCGTTCTGGTCGAGCAGGCGGCGGAACACCTTGGCGCCGTTATTGAGTTCGCCGCCGATGGCCTGGCGCGCGTTGTTGTCGATGCCGCGCTGGATCACCACCAGGCCGACCAGCTGCACCGCCACGACCAGCACCAGGAACAACGCGACGATCCGGCTCTCGAGGCTGCGAAAACGCATACGCATGCTGTGGACGTTCCTTTAGAGGGCGGACGCGTCGGCGGGCGCCGGCGGCTTCATCGTCAGCTTGAAGACGGCCGGCGGCGGCGCCTCGCCGGCCTTGAGCGTGAGCGCCTGCTCGGGCGTGACGCCGCCGGCCGTGTTGTAGTGCCAGGCCTTGACGACGTACCTGCCGGCGCCCGGCAACTCGACGCGGGCGGCGCCGGCGCCGTCGGTCTTGGCGAAATACGGCGTGTCGACCACCTTGACGTAGGCCAGCATCTTGTCGTGGATATTGCAGCCGAGGACGACGGTGCCGGCCTTGTCGAACACCTGCGGCGCGGCCGATTCGCCCGAATACAGCTTTTGCTCGAACCGGTGCGCCGGCGAGTACGAGTAGATGTGGTGGCGCACCTTGTCGTTGTTCGGGAAGGACAGCTTGCCGCCGGTCTGCAGCACCGTCACGAGCGGCATGAACTTGAGCGCCTTTTGCTCGATCTGGCCGCCGGCCGGGGCCTTGGCGGCGGCCGGCGCGCCCTCGGCCTCCACATAGACGACCGTGTCGGGCAGCGGGTTGCCGGCGGCGTCGCCCACCTGCACGGTCAGGCCGACCGCGCCGGCCGCGGCGGCGCACAGCGCCAGGGCCAGACCTGACAGCGAGGCGGGAAGACGGCCCGCAACGACGCGGCGCAGGTGGAAACGGTACATGGCTTGCCTGAAGGAGAAGGTTTCGAATATTGTAGCTCGCCAATAGTGCAAATATGAAATATTTATTGCAATATGCTAAAAATTTCACACAGCTGTCACAAAGCCACCCTAGAATCCTACAGGTAAAAAACCCACCCGCAAGCGACAATCGTGAAAACCGCCGTCAAAACGCTGCATAGGAGCAACGCTTCCCTCCCCCGGTTCGATGGCGGCGTCGATGCCATCGACGATAGCGGCCCCGAGGCCGCCGTCGCCCGCGCGCACCTGCACGACATCCTCGCGCGCCGCCAGTTGAGCGCGCTGTTCCAGCCCATCGTCAACCTGCGCAACGGCGACATCATCGCCTACGAGGGCCTGATACGCGGGCCGTCCGACAGCCCGCTGCACGCGCCGATGAACCTGTTCAGGGTGGCGCGCGCCTGCGGCTTGACGGTGCGGGTCGAGCACCTGTGCCGCCAGGTGATCCTGGAGCGCTTCGCCGAGCTCGCGCTGCCGGACAAGCTGTTCCTCAACGTCAGCCCGGAATGCCTGCTGCAGCGCGACGCCCGCCCCGGCGAGACGCTCGAATACATCCACCACCTCGGCATCGCGCCGGACCGCGTGATCATCGAACTGACCGAAAACCAGCCGACCCACGACTACGCGCTGATGCGCGAGGCGGTGCGCCACTACCGCCAGATGGGCTTCCAGATCGCCATCGACGACCTCGGCGAGGGCTTCTCCAGCCTGCGCCTGTGGTCGGAGCTGCGGCCCGAGTATGTCAAGATCGACATGCATTTCATCCAGGGCATCAACAACGACCCCGTCAAGCTGCAATTTGTCCGCTCGATCCAGGAGATCGCCGAAAAGTCCAACACGCTCGTCATCGCCGAAGGCATCGAGACCCAGGCCGAACTGCTGGTGGTGCGCGACGTGGGCGTGGCCAACGGCCAGGGCTACCACCTGGGGCGCCCCCATGCGCGGCCGGCGCGCGCCACCTCCGCCGAGGTGGTCAAGGCGCTGGCGCGCGACGGCGTGGCCGTCTATCCGCAGCGCGCGGCCGAACAGAACCTGGCGACCGTGTTCAAGCTGCTGCACCAGGTGCGCACGGTGCCGCCGAGCATGAACAACAACGACGTCTACGATATCTTCCTCAAGGAGCCCAAGCTGTTGATCATTCCGGTGGTCGACGGCGAACAGCCGCTCGGCCT
This sequence comes from uncultured Duganella sp., assembly GCA_963513825.1. Classification (GTDB taxonomy): domain Bacteria; phylum Pseudomonadota; class Gammaproteobacteria; order Burkholderiales; family Burkholderiaceae_D; genus Rugamonas. The sequence continues at coordinate 208,704 of CAUPRW010000003.1, forward strand.
GATCAGCCGCTTCGAGATGATCGACCATTTCGCCCGGCCCTACCAGCGCGAGCTCTATGGCAAGAAGTCGTGCAAACAATTCATGGACCGCAATTCGCTGACGGCCGACAAGGACACCACCTTGCAGGAGCTGAGCTTTCGCATGGTGCAGGCCGACGCCCACCACTTGTTCAACGGCTTCATCATCACCGACCAGGGCCGCTACCTGGGCCTGGGCACCGGCCACGACCTGATGCGCGAGATCACGCAGATGCAGATCACCGCGGCGCGCTACGCCAATCCGCTGACGCAATTGCCCGGCAACGTGCCGATCAACGAGCACATCGACCGCCTGCTCGAGAGCGGCGCGCGTTTCTGGGCTTGTTATGTCGACCTCGACCATTTCAAGCCGTTCAACGACGTCTACGGCTACCGCCGCGGCGACGACGTGATCCAGCTGACCGGCCGGCTGCTCGGCGAGCGCTGCGACGCCAACCGCGACTTCGTCGGCCACATCGGCGGCGACGACTTCATGGTGCTGTTCCAGAGCGAGGACTGGGAGGCGCGCTGCGGCGCCATCCTGGCCGACTTCGAGCAAAGCGTGCAGGACTTCTACAGCATCGAGGACCGCGAACGGGGCGGCTACCTGAGCGAGGACCGCCAGGGCAGGAAGGTGCTGTATCCGCTGATGAGTTTATCGATCGGGGCGATCCGCATCGAGCCGCGCCAGTACTACACCCACCACCAGATCGCCACGGCCGCCGCCGAATCGAAGCGCCAGGCCAAGAAAATCCACGGCAACAGCCTGTTCCTCGACCGCCGCCAGCAGCCGCAGGGGTGAGCGGCCGGCGCTTCTAAATCCTGGTGATCGCCCGGTCGATCGCCCGCACGCGGCGCGCGTTGCGTTCGCTGTAGCGGTCGGTGAGGTAGTCGCTGCGCCCGCGCAGCAGCAGCGTCATCTTGAACAGCTCCTCCATCACGTCGACCACGCGGTCGTAGTAGGCGGAGGCGCGCATGCGGCCGGCGTCGTCGAATTCCTGGTAGGCCATCGGCACCGAGGATTGATTGGGGATGGTGAACATGCGCATCCAGCGTCCCAGCAGGCGCAGCGTGTTGACGACGTTGAACGACTGCGAACCGCCGCACACCTGCATCACCGCCAGCGTGCGGCCCTGGCTGGGGCGGATCGCGCCCATTTCCAGCGGAATCCAGTCGATCTGGTTTTTCATCACGGCGGTGATGGCGCCGTGGCGCTCCGGGCTGCACCAGACCTGGCCCTCGGACCACAGGCACAGCGCGCGCAGCTCGGCCACCTTGGGATGGTCGTCCGGAACGCTGCCGGCCATCGGCAGCGCCGTCGGATCGAAGATCCTCACCTCGGCGCCGAAGTGTTCGAGGATGCGCGCCGCCTCCTCGGTCAGCAAGCGGCTGAACGAGCGTTCGCGCAGGGAACCGTAGAGCATCAGGATGCGCGGCGGATGGTCCAGCTCGCCGACCTGGGCCAGCTTGTCCATGCTCGGCAGGTCGAGTTGCGCGGGATCGATATTGGGCAGGTTCGCGATGACAGTCATGACAGTTCCTGATTTTCGTAAAGGGGGACAAATACCATCACGCCAGCCGCATGGCGAGCGCGGCCAACGTGATCAACAGCACCGGCACGGTTAATACGATGCCTACACGGAAATAGTAGACCCAGGAAATCCGGATCTCCTTGCTCGCCAGCACGTGCAGCCACAGCAGCGTGGCCAGGCTGCCGATCGGCGTGATCTTCGGCCCGAGATCGCTGCCGATGACGTTGGCGTAGATCATGGCCTCGCGCACGGCGCCGTGCGACGCCGTCGCGTCGATCGACAACGCCCCGATCAACACGGTCGGCATATTGTTCATGACCGACGACAGCAACGCCGTGATCAAGCCGGTGCCCAGCGCCGCGCCCCACACGCCGTAGGCCGCGCAGCGCTCCAGCACGCCGGCCAGGTAGCCGGTCAGGCCGGCGTTGCGCAAGCCGTAGACGACCAGGTACATGCCCAGCGAGAACACCACGACTTGCCATGGCGCGCCGCGCAACAGCGCGCGCGTCGAAATATGGCGGCCGCGCGCGGCAACCGCCAACAGCAAGGCGGCGCCGCTCGCCGCGACGGCGCTGATCGGCACGCCCAGCGGCTCAAGCCCGAAAAAGCCCACCAGCAGCCAGGCCAACACCCGCCAGCCGGCAACGAAGGTGGCGCGGTCGTGGATCGCTTCCCCGGGCGCTTTGAGCTGGGCGAGGTCGTAGGCGGCCGGAATGTCTTTGCGGAAGAACCACATCAGCGCGCCCAGCGTGGCGGCCACCGCGACCAGGTCGACCGGCAGCATGACGGCCGCGTAACGGGCAAAACCGATGTCGAAATAGTCGGCCGATACGATGTTGACCAGGTTCGACACCACCAATGGCAGGCTGGCCGTGTCGGCGATGAAGCCGGCCGCCATGACGAAGGCCAGCGTCGCCTTGGCCGGGAAACGCAGCGCGCGCAGCATGGCGATGACGATGGGCGTGAGGATCAGCGCGGCGCCGTCGTTGGCGAACAACGCGGCCACCGCAGCGCCCAGCAGGACCAGCAGCACGAACAGCCGCTTGCCGCTGCCGCCGCCCCAGCGCGCGACATGCAACGCCGCCCACTCGAAGAAGCCGGCCTTGTCGAGCAGCAGGCTGATGATGATCACCGCCACGAAGGTGCCGGTCGCGTTCCAGACGATGTGCCAGACCACCGGAATGTCGGCGGCGCCGATCACGCCGGCAAGCAGCGCGACGACGGCGCCGCCGGCCGCGCTCCAGCCGATGCCGAGGCCGCGCGGCTGCCAGATGACGAGGATCAGCGTGGCAAGGAAGATCAGAAAGGCGATGAGCAAGGCAAGTCCTGGTAGGTGTGGCGGGTCGTTGGCGCCGGCGGCAAGCGCCAACGGTGGCAATGAGGCGCGGCGTTCATATGCGGGCGGCGCATCGACGGTGGCGGGCTTAAGCCAGCACGGCGCCGATCTTGTCGATCTCGGCCTTCAGCCGCGCCTTGTCGCCGGCCAGCCGCGCAAGCGGCAGCGCCAGGAACGCTTCGATGCGCGCGCGGATGATGCGGTAGGTCTGTTCGAACGCGGCATCGATCTGCTCCGCGCTGCCGACCACGTGGCCGGGATCGGCGACGCCCCAGTGCGTGCGCAGCACCGGGCCCAGGTAGGCCGGGCAGGTTTCGCCGGCCGCGCCGCCGCAGACGGTCACCACGATATCGGGCGCCGCCGGCAAGTCGTTCCACGATTTGCTGTGGTAGCCCTCGGTCGATATCCCCTTGCTGCGCAACAGCGCCACGGCGCGCGGATGCAGCTTGCCGGCCGGCTGGCTGCCGGCGCTGATGGCTACCAGGCCGGGCGGCGCCAGATGGTTGAAGATCGCTTCGGAAAGCACGGAACGGCACGAGTTGCCGGTGCAAAGAAACAGCACGGTTTGGATTTTCTCTTGCATGGGAGTGTCCGGGGTCAGGGGAAAGTTGGATTGGTGTCGCAGCCGGCCGGGCCGCACGGCACGCCGCCGCAGCAGTTTTCCGTCAGGTAGCCGATGAGGCTGTTCATGACCACCACGTCGGCCGAATAGATGACGAAACGCCCCTCGCTACGCGACGTGATCAACCCGGCGTGGGTGAGTTCCTTGAGGTGGAACGACAGCGACGAGGGGGCGATATCGAGCCGCTCGGCGATCTTGGTGGCGGCCATGCCGTCCGGACCGAGTTGCACCAGCAGCCGGAAAATGGCCAGCCGCGTTTCCTGGGCGATCGCCGCGAGCGCGGTTAGGACTTGCTTGGTTTCCATTGGCGCCAATTTTATGATTCGAGAAGTATCGAATCATAATACGCCATTAGCTATGATGTTTCAACTAATATCGAAGCATCGGGGAGGATCGGGAATTCCGTGGGTGGGAAATCAGCGCAGCGGGGCCGCGCGGCGGTGCTGCGCGCGCCAGCGGCGCACCAGTTCCTGCGCCTCGGCCATCGCTTGCGGGGACATTTCCAGCGCGACCTTTTTACGGTTGCTGGCGGCGGCCACCGCGCCGCCGTCGCAGGCCAAGGTCAACCACATGAACGAGCGCAACTCGTCACGCTTGACGCCGCGTCCGCTGCCATACATGCCGCCCAGGTTGAATTGCGCCAGCGCGTGGCCCTGCTCGGCCGCCCGTCCGTACCATTTGACCGCCTGCGTGTCGTCCTGCGCCACGCCCTGGCCGTTGGCGTACATCACGCCCAGATTGTTTTGCGCGCTGGCGTCGCCCTGCTCGGCCGCGCTGCGGTACCAGGCCACGGCGCGCGCCTCGTCCTTGGCCACGCCGTGGCCGTTGGCGTACATCACGCCGACATTGAACTGGGCGTTCGGCGCGCCCTGCTCGGCGGCCTTTCCGTACCACTCGAGCGCGCGCTGCTCGTCGCGGGCGACGCCGCGCCCGCGCGCGTACATGCCGCCGAGGTTGTACTGCGCCAGCATGTGGCCGGACTCGGCCGCGCGCCGGTACCACGAAAAGGCCAGCTCGTCGTCGCGGTCGACGCCTTTGCCGTTGGCCAGCATGATGCCCAGGTTGAACTGGGCGTCGGCGTCGTCCTGTTCGGCGGCGCGCGCCAGCCAGGCGTAGGCGCGCAGCTGGTCGACCGGCACCCCCAAGCCCTCCGAATAGGCGACGCCGACCAGGCGCTGGGCCACCGGGTCGCCCTGTGCGGCGGCTTGCCGGAACCAGGCCAGGGCCTGGACTTCGCTGCGCGCGACACCATGGCCGTGCTTGTACATCAGGCCGAGGTTGAGCTGGGCGATGGCATCGTTTTGCTGCGCGGCCTTGCGGAACCACGCCAGCGCCAAAGGATAGTTGCGCCGCACGCCGGCGCCGTGCACATAGGCCTCGCCCAGCAGGCTCTGGGCGCTGGCGATGCCCTGCTCGGAGGCGCGGTAGAACCACGACAGCGCGATTTCGGCGCTGCGGGCGACGCCGCGCCCTTTTTTATACATCTGGCCGAGGTTTTGCTGGGCCGAGGCGTCGCCCTGCCGGGCGGCGGCGCGGAACCAGCGCACCGCTTCCTTGTCGTTGTTGGGAACCCCGCGGCCGTTGTAGTACATCGCGCCGAGGTGGTTCTGGGCGAAGGCCAGCCCGCGCAGCGCCGCCTTGTGCATCCAGTAAAAGGCGCGGATGTCGTCGCGCGCGACGCCCTGTCCCTTTTTATAGACCAGGGCCAGGTTGAATTGCGCATAGGGATCGCCCCGTTCGGCCGCCTCGCGATACCACACGTAGATGTCGTAGCCATCTCTGGCGGAGCTCTGGTTTTTCATCGCGCACCCCTTGCCAACACTGCAACTATGTTGACTAAAGTGTAAAACGCGCGCGCGCCGAAGATTTGAGCGGGCTCAAACGAGTAATGATAAAATGTTATCGTTTAAGCTTAAACTTACTGGTTGGATTGCTTTTGCAGGAATTGGTGCACTTTGGCCGCGGCCAGCTTGTTCACCGAAACGAGCAGGGCCGGGTCGACGCCGGCGATGCCGTAGGTCGTGCCGATGTGGCGGCCGATGTGGATCAGCACTTCGGCCGCCACCTCCGCATCGGACTCGGCCCTGTGGGCCGCGCTCTTGAAGCGGATTCCGAGCTGCCCGGACAGGTTGCCCAGCTTGTAGCTGGCCAGGTTCGGAAACACCCGGCGCGACAGCTTGAGCGAGCACACCAGCGACTGGTGGCGCGGCGCCAGGTCGAGCCGCCCGGCCTCGGCGCGCAGGAATTTTTCATCGAAACTGGCGTTGTGCGCCGACAGCGCGTCGCCGCCGATGAACTCGAGCAGCTCGGGCACCACGCGCCCCACCGGCGGCGCGCCGTCGACCATGGCCTGGGTGATGCCGGTCAGGCCGGTGATGAACGACGGGATGCGCACGCCGCAGTTGATCAGCGACACGTAACGCTCGACCACGCGGCCGTCGACGATGCGCAAGGCGGCCACCTCGGTGATGCGGTCGCCCATGGCGGGCGACAGGCCGGTGGTCTCGAAGTCGAGCATGACGATGGGTTTGTCGAGCATGGTGCGTGCCTGTCCGGGTTGGTTGATGGGATGGTTCAGCCGAACTTGCGCACGGCGTCGAGCGCCAGGCCGGCGCCGATGCTGCCGAACAGGTCGCCCTCGACCTTGCGCGCGGCCGGCACCAGGGCGCCGATGCGCTCGCGCAGGCGCAGCACGCCGCTCGAGCCGCCGGTGAAAAACACCGTGTCGACGTCGGCCGGGCCGACGCCGGCGTCGGCCAGCAGCTTGAGCACGGTGGCCTCGACCGAGCCGACCAGGTGGCCGATGGCGTCGTCGAACTGCGCGCGGTCGAGCTCGATCGTGGCGGCCGGCGACAACCGGTCCAGTTCCAATTGCACCCTGGCCGCGTCCGACAGCGCGATCTTGCCCTCCTCCACCTTCATCGCCAGCCAGTGGCCGGCGCGCTCGTCGATGAGGCGCTGCAGCCGGCCGAGCTTATCCTGCTCGGCCGAATCGCGCAGCAAGTCCGACAGCTGGGTCCACATCTTCTTGGTGTAGGCCTGGTTGATCGTGTGCCACGTGGCAAGGTTGAAGAAGTAGCTCGACGGCACTTCGCTGTTGTTGCGCAGCCGGCTGCCGTAGCCGAGCAACGGCATCACCGACGACAGGCTCAGGTATTTATCGAAGTCGGTGCCGCCGATGTGCACGCCCCCGTTGGCCAGGATGTCGTCGCGCCGCTCGCTCTTTTTGGCGCGCGCCGGCGACAGCCGCACCAGCGAGAAGTCGGACGTGCCGCCGCCGATGTCGGCGATCAGCACCAATTCCTCGCGCTCGATCTGCGACTCGTAGTCGAAGGCGGCGGCGATCGGCTCGAACTGGAAGGCGATGTCCTTGAAGCCGACCGAACGGGCCACCTCGGCCAGCGTGTCCTCGGCCAGCTGGTCGTTGGCCAGGCTGTCGTCGATGAAGTGCACCGGCCGGCCGAACACGGCGGACGTGAACTCGCGCCCGGCCGACAGCTCGGCACGCTTTTTGAGCTCGCCGATGAACTGGGCCAGCAGCATGCGGAACGGCAGCGCGCGCCCGCCCACCTCGGTCTGGCCGTCGATCAGGCTGGTGCCGAGCAAACTTTTCAACGAGCGCATCAGGCGCCCCTCGTAGCCGGCCAGATATTCGGCCAGCGCCGCACGTCCGAAGGTGACCTGCTCGTCCTCCGCATTGAAGAAGACGACCGACGGCAAGGTGGTCTTGCCGTCCTCCAGTCCCAACATCACGGGCTGGCCGGGACGCACCCAGCCGACCGTGGAATTTGACGTGCCGAAATCGACGCCGCAAGCATTGGCCATGTCGACCCTTCACACGTGATAAAGGGGCGTCATGCTATCAGAAAAACGTGCTCGGCAGGGAAAATTGCTGCGCCACCACAGTCGATACGTACTTTCCACATGGAAACGCGATTATTGTTGTCCTGCGGCAAGATTTTGATTATCCTCGGTGGGAGTGCTTTTATTTTGACAAGAAAATGGCAAGACCACCACGAGACAATGACCCCATCCCAGCCGACCATTGAGGCCCTCGCCACCACCCATAAAGCCCTGATCGCCCGCGAAGCGCGCCGCGTCACCTCCTACGACGTGGCCCAGGTCGCCGGGGTGTCGCAATCGGCCGTCTCGCGCTGCTTCAAGCCCGGCGCCAGCGTCTCGAAGTCGACCTACGCGCGCGTGATGCGGGCGGCGGCGCTGCTCGACTACATCCCCAACGCCGCCGCCCGCAGCCTCATCACGCGCCGCTCCAACATGGTGGCCGTGCTCATCACCAACCAGGCCAACCTGCACTACCCGGAGCTGCTCGCCGAGCTGAGCCAGCAGGTCAGCGCGCGCGGCAAGCGCGTGCTGCTGTTCCCGCTGGCGCGCGAGACCGACGTCGACCGCGTGCTCGGCGACATCTGGCAATTCCAGGTCGACGGCGTGATCGCCGCCGCCCGCCTGAGCGACGCCCACATCGCCGAGTTCGAGCGCCGCCACATGCCGCTGGTGCTGTTCAACCGCACGCTGCGCGAGCGCGCCGTCAACACCGTCACCTGCGACCACCGCGAGGCCGGCCGCATGCTGGCCGAGCGCCTGGCCGGCGCCGGCCACCGGCGCTTCGGCATCATCGCCGGCACCGAGGACGCCACGGTGGCCAACGAACGCCGCCGCGGCGCCTGCCAGCGCCTCGCCGAGCTGGGCCTGCCGGCGCCGGTGGTGGTGCCGGGCCAGTCCGACTACCGCAGCGGCGGCGCCGGCCTCAAAGCGATCATCGCGCAAATGGGCGAGGTGCCCGACGCCATCATCTGCGGCAGCGACGTGATGGCCATCGGCTGCCTCGACTGCGCCCGCCACGAGCTCGGCCTCGACGTGCCGGGCCAGCTGTCGGTGGCCGGCTTCGACGCCGTCGAGCCGTCCAACTGGCTCAGCTACAATCTCACCACGCTGCGCCAGCCGATGCCGGCCATGGCCGCCTCGGCGGCCGAACTGCTGTGCGCGGCCATCGACGGCCACGCGCCGGCGGCCGAGCGGCGCGTGTTCAGCGCGCGCTTCATCGAGGGCGCCACCGCCAGGTTGACGATGACGCCCGCGCTCGGCGCCACGCTGGCCGCCGGCATACGCGCGCCGGTCGCTATAATGTAGCGGATGAACGCACCCCAAGCTCCGAACACCCCCAACGCCCCCCGCTTCACGCCGCAAGGCCTGGTGCCGACGCCCGAACAGACGGCCATCCAGCTGTCCCAGCACAAGACGGTGCTGGTCGACGCCAACGCCGGCGCGGCCAAGACCACCACGCTGGCGCTGCGCATCGGCGAGGCGATCGCGCGCAAGCTCCCCCCCGAACAAATCCTGGCGCTGACGTTCACGCCCGAGGCGCGCGACGTGCTGCGCCAGCGCCTGATCGACGTCGGCGTGCCGGCGGCGCTGGTGGCGCGCGTGGCCGTGCTCACGTTCGAGGACTTCGCCGCGCGCCAGCTCGACGCCATCGACGGCGACAACCTGCGCCTGTGCGGCGACGCGCGCCAACTCAAACCACACGCGTTGGCGGCGGTCGACCGGGTCGGCCAGCGCTACGCCGGCCGGCTCGAGGGCCTGGAGCTGCACACCCACGGCATCGCGCTGAGCCAGTTCCTCGACGTGCAACTGGGTTTGAAGGCGACCATGGCGCTGGCGTCGGACGTCGACTTCCTCGGCCTCGAGGACATCGCCGAGCAGCTCGGCGTGCCGCTGGCGGACTATCTGACCACGGTCGAATACGAAACCCTGCGCCTCGACGGCGGCGCCGGCGCCGTTTTCCGCGGCCCGTTCGACGCCACCTACGACCTGGCCTGCAACCTCGACGCCGGCGCGCGCCTGGCCGAGCGCTTCCCGGACCACCGGCTGGTGCTGTGCGACGAACTGCACGACCTGAACGAAGCGTCGTTCCGCATCCTCGACGCCCTGATCGGCCGCCCGCAATGCTTCTTCGTCGGCGCCGGCGACAAGGACCAGGTGATCCACGCCAGGCTGGGCGCGAGCGAGGAGTATATAAAGAGCCGCTTCGCCGAGCGCTACCCGAGGCTGGCGCGCTACCCGCTCACCTATAGTTACCGCCACGGCCCGCACCTGGCCTACGCCATGGCCGCGTTCAAGCACAAGGCGGTCGAATCGAGCCTGCCGCTGCACACGCACATCGGCCAGGCCCACTACGACTCGGCGGCCGGCTGCGCGCAACTGGTGGTGGCCGCCGTGCGCCAGTGGAAGGCCGACGGCCACGCCCTCGACGGCTGCGCGATCCTGATCCGCGACCGCCACCAGTCGATGGCGATCGAGAACGCGCTGATCGAGGCCGACATCGACTACCGCACGCCGGCCATGGCCGGCTATCTGCAGCGCGACGAGATCCTGTTCTTGCGCGGCATGCTGGCCATCGCGCTGCGCGACTTCGCCGCCGTCAAATCCGAGCAGGTGCGCGGCGCCATCGTCGACGCCATGACCGCCTTTAGCGAAATGAAGTTCTCGGCGCGCCGCCTCGACAACTTCAAGACGCAGATCGCCCGCGACCCAGCGCTGCTCGGCGAGTTGTTCATGATCGACGACGAGCGCGGCGACGGCGAGGAGATCGGCTACCGCGACGTCGCCAGCCTGGCCACCAAAAAAGCCGTCATCGACGCCATCGCCTGGCTCTCGGGCGTCGATCCGGCCACCCCGGCGGCCGGGGTGCTGACCGAATTGTGCGAGCGCGTCACGCTGGTGGCGACCGCGCGCCGCATCTTCGTGCGGCCGTACGACGCCGGCGTGGTCAATAAGACGGTGGCCGGCCTGCTGGCGTCGGCCGCCGCCTCCGGTCAAAGCCTGGCCCAGTTCTGGGCGGCGATGAACGCGCGCGAAGCGTTCGTCCGGCGCAAGCGCGAACGCAAGGCGGTGCTGATCGAATGCGTGGCCAACGCCAAGGGCAAGGAATTCGAACACGTGATCCTGCCATTGCTGGAGGTCGGCGAGTTTCCGCACCCGACGCAGCCCAGGCGCGACGAGGAGAATTTGTTCTACGTCGGCGCCACCCGCGCCCGCGCGCGCCTGACGTTGCTGTCGCCGGCCGATCCGGCGCGCCGCAGCGGCTTCATCGCCGATATGCGCCTGCAGCAATCGGCGCCGGCGGCCGACGCCGCCATCGCCCGCAACGCGGCCAAGCCGGCCGTCGCGGCCGCCGCGCCGGGCCGCCAATACCTGAGCGCCAGCTTCCACGAAAAGGACGAAGTCAAGGCGCTCGGTGCCCAATTCGACATCGCGCGGCGCGCCTGGTACGTCGAAAACGGGCGAGATATGTCACCTTTCGCACGCTGGATGAAAAAATAATGCAGTGCGCCAATTATTGATAGAGAAATACTTATATAATACCGCTCGCGGCTGGCTCTACAGCCTCACAACACCCACCTGTCCATAACAAAATATCAATTCGGGAGTTTTTCGATGATCGCTAAAACCAACATCCTGCTGGCCGCCTGCACCGTAGCGCTGCTGAGCGCCTGCTCCACCCCGGCGCCTGTCGTCGCCCCTGCGCCGGCTCCGGCGCCAGTGGCCGCCGCGCCAGCACCTGCACCGGCCCCGGTCGCCGCACCGGTCGCCGCCGCCCTGCCAGCGTACCTGGACCCAAACAGCTCGATCTACAAAAACCGCAGCGTCTACTTCGACTTCGACAAGTACACCGTCAAGCCTGAATTCGACACCGTCATCGCCGACCACGGTAAATTCCTGTCCGCCAACCCGAACGTGTCGATCAAAGTCGAAGGCAACACCGATGACCAGGGCAGCGCCGAGTACAACCTGGCCCTGGGCCAGAAGCGCGCCCAAGCCGTCATCACCGCCCTGAAATCGCAAGGCGTGCAGGACAGCCAGATGGAAGCCGTCAGCTTCGGCAAGGAAAAGCCAAAAGCGTCCGGCACGGACGACGCCTCGCGCGCCCAGAACCGTCGCGCCGACCTGGCCTACCCAAGCAAGTAATTCGCCTTCGCACGATGGCGTGACGAAAAGCCCGGCCGCAGCGCCGGGCTGTTTTTTGCCCCGGGCTCTCCCGAAAGAGAGCTGCGCGCAGGCAAGGCCTTGGTTATGCTGGAAGTTTCCATTCAATACACACGAAGGACTTCCATGAAACACCTCACCACCGCGGCGGGCGCGCCGGTCGTCGACAACCAGAACACCCAGACCGCCGGCCCGCACGGCCCGGTGCTGCTGCAGGACGTCTGGCACCTTGAAAAACTGGCGCACTTCGCGCGCGAAGTCATCCCCGAGCGGCGCATGCACGCCAAGGGCTCGGGCGCGTTCGGCACCTTCACCGTCACGCACGACATCAGCCGCTACACGCGCGCCGCGCTGTTTTCCGAGGTCGGCAAGCAGACCGGGATCTTCATGCGCTTTTCCACCGTCGCCGGCGAGCGCGGCGCGGCCGACGCGGAACGCGACATCCGCGGCTTCGCCGTCAAGTTCTACACCGAGCAGGGTAACTGGGACGTGGTGGGCAACAACACGCCGGTGTTCTTCTTCCGCGACCCGCTCAAGTTCCCGGACCTGAACCACGTCGTCAAGCGCGACCCCAAGACCAACCTGCGCAGCGCCGAGAACAACTGGGACTTCTGGACCCTGCTGCCGGAGGCGCTGCACCAGATCACCATCGTCATGAGCGACCGCGGCATCCCCAAAGGCTACCGCCACATGCACGGTTTCGGCAGCCACACCTTCAGTTTCATCAGCGCGGCCAATGAGCGCTTCTGGGTCAAGTTCCACTTCGTCTGCCAGCAGGGCATCGCCAACTTCAGCGACGCCGAGGCGGCCGCGGTCGTCGCCAACGACCGCGAAAGCTCGCAGCGCGATCTGTTCGAAGCGATCGAAAACGGCGACTTCCCGCGCTGGAAGCTGGCGGTGCAGATCATGCCGGAGGCCGACGCCTCGAAGGTGCCGTACAACCCCTTCGACCTGACCAAGGTCTGGCCGCACAAGGACTACCCGCTGATCGATGTCGGCGTGCTGGAACTGAACCGCAACGCCGAGAACTACTTCGCCGACGTCGAACAGTCGGCCTTCTCGCCGGCCAACGTGGTCCCCGGCGTGAGCTTCTCGCCGGACAAGATGCTGCAATCGCGCCTGTTCTCGTATGGCGACGCGGCGCGCTACCGGCTCGGCGTCAACCACCATGCGATTCCCGTCAACGCGCCGAAATGCCCATTCCACAGCTACCACCGCGACGGCGCCATGCGCACCGACGGCAACCACGGCGCCGGCACCTCGTACGAGCCCAATAGCCGTGGCGAATGGCTGCAACAGCCGCAGTTCGCCGAACCGCCGCTGTCGATCGAAGGCGCGGCCGCGCACTGGGACCACCGGGTCGACACCGACTACTACTCGCAGCCGGGCAACCTGTTCCGCCTGCTGACGGACGAGAAGAAGCGGCTGCTGTTCGAGAACACGGCGCGCGCCATCCACGGCGTATCGAAGCCGGTGCAGGAGCGCCACATCTTCAACTGCACCCAGGCCGATCCGGCTTACGGCGCAGGCGTGGCGGCGGCGATCGCCGCGCTCGATCCCCGATAGCTAATTCAAGCGGTGATCACCACGCCGGCGCGGTGCAACAGCGACTCGCAGCGCTTCGACAAGTGCTGCACTTCCAGCGCCCTGCCGGCCTTGGCGTAGCGTTCGTGCAGCGTGGCCACGGCCACCACCGCCGAATGGTCGGCCAGGCGCAGATAGCGGCAGTCGAGCACCACCTTCGCGGGATCGCCCTGCGGATCGAACAAGTCGTTGAAGTGGGAGATGGAGGCGAAAAACAGCGTGCCGTGTGGCGTGTAGCGTTTGACGCCGTCGGCGCCGTCGACCACATCGGCGCGGATCTCGCGCGCGTGGCGCCACGCGAAGCTCAGCGCGGCGATGACGATCCCGCACAGCACCGCCACCGCCAGGTCGGTGGCGACCGTGATGCAGGTGACGACGACGATCAGCAGCGCGTCGTGCCGGGGCACCTTGCCCAACACCCGCAGCGAGCCCCAGGCGAAGGTCTGCTGCGCGACGACGAACATCACCCCGACCAGCGCCGCCAGCGGAATGCGCTCGATCAGCGGCGACAAAAACAGTATAAACAGTAAAATCATTATCCCGGCAACGGCGCCGGAGACGCGCGTGCGCCCGCCCGAACTTAGATTGATCATGGTCTGGCCGATCATCGCGCAGCCGCCCATGCCGCCGAACAGGCCGGAGACCACATTGGCCGCGCCCAGGGCCACGCACTCGCGGTTCGGCAAGCCGCGCGTCTCGGTGATCTCGTCGGTCAGATTAAAGGTGAGCAGCGTTTCGAGCAGGCCGACCACCGCCATCAACAGCGCGTAGGGGAAGACGATGCGCAGCGTCTCCATCGTCATCGGCAGTTCGGGAAGCTCGAACACCGGCAGGCCGCCGGCGATTTGCGCCATGTCGCCCAGCGTGCGGATCGGCAGGTGCAAGCCCTCGGACAACAGGCCGACGCCAAGGATGGCCACCAGCGCCGGCGGCACCGCCCTGGTCAAGCGCGGCAGCACATAAACAATGACCATCGTCAGCGCCACCAGGCCGCACATCCAGATCAGGGCATTACCTTGCAGCCAATGCCCATCCACACGAAAGTGTTGCAATTGCGACCATGCGATGACGATCGCCAGCCCGTTGACGAAGCCGAGCATGACCGGGTGGGGCACCATGCTGACCAGCTTGCCCATTCGGAGCAGGCCGAACAACAGCATGATCACCCCGCTCAACACGACAGTGGCGAGGAAATACTGCAGTCCATGCTGGGCCACCAAGGCGACGATGACGACCGCCATCGAGCCGGCCGCGCCGGAAATCATGCCCGGGCGGCCGCCAAACAAGGCGGTGATGGTGCAAATGAAGAAGGCGCCGTAGAGCCCGGTGAGCGGATTCAAGTGCGCAACCAGCGCGAAAGCGATGCACTCGGGAACTAAAGCAAATGACGTGGTCAAGCCTGCTAATGCATTTTTAGAAAGATTGGATGACCACATAAGGAACGAAGAGAGGTGAGAACGCGACGCGCGGCGGGGTAAAAACACAACAGCGCGCGTATTTTACACGGCACAGTTCGTTTACTCATCGTTATGGGTGAAATGGCGCACATTCAAACAGCGGCGAGCGCGGCAAAATAGCCCTGCGAACTTCCCAACCTCTTGCCCGTAAGACATATCGCCATGACTACTCTGACATCCGCCACCCGTGCCCTGAACAGACAAAAAATCGCCGTGGAGAGAACGCTGTACGCGCGTTCGGCCGAGGAATCGCAACTGGCCGCCCGTTGGGCCAGCGCCTGGCATAAGTTGGTGCAACGCAAGCTGGACAATCTGGCGGTTCGTTCCGCCCCGCGGGTGGAGTTCAGCGGATTCCTGGTGAATCCGCCCGCCTCCCGCGTACTGCACTAAGCTTTCTTTCTTATTCTTTCTTACGCCGCGCGCTGTTCCAGCTGCGCGGCCTTGTTGCGGCCGGCCTGGTAGCAGCTGCCTGCCCGGCGTTCCATTCCCGCCCGATCAAGCACCGTCACGCAACCGCGACGATAGGTGATCAACCCTTCCTCGGCCAGCTTGCCGGCCGCGCCGGTGACGCTTTCGCGGCGCACACCCAGCATATTGGCGATCATCTCCTGGGTCACCTTCAGTTCGCTGGTCATGGAGCGGTCCAGACGTTCCAGCAGCCAACGGCACAGCTTTTGTTCGATGCTGGTATGGCGGCTGCCGGCAACGTTCTGCGCCAGCTGGGCGAAAATGGTGCTGGTGTAACGCATCAGTTGCTGGGCCAGCGGGCCGCCTGCGTAGAAGGCCGCGCGCAGCACATCGGTGCGCAGGCGGTAGCCGTAGCCGTCGGCCTCCACCACTGCCGAATAGCTGGCGCGCTCGGTCGGATACAGCGCCAAGCCAACGACGCCTTCGCGGCCGACGACGGCAATCTCGGTGGTCGCGCCATCTTCCATCACATACTGCAGGGACACGATCGCGTTGGTCGGGAAATACGTGTACTCGACTTTATCGCCGAAGTCGAACAGGTGCTTACCAGCTGGCAACGCCACCAATTCCAGATCGCCGAACAAGGCCAGCAGATCGTCGCGCGACAGGGCGCGCAACAAATCGTTCTGCTGCGCGCCGATCAAGCTGATCGGTTGAGCGGCGGCGCCGACGTTGATCGAGCGGATCGAGGAGGAGGTGGTGGTATCGAAAGCGTTCATGGTAAGCCCCTGGGTATCTTGTTGATCCTTCGAATGATGTCGTGTGGATCGCGGTGGCCTCTAAGTGCTGCACCGTTGATGACACTATATCCAGGGGGCCAACTCTGCGGTATAGGACCACCTTGTAGTCCTATGTAGGCTGTGAACATTGCAAAATGTCATCTTTGTCCTACGCAAAGCGGTTCACCGTCGGGGTTAGTAGGTGGCGCGCAGCTGGAGGTAGGCGGTGCGGGGCGCGCCGACCATGCGGCCGGCGTTGCCGTCGACGTTGCGCGTGTAGTAGCGCTTGTCCGCGAGGTTGTTGATGCCGGCCATGAGCTCGTAACCGGGCTTGCCGCTCAGCTTCCAGCCGAACTGGGCGTTCCAAAGGCGGAAGCCGGGGATCTGCCCCGCTCCGCCGTTGGCCGCTTCGGCCACCGTGTTGGCGGCGTCCGAGTATTGCTTGCCCTGGTGGGTGCTCGAGAGGTTGACCGTGACGGCGCCGGCGCGGTAGCGCGCGCCAACCGTGTCGGTGTTGCGCGAATAGAAGGGCACGTCCTTGCCCGACGTCGCGCCCGATTCCTGGATCGCGCGCGTGTAAGTGTAGTTGGCGTAGACGTTGAGCCCGGCCAGCGCGGTGTCGTCGCCGAAGCTGTAGTCGGCCGCCGTTTCGATGCCTTCGTGGTCGGTCGCGCCGATGTTCTGGAACGTCGCCGGCGTGATGCCCGGCACCTGGATGATCTGGTTGTCGAACTTGAGCTTGAACGCGGTGACCTCGGCGCCGACCGACGCGCTCTTCCAGCGCGCGCCCACCTCGGCCGTCTTGGCCAACTCGGGTTTGAGCGGATTGGCCGGCGTCTGCGAGTTCAACTGCGTGTTCTGCACCGGGCCAAACGAGGTCGTATAGTTGGCGAACACCGTCAGCGCGCGGTCGACCAGATAGGCGACGTTGAGCGACGGTAGCGCCTTGTTGTTGTTCGATTCGAAGGTGTTGCGGCCGGCCAGGTCGTCCCGTTGCGAGCGGATGCGCTCGTAGCGCACGCCCGGCGTGATGCGCCATGCCCCCAATGCGATGCGATCGTCGATGTAGAGCGCGTGCGCGTCGGTGCTGTTGACGAAGGTGGCGGTGGCGCCGTCGACGCCCGTTGCAACGTTGCGCACATAGTTGTTGTCGTCGCCCCGCTCGCGCAGGAAGCGGTAGCCGACCGTGACGTCGTGCGTGGCGCCGGCAGCGGCGAAACGCTGCGTGTAACGCGGCTCGATGCCGAGCACCCGGTAGTTGCGCGGCTGGTAGGTCAGCTGGGTGCGGGCCGCGTTGATCAGCGCGCTTTGACGGAAGCTCTCGTTGTAGTAAGCCTTGATCTCAAGCTCCTGCGTGGCCGACAAGGTGTTGAGGTAGCCGACGTCGGCACCCTTGCGGTCGCCGTTCCAGAAGTCGGTCGGGCGCGTGTTCTGGAACGGGTTGGCGTTGTATTGCGCCACCGTCAGCCCGCCCGGCGTGCGCGAGTTGACGTCGAAATAGCTGAGCTTGCCGTAGACCTCGCTGCGCGGATCGATCTTGTAGCGGAACTTGAGCGCGACGTCGTTGACCTTTTCATCGCTGCCCACGCGCCAGCCCGAGCCGTCCATGCCCGAGTACATCAGCGCCACGCCCAGGCCGCTGTCGAGCGTGCCGCCGACGAAGGCGCTGTACTGGCGGCTGTGACCGGTCTCGCTGAAGTCGTTGTAACGCACCGAGACATCGCCGGCGACGCCGGGCCCGTCCGGAATCGCGCGGCTGCGGAAGTTGATGATGCCGCCCACGTTCTGCGGCCCGTAACGCACCGCGCCGCCGCCGCGCACGACGTCGATCGATTCGATATTGTTCAGGCTCACCGGCGCGAACGACAGCTGCGGCTGGCCATACGGCGCCACCGCCAGCGGAATGCCGTCGAGCAGGATGGTCGAGCGCGGCGAGTAGCGCCCGGTCAGCCCGCGCACACCGATGTTGAGGGAAATGGCGCTGCCCGCCGTGCCGGAGTTGTCGGTCGCCTGCACGCCCGGGATGCGGCGCAGCACGTCGCCGATATCGAGCGCGCCCGAGTTTTCGATGTCGTCCTTGCCGACGACCGTGCGCGCGCCGGGGAAGTTCTTCACGCTGTTCTGCAAGCCCGAGCCGAGCCAGCTGCCCGAGACCTGGATCGACTCGATCGGCGCGGCGGCGCCCTCCGGCGTTTGCGCCAGCGATGCCGGCGACACCAGCGACAGCGATACCGCCGCGGCGATCGCGGTCATGGGGAAAAGCGCTGCGGGGCGCGCGGTGGACAAGGCGATATATGGCATGGCGTGTAAGGTGGCTATCAAAGCGCAAGATGATAACACTTCTCATTCTCATCGGCCAGTGGAGCATGCGTCGGCCCTGGGACAAAATGACCACCCGTGATTAAAGATGTATACGTTATACTTCTTTTCATCCACTGACCAACCACGAGAGACCATCATGCTGAGCGCAGAACACAAAGCCATCATCACCGCCACCGTACCCATTCTTGAACAAGGCGGCGAAGCGCTCACGCGCCACTTCTACCTGACGCTGTTCCACGACCACCCGCAGGTCAAGCCGCTGTTCAACCAGGCCAACCAGCAAGACGGCAACCAGCAGCGGGCGCTGGCCAACGCGGTGCTGATGTACGCGAAAAACATCGAGCGCCTGGAACAATTGGGCCCGCTGGTGGCGACCATCGTCAACAAGCACGTCTCGCTGCAGATCCAGCGCGAGCACTATCCGCTGGTCGGCGCCTCGCTGCTCAAGGCGATCCGCGAAGTGCTCGGCGCCGACATCGCCACCGACGCCGTCATCGAGGCCTGGGCCGCCGCCTACGGCCAACTGGCCGACATCCTGGCCGGCGCCGAGCAGCAGGCCTACGAAGACAACGTCCGCGCGCCGGGCGGCTGGAGCGGCGCGCGCGCGTTCAAGATCGCCTCGAAGCGGGCCGAAAGCGATGAAATCACCTCCTTCGTGCTGGAGCCGGTGGACGGCCGCGCGGTCGTGGCCCACAAGCCGGGCCAGTAAATCGGCCTGTCGCTGACGATCGACGGCGCCGGCGCGCGCCGCCAGTACTCGCTGTCGGCGGCCGCCAACGGCGCCAGCTACCGCATCAGCGTCAAGCGCGAAGCGGGCGGCGTGGTATCGAACTTCCTGCACGACCGGATCGCCGTGGGCGACCAGATCGATCTGTTCCCGCCATCGGGCGAATTCGTGTTGAAGGACGGTGACAAGCCGCTGGTCCTGATCAGCGGCGGCGTCGGCATCACGCCGACCCTGGCGATGCTGACGACGGCCCTGTCCACCGGCCGCGCCATCCACTTCATCCACGCGGCGCGCCACGCCGGCGTGCATGCCTTCCGCGCCCAGGTCGACGCGCTGGCGCAGGAGCATCCAAACCTGCGTCGCTTCTACTGCTACGAGAGCGCCGGCGACGAAGGCAGCCCGCAACCGCACGCCACCGGCTACCTCGATCAGCGTCGTTTGGCCGAATGGCTGCCGGCCAGCCGCGACGTCGACGCCTACTTCCTCGGGCCGACGCCGTTCATGAAGGCGGTCAAGGCGCACCTGCTGGCGCTGGGCGTGCCGCCCGCGCAAACGCACTACGAATTCTTCGGACCGGCCGAAGCGCTGGCCTGATGCGTTTTCCGGATATGTAAAGCCGGATATCTTCGTGTACGACGGCGGGCGCCGATGCAATACTGCCCCATCACGCCCACCTGAAGGACACCATGAAGCGCAGGACCGTTTTAAAACTGGCCGCCGACGGCGCCGCCCTGGCAGCCCTCGGCGGTTTCGCGCCGCTGGTATTGGGCGCGGCTCCACTCAAGGAGCTGCGGCTCGATTACGCTTATTATTCGCCGGCCAGCCTGGTGCTGCGCCGCTTCGGCTGGCTCGAGGAGGAGTTCAAGGCCGACGGCACCAATGTGCGCTGGGTGCTCAGCGCCGGCAGCAACCGCGCGCTCGAATACCTCAACGCCAACAGCATCGACATCGGCTCGAGCGCGGGCCTGGCGGCGCTACTGGCCAAGGCCAACGGCAATCCAATCAAGACGCCATATATATTCTCGCGCCCCGAATGGACCGCGCTGGTGGTGCGCAAGGATTCACCGATCCGCACGCTGGCGGACCTGAAGGGCAAAAAGGTCGCCGCCACCAAGGGCACCGATCCCTATCTGTTCCTGCTGCGCTCCCTGCAAACGGCCGGACTGAAACGCAACGACATCGAGCACGTCGGCCTGCAGCACGCCGACGGCCGCGCGGCGCTCGAGCAAGGCAAGGTAGACGCCTGGGCGGGCCTGGACCCGCACATGGCCGCCAGCGAGCTGGAAAGCGGCTCCCGCCTTATCTACCGCAATGTCGCCTTCAACACTTACGGCTTTTTGAACGTGCGCGAAGAATTCCTGGCCGCGCATCCGGCCGAAACGGGCCGGGTGATCAAAGCCTACGAACGGGCGCGCGCCTGGATCAGGGCCAACCAGGGTGAGGCGGCCCGGATCCTGTCCGAGGAGGCCAAGGTCTCGCTGCCGGTGGCGCTGCTGCAGATTAAATTGCGCACCGATTTCAGCAACCCGCAGCCCGGCAGCGAACATGTGAAGGCCTTGCAGGTGGCCGCGCCTATCCTGCTGGCCGAGGCGCTGGTCAAGGGTGGCACGGATCTGAACCGCAGCATCCTCGATCTGGTCGACACGCGCTTCGCCCAGCCTTTCATCGCCCGCGGTTAGGAGCGTCGACAACATGAGCAGCCAGTTGACGGCGCACGCGCGCACCGACTACGACGACACCGTCGAGCCGGTGCCGGTGCCGATTACGCCGCCGCCCTCCCCGCGCGCCGCCGCCGACTGGAGCAGGCGCCAACGCGGGATCGCCCGCCGCCTGCTTGGCCTGCTGCTACCGGCGACGGTGCTGTTCGGCGTCGAAGCGGGCGCCCGCGCCGGCTGGATCCCGTCCAATATGCTGCCGGCGCCCTCGCAAATACTCGAAACGCTGGCCGATCTCGGCGCACGCGGCTTGGCCGGGCATGTCGGCGCCAGCACCTTGCGCGTCGTGGTGGGTTTTAGCGCCGGCGCCGCGCTGGCGGTGGCGCTGGGCGCCGCCGTAGGCCTGAACCGGCGCGCCGAAGCGCTGCTCGACCCGACCTTCCAGGCGCTGCGCGCCATTCCGTCGCTGGCCTGGGTGCCGCTGCTGCTGTTATGGCTAGGGATCGACGAAGCGCCCAAGGTGGTGTTGATCGCCATCGGCGCCTTCTTCCCCGTGTACATGGGCGTGTCCTCCGGCATACGCGGGGTCGACCGCAAGCTGATCGAAGTGGCGCGCCTGTACCGGCTTGGCGGCGTGGCACTCACGCGCCGGGTGCTGCTGCCGGCCGCGATGCCGGCCATCCTCACCGGCCTGCGCAACGGCTTGAGCCTGGCGTGGATGTTCATGGTGGCGGCCGAACTGATCGCCGCCAGCCAGGGCCTCGGCTATTTGCTGTCGGACGGCCGCGAGACCAGCCGCGCCGACATCGTGCTGGCAGCCATCATGCTGCTCGCGCTACTGGGCAAGATCAGCGACAGTCTGATGGCAGCCATCGAACGCCGCGCGCTGGGTTGGCGCGACAGCTTTGCCGGCGCGGCGGACGCATGACGGCCGCACTTGACATCCGCGTCGCGGAAAAACGCTACGGCGAGCGCGTCGTGCTGCGCGATGTCGGCATCACGCTGCGGCAAGGAGAAATCGTGAGCCTGATCGGCGCCAGCGGCTGCGGCAAAAGCAGCCTGCTGTCGATCGCTTCCGGCCTCGATCGCACTTTCGACGGCGAGGTCAGGCTGCACGGCCGTCGGCTCGATGGCGTGCACCGCGACATCGGCTTCATATTCCAGGAAGCGCGCCTGTTTCCGTGGCTGACGGTGGCGCAAAACGTGGCGTTCGATGGCGACAACGACGCCGAAGCGCGCAAGCTGGCCGAGCGCCTGCTGGCGGAGGTCGGGCTGCAAGGCCACGGACAGGCGCTGCCCAAGCAGCTTTCCGGCGGCCAGGCGCAGCGGGCGGCGATCGCGCGCGGCCTGTTCAGCCATCCACGGGTGCTGCTGCTGGACGAACCGTTTTCCGCCGTCGACGCCTTCACGCGGATGAAGTTGCAGGATTTGCTGCTGGAGGTGGCGCGCCAGCGCGAGCTGACCGTGCTGCTGGTCACCCACGATATCGACGAGGCGCTGTACCTGAGCGATCGCGTGCTCTTGCTCGATGGCGGAACCTCGCCGGCATTAACGCAGTTCCAGCCGTCGGCACCTCCGCGCAAGCGCGGGGATGTGGCGCAGGCGGCGGTGAAGTCCGCGATTCTCGACGGGCTGTACGCCGCCCATGTGATTTAAGCGGCCGGCCACGCCGGCGCAAGCCGGCGCGGCTTGGTGTAAAATCGCGCCATGATGCAAACCTCCACCACAGACCAGGCAGACACGCTGATACGCGCAACCGGCGCCCGCGTCACGCGCCAGCGCGTGACGGTGCTCGACTTCCTGCTCAACCAGGAAAAGTCGCTGACCCATCACGAAATCCAGGCCCACCTGTCGAACGAGGCGCTCGATTCCGTCACGCTGTACCGCGTGCTGGAATGGCTCACCGAGCACGAACTGGTACACCGCATCGCCGGGGGCGACCAGGTCTGGCGTTTCAGCGCCGGCGCCGGCCACCACTCGCACGAACACGCCCACTTTCAATGCACCAAGTGCGAGGAGGTGACCTGCTTCACCGACGTCGCGCTGCCGAAGAAAATCAAACTGCCGGACGGCTTCCAAAGCCAGGAAATCGACTTCCTGATCAAGGGCACCTGCCCACACTGCGCACCAAAGAAATAACAAAGCGGAAAAATAGTTAACGCAACATGGTTGCGTTAACGAGCGTTCGGATTTATTATGCAACTCAATTGCATTAGCCGGGCTGCGTCAGTTTGACTTGACCCGTCCACATAACAAATCCGCGCCTGCGCGCCATTTCAGTGAGCCTTCCATGTCCACCGCTACCCATCCCCTCGCCCGTCCAGACTACCGGCTGCCCGTCACGGTCCTTTCCGGCTTCCTCGGCGCCGGCAAGACCACCCTGCTCAACCACGTGCTGGCCAACCGCGAAGGCCTGCGCGTGGCGGTGATCGTCAACGACATGAGCGAAGTGAACATCGACGCCTCGCTGCTGCGCAAGGGCGCGCAGAACGCCGGCGCCGCACTGTCCCGCACCGAGGAGAAAATGGTCGAGATGAGCAACGGCTGCATTTGCTGCACCTTGCGCGAGGATTTGCTGCTGGAGGTGCGCAAGCTGGCCGCCGAGAACCGCTTCGACTACCTGCTGATCGAATCGACCGGCGTCGGCGAACCGATGCCGGTGGCCGCCACCTTCGATTTCGAGGATGAAAACGGCGATTCGCTCAACCACGTCTCCCGCATCGACACCATGGTCACGGTGGTCGACGCGCTCAATCTGCTCAAGGATTACCACGGCACCGATTTCCTGGCCCAGCGCGGCGAGACCGCCGGCGAAGGCGACGACCGCACGCTGGCGGCGCTGCTGTCGGAACAGATCGAATTCGCCAACGTCATCGTCGTCAGCAAAACCGACCTGGTGTCGCCGGCGCACCTGGCCGAGGTGCGCGCCGTCATCAAGGCGCTCAACCCGACCGCCACCATCGTCCACGCCGAAAAGGGCGACGTGCCGCTCCACACCATCCTGGGCACCGGAAAATTCAATCTGGAGCAAGCCAGCGGCATGGCCGGCTGGGCGCGCGAGCTGGCCGGCGACCATCTGCCGGAGACGGAGGAATACGGCATCGACAGCTTCGTGCTGCGCCAGCGCCGGCCGCTGCACCCGGCGCGCTTCAACGCCTTCCTCGACGAGGCGCTGCCGGGACTGATCCGCGCCAAGGGCTACATCTGGCTGGCCAGCCGGCCCGATTGGGCGGTCGCCTACTCGCGCGCCGGGCGCATCGCCGCCGTCGAACCGGTCGGCCAATGGTGGGCCGCCAGCGACAAGTCGCACTGGCCGGCGCCGGGTGATCCGGACCGCCAGGCGATCGAGGCGATCTGGCAGGAGCCCTACGGCGACCGCCTGAACGAACTGGTATTTATCGGTCGTGGCATGGACCGCGCCGCCATCGAAGCGGCCTTCGAAGCGAGCGTGCTGACCGACGTCGAATTCGCCGCCGGCATGCACACATGGCGCGGCTACAGAGATCCCTTCCCCGACTGGAGCCGGGAAGACGAAGAAGCACCCGCACACGCCTGAATCCAGACGATCCGCCCTACTCCTTTTATAAGTCCACACGATGAACACAACAACACGGCCACTGGCCGCGGCGGTTTCGCTCGCCCTGTCCACCTTCGCACCGGCATACGCCGACGACACCGCGAACGGCGACGCTTCCATGCAGACGGTCACCGTCAACAGCGCGCGCAGCGCCCTCGATGCCGATCTGCCGACCACCACGGCCACCAAGACGATCGAGGAGTTGCGCCAGCAGCAGAACATCTTCAACCCCGAGGACGCGCTGCGCAACATGCCCAGCACGACCATCCGCAAACGCTATAGCGGCGACCGCAACGCGCTGGTGGGCGGGCGCAGCTTCTCGACCACGCAGGCGCCGCGCGCGCTGGTGACGATGGATGGTTACCTGCTGTCGAACTTCCTCGGCCGGTTCGACGCGCCGCGCTGGAACATGATCGCGTCGGAGGAGATGACGCGGATCGATGTGCTGTACGGCCCGTTCTCGGCGCTCTATCCCGGCAACTCTATCGGCACAACGATCGCCATCACCACCAGCAAGCCGGCCAGGTTCGAAGGCTCCGCGCGGGTGGCGGTGCAGGACCAGTCGTTCGACCAGTATGGCCTCAAGGACCACTACCGCAACTACCAGGGCTCGGCGCTGATCGGCGACCGCCTGGCCTCCGGCCTTTGGTACAAACTGATGGTCAAACACCAGGATTCGACCAGCCAGCCGATGGGCTACTACACGGCGACCGCCAACGCCGCCGGCGTGTTCGCCACGCCGGCCGGCGCCGGCGCGGCCACGCCGGTCACCGGCATCCGCTACGACACCGGCCCCTTCGGCACCCGGCGCGCCATCTTCGGCGCCAACACAGGCGCCATCGACCACACGAAACAGAACACCGTCAAAGCCACCTTCGGCTACGACATCGACCGCTCCGTCGGCGTCGAGGGCTTCGCCGCATGGTGGAACAACGAGAGCGTGACACGCAACCAAAGCTTCCTGCGCGACGCCGCCGGCAATACCGTCTGGAGCGGGCGTGTCAGCGACGGTGCCAACGCCTTCGTGCTACCCGTTGCCGCCTTCGCCCCCTACCTGCGCGACGAGCGTCACGTCCAGGCCGGCGTGACGGTCAAAACCCGCAACGCCGGCGGCTGGAACGCCAGCGTGTCGGCCAGCGCCTACCGCATTCTCGAGGACGTGCAACGCAACGCCGGTAGCGCCGATCCGTTCGCGGCCACCGGCGGCGCCGGCAACGCGGTGGTGCGCGACGGCAGCGGCTTCAACTCGCTCGACATCAAAACCACCTACACGCCGTCCACCGGGGACTGGAGCGGTGGCGCCCACGCGTTGACCTTCGGCCTGCACGCGGACGAATACAAACTCAAACAATCGACCCGCGCCACCGCCGACTGGCGCGACGCCACCGGACCGGAGACGCAGTTCATCGGCGGCCAGACCCGCGTCGCCGCCCTGTATGGCCAGGACGCCTGGCGCTTCGCGCCCCAATGGCAGGCCACCCTCGGCCTGCGCGCGGAATCATGGCAAGCGAGCGACGGCGCGCAGCGCATCCCCGGCGCCACCCAAAACTACGCGAAGCGCAGCGACCAGGCCTGGTCGCCCAAGCTCGCGCTGGCGTGGGATGCCGACGCCGACACCACCTTGCGCCTGTCGGCCGGACGCGGCACCCGCTTCGCCACCGTCGCCGAACTGTTCCAGGGCACGACCGTCGGCAGCGCCATCGTCGTCAACGATCCGAACCTGAAGCCGGAACGCTCGAACGCGCTGGAGCTGATGGGCGAGCGGCGCGTCGGCTTCGGCACCATGCGCGCCTCGCTGTTCCAGGACGACGTGCGCGACGCCATCTGGAGCCAGCTCAATCTGAACGTCTTCCCTAACGTCACCAACGTCACCAACGTCGGCCGGGTGCGCACCCGCGGGCTGGAACTGGTGGCGCAGTTGGACCAGCTGGGTGTGCGCGGCCTGAGCGCGGACGCCAACATCGCCTTCAGCAAATCGACGGTGCTGGAAAACGACAATTACCAGCCGTCTGTCGGCAAGGACTGGACCCGCGTGCCGCGCGTGCGCTCGGCCACCACGCTGACCTACGCGCCCGACATCCGCTGGAGCGCCTCGGCGACCTATCGCTATTCCGGCAAGCAGTACAACGAAATGAATAACTCGGACTACAACGGCGACGTCTACGGCGCTATTTCCCGCCTTAGCCAGCTCGACGCGCGGCTGCTGTTCAAGCCCGCAGGCGGCGTCGAGCTGGCCGTCGGCATCGACAACATCAATAACGATCACGCGTACCAGATGCATCCCTACCCGGGCCGCACGCTGTTCGCGGAAATGCGCTACGCCTTCTAGCGCGACCAGGGAGAACGGATGATACATATCGAAAAACTGTATAAACGCTACGACGACAGGACCGTGGTCGATGGCCTCGACCTGCACGTGCGCGGCGGCGAGATCTACGCGCTGCTGGGTCCCAACGGCGCCGGCAAATCGACCACCATCGGCTGTCTGCTCGGCTTTGTCGACGCCGACGGCGGCACCATCCGGCTGGCCGGCTCCGGCCTGCCGCCGGCCCAATCGGCGGTGCGGCACGCGGCCTACATCGCGGAGAACGTCGCGCTGTACGAACGCCTGACCGGGGTCGAGAACGTCGAATTCTTCATGCGCCTGCTGGGCCGCAAGCCGCGCCGCGCCGACATCGAAGCGCTGCTCGACCGCGCCGGCCTGCCGGAGCACGCGTGGCACCGCATGGCATCGGGCTACTCCAAGGGCATGCGCCAGAAGGTTGGCATCGTCATGGCGCTGGCCAAGGGCGCGCAGGTGCTGGTGCTCGACGAGCCGACCTCCGGCCTCGACCCGGAGGCCAGCGTGACCTTTGGCTCCCTGGTGCGGGCGCTGGCCAACGACGGCGCCGCCGTCCTCATGGCCACGCACGACCTGTTTCGCGCGCAGGAGCTGGCGGACCGCTGCGGCATGCTGGTGGGCGGCCGTTTGGCCGGTGAATGGAAATTGGGAGATTTGAATGCAGGCGAACTTGAACGCAACTACCTTGGCCTCCTCGCCGGACGCGCCTGAAGCGACAGGCGCGGGCGACGAGCGGTCCCCCGCAAGCCCACACCGCCGGCGCGCCTGGTTGCGCGCGCTGCACGGCGCATGGCAGGCCGACTGGCGTGAACGGCGCCGCGACTGGCGCGTG
This sequence comes from uncultured Duganella sp., assembly GCA_963513825.1. Lineage (GTDB taxonomy): Bacteria > Pseudomonadota > Gammaproteobacteria > Burkholderiales > Burkholderiaceae_D > Rugamonas. The sequence goes on from CAUPRW010000003.1 coordinate 235,898, forward strand.
TGGCTGGTCGTCGGCGTGGGCCTGGCGCTGGCCGCCTGCGCGGCGCTGCTGTCGTCGATGGAGCTGCGCGCCACGCTGGAAGGCCGCGCCATCGCGCAACAAGCCGAGCAACAGCGTTGGTCGCAACAGGGTAAGAAATACCCTCACTCGGCGGCGCACTATGGCGTGTACGTCTTCAAACCCTTGTCGGCGCTGGCCGCGCTGGACCCGGGGATCGAACACTACGTCGGTTCCAGCGTGTGGCTCGAGGCGCACAAGCAAAATGAGCTGGTCTACCGTCCGGCCAACGACGAACCTGGCGTCACGCGCCAATTCCGCTTGAATCCCGCCTTCGTGCTGCAGGTGCTGGCGCCGATGGCGATGATCTTCCTCGGCTTCGGCATGTTCGCCGCGGAGCGCGAACGCGGCACGCTGGCGGCGCTGCGCATCAACGCCGCGCCGCTCGGCGCGCTGGCGCTCGCCCGCGCGGCGGTTCTTCTTTGTTTGGCGATGGTGCTGGTGCTGCCGGCCTGCGTCGCGGTTGGCGTGCTCGAATGGACGCTCGCCTCGCGCAGCCCTTTCGCCGACGGCGCGCTGCGCGCCACGCTGTTCGGCATCGGCTATCTGGTGTACCTGTGCACCTGGGCCGCGCTGATCACCGCCGTCTCGGCGCTGGCGCCGACCATGCGCGCCAGCCTCGCCATCCTGATCGGCGCGTGGGCGGCCACCACGCTGGTGCTGCCGCGCGCCGCGGTCGAACTGTCGCAACTGGCCGCGCCGCTGCCAACCATGCAGCAGTTCCGCGCCGGCCTCGATGCGGCGCTCGGCATGCCGGACGACCCCGAACAGGCCAACCACGACAAGGAACAACTGTTGCGCGCGTACGGCGTCAAGGACGTCAAGGACTTGCCGGTCAACTGGGCCGGCATCAGCCTGCAGCGCGGCGAACAGCACGGCGACCGCATCTTCGATGAGCACTACGGCCGGCTGTTCGACGCCATGCGAAGGCAGAGCGACGCCGCCGCGCTGGCCGGATGGCTGTCGCCGGCGGTGGCCATCGCCGGTCTGTCCGGCGCGGCGGCAGCGAGCGACACCGCCCACCACCTGCAGTTCATCGAGGGCGCCGAACTGCAGCGCCGCCGCATCCAGCAAGTGCTCAACGAGGCGATCACCAGGCATCCGGAACGCGATGGCGTGCGCCACGACGGCGACCAGGCCCTGTGGGACAAGGTACCGCCGTTCGCCTTCGGCTACGCCCCGCTCGAGCTCAAGGCGGTGGCGCTGCGCCACGGGCTGCCGCTGCTCTCCCTCTTCCTCGCAAGCCTGCTGCTGTGCGGAGCCGGCTTGCGTCATCTACGTAGCGGAAACTTACGATGAAACAGATGTTGATATTGATCGCCTATGACCTGCGCGGCCAGCTGCGCGAGCGCGGCACCGTCGCGCTGATGCTGATCGCACTGGCGCTGGCCGGCTTCGGCCTGTTCGAAGGCGCGCGCTTCGAGCGGCACCAGCGGCATGCGGTGGCGCAGGCGTCCGAGCAGGAAGCCCGTGCCAGCGCCGACGCCAACGCGCTGGCGCGGCGCTACTTCGCCGATCCGGCGGCGCCGGAATTCAGGACTATGCAGTGGTACCGCACGCCGGTCGACGTGCGCGGCTACGCCTTCCGCGAGCATGTCGGCTTCGCCGGCAAGCCGGGCACGCCGGGCGCCTCGCTGGCCATCGGCCAGGCCGACCTGCTGCCCGCCTACGTGCGCGTGCGGGCCGAGTCGATGGAGTCGGCCCGCACCGCGCTGGAAATCGAGCACCCCGGACGGCTGGCCGTCGGCCGCTTCGACCTGATGTTCTTCGTGGTCTATCTGTGGCCACTGATCCTGCTGGCACTATGCACCTCCGTGCTGACGCAGGACCGCGAAAGCCACCGGCTGCGCGCCTTGCGGCTGCAGGGAGTGCGCCTCGGCCGCATGCTGGCCGCGCAGGTGACGGCGCGCACGCTCGCTGCCACCGCCGCGGTGGTGCTCGCGGTGGCAGCCGCCGCGCTGTTTTCCGGCGCCGTGCCGGCCAATGGCGCCGGCGCCGGCGCGCTGGCGTCGTGGTCGGGCGTGGTGCTGCTTTATTCGATGTTCTGGGCCGCCGTCACCATCGTCATCTGCGCCGTGTGCGGCAACCGCATGACCGCCGCCTTCGCCGGCTTCGGCGCGTGGCTGCTGCTGGCGGTGCTGCTGCCCGGCGCGCTGACGGCGGCGATCCAGCTGGGCGCGCCAGTGCCGGTGCGGGAACGCTACGTCCAGGCGCTGCGCGACGCCGGCGACCAGGTCAACGCCGATAAACTGGGCAGCCTGGCGCGCTTCTACGACAACCATCCCGATTGGAAGCCGGCCACCACGCCGCTGGCCAAGGTGTCGTCGAGCGTTACGCGGTTGCAGCGCGCGCAGGAGCTGGAACGCGTGATGGACGGCGTCGACCGCCAGTTCGAACAGGCCAGGCTGCGCCAGCAAGACCTGTTCGAGCGCGCGCTCGTGTTCAGCCCCGTCACACTGGCCTACCACACCTTGTCCGGCATCGCCGGCAACGACGGCGCCCGCCATCAGCAGTTCATGGCGGAGGTGGCGCGCCATCAGCGGCGGCTGCGCGACTACTTCCAGAGCGCGATCCAGCTGGCGGCGCTGGGCGACGAGCGCCGGCCCTGTCCCGCGACCTGCCTTGGCGGCTACGGCTTCCGCGACTTCGACCAGGTGCCACGGTTTGCCGCGTCGGCGGCGCTGGCGCGGGCGCCGGACGCCCCCCCGCAACTGGCGGCGCTGGCGGTGTGGATCGCCGTGCTGCTGACGTTTGCGGCGGGGTTGATGCGGGCATTTCGATTGCGCTAGCGGCCGCTCGCGTTATACTGCCGGCTTTGCCGCTTACCACTTGAGAATATGAAGGCCGTCAATCCCATTCGCCAGCTCGGCACCATCCTACCAGCGCGCCGCGCCATCTTTAAAACGGCAGGCGCCCTGTCCGTGCTGGCGGCGCTGGCCGGCTGCGCCCAGCTGCCAACGGCCAAGACCACGCCCGATACCGTGTCGTCGCTGCGCTTCATCGGCGAGCAGCGCTTGCCGTGGCGCGTGCAGTTCCAGGGCACGATGGTCGGCGGCCTGTCCGGCATCGACTACGACGCCGCCCGCGGTGACTGGGTGATGGGCTCCGACGACCGCTCCGAGCACAATCCCGGCCGCTACTATCGCGCGCGCCTGGCCTACGACGACAAGTCGTTCAAGTCGGTCGAGCTGACCAGCGTGGTCAACCTGCTGCAACCGGACGGCAAGGTCTATCCGTCGCGCGAGAACTTCAAGCGCCACGGCGGCGTCGTGCCCGACTTCGAAGCGATCCGTGTCGACCCGCGCGACGGCACGATCTGGTACACCAGCGAGGGCGACGTGCCGGCGCGCCTGCCGCCGTTCGTGCGCCAGGCGCGCGCCGACGGCGCCTTCCTGGCCGAGTTGCCGCTGCCGGAGATGTTCGACGTCGCCGCCGACGGCAAATCCGGGCCGCGCAACAACCAAAGCTTCGAAGGACTGAGCTTCTCGCCGGACGGCAATTCGTTGTGGGTATCGATGGAGGGGCCGATGATACAGGACGGCCCGCTACCGGACCCGCGCACCGGCGCCGTCAACCGCATCACCCATTTCGCCCGCGACGGCAAGGTGCTGGCGCAATATGCCTATCCGCTCGAGGCGATCCCGGCGACGCCGGGCAAGGGCAAGTTCGCCGACAACGGCATCTCGGAGATGCTCGCGCTGAGCGAGACGCGGCTGCTGACGATGGAGCGCTCCGGCGTCCAGGCCGACGACGGCAGCTTCCAGGACTTCGTGCGCATCTACGAGATCAACACCGACGGCGCCAGCGATGTCCAGCATCTGCCCACGGTCAACGGCGCCGCCTACTCGATGGTCAAGAAGCGCCTCGTGCTGGACTTGAACGCGCTCGCGCTGCCTCGGGTCGACAACCTGGAAGGCATCTCCCTCGGGCCGGTGCTGGCCAACGGCCACGCGAGCGTGGTGCTGATCTCGGACGACAATTTCGGCAAGGACCAAGTCACGCAGCTGCTGCTGTTTGAGCTGATACCATAACGTTTAGCTGTCCGGCCAGCGACGGCGCCACAGCATCGACGGCGCCGGCTTCGGTCGCCATCGACAGCGGGCTTTGCTGGATCGATGGCGGCGACAGGCAGTTATCGCACTTGCAGCAGCGCTCGAAGCCGGGCGACACGTCGCCGAAATAATCGAGCAGCAGCTTCCAGCGGCAGTAGCCGCTTTGCGCGTAGCCGACCATCTGTTCCAGTCCCTTGCGGTCGCGTTCATGTTTGTCGACGTAGACCTGCGCCATGCGCTCGAACATGACCGCCTTGGGTTGCTTCGGCTCCTTCGGCAGCACATAGGCCAGTATGCTGTTGCGGCCCAGTAGCTTGCCGTCCCTGAGCATCTTCAGGCAGATCTTCAGCTGGCTGGCCGGCAGTTGCTCGAGCCGCGGCTTGATGTCGGCTTCGGTGAAGGTCGGCCGGCCGCAGGCCAGCGCCGCCTCGTAGACCGCCCGCAGTTCCTCCGCCGACGGGTAGTGCTTCATCAGGAAGAACTGCTGCAGGCGCTTGTCCGAATGGTAGTACAGCAGCGTGCACTCGGCGTCGAGGCCATCACGGCCGGCGCGGCCCGACTCCTGGTAGTAGGCCTCCAGGTTGCCCGGCACCTGCAAGTGGATGACGAAGCGCGTGTCCGGCTTGTCGATGCCCATGCCGAAGGCGTTGGTCGCCACCATCACGCGGCGCTCGCCGCTCATGAACAGGTTTTGATTTTCGACCCGCTCGGACGACTTCAGTTTGCCATGATAGATCGTCACGCTCTCGCCGGCCTCGCGCAGGATGTCGTGCATTTCCTCGGCCGCCTTGACGGTGGCGGCGTAGATGATGCCCACGCCGGACGTCTCGCGCACCAGCTGTAACGCTTGCGCGTGCTTCTCGCCCGGGTTGGTCACCTGCCGCACGCGGTAGTGCAGATTCGGGCGGTAGATGCCGGTGTTGACGACGGCCATGCGCGGGCGCCCAAGTTGCGCGCGGATGTCGGCGATCACCTCGTCGGTGGCGGTCGCCGTCAGCGCCAGCACCGGCGGGCGGCCCAGCGCGTTGAGGGCGGCGCCGATCTCCAGATAGGCCGGACGGAAATCGTGGCCCCATTGCGAGATGCAGTGGGCCTCGTCGATGACCACCAGTGCGATCTCGCGGTTTTTGAGCAGCGCCAGGAAATCGGGCGTGATCAGGCGCTCCGGCGTGCAGAAGACGATGTCCTTGTCGGCGCTTTCAATGCCCTCGAGCGCGGCCAGTTCGTCGCCGCGCGACAGGCTGCTGTTGATCTGCGCGGCGCTGGCGATGCCGGCTTCCTCGAGCTTTTCGGCCTGGTCCTTCATCAGCGAGATCAGCGGCGACACCACCACCGTCACGCCCTTGAGCAGGCGCGCCGGCAGTTGGTAGCACAGCGACTTGCCGCTGCCGGTGGGCATGACGGCCAGCGTGTCCTGACCGGCCAGCACGCTGTCGATCACATGGCGCTGGCCGTCGCGCAGCGATTCCATGCCAAATACCTTGCGCAGAAGGTGGTTGATTTGTTTGTTGCTCGGGGCTGCCATGGGACTCTTTCTAATCAGCGGGACTGAGGAAAGAGTAGACAAGGACGCCGTCAAGGTATGTACGCCAACGCACCGCCCGGGCCTGTTCGGCCGGGCGGCGCGCGGTGGTGCCGGTCACCAGCCTATGTCACGCAGCAAGGGGTAGGTCAGGTCGCGCGGCGGCTTGACCTCGTGCGACAAATCGTCGTTGATCGCCGGCTCCATCAGCAGGTTCGGTATCGCGCTGATGTCGTAGTGCGACACGGACGATCCCGGCAGGTTGGGATCGGTCGCGTACATCAGCACCCTGCCCGCCTGGTCGGCGCCGGCGCGGACCGCCAGGTTGATGCCCAGGTTGGCGAACAGGCCGGAGTGGGTGCGCGAGCGCGTCGCCAGCACCGCCTTGAGCGCCGCGCCGTCATCCTGCGTGATGCGCACCGCCGGAATGACGATGGTCGGATCGCTGCCGCCCAGGTCCGGCGGCGGCGCGCCGGCCGCGTTGTCGACGATGATGGCGCCGATGGCGCCGGCGTTTTGCACGTTCTTGACCTTCTCGACGAAGACGCAGCCGCCGCGGTCGATCAGCGCGATCTTGCCCGACACCGCCCGCGCGTTGTTGGCCGACAGCGGCGCGCAGGCCAGGCCGGTGTCCGGACCGGTATCGACCACCGGCATCACTTCGCCGGTCACGCCCGGACTCCCCAGCGGCGGACCGAATTCGGCCACGCCTACCCGCTCGATGCCGGCCACCCGCGCCGGCGCCAAAATCGTCAGCAATGGCGTGCCGGGGCGCAGCACGACGCGCGCCGCCTCGGTGACCGTCGGACCGTTCCACACCAGCCGTCCGGCGCGCCGGGCCGAGGCGGCGCGCTCGGCGTCGGTCATGTCCTTCCACAGCTTGTTGGTGGCGTTATCGAACAAGAAATAATCCCAGATGCTGGGGATGCCGGCCAACAACTCGCCGGTGGCGTCGTCCGTGTAGGTCTGGAAGCCCAGGCCGTGCGCGAACTCGTGCAGCAGCACCGCCACCAGGTCCACCGCCGGGCCGTGGTTGTTGTCCAGGCCCAAGTAGAACGGCGTACCGGTGAAGCAGCCCGCCTCGCCGAGGTTGGCGTTGAACCTGGCGCGGATCTCGGGCAGATCGGGGTCGACGTCCGAGCCCACCAGCTTGTTGGTTTCGGCCTCGCCATACCAGGCGTTGGCTTGCGGCGCGCCGGGGAAGTTGGCGAACACCTGCAGCGCGCCGGCCGAACCCAGCACGGCGCCGGTGTCGTCGCAGGGCAATGCCTCCCAGGTCGCCAGCACCTTGATCGGCACGCTGCTGTCAAGCGTCGCGCCCCAGATGCTGGCGGCGGCCTGGAAGGCGTTAAGGCGTTGCGCGCCCAGCGTCGTGCCTGTGTTGCCGCCGACGGGCGCGGCCGGCGTCGGATCATTGAAACCGACGCCGGCCGGATCGCCGTTGACGATGGTGATGGTGGCGGCCGCCCAACTGGGGGACGCGCACAGCATGGCCAGCGCGCCGCACAGCGCGATGAGCTTATTTTTCATGATGATCTCCCGCGTTGGCGTCCGGCTCGCACGTTTGGACGATATTGCCGTCGGCGTCCCTGCGGGCGATGGCGTAGCGTTCATGACGTGGCTCCAGCATGGCCGCGACGCCGCCGTGGGGTGGCCGGCTGATCACCGGCTTGGGCGCGGCGCCCCGCGACTGGGCGGCCAGCGCGGCGACCCGGGACGGCGGCGGCGCCGTCAGTTTGCCGGTGGCCGGGTCCTTGTAGGCCATCATGCGCTCGTCCGGCGCCGCCGCCCGGCCCGGCGCGGGAGGCGCCTGCGCTGCCACGCGCACGTTGGGAAACTCCATGACGCCGTTGGCGGCGGCCGGCGACGCGGCGGCCGCGCCGAAACTGGCGGCGGCGCCGAGCAGGCCCGCCAGGTGTTTAGTCAGGTTCATATCACGCCCTTCGGAAAGAACATCGAACAAAAACCACTGGTATGGTTCAACTTGCTTCAGTTAGACGAGGCAAGGTTCGATTTGGTTCGCGTGCGGGCGAGCGTGTTTGCTGATCTAGTTCAACGACCGGCGTGATGAAGCGGTGGTGTCTAAGCGACGCTGGTGTCGATGGGCAAGCCGGCTTTGAGCGTCAGCGTCACCGGCGTCTTCTCGGCGATCTCGGCCAGGCGGGCCTTCTGGGCCGCATCGAGCGCGCCGTGGAAAGTGAGCACGCGCTCGATGCGCAGCGCGCCATCGTCGGCCGGCGCCAGATGGAGCGCCACGTCGACGGCCTCCATGGGCCACTGTTTGCGGTCGGCGTACATGCGCAAGGTAATCGCGGTGCACGAGCCCAGTCCGGCCAACAAGAAATCATACGGCGCCGGTCCCGCGTTGGCGCCGCCGTTGCGGGCTGGCTCGTCGCCGGTCAGCGCGTGGCCGCCGACCTCGATCGCTGTTGTATAAGCATCCCTGCCGATGCGCGCCAAGCCTTGTGCCATGATAGTTCTCCTTTCCACCATTCTATCGAAAAAAAACCGGGAGGGTCAGTGCCGACATTCGGACACGGACTGATGCGGTAAAAGACCGTACGGCCGAGCGCGTGTCCGAATGTCGGCACTGACCCCATCGGTTATAGCAGAGCCCGTGTCCAAATGACAGACTTGACCCCGATCGCGGGGAAACAACGGTTTGGGGATTTACGCAAGCTTCATGTTGGTAAAGATTTGTAAATGGAAATATTTGGCGTCGGGCTTCTGTAAAATAGCAGGCTTCCATCGCCGATCAGACGGCGCCGCCGTGGCGGCCCGCTACCCTCATGTCAACGAAGCAAAAGAAGCAAACCAAATTCCTGTCCCATTGCCTGACCGGCGGCTCGCTCGGCGTGCTGCTGGCCGCGCCGCTGGCCGCGTCCGCCCAGAGCGCCAACGACAAGCCGGCGCCCGTGTCCGCGAAACCGAAGGAGGCGGCCGTGGTGCCGTCCGTCACCGTCGCCGGCGAGCGGCCGACCAACCGCATCGACCGCCAGGTCTATGACGTCAAGTCCGACGTCTCGAGCACCAACGGCACCGCCGCCGACGCGCTCAACAACGTGCCGTCCGTGGCCGTCGATCCGGACGGCACCGTGACCCTGCGCGGCAGCAGCAACGTGCAGATCCTCGTCGACGGCAAGCCGTCGGCCATGCTGCAGGGCGAGAACCGCGGCGCGGCCCTGCAGGCCATGGGCGCCGACGATATCGAGTCGGTCGAGGTGATCAACAATCCCGGCGCCCAGTTCGGCAACGAGGGCGGCGGCGGCCCCATCCTCAACCTGGTGATGCGGCGCAACCGCAAGCCGGGCGGCTTTGCCACCGTCAACGCCAACGCCGGCAAGGACGGCCGCTACAACAGCGCCGTCAACGGCAGCTACAACGAGGGCCCATGGGGCTTCCAGGGCGGCTTGAACGTGCGCCACGACGGCCGCGATTCGACCGCCGTCGTCAGCCGCGACCGCCTCGACCCGGCCACCGGCCAGTTCGTCCACAGCAGCCAGACGTCGGTCGGCAAGGGCCTCAACGACATGGTCGGCGCCAACGGCACCGTCAGCTACAACCTGGACCAGACCGACACGCTCACCGCCAGCGCCTCCTACAACGGCCGCACCAACGACCAGCGCGGCGTCGACCATTACGTCAACGGCGCCACCTCGTTCAGCCCGGCCAGCGACTACGTGCGCACCACCGCGCGCAACGGCGACAGCAAAAACTACAGCTGGGGCGGACGCTACGACCACAAGGGCGCGCTGCCCGGCGAGTCGTTCAAGCTGGACCTGCGCGTGTCGTCGGCCGACAACGACAACGACAGCGCCTACGCCAACGATTACGCGATCGGCAACCGGCCCGACAGCCGCGCCAACCAGCACAGCGACACCAACACCCGGGTGGTCGACCTGACCGGCGACTACGAGCGCCCGCTGTGGGGCGGCTCGGCCAAGGCCGGCTTCAAGGCGGCCAGCACCAAGAACAGCTTCGACACGCTCTACACCGACGTCGATCCACTGACCTCGGCCGACATCGTCAATCCGGCCCGCACCAACCGCTTCGAGGTCGAGGAAAAAGTGATGGCGCTGTACGCGTCCTACCAGATGCGCCTGAGCGAGAACTGGGGCGCGCTGGCCGGCCTGCGCACGGAATACACCGACATGGACCTGCGCCAGATCACCGGCGGCACCGAGGACAAGAACAGCTACGTCAACTACATCCCCAGCCTGTTCGCCACCTACAAGGTCAACGACACGGCCAACATGCGCTTCGCCTACGCGCGCCGGATCCGCCGCCCCGGCGCCAACGACCTCAATCCCTACCAGATCTACCGCGACGAATTCAACGTCTCGGCCGGCAATCCGCAGCTGATGCCGACCAAGACCGATTCCTTCGAAGTCGGCTACGAGACCAAGGTGGCGGGCCTGGAGACCAATCTGCGCGCCTACTACCGCGAGGATTCGGACGCCATCGTCGACTACCGCTACTTCATCGCCAACAACGTGCTGCTGACCACCAAGCAAAACGGCGAGGGTAGCCATGCGAGCGGGCTGGAATTTACCGTCAGCGGCAAACTGCTGCCCAATCTGACGATCAACACCAGCGGCAACCTGGCGCGCAGCGAGCAGCGCACGCAGGACGACACCGGCGCCTACAGCACGCGCACGGCCAATTCGCTCAGCGGACGCCTGCGCCTGAACTATGCGTACAGCGCCACGACGCAGCTGCAGATGGCGCTGCAGATGATGGGCAAGACCCTGTCGGGCCAGGGCTACCGGTCGCCGAACCGCACGCTCAACCTGAGCGGGCGCCACGCGCTCACGCCGCAACTGAGCCTGGTGGCCACCGTCACCGATGTCCTCGACAAGAACAAGATGGAGACCATCATCAACAGCAGCACCCTGCGCGAGACCAGCACCCGCCGCTTCGACGGCCGGGTATTCTATGTGGGATTGTCGTACCGCTTCGGCGGCACCAGCGGCGCGGCCGAGCGCGAAGGCCCCGGCTTCGGTCCCGGCCGCGGTCCGGGCGGGCCGGGCGGCCCCGGTCCGGGCTTCGGACCGCCCGGCGCCTGACGCCAGCGAAACGATCCGCGCCTACAGCGACAGGGACTTCCGTGGGACGCGCGGAGGCGCGGAGGCGCGGGTCGCGCGGGTGCGCGGGTCGCACGGGCGCGCGGGTCGCACGGGTCGCACGGGGCGCGCGGGTCGCACGGGGCGCGTAGGGCGGATTAGGCGGCACGCCGTAATCCGCCGAGAGCCGCCGACAGCCCCGCCAAGGTCACGCCGGCGTCAATCGGCCCCGCGCAACCACGGCCCCTACTTCACCACCGCCAGCTTCTCGCGCGTGGCGTTCTTAAAGGTGTAAATAGTAAGCACCCCATCCTTCACATCGCCGCGCGCATCGAAGGCGATATTCCCGGTCACGCCCTTGTAGGTGATCTTCGCCAGCTCCGGCAGATACCTGGCCGGCTCCGGCGAGCCGGCCTTGCGCATCGCCGCCACCATCGTCATCAAGGCGTCGTAAGTATAAGGCGCGTAGGTCTGCACCTCGATGCCATAGCGCTTCTTGTACGCGACGCGGAAATCGGCCATGCCCTTTTCCTGCGACGGCTCGACCCCGCCCGCCTCCGCACAAATGACCTGGCCATCGCTCATGGCCTCTCCCGCCAGGCGCGGCACCGAGTCCGAACACATGCCGTCGCCGCCCATGAACTTGACCGGGATGCCCAACTGCTTCATCTGCCGCAGCATCGGGCCGGCCACCGCATCCATCCCGCCGAAGAAAATCATATCGGGCCGGCTCGCCTTGACGGCCGTGAGGATGGCGCTGAAGTCGGTCGCCTTGTCGTTGGTGAACTGGGTCGAAACGATGGCGCCACCGGCGCGCTTGACGTTTTTGCTGAATTCATCGACCAGCCCCTTGCCGTAGGCGGTGCGGTCGTCGATGACGGCGATGCGTTTGGCCTTGACGGTGCCGAGCGCGAAGCGCGCCAGCGCGGCGCCGAGCTGCTCGTCGTTGGCGACGTTGCGGAAGGTGGTGTTGTAACGCTGGCGCGTGTACTGCGGATTGCTGGCCGACGGCGAGATCTGCGGGATGCCGGCGTCGTAATAGATCCGCGAGGCCGGAATCGAAGTACCCGACGTCTCATGCCCGATCACGCCCTTGACACCGGCGTCGACCAGCTTCTGCGCGGCCGCCGTGGCCTGCTTCGGGTCGGCGGCGTCGTCCTCGGCCTGCAGCACGATGCGATACTTTTTGCCGCCGATGACCACGCCCTTGGCGTTGAGTTCATCGACCGCCATGCGCGCGCCGTTCTCGTTGTCCTTGCCCAGGTGGGCGATCGGGCCGGAGGTGGCCGCGACGTGGCCGATCTTGACGATGTCCTCGGCATGGGCCGGCGCCGTGCCGGCCAGGGCCAGCAAGGCCAGCGCCGAGGCGCCGCTTGCGGTAGCTTTTGTTGGAAACTTCATACAATCCTTCATGGTTAACTTAACAAGGATACCATCCGACACCAGACTCTGCCATCCGTGCGGTCACGGCGGTATAACTGAAGTAAAATAATTTATCGAAACATTTGCTTCAGGGATATCATTATGGAAATTTCCCGCCGCATCGCCCGTTCCAGCCCGTTAGCGACCACGGCCATGCACGGCCGGGTCGACGCGATGAAGGCGCGCGGCGAGCCGGTGATCGATTTTTCCATCGCCATCTCCCATTTCCCGGCGCCGGAACCGGTGCTCGAGGCCGTGCGCCAGGGCTTGCGGCAGCCGTCGCTGGCCTACACCGCCGTCGTCGGCGACGCCGCCATCCGCGCGCGCCTGGCCGCCAGCGTCGCCAGGGGCAACCGCATCGACGCCAGCGCCGACGAGATCCTGGTCACCAACGGCGCCAAGCAGGCGCTCTACCAAGCCTTGTACGTGATGGCAGATCCGGGCGACAGCGTGATCATCTTCAAGCCCCACTGGCCGGCCTACGTGGCCACCAGCAGGCTGCTGGGCCTCAATCCGATACTAGTCGACCTGCCTGAGGTGATCACCACCGAACTGCTCGACAGCCTGCCGCCGGCCCGCATCCTGATCCTCAACAATCCGCACAACCCGACCGGCGCCGTGCTCACCAAGGCCGAGATCGAGCGCATCGGCGCCTGGCTCAAACGCACCGGCACCCGCGCCATCGTCGACGAAAGCTACGAAAAGCTGATCTTCGACGGCACCCACGTCAGCCTGGCCGCGCGCCGGGACTGGCGCGCGCTAGGCGTGGTCACCATCTTCTCGGCCTCGCAAAGCTACGCGATGATGGGGTGGCGCGCCGGCTTCGCGGTGGCGCCGGCCCATCTGGTAACGGCCATGGAAACGCTGCAAGGCCCGATCACGGCCGCCGCGCCGATGCTGATCCAGCTGGCGCTGGCGGCGGCCTTCGAGTCCGGCCCGCCCGAGGCCATGCTGGCCGACTACCGCGTGCGCCGCGACCTGGCGCTGGCGCTGAGCGCCGGCCTGCCGTGGCTGACGATGCGCTGCCCCGCCGCCGGTCCCTACCTGTGGGCCGACGTGTCGGCGCTGACGACCGACACCGGCGCGCTGTCCGAGCGCCTGCTGGCCGAATGCTCGGTGGCGGTCATGCCCGGCGAGGCGCTCGGCGTGCCGGGCCACATCCGCATCGGCTACATCTCGGACGATATCGCCACGCTGCGGCGCGGCGTCGACGCCATTGTCGCCTTCGGCAACGAGCTGCACAACATCCAGCGGCGCACCGGCGCAAAGGCCGGTGGGCGCGCCGGCGAGCGCGCGAAAAACCAGGCCAACAACCCCGCCGGCGGCCCAAGCGAGCGCGATGCCCTGCGCGCCAACCAGCGCGCCGGCTGACCCGCTGTGGCCTTTCTCCTCTTTCAACTCAACAGCCTGCGCAGCCGCCTGATCCTGCTGGTGGCGCTGGCGATCGCGCCGATCGCGGTCATGACGGTGGTCAGCGGCGTGCGCGAGCGCGAACACGCCATCAAGGTCGCCCAGGAAAACCTGCAACAGCTCACCAACCTGGCCGCCGCCAACGAGGCCCAGTCGCTCGAGAGCGCGCGCCAGATCCTGCGCGACCTGGCCAGCGTGCCCGATCTGATGGGCACACAGGCGCAGTGCTCACGCCTGCTGGCCAACATCCACAACCAGAATCCGGACTACGCCAACTTCGGCCTGATCCAGCTCAACGGCGACGTCAGCTGCACCTCGATCCCGTCGCGCACCCCGGTCAACCTGAGCGACCGCACCCACTTCCGCCGCGCCGTCCACCTGCGCCGCTTCGTCGCCGGCGGCTACATTTTCGGCCGCGTGATCCAGAAGCACACCGTCAATCTCACCTACCCGCTGCTCGACGAGGGCCAGCAGGTGCAGGCGGTGGTCTTCGCCGCGCTCGACCTGACCAAGCTCGATCGCTTCGTCGCCGACATCCAGCTGCCGCCCAACTCCCTGCTGCTGACGGCCGATTCGGAGGGCCGGATCATCGCGCGCAAGCCCCATCCCGAGCAGTGGTACGGCAAGGACGTGTGGCCGGAGATGCGCGCGGCCATGGCCGGGGAGCCGGGCAAGCCGGTGCTGCTGACCGGTCCCGATGGCATCGAGCGGCTGCACCGCTTCGCCCGCGTCGGCAACAACGGCCTGTCCGACTACACCGTCACCATCGGCATTCCGGCCGACGACATCACCGCCGTCGCGCGGCGCGACCAGAAGCTCGACCTGCTGGCGCTGGCGGCGACCTTGATCCTGGCGCTGCTGGCGGCGTGGTTCGTCGGCGACGTGCTGGTGCTGCGCCGGGTCAAGCGGCTCGCCACCACCGCCAACAGCATCGCCTCGGGCACCTTGGGCGCGCGCAGCGGCATCGCCTACGGCAACGAGGAAATCAGCGAACTGGCGCGCGCGCTCGACGCCATGGCCGCCGCGCTGCAGGAGAAGGAACGCCAGCACCTGCTGGCCGAGACCCAGCTGCGCCAGGCCGACCAGCGCAAGGACGAGTTCCTGGCGATGCTGGCGCACGAGCTGCGCAACCCGCTCTCGCCGATCAGCGCCGGCGCCCAGCTGCTCCAGAGCGGCAACGCCAGCCCGCAGGCGGTCGAGCGCACGGCCGCCATCATCGTGCGCCAGGTCACGCACATGACGCGCCTGGTCGACGACCTGCTCGACGTCTCGCGCGTCACGCGCGGCCTGGTGACGTTGACGCGCGTGCCGCTCAACCTGGCCGACATCATCGCCGACGCCGTCGAACAGGCCGAGCCGATGATGCGCGCCAAGCAGCACCGCTTCGACCTGGTGCTGCCGGAGACGGCGCTGCAGGTGATGGGCGACCATAAACGGCTGGTGCAGGTGCTGGTCAATGTGCTCAACAACGCGGCCAAGTACACGCCGGCCGGCGGCGCCATACGGCTGCTGGCGCGCGCCGAGGCGGGCGAGGTCAAGATCGTCATCAGCGACAACGGCATCGGCATGTCGGACGAATTGCGCGGACGCGTGTTCGAGTTGTTCGCCCAGGCCGACCGCAACTCCGACCGCGCCCAGGGTGGCCTGGGACTCGGCCTGGCGCTGGTCAAGACGCTGGTCGAACTGCACGGCGGCACCGTCACCGTCGACAGCGGCGGCGACCAGCAGGGCAGCGCCTTCACCATCAGGTTGCCCGGTTCGGCAGGGGCGCAGGCACCGGCACCGGTGGCGCCCGCGCCCGCGCCGCAAACGAGCTTGCGCGTGCTGGTGGTCGACGATAACATCGACGCCGCGCAAACGCTGCAGCTGCTGCTCGAAACCGTCGGCCACGAGGTGTTCGTGGCCCACACGGCGCACGCGGGGCTGGAGCTGGCGCAGGCCCACTCGCCGCAACTGTGCCTGCTCGACATCGGCCTGCCAGACCTGAACGGCAACGATCTGGCGCGCGGGCTGCGCCAGCTGCCGCAAACGGCCGGCGCGACCATCGCCGCGGTGACCGGCTACGGCCGCAAGGAGGACCGCGAACTGGCCCGGGAAGCGGGCTTCGACCATTATTTCGTCAAACCGATCGACGTCGACGCCCTGTTGTCGATGATCGCCACCCTGCACTAAACGCCACAGGAAGCCCATGCCCCGCACGCCGCCCGCTTTGAACCCATCCCTCACCTTCGGCGCCGCCTGCGCCGCCCTGGCCATGATCCTGCCGGCGCCGGCCCACGGCCAGGACGAACAAAAAACCATGGCGCGCATCGCCGCGCAGCCGGCGGTGAAACGGGCGCTGGCCTACATCGAAAAAAACGAGCCCACCACCACCGCCAACACGCTGGCGATCAACGCGATCCCGGCGCCGACGTTCGCCGAGTCGGCGCGCGCCACCGACTACGCCGCGCGCATGAAGGCCGCCGGCCTGCAGGACGTGCACCTGGACGAAGCGGGCAACGTGCTGGGCACCTATCGCGGCGCCGGCAAGGGGCCGACCATCGTGCTGGCGGCGCACCTCGACACCGTCTACCCGGCCGGCACCGACCTGACCGTGCGTGAAAAAGATGGCCGTTTCTACTCGCCCGGCATCGCCGACAACGCCCGCTCGCTGGCGGCGGTGCTGACCATCGCCAGCGCCATGCGCGAGGCCGGCGTGGCGCCGGTGGGCGACATCCTGATGGTCGCCAACGTCGGCGAGGAAGGCCTGGGCGACCTCAAAGGCGTCAAGCATCTGTTCAGCCAACGCAAGGACATCAAGGCCTTCGTCGGCCTCGAGCCTGCGCTCGGCGCCAACGGCGATCCGGTCACCCACATCGGCACCGGCAGCCGCCGCTTCAAGGTGACGGTGCGCGGGCCGGGCGGCCACAGTTACGAGGGTTTTGGCCTGCCGTCGGCGGTGCACGCCGCCGGCCGCGTTATCGCCCGCATCGACGATCTGCGCGTGCCGTCCCAGCCCAAGGTCACCTTCAACGTCGGCGTGATCGAAGGCGGGCAATCGGTCAACAGCATCGCCGCCGCGGCGAGCATGTTGATCGACATCCGCTCGTCCGACGCGGCGCTGCTGGCCGAGACCGAGCGCAATATCAAAGCGGCGATCCTGCGCG
The DNA here is from genome assembly GCA_963513825.1 of uncultured Duganella sp. Classification (GTDB taxonomy): domain Bacteria; phylum Pseudomonadota; class Gammaproteobacteria; order Burkholderiales; family Burkholderiaceae_D; genus Rugamonas. Next base: position 252,570 of record CAUPRW010000003.1, read on the forward strand.
GCGTGGACGACACCAACGAGCGCTGGAACAGCAAGGCGATCAGCGCCGACATCGTCTTGATCGGCGACCGCCCGGCCGGCCAGATGGCCAAGGACGCGTCCATCGTCAAGCTGGCGCTGGCGGCGGCCACCGCGCAAGGCAGGCCGGCGCTGCTCGACGGCCCCCATTCGACCGACGCCAACCTGCCCATGAGCCTTGGCATCCCGGCCATCACCATGCCGGCCGGCGGCAGCTCCGGCGGCTACCACTCGGAAAAGAACGAGTGGTGGGCGCCGACCAACGCCCACGCCGCGCCGCAAAACGTCATGCTGACCATCCTCGCGCTGGCCGGCGTGCAGGGCGTGGCATCCCCGTCTATTCCTTAAGAAAGACTGTACAGGACCGCCGCCGGCAAGGACAATGGGAATAATTCTTATTCCCATTTAAATAAAGCCCAATGCATCCAGTCTTAAAGACCGCCACCGCCTGCGTCCTTTCCGCCCTCTCCACTTTCTCCGCGCACGCGCAAACCGAAGCCGAAGTGCAAACGGTCGTCATCAGCGCCAGCGCCGACGCCTCGGCCGGCGGCCTGTCCAAGACCTTCGGCGGCGGCCAGGTCGCCAAGGGCGGGCGGGTCGGCCTGTTCGGCAACATGGAGGCCATGGACACGCCCTTCAACAGCACCAACTACACGCAACAGTTCATCGAGGACCAGCAGGCGCGCAGCGTGGCCGACGTGCTGCAAAGCGACCCGTCGGTGCGCGTGGCGCGCGGCTTCGGCAACTACCAGGAGGTCTACATCATCCGCGGCTTCCCCGTCAATTCGGACGACCTGGCCTACAACGGCTTGAACGGCGTGCTGCCGCGCCAGTACATCGCGGCCGAACTGCTCGAGCGCGTGGAGGTCTTCCGCGGCGCGAACACCTTCCTGAACGGCGCCTCGCCGACCGGCGGCGGCATCGGCGGCGCCATCAACCTGCTGCCCAAGCGCGCACCCAACCAGCCGCTGACGTCGATCTCCGCCGGTCTGCAGTCGGGCAAGCAGACCTACCTGGCCACCGACATCGCCCGTCGCTTCGGCGACGAGAACCGCTTCGGCCTGCGCTTTAACGCCGTGCGGCGCCACGGCGGCTCCGCCATCGACGACGAGGACCGCGAGCTGCGGCTGGCCGCGCTGGGCGGCGACTATCGCGGACGCGGCTTTCGCCTGTCGGCCGACGTGGGCTGGCAGGACAGCAAACTGCGCCACGCGCGGCCGGCCGTCAACGTCGCCGCCACGCTGGCCATTCCCGCCGCGCCGGACGGCTCGGCCAACTTCGGCCAGCCATGGGACTTCTCCAGCGAGCGCGATGTCTTCGGCACGCTGCGCGGCGAATGGGACGTGGCCACGGACGTGGTGGCGTGGGCCTCGTTCGGGGCCCGGCGCGGCCACGAATTGAACCGCCTTGCCAGCACCTTGAACCTGACCTCCGCCGCCGGCGCGGGCAACATGCGCCGCTTCGACAACGCCCGCGAAGACCATCTGCAAACCGGTGAGGTGGGCCTGCGCGCGGCGCTGCGCACCGGCGCCGTGAGCCACAAGCTGGCGGTGACGGCCACCGGTTTCGACCTCGATTCACGCAACGCCTACGCGACATCGGCCTACCTGCCCACGTCCCTGTACAACCCGCCGGCGATGACGCTGCCGACGCTGACGACCTTCGGCAACTCCCTGGCCGATCCGCGCACCACCAACAAGATCGAAGTCTCCAGCGCCGCCATCGCCGACAGCCTGGGCTTGCTCGACGACCGCGTGCTGCTGACCGTCGGCGTGCGCCACCAGCGGCTCAAGCAGACCGGCTACGCCTACAACACCGGCCTGCAAAGCGCCTATTACAGCGAAAGCGCCAACAGTCCGATCGCGGCGCTGGTGTACAAGGCGTCGAAGCGGGTGTCGCTGTACGCGAACTATATCGAGGCCCTGCAACAGGGCGCGGTGGCCGGATCGACCGCCGTCAACGTCGGCACGATCTTCGCGCCATATAAATCGCGCCAGAAGGAAGTCGGAATCAAGTACGACGCCGGCCGTTTCGGCGCCAACGCCGCGCTGTTTACGACCACGCAGCCGCAAGGGGTGCTCAACCCGTCCACCCGGATCTTCGGCATCGATGGCGAGCAGCGCAACCGCGGCGCCGAACTGTCTGCCTTCGGCGAACCATTGCGCGGGCTGCGTGTGCTCGGTGGCGCCACCCTGCTCGATGCCGAGCAAAAGCGCACCGCCGGTGGCGCGACCGACGGCAGGGACGTCATCGGCGTGCCCAAGTCGCAGGTCAATCTCGGTGTCGATTGGGACGTGCCGGGCGTGCCCGGATTGAGCGTGTCGGCGCGCGCGGTGCACACCGCATCGCAGTGGGCCAACGCGGCCAACACGCAAAAGCTGCCATCGTGGAACCGCCTCGACGCCGGCGCGCGCTTCCAGCTCGACCTGGACGGCCGCACCTACACGCTGCGCGCCCGTATCGACAACCTGACCGACAAGAGCTACTGGGCCTCGGCCGGCGGCTCGCAGGGGACCGGCTACCTGGTGCTTGGCGCGCCGCGCACCTTCGCGGTCACGGCAAGCACGGAGTTTTAGCGAGCACCTTGGCGGCCATCGCCTGGCCGCTCAACCAGGCGTCTTCCACCCTGCCGCCGCCGAGCCAGTCGCCGCACAATCCCACTTGCACGGCCGGCAGCCATAGCGCGCCCCGCGACGACGGCGCGCCGGCCTTGGCGTAGCGCCAGCGGTGCGCCGTCGCCGCCTGCGGCGCCGGCCCGCCCAACGCGGCGAAGGCATCCAGCAACAACGCGGTCGCCACCGACTCATCATCTTCGAGATGCTGCGCGCTCCATTCGGCGCTCGCTTGCAGCACCCATACCTCGTCGCCCGTGCGGCCCGGCTTGGAGCTGTCGCGGGCGATCCAGCGCAGCGGGCCTTGGTTGATGAAGGCCGCTTCGTAGCCCGGCTTATAGGGCCGATCGAAGCGGGCCATCAGCGTCCAACAGGGCAGCATGGCGACCGCGTTCGACTGCATCGCCGTCAGCGGCAGCAGCGGCTCCAGCAGCGCTGCCGCCTGCGGCGCCGGCACGGCCAGCACCAGCGCGTCGTAGCCTTCGGCGTGCAGGCCCTGCTCCTTGGAATGCAGGCGCCAACGCTCGCCCTCGTGGCGCATATCGACGATCGTCACGCCGCTTTGCACCCGCAGCCCGGCGGCGAGCGACGCCGCCGGAGCACTCATGCGCGGCACGCCGACGAAGCGCGCCACGCTGTCCGGCTCCGTACCGCCGGCGCCGATAACGGCCATCCTCGGCTCCCATAGCGCGGCAACGCCGGCGGCCTCCCAACGCGTGACCTCCTGGCGGAAGGCGCTGTCGCGCACCGTGAAGTACTGGGCGCCGTGATCGCACTGCCAGCCGTCGGCGCGGCGCGTGCTCATGCGGCCGCCCGGGCCGCGCGCCTTTTCAAACACGGTAACGCGGCAGCCCGCTTCCTGCAGTTGACGGGCGCAAGACAAACCAGCCAGCCCCGCCCCGACCACCGCCACATCAAGACGCGCATCCGGCATCGTGAACCGCCTTTCATGTAAATAGAAATGACAAAACAAAACGCCAGCCCGTTCGCGCCAGCCACGCCACGGCGCGGAATGACGGGAATATCGAGCGCCTGCGCCCTGGCCGAAGTATAGAGACAAGCCACCGGAGATCCAAGGATTGACCGGTTTTAAACGGTTCAATTCCAGTTCATGTTAGGATGTGAACCGCAAACTGCTAGAATGCGACCAACCGCGAACAAGCAATAGAGGAGCTACCATGACAAAAGCAGAAGAAAACCCGGAATCCAAGCCCACGGGGTATCGCAGCGGCGTGGCCGCCCGGCTGGCCGGCCTGCCGGTGGAAACGCTGCGTGTGTGGGAGCGCCGCTACGGCGTTTCCAACGTCGACCGCTCACCCCACGGCCAGCGCCTGTATTCGGCCGACCAGGTGCGCCGGCTGGGCCTGCTCAAGCGCGTGGTCGACCAGGGCCACGCCATCGGCACGGTGGCCCGCCTCGAAGCGGACGAGCTGATGGCCCTGGCCGGCGCGGCACCGTCGAACGCCGGCGCGGCGACGCAAACGCTCAAGGTCGCCGTGGCGGGCGCCGCGCTGGCCCGCCGGCTCGGCGCCATCCGCACCGCGCCGCAGCTCGACATCGTCGCCAGCTGCTTCCAGCTCGAGGGCGCGGCCGAGGCGATGGCCGGCGTCTCCGCCGACGTGCTGCTGATCGAATCGTCCGAGATGAGCGCCGACGCGCTGCCGCAAATCCAGGCCGCGCGCCGGGCGATGCAGGTCCGTACCGTGGTCGTGTTGTACCGCTTTTGCGATAGCGCCACCGTGCGCCGCCTGCGCGAGCATGGCTGCCTGGTGGCGCGCGCGCCGTCCGACCCGGCCGAAGTGGCCCTGTTGTGCGGCACGGCGCTGAGCGGCGGCGCCCGTCCGCCACCGCCGCCGGTGGCCGCGCCGGTCCCGCGCCGCCTCGACGACCAGGCGTTGTTGGCGCTGGCCGCCGCCTCCACCAGCATCAATTGTGAGTGTCCGCGCCATCTGGCGGATATACTGATGATGCTGGCCAGTTTCGAGCGCTATAGCCTGCAATGCGAAAATCGCAACGCCGGCGACGCGGCCCTGCACGAAGACCTGGGCCGCAGCGCGGGACACGCGCGGGTCATCATGGAGCAGGCGCTGGAAAGGCTGGCGTTTGCCGAAGGCCTGCCGCTGCCCGACCGGCAATGAACGCGGCCAACACCGCTGTCGTACCCCTTATTTGAATTCTGATTGGACTACCGCATGACCACCGAGCAGCCTCCGACCTATCGCCCTGCCACCCTCTCCGCCTCCGAGCGCATCCGCGCGCGCCTGGTGGCGAGCAAAACGCGCTTCCACGCCAACGACAACATCGCCGCCTATATCGAGCCCGGTGAACTCGACGAACTGCTCGACGAAGTGAGCGGCCATATGCAAAAGGTGCTGGAAAGCCTGGTCATCGACACCGTCAGCGACCACAATACGCAGGACACGGCGCGCCGCGTCGCCAAGATGTACATGAACGAGGTGTTCGGCGGCCGCTACGTCGACATGCCGCCGGTGACCGAATTCCCCAACGCCGCCAACCTGAACGAGTTGATGATCATCGGCCCGATCACCGTGCGTAGCGCCTGCTCGCACCACCTGTGCCCGGTGATCGGCAAGGTGTGGATCGGCGTGATGCCGAACCAGCATTCGAACCTGATCGGCCTGTCGAAGTACGCGCGCCTGGCCAGCTGGATCATGAGCCGGCCGCAGATCCAGGAGGAGGCCGTGGTGCAGCTGGCCGATCTGCTGCAGGAAAAGATGCAGCCGGACGGCCTGGCGGTTATCATGGAGGCGGACCACTTTTGCATGCAGTGGCGCGGGGTGAAGGACATGGACGCGCGCATGATCAACAGTGTCATGCACGGCTCCTTCCTGAAAGACCCGGCGCTGCGGCGCGAATTCCTGTCGTTGATCAAACGCTGATAATCAAGGGAGATATACCGATGCTAGTACGACTCTTGTATGCCAGCCGCGCGGCCGTCGACACGCAGACGGGCGCGGTGACCGCCATCATGCAGCAATCGCATGCCTACAATCCGAAGCATGGCATCACGGGAGTGCTGTGCCATAGCGACCGTTCGTACCTGCAGGTGATCGAGGGCGGGCGCGATCAGGTCAATCGGCTTTACGGCAAGATTTTGCGCGACACGCGGCACACCGACGTGGTGCTGCTGCACTACGAGGAAATCTGCGAACGGCGCTACTCCGGCTGGACCATGGGTCAGACCAATTTGAACAAGCTCAATCCGGGCACCTTGCTGCGGTATTCGGCGACGGCGGAATTCGATCCGCATTCGCTGTCGGGGAAAAGCTCGCTGGCGTTGATCGACGAATTGATGGCGGCGGCGGCGGTACTCGGCCGCGCCTGAACCTAGCCCCTCAATGCCAGCCTTGCGCCCACCGGCCTAAATCTTCGAGCTCGCGCCACGGCATGGTTTGCCGGCGGCGCGAATGCACCGCCTCCAACACCACGCTGACCACCGGCCCGCCCGGAGACTCCGGCTCGACCAGCTCCACCACCATGAAATGCTTCTCCTTATTGGCGGGCTTCATAGCCGTCCACTTGCTCAAGCGGAGTTTTTGAGGACTGAGCCGGCGCACCGGCATGTTATTTATTTCCACCATTTCCGTCACCTGAACCCGGGCCATTGAACCGCCATTGAACCATTTTTAGGCACCGACCGCAACGCGCGCACTGGACGACCCGACGGTCTTGCTCTAAGGTGGCTCGCATCATGACCTCCCCCGCCACCATCGTGTTCCACAGCTTACGCAACGACCTGCGACTATCCGACAAGCCCGCGCCTGCGCGCAAGCCCGACTACGACGTCAACTCCAACCAAGGCAACTGGCGCTATATCGCCGGGCGCGGCACGGATCCTCGCGGTGGCTGCCAGGCCCGCATGCACGACCCGCAAGGCGCCTATCAACGTCAGCGGAGCAAGGCATGACCTCGAAAAACAAGCCGGCGCTCAAGCTGATCCTCGGCGACCAGCTCAACTGCCAGCACAGCTGGTTCGCGCGGCCGGACGACGACGTCGTCTTCGTGATGATGGAAGTGCGCCAGGAGACCGATTACGTGCTCCACCACGCGCAAAAGATCATCGCCATCTTCGCCGGCATGCGCGATCTGGCCGCGCGGCTGACCGGCGCCGGCCACCGCGTCCATTACCTGCGCATCGACGATCCGGACAACCGCCAGTCGCTGCCCGCAAATCTCGACCATCTGATCGACCATTACCAGGCCGGCGTGTTCCACTGGCAGGCTCCGGACGAATGGCGGCTCGATCGCCAGCTGGCCGATTACGCGAACGGACTGCACATCCCGTCGGCGATGGACGATACCGAGCATTTCTACACCGCGCGCGACGAGGCGGCGCAAGTGTTCACCGGCCATGAGAGCTGGTTGATGGAGCGCTTCTACCGGTATATGCGCACGCGTCACAAGGTGCTGGTGTCCGAAACGGGCAAGCCCGCCGGCGGTCAGTGGAACTACGACCATGACAACCGGGGCAGCTGGAAAGGCATGCCGTGGGAGCCGGCCGACCTGCGCGGACGCCACGACCACAGCGCGCTGTGGGAGACGATACGGGCGGCCGGCGTTGGCAGCTTCGGCGAGCCGAACGCCGAGGACTTCGCATGGCCGTTGAACCGCGCCGAGGCGCTCGAACAGCTCGAGCGCTTCGTCAAGCATGGGCTGCCGCACTTCGGCCAGTTCCAGGATGCGATGAGCTTCAAGGCGTGGCGGCTGTTCCACTCGCTGCTGTCGTTCGCGATGAACAGCAAGATGCTCGATCCGCGCACCGTGGTCGAACGGGTCGAGGCGGCGTGGCGCGACGGCGCCGTGCCGCTGGCGTCGGCCGAGGGGTATATACGGCAGATACTGGGCTGGCGCGAGTACGTGCGCGGGGTGTACTGGCACCGGATGCCGGGGTACGAGCGGCTCAACACCTTCGGCCACAACGCGCCGCTGCCGCACTGGTTCTGGTCGGGGAAGACGCGCATGCGCTGCGTGGCGACGGCGATCGGGCAATCGCTCGAACATGCGCACAGCCACCACATCAACCGGCTGATGGTGATCGGGAATTTCTCGCTGCTGGCGGGATTGTCGCCGTATGAGCTGCATCAATGGTATTTGGGGATCTATATCGACGCGTTCGAATGGGTGGAGCTGCCCAATACGCTGGGCATGAGCCAGTATGCCGATGGCGGGCTGCTGGCGACCAAGCCTTACGTATCGAGCGCCGCGTACATCGACCGCATGAGTGACTACTGCAAGGGCTGCCACTACGACAAAAAGGCCAGGACAGGCGAGAAGGCTTGTCCGTACAACGCCTTGTACTGGGATTTCTTCGATCGCAATCGGGATACGCTGGCCAAGAACCACCGGCTTGGAATGGTGTACCAACAACTCAGGAAGATGGACGGCGCGGCGCTGGCGGCGCTACGGGAGCAGGCGGCGAACACGCGCGCCAATCTCGATGGGTTGTAATAAGCGCCCCGCCGGCCCATCGAGGAAGCGGCCTGCCCGTCCGGCAGGCCGGGCGCGAAGCGCAATGCGCCATCTACGCGCCATCGGCGGCGCAAACCCAAGCCGCCGACGGCGCCCGCAAAGCGTTCAAGTGCGGCGCGCCGTCAACCACTGTGCCGGCGCCAGCGCGGCCGCGGCCACCCTGACCTCGCCGATATTGCCGAAGAAGCCGTCCGCCCGCGCGCCGTCCCACGAGCCGCCACCAACGACCCAGCGCGACGTCGCCGACAACGTCGCCATGCCGACGACGTTGCTGCTGTTGCGCAGCACCGGCGCGCCTTCCACGTACATCACCGTGTCGTGCGTGACCGGGTCGTTGACGATCGCGATGTGCACCCACGTGCCGGCGATGATCTCGCCCGACCAACTGGCCAGCGCGTCGCGCGCGCCGACCACGTCCGGCACCACCTCCCACTGCACCTCGCGCAAACTGGAAATGGCGAACAGCAGCGGCGGCGACTCCGGATCACCGCCGTTGAAGCCGGCCAGGTCGCCACGCTTGCCGTCGCGCGTCATGATGTTCATCCACGCGTGCTTGGTCTTGTCCCACGCCTGGTTGATCTTGACGAAGGCTTCGATCGTGTAGCCGGTCTTGGCGAACGTGAGCGCGTTGATCGCGGCCGCGGGGTCGGTGACGAAGTAGCTCAGGCGCGGCAGGTTCTTGTCGGTGTTGACGAAGCTGACCGACCCCGGCGCCGACGACAGGCGGTGGCGGTCGGCGCTCCAGACGATGTCGCCCGCCTCGGCGCCGACGATGCCGCCCTGGTTGAGCGCATCGCGCGTCAACGGATTGGCGCCGGTGACGTCGGCGATGCGGGTGCCCGGCGCCACGGCCGCGCCCTCGGTGCCGCCGAAGAAGCGCCAGTGCGCCACGGTCGAGGCGACCTTCGGATAGTCGTCCGCGTCCTTCGGCGGCACCGGCGCGACCACGGCCGGCTCCGTGTACCCCTTGAGCACCAGCGCCCTGGCCTGCTCGACCAGCGACGAGGCGACCGTCGCCTTGCCGACGCCGAAGGTGGGGTTGAAGCGCGCGAACCGCTTGGCGAAGTCGATGTTGATGGTGAACGCCTCGTTGGCCTCGGTGAGCACGGCGCGGTCGAAGCCGTTGCGCGTGTCGGCCGGTTTCATCGGCACCCACGGCGAGAACGACAGCACCTTGATCTGCTTGTTGGTCAGGTCGAATTCGTACAGCCGCATCAGGCCGTTGCCGCCCTGGTAGTCCATCTGGTAGTCGACCACCATTTCCTCGACCGCGTTGCCGAAGTTGTTGGTCTTGGTCAGGCGCGCGGCCCCGTGGTGGTGGCCGTTCAAGGTCATGAAGATCTGGTCGTTATCGCGGATAAGTTTTTCCCACAGCATCTTGCCGTAGTCGGTCTCGAGCGGGCTGACGGCGTCGGCGGCGATGTTGAGCAGCTGGTGGTTGACCAGGATCACCGGCAGGGTCGGATTGTCGGCCATGACCTTGCGCGCCCAGGCGATGCCGGCGTCGGAGATGCGCCACGACAGCGACAGCACCATGAACTTCTGGTCCTGCGCGGTGAAGGTGTGGTACTCGTGGAAGCCGGTGCTGTCGCGCGCGCCGAAAGTGGCCTGGCGCTGCGCGCGCCGTGTGCCGAACCACTGCAGATAAGGCTCGTTGGCCAGCACGCGCTGGGTGTCGGTGCCCTTGCCCTGGTCGCCGGTGTAGTCGAGATCGTTGACGACGTCGTGGTTGCCGGCCAGTATGGAATACGGCACCTTGTTCACTTCCAGCACCTGCATGGCGCTGTCGGCCACCTTCCACTGCTCCGGCTTGCCGACCTGGTCGACCACGTCGCCCAGGTGGATCAGGAATGGAATGTTGAGCGCGGCGGCGTTGCGCGCGACCCAGTTGGTCTGCGCGGCGAACGGTTCGTTGCCGTAGTGGCGCTGGTACTGGTTGCTTTCCGACGAGGTCGCGTAGCGGGAGTAGAACTGCGTGTCCGGCAGCACGGCCAGCGCGAAGCTGGAAATTTGCGTCGCCGGCGGCACGGGCACCGGCGCCGTCGCGCCGCCGTTGCCGCTGTTGCCGATCTCGCCGTTGCCGCCGCCGCAGCCGGCCAGCAGGCCGCCGACGGACAGGCCGGACGCCGACGCCAGGCCCATCTTCAGCAAGCTACGGCGCTGCGGACGGGGCGCCCCGATCGGTTCGATGGTGGTCTTTTTTTCGCCTGATACGCTCATGGGACGGTTGCTCGCAAAATTGGGAAGCGCTTAGTCTAGGGCGCCAACGTGACGGGTTCATGACAATATGCAAGTCACTTGTCGGGCCGAGGCGGCGCCCGGTTTGCCGATCACCGGGCAGCTGTCCGATCAGGGCCGGGCCCGGCGCCGCGGCCGGGGAGGTAGAATCAACGCTTCTCCCCCACCGGATACCGCCATGACCGATACGCTGAACCGCCGCGCCTTCCTGCACGGCTCCGCCATCGCCGCGCTCGCCGCTACCGGCGACTTGCGCGCGCAGACGCAGCCCGCCGCCGACGATGAATCCTACTGGCGCACGGTCGCCGCGCGCTACGACGTCAGCGACGAGTTCATCAATCTGGAAAACGCCTATTACGGCATCATGGGCAGGCAGGTCGCGGACGACTTCAAGCGCAACATCGACCTGCTCAACCGCGACAACTCGCGGCTGCTGCGCCAGAGCTTCGACGGCGCCGGCACCGAGGCGATCCGGCAGCAGCTGGCGCGCCACCTCGGCGTGCCGGTCGACGAAGTCGCCCTCACGCGCGGCGCCACCGAGTCGCTGCAAAACCTCATCGCCAACTACCAGCTGGTGCGCCGGGGCGACACCATCCTCTATGGCGACCTCGACTACGACGCCATGCAATACGCGATGCACGACCTGGCCGAGCGGCGCGGCGCGCGCGTGGGCGTGGTCCGCATTCCGGAGCCGGCCACGCGCCAGGGCGTGATCGACGCCTACGCGCGGGCGCTGCGCGACCATCCGCGCGCGCGCCTGTTGCTGCTCACCCATATCAGCCACCGCACCGGGCTGGTGTTTCCGGTGGCCGAGATCACGCGCCTGGCCAAGCGGCGCGGCGTGGACGTGATCGTCGACGTGGCGCAGTCGTGGGGGCAGCTCGATTACCGCTTGCCGGATCTGGGGGCCGATTTCGTCGGCGGCAACCTGCACAAATGGATAGGCGCGCCGCTCGGGCTCGGCTTCATCCATATCCGCAAGGAACGGCTGGCCGACATCGGCGTGCACCTGGGCGACCGCGACCATCCGGCCGGCGACATCCGTTCGCGCGTGCATTCGGGCACGCTCAACTCGGCCGCCGTCATGACGATCCCGGCCGCGCTGCGCCTGCACGAGGAGATCGGCACGGCCGCCAAGGGCGCCCGGCTGCGCCATCTGCGCGACTACTGGGTCGGCCGGGTGCGGCCGCTCGGCACCGTCGACGTGCTGACGCCGGACGTGGACGGCATGTACGGCGCGGTCACATCGTTCCGGCTGCGCGGCCAAGGCACGCGCGAGCAAAACATCGCGCTGGCGCGGCGGCTGATGGACGAGTTCGGCATCTTCACGGTGGTGCGCCACGGCCCGTCCGGCGGCAGCTGCGTGCGGGTGACGCCGGCGCTATTCACGCAGACGGCGCAGCTCGACCAACTGGTGGCAGCGCTCAACAAAATCGCCGCCGGCTGACCGCCCAAACCCTCGAACCCCTCGGGGTCAAGTCTGTCATTTGGACACGGCCTGAGCATTCCCCAACCGCCGCCGCCCCACTTTCAGGCCGGCCCCACGGTGGCCCAGAAGCGGGTGACATAACGCAGCTTGACCGGCTGGGTTTGCTCCAGCAGCGACAATGTCAGGTCGATGTCGACCAGCGGGAACGCGCCCGACACCGCCAGCTTTGCCACGGCCGGGTCGCAGCGCAGCGTGCCGCGCCGGTAGCGGTTCAGCTCGGCGACGAAGCGCGCCATCGGCATGCGATCGGCGATCAACATGCCGTGCTGCCAGGCGATGGCGTTCTCGTCGGCCTCGGAGGATGGCTCGACGCGCGCGCTGTAAAACGCCGACTGGCGGCCGGCCGGAATCACGGCCGCGGCCAATGGCGTGTCGCGCGGGCGCAGCTCGACGGCGCCATCGAACACCGATACACGGCTACCTTCGTCGAGTTGGCGCACGGCGAAACGGGTGCCGAGCGCGCGGATCGCGCCTTCGCCGACGCCCACCAGGAACGGGCGCGGCGGATAGGTCCCATCCTTGGCGGTGGTGATAAGGATCTCGCCGCGCCGCAGGTTGACCATGCGGCGGGCGCGATCGAAGGCCACGTCGACGTGGGTGTCGGTATTGAGGGTCAGCCGGGTGCCGTCGGCCAGCACGATATCGCGGCGTTCGCCGGTGGCGGTGCGAAAGCCGGCGTCGGACCACGGGGCGGTGCGATATGCCAACCAGCCGGCCGGCCCGGCCACCAACAGCGCTGCCGCCAGCTTGACGGCGCCGCGCCGCTCGCGCATCGACACCGTTTTGAGCGCCGCCGCGGCGGACGGCGGCAGGGTGCCGAACTTGCCCATCAGCGCCGTCGCTTTCTCCCACGCCAGCTCGTGCTCGGCGCTACGCCGGCGCCACTCGTCGAGCTGCGCGCGTTGGGGCTGGCTCAGCGGGCCGTCGTGCAACTCCATCAGCCAAGTTGCCGCCTCGGTCAGGATCTGCTTCGATATCGCCGCCCCGTCGGGCGGGGCGCGCCGCGCCGCCACGCTCACGCCGCGCCCGTCACAGCGCCGCCAGGCAGCGGCGGAAGGCCAGCACCATGTGGCGCTTGACCGTGCTCAGCGACAGATTCAGCAGCGCGCAGATCTCGGCGTAGCTCAACCCCTCGAGCTGGGCCAGCAGGAACACCTGGCGCGCCTTGTCGGGCAGGCGGTCGAGGATGCCGTCGATCTCGGTGAGCGTCTCGAGCACGGCCAGGCGGTCCTCGGGGGAAGGCTGGAGCGCCTCGGGCTGGGTGGCCAGCGCCTCCAGATAAGCGTTTTCGAGCTTCCGGCGGCGCAGATGGCTGACCATCAACCCCTTGGCGACGGCCGTCAGATAGGCGCGCGGCTCGCGCAAGTCCTGCGGCAGACGCGCCGTCATCAGTCGCAGAAAGGTATCCTGGGCCAGTTCGGCGCCCAGGTTGCGGCAATTGAGCTTGTGGCCCAGCCAACTGGCCAGCCAGCCGTGGTGCTCGTTGTAGAGCGTGCCTATTTGTCGATGCGCAGTAGCGTTGGACATGCGTGTTCCCGTTCAGCGTAGGGCCAGACATCAAAATCTTAATGAGAATTATTCTCACTATAACTTGAGTTGCAAGCTTTAGCAAATCCCTGCGGGGGTCAAGTCTGTCATTCCCCCTGTGTCAGACTAGTTGTCGCCTCACTTTTTAAGAGGCGATATGAGTAAAGTGTATTCTGATGCGTTTATCGAGCAAGCCTTGATCAAGGTACACTCGCGTGAGAACCGTTCCTTGAGGGCGGTTGCCGACGA